>CAWILD010000007.1:0-369728 GCA_963836815.1 uncultured Gemmatimonadales bacterium | reverse complement strand
CATCGACGCTTGGCCGGACTCGCTTGGCGAGTTCCTTCAGATTGTCATGTGGCTCAGCATCAAAGTCGATGGCCGGCGAGTACTCCAGAACAATCTTGCCATCCTGCAGGACCGCATCACTAGAGAGAGCGACAGTGATTGCCGTCGGCCCTAGAACAAACTTCTCGCCTGCCGCGATATTCGGTGATGCTGCAGTGTTCCAGAAGTCTTTGAGTTCATTCAACCTGCTCTCGGTAACGAAACGCTGGAATAGCATACGTATGTGCCAGCCCTTCCGAGGTATTCCTGCCCACTGTGTGAGTTCTTTGGCGGGCGCGGCAAAAATCAGCAGAAGGTCGCCGTTAGATTCGCTTCCGTACTGATGAAACTGAATCAACTGGGTGCGATCCCATTCGTGAGTCTCCCAATCAGGAGGAGAAAGAAGTCGTTTTGAGGCCAGTGGATACAAATGATCCCCAGCCGACCGCAACTGCGGACCAAACCATTAGCAATGAAGTCATCGACCTCCAGCAGGAGCTAATTGGGAGCCACGTCACTTCGAGTGGCATGCACTTTCAGGCCCAGGTTGAATGAGCACGACACCTGGCGCATTGGTGAGCCTAGCTTCGAGGTCTGTCCGACCCTGATCAAGAATCCTGGTGCTCACCACCACGGTCGGGTTCTCGCCTATGCTCGCCCGAATCCTCCGGCTGGTTCATCGCGTTAAGCCTGAATTGGTCTGGTGTATGTCCGAAATTGCTCAGGGGCGGTGAGTGCGCCGCCCTTGAGGCAACGGCCGACTAGCGAGTGCAAGAGCCAAGTCGCTGAGCTGCATACGCCAGATGCGGCGACTCGGACTTCGCGGGCGTTCGGCACGATATCCGGTGAATCGGCCTCGGCATGACTTCACTGGAGTGAGTCGCGAGTAATGTGTCGGGCCTATTCGTCTGAGGATTTCTAACAGAACGCGCTTAGCAACAAGACACCCACCAGGCTCGGTATGCGCTCATGCGACGGATTGCCTTTATGGTGGGACGTCGCACGATAAAGTCGGGGACCTATGATCGGGCGGCACGTTTGGCAGCGTGTGCGCCTCCAGGAATGCCCGACAGCACTCAGTCCGTCCTCGCCTCTAGTGGCCCTATTGTGGTCCGAGGTGCTCTGCAGGGCCATCACGGGGACACGGATCCCCAGCAACGCCCGGGCCAACCGCGGATCTTTCTCGCCGGCACACAAATGGACACATTGGGGCAGATACAACTAGGAGACACGTTACGGGGCAGCTACCCAAGTAGCTGCCCCGTGACGAGTTGCCCCTCCTGGGCTCGAACCAGGACTCTCCTGATCCAGAGTCAGGCGTGTTGCCAGTTACACCAAGGGGCAGTGTTCCTGTCCTACCCGTCTACGGCGACGACTCTGGACCACCGCCGTATGGAGCTGAGGGGGATCGAACCCCTGACCTCTGCAGTGCGATTGCAGCGCTCTCCCAGCTGAGCTACAGCCCCGGAAGCGCGTAATACTAGCCGCTATCCCTTGGTGTGTCAACAGGATACGAATAGGATCAAACCCGCTGCCCGCAAGCGCTTAGCGGGCACGCGTCGCCTACCGGATTCCCGCTCAGCTCGAACTTCGTCCCGGTGATGTCGCGAAGCCGGCCTGGTTCGAGCAGAATCCGCTGCGACGCGACTGGGTTCGCCGCTGGCAAGCCGGGAGACCGCCCGGCAGAAGCACGGGAGGATTGACCGTCCGGTGCTACTGATCTACGGTGAATGACTGGAACCTCGAGCCCGAGCGGGAGGCGAACCGGATCGCGAGTCCGGGCAACCGCAGCCTGCAACTGGAAAGCGTGAGGTACTTCCTCTCTCCGGAGGCGCCGGAGGAGTTGGAGCGCGCGGTCACCGACTTGCGGGACCCAGACCGGCGTCCTGAGCTACTCGAGAGAAGGGCCGTCTGTTCCGCCACGCACCGATGGTTTCCGGTCCGATGTACCGCTCCCTCGCGCTTCTCTGGCCGTCGCTGCTCGCGGCCTTCGCGTGCACCACCCCTCGCCCTGCCCCTCCCGCGGCCGTACCGTCCCCCGAGCAGCCCGCGCATGCGGCTCCGAGGGGAGCCTGGTGGAAGGAAGCGGTGGTGTACCAGGTGTACCCCCGCAGCTTCAAGGACACCGACGCCAACGGTGTCGGCGACCTGAGGGGCATCATCTCCCGCTTAGACTACATCAAGAGCCTGGGTGTCGACGTCGTCTGGCTCAACCCGATCTATCGGTCCCCCAACGACGATAACGGCTACGACATCAGCGACTACCGCGGCATCTCGAGCGAGATGGGCTCCATGGCCGAGTTTGACGCGATGCTCCAGGGAATGCACCAGCGCGGCCTCAAGCTGATCATGGACCTGGTTGTCAACCACACCAGCGACGAGCACTGGTGGTTCCAGCAGAGCCGCCGCAGTCGGGAAAGCCCCTACCGGACCTACTATCACTGGTGGCCCACGGAGAAAGGCACGCCGCCCAGGCGCTGGAGCTTCTTCGATGAGGAGGGAAGCGCCTGGCGCTACGATTCGACCACCCGGGCGTACTATCTGCACTATTTCAGCCGCAAGCAGCCCGATCTTAACTGGGAGAATCCCCGGGTGCGCCGGGAAGTCTACGCCATCATGAAGTTCTGGCTGGACAAGGGGGTGGACGGCTTTCGCATGGACGTCATCCCGTTCATCTCCAAGGACACCACCTTCCCGCCGCTGCCGGACGAGTACCGCGGCGACTACGTGGCGTACTATGCCAAAGGCCCTCGCCTGCACGAATTCCTGCGCGAGATGAACCGCGAGGTTCTCAGCAATTACGATGTCATGACGGTGGGCGAGGGCGGCGGGGTCGCGATGGAGGATGCGCTCGCGTTCGTGGACGAAGACCGCCGCGAGCTACAGACCTTCTTCCACTTCGAGCTGGTGGACCGCTGGGGGCGTCGTCCGGACAACTGGCTGTACGCGGACAGCAGCAACCGGAGCCTCCCGGCGCTCAAGGGCGTCTTCACGAAGTGGGATAGCGTCTTCGCGACGTCGGGGTGGGGAACGGTGTTTCTGGGCAACCACGACCAGAGCCGCATGGTGAGTCGCTATGGCGACGACACCCCGCCGTACCGCGAGGCCTCGGCCAAGATGCTCCACACCCTGCTGCTCACCATGCGGGCCACGCCCTACGTCTACAACGGCGACGAGATCGGGATGGCCAATATCCGCTTCACCGATATCGGCGATTACCGCGACCTGATGACCATCAATTACTACAACCGGCTCCGGAGGGAAGGCGGCGATCTCCGCGAGTTCCTCGCGGCCCAGGCGGAGGTGAGCCGGGACAATGGGCGCACCCCGATGCAGTGGTCCGCGGACGCGAACGCCGGCTTCACTCGGGGGACCCCGTGGATCAGGATCAACCCCGACTATCGAACGGTCAACGTCGCGGCGGCGGAGCGGGATACCGGCTCGGTGCTGCATTACTTTCGCCGCCTGATCCGGCTGCGCAAGGCCGAGCCGGTGCTGGTGTACGGCCGGTACCAGCTCCTCGATCGGGGGAACCCCGAGGTATTCGCCTATACCCGCAGCCTGAGCGGGCGCACACTGATGGTGGCGCTCAGCTTCAGCCGGACGGGCGGCCGCACCAGTCTGGCAGCCGGCTACTCGGCCGGGAAGATCCTGATGAACAACCTCGCGCAATCACCCGTACGTGGCACGGAACTGCTGCTGGGACCCTACCAGGCGGTGGTGCTGGAGCTGAAGCAGGAGTAAACCCCGACAGGCTGTTATTGGAGGCGGCGTCCTTGTGTCCGCTTCCGTCCCTTTGCTGCGCAATTGACATTGTGGGTGGAAACGCTCTTGGGTGCCCGGTTCCATTCACCAGCGAAGCGGAGTTCCGTGGCAAGTGGCCGGCCGCACCGTTCTCATCAAGGAGGCAAGCGATGCACAGAGGGAAGATCCTCATCGCCCTGGGGTTGGGGATGGCGGGTGGGGTGGGAACGGGGCGGACGGCGCTGGCGCAGGACGACGCGCCGCAGCACCAGCACATGTCCGGCATGCCGAGCGTCACCGAGACCGCCGGGGCGCCACTGTACCACAACCTCGGCGGTCTGCATTACGCCGTCTCGACCAAGAACCCGGCGGCGCAGCAGTACTTCGACCAGGGTCTTCGACTCACCTGGGGCTTCAATCACGACGAGGCGATCGCCTCCTACACCGAGGCGACCCGGAACGACTCCACCTGCGCCATGTGCTGGTGGGGGATCGCGTTCGCAATGGGACCCAACATCAACGCACCGATGGCCCCGGCGGCCGTGAAGCCTGCCTGGGAGGCGCTTCAGAACGCGCAGAAGTATGCCGCGAAGGCGACCCCGCGCGAGCGCGACTTCATCGCCGCCCTGGCCAAGCGGTACTCGTCCGATTCTACCGCGGCCCGTCCGCCGCTCGACTCGGCGTTCGCCAAAGCGATGGGCGCGGTGGCGAAGAAGTATCCCAGCGATCCCGAGGCGCAGACCGTCTACGCCGACGCGATCATGAACCTCTCGCCCTGGAACTATTACACCGACCGCGGCGCCAAGCTGCGCCCGCAGACGGCGGAGCTGGTATCGACGCTCGAGCGCACCATCAAGAAGTATCCCAACCATCCGGGCGCTTGCCACCTCTACATCCACGCGGTCGAGGCCTCGACCACTCCGGCCCGCGCGGTGCCCTGCGCCGACCGGCTGGCCCAACTGATGCCCGGCGCCGGACACCTGGTGCACATGCCTTCGCACATCTACATGCGCACCGGCCGGTACGATCTCGTCGCGGCCCACAACCACGACGCCGTGGGTCAGGACGAGACCTTCATCCAGGACCGGAAGCCCGCGGGTTTCTACAAATACATGTACTACCCGCACAACTATCACATGATGTACGCGGGACTGATGTTCCTGGGCCGCGGGCAGGAGACGATCGCGGCGGCCCGGAAGATCGTGGAGGTCGTGCCGGCGGAGGTGACCAAGCAGGTGCCGCCGCTGGAGTATTTCTTCCCGACCCCCTACTGGGCGCTCGCGCGGTTCGAGCATTGGGACGAGCTGCTCGCCGAGCCGGCGCCGGCGGCGCATCAGCGGTACACCACCGGCATGTGGCACTACGCCCGGAGCCTGGCCTTCGCCGCCAAGGGCAAGTTCGGCGAAGCGAAGGCCGAGTACGACAGCCTGGTTACGATCGGGGGAGAGATTCCCAAGGAGCAGCCGGCCGGCATCAACCAGGCCAAGACGCTGCTGCAGCTCGCGGAGCGTCACGCCGCGGGCCGCCTCGCCGCGGCCAAGGGCGACACGGCCGGCGCCATCTCGGCCTACGAGGCGGCGATCAAGATCGAGGACAACCTGGTCTACGACGAGCCGCCGGCCTGGTACCACCCGATCCGTCTCGAGCTCGGCGAGGTGAAGCTCGCGCAGGGCAAGGCGGGCGAGGCGGAGAAGCTGTACCGCGAAGACCTCGTGCACTGGCAGAACAATGGCTGGGGACTCCACGGATTGGCCGCCAGCCTCCGGGCCCAGGGCAAGACGACCGAAGCGGACAAGGTGGACGCGGAATTCAAGAAGCAGTGGGAGAAGGCGGACGTGAAGCTCGCGGGACGCTAGGGACACGCGGTCCGAAGCGCTGGACGGGTGGGGTGCGTGGTCTTCCACGCACCCCACCCGTCTTTGCCGGCACGGTCACCGCGCTCGACTGGCCTCCTGGCCAGCGCCCTTGCCCGCTACTCCCGCCTGTGGGTCGGTCTGCCAGACAGCGAACACATTCCCCTCGGGGTCCGTCAACTGGGCGAACCATCCCATTCCCGGCACGGGGTGTTTCTCCATCATGATCCTGGCCCCGAGCCGCTTGGCCAGCTCGACCGATTTGTCGACGTCCTCGACGCTGATATAGTTGACGGTTTTCTGCTCTGGCATCATCCGGCGCATGAGCCCGCCATTCACACCCGGCCGGGTTGGCATTCCCTCTTCGTTGGTGGGAACCGTCTTTACCGTCCAATACTCGAAGCCCTCGCGCTCGTCTGCTGAGCCTTCCCAGCGGGTGATCTCCCAGCCGAATAGATCGCGGTAGAACTTCACCGCCCGTTCGGGCTGGTCAGCCGGTATCTCGAAGTGCACGATCGTGTGATCCATGGCGTATATCCTCCATCATAGGGCACGTCGCATCTGTATCGCCGGGCCCGGGTGGGGTCAAGAGGGCTGACACGCTGGAGGGGCGAACCGTTACACACGGACCGCGATGGGCCGCCGCGGGAGACTTCGAGGTGAGGTATCTACTGATACTGGATGTAGAGCGGCACCGGATAAAACCCGGCCAGCACCTGCTCCGGCGTCATCACTCCGTCGTCGCCGCAGCCGACCGTCAGGAAGATTTCCTTGGAACATGAAGGCTTGTAGCCGGGCGCCCTGGCGCCGGGCGAGCGGTCGTTCTTGTAGAAGATCTTGAGGCCGGTGTACTCCACCGGCTCCGGAACGATGTAGCGCCGGTAGGTGTCCTGCTTGTGCCTGGACGCTCCGTAGCCATCCATCTGAATCAGGAGCTGCACCCGGGGATCGAGCTTGATCTGGTCGTGGTTGGTCAGCATCCCCTCGCGGAACCGGTGGACGATGAGCACCTTGGGCGGAAGCTTGAGGGAATCCACCAGCCTGGCGAGCAGCTCGCTGGCGTAGTTGATGTGCTTCGCGTCGAGGGTTCCGACGCGCTGCCCCGGCAGCCCACCCTTCGTCATCGCGAACTCGGGATCCAGCGCCAGATGCACGTACGGCCGCGCGAGGAAGGGGATCAGCCGTTCGAGCTCCGCTTCGACCGTGCTCTTTCCCGGCTGCACGTCGAGGAACATGATCCAGCCCCGCTCCTCCGCCCACTTCGCGACCTCGTTGATGACGCTGTCGCCCATCCGGAGCCGATACTTGGCGCCGGACCCCGGCGTCGCCTGCGCAATGACCGCGATGAGGTGCAGCGCGGGCATCACCGCACGCGTCGTGTCCGCCTTGGCCCATTCGGTCGCCGCCTTCTCCAGCATGCCGAGCATCGAGTCACGCGGAAGCGCACCGAGGACCCCCATGCGGGTGGAGCGGACATTGCCGTAGTAGGCGACGATGCGGTTCGCTGGAAGGATCGCGCCCGGGAGGGGGGCGGGGCTCGCGACCGGCCATCTCGCCGAATCGGCGGCGCTGATGACAAAGCGGCGGACGCCCTTCGGCAGCTTGGGTAGCTTGGGCGGAGCGGTCGAATCCGCGGGAAGCGAGTCCGGACGAGTCGAGTCGGTCACGGCGGGGGCGGCGACGACGCTGTCGCCGACCGGCCGTGGGTCGGGCCGCGCCCGGATCGGCTTCGGCGTCCACACCGGGGCTGGTGGTACCGTGTCGGAAAGGGAGACGTGCCCTCCCAGCTGGGCGCGGGACGCGTCGCCGCATCCGCAGAGCAGCAGGACCAGAAGGAGCAAAGCGTGCTTCATCGGGGTGCATCGTAGTCGGAGCAGGCGTTCTCAGGAAGCCCGGGAGGACCGTCAAGAGAGTGAAGAGTAGAATGTAAAGAGTGAACAGGGGCAAAGCGCAGCGACTCTCTCCGAGCGGCCCGTTTACCGTTCACCCTTCACCGTCTACGCTGTTCCCCCTTCACTCTTCACCCTTCACGGTCTTTCCATCCTCCCGAGCTCCCTGTCCTGCACCCTCGATAACAGAACCAGCGCCGTGACCGCTCCAATGAGGGCGAGCTGCATGTCCCACTGTGTATCCCACACGTCGCCCTGGGTGCCCAGGAAGTCCGTCGCGCCCTCGCCACTCGCGAGCGCCGTCCAGAACTCGATGAGCTCGTAGAACGCGCTGAAGGCGAGACAGAAGCACACGACCAGGAACGGAAGCCAGCGGCTTCCCCGCAGCGGGGATTTCCGAATGAGAATCTCGCGCGCTACCATCGCGGGCACGAATCCCTGGGCGAAGTGCCCGATCCGGTCGTAATGGTTCCGCGCCAAGCCGAGCGCCTCCTCTATCCAGAAGCCGAGGGGCACCCGCGCGTAGGTGTAGTGACCGCCGACCATCAGAATGACCGCGTGAAGCCAGATCAGCGTGTACGTGAGCCGGGTGAACCGAAAGCGCGGATAGACATAGATGAGGATCGGCACCGCAATGAGGACCGGCGCCACCTCGAGATACCAGGTGAACCGGTCGTGCGGCCCGATCCCGGACCACACCAGCACGGCAACCAGCGAGACCAGCAGGAAGATCTCGTAGCGTGAGGACCTGGTGTCCATGGGGAACTCCGGTGTGAGGTCGTACCACGAAGACACAAGTGCCTTCGTGGTGAATACCAGTGATGCTCACTCGGAAAACGGGACGTCGACCATCAGACCGTCCCGCGCAATGATCGTCTCGGGAAAGACCGCCCTCGCTTCCGCCAGGAGCTCCGGCGCGTCACGCGTGTACCGTGGGCTTATGTGGGTAAGCACGAGGCGCCGCACCCCCGCGTCGAGCGCCACCCGCGCCGCCTCGGCGGCCGTGGAGTGGCCGGTCTCGCGGGCCCGCTCCAGCTCTTCGCTGCCGAAGGTCGCCTCGTGCACCAGGAGATCGGCGCCGCGCGCCGCTTCGATGAGCGGAAGACAGGGCCGCGTATCTCCGGAGTACACGACCGTCCGCCCCGCGCGCGGCTCACCGACCAGATCCGCCGGCGCGATCGAGCGGCCATCCTCGAGCCCGATCGTCTCACCCTTGTGCAGGCGTCCCCACAGCGGTCCCTCGGGAATGCCGAGCTCCCGCGCCCGCTCCGGATGAAACCGGCCCAGACGGGTGTGCTCCACCAGTGCATAGCCGATCGTGTCGGCCCGATGCTCGGTCTCGAAGACGACGATGTCGTACTCCTCGCGGGGCAGGCGATCCCCGGGACGCAGCTCCACGATCTCGACCGGGAACTTGTTCCGCTCGATCCCGAGCGAGATGGCGGTGTTGAGCACCCGCTGCGCCCCCCGAGGCCCGTACAGGGTCACCGGGGCAGTCCGGTCCTGCAGCCCCATCGTCCGGAGCAGACCGGTGACGCCGAGGATGTGGTCCGCGTGATAGTGGGTGAAGAAGATCTCGGTGAACGAGAACCCCACCCCGTACCGCATCATCTGGCGCTGGTTCCCCTCCCCGCAGTCGAAGAGAATGGTCTCCCCTTCGCGCTGCAGGGCGAGACCGGAGACGTTGCGGTCGATCGTCGGCACGGCGGCGCCGGTGCCGAGAAAGGTGAGGGTGAGCATGCAAGAAGGTATCAGGGAAAAGCGTGAACGGTAAACAGTGAACGGTGAACGGGGCGTGCTCTCCCGTTCACCGTTCACTGCTTACCGTTCACCTCTTAGAAGATCTTGACCGTGACCGGAATCTTTCCCGGATTCTTCGACAGCTCGTCGATCAGCTTCTTCATGGACTGCGACAGGTCGCGCATGTCGTAGTAGAGCCCACTGTCGGTCGCGAACTTGCCGAGGGTACCCTCGCCCTTATTGACCCGGGCCAGCACCGAATCGAGCCGGGCGCCGGTCGAGGCGAACTGGGCGGTCATCTTCGACAGGTTGGCGGTGAGCGTGTCGGACCGGGTGATCGCGCGAGCCAGCGCCGGGTTGGCCAGCGTGCTATCCAGGCGTACGCTCACCCCCTGTAGCGCGGTAAGGGTCCGGGTGATCTCGGCGGTGGGTCCCTTCGTCGGGTTGCCGTACACCTCCATGGTGCGCTGGGCCGCGCGGAGCGTGCCCTGGAGCGACCGCATCGTCTCGCGCAGCTGTTCAGTGGTCTCCTCGTTCATCAGCTCTTGAGCCAGAATGAGTACGCTGTCGGCCCGGTCCCCCAGCTTCGCCGCCAGGTCGGTGACTCCCGCGGCCATGCGGCCCACGATGATTCGGTCCTTGGTCAGCTTCTGGGGCGCCTTGCCCGGGTTCAGCTCGACCGCGGCATCGCCGACGAATCCCACCGAGACGACCTGCGCGGTCGCGTCTGTCCGCGGTGCGATCCGGTCGGCCACGCTCACGTACACCAGCACCTTTCCAACGTCCAGCAGCTCGATGTGCTCGACCTTCCCGACTATGACGCCCGATACCTTTACCGGCGAGCTCACCTTGAGGTTGCCCGCCTGCTGGAACTGGATCTTCCAGTAGTCCTCCAGGTCGCCGCCGATCGAGCGCCCCTTCAGCCAGGTCGAGCCCACGACGAACAGCGCGATCGCGAGAATCACGAGGGCCCCGACGGTCACTTCCTGCTTGTAGGACGTATCCATGTGCGTCTCAGGCGGCGAAAGTGGCGTCGGGGAAGTCGCGCTCCAGGAACTCCTGCACCCTCGGGTCCTTCGACTTCAGGAAGTCGTCCGGCGTGCCCTGCTGCACGATCTTCCCGCCCGTGAGCAGGGCCAGCTTGTCGGCGACGCGGAAGGCGCCCCGGACGTCATGCGTCACCATGACGCTGGTGACGCCAAGCTCGTTGTCGAGCCGCTTCACCAGCTGATCGATGACGTCGGCGTTGACCGGATCGAGTCCCGAGGTGGGCTCGTCGTACAGGACGTACTTGGGGCTGCCCGCTATCGCGCGGGCGATGCCGACCCGCTTCCGCATGCCGCCGGAGAGCTGGGCCGGGAACTTGTCCATGGTCTCGGGCGCCAGGTTTACCAGGCGCAGTGTCTCCAGCACTCGCGCCCGTGCGTACTCGAGGTCGCGGTACTTCTCCTCGTCGGTGATGCCAAGCCGGACATTCTCGAACACGTTCATCGAGTCGAACAGCGCGCCGTTCTGGAACACATATCCGATCTGGGATCGGAGCTGAGCCAGGTCCTTCCGCTTGAGACGGATGACCGGCTTGTCGTCCACGATGACGACCCCGTCGTCGGGCCGAACCAGTCCGATGATGGTCTTGAGCAATACGCTCTTGCCTGTCCCGGACGGACCCAGCAGCGCGACGGTCTCGCCCTCCTGCACCGTGAAGTCGACCCCGTCTAGCACCACCTGCTGGCCGAAGCGTTTCCTGACACCGCGCAGCTCGATCATGTGCTGAGCAAGAGCTGGGCGAGTAGCACGTCGAGCAGGAGGATCAGCACCGAGCTTGCGACCACGGCGCCGGTGGTGGACCGGCCGACCCCTTCCGCCCCTTGCTGGGTGTTGAATCCCATGTAGCAGGAGATGATCGTGATCGAGGCCGCGAAGAAGAAGGCCTTGATGACCGAGTAGGTGGCGTCGAAGGATCTCCAGAAGACCCGGGCGCCGTAGGTGAAGTCCTGGTCGGAGATCGGGAGGACGAGCTTCATCGAGAACCAGCCGGCGCCGATCCCCATCACGTCGGCCAGGATCGTGAGCACCGGGATCATGATCAGTCCGGCCACGACCCGAGGCAGGATGAGATGCGAGGCCGGCGAACGTCCCAGGCTCTCCAGGGCGTCGATCTGCTCGGTGACCCGCATCGTCCCGAGCTCCGCGGCATAGCGAGCCCCGATGCGGCCGGCGAGCACCAGCCCCGTGAGCACCGGGCCCAGCTCGAGAACGATCGACTCGACGATCACCCCGGCGAGGTAGTAGATCGGGATCGTGCCGGTGAACTGATAGCGGGCCTGGAGCGCGGTCACCGCTCCCGCGAAGCCCGAGATGAGGAGGACGATGAAGAGGCTGCCGACGCCGATGTTCCAGGCCTCGGTGAACATCCGCGGGACCCAGATCCGCCATTCCGCGGTCGAGCGGATCATGTCCATGACCATGAGCGAAACGCGGCCGACGTGGGACGCGGCATCCAGCGTCCAGCGTCCCACGTTACGAGGCAGACTCAGGGTTCCGGTGTCCATAAAGGCACCGTATCTTCGCCCCCCATGGCCCGCAAGTCTACCCCTCGCGCAGCTCGCGCGCCGCAGCGCGCGACGGAGTTCAGGCGACGGCTGCTGCGCTGGTTCCGGCGGTACGGCCGCGACCTTCCGTGGCGCCACACGCGGGATCCCTATCACGTCATTGTCTCGGAGTTCATGCTCCAGCAGACCCAGGTCTCGAGGGTGCAGGAGTACTACCCCCGTTTCCTCGCGCGGTACCCCACGGTGGATGCCCTGGCGGGCGCTCCGGCGGCGATGGTGCGCGAGACCTGGCAGGGGTTGGGCTACTACCGCCGGGCGGCGAACCTCCACCGGCTCGCGCAGGAGGTCGTGCGGGACCACGCGGGGGTGATTCCTTCGGATCCGGCGCTGCTCCTCAGACTACCGGGCGTGGGGCGCTACACGGCGGGGGCGGTGGCCAGCTTCGCGTACGAGCGCTGCACGCCGGCGGTGGATACCAACGTCGCGCGGGTGCTGCGCCGGGCGTTCCACCCGAGGCTGGAGCGGTCGGCGCGCAGCGACGGCTGTGGGAGACGGCCGCCGCGATCATGCCGCGGCGCGGTAAGGCGGCCTGGGCGTTCAATCAGGCGATCATGGAGCTCGGCGCGCTGGTGTGTACGGCGAGGGTGGCGAGATGCGGGGAGTGCCCGGTGCGGTCGGTCTGCGCTACCGGGCGGCGGCATGAGCGAGGGGTGGCTCCTTCGCTGCGCTCAGGATGACGACGAAGTCTGCGCACACCCTGTCACCCTGAGCGCAGCGAAGGGACCAGACCCCCGCAGTTTACGTGCAGTTGATGCCCGCGCCCCACACTGGCCTATGCACCGCCAGTACTTCGTATATATCCTGGCCAGCGCCACCCGCGAGCTCTACATCGGCGTGACCAATGATCTCTCCCGTCGAATTCCCGAGCACCGCCAAGGCCTGCACCCCGATAGCTACGCCTTCACCCACCAGTGTACCCGCCTCGTACACGTCGAATCCTGCACCGACGTCAGGGACGCGATTAGGAGAGAGAAACAGCTGAAGGGGTGGAAGAGGAGAAGAAAAATCGAACTGATCGAGGGATCGAATCCGGAGTGGCGAGACCTGAGCGAGCACAGCTGACAGCAGGATTCCGGCCCCTTCGCTTCGCTCAGGGTGACACAGGCCGTTCACCCTCAATACCGATACGCCGCCCCCGCCACCAACGCCACCATTGCGAAGACCCCTGCCACCGACGCCACCACCCGCTGGCGCTGTCTCAGCTCATCGAACAGGGCCGCCCCCGGCCCCACCGGATCCAGCCGCGCCAGCTTGCCTGCCGTCGGGAGGCCGACCGTCAGCGTGATAAGCGCCCCCACGAGCCCCGCGCCCTGCATGATCATCAACGGCAGGGCGAACCCGGCCGTCTCGCCGCTCCTGCCCGTGACCGAGAAAGTGAGCACCAGCCCCGAGAGCACGGTCAGGAGCGCACCGGGCGCGACGATGTTCTTCTGGATCGCCGCCTGGGTGCGCGCGACCGCGCCGATTCCCGCCCGGTCCTCCCGCTTGCCGGCGATCCCCGCCACCATCGACGCGAGACCACCGCCGAGCCACAGCGTGAAGCCCAGCAGGTGGAGGAAGAACCAGACGACCGTCACGAAGACATGGAGGAGAGGATGGCGCCGTCGATCGGCTGGCGTCCGGCGAATCCGCTGTCGATCTCATGCCAATGGGTGATTCGATCCTCGCCCAGCCGCCAGCACAGGAAGATCGGCCGATCCTCCCGTAACGAGTAGAAGTCCACCAGCCCCGCCTCGAATCCCTTGAAGACGCAGCCGATCCCCTCCAGCTCCTGGAGAAATCGATTGATACGCTCGGCGTGGCGGGCGACGTCCTCGCGAGCGGCGAGCAACTCACCGGTCTCGCCCCAGTCCGCCCGGGCGCCACCGGTGAGCAGCTCGAACGTGGCCACCGCTGCCCGCCAGGCCGGGTATTCGGCCGTGAGGTCCTGGACGATCCGCCGGACCAGCGGGAGAGTCCGCTCGGCTTCGGCCAGGGTGAAGAGCTTGAAATCGGTCATCGACTGGCGACTCCTGCTTTGACTTTGGGCGGACCGATGGGCGGGCGGTCAGTGCGACAGTGACACAGAAAACTTTCGCTTCGCTCAGGGGGATTTCGCTCATTGGCGTGCCGCCACTGATCGTCCGCCCGAACTGCCCTCGGTCCGCCCTCCTATCCGTAAGATGATCTCCACCCCGGGCACCTGCTCGGGGTGGCTGATGAATCCGATCACTCGCCGGTCATCGTCCACGACCGTGATCGTGGGGCGGAGATGCGACTCGTGCGGCTCCAGGTCCATCCGGACCCTGAACCCCTCGAGCTCCTGATCGGCCCGGACCACCGGCGAATTGGTCCGCATCAGCGAGTCGGCCCGCGTGTGCCAGGGATGCTTGCCCTTCGGCGAGACAGCGGGTCACCAGCTCCCGGTCGCTCAGCGTGCCGAGAAACCGGCGGGTCCGGTGATCGTCCACCACCGGGACCACGGAGATGTTCCGGGTCTTCAGCATGATCGCCACTTCGCTGGCCATCGCGCCGGCCACGGCGACGTGCGGATCGGGAACCATCGCTTCCGAAGCCTTCATGCGCTCAATCTAGTGCGAACCCTGCCAGCGTGTCAGCGCCTCCCGCGCCGCGCGATAGCCGTCCTCGGCGTATTTTCGCACGCGCTCGACCCGGAAGGTCGCGTTGCGCTCGACCAGCGGCCGCACGTAGACCAGCTCCGGCCGGCCCCGCGTCGCCTGCCAGAGCGCGAGGTGCGCGGCGGTGGCGGCGGCCATCAAGGTGCCCACCGCCTCCTCGTGGGCGCGCACCACCGCCGGCGAGGCGACCGACGCCACCGGCGGGGCGAGGTCGAAGCCGGGCCCGACGTCCACCGCGACGACGGTCTCGTGCGCGAGCCGGGCGGCCGCCTCGAGCGGCAGCGGTCCCCGGAGCCCCCCGTCACCGCAGCGCCGCCCGTCGAGCGTGTGGGGCGGAAGGAAGACGGGCAGGGCGCAGGTCGCGGTGAGCACCTCGAGCAGGGGCGCGTCCGCACCGCCCTCTCCGTAGAGCAGCAGCTCCCCGGTGTCCAGGTCGGTGACACAGACGGTGAGGGGAACCGGCAGGTCGGCGAATCGGCGGGCCGGCACGATCGCCTGGATGGCGCGGCGGAGCGGCGCGGGCCGGAGCAGCGCCCGGGCGAAGAGTCCCTGCATGACGGCGAGCGGATCGCGGACGACCCCGCGGCGGCCGATCTCGGGCAGCCGGTCCAGCAGAGCCTCTCGATCCACCCCGGCGGCGAGGGCGGCCGCGATGACCGCCCCCATGGACGTCGCGACGTAGCGGACCGGGACGCAACCGGCCTCCTCGAGCGCGCGGGCCGCGCCCACGTGCGCGGCCGTCTTCGCCCCGCCGCCGCTCAGGACCACGGACACGGGCGTGCCGCTCACGCGTGCTTCTGCTGTCTTCGGTGCGCCTCCGCCCGGGCGTACCGCGCCCGCTCCTCGTCGGTCTCCGGAATGAGTCGCGGAACGCGCTTCGGCTTCCCCTCCTCGTCGATCGCCACGAACACCACGTGTGCCGAATGCGTGTGCCGCTTTTCCCCCGTGCTCACCTGCTCGGAGTAGACCTCGACGGAGATGTCCATGGACGAGTTCCCCACGAAGTCCACGCTCGCCGTGCAGGTCACCAGCCGTCCCACCGGAATCCGCTCCCGGAAGTCCACCCGGTCGATGCTGGCGGTCACCGCCGGACCGCCCGCGTGCCGGATCGCCGCTACCGCCGCCGCCTGATCCACCAGCGCCATCAGCTCGCCTCCGAAGAGGTCGCCGCGGACGTTCTGCATGTGAGGCATGACGAAGGTGGTTATTGAGCCGACGGAATAGGACATGGGCCGGGAGTCGGGAGGCATGCGGGTCCTGGGCGAGACGTGGACGAGCAATTGGGGATGTACAAGAGTGAAGGGTGAAGGGTGAAGAGTGAAGGGGTGGCTCGGCGCGGTTTCGCTCGCGGAGCGCTCCCTTCACCGTTTCACCCTTCACTCTTCACTGCTTCCCTACCCTGCCCGTCTGCCGTTCCTGCCTGATGGCTTCATTCGCGCCGTACGGGTGCCCGCCGAACCCGTGCCGCATCATGGCGATCGCCCTCGCCCAGAGGCGCCGGTCGTCCCGCGACGCGATCAGCTGCATGACCGACTGCGCGATCACCGGAACCGACACCTCCAGGTCGAGCGCGTCCGCCACCAGCCAATTCACCTCGCCGGTGTCCTCGACATACGGCTGAATCCGTTCCAGACCGTCCTCGGCCCGATACGCCTCTTCCATCAGATCGATCAGCCAGGACCGTATTACCGACCCGTTGCGCCAGCACTGCAGCACGCCGGGAATGTCGACGCCGGCCGGATACCGCTCCAGGAGGTCGATGCCCTCGCCGATCGCCTGCAGCATCCCGAACTCGATGCCGTTGTGCACCAGCTTGGCGAAGTGACCCGAGCCCGGAGGACCGGCGTGCACGTACCCTCCGGCGGTGGACAGGGCCTGCAGAATCGGCGCGACACGGGCGACCGGAACAGCCTCGCCGCCGATCATGAAGCAGGCGCCATGGCGCGCGCCCGTCACTCCGCCCGAGGTACCGGCATCCACGAGGTGAATCCCCCGGTCACGCATCCGCGCGTGCCGGCGGATCGAGTCGCCCCAGTAGGAGTTGCCACCGTCCACCACGATGTCGTCCGGATCGAGAACCTTGGCGAGCAGATCCAGCGCCTCATCCACCGGTGGGCCTGCGGGGATGTAGAGGAAGACCACTCTCGGCGGGCTCAGCGAGCTCTTGAAGCCTGAGGGATCACGGAGCTCGACGAGACCGGCCCGGGTGAGCTCTGCACTGGGCCCGCCCTGCGTAAACCCTGCCACATTCATTCCCTTCTCCAACGCCTGGAGCGCGAGTCCGCCGCCCATGCGCCCCAGTCCCACCACGCCGAATTCCTGCCGCATCTGAGCCATCGCCTGCCTCGTTCTCCACTCGTCTCACTGCACCAGTACCACCCGGGCCGGCGCGCCATCCAGCCCTGCCAGCCGAAGCGGGAGGCAATAGAGCTGGTACGAGCCGGCCGCCACCGCCGACAACTCCAGCCCCTCGACGATCACCACTCCACGCCCGAGGAGGAGATGGTGCACGGGATACTCCTCCGACCCGAAGCGCTCGATCGATAGATAGTCGATTCCCACCAGCACCACACCGCGGCTCACGAGATACTCGGCGCCGTCGAGGGCCAGCGATCGGTATTCCGGGGAAAACTCTCCGCGGGCAAGCAGGCCGGAATTCCGAGTCCGCAGCAGCACCCGCGCCTGATCTCGGAGATCGTGGGCCTTCAGTTCGGCCGCGCCGATCTCCGGTTCCTCGCCTGCCAGATCGAGCACCACCGCTGGTCCGATGAGGCGGTCGAGCGGAATGCGGTCCACGCTCTCGCCGCCCTCGATGAAGTGGAGCGGTGCGTCCACGTGGGTGCCGGCATGCGATCCGAATGCGAGCGCCGACACGTTGGCCGGATCGCCCCGCGCGATCGAGCTTTGGGATTCGATCCGGATGGGGGGATCGCCGGGATAGATCAGGCCGCCGGCGCGAAGCGGCAGGGAGACGTCGTAGATGCGCACCGACGGCGAGCTCATGCCCGAAGATTGGCCGGGCCGAATGGGTTTGCAAGACTGCTCCGAGCGGTGCATACCTTCTGCATGAAGGCCGTAGCGGTCTGGCCGGCTCGCCGGAAAGTAGAGGTGGTCGAGCGACCGGCACCGGTGCTCGGCTCGCCCAGCTCGGTGCGTCTCCGCATGCTCGAGGTCGGAGTCTGCGGCACCGACGCGGAGATCTGTGGCTTCGACTATGGCGGCACTCCGCCCGCCGGCGAGGAATACCTGGTCGTCGGGCACGAGGCCCTGGGGGAAGTCGTCGAGGCCGGCAGCAGCGTCGCAGGGCTCCGGCCCGGCGATCTCGCGGTGCCCATGGTGCGGCGGCCCTGCCCTCTCCCCGAATGTCCCGCCTGCCGCTCGGGCCATCCTGACTTCTGTGTCACTGGCAGGTTCACCGAGCGCGGTATCGTCGGGGCTCACGGATTTCTCGCCGAGGAGATCACCGAGGACGAGCGGTATCTCGTGCCGGTGCCTAAGGACCTCCGCGCGGTCGCGGTTCTCACCGAACCGCTTACCGTTGCCGAGAAGGGTCTGCGCCAGTTCCTGGGAGTCCGCCGGAGGCTTCCCTGGCTCGCGGACGCACCCGACGAGGAGTTGATGAAGGACCGGCACGCCGTGGTGCTCGGCGCCGGTCCGGTGGGATTGCTCGGCTGCATGCTACTACGGCTCCGAGGGTTCGCCGTTACGGTCTATTCCCGGAGCCCGCCGCCCAATCGGAAGGCCGCTGTGGCCGAGTCCCTGGGCGCCGCCTACTTCTCCTCCCAGGAGGTTCCGCTGGCGGACGTGGCCAGGCAGATGGGCGGTATCGACCTGGTGTACGAGGCGACCGGTGCCGCGCAGCTGGCCTTCGACGCCTTGGAGCATCTCGGAGCCAACGGCGTGTTCATCTTCACCGGAGTGCCGGGGCGGAAGCACCGCATCGAGATCCCCGGCGACGCCATCATGCGGAGACTCGTCCTGCAGAATCAGACGGTGCTCGGCACCGTGAACGCGGGCCGCGTGGACTTCGAGTCCGCGGTCCGGGATCTGGCGAGCGCCCGGGCGACCTGGCCGGGCACCGTGGAAACCATCGTGACCGGTCGCTCCTCCATGGAGCAGTTCTGCCAGCGCGCCGCGGCCTCGGACGGCATAAAGAGTGTGATCGCGGTGCACGTTTCATGAGAGGAACGGACGGGCGCTACCCGCCGATCGAGTCGCACGCGGTCATCGGAGACCTGCAGACCGCCGCCCTCGTGGGCCTGAACGGCTCCATCGACTTTCTCTGCCTGCCTCACTTCGACTCGCCCTCGGTCTTCGCCGCCTTGCTCGACGCGGAACGCGGCGGCGCCTTCACCATCACTCCCGAGCTCCAGGAGCCGCGGTACAAGCAGCTCTACCTGCCCGACACCAACATGGTGTTGACCCGCTTTCTCTGCGACGAGGGCGTGGCGGAGATCTCGGATTTCATGCCCATCCACCCGGGCGAGCACAACAGCCGGGTCGTGAGACGGGTGAAGACCGTGCGCGGGAAGATCCGCTTCCGAGTCCGCTGCGCGCCGCGCTTCGACTACGGACGTGCCGGGCACACCCTCGACCTGAGCGATGGATGCGCGCACCTCAAGGGAGCCGATGGAACGGTGCTCAGGCTGAGCTCGACCATACCGCTGCGTGATGAGGACGGCGATGCCGCCGGCGACTTCGTCCTGGGCGCCGGCAAGACCGCGACGTTCATCCTGGAGCATGTCTCGGACCGGTCGGCGCATCCCACCGACCTCGCCGACTATGTGACCGGATCGTTCAAGGAAACGATGAACTTCTGGCGGAAATGGGTCGGTCACTCCACCTATCGTGGCCGCTGGCGCGACGAGGTGCATCGCTCCGCGCTCGCCCTCAAGCTGCTGTACGCGCGCTGGAGCGGCGCGATCGTCGCGGCCGCCACCTTCGGGCTCCCGGAGTTGATCGGCGGCGGACGCAATTGGGACTACCGGTACTCGTGGATCCGGGATGCGTCCTTCACGCTGTACGCCCTGACTCGACTGGGCATGACTTCGGAGTCCGGCTCGTTCATCGACTGGCTGGTCCAGCGCTTCGAGTCCTGCCGCCCGGAGAATCTCCGGACGGTATACACGATCGCAGGTGGATCGGACCTGACGGAACGGACGTTGGACCATCTCGAGGGGTATCGTGGGTCGCGACCGGTCCGGATCGGCAACGCAGCATCCGACCAGCTGCAGCTCGACATCTACGGCGAGCTCCTCGATGCGATCTACCTGTACGACAAGTACGGGCGTGCGACCAGCCACGATCTCTGGGGAAGGATTGCGTCGCTGGTGGACTGGGTGAGCGCGAACTGGCAGCTGCCGGACGACGGAGTGTGGGAGGTTCGCAGCGGTCGCCGGGAGTTCCTCTACTCCCGGATCCTCTGCTGGGTCGCGATCGATCGGGGCATCCGCCTCGCCGGCAAGCGCTCGTTGCCCGCCCCGCTCGATCGCTGGCTCGCCGCTCGCGACGCGATCTACCGCGAGATTCACGAGGGCTTCTGGAATCCGAAGCTCGAGGCCTTCGTCGGAGTGAAGGGGACCGATCGGCATGGATGCGGCCTGCCTCATCATGCCGCTGGTGCGCTTCATCTCGGCGACCGACCCTCGCTGGTTGTCCACCTTGCGCGCGGTCGAGCGGCGGCTGGTGGTGGACTCCCTCGTCCGCCGGTACGACATCGAGGGCCCGGAGACCGACGGACTCGAAGGTACCGAGGGAACCTTCTCGATCTGCTCCTTCTGGTACATCGAGTGCCTGTCGCGCGCCGGCGACCTGCTGAAGGCGCGTTTCCTCTTCGAGAAGATGCTGGGGTATGCGAACCACGTGGGGCTGTACGCGGAGGAGATCGGTCCGTCAGGCGAGCAGCTGGGCAACTTTCCGCAGGCGTTCACCCACCTCGCGCTGATCAGCGCGGCCTACGACCTGGACCGCCGGCTGTCGGCGGCAGGACATCCGTCCTAGTAGTCCACCGGACGCAGGTAGTACTCTCCGATCGCCGTCCCGCTCAGCATCGCGACCGTCGGGAGCCTGCGCTTCCAGTGAGTCGAGTCGAGCCGGGACCGGACGAGATTGATCTCGTCCTCGCTGAATCCGAGGGTCCCGATCTCGGGATTGCGGTAGCCGAGCAGAATCCAGTGAAGGATGGCATCGGCCCGCGGGTAGGAGATTCCGAAATCGCCCTCGTCGGTCTGTCCCTTGATCAGGTCCGCGCTGGCCGGCTTGGAGACGATGACCTCCGGCACCCCCATGTGGCGTGCCAGCGCCCACACCTGGGTCTTGAACAGGTCGCCGATCGGGTTCACCGGTGGAGAGTCGTCGGCGTGCCAGGTGAAGTAGCCGAGGAGGCGTTCGGTCTTGTTGCCCGTCCCGAGCGGCAAGGAGCGGTGAGCCGCCGACAGGTCGAAGAGCGTGATCATCCGGGCGCGGGCCATGATGTTCCCCAGCCTGCCCGGCGACTGATCGCTGCCGATGGCGGCGGCGAGCCCATCCACCGCGGCACTGATGTCCACCGTCGCACTGCCGATCCCCAGCGCGTCGATCACCAGCTGCGCGTGCTCCAGACTCTCTGGGCTCGACGTCCTGTACGGCATCCGAACGCCCAGGACGTTGTCCGGCCCCAAGGCCTCGGCCGCAAGGTAGGCCACGAGGGAGCTGTCCACCCCACCCGAGAGTCCGATGACCACCTTCTCGAAGCCACGGCGGCGCTGTACCTCGTCGCGGATGAACTCGACGAGCCACCGGCGTGTGAGGACCGGGTCTATCGCGAGCGGGTCCTGGTCGGAGGCCGGAGGAGCGACCGGCTGTCGCTTCCCGTCCTTGGCGCGGCGGGCTCCCTTCGTCTCGGCGTTCGGGGCGGCTGGCTTGGCAGGGGCGGCACCCGAGCCTCCTCCGCGGCGGGCCTGGTGCAGCGATCCCAGCAGGTGCGGGAGCCGCATCTCCAGGTCGGCGAGCAGCGGCAGGTCGGCGCGGGCGCGGGTGATCTCCTCGAAGTCCAGGGTCGCCGGGACCAGCGCCTCCTCGAAGATCGGTCCCTCGGCGACGAGCCGTCCCCGGGGGTCCGCCACGACGGATCCACCGGGAAAGGCCTTGCCCCCCTCGAAGCCGACGAGCTGCGACAGCGCGACGTACACCCCGTGCTCACCGGCGATTTCCTGGATGATCCGGTTCCACCTGCCGAGGCTGGTGGGACGGCCTTCGGCCTCGCCATCCGGGCCGATGCCGCGCGCGGGACTCGCGCTGGGCACGAGGATGAGCTGGGCGCCGTCCAGCGCGGCGAGCATCGGCGTGAAGGAGTGCCACGCGTCCTCGCAGATGAGGATCGCCGCCCGCCCCCAGCGGGTATCGAACGCCTGCACGCTCCGCCCCGCCTCGACGAAGCGCTCCTCGTCGAAGACGCCGTAGGTCGGAAGGAACACCTTGCGGTGCACGTGACGGATGCCCGCTTCCGATCCGCCCAGCGTGGCGTACAGCCCGGAGTTGTAGAGCCGGTTCTGGTGCAGCTCGTAGAACCCGATGGCGACATCGAAGGGCGGCGCCTTCGCGTCACGATGCTGCCGGGAGAGGTCTTCGTAGAGCTGGTCCGCCGAGAGGGCGAGATCGCGTACGCCGCCCTCGACGAAGTAGCCGGTGAGGGCGGTCTCGGGCGCGACGACTACGTCGGGAGGTTCAGGCCAGGCACCCAGCTCGCGGAAGTGGGCGCCGAGCCGGCAGAGGTTCTCCTCGTACGCCCCTTTCCGGGGCCGCAATTGCGCGATCGCGAGGCGGAGCACGCCGGAAATGTATACCTCACATTGGAGCCGCGCCCGATACGGCTCCCCGGCGCTTCTCGACCTCTGCGCGGGCCAGGGCAATGTGGCCCTTCAGAATGAACAACCGCTGCGAGTAGAGCAGCGGGACCGAGAGGTGGTTCGCTCGCATCGCCAGGTCATCCAGGGCTGCGGCCAGATGGTCTGGGGCTTCCCCGGGGCCGGCCTGCTCCAGCTCCGCCTCCAGGATCTTCAGCTGTCCGTAGAGACTGTAGATTCGGTGCTCGATCATGTACTGGTAGATAGCCGGCAGGAAGCGGGCTGCGGGCAACACCACGACAAACAGCGGGATGAGCAGGATGAGCAGGCGCTCCATCAGTCCTGCCAACCACAAGGGAAAAACGCGGTAGACGAACGGCAGGCCCGACCGGTAGAACTCGCTGGCCTGCTCGCTCAAAGGCAGGTTGACGGCCTCGGCAGCCGGGAATCGGCCGGCCTTGTGGAAGATGTCCGGGCCGCCGTGGATCTCGGAGGCGGCCTCGAGGAGCAGGTATTGCAGCGCGGGGTGGAGGTCCTTGCGCACCACCAGGCTCGACTCGACCGCGAGCAGCGTGACATCCGTCGGAGGGATGTTCCTCGCCAGGTCGGCCACGCCGGTGGGGAGCACGACCTTGAAGAGGCTGGGGAACAGCGCGACGTAGGCGTCCGCGCGCGGATAAGTCTCGAGCACGATGCCATCGGCTGCCAGGAGCCTGCGCACCACCGGCGACTGCCAGGACGTCAGCATCACGGTTCCGTCGATCTCGCCCTTTATCAGCGCCTCGGCGCTCCGCTCCGGTGGGAGCCCGAGCAGCACGACGCTCGTCTCGGCCACCCCGTTGAGTGCGAGGAGGCGGCGAGCGAGAACCCGCGTCGCGCTGCCCTCGGGCTCGATCGAGATGCGCTTGCCCTTGAGCTTCCGGGCTACGTTACCCTGCGTTTGGCCTCGGAAGAACGACCAGAGCGGCTCGAGCGAGACCGTGCCGAGTGAGACGAGGTCCGGCGACTCCTCCCGATTCGTCAGCCCGCTTTCGAGGAAAGCGACGCTCAGCCCGGACTTAGGGTCGCGCAGGCGCGCGAGGTTCTCGACCCCGCCTTCGGTCTGGATTACCCGGAGGTCGATCCCCGAGCGCCGAAGGACCTCGCGGTAGCGAGCGCCGAGCTCACGGTAGGCGCTCCCCTCCGGCCCGGTCGCCATCATGATGGTATGCGGCGGGAAGGGATTCCCTACCGTGAGGGCCATCCAGACGATCGCACCCAGGACCGCGAGGGCGAAGAGGGCTGCCGCGAGTCGGCGGCCCCTGCGGGTGCGGGAGGACAGTATCGGCGTCAGCACCTCCCCGGCAGGAGCGATCGTGTCCTGGGAAGGCGGGACTGGGTCATCATGCGAAAACACCGGGAACGATCGCTGTCGAAGTGTATACGTTAAGCCATGCCCCGAAACCCCTCGGGCCGTGCTCCGTAAGACTCTGCAACCACCCACCGGAGTCGTGATGGCTCGCCTTGCCCTCGTCCGCCTCGCGCCCCTCGCGATGCTGGCGGCCCCGACCCTGCTCGCCGCGCAGATGCAGTCCAAGCCGCTCGACCCCGCGAACATGGACACCACCTGCTCCGCCTGCCAGGACTTCTACCGGTACGCCAATGGAAGCTGGATCAAGCGGAACCCGATCCCCGGCGACAAGCCGATGTGGAGCAGCTTCCACGAGCTCCAGGACCAGAACTTCGCCGCCCTGCGCGAAGTGCTGGATGCGGCCGCGAAGGATGCCCGCACGACGAAGGACGCCGACCAGCGCAAGCTCGGCCTCTTCTACGGCAGCTGCATGGACTCGACGGCGATCGAGGCAGCCGGCATCAAGCCTCTCGCCGGCGATCTGGGCCGCATCGCCGCGATCCGCAACCGGAAGCAGACCGAGACCGAGCTCGCCCGCCTGCACCGCCAGTTCGTCACCGCGGGATTCTTCTTCCACTCCACGCCGGACGCCAAGAAGAGCGAGCGCACCATCGCGGAGATCTATCAGTCGGGCCTCGGACTGCCGGACCGGGACTACTACGTCAAGACCGACTCGGCCTCGGAATCCCTTCGGGCGCAGTACGTGGACCACGTCGCCCGGATTCTCCGGCTCGCCGGCGACGACAGCGTCAAGAGCGCCCGCGCGGCCGCCCAGGTGATGGAGCTGGAGACCGCACTCGCGAAGGCATCGATGACGCAGGAGGCGCAGCGAGACCCTGAAGCGGTGTATCACCTGCACTCTCTCGCCGAGCTCAAGCGCGCCGTCCCGGCCTTCGGCTGGGACGCGTATTTCAAAGGGCTCGGCATGAGCGGTCCGGCACAGGTGAACGTCGCCCAGCCGGTGTTCCTCAAGACGGTGGATTCGCTCCTCGCCTCCGCGCCGGTCGAACAGTGGCGCACCTATCTTCGCTGGCGCCTGCTCGACACCGCGTCGCCGTTTCTCAGCTCACCATTCGTGAACGAGAGCTTCCGCTTCAACTCGACGGTGCTTCAGGGCACCGCCGAGCAGGAGCCTCGCTGGAAGCGCTGCCTGCAATTCACCGACGGGTTCATGGGGGAGATTCTGGGCCAGGCCTACGTGAAGAAGCACTTCACTCCGGAGGCGAAGGCGCGGGCGCTGGAGATGGTGCGAAATATCCAGGCGGAGTTCCGGGCACGGCTCGCGCAGCTCACCTGGATGGGAGAGAGCACGAAGGAGAAGGCGTATCGGAAGCTCGACGCGATCGTCAACCGGATCGGCTACCCCGACAAGTGGCGTGACTACTCCAAGCTCGAGGTCCAGCCCACGACCTTCTTCACCAATGTCGCCCGGGCGGCGGCGTTCGAGGCAGAGCGCGGATTCGCCAAGGTGGACAAGCCGACCGACCGGGGCGAGTGGGGCATGACGCCTCCGACCGTGAACGCCTCCTACAACCCGTCGCTCAACGTGATCACGTTCCCGGCCGGCATCATGCAGCCACCGTTCTTCGATCCCAAGGCGGACGACGCGGTGAACTATGGCGGGATGGGTGCCGTCATCGGTCACGAGATCACCCATGGATTCGACGACCAGGGGCGCCAATTCGACGCCCACGGCAACCTGAGCGGGTGGTGGGATTCCACCGACAACAAGGAGTTCAACGCGCGTGCGCAAATGATGGAGAAGCAGGCAGGCGACTTCTCGCCGATCGACACGCTCAAAATGAACGGCAAGCTCACCCTTGGGGAGAACATCGCCGACCTGGGCGGGCTCCTGATCGCGTACGGCGCCTACCGCAGATCGCTCGAGGGCAAGCCCGAGCCGGCCCCGATCGACGGCCTTACCGGCGATCAGCGCTTCTTCCTGGGATGGGCGCAGATCTGGCGCAGCAACATCCGCCCGGCATTCGCGCGTCTTCTAGTGACAGTGGATCCCCATGGGGCCAACGCGTTCCGGGTCAACGGGCCGTTCAGCAACATGGACGCCTTTGCGAAGGCCTTCGGTTGCAAGGCCGGCGATCCGATGGTGCGTCCCGACAGCCTCCGGGTGCAGATCTGGTAGAGCGGCCGTTACCTTGGAGGCATGACCACCCCATTTGAGGCGCTGACCGGAGTCGTCAACGCCTGTCAGATCCTGCCCGGCGTCGTGACGGGAGGCCAACCCACGGCTCCCGACCTGGAGCGCTTTCGCACGGCCGGCGGGGGCATCGTCCTCGACCTGCGCGACCCGATGGAACCCCGACCGCTGGACGAGCCGGCGCTGGCCGGCAAGCTCGGGCTGAAATACGTGAACGTGCCGGTCGGCAGTGGATCGCTCAACGACCAAACCATCGAGCGGGTGCTGGAAGTGCTACGCAACGCCGGCGATAGTTCCGTCTTCGTCCATTGCGCCAGCGGCAGCCGGGTGGGCGGCGCCTTGATTCCGTATCTCATGCTGGACCAAGGGCTGAACGAGGAGGACGCCGTGGGCCAGGCGATGCGAGTCGGCTTGCGGAGCGCGGAGCTGATGGAGTGGGGAGTGGAGTACGCCAGACGGAAAAGCTGAAGGCCCTCGGAAGCGAAGCTCCGAGGGCCTTCTCTGTGACTACCGCCGCCGCATACCTCCCCCACTACCTCCGCCGTGACTGCCACCGCCGCCCCCTCCACCGCCTGCGCTTCTCCGCCCACCGTCACCACCTCCGCCACCTCCACCGCCGCCGCCACTGACGGCTGACCGGCGGCCGCCATCGGAGTGCGAGGAGGCCGCGCGCTCGCCGCCGTAAGAACGCGGTTCGGCGCGCACCGGCTCCGGGCGGCTCTCGACCGGACGAGCCGGGCGGGCCTGGATTTCAGTAGGCCGATCCAGACTCATCGCCCCCCGATCAGTCGAGCGGCGGGCCCCCGGCCCGACCTGCACGGGCATCGGAGCCTCGGACCGCTGACGGGCGTCCGGCTCGCGGGCGCGGCGCGCCTCGATTCCCCGGCGATTCACTGAAGGCTCCGAACCGCCCTGGGCCAGCTGATCCGTGGAACGGCGGGCGCCCGGCCCGACCTGCACCGGCATCGGAGCCTCGGACCGCTGACGGGCGTCCGGCTCGCGGGCGCGGCGCGCCTCGACTCCCCGGCGATTGACTGAAGGCTGCGCCTGGTTGTCCCTTGCTCTCGAGCCACTCTGCGCCACCTGGCGGCGGTTCGAGTTGTTCGCGGGATCGGCGGCCAACCGGTCATTGACGACGCGGCGGGCCGGCTGGGTGTTATCCGGCTCGCGCAGGCGTGTCACCGGCGGGCTGTACACCGTGTTCACCGCGCGCCTGAAGCCGTACGTCCGCCCGCCGTTGCCCGCGGCGATGACGGTGTTACCGCGGAAGCGGTACGGGGTGTACGGGCGGTAGCCGGAGCCGGGGTAGCCTCCCCAATAGGTGCCCCCATGGCCGTGGTAGGGGTAGTAGCCGGAATACGGCCGGTAGTACCCGTAGTAGTACGGCCGGTACGGGGAGTAGTACACCGGCCGGTAGTAGAACGGGTCGTAGAAGAATGGATCGTAGTAGAACGGCGAATACGCCGGGTAGTACCCGTAGTGGTGGTAATAGGGGCGATACGGGTAGAACGGCGCGCCGAACGACAGGCCGATCGAGAAGCCGCTGCAGCACCAGTTGTCGTAGTACCCATAGGAGGCGCCGTAGGACGAGCCGTAATAGCTGTTGTCCGCGTAGGCCTCACCAAGCACGTCGTACGTCAGGATGTCATAGTCGAAGCTGCCGGTGGCCATGCGGCGGACGATGTCCGTCAGCTCGGTCTCGGGGTTGGACGGGAGCCGATCCGGGGCCAGCGTTCGATAGTCCCAGTGATCGCCGAGGACGTACCCTGCGAAGCTGAACGGAGCCGCCGAGTATGCGGCGTAGACGGTACCGCGTCCGGAGCTCACCTCCACCGTAAACGCCTCGCGGGCGCCTCGCCCCTTCACCTCATACTTCTTCCCACCGCGAACGAAGTTGTCGTCGTTGGGGTCGACGGGGGCGAGCACACGAAGATGACCGTCGGGGTCGGCATGGAGCACGACCACGTACCCGTCGTTCCGGGTGCGAAGCTGCACCGTGGCGCGATCACTCTGGAAAAACCGGCGGTCATTGCTGATCCAGAGCTGGACGGTGGGGTCGTCCGTCTGGCACTCTGGTCCCCACGACCGGCGAGCCGGCGGCGAGGAGAGGCAGGAGTAGCGCGGTGAACATGGCACCTCCCGACAACTGCATGATGCGTCTGGAGAAACGGTGGCGAAACAACCACTTAAGCTCTGCGAACCGCGTGCCACCGTCCAACATTGTTCTAAGATAACAACTTACCCGCGTCACGGTTCCCGGATCGTCCCCCGGTGGGCACGCTATCACGTTGCGGCGCGGACAGTTGTCGGACGCTTTCGGGGCCGGATGTTAAGTCAGGGCTTGCTGGTCTCGCGTCCGCCGTTGAAACGATGCCAATACATGCGCATTTCGGTGATTTTGCCGCCCGCCGTCTCGCAGAAGATGGCTCCGCGAGCGTCTACCCACTCCCCTGTACGCTTCCGGCGGTAAAGGCACTTGAACTCCGTGGAGAACCAGGGCCCCGCAGCGAAGATCTCGCCAGACGTGAAGGTGATCTCGGATTGGTGGAGAGGAACCTCGAGCCAGAAGCGGCGAACTTTTCCGGCCCCTCGAAGCGGCTCAGAAAACGGGGTCTCGAGATAGACCGGATCCTCGGAGAAGACCGACATGAGCTGGTCGACGTCGCCGCGCGACCAGCCGAGCCCGAAGGTGTCGATCAGCGAGCGGCCGAGCGCGCGAGTGTCGGTGGGGGAGGCATCGCCGGACATGTCAGCAACATAGCAGCCGATGACGCCGGTGCGCCTTCAGGGTCTTTCAAGCGGCAGGCCGGCCTTCACCCACTCGGCTTTCCCGCCCGGGAAGTCCCGGACGTTGGTGTAGCCCATCGCGGCCAGCTCGGCAGCAGCGGCTCGCGCGGTGCCGCACCCGGGGCCAGCGCAGTAGACGACGATTTCCGCGGACTTGTCGGGCAGTCGTTTGGGAGCGAGCTCACGGACCTGAATCGGCGGGATGTAGATGGCGCCCGGGAGATGGCCTTCGCGATAGCGGGGAGGCGGCAGGATCTCGACCAGCGTGAAAGCATCGCCGCGATCGAGCTTCCCGCGCAGCTCTTCCAGCGTGATCGTGGCGTCGGTCACGGGATCGGCTCCGCGGCCAAGCGTCTCAGGCCCTCGCGAGCCTCGGTTACCTTCGCCTGCAGACCGGGATCCGCCTTGTCCCACAGCCGAAGAAAGCGGGTGTACGCGCCGGCCGCCGAATCCCGGTCACCGGCGGCTTCGTAGGCCCGCCCCAGCTCCAGGTAGCTGAGCGGACGCAGCAGCGGCTCCATGCCGAAGCCATAGCGGAGACGGCGAATGCCTTCCGCGCGACTGTCCGCGCGCGCGGAGAGTGCGATGGCGTACTGAAAACGGAGAAAGGCCGTCGCTCCGTGCGTGCCCGGGCTGGCCGCCTCCTCGAGGCCAGCACCCATCCGCTGTAATCCCGTCGTGGAGTCACCCGCGAGGATGTCGCCCCAGCCATTCGCGGCGGCGAGGAGTCCGGGGTACAGGCCGGTCGTCGAGTCGTCCTTCGCACGACGCCGCACCTCCGCGACCTGCCCGCGGCTGAGCGCCACGATGGTCCGCGCATAGTCGGCTTCGGGTCCAGGAGGCAGCACTCGGAGTGCCGAGTCGATCCGTGCGGAGACCGCGGGGCCCGGTGTCGCGCCGAGTACGACAGGCCACTTGAGCGCCCGCCCCGATTCCTGCGGCGCGACCGCAGCGAGGGAATCCGCGAGAAGTCGGGCCTCGGACAGCCTGCCCAGACCCGCCAGGATGTCTGCGCCCAGACCCAGCATGGCGACCTCGTGCGGATCCGTCCTCCGTCCGTGCGGACGGAGCTTCGCCGCCAAGGCCGCGATCGTGTCCGACGTCGCCGATTCCCGGCCATAGGCTGCGTAGAACGCGGCACGCAGGGGTCCCGAGTAGTTCTCCATGGCGGCGGCGATGGCGCTGTCGGGCGG
Organism: uncultured Gemmatimonadales bacterium; assembly: GCA_963836815.1. GTDB lineage: Bacteria > Gemmatimonadota > Gemmatimonadetes > Gemmatimonadales > GWC2-71-9 > CAVVWJ01. The sequence continues at coordinate 339,906 of CAWILD010000007.1, read as the reverse complement.
CATGGTTCCCCAGAGCATGGCCGCGGCGACATGGGTAGCCTCGATCTGGTCTCGAGGCGCCGCCCGTTCGAAGATCGGGAGATACCGGTTGTATCGAACCCGATCATCCAGACGCATCGACGTTTCCAGCGGGTGGATCACGGCGGGCACCAGCGCGGAATCGCGCCGCAAGACACTGTCGAACGCGGCGATGATGCTGTCCGGGCTCGCGCCGGTGAACTCCTGGGTGTGAAGGCTGGTCTCCCCCAGCAGGAACCATCCATCGAGGTCGTTGGGATAGTCTCCCAGGAACGCTCGCGCGGAGTCCAGCGCCGCGGGCTTGCCTCGTTGGTAGAGGCGCTGGACCTGGAGCACCCGTCGGTCGCGCGGAGGGAGGCGATCCGCGAAACGCCACCCGGCGTCCACCGCGGCCTGGGCCTCCGAGCTCCCAAAGATGCCGTCCCAGCCCATGGCGATGGCGCGGCGCAGGTGCGCCAGCGCGAACGTGGAGTCCACCTCGGTGGCGCGGGTGTACTCAACGAGGGCAGAGTCGAAGGCCAGTCTGCGGTAATACTGCTCGCCCTGGAGAAAGGCCCGCAGTGCCGCCAGCGAATCCGTCGTGAGTGAAGCGAGATCGAGGCTCGGGATAGGATCGCGCGATCGCCAGACGTCGCGAAGGAGCGCCAGGCTCAACCGGTCCACCAAGGCCAGCACGCTATCCGCGGGCCCTTCCACCTGTTCCCGGCCGAGGGCGGTGCCGGAGGTGGAATACACATCGGCGGCGAGACGCACTCTGGTCCCGGCCGATACCGCGCTGCCCATTACGACCGAACCCGCCCCGAGATCGCGCCCCACCTGGAGTGCATGGCTGAGCCGGTCGCCGGGGGCCATCCCGGCAACCTGCCAATGGCGCACCGCGGCGCGAGGGTCCACGGTTCGAATTCCGCCCACGCCGTCGAAGTTCGTCGCAAGCAGGTCGACCATCCCTTCCCCGAGGAACTCGACTCCCGGACCTGTGGCGCTGAACGGCAGGACAGCGATCGTCTCGGCTGCCGCGGGTGCGACCGCAGGCGCCGGACGCATGGCCACCCAGCCGACTCCAACGGCTGCGATCAGCGCCGCGGCGCCCGCGATCCTTGACCACCGGAAGGATCCCGGGCCGGCGTGCGCGCGCGGCTCCCGCAACGCACTCGCGAACTCCGCCATATCCCGAAAGCGGCCTCGAGGCTCAGCCGCCATCGCCTTGACGACGACCTGATCCAGCGTCCCGGGAACCCCGGCTGCCGCACGACTCGGCCGGGCCGGGGCGCCGTCATCGCCTGGGCGACGATCGACTGCGCGGTCTCGCCGGTGAAGGGCTGTTTTCCGGTCAGCATCTCGTAGAGCACGCATGCCAGACTGTACTGATCGGCGCGGGCGTCCACGGCGTCCCGGCCTGTCGCCTGCTCCGGACTCATGTAGTGCGGCGTTCCCACCGCGAACCCGAACCCGGTGAGATTCCAAGGCCCTTGCTCGCTTTCGAGGGCCTTGGCCACTCCGAAGTCGGCGACGACGGCGATGCCCGCCGCTCAGGAGAATGTTCTCGGGCTTGATGTCCCGATGGATGACGCCCTGTCCGTGCGCGTACGCCAGGGCGTCGGCGACCTCCCCGGCGATGCTCACGGCACTCTCTAAGGAGAGACGGCCCTCGCGGTGCAGCCGGTGCCGCAGGTTTTCGCCCTCGACGTAGGGCATGACGAAATACGGCACCGGATCGGCGGCGCCGATGTCGAGAACGCCGGAATCGAAGACCGGAAGGATGTGAGGATGCTGCAGGCGGGCGGCGAGCTCGATCTCGCGGAGGAACCGCTCCAGGCTCAACGGGCTGCCGAGATCCGGCCTGACGATCTTGAGGGCGACGCGTCGGCGATGGCGGATGTCCCGCGCCAGATATACGGTCGCCATCCCGCCGGCGCCGATTTCCCGCTCCAGGTGGTAGCGGTCACCGAGCGCCGAGCCGAGCCGCCGGAAGACATCGTTCATGAGGCGACCAATCTACCGAGTGAGATAGGTCTCGAAGAAGCCCTCGCCCGCGTCGGAGATCGGCCGCCCGGCCAGCTTGCCCAGAAGTGTGTAGCTCCCGCGCATCTGCACGAAGGTGCGGTCGGTGGTGAGGGCGTGGCGAACGTCGACCGCGAGTCGAACGGTGTCCGCGTCGCGGGTGGCGGTCAGGGCAAACCGCGAAGGAGGGGAGTTGCCTCCACCGTCATAGTCGATTCGCCCGAAGCGAAGTACCTGCCGCACTCCGAGCGAGTCCACCAGGGTCAGGAAGAAGGGTGAGGTGGTGGCCGAGGGGCCATAGACCCCGCCATACAGAAGACTCAGATGGGACCCGGTGGCCGCGCCCCACTCCCAGGTCACGTCCCGCCAGACACCCCAGTTGTGATCGTGATACGCCGGGACATTCTCCACTCGCCGGCAGCGAGTGCCGATGCAGATCCTTCCCGCGGCGGTCGCCGTCAGCGCGGGGACGACGTAGCCCGAGAGGAGCGCCTCCTCTCTCAACTCTACCGGCGGGAAGTAGCGATTGGGCTCTGGACGCATGGCCAGCTCGAGCAGCACGGGGCCGGCCCGGCCCCGAGCGCGGGCGCGTAGCGCGTACACGCCATCCCGTTGACGAACCCGGCTCTCCCCGATTGAAAGATCGGCCCCGGTCGTATCGAACCGGACGCGGACCGGTGGCGCGTCCGAGGTGTATCGGTCGTACTTCCCGTCCGGACGCCGGTGGGTCACCAGCACCCGTCCGCCCCACTGGCCGGTGGGCAGCTCGCCACCGAGCAGATAGGTGACGTACCACCACTCGTTCGGGCCGGTCACGAAGTTGAAGTAGTGCCATTCCCCCCAGGTGGAGTCGGGCCGGCGGGGGAGGTGGAAGCGGTCGAGCTCATCGTAGAGCTGCTGGGCGGTCGGCAAAACGTAGGTCGAGTCGGCTCTCGTGTCCGACCAGCGTCCCTCGCGAACGTCGAGGCCGGCGCCGAGAGCGGCCGCGCGACTCGGGATCTCACCACCGGCACGCACCGCGGCCGGCCGGCAGGGCGACCGGATGGCACAGAGGTAGAGGAGCTTCCCTTCGATCGCGGGCGCGACCACGCGCACCCGCGCGGCATGGCGGGGCCCGCCCAGGATCTGCCGGGTGAGAAAGCGGGCGCGCTCGATCGTGAAGAACATTCCCCCGAGCCCACCGGTCCGCATGGCCTCCACGTCTATGCCTTGCGGCAGGATCGTGACCTCGCCTCCGCCGACCAGGGAGACATCCTGCGACTGGTCGAGCATCGCCTCGCCTACGGAGAGCAGCACGACCATCACTCCGACTCCCAGCGCAAAACCCAGGAGCAGGAACAGGGAGCGGACCTTGCGGACCCAGAGATGCCGGAAGGCGAGTGTGCCTATCACGGAACGACCGGGCTCTCCGCGCCATCGACGATCCGGCCGTCGAGCATATGCACGATGCGGCCGGCATTGGCGGCGAGGTGCTCGTCATGAGTCACCACGACCAGCGTGGTTCCGTCGGCGTTGAGACGGCGGAAGAGATCGAGGATCTCCCTGCCCGTCGCGGCGTCGAGCTCGCCGGTCGGCTCGTCGGCAAGGAGGAGCGCCGGACGATTCGCCAGGGCCCGGGCGATGGCGACCCGCTGCATCTCGCCACCGGAAAGCTGGGTGGCGCGATGGTCGGCGCGGTGCGAGAGACCGACGTATGCGAGCAGCTCCCCGGCCCGGCTCCGACGCACCGCGGCCGGCACTCCGGCCTCCGCCATCGGGAGCGCCACGTTCTCCAGTGCCGTCAGCACCGGCAGCAGATGGAATCGCTGGAAGATGAAGCCGAGCTTCGTGAGACGGAGCTTCGTGAGATCGCGGTCGGAGAGGGCGTCGAGACGAGCCCCCATCAACTCTACGCTACCGCTCGACGGCGTATCCAGGCCGCCGATGAGCTGCAGGAGGGTGGACTTCCCGCTGCCCGACGGCCCCACGATGGCGACATACTCGCCGGGCTCGATCCGGAGCGAGGCGCCGCGTAGAGCACGCACGGTCTCCCCTTTCATCGGGTAGTCCTTGCACAACACATGCGCGACCAGCAACGGATCGGCGGGGGTCACGTCGCTTCGGCCCGGAGCGTCGCGGCGATGGGCGCACGTGAGGCCAGCCACGCGGGATAGAGCCCAGCGAGGGAACCGGTCATGAGGAGCACCACGGCCGACAGGCTCAGTGTTTCGGCGCGGGGCACGAAGAAGGAGAATGTCGCGGGGAGTCCGGGAAAGCTGGTGAGGATCGCGTCGAGGTATTCGGCGGTGATGAGACCGAGCAGGATCCCGAGCGCGGCGCCGATCACGGTGAGCGTCACGCCCTCGCCGAGGACCTGCAATACGATGGATCGGCGACTCAGCCCGATGGCCCGCAAGGTGGCGATCTCACCCAGGCGCTCGTTTACCGTGATCGTGAGGAGCGTCGCGATGAGCAACACCGTCACGATCAGGCTCATGCTCCCCAGGATGAAGGAAAGCTGCGTGAAGTAGACGAGCCGCTGACGAGCCGCGGCGACCAGGTCGGCGACGCTATTCACCTCGAGATTAGGGAACTGTGCCCGCAGCCGAGCGGCCACCTCGGGCACCGCCGCGTCCTCGGCGGCCTTGGCGAGGAGAAGCGACGCACGATCCTCGTACGACTCGCCGCCGAGTCGCTGCATTACGGGGAGGACGGTGCCCACCGAGGCCTGGCCGCGGTAGTCGTACAGCCAGCGCACGATGCCCCGGACCACGAGCTGGCGACCCACCGAGGCCGTGGCCACCTGTGGGTCCAGCCTGCCCACAAGCGTGACGCTATCTCCGACCCGGACGACCCGTCCAAGCAGCTTGGCCGCCGCCTCGCTCAGCAGCACGCCGTGAAGGTCGTCTGCCGCGAGGTCACGGCCCTCAATGACCTGGTAGATCGCCTGCGCCTCAGGCTGAACGCCGTAGCCGAAGAGGGTGACGAGCGAGTCACCCTCGCGTCCGTACAGCGACGTCCCGAGTACCGCACCCGCGGCCTGAACACCGGGCGCGGCGCGGATGGCTCGGACCAGGCCGGTCGCGTTCGGAATCGAGGCATCGGTGTCGAAGGGAAGCGTACCCTTTGGCGTGAGCCGGATCTGGTAGCCGCGGGCCAGGAGCATCTCGCTGAACGACTTGTCGATGCCTCCGCTCAGCATCACCATGTCGAGCAGCATTGCCGAGGCGACCGCGATGCCGGCGAGCGAGAGCGCGGTGCGGAGCGGACGGCGGCTCAGGCTCCGCAGACCCCAGCTCAGTCCGTTCATGCGCGACCCCAGAGCACCATCGGCCGGGTGTTCACCAGGCGCCATGCCGCGAGCGCGCCCGCCGCGAGCCCGAGCACCAGCGAGAGCGCGACGCTGAAGAACAGGATTCGCGGGGTGATGAGGGAGAACATCAGGTCGGTATCGAAGAAACGCCGGTAGTAGGCGTTGGTAGCGGCCCCGGCGGCGAAAGCCAACGCCGCCCCGAGGAGCGAACCGAGCACAGCTACGAGCGCCGCCTCGAGCACGAGGGCGCCGAAAATGGTACGGCGGCGAACCCCGATGAAGCGCATGACGGCCGCATCCATCCGGCGCTCCTCCACCTTCAACAGCATGATGCAGAGCAGGAAGATCGCGCTCGCGACGATCGTGATGACGGCGATGGCCCGGTGAAAGCGGCTCACGACCAGAAACGTCTGGGACGACTCCGCGGCGATGTCGGTGGAGGAGTACGCCCGAAACCCGAAGGCGTTGGCATTGAGGTCGGCAGTTGCGCTGTCCACCGAAACTCCGGGCGCGAGCCCAATCCCGAACCGATCCACCCGGTCGGGCGCGCCGAGAATTGCCCCGAGGTCCGGCAGGTGGAATCGGGCGTGGTAGGCCCGGCGGGATATCTCGGCGGGGTCAGGGCGGGGCTCGTAAATGGCGGTGATGATGCCGGTCCGACTCATGGAATCAGGGGCGGTTCCGAGCCGGACCGTGTCACCGACTCTCAGCCCCTGATCCCGGGCGAGCGCCCTCGAGACCGCCACCTCCACCGCCTGCGCGAGCGCTTGGCTGGGAGGGCTGAATACGAAGAGCAGTCCCAACAGGATGGTTCGCATTATGAAAACTATTCACCATGCGGACGCGGAGGGCGTAGAGAGGGGAACACCGGATGATGTCCGGCGATTCTACTGCTTGAACGGGTGCTCGAAGCTCAGATAGAGGAAGAGGCCGTCCTCACCGGAGCTGGGGCCGAGTCCGATGGTATAGGCCACGCCGGGCACGATCTGAAGGCCACTGGCGAAATTGTGGGCCCAGCGTACGCCGGGATTGAGGAGGGCGGTTTCCTCACCGCTTCGCGTGAGCCATATCGCCTCGACCATGAAATTGAAGGTGGGTCGAAACAGCCAGATGGCGCTCGCGCCGAGATTCCAGATGGGTGCCGACTCGGAGACCAGCGTCACACCCGCGTTCCAATGGGTCGCCACACTGGAGCCCAGGGTGTAGCTGACCGGCAGATTGGTCTGCATTCCCACGGAGCCGAAACCACGTCCGTGATCCTCGCTGCCGGTCGGGAGCAGAACCGTGAGCCTGGGGGCCACGGCCAGCGCCCCGCCGTCCACACCCACTAACTGGTAACGGTAGTTGATACCCAGGTCTCCCAGCCCGGTTCCGGTGTCGTCCCGACGAAGGATGGGGACCATGTAGCTGAGCTGATGGCGCATCCCGCCGAGGGGCCATTCCTGTGTGAAGGAGAAGAGCCAGGCATCCCCTGCGTCGGGCCGGAGGAAATTGCCGACGTGCTGCACCACGCCGGGCTCCTGGTTGTAAGCCTCCTCGACCAGAAAGCTGTTGTCGGAGATGGGCTCGGGGGACTCCTGGGCGGAAAGCCCGAGCGGGCGAAGGAGGAGAGTGAGCGCAATAAAGGCGCCTTTCACGCCTCTCACGCCGGCACCAGCAGTCCGGTGGCATACATGATCGCCATGCCCGCCAGCAGGCCCGCGGTATTGAGTGGAGAGGTGAGCCCGCCGGGAGCCCGGCGGGCGAAGAGCCGCCAGATCTCGTAGACCACCTGAACGATCGCGCCGGCACCGACCGCGAAAAACAGCGTGGTCCAGACCGGAGAGTAGGTGAACGCTCCGAGCCACGCACCCAGTACCGTCGGCACCCCGGCCAGCGCCCCGAGAAGGATCAGGGTTCCGAGACCGGGACGCTCCTCGGCGAGGGGGGCCACGATGCCGAGCCCTTCGGTGGTGTTGTGGAGCAGGAACCCGATCACGAGGAACGTGCCGAGGGCTATCTCACCTGTGGCATAGGACGTTCCGATGGCGAGCCCCTCGCCGAGGTTGTGCAGGCCGATGCCGAGCGCGATGAGGGCGGCCACGTAGAGCGGCGAGCGCGACTCGCGGCCGCGCGCGCGCCACTGGCCCAGCGCGGCAATGGCAAGCGGGGTGCCCGCGAGACCGAACAGAACGAGCCCGACCCCCTGGTACGCACTCGGGACGAGCGCGGCGGTCTCGATCGCTTCGACCAGGGCGTCGACGCCGAGGAAGACCAGCAGTCCGATCGTGAGGCTCAGGAAGAAGTCGATCCACCGCCGCTCCACCGCGCGCATGAACGGCAGCCAGAGGAGACCGATGAAAACCGGAATGACGCCGGCATAGATCCCGAGGAGCGCGAAGGTGCCCAGATACCGCCCGTCCACCGCGGGAGAGAGGGTGGCGACGGGGACCTCTCCGGTAAACGTGAGACCCGTGCTGGTGACCAGAGCAATGACGAGAGGCTCGCCTTCGACCCAGGGATAAGGAATCGTGATGGTCCGCGAGTCGAGCCGCTGCAGGGTGCGGTCGCCGTCGATGCTGTGCACCCAGTTGGCGTCATCCACCATCACCTGTGCCACGGTGACCGCCTCCGGCCCTCCGTTCACGACCCGCACCTCCATGAGCCCCGGCTGGGGCAGACGGATGCGCTCCACGGTCAGCTCCTCGACCGGCGGAAACGCCTGACGAAAGACACCGACCGGTCCGACCCGGAGGAAGAGCGCGACGAGGGCCGCGAGCAGGATCAGCGGGCCGAGGCCCAGGACCCACACCGGCAATCCGGACGCGCGCGCCGGAGCGACCTCCGCGGACGGCGGCAACTCGAGCTCAGGCATTGGGCGGCTCCACCAGGAAGATCCCGCTCCACCCCAGCTCGGCGAACTCGCTCTGGTGGGCGTGAAACATGAAGGGACCTGGATGCTTGTAGGTGAACTCGAGAACCGCGCGCTCTCCCTGTGCCAGCGCCACCATGTCGGTCCACTCATAGCGCTGGAGGTCGGTGCCGGTCCGGTACAGCCGGTACAGGTTGCCGTGCAGATGGAACGAGTTGAGCAGATCGAACTCGGTGACGTTGACGACGTAGACCCGAACCAGCTCGTTCTGGCGGATCCGGATCGGATGCTTCTGGTAGTGAAAGGCGACGGTGTTGACCGCGTAGACCTCGTTTTCGCCGTCGAGATTGGTATCGAAGGCGTTCATCACCATCACCAGCTCCTTGGCGGGAGGGCGGCCCTCCTTCGGATCGATGATGAACGCGCCGTAGAGCCCTTTGTGGATGTGCCGCTTGATCGGAACGGTGTGGCAGTGGTAGAGGTGGAGCCCGAAAGGCTCGGCATCGAACTCATAGGTGAAGCTTCGGCCGGGATGCACGGGCTCGAACGCACCGTCCATGTTCGACGGATGCACGCCGTGAAAGTGGATGCTGTGGGAGTGGCTGCCCTTGTTGGTGAAGCGGACCCGCAGGCGGTCGCCCTCGGTGCAGCGGATCGTCGGGCCGGGCACCTGGCCGTTGTAGGTCCAGGCCGGATAGAACACTCCGGGCGCGACCTCCAGCTCACGGTCCTCGGCGACGATGTCGTACTCGCGAAGCGTCTGTCCGCCGGGAAGGGTCGAGACGGTGCCACCATCGAACCGGGTCAGGAACTCGGTGGGGTCGAACGACCCGGGGGCGAGCTGGCCGACGGTCACCATATCGTGATGCGTGCCGCGCGCCTGCGCCTGAGCGGTGTCGCCCTGGACCAGCGCGGGCAGAGAAGCTGCACCTCCGCCCGCCGCGAGACCGACGGTCCCCAGGGCGCCCGCCTTGAGCAGGTCTCGGCGGGAGAACTTGCGTTCGGTCATGCCATCCACCCCCTGAAGGTTCCGATGAGCAGCCACCCGTTCAGTCCGACGATTACCGCCGCCACACTCCACGCCACTGCCTGCAGAACGGGACCATTGGTAAACGGGCCCATCTTCCGCCGCGCGCCGGTGAACTGGATCAACGGGATCACGGCGAACGAGAGCTGAAGGCTCAGGATCACCTGGCTCAGGATCAGGAGACTCGTCACGCCCCGCTCGCCGTAGATGGCGGTCACGATCACGGCGGGAACGATGGCGATCAGACGCGTGATGAGGCGCCTGAGCCAGGCCGGCAACCGGATGTCGAGGAACCCCTCCATCACGATCTGGCCCGCGAGGGTGCCGGTGATCGTGGAGTTCTGTCCGGCCGCGAGCAGCGCCACGGCGAAGAGCGTACTGGCCGCGGCAGTGCCGAGCAGCGGCGCGAGGAGATGAAACGCGTCGCCGATGTCAGCGACATTCGAGTAGCCCGTCCGGTGGAACGTCGCGGCGGCGAGAATGAGGATCGCAGCGTTGATGAAGAAGGCGAACAGCAGCGCCAACGTAGAGTCGATGGTGGCGAACTTGATCGCCTCCCGCCTGGACCCCTCGTCGGGGGCGACACGACGCGTCTGCACGATGGACGAGTGCAGATAGAGATTGTGCGGCATCACGGTCGCGCCCAGGATGCCGATCGCGATGTACAGCATGGCCGGGTTGGTCACGATCTGCGTGGTCGGCACCAGCCCTCGTACCACTTCAGCCAGCGCGGGATGCGCGAGCGCGAGCTCGACGGCGAAGCAGACGCCGATGGTGGCGATGAGCGCGATGACGAAGGCTTCCAGCCAGCGGAATCCCTTGTTCTGCAGCAGCAGAATCAGCAGAACGTCGGACGCGGTGAGGACCACGCCCCACACCAGCGGGATGCCGAATAGCAGGTTGAGGGCGATGGCGGCACCGAGCACTTCGGCCAGATCGCAGGCGGCGATCGCGATCTCGCACAGCACCCAGAGCACGAAGCTCACCGGGCGCGAGTAGTGATCGCGGCACGCCTGCGCGAGATCGCGGCCGGTCGCGATGCCCAGCTTCACGGCCAGCGACTGCAGGAGGATGGCCATGATGTTGGAGATCAGGACCACACTCAGCAGGGTATAGCCGAAGCGCGCGCCGCCGGCGATGTCGGTGGCCCAGTTGCCGGGGTCCATGTAGCCGACGGCCACCATGTAGCCGGGTCCGGCGAAGGCGAGTGCCTTGCGCCAGAGCGCGGTACGGCGCGGCACCGATACGGTGCCATGCGACTCGGGCAGGCTCGGCTGAGTGCGCGGATAGCGCCAGCCGCCCAACCCCTCGATCGGAGGAATCGCGGTGGCGCTCAATTTTCGTCCTCGACCGCGCAGAAGAGCACGTGGCCCAGCTCGTGACCGATGACATGGGTCTGGCCATCGACCAGGATCGTGATCGGCCCCTGGAACGGCTGGCGTTCGACCACGCTGACCACCGCCCCGGGCGTAAGGCCGATAGACGCGATGTACCGCAGCCGGTCCGGCTGGCTCTCGTCCACCCGGCGGAGCTCGAGAGTCTCGCCCGGAGCCACCTCGGAGAGCGGCACCCATGCGGGCTCCTGTATGGAGCCGTCGGCGCCGGGAATCGGATCGCCGTGCGGATCCGAAGTCGGGTTGCCCAGCACGGCGGCCATCCGCTCGACCAGGGTGTTCGACACGGCATGCTCCAGCCGCTCGGCCTCGTCGTGCACGGTGTCCCAGGAGTAGCCGAGGAAGGCCACGAGGTAGGCCTCGATGAGCCGGTGGCGGCGAACCATACGCAGCGCGGCGCGCCTTCCCTCGGCGGTGAGCTGCACGCCCTTGTAGGGGGCATGCTCCAGTAACCCCTGCTCCGAAAGCCGCTTCACCATTCCACTTACGGAGGCGGGGGAAAGCTCGAGCAGGTGGGCGATATCACTGGTCGAGGCCGGTCGGCCCTCGGGTGAAAGCCGATAGATGGCCTTGAGATAGTCCTCGACCGAACGCGTCAGGGACTCATGGAGCAGGGCGGCTGCGCTCATACGAAACCTTGAATTAGGCTTGCCTAAAATCTAGATGAGCGCCTGCGAATGTCAAGTTGTGGATGGCTGAACGGCTGGCGTGGCGTGGAGTCAGGGCGTCGACAGGTGGGCGAGCAGGCCGCTGATGACCCGCTCCGTCATCCCCCAGACGATCCCGTCCTCCACATGATAGGCCGGCATCTCCCGGGTCTCGCCGCGGATCTCGATGCGAACGGAGCGATAGGTCTCGGGCAGCAGCAGATGGTCCAACGGTACCCAGTTGAAGGCGGCTACCTCAGGATTCAGCGATAAACGAGGGGCTCGGGGAAGGACAAAGACGAAGGGCCGGACGGCGATGGGTGGAAGGACAGGCGTACGCGGGACCAGGTCGTCGAGCCCACCGATCAACTGTTCGGCGCCGAGGAGGAAGCCGACCTCTTCGGCGGTTTCCCGAATCGCCGTGGCTACCAGGTCAGCGTCGGCGGCTCCGCGCCTGCCGCCCGGCAAGGCCATGTGCCCGGACCAGGGATCGCCCGACCGTTCCGCTCGCCGGATGAGAAGGAGACGCTCCGGCTCCGGGACGAGCACCACGGCAACCGCCGCCCAGATGAGCTCGTCTCCCTCCTCGTCGTATCGGGGCCGATGCGAAGCCAAGCGCCGGCGAAGGCGCTCGAGCTTAGGGCTCAGTGGCGGTGGGTGTGACATCCGCCGCCGCAGCAGCCGCCGCCGGGTGGAGGACCCAGGCGGCTGAAGTCGGCGGGCTTGCCGGAGGAGGCCGGGCGGGCGGTAAGCGACATCAGACGCTCGAGCTTGCGCCCCTTGCAGTCGGGACAGGCGACCTGGGTGTCGGAGCGCACGAGCTGCTCGAACTCCGTCCCACACGAGGAGCAGCGGTAGTTGAAGATGGGCATGGGACTGAGATTAGCGTCTCGAGTATGGGTTCGCCACTCCGACAGAGGAGCATCACCCGGCCTGCAGCCCCGTGAGCTCCGCACTTACCTCCCAGAGGTGCCGCGCGACCTGCTCGTCGTAGGAAGCAGGTGACGACCTCGTCTCCTGGCGGTTGGTGAAATACTTCCCGGTCGTTACCGCCACATCCGGCGCCGAGGCGAGGTATACGACCGTGTCCGCGCCCTGCTCGGGCGAGGCGCCGAAGGTCCGGGCCAGGGCGACGCGGGCGAGCGGGACGCGCATGTAATCGGCCAGCAGGCGCGTCGCGACGGCGCCGGGATGCAGAGCGTTGGCGGTCACCCCACTGCCCCGAAGTCGTCGTGCCAGCTCATAGGTGAAGAGCAGGTTCATCAACTTGGTGACGGCGTAGACGTCCTCGGCGTTGTAGCTCCTCTCGCTCTGTAGATCGTCGAAATCGATTTCTGCGCCGTGGTGCGTGGTCGAGGTTACCATCACGATTCGCGACGGGGCGCCCGCGCGCAGCGGTTCCAGCAGGAGGTTCGTCAGCAGGAAGGGGGCCAGGTGATTGACAGCCAGCTGCATCTCGAGGCCGTCCACGGTCGTCTCCCGGCGGCGCGGGATGAGTCCGGCGTTGTTCACCAGGACATGTAGGCGGTCGAACTGCGAGCGGATCTGGTCGGCCGCCTTGCGTACGGCAGCCTGGGAGGAGAGGTCGGCTTCCACCACCGTCGGCGGCGGTCCCGCGCCGGCTGCCGCGATTCGCGCCGCGACTTCCTCTCCATCGACACGCTGCCGACAGACCAGGACCAGGGTCGCCCCGGCGCCTCCCAACGCCTCGGCCGTCGCGCGGCCGATACCTCGTGTGGCCCCGGTGATTACGCAGACACGGCCCGAGAGGTCGGCGGGAGGCGCGGAACGCGGCATGGCTACACGAGGGCGCCGGCCAGATGAGACAGCGACGCGTCCGCGACCCGCTCGAAGTACGGAGTCGAGCCCTTCCATGGATGGACCGCGCCGAAGGTATGGCCGGCCTCCTCGACTTCCAGGAACTTCGTCGTCGGGCGGGAACTGGCGGCGCTCAACGCCTTTCCTTCGAGAATCGAGACCGCCTCATCCTCGGCCCCGTGAGCAATGAGCCAAGGAACGCTGACCCGCTTTGCCGCCCCGAGAATGTCCAGGACGCCGCCGGCATTGCGCGCGATGTCATCGACTACATCGGGGTAAAGCGGGAGGATCTCACCGGTTCGGGCATTGACGATGTCCTTCACGCCGCGCTCACGCCACGCCGCCTGCTCCGCAGGCGACCACCGTTCGACGCTCGAAATGGCGGCCCAGGTGGCGAGGGCACGGATCCGTGAATCACGCGCGGTCTGGAGCACCGCGATCCCGCCACCTCTCGAGTGCCCGACCAGCCCGATCCGTGAAGGAGACGCGACACCGAGGTCCCCGCCGGCGAGCGAGTCCACCACCCGCGCGAGGTCTTCCAACTCGGCCGAGAAGGTGTTGTGGGCAAATCGGTCGGGGTAGCTGAACTGTCCAGAGTCATCCACCCCGCTGCCGCTCAGGTTGGGGGTGACGGCGGTAACCCCGGCGCGCGCCAGTCGCTCCGAGAAGGGAGGGAACATTCCCCAGTCCTTGAAGCCCTTGAATCCGTGGATCACGATCACGGCGGGCCGAGCGGAGGTTCTGCCTCCCGCCCGCACGTCAACGAGAATCTCGCCGAGAGTGCCGGGAAGGATGTGCCGGGTGAGGGTGGGGGTAGCCATCGATCTCAGCCCTCGCTGACCGCTGCCTCCAGCAGCTCCAGCTCCCCCGCGTCGGCGTCGAACCGGGCGCGGACACCGAGAGGGAGGGTCCACTGGGCGTCGATGTGGCCGATGGGGAAGCCGTAGCCGACGGGGATTCCGAGCGGCCCGAAGTAGGTCTCCAGCACCTCACCCAGGCCGAGCGCCCCGTCCGGGATCTGTCGCTCGAGCTCGGTGAACCGCCCGACGACGATCCCCGAGAGCCGGTCGAGGGCCCCGATAAGCCGCAGGTGAGCCAGCATTCGGTCTACCCGGTAGAGCTCCTCGCCGATGTCCTCGAGAAACAGGATGGCCCCGTCGAGTTTGGGGAAGAACGGTGTTCCGATCAGGCATTGAAGCAGCGTGAGGTTCCCGCCGACGAGCGGACCCTCAGCCACCCCACCGCTGAGGGTGACGATACGGTCCTCGGTGGGTATCAAGACGTCGGGAGGCGACGGGAGTCTTCCCAGGCGGCCTGCCGGCTCGGCGCAGGTGAGCACGCGCTCGAAGTGCCAGCGGCTGAAGGCTGGCATTGCGGCGCGAGCGACGGGCCCGTGGAAAGCGACCACTCCCGCGCAGCCCACGGCGGCATTCAGAATCGCGGTGATGTCGGAGAACCCGATGAGCGCCCGCGGCCGCTGCTTCAAGGCCTCGAAATCGATGCGATTCAGGATCCGGGTCGTGCCGTAGCCGCCCCGGATGCACCAAATGGCATCGATGTCGGGGTGCCGCAGGGCAGCGTTCAGATCATGGACCCGCTCCTCGTCGGTCCCGGCCAGGTAACCGTATCTATGGTCTGCGTGGTTGCCCATGACCGGTTCGTAACCCAGCGCACGGCAGAGCTCGCCGGCGCGCGTTAGATCATCGGCTTCCAGCAGCGGGCCCGCGGGCGCGACCAGCGCTACGCGGCTTCCGGGCGCGAGCTTGGGTGGTCGTGCAGGCGCTTTTGACCCCATGTTCGCTCCACTGTAGATTCACGCACCTTCACAAGGGAGAACGGTAGTGCGCGCTTCGCAGCCCGCGTTGCTCGCCGCCGGCCGTGTGATCGTCGAATTGCGGGATCAGATGGTCGCCCAGTGGGCCGATTGGCTGGGTGACAGAATGACCTCCGCTCCCACGATACCGCGTCCAACCGTCGAGCGGGAGTTCCGGCTTCTCCTCGACGTCATTTCGGAGATGGTCGGCCCGCTCCGGCGGGAAGTCAATTCCGTGTGGTTTCATGTCTGCGAGCACTACGGGCGGGTAGCCTCCGCCCGCGGGCTCGCCGCGGGCGAGGTCGTGGAGGAGCTGCAGTTCCTCCGCGAGCTGCTCATCCGCAATCTCGCGCCGGTGCTGGCGGCGATGCGCGCCCGCCAGGGCATGGCCATCATGCTCCGGCTGAACCGGGTCATCGACAAGGGCATCGCGGTCGCGGTCGTGGGCTACACCGATGCGCTCGTGGCCACGCTCTTTGCGCAGAATGGCGTGCCCGCGCTGGGGACGGAGTACGATCGCGGCGAAGTGGAGCGCCAGCTGAGCTCGCTCGAGCAGGAGCTTCGCTCCGTGATCCGGCAGAAAGCATAGCACCCGCCGGGCGGCGACCCGACAGGTCCAGCCACTTCCCACCGTGAATTTTCTCGAGCTGCTCCCGGCCCTGCCGTGGCTGGTGCCGTTTGCAACCATTCCGCGGCTCGCGAATAACCGCCCCAATCTCTCGGACGCGACCCCGCTCGTGGGCCCCCGGGTCTCCCTCATCATTCCCGCGCGCAACGAGGCCGGAACCATCGAGACGGTGGTGCGATCGGTCCTGGCGTCCACCTACCGGCCATTCGAGTTGCTCGTGGTGGACGACCGATCCACCGACGCGACGGCAGCCATCATCGGGCGTCTGGCCGCTGAGGACGACCGGGTTCGGCTGATCCGTGGCGAGCCGCTGCCACCCGGATGGTTCGGCAAGCCGTGGGCCTGCCTCCAGGGCTATCGGATGGCGACGGGTGAGCTGTTGCTCTTCACGGACGCCGATACGGACCACAAACCGGGTCTGCTCGCGCTGGCGGTCGGCGCTCTCCATGCCGAGAGGGCGGAGCTGCTGACGGTTGCCCCCCGGCAGCGCTGCGAGACCTTCTGGGAGCGCGTCGTCATGCCTCAGATCTGGCTCCTGCTCGGCATCCGGTACCACCCGGGCCGGGTCAACAGCGCGAGGCGAGAGCGCGACGTGATCGCCAACGGCCAGTTCATTCTGGTGCCGCGTACGGCGTACGAGTCGGTGGGAACCCACGCCGCGGTGCGGCACGAGGTGGCCGAAGACTTGGCCCTGGCTCAGGCGTTCTATCGCGCCGGGCGGAAGCTGCACTTCGCCTTTGCCGAGCGCCTGATGGAAACGCGGATGTATCGGAGTCTCGGCGAAATGATCGAAGGTTGGTCGAAGAACGTGTATCTCGGTGGGCGCAGCTCGTTTCCCAACGAGCCCATCCTTCGATCTCTGGTCCCAATGATGCTGGCGGGGGCCCTGCTCTTCTGGCTGGTCCCGCTCGCCACACTCCTGGTCGGCGGGTCTGGAGGAGCATTCGGGTCCGCCGCCGCGCTCGCGACCGTGCTGTCCGCGATCTTCTGGATGCTGATCAGCTTCGGCATGCGGATACCGATCGTCTACGGGCTCCTGTATCCGATCGGCTCGCTTATCGCCCTGTACATCGTTTCGCGTTCGACGTGGCGCGGCGGGAGACGGGTGGAGTGGAGGGGGCGGACGTATCGCGAGGGCCAGGGACAGGAGCTGTCACCCTGAGCTACTGCCGAACCACCACGACGTTCTGCGAAGGTATGCTGCCGCCGAGTACGCGGCCGGCGGGGTCCACGCGCAGGTGGAACTGCACTTCTCCAATCGCAAGGTTCAGCGAGTCACTGCCCAGGGCCGTGATCTTTCCGCGCACGGTCTGTCCCCCACCCAGGTTGAAGAACGGCACTTCGTTCGACCCACCGGCAACCTTGGAGCGACGCACCGCCTGCTCCAGCATCGCGAACGACATGTTGAGGTAGGGCACTGCCCCGCGCTGGGTACCGAAGATCCGGGTCTCGATGGCGTGGCCGATTACCGCGTCCACGGCCGCGCTGTCCTCCTTGAAGATGACCCGCGTGACCGAGACCTGTCTCCCCTTCACGCGGCCACTGTCGGCGTCCTGACGCACGGTCACCTCGACCAACGGTACCGTCGCATCAGGAGCGACCACCAGGTTGTAGTGGTGCGACGTGTTGCGAGCGTTCTTCAGGCTCAGCGTGCCGTCGACCGACGTTTCGGTCCGAGAGAACTTCTCGGTCGCGACGGTAGTGTCGTTGTGACGGATGACGAAGGTGCCACTATCGGCGACGGTCTGAGCGGCCAGCGGGGTGGCAAGGCAGATCACGAGTGAGGTGAGACCGGCGAAGGTCGGAAGTCGGCGCATTGAGATCGAGGCGGTTGAAGTGGCACGAACAACGGAAACGGATGGTAGCGTCGCCCGACGGGGGAAGCAAATAGGGTACCAACGGCGTGCCTTCGGTGCCGCGATCCCTGACCCAGGGGCGTACCCTGGCACCCGTCATGGATCTCCGCTCCCTGCTTCAGGATATCCGTCGGCCCAGGGACCTCATGCGGCTGGTTGCCTGGATGGGGCACGAGGCGCTCTGGGAAGAGATGCCCGATTCGGGGACAGGACATCGAGTCGTTGGACGGTACGGGGAGTTTCCCTGGCTCACTCTCACCGCCGAGGATCCGGAGCGCTCCGCGCGGTCCCTGGCGCGACGCTGGGCAGCGCGAGGGCGCCTGTGCGGCGTGCTGGCATTGACCCCCGAGGCGCGACGGTTGGCCGTCGCCATTGCCCTCGACGGTGTTCCCGCGATATCGCTCGACCTCAGTGCCCCAGATCCGGTCGCGCTGGGCTGTCTTCGGCGGCTGGCTGGGTCCGGCGAAAGCGCCCTGGCCTACGCTGCGCGCGCCGCGCAGGGGCTAGCCGGCGAATCTGTCGGCCGCCGGTTCTACAAGGAATTTCGGTCGACACTGGAGCGCATGGCCACCGACCTGCCCGGGCCCGCGCGGAGCGAAGACCGTCGCACGTTCGCGCTGCTTCAGCTCACTCGTGTGCTCTTCCTCTACTTCGTGCAAGCCAAGGGGTGGCTCGCGGGTCGAGAGCGGTTCCTCGCGGAATCGGTGGATTCGTGCCTGTCCCGGGGCCGGCGGCTGCACCGCGATCTCCTCCGCCCGCTCTTCTTCGGCACCCTCAACCGTCCCGTGCCAGAACGAGGGAGGATCGCATCCTCGTTCGGAGCCATTCCCTTCCTCAACGGCGGGCTCTTCGAGCCGCACCCGATCGAGCGCCGGCTCAGGCGCGACGTTCCCAACCCCGTCTGGCGCGACGCATTCGACGGCCTGTTCGAGCGATTCCACTTTACCGTCACCGAGGGGACGGGGGATGGTCGCATCGCCCCCGATATGCTGGGCCGCGTGTTCGAAGGTGTGATGGCACCGGACGCACGCCGTGCCTCCGGCACCTACTACACGCCCGCCGCGCTCGTTCGCCAACTGCTCGACGCCGCCTTTGCCGCCCATGTGGCACGACGTCTCCGCTGTCCGGAATCAGAGGCCGAACAGCGAGTCGAGGAAGGCGACACCCACGCGCTCGCAGTGCTGGACCAGCTCACGGTTCTCGATCCCGCCGTGGGGTCCGGTGCGTTCCTGCTCGGCGCCCTTGAGAAGTTGGCTGGAACGAGCAGCGCGCGTCGGCGTGCGGTGCTCAACCGCAACCTCTTCGGGGTGGACCGGAGCGGGGCCGCGGTTCGCCTCACCGAGCTTCGGCTCTGGCTGGCGGTCATTGCCGAGGACTCGGCGGACCGGCCCGAGCTCGTTCAACCGCTGCCGAACCTGGACTGTCTGGTCCGGCAGGGCGACAGCCTGTTCCAGCCGGTCGGCGACGGACTCCGGCTTCGGCCGATCGAAGCGGAACTGGCGCGCGAGCTCAGCGAGGCACGCGGCCGGGTCGTCGTCGCGACGGGAAGGGACAAGCGCACCCAGGTCCGGCAGCTCGAGGAGCTCGAGCTGCGTGCGACCGCCTCCGCACTCGCGGCGGCCGAGGCCGAGCTCCACGAATCCATTGAGGATCTGTTGCGGGAGGCACGTGGAGACGACCTCTTCGGCCACCGCCACGGCCTGGACCGTCCGGCGAAACTGCGGCTCGTGGTCCTTCGCGGAGACCTGCACGCGATCCGCCGCGCGCGGCGTACCCTGGCACGCGAGCGGGAAGTACCGTGGTTCCATTACCAGTGTCACTTCGCCGACGTGTTCGCTCGAGGGGGCTTCGATCTCGTCGTGGGCAATCCTCCGTGGCTCCGCGCTGAAGAGCTGCCGGGGGAGCTCCGGCGTCGCCTCTCCGGGAGGTATCGCTGGTGGCGCGCCGGAGGCCACGGCTACGCCAATCGGCCGGATCTCGCCGTCGCCTTTCTCGAGCGGGCCCTCGAGCTGGCTGCACCCGAAGGGCACGTGGCCTTCCTCGTTCCGGCCAAGCTCGCGACAGCCGGATATGGGGCGGCTGCCCGTCACGGTCTGGCGGCATCCTCCACCCTGGTCCGAGTCGTGGATCTCAGTGACCGGTCCGAGGCTGCCTTCGACGCCACGGTGTATCCCCTCGCCATGGTCGTCCGAAGATCGTCCCCGCCGGTGAATCACCGTGTCCGGACCGACTGGAATGGGAAAACCGGTGCCGTGAAGCAGGCGCACCTTCGCGGCGGCGGGCCGTGGCTGCTCGTTCGCGAACCACTCCTCGCAGCGCTCGCGTCACTCTCCGAGCTGTATCCGAGATTGGGCGCGTTGGTGCTCTGTCATATCGGTCTCAAGACCGGCGCCAATCACATCTTCCTCAACCCGCCGCCGGACGTCGAAGCGGAGGTGCGACGGCAGGCTGTCCGCGGACGAGATATCCGGGCGTTTCGGGTGACGAGCCGTGCGGAGCTGCTCTACACCCATGCCCCTGATGGATCGGCCAGAGCACGACTCCCACCTCGCGCGAGCCGCTACCTGCGCTCCCATGTAGAGACGCTCCGAGCCCGTGCGGACTACGAGGGCGGACCGGTGTGGTCGCTGTTTCGCGTAGGGCCGGCGACCGCGCGCCACCGGGTGGTCTGGCCCGATCTCGCCCGCGACCTCACCGCCGCGCCGCTCGCCGAGCCTGCGGACGATGGGATGGTCCCGCTCAACAGTTGCTACGTCGCACTCACCAGCAGTGTATCCACCGCCTCCTGCCTTTCGGCCTGGCTCAACAGCACCTGGCTACGGGCTGCCGCCCGCGCCTGGGCCGTTCCCGCAGCCGGCGGCTTTGCCCGATTCACCGCCGCGACGGTGGAGCGCCTTCCACTCCCGCCTGTTGCCCTCACCGATCCCAATCTCGCCGCCTTGGCCGACGCAGGACGCCGAGGCGAGCCGGTTCAGAGCGAGCTCGATGACCTTGTCGCCCGACATCTCGATCTCAAGTCCGCCGCAAGATCAGCATTGCTCGGCGCTCTTGGCCGGCGCCCCGCGGATCGTCGCTGAGTCGCTTGCGCCGGTGCCAGCTCCCCTGCTCACGGCGCTGAGGCCGGGCCCTTGGTCCAGCCCGGACAGGGTCGCCCGCGCGCTGGCGCGCGGACTGTTGCCGGAGGAGAACCCCTGTGAACCGCCGGCGTGGCTGCTCCCCGGACAAGTAAGGAGTTTGCGTCGAGTCGTCGCTGCCATTGGGCGATATCGCGGCGCATTGCTGGCCGATCCGGTCGGGAGCGGAAAGACCTACGTCGCGCTCGCCGCAGCGGCCAGGCTGTCCCCGACACGTCCAGCGGCATGCCTGGTCCCCGCCACATTGCTGCCACAATGGAGTGACACCGCACGACGACTGGACGCGCGCGTTTCACTTCTCTCGCACGAACAGGTGAGTCGCGGCCGGCTGCCGCCAGGAAGGCCTTCGTTGGTGATCGTGGACGAGTCGCACCGCTTTCGGAATCCCCGGACCCGCCGATACCGGCAGCTGGCGCCCTGGCTCGAGGATCGGCGCACGCTGCTGGTCACCGCGACTCCGGTCGTGAATCGACTGGCCGACCTGCTCCACCAGCTGCTGCTCGGCGTCCGCGACGACGTACTCCTGCCCGACGGCGTGCCTTCCCTTCGCGCGCTGCTGGGCGGCGGTCAAGGTTCGTCGGCCCTCGGACGTCTGGTGATCGAGCACTGCTCGGTGGAAGCACGTCCCGAGCGGCGTGAGCGAGTGTCACCACCAATGCCGGAAGAGGCGGTAGGTGCGGAGCAGGCTCTAGAGCTGTTGGACCGACTCCGTCTCTCTCGCTCGCCGCCGGTTGCCTCGCTGGTACGATCGGTCCTGCGCCATGCTGCCGGCTCGAGTCCAGCGGCCCTGCTCGGCGCTCTGCGGCGGTATCGGTCGCTCCTGCTGCATGCGCGGGATGCCCTCGCAGCCGGCCGGCCGATGGATCGCTCCGCCATCCGCAGGTTCACGGGAGAGGGCAGCGACCAGCTCTTCTGGTGGGAACTTCTCCCCGCCTCCGACGCCGCGATGGAATTGGAGCTGGCGGACCTGGATGTCGTTGATTCCGTCCTGGCAGCGGCGCGGAGCTTAGGCGAGCAACCGGATGGGAAGGTCGAACGGCTGGGAGCGCTCCTTTCCGATGGAGCCCCCACGCTGATCTTCGCCGCGCGACGCGAGACGGTGCGATACCTGCGCGACCGTCTAGGCGATTCACGGCTCGCCTGGTGCACCGGTGAGCGCGCCGGACTCGGCGCTGCCGTGGTCCCTCGGCCTACCGTACTCAGCTGGTTTCGAAGCGGGCCGGGTGCCGCCGCCGCCGAGCGAATGAACGTGAAGCACCTGGTCGTGACGGACGTAGCAGCGGAGGGCCTCGACCTCCAGCGGGCCGGCCGCGTGATTCACTACGACCTGCCCTGGACCCCGATGCGGCTGGACCAGCGAGAGGGGCGGGCCGTTCGCCTGGGCTCCCTCCATGACCACGTCGAGGTCGTCCGCTTCACACTGCCGCGGGCGCTCGAGCGGGCCCTTCGCGTCGAGGAGGCGCTTCGGCGGAAGCGGCTGCTCCCGGACACGGCCGGGCTAGGGATTGGCGGGCGCGGGCTGTGGAGGTGGCGGACTGAGCTGGCGGAGGCCATGGAAGGTGGAGAGGCGACCTCCGGCGTGGCCATCGCCCAAGCCCAACCACCGGGGCTCCTGGCGGGCTTCTCCATCCGTGCTTCGCGCGACGGCGCCGATTCCCCCATGGCTTTCGTACTGCTTTGGATGGATCGGGAGGGACGGACAACCGAATGCGAAGATACCGTCGCGGCGAGGCTCTCCGCCGCCGTCGCCGCCGAGGCTGGGCAAGCCGACGACTGCAGGTTGGCGAGCGCGCTCGCCCACCTGACCGAGCCGATTCGTACTCGCCTCGCCGCCATGCGGGCGCGTCGGTGGGCCGAGCCGACGAGTGACGCCCCTGCTCGCGCCGTCGCGGCACAGCTGCAGGAGGCGATTCGAGCCGCGGCGCGGAGGCGCGATGCCATGGCCCTGGGACGGCTGGAGCGCGCGCTCGGCTTCGTCGCCGGCGGTCACACGGCCGGCGAGACGATGCTCCTCGAACGAATGGCGGAACTGGGCCCGGCGGAGCTCGCGCGCGCGGCCGTCACGTGGCCCGCGCCAACCCCCACCTGGGGCGCGGTGGAAGCACGTCTGGAAGGAGTAGTGCTGTTCGTGCCCGACTGATCAGTCCTGCTGGCGGCGGCCGGTTGGGGGCATGCCGCCCGAAGGTCCTTCGCCACCTCGGAACTCGAAATGGGCAGGGTCGAGCAGGCGGGGGATCCGCGCCAGGTCGGCCTTCCCTTCGCGGAGCATGCGGGCGAGCAGGTGTTCGGCCAGCGTCGTCGCGGTAAACCACACGTTGGGCTCGACACCGGGATAGTGCTGGGCGAATTCGGGGCGGAGCCGTGCTTCACGAACCGGAGGCTGGGAGGGCACCGACAGGCTCCTGTGACGGCCACGGATTGGTTGGGGCTGGCCCCGTCAGCATAGGCCTGATGCGACGGCTTCGCAACCCGGTCGAGTGACACTACGTTTGGCGCATGTCAGCCATCCGCACCGTGCTTTTCGATCTCGACGGCACGCTCATCGACTCGGTTCGTCTCATCCTCGACAGCTATCACCACACGCTCGCTTCCCACGGGCTGCCTCCGCGCTCCGACGAGGAGTGGCTCCGGGGAGTCGGCACGCCGCTCACCATCCAGTTCGCCGAGTGGCGAGACGACCGCGGCACGCTGGAGGCGATGATCGCGACCTACCGGGAATACAATTTGAAGCATCACGACCGCATGGTGACCGTCTACCCCGGAGTCGTGGAGGCGGTTCGAAGGATCCGCGACGCTGGAGCGCGCACCGGCCTCGTCACGAGCAAGAACCGGCTCGGGGCCCTGCGCGGGCTCACGCTGGTCCGCCTCGAGACGATGATGGACGTGCTGGTGTGTGCCGACGAAGTGACGAACCCGAAGCCGCATCCCGAGCCGGTGGAGAAGGCGGTGGCACTGCTCGGCGCGGATCCGGCGACCACGGTCTACGTGGGCGACAGCATCCATGACATGCAATCGGGACGGGCAGCGGGCGTGCGGACGGTAGCGGTGCTGTGGGGACCGTTCGGTCGGAGCCACCTGGAGGGCGCGAAACCCGACTACTGGGTGGAGACGCCGGGGGAGCTGGCGGAGCTGGTTGGTAAGAGCGTGAAGGCTGAAGAGTAAAGGGTGAAGAGGATGCATTGGCCCCTTCACCCTTTACTCTTCACCCTTCACCGCCTCTCTCACTCCTCGTCCAGCAGTTCCCGCAGCCGCCGCAGCAGCTGCTCCATCGTGAACGGTTTCTCGACGAACCCGGTACGGGGCGGCATCAGCCCGTCGGTGGTGATCGCCTTCTCGGTATAACCCGACATGAAGAGGACCTTGAGGGCTGGTCGCCGGGTGCGCAGACGCTCGACCAGCTCCCGGCCGCCCATCTCAGGCATCACGAGATCGGTGACGACCAGGTCCACCTCGCGGTCGGCCTCCTCCACGATGCGAAGCGCGTCGGCCCCGTGACGGGCCTCCAGGACGGTGTAGCCGTGGCGCTCGAGCAGGCGGCGCGCCGAGCTGCGGACGGCATTCTCGTCTTCCACCAGCAACAGGGTCTCCGCGCCACCGGGCAGCGTCCGGCGGTCCCCCGCGGGGGGCGACGCGGCGCCGGTGCCCTCGTAGCGCGGCAGATGAATCGTGAAGGTGGCGCCCCGGCCGGGAGCGCTCTCGACGCCGATGTGCCCCCCGCTCTGCTCGACGATGCCGTACACGGTCGATAGTCCGAGCCCGGTTCCTTTCCCCGGCTCCTTCGTCGTGAAGAACGGGTCGAAGATTCGCCCCTGCGTGTGTGGATCCATGCCCTGTCCGTTGTCGCCCACCGTGAGCACCACGTAGGATCCCGGCCGCACCCCGTTCGGCCGCTCGATGCCCGAGGCGGGATACTGGCGGTTCGCCGTCGTCACGGTGATGCGTCCGCCCTGCGGCATCGCGTCGCGCGCGTTCACGACGAGATTGACCAGGACCTGCTCGATCTGCCCCGGGTCGGCCAACACGTACCAGAGCGCCGGGTCGAGCTCGGTCTCGAGACTGATGTCCGCCCGGATGAGACGGCGGAACATGCCGTCCAGCTCGGTGACCGTCGAGTTGAGCGAGAGGACCCGCGGCTGGAGCACCTGCCGCCTGCTGAAGGCCAGGAGCTGCCGAGTGAGTCCCGCGGCCCGCTGGCCGGCGTGGCGGATCTGCTCGACGTCCGAGCGGATCGGGTCGCCCTGACGAACCTCCTGCAGGATGAGATCGCAGTAGGTGAGGACACCCGTGAGCAGGTTGTTGAAGTCGTGGGCGATGCCTCCGGCGAGCTGGCCCACCGCCTCCATCTTCTGCGCCTGCCGGAGCTGCTCCTCGCTCCGCCGAAGCGCCTCCTCGGCGGCGCGCCGCTCGGTGACGTCCTGATTGACGATGATCGCGCCCAGGATCTCGTTCTCCGGTCCGCGGATCGGGACGGCGGAGCTGAGGATCGTCTTCTGGCGGCCGTCGAAGCTCTGGATCCCCACCAGCTCGTTGAGCGTCGTCTCGCCGTTGAGCAGCACACGGGCCGCGGCCCACTGGCCCGGCCCGATGGCCTCCCCGGTATCCGCCCACCAGGCACGCGACTCGCCGAAGCGCTCGACGTCGGTGTACTGACCCCCGCCCCAGATCTCCCGGCCCGCGGGATTGCCGAAGATGATCCGCCCATCGGCCGAGGTGACCCAGACGCCGATGGGCAGCGTCTCCATCACCTGCTGGAACAGGCGGGTGCTGCGCTGCACCTCCGCCTGGGTCCGCTCCCTCTCGATGGCGATCTTGGCGAGATGGGACGCGATCTCCACGATGCGGAGGTCTTCCGCGCCGGGCTCTCGCACGTCCACGTAGTAGACCGCGAACGTCCCGAGCACTTCTCCCCGGGCGGACAGGATGGGCACCGACCAGCAGGCCCTGATGCCGGCACCGAGCAGCGCGTCCCTTCCGGGCCAGCCCTCCCAGAGCGGATCGGTCGCGATGTCGCGGACGATGACGCGTTCCCGGCGAAACGCGGCCGTGCCACAGGTCCCGTTTCTCGGCCCCACGGGGACGCTGCCGAAGCCGGCGCGCAGAGATTCGGGAAGCCGGGGAGCGCTCGCGAGGCGCAGGCTGGTCCCGTCTCCCACCGGCATCATCAGCGTGGCGATGCCGGGCGAGCCGTGCTCTTCGGTGAAGCGGGCGATGCGGTCGAGGACCGCGGGCAGTGGAGTACCGGCCGCGATTTCCTCCAGGAGCCGACTCTGCCCGCTGGAGAGCAGCTCGGCCCGCTTCCGCTCGGTGATGTCGGTGAGGGTGCCCGAGGTCCCGGCAGGCTCCCCCCGCTCGTCCAGGGTCAGCCGGGCCCACACTTCTACCCAGCGGAAACCGCCGTCGCGAGTGAGATAGCGCACCTCGTTGCGGTGCGTCGTGCGGCGGCGGCCGAGCAGCCGTTCGAATGCCTTCGCGCTGACGGCGCGATCCTCGGGATGGACGTAATCGAGGAACGGGGTGCCGACCGTCTCGAGGATGGCGAACCCGGTGAGCTCCTCCCAGGCCGGGTTGAGCAACTCCCACCGGCCGGCGGTGTCGGTGCGGAAGACCACCTCACGCAGGTTGTCCACCAGCGACCGGTAACGCGCCTCACTGCCACGGAGCGCGGCCTCCGCGTCGCGCCGGGCGCCGACCTCGGTCATGATCCCGAGAAGGCGGACCGGCTCACCAGCCGGGTCGGTCACGACGGAAATCCGGTCGGCCACCCAGAGCCAACTCCCGTCGCTCCGGCGGAAGCGGTATTCCTCCTCCCGGTTCCGGTGTCCTTGGTTGATCGCCTGCTGGATCCGTGCGACGACGCGCTCCCGGTCGTCCGGATGGATCCGCTCGTACCACCAGGCCGCGGACACGACACCCGGTGATCGCTCATCGAACACGCGCTCGAATCCCTCACCCCAGACGATGCGGTCGCTCAGCAGGTCCCAGTCGCGCAGCGCGCCGTCGGTGGCCCGCACCGCAAGGCGGTAGCGCTCCTCGCTCTCCCGCAACTCCGCCTCCGCCCGCTTCCGCTCGCTGACGTCCTGCAGGGCGACGATGAAGTGGCGAAGGGCCTGGTCGCCATCGAGCACCGCCGTGACCGTCGCCAGGACCCAGGCGGGCTCGCCCGTATGGCGGAGACAGCGCTTCTCGATGGTGTACGAGGTGCACTCTCCGGCGCGGAGCAGCCGCTCCGCGTCTCGCTCCGAAGCCCTGTCCTCCGGGTGGGTGTATTCCTCGGCGAGGTCACCGATCAGTTCCTTGGCGGCAGCGCCGAGCAGCTCCGCCAGCGCCTGATTGACCCGCACCCAGCGTCCATCGGGCGACACGATGCCCATGGCGATGCCTGCTTCGGTCAAGACATCCGCCGCGGGCACCGAGACGCCGATTGCCTGGACGCTCCGCAACTCGATCTCGGTGACGGCGGAAGCCGCGAGGTCCTGGAGGAGAGCCTGATCGCGCTCGGACCAGAGCCGGGGCATCACATCCACGACGCCAAGGGTGCCCACCACATGACCCTGCCGGGTGACCAAGGGGACGCCTGCGTAGGCGATCCATCCCAGCTCCCGCACGGCCGGGGTCACGCGGAGGAGCGGATGCCGCCGGGCATCGTCCACCACCAGCGGCCTGCGGGAATCCACCACGTGCCGGCAGAAGGAGGCGGCGGCGGGAGAATCACGCCGGGTGGCCCATGGCTCGGGCAACCCGGTGGCGCTCTTGAAGAACTGGCGATCGTCGGTGAGGAGGGAAATGAAGGCGACCGGCGCGCCCAGGAGGCGGGCCGCCATACGGGTCAGGCGATCGAACGCCTCTTCGGGGGGAGTGTCGAGCAGGGCCGTGCGCCGGACAGCGGCAAGCCGCTCCGGTGCATTGGATTGCACAGGTGTTTGGTGCATCCTGAGGGCCCCCGGCACTTCAGATTCTAGGGAGATTCGGGGAAACTCGATGAGCGGACGAGTCCCGTCAAGGCGGCGGCGAAGGGTTTGCCGTCCTCCGGTCCCGGACTATCTTCCCGCCGCTTGGTCCGCGCCACAAGGGAAATTCGACATGCGCTTACTCCCCCGCGACGAGAAGTTCTTCGACCTGTTCATCGCGGTCGCGGCCCTCAACGTCGAGGCTGCCGGCCACATGCGTGACCTGCTCCGCGCCGAGGGCCACCAGCGCGGGGCCATCGTGGACCAGATCAAGCGCCTCGAGCACATGGCCGACCAGGTCACCCACGACGTGGTCTCCCGCCTCGACCGGGTCTTCATCACGCCGCTCGACCGCGAGGACATCCACCTCCTCGCCTCCCGACTCGACGACATCATCGACCTGATCGACGGCACCGCTCGGCGGCTGCAGATCTTTCACGCCGGGCAGGCGCCACAGGGAGCGATCCTGATCGCCGAAGTCATCGTGCGCGCCGTCGGCGAGCTGCAGGCAGCGGTCCAGGCCCTGGAGAAGAACAAGGGGGGCACGGTCCTGCAGGCTTGCATCCAGGTCAAGCGGCTCGAGGAAGAGGGCGACTCGCTGTACCACGAGTGGCTGGGGCGGCTGTTCGAGGGATCGCCGGACGCGCTGACGGTCATCAAGTGGAAGGAGATCTACGACAACCTGGAGAAGACGCTGGACACCATCGAGGACGCCAGCAACGTGCTCGAGTCCATCTCCATCAAGCACGCCTGACGATGGACGGCACGGTCGCCTATGTCCTGATGATCGTGCTCGTCGCGCTCATCTTCGATTTCATCAACGGATTTCACGACAGCGCCAACTCCATCGCGACCGTAGTCTCGACCCGGGTCCTGAGTCCGGGGGTAGCCGTCTTCTGGGCGGCCTTCTTCAACTTCGTCGCCGCCTTCGTCGTCGGGACCGCCGTGGCCAAGACCATGGGCAAGGGCCTGGTCCACCTCGACATCGTGAGTCCGGACGTGGTGCTGGCCGGACTGCTCGGGGCGATCGCCTGGGACCTCATCACCTGGTACCTTGGGCTTCCCAGCTCCTCTTCACACGCGCTGATGGGGGGCTATGCCGGCGCGGCCATCGCCAAGGCCGGATTCGGCGCGCTCATTCTGAGCGGCTGGACCCTGCCCATCCTCTTCATCGTAGTCTCGCCGCTGCTCGGTATGCTCATCGCGCTCACGCTGACGGTCGCCCTGTCGTGGCTGCTGTTCCGGGCGCCCGCCCGGACCGGTGGACCGTGCGTTCCGGCGGCTCCAGCTCCTTTCCGCGGCGCTCTATTCCCTGAGTCATGGCGCCAACGACGCGCAGAAGACGATGGGGATCATCGTCGGACTCCTCGTCGCCTCCCAGGAACATTTCGTCGGGGCACCGGGCCTGCTCAGCCACTTTCATCTCACGAACGCGGACCATATCCCGCTCTGGATCATCCTTGCCGCGCACATCGCCATCGCGCTCGGGACGGCGATGGGCGGCTGGCGCATCGTGAAGACGATGGGATCGCGGATCACGAAGCTGCGGCCGTTCGGCGGGTTCTGCGCGGAGACGGCGGGCGGGATCAGTGTGCTGATCGCGACGCACCTGGGGGTGCCGGTCAGCACGACGCACACCATCACCGGCGCAATCGTCGGCGTGGGCGCGGCTCAGCGGCTGTCGGCGGTGCGGTGGGGCGTCGCCACCCGGATCGTGTGGGCCTGGATCCTCACGATCCCGATGAGCGCCGCGATCGCGGGAGTGATGTACCTGATGTTGCGGTGATGGTGGGGACGGCGGAAGGTGGGGCGAGCACCTCATCCCGCCCGGTGATCCGGTTCCAGCCCTAGTGATCCGATGCCAACCGTCCGAACCACCCCCTCAAGCAGCCCGAGTCATGCCTCTCGCTTTTCTCGCTTCTTCATAGTCCTGCACCAGCCGGTCGTAGACCTGATCCCAGGAACGCTCCCTCGCGGTCGCGAAGGCACCCGCGGCCAGCCGCCGCCGAAGTGCGGCGTCGGTCAGCAGGCGCTCGAGGCCCTCCGCGATTGCCCTTGCACTGTCGGGCGCCACCAGCCAGGCGTTTCGGCCGTGGGTCGCGAACTCGAGCACCCCGCCCGCGGCGGCCGCGAGCGACGGAAGCCCCGAGCCCATCGCCTCGAGCAGCGAATTGCCGAACGTCTCGGTGGGCGAGGGGAAGGTGAAGATGTCCGCCGACGCGTAGGCCGCCGACAGCTCCCGGCCGTGGAGCAGTCCCGGCACATGGACCCCGGGCATTTCGCTCCGACGGATGGTGTCTTCCAGCGGCCCCCGCCCGACCAGCGCGAGCTGCGCGGTGCCGCGCACCGCCGCCAAGCTCTCCCACGCCTTCAGCAGGAGCTCGAGGTTCTTCTCGCGCGCGAGCCTGCCGATGTAGGTCACGAGCAGGTCGCCGGATTGCAACCCGAGGCGCGCCCGGTACTCCTCGCTCCGGAAGCGCGGGTGGAACCACTCCGGGTCCACCCCCCGACTCCAGAGGGCGGTGTGATACACCCCGCGGCTGTGGAGGTGCTCCTCGTAGATCTGGGACGGGCAGAGAATGCGGTGCGCCTGGCCGTAGAACCAGCGGAGATAGTGCCAGCCGGCGCGGAGCGCCCACGGCACGCCATAGCGGTAGGCGTACTTGTCGTAGTCGGTGTGGGCGGACGCGATCACGGGGATGCCGAGCTGGCGTGCGGCCTTGAGGCCCGCGATGCCGAGCGAGAACTCGGTGGCGACGTGGACCACGTCCGGGCGGAAGCGGCTGAGGTCCTCCACCACGTCGCGCATCCGGGGGAAGGCCCACTGCACGTCGGGGTAAAGGAAGAGCGGGACGCTGGGCGACCGGTGCACCTCGGGACGGTCCGACTGGCCGGGGGGCAGCGCATAGGTGGCCGAATAGACCCGTACCTGATGACCCCGGGCCTCCAGTGCTTCGGTCAGACGGAGCAAGGTTACCCCTACTCCGCTTACCATCGGCCAGTAGACTTCGGAGAACAGGGCGATACGCACGCTGAACACTCGGGCGCAGGGGGTCACGGACGGGCGACGTGTCTGTACCCTATTTCAGACCGCCGAAGGTCACAAGGTGTGACGAAAGTAGGGGGTGGGACCATTACATTGGGACCATGCGCCTTCGCGAGCCGTTCAACGCCTGGTCCCACCTTGTCGGCCTCCTGCTGGCCGGGATCGGAACCGTCGGCCTGCTGCGCATGTCGAGCCGGCCGTCCGAGTTCGTCGCGTTCGCCATCTATGGCGCCACTCTAATTCTGCTGTACGCGGCAAGCACGGTCTACCATGCCGCTCCACTTCCAGCAGATCGGCTTCGCCCCCTCAGAACGCTGGATCACATCGCCATCTACTTCCTGATCGCCGGGACGTACACGCCCGTCGCCCTGCTCACCCTGCAGGGGCCGTTCGGGTGGGCGCTGCTCGGGGGGATCTGGGCCATTGCGGCGGCGGGCATTCCATTCAAGGTCCGCTACCTGGATGCGCCGGTCTGGCTCTCGACGGCGATCTATCTGGGCATGGGTCACCTCGCCCTCCTCGCGGCGGTGCCCATCGCGCGCACCGTCGGACTGCAGGGGTTGGCGTGGCTCGTCGCGGGCGGCCTGGCCTACACCGTCGGCGCCGTCATCTTCACCCGCGAGCGCCCGGATCCCTTTCCGCAGCGCTTCGGCTTCCACGGGCTCTGGCACGTGTTCGTGCTGGTAGGCAGCGCCTGCCACTTCGCCTTCATGGTGTTCCACGTGGTGCCGCGGGCGTAGCCGGCTGTTCCCAACCCCACCTAGACAACGACGTAGCCCTCCGGCGATGATCCATGCGCTCAATCAGCGCCGGCGACGCAACGCTCGCGAACGAGGTGGATTCGACCATGGCCATGCTACCGGAGGAAGTCCCGGGGCAGGAACGCGTCCTCACGCCCGACGCGCAGGAATTCGTGAGGACGCTGGTGCGGCGCTTCGGCGGCGAGCGGGAGGCGTTACTCGCCAGGCGGGCGGAGCGGCAGCGGGAGTTCCTGGCCGGGGAACTCCCCGATTTCCTCGACGAAACGGCGGCGGTGCGCGCCGCCGACTGGACGGTCGCGCCGGCTCCGCCGGATCTCGACGACCGACGGGTCGAGATCACGGGGCCCACCGACGCCAAGATGATGATCAACGCGCTCAACTCCGGCGCCTCGGTCTTCATGGCGGACTTCGAGGACGCGCTATCGCCGCCCTGGACGAATGTCGTCGGCGGCCAGATCAATTGCCTGGAGGCCATCCGCGGGACGCTCCAGTTTCGAAGTCCCGAGGGCAAGGAGTACCGGCTCAACCCAGAGACAGCCACGCTGGTCGTGAGACCGCGGGGCTGGCATCTCGAGGAGGCTCACTTCCTCGTGGACGGCCGCCCCGCCCCCGCTTCCCTCTTTGATTTCGGCCTCTACCTCTTCCACAATGCCCGCGAATTGCTCGCTCGGGGGAGCGGACCCTACTTCTATCTGCCCAAACTCGAGAGTCACCTGGAGGCCAGGCTGTGGAACGGGGTCTTCGAGTCAGCTCAGGAGGCGCTCGGCATCCCGCAGGGCACGATCCGGGCAACCGTGCTGATCGAGACCATTGTCGCCGCGTTCGAGATGGACGAAATCCTCTACGAGCTGCGGCCCCACGCGTCCGGCCTGAACGCCGGCAGATGGGACTACATCTTCAGCATCATCAAGAAGCTGGGACATCGGTCCGAGTTCATCCTCCCCGATCGGTCTCAGGTCACCATGGCGGTTCCGTTCATGGAGGCATACACGGAGCTGCTGGTCCAGACCTGTCACCGGCGGCGCGCGCACGCCATCGGCGGAATGGCCGCCTTCATCCCGTCGCGGCGGGACCCGGAGGTGAATCGGCTGGCGCTCGACCGGGTGCGCGAGGACAAGGGCAGAGAGGCGAGCCGCGGGTTCGACGGCGCGTGGGTAGCCCATCCCGATCTGGTGCCCATCGTCCGCGACGTCTTCGACAAGGCGCTGGGCGACAAGCCGCATCAGAAGGACCGGCGACGCGAGGAGGGGTGGGTGGAGCGCGAGCGGCTCCTGGACGTGAGAATCCCCAACGGGCGAATCACGAATGCCGGCGTGCGGGCGAACGTCAGCGTGGCGCTCCAATATCTCGAGGCATGGCTCCGGGGACATGGCGCCGTCGCCATCAATAACATGATGGAGGACACGGCAACGGCCGAGATCGCCCGGTCGCAGCTCTGGCAGTGGATCCATCACCGGGTCACCACCGAGCGGCGAGCGGCGATCACCCTTGACCGGGTCCGGAAGATTCTCGCGGAGGAGCTCGTCAGGCTGCGGGCGGAGTTGCCGGGCGGATCCCGTCTGGACGACGCGGCTCAACTCCTCGACCGGCTGGTAGCGGCAAAGGAGTTCCCCGAATTCCTGACGTTGGAGGCGTACCAGCGGCTTTCTTAGGGTGGGACAACTGGGGCGGCTGGGGTCGAACCAGCAACCTCCCGGTTAACAGCCGGGCGCTCTGCCGATTGAGCTACACCCCAAGGCTATGGCACGAGGGGACAGGGAGTTTAGGGCGTAGCGCCGCGGCCGGTCAAGGCCGCCGAGTCACAAAAGGAATGCATGGCATGAAACTCGAATTCTCGGGTGCCCCAGAGGTGCGTGCGGCGCGGCCGAGGGTCTGGGCGCGTCTGCTCGACCCAAACTTCCTCGCGGCGTCGGCTCCGGGAGTGGAGTCCGTCGAGACGGTCGACCCCACGCACTTCACGGTGACCTCGGGGCTTGGAATGGGGTCGGTCAGGGTCCAGGTCAAGCTCGACGTCGCCCTCTCGAATATGGTAGAGAACGAGCGCCTCACGGTGAGCGCCCGGGGCAAGGCGGCGGGTTCCGCGTTGGACGTGGTCTCCGCCGTTCGACTCGAGGACACGGCGGCGGGCGGCACCCGGCTCAACTGGTCGTCGACCAGCGACGTGAACGGCCCGGCCGCGAATGCCGGAGGCCTGGTGGAAGCCGCCGCTCGCCGGTTGACCGAGGGATTCTGGACCGACTTCGCGCGCAGAGTAGGCAATGGATGACGTCGAGGGGACCGGCGTGAGCGATGTGCTGACCCAGTTTCGCCTGCTGGCCGACATCGTGCGCGACGTGATGCTGTTCGTGCGTCCCGACGGGCGAATCGCCGAGGCGAACCACGCGGCGCTCGCCGCGTACGGGTACACCCGGGAGGAGCTGCTCAGCCGGTCGGTTTTCGACCTCCGCTTGCCCGAGGACGCGGACATCGTCTCGCGACAGCTCGCGGCAGCCAGCTCGGGCAGCATGCGGTTCGAGACCATCCACCGGCGAAAGGATGGTTCCCGCTTTCCGGTCGAGGTGAACTCGCAAGCCTCGGAGATCGGCGGCGAGCGCCTTCTGCTCAGCGTCATCCGCGATGTCAGTGATCGCAATCAGGCCGAGCTGGCGCTACGCCAGAGCGAGGAGCGGTTCCGCACCATCGCCAATGCCGCGCCGACCATGATCTGGCTCTCGGACGAGGACAATCGGTGCACGTGGTTCAATCGTCCCTGGCTCGATTTCACCGGCCGCACGATGGAGGACGAGGTGGGAACGGGATGGATGAGCGGCATCCATCCGGATGACTACGCGCGATATGCCTCCTCCGACGAGGTGGCCTTCCGCCGCCGGGCACCGATCGCCCACGAGTTCCGCTTGCGCCGGGCCGATGGAGAGTACCGCTGGCTGATGGAGCGCGGCGCGCCCCTCTACGCGCCCGACGGAACCTTCCTCGGCTACGTCGGCTCCTGCGTGGACTTCACCGACCGCAGGCAGGAGGAGGAGCGGCGCTCGTTGCTGCTCGCAGTGTCCCGACTCGCGCTCGAGATGCCGGCGGCCGGGCCCGGGCTCACCGAGGCGGTGTACGAACGGATCCGAGGGCACCTGGACGCGGACCTGTGCCTCAACTACCGGGTGAGGGACGACGGCAGCCTCCGCCTGGAGACCGGCCTCGGCATCCTTGACGAGCTTCGGCCCGCAGCGGAGCGACTGCAGCCGAACGAGGCCTTCTGCGGGACCGTCGCCGCGGCCGGTGTACCGCTCAGCGCCGATGCCTCGAGAATCGCGTCCGATCCGAAGGGGGCCTTCGTCCACGGCATGGGCATACGGGCATACAGTTGCCACCCCCTGCTTCGGGGGGACGGGAGAGTGCTCGGCACGTTTTCCATCGGGACCAAGTCCCGGGACGCGTTCTCCGCCGAGGACCTCGAGTTCCTTCAGACCATCAGCCACTTCCTGGCACTCGCCTGGGAGCGCCGGTTGGCGGAGGAAGCGGCTCGGGCCGGTGAGGAAGGTCTCCGGCTGGCGCTCACCGGGGCGCGCGCCGGGGCGTGGGAGGCGGACCTCGTCACGGGCGAGGCGACGTGGTCGCCCGAGCTCTACGAGCTCCTGGGGCTCGATCCGCACCAGCCTCCCCCTTCCGCCGAGGCGTTCTTCGCCATGGTGCATCCGGACGACCGGGAGCGGATGAGCCAAGGATATCTATCGGAGATCGCCAAGGGCGGTCGCTTCGAGCAGGAGTTCAGGATCGTCCGCCCGGACGGCAAGACCATCTGGATCGGCGCCGCGGGACGGGTGGACACCGACGACCAGGGCAGACCGATTCGTGCCCGGGGAATCGATCAGGACGTCTCGGGCCGGAAGGCGGCGGAGGAGCAGCTTCGGTTCGCGCTCGCGGCCAGTCAGGCCGGCGTTTGGTCGTGGGACCTGATTACGGGAATGGTGACCTGGTCACCGGAGAACTACGCCCTCTATGGCGTCGACCCCTCGCGGACGGACCTGCGTGCGGAGGACTGGGAGGGCCGCCTCCATCCCGACGACCACGCCCGCACCACCCAGGCCGTGCGCGACGCGCTGGAAGGCCGGACTCCCGAGTACCGCGCCGAGTTCCGCATCATCCATCCCGAGCGGGGCGTGCGGTGGCTCATGGGAATGGGCAGGATCGACCGGGCCGCCGACGGGACGCCGCTCAGGTTGACCGGCATCAATCTCGACGTGACCCAGCGGCGCGAGACCGAGGCTCGGCTGCAGCAGGCGCAGCGGGTCCAGTCGGTCGGCCGTCTCGCGGGCGGAATTGCCCATGAGGTCAACAACCTCATGACGGCGGTGCTCGGCTTCGGCTCGTTCGCCATCGCCGAGCTGCCGGCGAGCCATCCGGCCGCCGCCGAAGTCGAGCAGATGATCAAGGCCGGCGAGCGCGCGGCGACCATTACGCGGCAGCTCCTGGCCTTCACGCGGCAGCAGGTGCTCCGCCCCGCCCGGCTGGACCTCAACGAGGTCGTACGGGAGCTGGTGCCGGTGCTCGAGCGGCTCGTCGGCGCCGAGCACCGACTCGAGCTCCATCTCGGCTCCGAGCTCGGCGAGGTGCAGGCCGACCGGGGGCAGATCGAGCAGGTCCTGGTCAACCTGGCCTTGAACAGTCGGGACGCGATGAGCGGCGGGGGGACGGTCACCGTCTCCACGACCATCGCCGAGCTGGATGACGGCGCGGTGGGCCGCCACCCAGGCATCGATCTGAGGCGCGGGCGGTACGTCCTCCTCAGCGTCAGCGACACGGGCTCCGGGATGGACGAAGCGACCCGCTCGCGAGTGTTCGAGCCGTTCTTCACCACCAAGGCCGTCGGTCAGGGCACCGGACTGGGATTGTCCACGGTCTACGGCATCGTGAAGCAGAGCGACGGCTACGTCTGGCTGTACAGCGAGCGGGGACTGGGCACGACGGTGAAGGTGTACCTGCCCGTGGCGGAAGGTCCTGCCGTGGTACCATCGGCGCTGACCCGCGAAGTCTACGTGCCGAACGCCAGGGGCGAGATCGTTCTGGTGGCGGAGGACGAGCCCATGGTCCGGAGTCTGGCGCGCCGGACCCTGGAGCTGCATGGCTACCGGGTCATGGAGGCCGCGGACGGACGCGCGGCACTCGAGCTGCTGGAACGGCTGGGAGGTGGCGTAGACCTGGTGTTGAGTGACGCGGTGATGCCCGAGCTGAGCGGCCGTGCATTGGGTGAGATCATCGGGTCGCGCTGGCCGACGATCCCGGTGATCTACATGTCGGGGTATCCGGGGAAGGAGGTCGTGGATCGCGGATTGGTGAGCCCGGACGCGCCCTTCGTGCCCAAGCCATTCACCCCCGAGGCTCTCGCCCGGCGGACGCGCGAAGTGCTCGACGCGGCTCGAAGCTGGCCGGGACCGGATCCCGGGCGATCTCGATGACCAGGAGCTCGAGACGGAGGCGATCGCCCTCTTCCGGCCCGATCCGTCCGAGGTGCACGTCGGCCAGCGACGCCGCACAGAGCTCGACGGGTAGCTCGGCCGGCTCGTGCGTCGTCGCGAGCCCGATCGGCGTCATGCCGGCGGCGCGCGCCGCCTCGATGCCGGCAGGCGAATCCTCGATCACGACGCATTCCGCTGGAGACGCACCGAGAGTCATCGCCGCACGCTGATACACTTCGGGATGGGGCTTCCCCTGCTGGACGTCCTCCGCGCAGATCATCACTGCGGGTACCGGAAGCCCGGCCCGGCGAAGTCTCTCCCCGGCCACCGCTCGAGGGCCCGACGTGGCGACGGCCCAGGTGTCCGCCGGCAACTGATCGAGGAGGCGGCCGGCGCCAGGCAGGGCCCGGGGGTTGCCCGCGGAGGCGGCCTGGTCCCCGGCAAGGGCCGCGACCTCGGCCTCGGCATCGAGGTGGGGCGCGACGAGCCGGATGGTCTCGAGGGCGCGACGGCCGTGACAGACCCGCAGGAACGGCTCGGGAGGTAATCCCCGGGAGGCCGCCCACCGGCGCCACTGTCCCTCGACCAGCGCGGTCGAGTCCACCAGCACGCCGTCGAGATCGAGAATCACCGCGGAACAGTCGAGTCGCCTCATGCCCGGTAAGATGCTTTCCGTTCATGGATCGCGTTAGACCTTCGGCCGGGCTCTTAGCCGGGCAGGAATCCATGTGAAGGATGGACGATGCGCGACCTGATCGCGGACTACGAACGACTGCGCGCCGGCGGCACGGCCGTGGGCCGCGCCGTGGTGACGAGCGTTTGGGGCTCGGCTCCCCGGCCCGAAGGCTCCAGCATGCTGGCGACCCGCGACGGTACCATCGCGGGTTCAGTGTCCGGCGGCTGTGTCGAGAGCGCCACCGCCGCGGAGATCGTCGACGCGATGGACCGAGGCAGCCCCAAGCTGGTCACGTTCGGCGTGAGCCACGAGAAAGCGTGGGAAGTCGGACTCGCCTGCGGAGGAACCATCAAGGTGCTGGTGGAACCGACGGTGAGATCCGACGTGCTGGCGGCGGCGCGGGGCGAGGGTGGAGAGGTGGTGGCCACCGTCCTCGAGGGCGCCGAGGTCGGACGCTCCGCCCGGATCACCGCCGATGGCCGGGTCGAAGGGGCGCCGATTCAGAGTTTCCCGATGGACCGACTTCGCGACGCGGCGCTCGAGGCGCTCGGCCGGGAGCGAAGCGGCACCGTCGGCTCGGTGTTCTTCGAGGTGTTTCCGCGCCAGCCCAGGCTGGTGATCTTCGGCGGCGTCCATATCGCCACGGCCCTCGTACCGATGGCGAGC
Source organism: uncultured Gemmatimonadales bacterium (assembly GCA_963836815.1). Classification (GTDB taxonomy): domain Bacteria; phylum Gemmatimonadota; class Gemmatimonadetes; order Gemmatimonadales; family GWC2-71-9; genus CAVVWJ01. The sequence goes on along the minus strand of CAWILD010000007.1, from coordinate 301,884 downwards.
CGGCTGGGCTACCGCACGATCGTCGCGGACGGGCGGCCGGGTTGGCTCACCCGCGAGCGGTTTCCCGAGGCCGACGAGCTCATTCCGGCGTGGCCGGAAGAGGCGTTCGGGCGCATCGGACTGGATTCGTCCTGTTACGTCTGCATCCTGTCGCACGATCCGAAGTTCGACGAGCCGGCACTCCGCCTCGCCCTGCGCTCACCTGCCGCGTACATCGGCGCGATCGGCTCGACCAAGACCCAGGAAGCACGACGGGATCGGCTGCGGAAGGAAGGATTCACACCCGAGGAGATCGCGCGGGTGCACGGACCGATCGGCCTGGACCTCGGTGGCCGACAGCCGGCCGAGACGGCGCTGGCAATCCTGGCTGAGATGACGCAGGTGAGGTACCGCGCCGGACGATGAGGCTGGATTCGTTCCGATCAGTCGTCGCAAACCGGCACCCCTGCGGTGCCGGTTTTTCGTTGCACCACCGTGACGGGGCGGGTCTCGACGGGACCGGCCCACACGACGCAACTCTTTCCCGGGCGGGCCGCGTGGGTGGCCTCGGCGGACCAGGAGTGGTTGTCGGCGCTCAAGATCCTCACCGTGACCCCGCGGTGCCAGAGATACTGGAGTGCCAGCGGCTCCGTGCGCCGCGAATAAAGGCCCTGGGTGGCGAGATAGGAATTCTGCGCGATCACCAGATTCCGCAGGTCCACCCGCATCATGATGGTGGGACTCACCGCGTCGAGCGCGCTCGCCGTGTCGGCGGGCGCGCGGGAGGAGGGAGCCGTGGCGCGGCTCGCCGTGGGCGTGTCATCGCACGCCGCGGCCCCCTCCCGCGCGCTGCGGACGAACTTGAGGCTCGTGGGTGCCGCGGTCACGCGGCCGACGTAGGTCACGCAATCGCGTCCGGGAAGCTCGGGGTGCCTGGCGCTCGCGGCCCACCCATCGCGCTTGAGCCAGAGAAACTTGATCACGACCGGCCCTTCTGCCCGGTATCCCAACCGATCGAGGTCCTCCGTATAGGCGCCATTCTCGGCGTAGAATCCCTGCTCCGCCGTCACCAACCGGCGGAGTCCACGGCGAAGCTGGCTGAAGGCCTCCCCCTCGTTGGCCGCTTCCGCCGCGCCAGGCGGGGGGTCCCGTCGGCGCGGTCGGGCCGCCGCGGGCGATTTGGGCTTCGCCGAATCGGCCGAGGGGGGCGCCACGGCCACGGCGGGCGCCCGATCGGGGAGGAGCTGGTCGCAGGCTACGGTAACGACGGCCACTGCGAGTACGAGGGGGCTGGTGACGCGCATTCGAGCCATCCTATCAGCGTTTGACAGGCAAGTCGAGGTCGTCCTTGACGATCTCCCTCGTGGCCGGCCCGCCCGGACGAATGTCCGGCGGCACCTCCCGCCACCCCGCCACTTCGAGAATATCGGCCGTACGGCGGTTCACCTCGGCGGATTCTTCCGGGGTCCGCGCCGCACCCGCGGCCAGGTCGAGCCAGGAGAGGGCCTCGGCGTACGCGAATCGCTCCACCGCCGCGTCGCCGGCTTGAAGGGCGTGGCGATAGGCGAGCCCCGGCTCTCCACCCCGGTCGGCATGGCGGGCGATCTCACCGGCCAATGCACCATGGCGCGAACCGGAGGGGGATCGCTCGAGCGTCACCGCGATCGCCCGGTGCACCTCGGCCCGGCGCACGGGCGAGATGCTGTCCCGGACGACATGCGCGATCACCGGATGGGCGCAGCGGTACCCCCCCTCCTCCTCGATCAACAACTGACGATCCACCAGCGCGTCGCAAACCGCCGCGGCGTGGAGCCGCGAGATGCCGTGCACGTAGGAGAGCATCTCGGGGTGTGTGCCCGTGCCGCCCGCGATGGCGACCGTGATGAGGACCTCCGCTAGCTCCTCAGGGATCCGCTCGACCCGCTCGGCGATGACATCGCGCACCGTCCGGGAAAGTGGAAACTCTCGGCCCCCCTGGAGCGCGGCTGGCGACGCGGTCCATTCGCCGGTCTTTTCGTCCAGCGACAGCAGCCCTTGCGCGAACATGGTCTTCACCAGCTCGAGGATGTAGAACGGATTGCCGCCGGTGATGCGATGAATTCTCGCCGCGAAACGCCGGCCGCCGGTCGGCGTGCTGACGTGGCCCAGTTCCCGGATCAGCTTCCAGACATCCTCCTCGCCGAGCGGCGACAGCACCAGGGTTGTCGCGTGGGACTTGGCCCTGACCACTCGGCAAAGGCGCGAGGCGGGCGCTTCGCGCTCGAGGTCCCCCAGCGTGAAGCTGCCCAACCAGAGCACCGGGGCGTGCTCCGTGCGTCGGATGAGGAAGTGGAGAAGGTTGCAACTGTCCTCATCGAGCCAATGCAGGTCGTCGATGGCGATCACGACCGGCCGCTCGCTGCAGACCGAGGTGAGCAGCTGAGCGATCCCCTCGAACAGGCGCCACGCCTCGGTGGAATCTCCTGACGACACGACGTCCACGAGGCCCGGAAACCGCTGCCGGAGGTCGGGTAGCAGCCTCGCCGCATAGGCGAGCCACTCCGGAGAGGTGCCGCCCACTCCCGGGGCATTCAGTATTCCCTCGAAGGCCTCGACGACCGGCGCGTAGGGCGCGCCGGCGTGCGCGTCGTACCCGCGTCCGCGGAGTGCGGTGCCCCCATCGGCCACCACCCAGCGCAGAAATTCCTCGGTCAACCGGGACTTGCCGACGCCTGCCTGGCCGTCCACCAGTACCACCCTGCCCTCTCCCTTCTTCACGACCTTCCACGTGCGCAGCAGCTCCGACCACTCCTCCTGTCTCCCGACGAGACTGGATTCGAACGAGGGGGCCCGCACGTACCAATCGTCGCTGACCGGGCGGCCCACCGCCCGGCCGGTGTCCGCCTCGACCCGGCGGACGAGGCTGAGCAGGTTGCGGGACGGCTCGCATCCGGTCTCCCGCTCGAGCGCCGACCGATACTCGGCGAAGCGCGCGAGCGCGCCACCGCGGTCGCCCGCCAGATACCTAGCCTCGATCGCCAGCCGGGCGGCCTCGTCGGAGAACGGCTCGCAGGAGAGCCAGCGGTCCGCAAACTCCACGGCGTCCCGCCAGCGCCACTGTCCCATCGCCTCACGGGACAGCGTACCGAGCAATTCGGTGTATCGGTGGAGCAGGGCGGCGCGGGTCTCAGCCACCCATTCCTCGAACCGGGGAGCGTGGCGGACCGAGAACCCCGACAGAAAGCGAGGGATGTCCAGCCCGACCGCGGCCCGGGGCTCCTCCGCCGCCAGCCGGCCGAACCGCAGGACGTCGCACTCGACCGGGTGGGCCAACCGCACCAGCCGCCGGTCGGCCGCCAGCTCATCACCAAGGACCGTGCGCAACTGCATCAAGGCCTGGCGCAGGGAGGCTCGCGCTTCCGCCTCGGGGGATTCCCCCCAAAGCAGCCCGGCCAGTTCCTCCCGGGTGTGCTCCCTCGGCTCCAGCGTGAGGAACGCCAGGAGTGCCAACGACTTGGCGGCGAGGGGCGGGGTTACTGGACGGCCGTCCTCGAGCGCCGCGGCCGGCGGTCCGAGCAGGGTCAGGACCAGTGTGGTCACCAGTTTGTTCCGAAAGGGAATGGGTCCAAGCTACCGCTGATTCACGGAAGGGCAATGGGCCATTCACGGAGGATTCACGGATGCATCGCAGGTTGTCCCCCGTCTTCTCGCTGCCGCCGTGCCGAGCCGGTCGAGGCCGGGATCCAGAAGGATTCACGGAGAATTCACGGAAGCGGGTGAGATTGGCGGCCGTCTCCTTCAACCAGACCGCCAGACCGCACACCACCTCCAGGAGGACACGATGTCGAACCAGTTCCGGATCGAGTTGACTCCCGAGCAGAAGAGCCAAGGTTCGTGAGGCGACGGGCAAGGACGCCGAGGCGGTGGAGTTGACGGTAGAGGAGCTCGAAGAGCGGATCGCCCCGGGCAGGGTTCGCCGCCTCGTAACTGGAAGCCGACGCGGTATGAGTACTGGCGCCTAGCAGGACCAACCTAACGCCGATGGATCAGACCGAATCCTCAACCTTCTGGAGCGGACCAATGGATACCCGGAAAGACGCCTCGCGGAAGACGACCCCCGAGCCCAAGAAGACCAACAAGGACGAGTCGGTCGATCTTCAGGTCGAGGAGCTGGAAGAGCGGATCGCCCCCTCCAGGGCCTGGCAAGCCGGCTAGTAAGACTGGAACCCGGCAGGACCAATGAACCCTGATGGATCGGACCGAATCCTCAACCTTCTGGAGCGGACCAATGGACACCCGGAAAGACGCCTCGCGGAAGACGACCCCCGAGCCCAAGAAGACCAACAAGGACGAGTCGGTCGATCTTCAGGTCGAGCAGCTGGAAGAGCGGATCGCCCCCATGAAGAGCTTCTGAGGCACGGTCCGACCATCTGATCGCCGAGTGCCGGGCTCCGCCGAGGAGTCCGGCACTCGTCGCTTTCGGCTGCCCCTTCCGCAATCCGAGCCCGAGTCGCATAATCGTGCCATGACCGACGTCGTCAGCGGTCCGCCGGCCTCCGTGGAGGAGCTGCGCCGCGAAGTCGAACGTCTGCGCCTGCTCCATTCCATCAGCCTCGAGTTCAACGCCACCCTCGATTTCGACGAGCTGCTGCCCCGGGTGTTCGAGCGCGTGCTCGCAGCACTCGGCGCGGAAGGCGGCTCCTTGTGGATCGCCGAGGGTGACATGCTGCGCTGCCGACTCGCTGTCGGTGGCGCCGGCAGGCGGCTGGTGGGTGCCCAGATGCCGGTGGGGACCGGATTTGTGGGCAGCGTCGCCCAGAACCAGCGGACTACGATGGTGATGGAGGCGGTCCGCGACCCGCGCTTCCATCAGGAGACCGACACGATCCACCAGGAGACCGACACGATCCACGAGACGACCTCCAGCAATGTCATGGCCACCGCGATGGTCACGGCGGGAATCACCGTCGGCGCGATCCAGGTCGTCAACAAGCAGGTCGGCACGGGCGTCTTCGACGAGCACGACCGGGAGCTCCTCGAAGGGCTCGCCGCCATGGCCGCGCCCGCGCTCCGGAACGCCCAGCTGCACGCGGCCGAGACCCGGGCCCACGACCTCGCGCTGCTCCTCGAGATCAGCCGGGAGATCACGGCGACGCTCGACCTGGACCGGGTGCTCCAGTCGGTGGTGAACCTCGCCTCCCGAGCGCTCACCTTCGACCGCGGCGCGGTAGCCCTCTACGAGAAGGGAAAGTGCGACATCCGCGCGGTCACGGGCCAGGAAAAGATCGATCCCTCGGATCCGGTGCTTCGCGACCTGATCGCCCGGGCGGAATGGGCGGCAGGTCGGGGTGAGCCGCTTTACCTGAGCGACAGCCAATCCGCGGGCTCCGACGCCGAGCGCATGTTCCTCACCATTTTCGGGCAGGACCTCGAGACCAGCGACGTCCGCAGTGCCCTGTATTTGCCGCTTCGGGATGAAGAAGGTGTGCTGGGCATCCTGATGTTCGAGTCCGCGACCGCCGATTTCGCCAGCCCGAGTCAGCGCGAGCTGGCCGCCATTCTCGCCAATCAGACCGCGGTAGCCCTGCGGAACGCGCAGCTATACCACCAGGTGCCCATGGTGGATGCGCTCGGAGCGCTCGCCGCCAAGAAGCAGGCCCTCCTCGCCCTGCCACGTCGCAAGCTGCAGACCTGGGCCGCCGTCGCCGCCGTGGCGCTCCTGCTCCTCACCCTGGTGCGATGGCCATTGCGGGTGGTGGGTCATGAGCCGGTCTTCCGGCCCACGGGCATGGCGCCGGTCCGAACGCTCGTGGACGGGGTCGTCGAGCGGGTCCTGGTCCAGGAGGGCAGCCGAGTAGCACGCGGCGACGCGCTCGCCACGCTCCGCGCGACCGCGCTGGCCAGCGACCGGGAAGCGACCGCGGCCGATGCCTCGAGCGCCGACCGGCTGGCCTCGCTGGCCGCGAGCCGGGGTGATGCCGCCGAGGAGCGGCTGCACCGGATCCGGGCCGAGGGACTGCGGCGGGAGCTGGCCCTGCTGGACGAGGAGGTCAAGCTCACGACCCTGAGGGCCCCTTCGGCCGGCGTCGTGCTCACTCCCCGCCTGGCGGAGCGCGCCGGCACGTCGCTCGCCGAGGGCGACCTCTTCCTCCTCCTCGGCCGGACCGACACGCTGGAGCTCGAGTTCGGCGTGGACCAGCGGGACATCCTGCGGGTGCGGCCGGGTCAGCAGGTGCGACTCCGGGTGGATGCCCTGCCCCAGCGCACGTTCAGCGGCACGGTCACATCCATCGCCCCGCTGCCGGTCACCAATCCGAACGGGGTCGAATACCCGGTGCGCGCGGCGGTCCCGAATCCCGAGGGGCTGCTCCGTCCCGAAATGGCCGCGCACGCACGCGTGCTCACCGATCCCGCCTCCACCGCGACCCGGATCCTACGCGGTCCGGTCCGCTGGGTGCGGCTCGCCTGGTGGAGACTCTGGTCATGAGACGAATGGCGTTCGTAGTGCTGCTCGCCGCGTGCGCTGACCGCCCGGCAACTCCTCCGGCGGCTGTGGAGACCGGGGAGAGCCGTCCCGCGCCCGACGCCGCCGCCCTGGTCACCGCCGATACCGTCACGGTCGAGTTGCCGCTCGCGCTGCCGTCACAGCTCTACGTCGAGCACGACGCGTCGATCTATGCTCGCTCCTCCGGGATCATCGAAGCGATCACGGTGGACCTGGGAACCCGGGTGACGGCGGGTCAGCTCCTCGCGCGGCTGGAGAACACCGATCAGACGATCGCGCTCGACCAGGCCCGCGAGCGGCATACCGACGCCAGCCGCCAGGTGACGCGGCAGCGGGCGCTCAAGACGGCCGGCGTCGTCACCCTGGCCGATTCGGAGCGGGTCGAGCTGGAGTTTCGCGAAGCCGAGCTCGCGCTGCAAAAGGCGCAGCGGGACTACGATCTCACCCGGGTCGTCGCTCCGTTCGGCGGCGTCGTCACCGCGAGGACGGCGCGGATCGGCCGCCTCGTGGCACCCGGCGATTCACTGTTTCGGCTCACCGCGCTGGCCCCGGTCCTCGCTGCGGTCAGGGTGCCCGAGGCTCCGGCGTTCGGCATCCGGATCGGCGCCGAAGCGGAGGTGGTGGGCCCGCGGGGCGAGATCGCCAAGGGCAGAGTGGTGCGGGCGAGCCCGGTCATCGATGCGGCCAGCGGCACCCGGGAGGTCGTCCTGCAGCTCGTCGGCGGAACCCCGCTCCCGCCCGGCTCCAGCGTCACGGTACGGCTCGGCTCGCAGGTGCGCCGCGTCGTGGCGGTGCCTCGCGAGGCGGTGGGTGAGGGTTACGCCCTCGTGTGGGACGCCGATCGCACCACGCTGCGGCAGGTGACCGTCGGGGGAGAGCTTCCAGGCGACCGGGTCGAGGTCCTGAGCGGACTTGTCCCCGGAGAGAAGGTGGTGCGGACCGGCCCATGAGCGACCGGCCCCGGCTGCGACCAGACCTCGTCCTCGTGGAACAGACCTACCGAGGCGAGCAGAGCTACATCCTCAAGGATCCCACCACCCACAAGTACTTCCGATTCCGGCCGGTCGAGATCGCCGTCATGCAGTCACTCGACGGCGAGCGCACCGTCGCGGAGGCCGCGCTCGCGCTCGCGGAGAACGGCATCCGGGTTTCGGCGGCGGCCGTCGGCAAGTTCGCGGACAAGCTGAAGACGATGGGTCTGATGGAGCGGACCCTGCGCGAGCGCTCCACGCTTCTGCTGGAGAGGCTCCGGGCCGAGCGGCGCCGGCGCCTCGGCACCGGTCCCTTCCAGGGCGAGCTGCTTCGAATGCGCTGGTCCATCGGCGATCCCGACAAGTTTCTGGATCGGACGATGCCATACCTGCGGTTCTGCTTCACTCGCGGGTTCCTGCTGGCGTCTCGTCGCACTCTTCGCCGTGTACTTCGGCGTGCTGGCGATCCGCTGGGCCGATTTCAGCGAGGCGCTGGCCAACCTCTACCGATTCAGGCTCGGCGCGGGAGACCTTGCCGTCCTCTACCTCACCGCGACTCGTGGTCATCGCGATCCACGAGCTGGGCCATGCCTATACCTGCAAGTACTTCGGCGGCAAAGTGCACGAGATGGGCGCGATGCTCATTTACTTCGAGCCGGCGTTCTTCTGCAACGTGAACGACGCGTGGACCTTCCCGGAGCTTCGGGCGCGCCTCTGGGTGACGGCGGCCGGATCGTGGATCCAGATGGTCGTCGCCAGTCTCGCGGCGATGGTCTGGTGGGCGGCCGCGCCCGGAACCCTGGTGTCCGAGGTGGCGCTCGCCGCCGTGGTCATCGGGGGGTTCACGACGGTGCTGATGAACGTGAATCCGCTGATCCCGCTGGACGGGTACTACGCGCTGAGCGACTGGCTGGAGGTGCCGAACCTTCGGCAGCGCTCCTTCGCGCACCTGACCTGGCTGATCAAAGCCAAGCTGCTCCGTCTCGACGTGCCGGCCCCGCCCGCGGACGAACGGGAGCAGCGGATCTTCACCATATACAGCCTGCTCGCGGCCGGTTACATCTGTTCGATTTTCCTTTTCATCGGCGCCGCGGTCTACGGCTGGATCGGCGACGCACTCGGCGTCCTCGGCATCCTTCTGTTCGCCGCCGTGGTGTGGCGGATGGCACGAGACCCGATCCGGGAGTGGACCGGCACGATTCTCACCGCCGCCCGGGCGCTCAAGGCGAGGCTGCCGTCGGGTCGCGGAAGGCGGGCGCTGGTCGCGGCTGGTGTCCTGGCGCTGCTCGGTGTGCTGGTGCCGGCGAGGATCACGGTCACCGGGCCGTTCACCGTTGCCCCCGCTTCCTCGATCGCGCTGGTGGCTGCCGACTCGGGGCTGGTGTTCGAGGTTCCCGTCCGGGAGGGTGCGGTCGCCGCCCAGGGGGCCACCTTGGCCCGGCTCCGCAACCTCGACCTCGAACGCACGGTTGCCGCTGGAGGGCGAGCGCTCGACAGCCTGGCGATACGAGAGGCAGTAGCGCGGTCCCGCGGCCAGGACGGCGAGGTCGCGCGACTGGGCGAGGAGGCGAGGGCCGAAGCCGCCCGGCTCGCCGGATTCCGGACCCGCCTGGAGTCCTTGATCCTTCGAGCCCCAGGCCGAGCAGTGGTTATGACCCACCGGCCCGAGGAGCTGGCCGGGAGATGGATGGAGCTGGGAGACACGGTGCTGCAGCTCGGCGACCCTGATCGAATGGAGGCCCGGATCGCGGTTCGCGGGCCAGGAGCCGGCATGGTCCGTCCCGGGCTGCCGGTTCGGCTGGTGGCCCATGCCGACCCGGGGCATCGCCTGAACGGCTCGATCGACGGGGTCTCGGTGTCCGCCGCGGACTCGGCGGGGGCGGTCGAGGGGCGGGTCCGGCTCGTCGGGGACGACGCCCTCCGTCCGGGGATGACCGGGGAGGCCAGCATCACGCTGCGCCAGTCAAACGCCTGGGGCGCCCTCTGGTGGGCCGTCCGGCGCCGGGTCCGGACCGACCTGCTTCTATAGTGCTTGCGCGACGGCGCCAACCGTCGCAACCATTGGGACATCCTTCACTGGGACTGACGCCAATTCCGAGGGATATGCTGGCGCTGGTCCGCCGCGCCTTCCAGGGTCAGTACGAGGTCGAGCGGGAGATCGGCAAGGGCGGCAATGCGCGCATCTACCTCGCCCGTGGCGGGGACGGGCGCGAGGTCGCCCTCAAGATCCTCCACCCGGAGCTCCTGGTCAGCGTCGCGGCCGACCGGTTCCTGCGAGAGATCAAGCTTGCGCGGCAGCTTGACCACCCCCACATCGCCCACCTGCTGGACTCGGGCGAGCGGGAGTGGCTCGTCTACTACGTCATGACCTATGTGGAAGGCCCGACCCTCCGGGAGCACCTGGCCCGGGTGAGCCGCATGTCCATTCCGGAAACCATCCGGCTCGCCGACGATCTGCTCGACGCGCTGGACCACGCCCATGGGCACAGCATCGTTCACCGGGATGTGAAGCCGGACAACGTCGTGCTGGCCACCCGCGGCGCGGTACTCCTCGATTTCGGGATCGCCCGGGCGGTGGCGGCGAGCGGCAGCGACCGACTCACCCGATCCGGAATCGCCGTCGGCACCTCGACCTACATGAGCCCGGAGCAGATCACCGCGCTCAAGGAGATCGACCACCGGAGCGACATCTACTCCCTGGGCGCCATGCTTTTCGAATGCCTCGCCGGGCAGCCGCCGTTCACCCACCGCAACGAGGCGGTGGTCCTGCAGCAACACCTCACCCAGCCGGCGCCGGACGTGCGCACGCTTCGTCCGGAGACTCCCGGCGGAGCTCGCGACCGGAATCGCCCGGGCGCTGCTCAAGCCGCCCGAGGATCGCTGGCAATCCGCCGCCGCGATGCGTGACGCGCTCGCCGGCGCCGGGGTCTGACGGGAATTCACGTCGACGACCGAGTTTTCGTCTGCTCGTTCGTCCGCTGACGTTGGAATCGGCGGGAGACCTTGAACCCCGCGAGGTTCCGGCACACGTTGCACCACGCCCTTCCACTTGGCACTCCATGCGGAACCCCTTTATCTTCAAGGATCCTCTCCCTCCACTGAGGCAGGAAGTGGCAGACGTCCTGGAACAGCTCCGCACCGCACTCGGCGATAGATATGAAGTCGAGCGCCTGGTCGGTGAGGGCGGCATGGCCACGGTCTTCCTTGCCCAGGACCGGCGGCATGGCCGCCAGGTCGCCATCAAGACCCTGCGCGCCGAGCTCGCCGTCTCGATCGGGGCGGACCGGTTCCTGCGCGAGATCCGCGTCGCCGCCAGCCTGCAGCACCCCAACGTCCTCGCCCTCTACGACTCGGGCGAGGCGGACGGGATCCTCTACTACGTCATGCCCTTCGTCGAGGGCGAGTCGCTTCGTGACCGACTGAACCGCGAGCAGCAGCTTCCGCTGCACGATGCCGTCCGGATCACCCGCGAGGCCGCCGAGGGACTGGCCTACGCGCACGAACACGGCGTCGTGCATCGGGACATCAAGCCCGAAAACATCATGCTGCAGAACGGCCACGCGCTGGTGGCCGACTTCGGGATCGCGCGCGCGGTGGATGCCGCGGGCGAAAAGCTGACCCAGACCGGCATGGCCGTCGGTACTCCGCACTACATGAGCCCGGAGCAGGCACTGGGCGCCGATCACGCCGACGGCCGGAGCGACATCTACAGTCTCGGATGCGTCCTCTACGAGGTGCTTGCCGGCCAGCCGCCGTTCGACGGCCCGAACTCCCGGTCGATCATGGCCCGGCACGCCATGGAGCAGGTGCCCAGCATCCAGGTCGTTCGCCAGTCGGTGCCGGACGAGCTGGAGGACGCGGTCATGCAGGCGCTGGAGAAGACGCCGGCGGACCGGTTCCAGAAGATGAGCGAATTCGCCGAGGTGCTCGCCGACCTTGAGCCGACTCTGGCGACCAGCCGTACGACATCCCGCGGTAGCGCCGGCGGTTCGGCGGAGCACATCGGGCGGGATCGCGGTACGGCGAACCACGTCGGGCGGGGTGCCGGCGGTCAAGCGGTCGACTCCCCAGGCCATCCTGGGTGAGAAGTGGGGGACGGGCGTACGGCTCTGGTCGATCGTCGCCGGGCTGGTGGGATTGCTCGGGCTGGCCGGATTCGGCGCGTACCGCGCCTGGGGAAAGCCGGCGGCGCGCCGAATCCTCGCTCGATCCGAATCACATCGCTGTGCTGTACTTCCAGAGCCGCGGCGGCTCGGATTCGCTGGAGTTCGTGGCGGAGGGGCTCACCGAGGCGCTGATTCACGAGCTGAGTGAAGTCGACGCGCTTCAGGTGATCTCACGCAACGGGGTGCTGCCGTTCAAGGGCACTGCTGCGAAACCGGACAGCATCGCCCAGGCCCTTCGAGGTAGGTACGCTGGTGGCAGGGGTCACTGGATCAAGCGGGCGACAAGCTTCGGGTCAGTGTCTCACTCATCAACGCCGCGAACGGGGCCGAGATCGGGAGCCGGCCGACTGGAGCGGCCGCGGGAACGAGATCTTCGCCCTGCAGGACGACCTGGCCAAGGAGGTCTCGGTCTTCCTCCGGCAGCGTCTTGGCCAGGAGATCGAACTGCGGCAGAGTCGGACCGGGACGACAGAACGGAAGGCCTGGGAGCTTGCCCAGCGGGCGGAGAAGCTGAACCGCGATTTCGACCCGCTCCTCGCCGCCGGAGATAGCGCCGCGGCGGCCCGTGCACTTGCCCAGGCCGACACCATCCTCATGCAGGTCGAATCGCTCGACCCCAAGTGGGTCAAGCCGATCGTGGATCGCGGCTGGCTGGCCTACCACGAGACCGACCTGATCGAGCAACTTCGACAAGCCCTACTACTCCGGCTCGGCTTACCCGCGGCCTGGCTGCATGCCGAGCCGTGCGCTCAAGCTCCAGCCGGAGAGTCCCGAGGCTCTGGAGCTGCGCGGGACCATGAACTACTGGCGCTGGCTGCTCAACCTCGAGCCCGACCAGAAGGACGCGCGCAAGCTCTTGGCCAGCGCGGAAGCTGACCTCCGGAAGGTGGTGGCTGGGCGGCCCACCGCCGCGGTCGCCTGGAGCTGGTTGAGTCACCTCCTGATCAACAAGTCGAGAGACGGCCGAAGCCAAGCTCGCCGCGCTGAACGCCTACGAGGCAGATCCCTATCTCTCCTCGGTACGAACCACGCTCTGGCGGCTCTTCCAAACCTCCCTGGATATGGAGGACGCGGCGGAGGCGACCCGCTGGTGCGATCGAGGGCCGGCGGCGGTTTCCCCAGTCGCACCGGTTCGTCGAGTGCCAGCTCTCGATCTATTCTCCCTCAAGGGCGTAACCCCCAATGTCCCCAAGCTTTACGAGCTGCTCGCCGAGTACGATGCGTCTGAGTCCGCAGGGGGCGCGCGAGTATACAACGCGCACACTGGATCGATGTTGGTGGCGATTGCCCTGGCCCGAGCCGGTCTGGCCGACAGCGCCGAGAAGCATGGCCAAGCGTGCCCGAGCGGACGCGAACGTAGACCCTACCAGAGACATGGCCCTGTACGAGGCCCAGATGCATCTGATGCTGGGCGACAAGGACGAGGCGCTGCGGCTCCTGAGCACGTATGTCGCAGCCAACCCGCAGGTTCGCGCGGCGCTGGCGAAGGATCAGACCTGGTATTTCCGGGATCTGCGAGACGATCCGCGATATCGGACCCTTTTGGGGCTGCCAAACACGTCCTGACACCCTTTTCGAACATCTTCCTGACCCCTGTCGCGGCCCAGGGAATCACCGATTCACGGAAGAGCCGCGAATTCATCGGAGGATTCACGGTCGCTCGCAGATTGCTCCGCGTCGTATCCAGCGCAGAATCTGGCATTCTGCGACGTCAATGGCCCGTTCCTGGGGGCGGTAGCCTCGACAAATGCGCGACTTGGTGCTATTTCTCACCCTTCTTCGACAGCGCTGCTCGCGTCGCCGGAGTCTCTAGTTCGTTCCCCCTCAGGAGTGTTTGACATATGACCCGGCGCGCCTAACGGCGCTTGCTGCCACGCATCGTGGCGGCCTTCGCGGCCGCTTGCGATCAGTCCACCCCTGCGACCCGCAGCTGGACGGGCCGAGTTTCGACAAGCCCTCGCGCCTTCCCCGTTCGCTTGTGTGTTCACGCGGGAATCCCAGCCTTGCGAACAGCGCGAACAGCTACTTCACCAACAGCACCGATCAGAGACCCGCCAGCGATCTCATCGCCGCCATGCAGACGGCTCGCAGGCGACACCAGGAACACGACGGTTGCGAGCTAGAAGGGATTCGCGCTGCTGTCGCTGGTCGGCACGGTTCTCACGGGGGCCGACGCCGGGTTCGCTCACTGTCGGAGCAGCTGCTGACCAAGCAGGATTTCAACTGCATGTTCGACACCCGGGGAGCGGATGCGGATGCTTTCGAGGGATGGCCCGACGATCCGCACTATGACTTCGAGGCGGCGCTGGACGCCGCCAACGGCGGGGCATACTACGTCCGGGGAGGGCCGACGACGGCCAACCACGTCCTGTGGTCGGCAATCTCGCCTCGCTCAACACGACGTCCCGCAGCGGCAACGTGTCGGTGCTGGGCCGCCCCGAGGCCGCCGAGACCAACAACACCTGGCCGAGGTCCTCGGGCAGCGGGTGCTCTTCTTCGGCAACCCCGTCACTGACGGCTACGACTGGAAGGTGTCTCCCGCGGACGCGGCGTTTACACCCCTACTGCGATCGTGGCGTTGTGTCAGGGGGTCAATGGGGGCGAGCAGGAATACCAACGCCGACATGGTGCACCAGTTCGGTGTCGGCACAATCGGGTTCATTCCAACGACACTTTGCGGCGACCGCGCCGCCGGTCGCCTCGCTCCAGGTGGCGCGTTCGTTTGGAATGTTGGCGCGGCTTGGCCGCGCAGCGGCCGGGTTGTTCAGCCCGGAGCCGCTGCATGCCTCGGGCATTGCCGTCGCCACAAGCCGCGGCGGACGGTGGGCGGAGCGAAGGGCGATCAGTTCACGTTCCTGAATCTGCCCACGGTCAACCTGGTCGTCGGGACCCCGAGCGACCTCGCGGCCGAAGAACACTGTCAAGGTGAACTCCGGCCGATTCAGCGTGACAGTCGACGTCACAACGCCGGCGCCGGCCCGGAGCCCGCCGGCGGCATCACCGTCACCCTTCCGCAGCGCTGAACAATGGGACCGGAACCGCAGTCTTCGAGATTACACACGCCGGGATCGCTGCCGGCTACACCGGATGCGATCCGTCCTCGGGGTTCGCGGTCCCGCCGCAGGAGGACCACACTGGGCGTCGTCGGGCCAGGCGGAACCCCGCAGCCGACGCAGTCGGTCTGGAACAAGAATCTGTGCCTTACCAAGACCGGTACCACCACGGTCTTCGCCAGTCGGTCGCGGCAGGCAACACGCCGCGGGATCGCGACCCTGGTCCCGGTCGGCGAAGTGCCGAATCAGCCTCGAAGCCGTGAACTAGCTCGAGAGCATGGGACAGCGGCCGGCGGATTTCCGCCGGCCGCTTGTTTTCCCCTTGGCTGCGCGCGGGTCCCAGGGGCCTGCACTGCGCTGGCGACCGGCTCTCTCAGCCCGCGCCATGGAGGACAAAGCGAGCAGCTTGGCGACTCCGCGGCGAGGGTGGGAGGAACTCACGACGCCCGCCGCTCGCTTTCGCACCTCGCCGCGACCCGCCGCTGGGCCGGCGTTCTTGACCGCCAGGAAGATCGTGTCATCCCCCGCGATGGTTCCGACGACGTCCGGCCAGGCCAGCCGATCCAGCGCGACCGCCACCCGGTTGGCCTCGCCCGGCGGGGTATGCACCACCACCAGCGACTCTCCCGCCGGCTCGGCCGTAAGCACCCCATCGGCGATGCGCCGCTCGTCCGGGTCCGCCACTGCTCGCCCGCGGGAGCGGCCGCCGGTAGGCGCCGTCCACCTTCACCAGCCGAAGGGCGCTGATATCCCGACTCACCGACGACTGCGTGACCTCCCAGCCTTCGGCCGCGAGCGCTTCCGCCAGCTCCTCCTGGGTCCTGATCGCGCGGGTCGAGATCAGCTCCAGGATCTTGAGGTGACGCTTCTGGCGGTCGGCGGTCATGACCGAGCAGGGAGCTCGGCCCGCGAGCCGCCGCATCGCCGCATCGAATCGGCGGCGGTGGCGATCGCCCCAGGCGCGTGCGCGGCGAAGGCGGGCGCGCGCCTCGGTGAGCCCCAGATTGCCGAGACCCCCGGTCGAGCGGCGACGGGCCATGATGCTCGCCGGGGACGGCGCGGCGAATTCCTCGCCGCGACCGAGCGCCTCCTTCACTTCGCGGTAGGCGACGCGAAAGGGCCGGCCATTCTCCACCCGCCGCATCACCTCGTCGGTCGCCAGGGCGCCGCCCGCGAGCGCGGCGGTGCAGCGGGCGCGATCCACCTCGAGCCGAGGCACGGCAGCGGTCAGGGCATCCAGCATCGCGGCGGTGCGCTCCAGCCCGCGCATCAGCGGCTCCTTGAGGAGCTGAAAGTCCCGGTGATAGCCACTCGGTGAGGCGGCCTTTGATCTGGAGCACCGCGATCGAGATCGGCCTCGACCGCGCCGGCTCTGCCGCGGGTGAGCTCGAAGAGATCCGGGTTCCGCTTGTGCGGCATGATGCTGCTTCCGGTCGCCAAGCCGGACGGGAGCACCAGGTAGCCGAACTCCTCGGCGCTGTAGAGGATCACGTCCTGGGATAGCCGCGCCAGCTCGTGCGCCATCTGCGTGCACCAGAAGAGCGCGGCGGCCTCGAGCTTCCCCCGCCCACCCTGCACCGTGGCGACGTTTCGGTCCAACCCGGCAAAGCCGAGGGCGCGCGCGGCGACCTCGCGCCGAAGCGGAAGCGGCACGCCGTATCCCGCGGCGCTCCCCAGAGGCGACCGGTCCACCTGCGCCCACAGTCCGTCGAGCGATTCGGCGGTATCCAGCAGCCCTTCGGCGTACGCCCCGGCCCAGAGCCCGACCGACGACGGCATCGCCCGCCGCTGATGGGTGTAGCCCGGCCAGAGCGCCGTGCGATGCCGGGCGGCGAACCGGAGCAGCCCGTCGACCAGGGCCAGCGACGCGGCGTGCAGCCGCAGCAGCCGATCCTTGAGGTAGAGCCGCAGATCGGTGGCGACCTGGTCGTTCCGCGAACGGCCGGTGTGCAGGCGCTCGCCGCTCCCGGGGAACCGGCGCGTAAGCCAGTCCTCCACTGCCGTGTGTACGTCTTCCTGCGATGGTCCGACCGTGAACCGTCCGCTGTCCACGGCGCGCAAGGCCTGCCGCAGACCCCGGCGCAGCCGGACGTAGTCCGCGCTGGGTAAGCAGGCCGGAGGCTCTGAGCCCTTCCACGTGCCCCAGACTGCCGAGGACGTCCCATCGCAGGAGACGCGCATCCCAAGGCCTGTCCTCGGCGGCGGTATAGTCGAGCAGCCGCGCGTCGACGTCGGCGCCGTCCACGCTCCACAGGGTGTGGTCATCGGTGCGCGCGAGGTAGGCGCGGACGACGTCGGCATAGAACCGGCGCGCGGCGGTCACTTCTTCGAGGTCGACGCACTCGTCGGGAGTGTGCGAACGGCGACTGGTGCCCGGGCCGCACTTGATCGTGTCCGCCTGCCGGAGGAAGACCCAGTCGGAGCAGGTCGGGCTGCCGAACGCCTTCGCTTCCGGACGGACCCGCCGGACCGTGTCGAGCAGGCGGGAGCCGGCCGGCGTCTCACAGGGCACCAGACGACGCGAGGTGACGACGACGGTCGAGCTGAGCGCCCGCTCCAGCACTTCGGCGATCTCCTCGTGGGTCCAATCCGGCGTGCTGCGCACGTCGAGCACGGCCTTGGCGACCGGCGGGGTGACGTTTCGCCCTACGCCGGCCTCGAGCATCGTCGGGGTGACCGTCGTCCGGCCCAGGACCGGATGCGCTGCGGCTCTCGAACAGGTGGTCCAGCTTGAGCAGGTCGCCGGCGAGGAGCAGCGCGGCATTGCGGAACTCGCCGTCGGCCGCCGCATACCCCGCGTGCCGCTGGTCGCCTTCCGCGACGAGGTCCACCATCATGAGCCCGCGCTGCGCGATGGCCACCTCCAGATTGGTGGGCTCGCCCACGATCGCCGCGTCGATCTCGCCGGACCGCCGCGACGGCCTGGCCCATGGTGGTGTTCTTGGTCTCCTCGCCGAAGCCGAAGATCACGAGCAGGCGGCCGGCGTCGAGCCCGCCCGCGCTCGAGATGTCGCGGGCGGCGCACATCATCGCCGCGACCGAGGCCTTGGCGTCTCCCGATCCGCGGCCGTAGAGACGACCGTCCTCGATCACCGGGGCTGAAAGGATCACGGGTCCAGCCCACGCCCGGCGGAACGACATCGAGATGGGAGACGAGCGCGATGGTGCGGCCGGGCGCGCGGCCCCTGATCTCCAGCCGCACCGACGTCTCGTCGCGGACCGTGTCGATGCCCCAGCCGCGGGCCGTCTCTTCGACGAGCGCGGCCACAGCGGCCTCGTCACCGCTCACCGACGGGGTGGCGACGAGGCGCTGAAGGAGCTCGACCTCACCCGGCAAGATCCACTCCGAGGTAGGTCGCCTTCTCCTTCCGGCCCACGATCATCGTCCCGCACCCCGCGCCGGTGAAGACCTCGAGCAGGAGCGCATCCGGGACGCGCCCGTCAATGATGTGGGTTCGCTCGACGCCCCCGGTGGCGGCGCGGATGCAGGCTTCCACCTTCGGCCGCATGCCGCCCGACAACACGCCGTTGGCCATGAGACCGGCGAGGTCGTCCGGATCGGCGAAGGTGACCAGGGTCGAAGGGTCGTCCCGATCACGGAGCACGCCGGGCGCGCCGGTCAGAAAGAGCAGTTTCTGCGCCCTGAGTGCCACCGCCAACGATTCCGCGACGGTGTCCGCATTGACGTTGAAGACCTCGCCGTCGTCACCGCCGGCGAGACTGGCCACCACCGGCACGAAGCGCGCTTCCATCAGCGTGAGAAGAACCCGCGGATCCACCCGCTCGATGTCGCCGACGTGGCCATAGTCCACCTGTACCGTCCGACCCGCGTCATCCACCACCTGGACGGGCGGGCGGCGATGGGCCGTGATGAGATCGGCGTCCACACCGCTCAGACCCACCGCCTGCACCCGGTGGGCGCGGAACGCCGCCAGGAGGTCGGTGTTGAGCTGGCCGGCGTAAACCATCTTGGCGACCTCGAGCGCGGCATCGTCGGTCACCCGGCGGCCCGCGACGATCCGCGGCTCGGCGCCGAGTCGCCGGCTCAGGGCCGATGCCTGCGGCCCGCCGCCGTGCACCACGACGAGGCGGATGCTGAGCGACGAAAGCAGCGCGAGCTGCGCGGTCACCTTCTCCAGGGTCTCGGGCTCGCCCACGACGTCGCCGCCGAGCTTGACCACGAAGACCTGGTCGCGATAGGCGCGAACGTAGCGGAGGGCGCCCTTCAACCCGGCGATGCCTTTCGAAGTGTCGATGGTCACGGTGTCTCCCTTCCTTGTCACCCTGAGCGAAGTGAAGGGAGCGAAGCGGCGCTTCGGTTCCTTCGCTTCGCTCAGGATGACAGGCTTCCAATCAGTTCCAGCAGCAGCGCCCGCTGCGCATGCAGCCGGTTCTCCGCCTGATCCACCACCACGGAGTTCGGTCCGTCGAGCACGGCGTCATCGATCTCGACGTTGCGGCGGACAGGCAGGCAGTGCATCACGATCCCCCGGCTCCCCCGGGTCGACCGCAGCCGGCCCGGCGTGAGCCGCCAGTCGCGCAGCCCGGAGCGCTGAGCCGCCTCCTCCTCCGGTTTCCCGTACAGCTTCACCGATCCCCACGATTTCACGTAGACCGCGTCGGCGCCGACGAGCGCGTCATCGGGATCGTCGATGATGTGCACGAACTCTCCGCCCGCCTGCTGGGCGATCTTGCGGATGAGCGCCGTGTCCTCGGGATCGAGCTCGTATCCCTCGGGCCGGGCGATCACGATCTCCATGCCGAGCCGGGCCGCGGCGAGGGCCGCGCTGGCGGGCACGGCGGTCGGCAATGCCTTCGGGTGCCAGGCCCAGGTCAGAACGAACCGCTTCCCGGCGGTCTCCCCCAGCTTCTCGCGCAGCGTCATCGCGTCGGCGAGCGCCTGGCAGGGATGCCTCCGCGCCGATTCGAGGTTGATCACTGGCTTCTCGCAGTAGCGCGCGAAGTCGCGCACGACCGCGTCGCGCCGAGCGACCGACCAATCGTTGCCCCGGGGAAAGGAGCGCACCCCCAGCGCATCCGCATAGCGACCCAGCACTCTCGCGGCCTCGATGATATGCTCGACCCGGTCGCCGTCCATCACCGCGCCCGGCTCCGTCTCGAGCGCCCAGCTGCCCTTCCCCGGCTCCAGCACGACCGCGTGACCCCCATGGAGGTGCATCGCGGCCTCGAAGCTGGTCCGCGTGCGGAGGCTCGGATCCATGAACACCATCGCCAGCACCTTGCGCTCCAGTCCGCCGCTGATCTCTCCGCGCTTCACCCGGGACGCGAGACGGAGCAGGCCCTCGACCTCGGCGTCTCCCCAGTCCTCCAGGGCGAGAAAGTCGCGCTTGGTCACGCCAAGACCTCCTTGAGCCCGGCGAGGAGGAGATCGGCCTCGCCGAGGGAGAACGAAAGTGGGGGCAATAGACGGAGCACGTGTGGATCCGAGGCCGTGCCGGTCAGAATCCGGCGGGCGAAGAGCGCGCGCTGCACTTCGGCCGCCGACCGGTCGAGGTGCAGGCCGAGGAGAAGTCCGCGACCGCTGACCTTGGCGACTCCCAGGGCCCGAGCTCCACGCGCGAGGTGATCCCCGATGCGGCTCGCGTTCTCGATCAGCCGCTCCCGATCGATCACGCCGATGTTGGCGAGCGCGGCGGCACAGACCACGGGACCGCCGCCGAACGTGCTGCCGAGGTCCCCCATGGCGAGACCCGCCGTGATCGCGGGCGTCGCCACCACGGCTCCAATCGGCAGACCGGCGGCGAGCCCTTTCGCGAAGGTGAGTATATCGGGAGTGACCCCGTAGGCCTCCGCGGCGCTGAACGCTCCGCACCGGCCGACGCCGCACTGGACCTCGTCGAAGATGAGCGCCACGCCCCGGCCATCGCAGACCCTGCGCGCGGCCCGGAGGAATTCTGGCGCGCAGTCGCGCGCACCGGCCAGCCCCTGTACGGGCTCCACGATGAGCGCCGCGACCGAGTCATCCACGGCCAGCTCGAGCCCGGCGATGTCGTCGAAATCCACCCTGCGGGACAGCGGCATTCCCGCACGCCGGGCGCCGTCCTCGTAGCGCTTCCCGTCCGTCACCGCGAGTGTGGCCACCGTCCGGCCGTGCCAGCCGCCGGCTACGGAGACGATCGTCTGCCGGCCAGTGTGCTTTCGCGCCAGATGCAGGGCGTTCTCGTTGGCTTCCGCGCCCGAGTTGCAGAAGAACACCCGCCCCAGCGGATCGGGACAGCGCGACGCCAGCTTCTCGGCCAGCTCCTCGCGAAGCTCGAACGCCACCGCGCTCGAGTAGAACAACAGCCGTTCCGCCTGCTCCGCGATGGCGCGCACCACCTCCGGATGACTGTGACCGGTGGAGGCGACGGCATGCCCGCCGTAGGCGTCCAGCCACTCCTCACCGTTCTCGTCTACGAGCCACGAGCCGTAGCCGCGCACGGGACGGATCGGGAACGGCGGGTACACGGGGAGAAGAGCGGGCGATTCGCTCGGGGTGGCCACGGCGGCCTTGCCTCGGTAACTCAGCACGGGTAGATCGCGCCTCCACGTAGACCTGCGGACTCCTCCAGCCCCAAGGCCAGGTTCATCGCCTGGATGGCCTGCCCGCCGGCGCCCTTCACCAGATTGTCGATCGCCAGCGTCACCTGGATCTCGGATCCCTCGGGGGAAACGGCGGCGTGGACCAGGGCGTAGTTGGTCCCGACAGCGTGGGTCAGCTCGGGCGGACCGTCCAGCACCCGGACGAAGGGACGGCCGCGATAGGCGTCCCGATACCAGCAGGCCGCGATGTCCGGATCGCCCACGCGCACCGCGTGCCCATCCGGCAGGTAGGCGTGGAGCGTCAGGTAGATTCCCCGGACGAACGGCCCCGAGTGCACCATGAGCCGGGCGGCGGCATCGTCCCGCCCGATCCACCGCCGCCAGCTCTGGAGGACTTCGGCCTCGTGCCGATGACTCAGCACCGAGTAGGCGAACAGGTTGTGCGCCCGCATGGGGTGATGGGTCGTCGCGCGCGGCTGCACACCTGCGCCACTGGAGCCCGTGATCGCAAAGATGGACGGCGCGAGATCGAGCCCGGCCCGAGCGAGGGGATACAGCGCCAGCTGAGCCGCGGTGGCAAAGCAGCCGGGAGCCGCGATGGCGCGCGCTCCGCGGAGCTCTTCTCCTGCGACATCCGCGAGACCGTAGGTGAAGCGCGCGAGCAGGTCGGGCGCTGGATGCGGCCCGTAGTAGCGCTCATAGAGCGCCGGGTCGCTGATCCGGAAGTCGGCGGCGAGATCCACGACCAGCCCGGGGCCCGCTTCCAACACCTCGGCCGCGATGCGGGAGGACTCGCCGTGCTCGAGGCACAGGAAGACGACGTCGCACCCTCGCGCGGCCTCGCGCGGCTCGGCGCCGATGAATCGGGCATCGGTCAGCGACGCGAGGGCCGGGTGGGTGTCGGCGACCGGCTTGCCCGCCTGGCTTCGGCTGGTGGCGATCAGCTCGGATGCGTCGGGGTGGCCCAGGAGCAGCCGGAGCAACTCACCGCCGGCGTAGCCGGCGGCGCCGAGGACGGCGATCTTCACCGGGCGACAGCCGGAGCCTGGCGGTGGAATCCCGCGTCGGCCAGGGAAGGAACCGGGATCTCCCGGTTCCACGCGTCCAGCGCGCGACGCACCGCGCCGAGCAGACCGGCCGCGTCCCGCAACGCGTTGTGTGCGGGAAGCCCCAGGCTGCCCGTGATGTAGACCTGGCCGACCTCGTTGTCGGTAGCGGGACCCGTGATGGCCGTGATGGGTAGATCGAACTCCCGCTGCATGAGCTCGGCGGCGCCCCAGCAGGCGACCGGATCGGGCGCCGCCATGACGTAGGCCGCCCCGACCCGCATGAGCTCGCCGTCATGCAGAATGTCCTGCACGCCGTATTCGCCCAGGATGCCGTCGCCCAGCTCCGCGACGATGACGTCGGGCTTGGCGGCGGCGAGCCGGTTGAAGATCCCCTTGGCCGTCGTGACGGTGACCCCGGCGTGCGTGCTCGCGATACCGACATCGTTGAAGGTGAGCGCGGCGATCGCGCCCGCATCGAGCATCGAAAGCGCGTCGCGCATGAGGGAGACGCCGGTGAGCTTGGCGGCGGCGACCCGCAAGCCGGCCCGCGCGAGACCACGAACGAGCTCGGTAGCGGCCACAGTCTTACCCGCATTCATACAGGTACCCGCCACGTAGACGACCGGCACCCGGCTCTCGAGCAGGTCAGCCGGGGGCACGGCGCGGTCGCGGATGTGAGCCGGACGACCCACCCGGTCGCCGAGCTCAGGAAAGGCGAGCACCGCGCCGAGGACCTCGGCGCGGAAGGGCGGACCGATCTCGGGGTTCACCGAAGTGCAGCGACCCAGAATCCCGCCGAGATTCAGCACCTCGATCGTGTCGCCTATCGCGAGATGAGTCGGGACGACACCCGCATATCCTCGCAGCGCGCGCCGGGTACCCAGCACGCCGGCGAGCACATCACCGGCCCGGAGCGCGAGCATCCGGCCGGTGACGTCCTCGATAGTGTTGTACGAGGGCTTGTCCTCGAGGATCCGGACCGCGAGCACGTACCCCTCGGCCGACACGATCTGATCGCCGACGATCACCTCGGGCGAGAGCGCGGCGTTGCGGGTGGACGAGCTGATTCGGTCCAGACGGACTCGGGTAGTTACAACCATTTCGCCTTCCTCTTTCAGTCGGATTCCTGCGGCTTTTCAGCGATGCCCGTCCGCCGCCCGCGCGGCCAGGAGCGACGGCACCGCGGCGACACGCGCGAAGGCCCGGGCTTCGTCGCCGGTCCAGAGGCGGTTCTCCTCACCGTACGTGGCGATGGAGGTGTCCATCATCGAGTGGGGGCTTCGGGTGCCTACGACCTGGAATCGCCCCGGGGCGATACGGATACGGGTGTCGCCGGTGACGCGGGACTGGGAGCTGGTGATCAGCGCCTCGATGTCGCGGAGCGCGGGATCGAAGTATTGACCCTCGTGCAGGCGATCACCGTAGAAGCGGCCGAGCTGGTCCTTCCAGAACACCTGCCACTTGGTCAACACCAGTTTCTCGAGCTCGCGGTGCGCGGCGATGAGGAGCAGGGCCGCACCGGCCTCGAACCCGATCCGGCCCTTGATGCCGAGCGCGGTTTCTCCGACGTGGATGTTTCGTCCGATTCCGTACGACTCGGCCAGGTCACCCAGCCGTGCCACCAGGTCCGGGCCCATGAGCGCTTCGCCGTCGAGCGAGACGGGCAATCCCTGATCCCAGGCAAGCACGATCTCCCGGGCCGGCGGCGCGTCGGCAGGGGGATCGATCAGCTCCTCGGGAGGTCCGGCCCAGGTATCGTGGGTCCATCCCCCGCCCCAGGTGGTGCCCCAGAGTCCTCGATTGATCGAATAGGCACCGGCCTTGGCCGGCACCGGCAGGCCCAGCTTCTGGAGATAGGCGATCGCTGCCTCGCGCTTCACGCCCGCGTCGCGGATGGGCGTCACGATCTCGAGGTCCGGGGCGAGGACGCGAAGAGCCACATCGAACCGGACCTGATCGTTGCCCGCGCCGGTGGACCCGTGAGCGACCGCCCGCGCACCGATCCGCCGCGCGACCTCGGCCACCGAAAGCGCCTGCTGAGTGCGCTCCGCGGCCACGCTGAGCGGATAGACCTCGCCGCGCAGGACGTTTCCCTGGATCAGGAACCGCACGAACCGGTCATAGACCAGGGCGCGGGCGTCCACTTCGTGGTGTTCCACGGCACCGACCTGTTCGGCCTGCCGCCGGATCGCCGCGCGCTCCGCCTCGGTGGCACCGCCGGTGTTCACGTAGACGGTGTGCACGGCCCAGCCGTCTTCGGCGAGGCGGGGGACGCAGTACGAGGTATCCAGGCCCCCGGAGAAGGCGAGCGCGAGCGGAGGACGAGCAGTATGCATAATGCATAAATATGCGAAACATCGACTGGAAGGCAATAGGCGGGACGACGCGGCCTACCAGACTTCGGCGGCCGCCTTGACCAGCTGCGCGAGCGAGACGAGATCCCGCAGGTCGATCACCTCGACCGGGGAATGCGAGTAGCGCAGCGGCCACCCGATCGGGACATCCGGGACGCCGTACGCGCCGAAGACCGAACCGTCGTTGCCGCCGTTGGTAGTGCCGACCTGCAGCGGGACGCCCTGCCGGCGGGCGAGCGCGACCAGCGAGTCGAGATACGCCGGCGGCGTCACCGCGCTGTTGTCGAGCGCGCGTGCCACCGGTCCATGGCCGAGCGGAGCCACCGCGAACGCCTGGGGCTCGAGGGGCGAGTCGGCGGACACGAAGGTGTCGATGGCATGGACCCGCACGGGGCGAAACCGCAGCGAATCGGCAGCCGCACGCGCGCCCTCCAGGCCGATCTCCTCGCGCGTGCTCCAGAGGAAGATCACCGTGTGCTTGAGCCGCCGCGGATCGAGCTGCCGGAGCGCCAGGATTTGGGCCGCCGAGCCCACGCGGTCGTCGAACGAGCGACCCGTCGCTCGATAGCCGGCGAGACGGACGTATTCCTTCGGCATCGTCACCGTGTCGCCGGTCCGGATGCCAAGTGCTTCGGTGCCTGCCCGCGAGCTGCTACCGACGTCGGCTCGCAGGGTGCCCGTCGAGTCGCGTGGCTGAAAAACGCCGGGAATGCTCTCACTTCCGGTGTGCACCAGGGCGGGGCGCGCTTCCCAGAGCTCCGGAAAGAGCCCGCCGAGCGCTTCCAGCTCCAGGGAACCGTTCTCCGCGATCCCTCGAACGACGAATCCAACCTCGTCCAGGTGGGCCACGAACACGACCGTCGGCTCCCCCTGTCCGACGGTGAGCCAGAGGTTTCCCGCAGAGTCGGTTTTGGGCTTTGCCCACTCCGGCAGCGCTCTCTTTACTGCGTCGCGCACCGGCGCTTCCATTCCCGACGGACCGTACGTCTCGACCAAGGTCTCGAGCAGTGCGTCAGCCTCTCGGAGGCTCGACGGTTCCTGCGCGGCCAGGACCGACGGCCACCAGAGCACCAGCAAGACCAGCCACCGCGCCTTCACTTCACCCCCCGCAGTCGCTCGATGAGGTCGTCTCGGAGCCGAGCTACCTCCGCCATGCTCACCGTTTCAACCGGAGTGCCGGGGTAGCGCACCGGAAGCGTGATTCGGGTGACTTGGCCGAGGGCGGGATTCGTCGCACCGGTGCTGGTCGAAACCGTGCTCGAGCCGTCCACGAAGAAGGTCTGGGCAAACGGGCCGGCTCGATTCGCGACGGTCGTGAGACCGCGTTCACTGAGCTCCTGCTCGACGACGAATCCCACGACCGCGCGGGAACTTCCGACCGCGCGCGCGCCCTCGAGGAGTGCCGCGCATGCGGCGCGGCGTCCAGCCGACGGTGCCGCGAGCAGATCCGCGCCATAGCGATGGGGGCGCTTGGCAAGGGTGACGACCGACAGGACCCGCACCCCCAGGGACTCGACCTCCGCGGCGGTGCTTGCCCCGAGATCCACGTAGGCGCTATCGGAGGTGAACTCCCCGAGGGAGGTTCCTCGCCCGCGCGTCAGGTGGACCGAGCGGACGGCTACGACTCCGGGCAGCACTCCGCGTCGGCCGTGAACGTCGATACGAGCTCCCTGCAGCTGTGCATCCCGGCCTGGGATCGCTCGCCCGGCGGAGCGCCGCAGCGTGAGATATCCATCCGACCGGAGGCTGCCGACCACCCAGCCTGGTTCGTCCAGGGGGCAGACCATCAGGACACGGCGGCCCTTGCCACCGGGATCCCGAACCACATTGCCCGCCCGGTCGCGGGTGGCCCCCGGCAGGAGCGCGAGGATCGAATCGGCCATGCGTTGTTCGTAGCCGGTGACGGCCGTCATGCCGGCGAGGCGCTGGACCAATCCTCCGAGACTGGCGGAGGACTGCGCCGAGACCGGCAAGCCTGATGTGAGGAGGAGCAGGAGGGGCAACAACAAGGCGAGAGGTACGGGCGGTCGTCCGCCTGTACCTCTCACCTTCCGCGATCCGAGACCGATCAGTGCAGCGCTCGTGAGTCGGCGGTCACTCCGGTGTCCAGGTCGTGCACGTAGAGCGCGGCTCCGCAGCCGTCGTTCGTTTCGTGGACCACGTCTCGCAGCAACTGCAGCGCATCGGTGAGGCTGGGGGCGAAGGCGTACTCGAGCGTGAGTGGCGCAGGCTCCCCCTCCCTGGCCTCGGGGAGGTAGGCTGCGAGGAAGCGGTCAATGATGATAGGGGGGATCTCTCTCTGACGGGGATGCGGCAAACCGTGACGGCGTTCGATCTCGGTGAGGAGGCGCGTTGCGATCAGCATGCGCTCCTGTTCAAGGGCGGCTGAGAGCATCACATATATCCTCAACTTGGTGTGCCGGCCGCTGGCGCGAGGTCCGGCGGGTGGGAGAATCTGGGCGGCGCCAACGCCCTCGCATCGTCGCTCGGCGATGCCATTCCTAGATTGAACTTAACCAGAAGATGCGGTAGAGAAGAAAGACCGAAGTGAACGATCGGACTACTGTCTGCTCAGCCACTGTCTCCCCAACTCCAGATCTTCCCGCGTCAGCCCATGCCCTCCGGCAATCCAGCTCACCTCGACCTGCGCCCCCGATTTTCGCAGGAGAGCGGCGAGGTCCTCGCTCTGCTCCGGCCGGACGATCGGATCGGCGCGCCCCGCGAGGATCGCGACCGGTACCCCGGAAAGCGAAGGTAGCGGATCGGGAACCAGGGGAACCATCGGCCGGAGGAGAAGCGCAGCTCGGAGCACCTCCGGCCTCAGCAACAGCATCGAGGCTGCGATGTTCGCCCCATTCGAGAAGCCGACCGCGATCGGCGGTCCCGCAAGCTGGTAGGTCCGCCCGGCCGCTTCGACGAAATCGGCGAGCTGTTGGGTGCGGGCCTTGAGGTCATCCAGATCGAACACGCCCTCCGCAAGCCGCCGAAAGAATCGCGGGGCGCCGTTCTCGAGCACCTGTCCGCGGGGGCTCAGCCGAGCCGCCCCCGGAAGAAGGGCCTCGCCCAGGGGCATGAGGTCATCCTCGTTGCCGCCCGTGCCGTGCAGCAGAAGCAGCGGCGGACGGCTCGCGTCGGTACCCGAGATGAAGCGGTGCTTGAATCCCAGATCCACGGTCGGCATCAGGTCTCCGGTGTGGCGACTTGGGGAAGCCGGACCGAGGGCAGCGATCGCGTGAGCTGGTCTCTCATCGGGTTCGTACATCGGAGGCAGTTTCAGGGAGCTTCCCAGCTCCGCCGGACTCTCGTCGATAGCAAAACCGGGCCCATCGGTGGCGATCTCGAACAGTACACCGCCCGGCTCCCGAAAGTAGACCGATCGAAAGTACTGCCGGTCGATCACCGGAGTCACCTCGAGACCCAGCCGTTCGATCTCGGCACGCCGAAGGACCTGCTCCTCATCCGATGCGGCGCGAAACGCAACGTGATGGATGGTGCCGACGCCGCCGACTCCGCTCCAGAATCCCGGCGTGCGCCGGAGATCCAGCACCGTTCCCGACCCCTCGGTGGCCGACTCGAAGCGGAACCGGTGCCCCTCCTCCGCCGCGGGGCGGAAGCCCAGGGTATCGGTCAGGAGCGCGGCGGTACCCAGGTCGCCATCCTCCCAGATCGTGACCCCATGCACCCCTCGGATCGCATGCTCGGCGGCCACCGGGCCGTCGCGCCAAGGCTCCACATCGTTTACGCGGCGGGTGGCGACGACCTCGAGTAGCAGGCCGTCCGGATCTCGGAACGCGAGCACACGCTCGTCGAATCGAGAGATGGGTCCTTCGAATCGTATGCCTCGGCTCAGCAGCCGTTCGATCCAGGCGCCGAGGGATGCCTGCGGCACGCCGAACGAGATCTCGTTCACCTGGCCCGTCCCGGCCCGGCCCGCTTCACCCTCCGGCCACGGGAAGAAGGTGAGAATGGATCCCGGCCGGCCCAGCTCGTCACCGAAGTAGAGGTGGTAGGTGCCCGGGTCGTCGAAGTTGACGGTCAGCTTCACCAGCCGCAGCCCAAGCATGCCTGTGTAGAAATCCAGGTTTCGCTGCGGATCACCGGCGATGGCCGTGACGTGATGGATAGGCATGGTGGAAACCTAATTCGGCCGCGCCGGCCCCCGTCCCGCCTCCGTCTTCCGAATCGTCTCGACGATGTCGTCGAGGTCGCCGTCGGTCAACTCCAGCGCTCCGGCGTTGATCCAGCCATCCACCTGCTCCGGGGTGCGTCCGCCGACGATCGCCGCGGTCACTCCCGGCCAGGCCAGGGTCCAGGCGATGGCGACCTCTTCCACCGACACCCCGTGACGCTCCGCGATCGGACGGAGCCCGTCGCGCAACGCGATGTTGCGCTGAAGCTGTGGCGGCCGGAATTCGCCGGACTTGCGGCGCCAATCGTCGGGCGCCAGGGCTTTGACGCGCTCGGCGGAGAACCGTTCGGTCAGGATGCCGGACTGCATGGGGCTGTAGACGATGACGCCGGTGTCATGCTCGGCACACCAGGAGAGCTCGGCCTCCGCCGCCTCCCGGCGGATCAGCGAGAAGGGGGGTTGGAGCGAGTCCACGTGCCGGATCGTCTCACACCGCTCCAGCAGCGGCACGTCGAAATTGGAGACGCCCGCAGCCCGTACCTTTCCTTCCTCTACCAGGCGGATCATCGCGCCCCATGAGTCCTCGACCTCCGTGCCGCTCTCGTCGGGCCAATGAAACTGATAGAGATCGATCCGCTCGACCCCGAGCCTTCGGAGCGACGCCTCGCACTCGCGCCGAATGGATGTCGGGGACAGCACCTGCCGGGGCGGTGCCATCGGTTTGGACTCGTCCCAGATCAGCCCGCACTTGGTGAAGACATATGGGCGAACCGCCTCGGCCATGCCCTCCAACGCCCGGCGCACGATCTCCTCGGAATGCCCCAGCCCGTACACCGCCGCCGTGTCGATCCAGTTGATTCCTCGCTCTATCGCGTGGTGGATCGTCGCGACGGAGCGCTCGTCATCCTGCGGCCCCCAGCCGAAGGACCAGCCGCCGCCGCCGATGGCCCACGCTCCGAAGCCCACCGTCGTGATCTCCATGTCCGTCGTGCCCAGCCGACGGGTCGTCAGGGCCGTTTGCATCCGCCTTCCTCCTCGCCTGAGATGGTGTTCCCACGATCAGGATGGGAATGCACCAGGCCTCGTGTTGTGA
Organism: uncultured Gemmatimonadales bacterium; assembly: GCA_963836815.1. GTDB lineage: Bacteria > Gemmatimonadota > Gemmatimonadetes > Gemmatimonadales > GWC2-71-9 > CAVVWJ01. The sequence goes on along the minus strand of CAWILD010000007.1, from coordinate 272,063 downwards.
CGAGTGGCCGCGCTACTCGACCGTTACCCTCGCTTCCGCTGATTCTCCCGACGGCGACACCGCGCGGATGCGATGGACTCCTTTCTCCAGCCCCCAGCGGGGCCGACCGTATTCCCGGCCGTCCACGTACCAGCGGACGCCGCCGGCATTCCGTCCTCCCGCCGCCCGCAGGGCTACCGTCGCAAAGCGTCGCTCTGCGCCCGGCGAGACGCGGTACACGTCCCCATCGAGCGGCGAGACGAGCTGGAACCCGGCCGGTTGAGCCGGACCCGCCACAACGGGTGAAGGCCCCGGGAGCGCAGCTGGCCGAACCGAGCTGCGCCCCGACCAGTCCGCGTATTCCACCGGCAGGACCACGCCGCCTTCGCGATGCCAGTCGCAGAACAATGTCGGCGCGAGGCCGGGCGGAAACCATTCGATGGCGCTGGGGCACCGGGGCGTAGCGGCAAGGCCGGAGAGCCGACAGATAGTCGCCGGAATCGCACCGGTAGCGGCAGGGGTCGGCAGCGCACCGGGGTCGTATCGCCGAGCGGTGGCGAGCACCGCCCGGTGCAGCAAGGGACCGGCACCACTCACGCCACTCACACCTTCCATCGGACGTCCGCTGAAGTTGCCGACCCAGACCGCCACAGTGAACCGTCCCGTCGTCGCGACCGCCCAATTGTCGGTGAAGTGCCGGCTGGTACCGGTCTTGGCGGCGACGGGAAAGGGGAAGTCGAGTGGTGTCGCGAGTCCGAAGGCCGGGGTGCGGGCCACCGGATCCGCGAGGATATCGAGCACCAGGGCCGCCGAGCGCTCGGCGGTGATCCGAACGCCCGGCTCGACGACCTCTCCCGGAGAGAGTGAGCGCCAGCGATAGGGCCGCCACACGCCGCCGTTCGCCAATGCACGGTATCCGTTGGCGAGCTCCAGCAGGCTGACATCGCCGTTGCCGAGCGCGAGGCCGAGCCCGTAGAACTCCGCACCCCGACCGAGGGAAGTGAATCCGGCCCCGCGCAGCACGCCGAGCAGGCTGGAGACACCGAGGCGCTCGGCGAGCTCGACCGCGGGAACATTGTAGGAGCTGCCGAGTGCCTCCCGCGCGCGCACGGGACCGTGGTAGCGGCGGTCGTAGTTTCTGGGGGCGTACGGTCCGGTCGAGGTCTGGTACACGCGGGCGATATCGGGCAGGACCGTGGCGGGTGTGTAACCTCGGTCGAAGGCCAGGGCGTACAGGAACGGCTTGAGGGCCGATCCCGGCTGGCGCGGTGATACCACCATGTCCACCTGGCCCGCGGTATCGGCCCAGAAGTTCGGCGAGCCGACCCAGGCCAGGATCTCGCCACTGGCGTTGTCCAGCACGACCGCCGCGGCATGGCGTCCTCCACGCGCGGCGAGCTGCTCGACGGTGTGCCGGACCTCGGCCTCCAGCTCCTCCTGCAGGCCGAGATCGAGCGAAGTGTGCCACGTCCCTACGGCGGGTGCTCCGTTCCGCTCGCTCCACCGCACGACCCGAGTGGTAAAGTGCGGCGCGAGAAACGGTGCCCGGCTCACCGTCGCCAGCACCGGCTCCTCCGCGGCGCGACTTGCGGCCTCTCCCGTCGCGTAGCCAACCGCCACGAGTCCGGCGAGCACGTGGTCACGGCGGCGGTCGGCGCGCCGACGCGAGACCAGCGGGTTATCGGTAGACGGTGCCTGCGCGAGCCCGGCGAGCAGGGCAGCCTGGCCGAGACTCACCTCGGCGGCCCCGGTCGCGAAGTAGAGCGATGCGCCGGCCTCGACCCCGATCCCGCCTTGACCCAGAGGGACGCGGTTGAGGTACTGCTCGAGTATCGTCTGCTTATCGAGGTGATGCTCCAGCCGAAGCGCCCACGCGACCTGCCGCACCTTGCCCGGCCAGGTCCTGGGCGCGGGTCTCAGCATTCGGGCCAGCTGCATCGTGATGGTGGAGCCGCCCGAGACGATGTTGCCGGCGCGCAGGTTGGCCAACGCCGCCCGGGCGACCGCTCGCGGATCGACCCCGCCATGGCGGTTGAAGCGGCGGTCCTCCGCCGCGAGGAAGGCCGCGACCAGGTCGGGATCGATCTCGGAGAGAGGCACCCACTGCCGCCGGCTTCCATCCTGAGCTCGAGTGGCGCGCAGCTCCCGTCCGTTCCGATCCAAGAGCACGAGCCCCGGATCCACACCCGTCGCGAGCAGCCCAGGTGGCAAGGGTGCCGCGAGCCATCCGCAGAAGGCTCCCACCAGCAGAAGGAGCACCAGCGCGGTCGCTGCCGCCGCCTGCTTCGGTCTCACTTGCGGCTACCAGCCTTCTGAACGACCGTGAACACCCCACCGTCGCTCTCGCCGAACACCGCCGGGTTGTACATCTCCTCCGCGTGAGCCGGTGGGCGAGTGAACTTGCCGGGAGTCGTGGCCCGGGCGAGATACGTGGCGGTGTAGCTCCCCTTCCAGAGACGGGTGGCGACGAAGACCACACGGTCGTCTCGCAGCTCCCGGTGATCGAACGGCGACCACCAGCCGGCATCCCAGCTCCCGTAGACCCAATGCTCGTCGCCATTCTGTTGCGCGTCCCCCTCGGTGGCAGCCGAGTCGGCTGCGCCGGGGCCGGGAACTCCACCGACCGTGCGAAGGCTCAGATCCACCGCCTCGAGGCCGGCGGGGAGCGCATCGTCGAGGACGACGAACTGTCGGTCGCTGGGCACGGTCACCCTGAGCCGGACCCGCACCAGCTCGCCTTCGGCGATCTCGGTGACCGGCTTCCCGGTCTCGTAGCTCTCGTACCAGCGCTCGACCTGAATCCCCCGGTCCCCGGGCCGCACCGGCGCGACGCGAGGGGCGGTCGTGACGGTCACATAGTAGAAGAGGGGGCCGGCATCGGCCTGGAGCCTGAGCTGGAGGCGCTGGCCCGACGGGCCAGCTTCAACCAGCCCCGCGAGTGCGAAACTGGAATCGCGCGCAGCGCCGAGTGATGCGAGCTCGAGCATCGAACGCCCGCCGGCGCTCACCCGCACTCCTTTCGAGGCGCCGGCCTTCTGTCGCTCCTGGAACTCGGCCAGGGCCGAGATGGCGGTGCCGTAGTCCTGAGTGTTCCAGATCCACCGCTCTCCCCTGCCCTGCTGGATGAGCGTCTCCACCAGCGGTCCCACCAGCGGATGGGCGGGATCCACCGCGAGCGTGGCGCTCAGCAGCCAGGCGGTGGGCCGGATGCGGGACGGGAAGTAGAAGTCACGCGAGGTGGCCTCGGGCAGCGTCGCCCTCCGTCCCTCGACCTTCACCGACGCCCAGGCAGGCTCGAGCAGACCCTTCGCGGCGGTGACGATCTCGGCCTCGCGCGAGCACGTGCGCCAGCCGGACCCGATCTTCCCAGACAAGCTGAGCGGCGGAACGGAGCAGCTCGTTTTCCGACGCGCGGTCCCGCAGGCCGGCGCGCGACAGATAGTCCACGGCCATGACTCGATCGCTCAGTCGCACCTCGGACCGCCGGTACCAGTCGGCGACCGGCGCGTGAATCGGGCCGCCTTCTCCGAGCGAGCGCTTGAGATAGCCGCCCAACCGAGCGATCACCGAGTCGTTGACGGCGATGCCCGCGGTCTCGCCTCCAGCAGGACCGCGCCGGCGTAGGCGCTGAGCCAGGGCGTGGTCCAGTCGGTGGCGCTCCAGAGCCCGATGCCGCCGTCAGCGCGCTGCCGACGGGACAGCGTCGCCACGATGCGCTCGAGATCAGCGCGGGCCCGACGAACGGTCCCGGAATCCGCGCCGAGTTCAGGCGCGGCGCGGTAGAGCGCGATGAGCGGCTCGGCGGCGCTGGTGATCTGCTCGGTGCACCAGTAGGGATAGACCCGGAGCCACTGCTCAGCGCCGCGGATCATCGCCAGCGGGGAGGTGCCCAGGCTGAGCGTGACCCTCGAGCGCGCAGGATCGACGTCCTGCCGGCAGGATCACTTCGGCGCTGGCCGTGTCGTGCAGCACACCGGCCACGGTGAAATCGAGCGGGTGATAGTTGGGTCGGATCGGAAGACGAAGAGCGACCGCGTCCGCGTCGCCCGCCGCTGACGCATCGAAGCGGAACGACGCGCTGTCGCCGGGCCGGGCGACGAAGTCGAACCGCACCTCCCGGCCCCGGCCGGGCTCGAGCATCGCGCTCCGGGTGCTCTGCCCGTGAAGCTCGGCACCCGTCGCGCTCGCCGCCACCGTGGCCTTGCGAGCATCGCCGGTTCGCGGCGGTTGACCACCACGCCGGCGGCGAACCGGTCGCCCTCCCGGAGGAAGCGGGGCAGCGCCGGCCGCGCCACCAGCGGACGGGTGACCAGCAGCGACGACTCGCCTTTGCCGTAGCGATCCGCCTGCGGTCACCGCGACGGCCATCAGACGGAACGTCGTGAGATTGTCCGGGCAGCCTGGCCGTGGCGGTGGCCCGTCCCTGCGCGTCGGTGACCACCGAGCCCAGGAAGAAGGCGGTGGTCTGGAAACGGGAGCGCAGGATGTCGGCCGCGTCGGCGCCGCCGCCGCCGCCCGGGCGCGCGCTTCCCTTCTCCCCCTCGGGCACCTGCGGGGCCACGGTGGTCAGCGTGCTCGCGAGCCGCATGCCCAGCCCGCGCGGCCGGTAGAGCAGGTCGAGCGGATCCGGCGTCCGGTATCCGGTGAGCGCCAGCACGCCTTCGTCCACCGCCCACAGCGTCACCTCGCTCCGCTGCCCCTTCCCCGCCGCATCGCGCACGCCGAGCGCCACCCGGGCAGTGTCGCCCGGGCGGTACTCCGTCGCCATCGGGGCCACGCTCACCGCGAGCCGCTTCCGCTCCGGCGTCACGCGGAGCTCGGCGTAGCCCGACCCGGATCGTTGGACGGCCGGGGTCGTCCAGCGGGCCCGGCGGAGCGCTCCGGCCCCGCGCCACGACGATCGAGACGAAGGCGTTGGGCGCGAACGCCTCGGTGACGGGCAGCTTGAGCGTCGTGGTCCCGCTCGCGATGCGCAGCCGGCGCTGCTCGAGCAAGCCCTCGCGCTCGACCGTGATCCAGGCCTCGGCGTCGGTGAACGGCGAGGCGAACAGCACCGTGGCGGTGTCGCCGGCCGAGTAGCGCGTCCGGTCGGGGACCACGTCCATCTTGAACTGGCTCTCGTCGTTCCACGGCACCCAGTCCTTGCCGACCGCCCAGCGGTAGAAGCTGGTCGCGACCTCGCGGCCCGCGGCATCGCGCGCGCGTGAATCGTGACGGTGTAGGTACCCCCCGCCGGCGGCGTGAACCGGCAGGGCGCCGGCGCGCTCGCCGCGGTGGTGACGGTGCAGCGGGCGACGGTGTCGGAGACCCACTCGCCCACCAGCTCGCCATAGCCGGCCCGCTCGCGGCGCACCTGATGCCACTCGCGCCGCACGACCGTGCCCTGGATCCGGACGCCGGCGACCCTTGCGCCATCGGGCCGCACGGCGATCACGCTCGACCGTCGTCGGCGTACCCGGCGGTCCAGAAGTAGCTCTGGCCCTCCGGCTTTGCGCCGAGATAGAAGGCCGCCGGATGCACCAGCGTACTCGCCGAGGCGGACACCGTCTGCCGGTTCACGTCGGTGACGGTCGCCTCGACCGTCGCCCGCGACGGCCGGCCGCGCTCGGTGTCCGCCAGCTTGAGCCGCAGCCCCAGGCGGCCGGCCGCGTCGAGCGTGTCGATGCCGCTCGACACGACCCGGACTGCCAGGTTGCTGCTCGGCGAGCTCTTCGTACCACCAGCCTTCCTCGCTGACGTGGAAGCCCTCGGTGTCCGGGATGTCGAGGTCCCACGAGCCGACCGACTGCGCTGCCGGAGGGTCCAGCGTACCGCGGCGCGGCCCATCGGCGCGCCGAAGAGGTAGCGCGCCTCGACGCTCGCGCCGATCGAGTCGCCGGCGAAGCGCACCGCGCTGTCGGCCGCGACGTCCACCAGAAACTCCGGCGGCCGGTACTCGGCGACGCGGTAGGCGGTGGAGGCGAGCTCGATCCAGCGACCGCCGCGGCGGAGCTGGGCGGCGATCCGGTAGTCGCCGAGCGCGCGCCTCGGCGGGGATGGTGAAGCGCTGGTCCGCGGTGCCGAACGCAGAGAGCGCGACGACCGTGTCGCGCAGGGTGCCGACGGCCCCGCTCTGGTCGGCGCGATCCTGGAAGATCCAGCGGAGCGAATCCCCGGACTCCGGCCGGCTCGAGCGCGCCGAGCGGGCCGGTTCGGACGATCGCCTTGGCGTAGAGCGGCTCGCCGGGACGGTAGATCCCGCGCTCGGTAAACACCGCCACGGCCGCCGGCAGGCGTGCGCTGCCCCAAGCCTGCGAGATGTTGAAGCGCCAGGGGCTCAGGTCGGGATCGTAGTCGTTGATGCCGAGCACCGCCCGGTCGTCCCCCAGCACCACGGCGACGTAACCCTGGAAGCTGGACCAGCCGGCGTCCTCCGTGCTCATCGTCTCCGCGGCGGATAGGAGCGATAGCGGGACAGCCGGGCCACGCCGGCCGAATCGGTCGTTCGCCTCGGTGAGGACGCGACCGCGGTCGTCGTGCAGCGTGACGGTGGCGCCGGGCCGCGGCCGTCCATCGCTCGCGCCGGTGACCCACACGACTCCTTCCTCCGCGCCGACGCGCGCGTGCACGCCCAGGTCGGTCACCTGCACCAGCGCCACCGGGCGGGTCGTTGCGGCTCAGGGAATCGAGTCCCGGACTCGTCACCTGCACCGCCATCAGGGTGGGCTTGCCAGGGCCCGCCGAGAGCGCGGGCAGGATGACGCCGTACACCCGTACGCGATCCCGCTCCCCGGGCACCGCGATCCGGCGCCGCTCCGCTCGGGGGGCCAGCGCGGGCCAGAGCTCGCGCCAGCTCCACTCGCTGCGGGCCAGGAACGCGGCCTCCAGGGTGTCCGGGACCCGGGCGATGCGGACCTCGAGCGTGTCCACGTTGACGAAGGTGAGGCCGAAGGTGTGCGCGCCCTTCCGCTCGACGACGCTGCGGCCCGAGGCGTAGTTCACCGCCGGTGCGAAGCCGGTGGTGCCGAGCGTGACGACCGGGTTCCCGTCGAGGCGCTGGCCAAAGACGTCCGTCAGCGACGGGTCGGCGACCAGCGCGTAGCCGGTGTGCGGGCGAAGCGGGGCCTCGAGCACCCATTCGGCGCGGCTGTCCGACGTGTCCCCGACGGTGAAGGCGGCGGCCGGGCGCAGGGTGATCTTCCGCTGCACCTCGCCGCCGCGCACCGGGGTGCTGAAGTGCAGCACGACCGGACCGTTGGGACAGTATTGCCGGTCCCAGCCGCAGGTGGACCGCACCATTCGGAACGCGCCGTAGGTCGAGAACTCCCACCGGAGAAGATCGGCGCGGCCGCGCTCATCGAAGGCCGAGGGAACCACGAGGTGGCCGGTGCATCCCTTGGGGAGCGGCTTGCGCGGAGCCAGGGTCACCACCCGGCGAAGACGGTCGGCGGAGCGGTCCCGATCCCAACCACCCGCCTCGCGAAAGTCCCAGCGGTCCTTCTCGTTGATGGCGCGTTGCGCTTCGACCTTGAAGCGGATGACGCCGGGAACCGAGCAGACTCGATCGAATTCCACATAGGCTGCGGCGCTCACCGCGGCAGGATCAGCGGCGGCATCGAGCACCAGGTCGAACCGGCTGTCGGGCGTGACGAACCGTGCGCGGTCGCTCGGGCCCACCGGCCAGCCCGCGAGCACCCTGGGTCCGCGAACCCGGAAGGTGAAGCTGAAGGGACGCTCGAGCCGGCTGCCGTCCATGGCTTCGAAGCGATCGGCGACGGTAACCGTGTAGGAGGAGTTGGCAGGCAGGGGCGCCGAGGGCCGGAAGCGCAACGTGACCGGGTCACGCCATTCCACCGTCCCGGCGACCGCCGGCGCGATCCGGAAGATCGCCTTCGGGTCAACCGAACGATCGAGCGAGCCCGCGACGGGACGGTCGAAGGTGACCGTGACGGAGGCCGTCGGCCCCGCGTCGCCCGAGGGCGTGTACCGCAGGACGTGGAGCGTGCTGTCCGGGTCCGCCGCGAGGGCGATACCGGCGACCGCCATCAGTTGAAGAACGAAGGACTGTGACGGAATCATGGTCGATTCGAGCGTTGGAGTGGTCGGATGAAGGCTTACCCCAGCGCCAACGAAAAAAGCGTGCCTCGGAGAATACCCGAGCACGCCGCAGGAAAGTCAATTGGCTTCGTGTTCAACTCGACACGCGAAGTGTCCGATCGGCCACTCGCGCGGCGACTCAGCCCGCGACGCGCGGTCGCACCGGCAGCTCCGCTTCTTCGGCCTCCTCCTCCTCGAGGTATTCCACGCGGTACATCCGGATGAGCTCGAAGAAGTACGAGATGGCCAGCGGTCCGATCAGAAGTCCCAGCAGTCCGAAGTAGCGAATGCCCGCGAAGGCGCCGATGATCGTGATGAACGGATGGATCTGGGCCCAGCGGCGGAACACGAACGGCCGGATCACGTTGTCTACTTGCCCAACCACGAGCACGCCCCAGAGCGCGAGCCCGACCGCGGCGCCGTAGTGGCCCTCGATGGCGAGGGCGGCGACTCCGGGGCCCCAGACGAGGCCGCTGCCGACCACCGGAAGGATCGCGAAGATGACCGTCACCACGCTCCAGAACAGGGCGTTGCTGAGGCCGGTCGTCCAGAAGGCGACGCCGACCAGCGCTCCCTGCACCACCGCGGTGAGGCCGGTCCCGATGAGGGTCGAGACCGTCACGTCCTTGAACCGGACCCGCAGCATCTCGGCGCTCGCGGCGGAGAAGGGAATGTAGGGGCGCACGGCGCGCCAGGCGTGATCCGGGGCGATCAGCAGGTAGAACAGGCCGAAGAACGTGATCGTGAGCTGAATGCCGAGACGGGTGGCCGTCCCGATCACCCCGAGCGCGCTGCTGCCGGCCCAGCTGACGAGACTGGTCCCGAGTGCTTCGAGCTGGGCGCCGACCTGATAGGGGCCCACGCGCACGGCGCGGATGCGTGCCACCAGAGGACTTTGAATCACATTCGTGGCCATGTCCTGCGCCTCGGTGGCGACGAGGCCGAGAATGGACGCGGTAGGGGCCACGACGAGCACGATGGCGAGGAGGACGACGACACCCGCCGCGAGCGAGGGGCGCAGCCAGCGGGTCAGCCGGCGGTGGACAGGGGCGAAGACGACGTAGAGAACCGGGGCGCCGATGAGCCCGGAGCTGAACGGCCACAGCGCATAGACGAGGGCGATCCCGAGAGCAAAAATGAGCCAGGCAGCGCGCTGTTGCTTGGTATCCAGGAACGGCATGCCAAAGAGTATGCCGCACAGGCGTCTGCCGCCAGCGGCCCGGCCTTGATCCATCCGGGTTGGCCCGCGACATTTCTCCGTTCCCCCGGCTCTCCCAGTTGTTCGCTGGAGTCACGACTTCATGGCTTCCACCGACCCGCGTCTGGCCTATAGCGGACTGCCCGTCATGATCTGGACTTCCGGTCCCGATCGGCGCTGCGATTATGTGAACGAGAGGTGGCTCGAGTTCTCGGGTCGCCGGCTGGAGGAGGAGCTGGGCTGGGGCTGGGTCGCCCGGGTGCATCCTGACGATCGGGACAACGCGCTGGCGGCGTACAACGCCGCCTTCGACGAGCAGCGGCCCTATGAGCTCGAGTGCCGCATCCAGCGCGCCAACGGCGAGTATCGCCGGATTCGAAGCACGGGAGTTCCTCGTCTCGGATCGGACGGCGCCTTCGCCGGCTACGTGGGCTGCGCCGCCGATGTGACCGAGAGCCATGCCTTGGAGCAGCGCCTCAAGCGGATGGAGCGCACCGACGCCATCGCCCAGCTCGCCGGTGGCGTCGCCCACGACTTCAACAACCTCCTGACCGGCATCCTCGGCCACGTGTCACTGCTGCTGGAAGACTCCTCGCTTTCCCTGGAGGCCCGCGGCGACCTGGCACAGATTCAGCGCTCGGCCGACCGCGCCGCGGGGCTCACCCGGCAGCTTCTCGCCTTCAGCCGCCGCCAGGCCCTCGCGCCCCGGGCGGTAGACCTCAACCGACTCGTGAGCGGCACGGTTTCGGCCATCCGGAGTCTCGTCGGGAGCCGGATCGAGGTCATTCAGGTACTGGATCCGGCGATCGACCCGGTGCTCGCCGACCCGGGCCAGCTCGAGCAGGTGCTCCTGCTTCTGAGTAACAACGCGCGTGAGGCGATGCCGGATGGTGGTCGGCTGGAGCTCGCCACCGGCTCGGCGCAGCTGGACGCGACCGTCGCCGCCGGTCACGCGGGACTCGCGCCGGGCGCGTACGTGACCCTGACCGTGCGCGACACCGGAGCCGGCCTGGGTCGCGGGCTGGATTCGGTGTACGGAATCGTGAAGCAGGGCGGCGGCTATATCGCCGTCGATGCGATCCCCGGGGTGGGAACCACCTTCGGCATCTATCTCCGTCGCGCGGAGGCTCCCGCTCACCCCGCCCGCCCAAGCGGCCCGGTCTCGGCGCTGGCGGGCAGCGGCACCGTCCTCCTGGTGGAAGACGAGGAGCAGGTGCGCGAGCTCGCCCGCCGGGTGATGGAGCGCGCCGGATACACCGTGCTCGCGGCGGAGGACGCCGAATCCGCGGTGGCACTCGCAGACCGGCACGCCGGTCACATTCACCTGCTCATCACCGATCTCGTGCTGCCGGGAGTGAGTGGCCGCGAGCTCGCCGCCCGGCTGGGCATCCACCGTCCCGCGATCAAGGTGCTCTACGTCTCCGGCACGACCGATGACGCCATGGGACGGCTCCGCGTACTCGATCCGGGGACGGCCTTCCTCGAAAAGCCGTTTTCCCTCGAAGGGCTCTTGCGCAACATCCAGCAGGTCCTCGGGGCTCCCGAACCCGCCGCCCGGCTGATATGACGGCTGCCGGTGAACCCCCGGTGGATGTCGCCCTCAGCGACAGCCGGGAGCACTATCGGTTCTTCTTCGAACAGATCGCCGACGGCGTGTGGCGCGCCGAGGTGGACCCTCCGCTCCCGATACACGCCCCCCCGGATGAGCAGATTCGGTGGTGCGCCGAATCCGCCCGTCTGGTGGAGTGCAACGAGGCGATGCTTCGCATGTACTCCTGCAGCGAGCCGGAGGAGCTCGTCGGCACCCGGCTGTGCGACAGCTTCAACCTGAGCGACCCGCGGAGCATCGAGTTCTTCCGCAGCTTCGTGCGGGGCGGCTACCGCGCCTCGGACCTCGAGTCGTACGAGCTGGACCGGCATGGACACCCACGCTGGTTCCTCAATAACCTCGTCGGCCTGGTGGAGGACGGACACCTCACCCGCATCTGGGGCACCCAGAGGGACATCACCGAGCGAAAGGCGTCCGAGGAGGCGGTCCGCGCGGCGCGCAACCAGCTCGCCGCCCTGGTCCAGGCGTCGCCGCTGCCGATCGTCGGCCTCCGTCCGACCGGCGAGGTGGTGAGCTGGAACCCCGCCGCCGAGAAGGTGTTCGGCTGGACGGCGGACGAGGTCATCGGCCACCGGCTGCAGAACGTGCCCGGCCAGGAGCACGAGTTCGAAGCCCTCAAGGCCTTCACCGCGTTCGAGACGCGCCGCATGCGGAAGGACGGCACGCTGCTCGACGTCAGTATCTCCACGGCGTCGCTGCAGAACGCGGAAGGGAAGCCCGACGGGGTCGTCGCGATCTACACCGACATCACCGACCGGCGGCGCTCCGAGGAGGAGCTCCGGCGCTCGCAGGAGGAGCTGCGGCAGGCGCAGAAGATGGAAGCCGTGGGGCGGCTCGCGGGCGGAATCGCGCACGACTTCAACAACCTTCTGACCGCGATCCTGAGCTACAGCGAGATGCTGCTGGCCGAGCTGCCCGTCCCCGACCCCATGCGGGAAGACCTGGAGCAGATCCGTCAGGCCGGCACCCGCGCGGCCGAGCTCACCAACCAGCTCCTCGCCTTCAGCCGGCGCCAGCTGCTGCAGCTTCGGTCGGTCAGCCTCAACGAAGTCGTGATGTCGGTGGACCGCATGCTGCGCCGTCTGATCGGCGAGGACATCGAGCTCCACACCGAGCTGGCGCCCGATCTGCGCCTTACCCGCGCCGACCCCGGTCAGCTGGAGCAGGTGCTGCTGAACCTCGCGGTGAACTCCCGCGACGCGATGCGCTGGGGCGGCCGCCTCACCATCTGCACCGCCAATGCCGAGGTAGGGCACGGCGCCGCCGCCCGGTGGGGGCGTCTGGAGCCGGGGGCCTACGTCACCCTCACGGTGCAGGACACGGGCATGGGGATGACGCCGGCGGTGCAGGAGCGGATCTTCGAGCCGTTCTTCACCACCAAGGAACAGGGCCGCGGCACCGGGCTGGGCCTGTCCACCGTCTACGGCATCGTGAAGCAGGTGGGCGGCGATGTCTTCGTGAGCAGCACCGAGGGCGTCGGCAGCATCTTCAGCATCTACCTGCCGGCCGTGGACGGAGTCAACGAGCGGATCACTCCCCCGGTGCCGGCACTGCCCGTGCGCGGGGCGGCCGAGACGATCCTTCTGGTCGAGGACGAGCAGCTGGTTCGCAACCTCACCCGCGAGATCCTGGAGCGGAACGGCTACGTGGTGCTCGAGGCGGCGGACGGACTCGACGCGCTCCGGGCGGCCGCCTCGTACGACGGCTTCATCCACCTGATGCTGACCGACGTCGTGATGCCGAGGATGAGCGGTCGGGAGCTGGTCGAGCAGATCCTGCCGCTCCGGCCGGACATGCGGGTGCTCTACGTGTCGGGCTACTCCGAGGAGGCCATCGTCCGTCAGGGAGAGCTCACACCGGGCATCGAATTGCTGCCTAAGCCGTTCACCCCAGGGGTTTTAACGGCCAGGATCCGGGAGATCCTCGACCGCGATCCGTGACGGGTGTATCTTCGGGACACCTCCCGCCCCGCCAAGGTCGCCGCCTGTGTTTCCAGCCCCGCTCGATAACCTCGCTAGCCTCACGCCCCAGACGCTCTGGACCGTCATTGCCGTGCTGGCTGTGCTGGTGCTGATCCTGGCGGCCGCGGTTTTACCGCAGGTGCGCCGGCGGCGGCAGGCCGAGCGCGCGGTACGGGAGGCCAAAGGCCAGCTGCAGGCGATCACCGCGACGATGCGAGAGGGCGTCATCGCGTATGACCTGCAGTACCAGCTCGTCTTCGCCAATCCGGCCTTCGAGCGTCTCACCGGCTACCCGCTGGAAGACATCCGCGACCAGCAGTTCCTGCAGTACATCCATCCCGACGACCGCCCCGCCCTCGTAGCCGAGTGGGAACGGCTGGCCCAGGGCGGCACGCTCCGCGACCAGGAGTACCGGGTCGTGAACCGCGCCGGGCAGGTGCGCTGGTCCTCCAGCACCTGGGAGCCGCTGCGGGACGAGAACGGCCGGCAGATCGGGTTCCTCGGCACCGAATTCGACATCACCGAGCGGAAGCTGGCCGAAGAGGCGATGCTGCTCGATACCGAGCTGTTCCAGGCCGTGATCGAAGTCCAACAGGCAGTGGCCGCCGCGGGGCTCGACTCGGCGACGGTACGCCACGTCATCGCCGAACGCAGCCAGCGCCTCACCGGAGCCACCGGGGCGGTGATCGAGGCCATCGAGGGGGACGAGCTGATCCCCCAGGTGCACATCGGGACCGACGCGCCACGGCTTCGGCTCGACAACAGCCTCTCGGGCCTCTGCGTCCGCACCGGCGAGCTGCAGCGGTCCGACGATCTCGCCACGGACACCCGCATCGGGCACAATGCCTACGCCGCGCTCGGGCGTGCGCTCGTTGCTCGCCATGCCGCTCAAGGACGAGCAGCGCACGCTGGGCGTGCTCAAGGTCGTGTCGACCACACCGCATGCCTTCACCGACCGCGACGCCAAGGCGATCCGCCTGCTCGGCGGCCTGATGGGCGCCGCCCTGGGGCACGCCGCGGCGTTCGAAGGCCGCCAGGCGCGCCTGGAGGAGCGGACCCAGGCGCTGCAGGAGAGCGAGCAGCGCTTCAAGCAGCTGGTGGATGTGGCGCAGGAGGGGATCTGGGTCTCCGACGACCGCGGCGTGATCACCTACGTCAACCAGCGGATGACCCAGCTGCTGGGCTACGCCAGCGGCGGGCTGCTCGGGCGCCCGGTGTACGACTTCATCGATGGCGGATCCCGAGCCGCCGCGCAGCGGATGCTGGCCCGGCCGGACGCCGCCCGCGAGAGCCACGACGTGCGCTTCCGCCGTCAGGACGGGAGCGAGCTGTGGGTCCTCGTGTCGGCGAGTCCGATCGTCGGGCGGGAAGGAGGAACGGTCGGCACCGTCGGCATGGTCACCGACATCACCGAGCGGAAGCACGCCGAGGAACGGCTCCGCCGCTCCGCCGAGCGGCTCAGCATGTTGCACGACATGGATCAGGCTATCCTCGCCGCCAAGTCCCGCGGTGAGGTGGGCCGCGCCGCCTTGGCCCGGGTCCGGCGGATGGTGCCCTGCCAACGCTGTACGGTCGTGCTCTACGACTTCGAGCGAAGCGAGGCGCAGCTCCTCGCCGGCTTTGCCGGCGAGCTGGCCCTGACGGCCGCGCCGATGCCGCTCGACTCGCTCCCGCCCGGGGAAGTGCTCCGTCGCGGAACGGTCCGCTACTACGAAGACCTCGCCACCCTGGAAGCCCCGCCGCCGGTTTTCCGGCAGCTGCTGGAAGACGGGATGCGGAGCCTCCTCTCGGTGCCGTTGCTGGTGGACGGCGAGCCGATCGGGGAAGTGACCCTCGCCTCCTCGAGCCCCGGTGCCTTCGACGCCGAGCACCGGGACATCGCGCTCGAGCTGGCGGCCCCGATCGCGATCGCGCTCCAGCACGCGCGCCTGCGCGACGAGCTGAAGCACAGGACGGCCGATCTGGAGCGGCGGCTGGCCGAGCGGGGCTCGGCCCTGCGGGCGGCGACGGCCGAGCTGGAGACGCTCCTTTACTCGGTCTCCCACGACCTGCGAACGCCGGTGCGGCACATCAGCGGTTTCGCGCAACTGCTCATCGAGGACAGCGGCGGCGGGCTCGACAAGGCCGTCCGCCATTACGCCGAGCGGATCCAGGAAGGCGGCAACCGCATGGCCGCGATGCTGGACGATCTGGTGATGCTGAGCCGGGTCGGGCGGCAGGATCTGCTCCGACGGGAGGTCGACTTCAACACCCTGGTGGACGACGTGATCAGCCAAGTCCATCCGCTCCAGGAGGGGCGGGTGGTGGACTGGCAGATCGATGCGCTGCCGGTGCTCGACTGCGATGCGGCCCTGGCCCGGGTGGCCCTCCACCAGCTCCTGGCGAACGCGCTCAAGTTCACCCGCCCACGCGAGCGCGCCGTGATCCGGATCCGGCCGGTGGAGAGCGACGGACAGCCCGGCATCGCGGTGGAAGACAACGGGGTCGGATTCAAGATGGCCTACGCCGGGAAGCTCTTCGGCGTGTTTCAGCGGCTGCACCGCGCGGACGAGTTCGAGGGGAACGGTGCCGGCCTAGCCCTGGTCCAGCGGATCGCACAGAAGCACGGCGGCCGCGTCTGGGCGGAGTCGGAGGTGGATCGGGGGGCGAAGTTCTTCATCACCTTCGGCGGGGCCGGTGGTCGGCGGGGCAGCGGCGCCGGTCGCGTGACCGACGCGCGGTCCGTCGAGCCCGAACCGGCGGAGCGGGCCGTCCCACCCGTCGCATGACCCTCCCGGACCACTCCGACATCCTCATCGTGCAGGACAATCCGCTCGAGGTCGAGCTGCTGCTGCGGCCGCTGCGGCAGCTCTCGGCCGGACAGGTCATTGCGGTCGCCCGCGACGGCGAGGAGGCCCTCGATTATCTCCTCGCCCGCGGTCCTTTCCGTCATCGCCTCGGCGGTTCCCTTCCCCGCCTCGTCCTCCTCGACCTCAAGCTGCCCAGGGTGGATGGGGCCGAAGTGGTGCGAGCGCTGCGGGCCAGTCCACGCACCACCGCCGTGCCGGTCGTCATCCTGGTTCCGTCCAACGAGCCGCGCGAGGTGGCCCAGTGCTACCAGGCCGGCGCCAACAGCTGCGTCCGCAAGCCGGTCGGGTACGCCGAGTTCGCCGCGGTCATCCAGTCGCTCGGCCGGTACTGGCTCGAGGTGAACGAGACGGTGACGGGCGCGCCGGCACCGCCAGCCGACCGGTCAGTGACACCCGGCGCCCGGCTAATCCGTCCAGAAGATCCCACTCGCTCGAGGTACCAGTGCGCGCCATCCTGACGACGGTCGTCTGCGCCGCCGGCCTGTCTTTCGCTCCACCCGTCGCGGTCCTGGCCCAGGACGCGGCGGTCGACATCCCCTACCAGCGCCACGTGCTCCCCAACGGCCTGACACTCATCATCCACGAGGATCACAAGGCTCCGATCGTGGCGGTGAACGTCTGGTACCATGTCGGCTCCAAGAACGAGCGGCCGCGGCGGACCGGGTTCGCGCACCTCTTCGAGCATTTGATGTTCAACGGGAGTGAGAACTGGAACAAGGACTTCTTCTATCCGCTGCAGCAGGTCGGGGCGACCGACCTGAACGGCACCACCAACGAGGACCGGACCAACTACTTCCAGAACGTTCCCACCAACGCGCTCGACCTGGCCCTCTGGCTCGAGTCGGACCGCATGGGCCACCTGCTCGGCGTGGTGACCCAGGAGAGGCTGGACGAGCAGCGCGGCGTCGTGCAGAACGAGAAGCGGCAGAACGAGAACGAGCCCTATGGCCGGGTGTGGGAATTCCTCAACCCCAAGCTCTATCCGGCCAACCATCCATACTCCTGGAGCGTTATCGGCTCGATGGAGGATCTCGATGCCGCCAAGCTGGAAGACGTGAAGGAGTGGTTTCAGACGTACTACGGCCCGGCGAATGCGGTCCTGGTCGTGGCCGGCGACGTGAAGCCGGCGGAGGTGAAGGCAAAGGTCGAGAAGTATTTCGGCGACATTCCTTCGGGGCCGCCAGTGGACCGGCA
Organism: uncultured Gemmatimonadales bacterium; assembly: GCA_963836815.1. GTDB lineage: Bacteria > Gemmatimonadota > Gemmatimonadetes > Gemmatimonadales > GWC2-71-9 > CAVVWJ01. Next base: position 255,197 of record CAWILD010000007.1, on the reverse strand, counting down.
GGAGGCCTGGATCGCGAAGCGGACCGGGAGTCAGCGCGGCTTCATGCAGGACCGGGTGCCCCAGGCCAGGTTGTACAAGATCTGGAACGTGCCCCAGTGGGGGTCAACGGAAGGGGAGAACCTGGTGCTGCTCGGCCAGGTGTTGAGCGCAGGGAAGTCGTCGCGGCTGTTCAAGCGGCTGGTGTACGACGATCAGATCGCCACCCAGGTCACCGCGTACGCCAACCTGCAGGAGATCGGCGGCCTCTTCGTCATCGAGGCGACTGCTCGGCCGGGCCAAGACCTGAGCAAGGTGGAGCGCGCGGTGAACGAAGAGATGGCGCGGCTCCTCGCCGGCGGCCCCACCCCGGCGGAGCTCCAGCGGGTCAAGACCCAGTACCGCGCGGGGCTGGTGCGAGGGATGGAGCGGATCGGCGGCTTCGGCGGCAAGTCCGACCTGCTGGCCCAGGGCGAGGTATGGGCCGGCAAGGCCGACTTCTACAAGACCCGGCTGCAGCGGTCGCAGGCCGCGACCGCTGCCCAGCTCCGGGCCACGGCCAACCGCTGGCTCTCCGACGGTGACTACACCCTCGAAGTCGTGCCGTTCGGCGAATACCAGACGGCATCGAGCGGTGCCGACCGTTCGAAGCTGCCCGAGACCGGCACGCCCCCCGAGACCAAATTTCCGGAGCTCGAGCGCGCGACGCTGTCGAACGGTCTCAAGATCGTGCTGGCCCGGCGGCCGTCGATCCCCCAGGTTCAGCTCGACCTGCTGCTGGACGCCGGATACGCCGCCGATCAGCACGGGATCCCGGGGACGGCCAGCCTCGCCATGGCAATGTTGGACGAGGGCACGCGCACGCGCACGTCGCTGCAGATCAGCGACGAGCTCGCGGCGCTCGGCGCGAACCTGTATGCCGGCTCGCGGCTCGACGTGTCGGGAGTCACCCTCGAGGCGCTGAAGGACAAGCTCGACGCCTCCCTCGCGGTCTATGCCGATGTGATCCTCAACCCCTCCTTCCCGCAATCGGATTTCGAGCGGCTCAAGAAGCAGCGGCTCGCGCAGATTCAGCAGGAGAAATCGGAGCCCGTCGGCATGGCGCTCCGCGTGCTCCCGGGGCTGCTCTACGGTGAGGGCCACGCCTACGCCAACCCATGGACCGGGTCGGGCACCGAGGCCTCCACGGCGCGGATCGGCCGGAACGATCTGATCGCGTTTCACCGCACCTGGTTCAAGCCCAACCACACGACGGTGGTGGTCACGGGTGCCACTACCATGGCCGAGATTCGGCCGAAGCTGGAACGGCTCTTCGCGTCCTGGAAGTCGGGAGATGTGCCGGCCAAGAACATCAGTCAGGTGGCACCGCAGTCCAAGCCGATCGTGTACCTGCTCGACCGCCCGGGCTCCATTCAGTCGCTGATTCTCGTGGGCAACCTGGCGGCACCCAAGGCGAACCCCGACGAGCAGGCCATCGAGACCATGAACGAGGTGCTGGGAGGGTCCTTCACGTCGCGGATCAACATGAACCTGCGCGAGGACAAGCACTGGTCGTACGGAGCGTTCACCTTCTTCCGCGATGCCCGCGGGCAGCGGCCGTTCGTGGTGTATGCGCCGGTCCAGACCGACAAGACGACCGAGGCCGTGACCGAGGTGCAGAAGGAGCTGCGCGGAATCCTCACCGACCGGCCGGCGACGGCGGAGGAGCTGTCCCGGGCGATCTCGGGCCTCACCCTCACCCTGCCGGGGAACTGGGAAACCATGGGGGCCGTCTCGGGCTCGATCGAGGACATGGTGGTGTTCGGACTGGACGACCGCTACTACGACACCTACGCCGGGAGGGTGCGGGCGCAGACCATCGAGTCGGTGAGCGCCGCCGCGAAGGAGACCATCCATCCCGACAACATGGTCTGGGTGGTCGTGGGCGACCGCGCCAAGATCGAGCCCGGTCTTCGGAACCTCAAGCTCGGCGAGATCCGCCTGATCGACGCCGACGGCAAGCCCCTCGGCGGGGCCTGACGATGCGGGGGGCGTGGCCTCTCCTGGTCCTCATCATGGTCGTGCTGTCCGCCTCGGATGCCGCCGCGCAACGGCGGTCCCGAGGCGGCGGGCTGTTCAGCGGTCCCATCGAGGTCGGCCTCCGCGGCGGACGCGACTTCGGGAATCACGCCTGGACCGCCGGCGGGCAGGTCCGGCTGCCGATCAAGCAGAACCTGGAGCTCCGCCCCAGCGGCGATTTCCTGTTTCCCGAGGACGCCGGCACCGGCTGGCAGCTCAACGCCGACGCCGCGATACTGTTCGGCACCGGAGTTGTGTACGCCGGCGGCGGAGCCGCGTGGCTCCATCCCGATGGCGGCAGCACCGACACCGGCTACAATCTGTTCTTCGGGGCCGCGACGCCGTCGGCCAGCTACAACCCGTTTCTGGAATTCCGCTGGACATTTATCAACGACACGAGCCTGTTCCGGCTCATGCTCGGATTCAGCTTGCCGCTCTAGATCGAGGAGATCACCATGCCGACCAGTACCGCCAGCGCCGTGTGGGAGGGAGTGCTCCGCACCGGCCGCGGCCACTTCACCGCGGGCTCGAAAGCCTTTGAAGGCGACTACACGTTCAAGACCCGGTTCGAGGGCGCCAAGGGCACCAATCCCGAGGAGCTGATCGCCGCCGCCCACGCCGCGTGTTTCAGCATGGCGCTCTCGGCGGGGCTCGAAAAGGCGGGGACCCCGGCCACCCGGATCTCGACGACGGCGGCCTGCACCGTCGAGAAGGTCGGTGAGGGGTTCAAGATCACGAAGATGCGGCTGGAGACCCGCGGCGAAGTCCCCGGTCTCGATCAGGGCGGGTTCGTGAAAGCAGCGGAAGGGGCGAAGGAAGGCTGTCCGGTATCCGGGGCTCTCAAGGGAAACGTGCAGCTGGAGCTCGACGCGAGGCTGGCATAGATCCGCTTTGCCATACCCTTCTTGGCGCGGGGATGGCGCGCAGCGGGCTCGCGCGCCGGACCGCGCTCGGCACCGCGACCCTCCTCGTTGGAGCCAACCTTCCCGACGTAGACGTCCTGGCCTACCTGTGGGGCCCCGCAGCCGACCTCGCCTTTCGCCGCGGGTGGACCCATGGCGTGCTCGCCCTCGCGCTGTGGCCGTTCGTGCTGACCTCGGCCATGCTGGTGACGCATCGCGCCATCCGGCGGTGGGGGCCGAGCCCGGACGGGCCGCCGATCAGTCCGCGGGAACTGTTGCTTCTCTCCACCATCTCGGTCGTATCCCACCCGGTCCTCGACACCCTGAACACGTACGGCGTGCGCTGGCTGATGCCGTTCAGCGGCCGGTGGTTCTACGGCGACGTCCTCTTCATCGTGGACCCGTGGCTCTGGCTGATGCTGGGGATGGGCATTCTGCTGAGCCGGCACTCCACTCGGCCGGCGCGAGTCAGCCTCGGTCTGGCCGCCGCGTACACCGTGGCGATGGCGGTATCGGCGGCGACCGCGCGAAGGGAGGCAAGGCGCGAGATCGTGCAGCACACCGGAGAGTCGGTCACCGGACTGATGTTGTCTCCCGTGCCGGTGACGCCGTTCCGGCGGACCATCGTCGCGGCTCAGGGCGACCACTACCGAGTGGGACGTTTCCGCTGGCTGACGGCACCTCGGATCAGCCCCGATTCGCTGCGTACAGTAACCCGAGGCGACCCGGATGATCCCGTGGTCGCCGCGGCATCCAGAACAACGGTCGGACGGCGCTTCCTGTCCTGGGCGAGGTTTCCGTCGTTTCGGGCTGAGTCGCGCGGACCCGACCGCTACGTAGTGCACATCGTGGACCTGCGTTACGCCGATCGCCCCGGGGTGAGCTTCGGGGCGGTCTCGATTCCGATTACCCACCCGCGAGCCTCCGCGGCCCCCAAATAGCCGGCCCCGCTAGACCAGCGGCAAGCTCCCTTGGGTCACGGGATTCTCGCCGAGCGCTTGCCGCGAATCTTCGACGCGTTCTTCACCACCAAGGAGCAGGGGATGGGGCTCGGTTTGGCCCTTGCGCGCTCGATCGCTGAACTGCACCGGGGGCGGATCCACGCGGAGAACAACCCCGGAGCCGGCGCCACCGTTCGCTTGAGCCTCCCTCGACCACCGCCTCGCCTAGCCACTGGCGCTGGGCGCGGCGTCCGCTGCTGTGATGCCAATCACGCCACTATCCGCCCATTCGCTCGATTATGGTGAGTTACGACAGCGATTCTCGCTAACCTTGTGCCGGCCTTCGACTGTGTCGGCGCGCCTATTCGCTAGAGCAACGAGTCCCACGTGCCAGTCGCAGCTTACGCCGTTCCGCAAAGTACTGAAAGCCAGACCAGGGCGAGGCCACTCCGCATCGGGCTGATGCTCCGCGCGGTCGACGAATATGACGGGGCGGGAGTCTACATCCGGAAAGTGCTAGACGCGCTCCTGGAGATGGACGGCCGTAACGAGTATGTCCTGTTCTACGCCAAGAAGAGCCAGCGTGGCCGATATGGGCAGTTTCCCAACGTGCGCGAGTTGGTGGTGCGGGCGCCCGGCAAGTTGCTTGGGACCAAGTCGCCGTGCCGGCGGCCGCTCGGCGCGAGCGACTGGATGTGCTGTTCCATCACAAGTTCAGCATTCCCGCCGTCGCCCCCTGCCCGACCGTGGTCCAGCAGCGGGGAACCGAATACTGGACCTTTCCCGAGTACTACCCGCGCTGGGGCGACCGGATCAATCGGCCTACAACCTGCTCAGTATCCCGCTCTTCTGCCGCCGCGCCGCCCGGGTGCTCACCAACTCGGACAGTCTCGCCGCCGAGCTGGAGCAGATGCCCGAGATTCCCCGGAGAAGATGGCGACGGTCTACGCGGCGGCGGACGAACGCTTCCCCCGGTCACCGATCCCAGGGAGCTCGCCAGAGTACGGACGCGGCACGGGCTGCCCGAGAGCCGTTCTTCCTGATGGTGGTGAAGGGATACGCGCGCATCGAGGGCGCCGGCCAGGCGCTCTGCCCCCGGAAGAACGTCGAAGGCACTCTGGCGTCGCCCGGGTTCGCCGCGCGGAGCCGCACGCCGCCGATGGTCATTCTCGGCGCCGGGGTGAAGGATCGGCTCGGCCCCGCCGTGCTGCAGGAGCGCTTCGGCCTCGAGCCCCAGGCGGTGGTGCTCCCGGGGCTGATCGATCACGAGGACATGCCCGCCATGTACAGCTCGGCCCGCGCGCTGCTGTTCCCGTCCTACTACGAGAGCTTCGGGATCCCGCTGGTCGAGGCGATGGCCTGTGGCTGTCCGGTCATCACCTCGACCGCGCCCGCCTGTCCTGAGGTCGTGGACGACGCCGCGCTGCTGGTCGATCCCGACGACGTTCCTGGGCTCACTAAGGCCATGCTCCGTCTGGCCCGAGAGCCGGCGCTGGTCGACGATCTCCGCACGCGCGGCCTGGCGCGCGCCGCTCACTTCTCCTGGCACGACAGCGCTCGCCGGCTTCTCGCGGAGCTCGAGCTGGCCAGCGGCCAGCCGCGGGTCCACGGGGGGTCTCGGTGAGCTCCACGCCGCGAGGAATTGCGGACGGCGGCGCACCCGCGCTCTCGCCCACTGCAAACCGGGATCGGACGCGCGGGGATGTCCGCCACGGCCTTCGAGTGCTGGCCTGGCCTGGTCTCGGCGCTCGGGCAAAAACCCATACACCTGGCTGCTCTACTCCCACCTGGCGTCCGTAGGCGTGCGCGTCGAGGAGTTCAGCCCCGCGCGGGCGCTCCGCGGCGGGTATGACGTTCTCCACCCGCACTGGCCCGACAAGGCGCTCAACGCCGCCTCGTGCGGTGGGAGTGCGGCCCGGGCGGCCGCCGCCCTGATCGTCGTCGCGGCCGCGCACCTGCATGGCGCGCGGGTGGTGTGGACCGCCCACAATGCCGCCCCCCACGAGTCGCGGCATCCCGGGCTGGAGCGGTGGTTCTGGTCGGCTCCTGTCGGCGGGTGGACGCGGTGATCCATCCCAGCGAGGCGGGCCAGCGCGTGGTCGAGGCCCGCTACCCGGAGCTGGCCAGGCGGCCGCACGCAGTGGTCCCGCTCGGGTCACTTTCGGGGCATGCTACCCCGACACCATCTCGCGGACGGAGGCACGGGCGGCGTTCGGCCATCCCCGAGAGCGCCCGGGTGGTCGCCTTCTTCGGCCTGGTCCGCGCATACAAGGACGTGCCCCACCTCGTGCGCACCGTCCGCGGCGCTCCCACCGGCGCGGCGACGTGATTCTGCTCGTGGCCGGGGCGCCGCACCCGCCCGCGTTGGCCGACGAGGTCCGTGCGGCGGCCGGCGGGGACCCGCGCGTGCGGTTGTCCCTGGAGCACGTGCCGGACGCAGGACGTGCAGCTCTACCTCCGGGCGGCCGACCTCGTGGCGCTGCCGTTCCGGGACATCACCAACTCCGGCAGCGCGCTGCTGGCGCTCGGCGTTCGACCGGCCGGTCCTGGTTCCCGCCCGCGGCGCCATGGGCGAGCTCCAGGCGCTCGCCGGCGCCGACTGGGTGTGCACGTACGAGGGACGAGCTGACGCCCGACCTTCTCGCGAGCGCTCTCGACTGGGCGGTCGCGGCCGAGCGCTCGCGGCCCCGCGCCTCGAGGCGCTCGACTGGCCGCTGATCGCCCGCCAGACGCTCGCGGTGTATCGGCGCGGGAGCGCTGTATGGTGCCCCGGGTCTCGGTGGTCATTCCGCTCTACAACAAGGCTCGGCTCGATCCTCGCGGCGGTCGACTCGGTCCTGGGGCAGTCGCTTTGCCGACCTCGAGCTCCTCGTGGTGGACGACGGCAGCACCGACGAGCGTGTCCGGCTCGTGGCGCGGCGTGCGCGATGGCCGCCTCCGGCTCCTGCGCCAGGCGAACAGCGGACCCGGCGCGGCGCGAAACCGGGGCCTGCGGAAGCGCGCGGCGAGTACATCGCCTTCCTCGACGCGGACGACGAGTGGGAGCCCGATTTCCTCGGCCTCGGCCGTTCGCCGCGCTCGACAGTCCACCCGGAGTGCGCCGCGTGGGTGTCGGGCTCGCGCCGTAGGGCCGGCGCGCGTCGAGCCAGCGGCCCGGGCAACCGGCGGATGGGGCTCACCTGGCGGTCCTGGCGCTGCCGTCACCAGACGCGCCGCCCAGGCGCCTCAAGTTCTACGTGGACTTCTGTCACTCGAGCTGCATTGTGGCCCGTCGCTCGCTCGTCCAGCGCTACGGCGGCTACTACGACGCCGACCGCTGCACCTACGGCGAGGACAGCTACCTCTGGCTGACGTTCGTGCATGAACCACCCGCTGTACGTGGACCCGGAGCCGCTTGTCTGGTTCCACACCGAGCACTCGAGTCTCGGCGCCGCCCGCTCGGCCGCCATCCGGTGCGCCCGGCCCTGCTCGCCAGCGAGCCGCTGCTCAGCGGTGCGATCCGGCGTATCTGCCGCGCGCTGCACGACCTGCTGGCGTACTATCGGCTGCTGGTGACCGAGAAGCTGGCGGCAGGGCCGGCTCGACGGGCCGAGCCTGGCGCGGTGGCGGTCACAGTTTCCGTGGGCCCGCTTCCCCCGGCGGTCGCGCTGAAGGAGATGGCGCTCTCGATGGCCGCTACCTCGCCGCAGCTCACGACCGCGCTCATCGCCTGAGGCGAGGAACGTGTGCGACATGACGCAGTAGCCTACCGAACCGGTCCGCGCGGCGTCGGCCGAGCGTCGCCGGGAGGTCGCCCGTGACCGACGCCACCTCGGGCTCGAAGTCGGGATAGTACGGCAGCTCGAACGGCTCGACGAAACGGCGGCACGCGTCGATCTCGCTCGGGGCTCAGTCCGGGCCTCCATCGTCCACCTGCTTGCGCGGCCGCGCGGTGCAGGGAGTAGGCCCACCCATCGCCCTCGCGGTTGGCCGTGGCAGAGAAGCGCTCGGCCGTGGGGCTCCACTCCAATCCCAGCCGGCGGTACAGCGCCTGAAACCGCCCGACCGGGTCGCCGCAGAGCCACTCGTACGCCACGATGAGCCGGCCCCCGTCGGCCGGCGTCTGGCGACGAATCACGTAGACCGTCGCGGCCCAGAGCGCCCCCGCCCGCTCCCAGAACCCGCTGGCGGAGCGCATCAGGTCCGCGAACGGGCTGCAGGTGGTCGGCCACGAGGCGGGGGTTCTCCAGCAGCCGGTCGGGTCTCGGCTCCCAGCCCAGCCGCCGCCAGCTCTCGAACTGGCCGCAGGGGTGGCGCAAGCACACACAGCTGCTGGGCCTGCGGGAAACTGGCGCCGAACCAGTCGAGATTGAGATTGGCAAAGACCAGCTTGACCAGCACGTGGCGCTTGGCGAAAGAACAGGAAGGGATAGCGCTCACCCAGCGCGCGTCCCGGCCCGCCGAAGAGCCGCAGCAACGGCCCGGGATCCTGCCGCATCGTGAACGCGGTGGCCATCTGCCCGGCGCAGGCCCGCGTCATGAGATTGCGGTAGGCGTCGTCGTCCCGCGCGGTCAGGTAGAGCCAGACGAAGCGCTTCTCCGCCTCGGCCACCCGGTCGTAGTTGTCGGGCTCGCGATAGTAGGTGAATCCGGGTGCGAAGGAGAGTCCCTTGGCCAGCCAGCTCGTGCCGCTGCGGGGAAAGCCCGCAACGATGACGCATCGCTGCCCACTCGGTGAGGTTGCCATCGTGCCTCGGCTTGATCGATCGGTGTTTTCTGAATCTTGCAGGGCTGCCGGGGCGCGGTAGTGATAGCCGTCACCTGCGGCGTTAACCGACCGGTGCTCCCGGCAAGCTACGCGCAACTTGACCGCTTCGACCCACCGACTGCAGGTCAGACCTATGCTCGACCAAGCACCTCGTGGCGAGGCGCCGGGGAAATGAGCGGCCCCCGCACGTCGGAGGACGGCACCGAGGGTCCGCGACCGCCCGGTGACTTCGACGAGCCGCTCGACGGGACGCCTGTCGACGCGGCGCCAGGTCCAGCGGTCGAGGGCGTGTCGCGGGTCGACCTGAAGCGCCGGACCGCGCTCTCCATCCTGTGGACCGTCGCGTACACCGGCTCCGACTACGTCCTCTCGTTCGTGGTCTTCGCCGTCCTCGCCCGGCAGCTGGGCCCGGCGGCGTTCGGCCTGTACGCCCTGGCGGTGGCGTTCGCGGAGTTCGGGAAGATCCTTCCGTCGAGTGGACTGGTGAGCGCGCTGGGGCGCGCCAGGCACGTTTCGCCGGAGATGGCGGATACCGTCTTCTGGTCGACGCTGGCCCTGGCGGGCGTGGTCGCCGGTATCCTGGCGCTGGTCGCGCCCCTACTCGCCGCGGCTTTGGGAGAGCCCGCGGTCGCTCCGCTGCTGACGGCATTGGGTGTCATTTTCCCGATCTCCGCGCTGGGGGCGACCCACATCGCGCTGATGCTGCGTGAGTTCGGCCACAAGGCCGATGGCGTCGCGATCGGTGGTGAGCGGTGTGTTGGGCGGCGCGGCCGCGCTTACGGCCGCCTGGGCCGGCTGGGGGCCATGGAGTCTGGTGGTGCAGCGCGGGGTGGTCGAGATCGCCGGCACTGCGATGGCCTGGCAAGCTTACCGGTGGCTCCCTGGGCGGCGGTATTCGTTCGCCGTCCTCCGGGAAATGGCCGGCCTGAGCGCGAGCATCACGCTGACCCAGCTGCTCTTCGTCTCGCTCGTGCGGGTGCAGGACGTCATCATCGGTCGGGTGATCGGCGCCCCGGCCGTCGGCATTTATCGCACGGCATGGAGAACCATCGACCTGATCGCCCAGGGAGCGATCATGCCCTTCTCTCAGGTCTCGCTGGTGACGCTCGCACGCCTCCAGGACGACCTGCCCGCGTTCCGAAAGGCGTATCTCCGTATTATCGGCGTGAGTTCGGCACTGGCCTTCCCGGCCATCATCGGGTTCGCCGTGCTCGCTCCCGATGCGATCCCGCTGATCTTCGGCGACCAATGGACGGAGAGCGGCCGGATTGCGCAACTGCTCGGGCTCATGGCCGTACCGTTCACCCTCAACCGCTTCGCCGGTCCGGGGCTCGCCGCACTCGGGCGCTCTGGAACCCTGGCCAGGATCGCGGCACTCCAGGTTGCGCTCACCGTCCTGTTTTCTCTTCTTGCCGCACCGTTCGGTCTGACCGCGATGGCGGCGGCGTATGTGGCCGCGAGCCTATGTCACACTGCCGGTTCAGATGCGGGCGTTCAAACGATTCAGTGGGCTCGGCTACCGCCAGGTATGGGAGGCCATCGCGCCGGCGTTGCTCATGGCCCTGGTCATGGCGGGTGGTCTGCTGGCCCTCGCCCACTTCATCGGAGATCAGTTTCATCACCGTGGCGTTTTCCTGCTGACCATGGTCCTGGCCGGGTCGGCGCTGTACGCGGCATCGCTGCTGCTCTTCGCCCGCAAGTTCGTGCTGGAGCAGATCCGGGACCTCGCGCGCCTGCGGCCCAGCCAGGTCCGCTAGGCGATTCGGGGCGGGCGCGTGCGCCGATTCTCGGAGGTGGTCGATGCTGCCGCGGACGCCCGGGAGAACCCTACCCGGGCCGTGGGCTCTCAGTCGGCTGGGGGTCGGCAGGAAGTGCGGCAGGGATGGTTGTAAGTGAGTGAGCTACCTTGACGCTAGCTAGAAATATCACATACTGTATACAGAACTCTGTCGGCAGTATACAAATGACCATAGCACAAGAGCACCCCTCCGCGAACAGGTCTACCACGAGGTCCTCGCCCGGATCCACCGGGGCGACATGGCCCCCGGATCCCGAGTCCGAGACACGACACTGGCGCAACAGCTTGGCGTCAGCAGGACCCCAGTTCGAGAGGCGCTGCTGCGCCTGTCCCGCGAAGGCATGCTCGATGTCGAGACTGGGCGCGGCTTTCGGCTCCGGCCCTTCGCCCGGGAGGAGCTGCGGGACGTCGGCGGGATCCTCGCGGTCCTGGAGCCGCTCGCGCTGCGGCTGATCCCCGAGTTCCCGCCCGCAAAGCTCGATACCCTCGCCGACCTCGCGAAGCAGCTCGAACAGATCCGGGGCGATGTGCCCAGGATCGTAGAGCTGGACGACGCCTGGCATCGCCGCCTGCTCGACGACTGCCCGAACCGGCTCCTCCTCGACCTCATCGCCACCCTCCGACAGGTTCCCCGGCGCTATCTCCACGCCTACCTCCGTGAGGCGGGGCGCCTGAGTCTCTCCAGCCTTCCACCACAGTCGAATCCTCGAGGCCCTGCGCCGAGGGGATCGGAGCGCCGCCGCGGGGCTGCTGGAGCGGCGGTGGCGACGGGGCATCGAGGAGATGGAGGCCTGGATCAAGTGAGGCGACCGGTCACGACGCCGCAGGTCGCCGGCTGGCGGGCGGACACGCCCGGTTGCGAGCGCCGCGCTCACCTCAACAACGCCGGGGCCGCGCTCGTGTCGCGTCCCGTGATGGACGCGGTGAAGGGCCACCTGGAGCTGGAACAGGAGCTGGGCGGGTACGAGGCCGCCGAGGCTCGGCTTGGGGAGTTGGAAGTCGTCTATGGCCACGTGGCACGGCTGCTCGGGGCTCCGCCTGGCACGATTGCCATGTCCCAGAATTCCACGACGGCGTTCGCGCAGGCGCTCGAGGCGTTCGACTTCCGGCCCGGCGACCGACTCCTCACCAGCCGCGCCGACTATGCCTCGAACCAGATCATGTACTTGTCGCTGGCGCGAAGACGCGGCGTCGAGGTCGTCCGCGCGCCCGACCTCCCGGCCGGTGGCATAGACGCCGACGCCACCCGCGAGCTGGTCTCGCGCAAACGCCCCAGGCTGGTGGCGCTCACGTGGGTGCCGACCAACTCGGGGCTGGTCCAGGATGTGGAGGCGATCGGCCGCATTTGCCGCCAGGCCGAGGTGCCCTATCTGGTGGATGCCTGCCAGGCCGTGGGCCAGATGCCGGTACAGGTCGAGCGAATCGGTTGCGACTACCTCGCGGGCGCCGCGCGCAAATTTCTCCGCGGTCCGCGGGGCGTCGGATTTCTCTACGTGTCCGAGCGCGCCCTCTCGGCCGGGGCCCACCCGCTGCTGGTGGACATGCACGGCGCCACCTGGAGCGACCCGGACCGCTTCACGTTGACTCCCGACGCCCGGCGATTCGAGAGCTGGGAGATCTCCTATGCGCTGGTGTTCGGCCTGGGGGCGGCTGCCGAGTATGCGTTGAAGGTCGGGATCGAAACGGCGCGGGACCGCGCGCGTGAATTGGCGCGGTACACCCGCGAGCAGCTCGCCACGATTCCGGGAGTGCGGGTGCTCGATCGCGGGACCGAGCTGTGCGCCATCGTCACGGCCGACGTGGGGCGCCCCGGGCCGGAGGTGAAGCTGGCCCTGCGCGAGCGCGGGATCAACACGAGCTCACCGGAGCGCGAGGACGCCGTGATCGACATGGACGAGAAAGGCGTTCCCTCGGCGATCCGCATCTCGCCGCACTACTACAACACGGCGGAGGAGATCGATCGGGCGGTGGAGGTGCTGGGGGAGGTGGTGAAGGGCTGAGCTCCTAAACGTCCGCCCTACCCTACCGCCCCTCCAACTCCGGCTCCAACACCTTCCACACCGTCTCCGCAATGACCCGATGCCCGGAAGGATTCGGGTGGATCATGTCCGCCTGATTCATCGCGCCGACCCCGGCTACATCCCGCAGCAGAAACGGCACCAACGGCAGGTCGTTCTTCTCGGCGAGGTCCGGGTAGACCGCGCTGAAGTTCCGGGCGTATTTCAGGCCGTAGTTCGGAAGCGCGCGCATCCCTGCGAGCACGATCTTCGGGTTCGGTGACTGTTGGTTCGCCCGGTCGATGATTGCCTGGATGTTCGACCGCATGGAGTCCGGATTCAGCCCGCGGAGTCCGTCGTTGGCGCCGGTCTCGATCACGAGGACCGAGACGGGCTCCCGCAACAGCCAGTCGATCCGCCGCAGGGCTCCGGCCGATGTTTCCCCGCTCACACCCGCGTTGACTGCCTCGTACGGAAGGTGGGCCGAGTCGAGCTTCGCCTGGATCAGGGCGGGATAGGCCTGTTCCGGGTCCACCCCCAATCCAGCCGTGAGGCTCGTGCCGAGGAAGACGACCCGGCCCCGCTCCGCCGCCGGTCGCGGCGGCGCCTCGGCGGCAGCGCGCCGGCTCGCGTCACCGTCGCAGCCGATCACTGCCGCTGCAACCAGAAGCCCGATCCAACCGTAGGTAGGTATCATTCAGACCATGCTCCGCTGCGCATCGCTCTCCAAGACTTATCGCTCCGGCGACCGCCGGCTCACCGTTTTGAACGATATCACCTTCGCGGTGGAGCCGGGCGGCTTCGCGGCGATCGTCGGGCCGTCCGGAAGCGGCAAGACGACGCTACTCGGTCTGCTCGCCGGACTCGATCGTCCCACCACCGGCACGGTCCACCTCGACGGCGCCGAGCTCGGCGCGCTCGATGAGGACGCCCTGGCCCGGTTGCGCGGCGAGAAGATCGGCTTCGTGTTCCAGGCGTTCCAGCTCATTCCGACGCTGACGGCCAGGGAAAACGTGCAGGTCCCGCTCGAGCTCCGCGGCGAGGACGCGATCGCGCGCGCCTCGGAGCTGCTGACCCGCGTCGGGCTCGCGGACCGCCAGGATCACTATCCGGCCCAGCTTTCCGGCGGCGAACAGCAGCGGGTCGCGCTCGCCCGCGCCTTCAGTGTCCGTCCCAAGGTGCTCTTCGCCGACGAGCCGACCGGCAATCTGGATGCCCGCACCGGCGCCGGCATCATCGATCTCATGGTGGAGTTGAACCGCGACCTCGGCACGACGCTCGTGCTGGTGACCCACGACCTCGACCTGGCGGGCCGGGCCCGTCGAACCATCCGCCTGGCCGACGGTCGCGTCGTGGCCGACACCGCCGCGTGAGCTCCGTCGGATTCGTGCTGCGCATGGCCGCGCGCGAAGTGCGCGCGTCACCCAGGCGACTCTTCCTGCTCACGGCCTCGGTCGCGGTCGGCGTCGCGGCTCTCGTGGCGATCAATTCCTTCACCGACAATCTCCGCCGTTCGGTACGGGAGCAGGCCCGCGCGCTCCTGGGGGCCGACCTCTCGGTATCGAGCCGCAGCCCGCTCCCGGCTTCAGCCGAAGCACTGCTCGACACTCTGACGCGGGACGGCGCTGAGCTGTCGCGCGTCACGAGCTTCGGGGGCATGGCGTACGTCCCCCGGACGGCCGGTACCAGGCTCGTTCAGGTCGCCGCGGTCGAAGGCGCGTTCCCTTTCTACGGAGAGATCCGGACCGACCCCACTGAGGCATACGCCGGACTGCAGCAGGGCCGGCACGTCGTCGTGGACCCCGCACTCCTCGCCGCGCTGAACGCGCGGGTCGGCGACACGCTGGCTCTGGGCGAGGCTCGATTCCAGATCAGCGGGACAGTGGTGAGCGCGCCCGGCAACACCGGGTTTCGCGCGGCGCTCGGGCCCAGGATCTTCATCCCCGCTCGCTATCTGAGTGAGACGCAGCTCCTCGGCTTCGGCGCCCGCGCCGAGTACGAGGCCTTCCTCAAGCTCCCGTCCTCGGTGTCTCCGGAGGCGATCGCGGATCGCTACGCCCCGCGTCTTCGGGCCGACCGAATCCGGATCCGGACGGTGACCGAGGACCAGGAGAATTTGAACCAGTCCCTCTCGCGGTTGACGGGATATCTCGGCCTGGTCGCGCTCATCGCTCTGCTGCTCGGGGGCATCGGCGTGGCGAGCGCGGTGGTCGTGTTCATCCGACAGCGGATGGAGACCATCGCGGTGCTGCGTTGCCTCGGCGCCAGCGCCGGCCGGGTCTTCGCGATTTACGGGGCGGAGGCGGCGTTGATGGGTCTCGCGGGCAGCGTGATGGGTGCGGCGGCCGGTGCGGCACTGCAGTCGGTTCTGCCGGGACTGCTCACCGGACTGCTGCCGGTGGACGTCGAGGTCGGCCTGTCCTGGAAGGCCGTGCTGGTCGGAGTGATGATGGGACTGTGGGTGGCACTGGTCTTCGCGCTGCTGCCGCTCCTCGCGGTCCGCCGGGTGCCGCCGCTCGCGGCCCTGCGTCGGCCGTTCGAGTCGGAGCGGACGCCGCGCGACCGCTGGCGGTGGGTCGCCATGGCGGCGCTGGCCGCCAGCACCGTGGCCCTCGCGGCGATCCAGGTCGGGAGCTTGCGTCAGGGGGCGATCTTCGCGGGCGCGGTCGGCGTCGCCCTGTTGCTGCTCTGGCTCGCGGCCTGGGCCCTGACTCGCGCCGCGCGACGCTGGCTTCCCTCGGGCTGGCCGTATCTCTGGCGGCAAGGGTTCTCGAACCTGCACCGCCCCGCGAACCAGACGGCGACCGTCGTGCTGGCCATCGGCTTCGGCGCCTTTCTGTTGGGAACGCTGCTGCTGGTGCAGTTCAACCTGCTCCGGCAGATGCGCCTCACCGGCGGGCCGGAGCGTCCCAACCTGGTCCTCTTCGACATCCAGCCGGATCAGCTCACCGAAGTAGTGCGCCTGCTGAACGACTCACGTCTGCCGGCCACCGGGCCGGTGCCCATCGTCCCCATGCGGATCGCCTCGGTGAAGGGCACGCCAGTCAGCCGCATCCTGGGTGACACGACCAGCGCGGGGGACGACGGACCGCCCGGCGCGTGGGCGTTCCGGCGGGAATACCGCTCGACCTACCGCGATACGCTGGTGTCGTCCGAGCGACTCGTCTCCGGCCGGTGGTGGGAGCGGAAGCGCACGCAGCGCTCCGGCCCCGTGGCCATCTCGGTGGAAACCGAGGTTGCCAGGGAGCTTGGCGTCTCGGTCGGCGACACGATCACCTGGGATGTGCAGGGTCTCCGGATGCCGAGCGTGGTGACCAGCCTGCGCGAGGTCGAGTGGGCGCGCTTCGAGCCCAATTTCTTCGTCGTGTTCGAGCCGGGCGCGCTCGAGAGCGCTCCGCAGTCCCTGCTCACGCTTACCCGGATCGAGAGCCCGGAGGTTCGCGGTGCGTTTCAACGGCGGCTGGCCGAGCGGCTGCCCAACGTCACCACGCTGGACCTGACACAACTGCAGGAGACACTCGAGCGGTTGCTCGAACGGATCGTACTGGCGATCCGGTTCATGGCGCTGTTCACGCTCGCGACGGGCACGATCGTGCTCATCGGTGCGCTGGCGACGAGCCGGTTCCAACGGATCCGCGAAGGCGCGCTCCTCCGCACTCTCGGCGCGACCAGCAGCCAGCTCTTCGGGATCGTCCTGGCCGAGTATGTCGCGCTGGGCCTGATGGCGGCGACGGTCGCGGCGGTTCTGGCCTCGGTGGCCGCGTGGGCCCTGGCTCGGTGGCTCTTCGAAGGCGGCTTCTCCCTGCCCGCTCTCCCACTGGCCGCGCTGACGCTCGGTGTGGTGGCGCTCACGGTGGTGGTGGGGCTGCTGAACAGCAGGGAGGTGATCCGGAGGCGGCCGTTGGAGGTGTTGAGGGGGGAGTAGGAGGCGGCGGGACGGCGCTACGCTGAAGTTGCGGCATCCGGAGCGCTA
Source organism: uncultured Gemmatimonadales bacterium (assembly GCA_963836815.1). Taxonomy (GTDB): domain Bacteria; phylum Gemmatimonadota; class Gemmatimonadetes; order Gemmatimonadales; family GWC2-71-9; genus CAVVWJ01. The sequence continues at coordinate 238,804 of CAWILD010000007.1, read as the reverse complement.
GTTACGTCATCCCGAGGGAGCGAAGGGACCGAGGGACCCGCGGAGAAGGTCCCTCGCTGCGCCGTCTCTCCCCCGTCCCTGCCCCCCCGCCTCGGCCTGCTGTACTTTCCCCCCATGCTCTCGATCGACCTGACTGGAAAGCGCGCCCTCGTGGCCGGAGTGTCGGACGACGGCGGATTTGGATTCGCCATCGCCAAGTCGCTCGCCGAGGCCGGCGCGACCATCTGCTTGGGCAGCTGGCCGCCCGCCTTGGGCATCTTCACCAAGCTGCTCGAGCGGGGGAAGATGGACGAGTCCATGCGACTCAGCGATGGCCGCAAGCTCGAGTTCGAGCGGATCTATCCGCTCGACGCCGCCTTCGATTCGATGGAGGAGGTGCCGGCAGAGGTGCGGGAGAACAAGCGCTACAAGGAGCAGGGAGACTTCACCATCCGGGGGATGACCGATCGGCTTCGGCAGGACTTCGGCGACGGCGCCCTCGATATCGTGGTCCACAGCCTGGCGAACGCACCGGAGGTGAAGTCGCCGCTGGTGGACACCAGTCGCGCCGGGTATCTCTCCGCGGTCAGCGTGAGCGCCTACAGCAACATCTCGCTGGTGCGTAACCTGTCGCCGCTCATGGGCCCTGAGGGGGCGTTCCTCTCGCTCACCTACATAGCCGGAGCGCGGGTCATCCCGGGCTACGGCGGCGGGATGTCATCGGCCAAGGCGGCGCTCGAGGCGGACACCCGCACGCTTGCCTTCGAGGCCGGACGCCGTTGGGGTGTGCGGATCAACACCATCTCCGCCGGACCGTGGGCCTCCCGCGCCGCTTCGGCGATCGGCTTCATCGATATGATGATCGGCTACACTTCCGCCAACTCGCCGCTTCCCCGGCCGATCCAGGCGACGGACGTCGGGAACACTGCCGCCTTCCTCTGCAGCCCTCTCGCGGCTGCGATCACCGGCAGCGTGGTATACGTCGACAACGGGTATCACACGATGGGGATGGCGGTGCCGGGGGAGGCGGGGTAGGTCGCCGGCCGGCACCAAAACGTACGTCATCCCGCCGCCCCTACCCCGCCTCCACCACTCTCTCCATCACCTGCGCCAGCATGCTCAGCTCGAACGGCTTCTCGATCACCGGCCGCGGAGTGCGGGCGAGGAAGTCCCGCACGTTGGGCGAGATCACGTCTCCCGTGGTCACGATCAATCGCGCGAACAGGTCCGGACGGTGCTCGGCCATCCAGTCGTGCACGTCGAGGCCCGAGCGGCGCGGCATCCGGAGGTCGGTGATCACCAGTCCGTAGCCCGACGGCGGAGTGGCGTCCAGGATGCGCAGCGCCTCCTCGCCGTCCTCAGCCTGATCGACTTCCCAGCCATGGCGTTGCAGGTAGCGGCCCAGCGCGAGGCGGACCGCCCGCTCGTCGTCGATGACCAGTGCCCGTCGTCTGCCGTCCGCGCCGTTCCTGGAGGCGGCCCCGGTGCCGACGGCTTCGCCCGGAACGGCCAAGGCCATCTCGCGGGTCGGGACGAGAGCCGGGATCCGAACGGTGAACCGCGCGCCCGCTCCCCCTCCGCCGCTCTCGGCCTGGAGTGTGCCCCCATGCCACTCGATCAGACTGCGCGCGACCGGAAGACCCAGACCGCTGCCTTCGCCCTCGGGCTTGGTGCTGAAGAACGGCTCGTAGATGTGCGGAAACACGTGAGGCGGCACGCCGGGGCCGCTGTCCTCCACCACGAAACACCAGCCCTCCGTGCCTCCGCTCGCCTGCAGCCGCACCACGCCGTCCCGACCCGCTGCCTCTGCACCGTTGGCGATGAGGTTGGTGAGGACCTGCTCCAAGGCGAGCCGGTCCACCATCAGCACGGGGGGCGCGCCGTCGATCCGGGGTTCGTAGCGCGCGCCGGTCTGCCGAAAGATCGACTCCGCCGCCGCGGCCACCGAGCGGAGCAGCGCATCCACCGGCGTGGCCTCGAGCCTCCGTTCCCGATCCTTGGCGAAGCTGAGCAGGTCGCGCACCGTCCGGCGGCACCGCCGCACCTGGTCGGCGATCATCTCCAGCGCGTCCCGCTCCGACTGGGGACGCGAAGGATCGCTTCTCAGGTCCTCCGCGAGGTTGAGGACGGCGGCGAGCGGATTGTTGATCTCGTGCGCGACGCCCGAGACGACGCGTCCGATCGCGCTCAGCCGCTCCTGCTCGACGAGCTGCTGCTGCGCCCGCTGGACCCGCTCGTAGGCCATCCGGAGGTCGGCCTCGTCCGCGCGCACCCGCACCGCCATCCGGTCGAAGGCCTGCGCCAACGCCGCCACCTCGTCACCGCGGAGCAATTCCATGGAGCCGACGTCGAGATTCCCGGCGGCCATCTGCGAGGCCGCGGCCCGGAGGCGCTCGATCGGCGACACGATGCTGCGGGCCAGCATCGCGGCCAGCAGCAAGCCGATGAGGAGCGCGCAGAGTGCCACCAGCCCTGCCGTGCGGCCCGAGACCGCCAGCTCGCGGCCGTAGTCCGAGATCGGCGAGACCGCGACGAACACCGCGTCCTCGCTGCTGGTCAGACCGCCGGGCCTCCGATCGAAAGCGACGACCTTGTGCTCGCCGTCGCGGCTCGCGAACCAGCCGTGCGGTTGCTGGTCCACGAGTTGGAAGTCGCGCCGGTCGCCGGCGAGGAGGGGCAGTCCCGAGTCCTTGCCCTCGACGATCTGATGGTCTCGATCCCGCAGCACGAAGCCGTAGGTCGCGGGACCCAGAGGACGCAGCGACATCTGGAGGTCGGTGAGCGACCGGCTTCGCCTGACCGCGTCGTGCAGGGCGTGGGCCCGCAGTGCTTCCCGCTGGCGTTGGGCGTCGCTCAGACCGTAGAGGAAGATCGGTACCGACACGCCGATGACCAGCGCGACCGTGATCGAGAGGATCTTCCGCTGCAGCGAGCCCGGGGCCGTCGCATCGGCGAGGCCGGCTCGAGCCTGAGGCGGCAGGGGCAGATCCTGTACCGCCCGCTCGGCCATGAAGTAGGCGGCGACACCGAACAGGCCACCGATTGTAGGGCCTTGAATCGTGATCTTGGCGAACTCGAGCATCGGCAGCGCCGCGAACCAGTAGATCTGGATGGCGCCGAGGAAATAGCCGAGGCTGCTCGTGGCCAGCACCATGGCGCCGACCTGGAAGGGATAGGCTGCGAGGGCACCCGCCGCCCTCGGGTCACCTGCGTGCAATCGGGCCTGGAGGCGGCGGAGGGTGATCCACGGAAGCAGCACGGCGCCGGTCCATCCCACAACCGGAACCTGCCAGGCGTAGCAGAAGAGCATCCAGTTTCGCTGCGGCTCGTTGACCAGCCACCACAGCTCGGAAAACTGGAGACCCACCCCCCACCAGCAGATGATGGAGGTGATCCAGAGATGCAGCGCCAGCCGGCCGGCGGTCCGGGCGGCCGCGGCACGGGGGTCGCCAGCCAGCTCGGCTTGCGTCGTCGGGTCAGAACCCGTAATGGACAGGGTGCGGAAGGGTCGAGGGTTGGTGGCCGGCAGGGCAGCCGGAAGCGTGATCTCGAGCCGTTTCATATAATACAGCGCCCCCTCGCCACCGGAAGACGGGCGGCGATACCCCGTTGCCCGGGATCCGATGACAGACGAGCTGCTTTCCAATGCCGACGGCGCGGTGCACCGCCTGGTTCTGGACCGCCCGGCGCGGCGCAATGCGCTCACTCCCGCCCTGTGCCGGGCGCTGGCCGACGAAATCGAGGCGCTCGGCGAGCAGGGCAGCGCCCACGCGATCGTACTCTCCGGCTCGGGAGGTCATTTTTCTGCCGGCCTCGACCTCCATTGGCTCCGGTCGCTCGGCGCGATGCCCTCGATCGCAGACCTTCAGCACGGCCTGAGCGACTTTCAGTCGGCGGTGATTGCGGTGGTCCACTGCCCGATCCCCGTCGTGGCGGTGCTTCAGGGAACGGTGGCGGGGTTCGGGCTCGACCTCGCGCTGGCCTGCGATCTCCGCGTGGCCGGCAGCAGCGCCAACTTCACCTCCGCCTTCGCTCGGATGGGGCTCGTCCCCGACGGTGGATCCACCTTCACCCTGCCCCGACTGGCCGGCCTGGGACACGCCTTGCGCTTCCTGATGGCCGGCGAGACCCTCGACGCCGCGCGGGCGCGGGCGATCGGCCTGGTGGATGACGTGGTCGAGGACGCGGCGCTCGACGATGAGGTCGGCCGCATCACGACCGGGCTGGCTTCCGCGGCGCCGAGCAGCCTGCGCGCCATCAAGCGCCTGGTGCGCGCGTCCGAGCTGGGTGCCCTGGAGCAGGCGCTCGCCGCCGAGGGGGCGGCGCAGTTGCAGGCGCTGCAGGGCGACGAGTTTCGCCGGCGGCTCGCCGCCTTCGCCAAGCGATGAGCTCGGGGCCCGCGTCGATCTTCCGGCCCGACCTCCTGGCCGGCCGGGTCGCGCTCGTGACCGGCGGCGGCACCGGCATCGGCTTCGGCATCGCGTCCTGTCTCACCTCGGCCGGAGCCACGGTAGCGATCGCGAGCCGCAAGCCGGAGAACCTGGAGGCCGCCGCCGGCCGGCTGCGCGACGGCGGCGCCAAGGTGAGTACGGTGGAGACCAACGTCCGCGAGCCCGACGCTGTCGCGCGCATGGTCCAGCGGGTGACCGACGAGCACGGTCGCCTCGACATCCTCGTCAACAACGCCGCCGGAAATTTCTATGCCCCCACGGCGGGGCTTTCGGCAAATGCCTGGCGGGCGGTCGTCGAGACCGATCTGTACGGCACCTTCTACTGCAGTCAGGCCGTCTATCCCGTCATGAAGGCGCAGGGCGGCGGGCGGATCATCTCGATCTCCATGACGCTGCACTACCGAGGCTGGCCGCTGATGGCTCATGCCACCGCCGCCAAGGCGGGCGTAGATGCGCTGACGCGGACGCTCGCGCTCGAGTGGGCGCCCGACGGCATCACGGTGAATGCCATCGCGCCGGGACCCATTCCGACCGAAGGGGTGAAGAAGGCGTTCACCCCACCCGGTGGTTCGGCGGCGGACGTGCCCGCGATGGACGAGTACGTCGCGCGCGCGATTCCTCTCCGCCGTTGGGGCACGCCGGAGGACGTCGGCCAGATGGTCGCATTCCTCGCCGGTCCCGCCGGCGATTGGATTACCGGAGCAATATTTGTCGTGGATGGTGGGTCCTGGCTCGCGGGCGGACGTCCTTGAGGAGGTCGCCATGTTCCTGGGACACTACGGGGTGGCGTTCGCGCTGAAACGCGCCGAACCCAAGCTCTCGCTCGGCACGCTCTTTCTGGCGGCGCAACTGGTGGATGTGCTCTGGGGCGTATTCCTCCTGACCGGGTGGGAGCAGGTCCGGATCGACCCCGGATTCACCCCGGTCACCCCGCTCCAGTTCACCAATTATCCGATCACGCACAGTCTGGTCGGCGCGTTCGTCTGGGGGCTGGTCGGCATGGGGATCTACTACTCGTGGCCCACCCGGGACACGAGCCGCCATTGGCAGGCGTCGGCGATCGTCGGCTTGGCGGTCTTTTCACACTACTGGCTGGACGTCATCGTGCATGTTCCCGACCTCACCATCGCCGGTGAGGGCACACCGGCGCTCGGCCTCGGCCTCTGGCGCAGCCTGCCCGCGACACTCGCGGTGGAGCTGCTGTTCTTCGCGGGCGGGCTCGCGGTCTACGTCCTCCGGCGCTCTCGCAGGCATCCGGTTCGCGCAGGCCGGCTCACAGGGCTCGTGATCGTCCTGCTGGCGGTGTATCTGGCAAGCCAGTTCGGCCCGCCGCCCCCCAGCGTGCGTGCCATCGCCGTCATGGCGATTGTCGGCCTGCTGCTGCTCGCGGTCTATGCCGGCTGGGTCGACCGCCGCGCGGCACCGGGCACAGCCTAGATGGACCGGCTCTTCTTTCTCCTCGGTGCGATCTCCGCCTTCGTGTCGGTCGGCGGCAGGAGCATTCGGGGCCCACGGCCTGCGGGGACGGCTCGACCCCTCGGCGCTCGCGATCTTCGAGACGGCGGCGCGCTACCAGATGTATCACGCGCTGGCGCTGTTCGCCGTGGCCTGGGCGGTGTCGCGGTGGCCGGGACCATGGGCGCCGCGTGCCGGCTGGATCTTCGTAGTGGGAACCGTGATCTTCTCCGGCAGCCTCTATGCGCTCGCGCTCACGGGCGTCCGCTGGCTCGGCGCGATCACGCCGCTGGGCGGCGTCGCGTTTCTGGCGGGGTGGATCTGTCTGGGGATTGCGGCGGGAAAGGGGGGATGAGCGTGAAAGAGTGAAGCGTAAAGAATGAAGAGAGCTGCTGGAGGCACACCGGTGGCCGAATAGTCACCCTAAGCACCCTTTCACCCTTCACCCTTCACGTTTTCCCGCGGTCACCTCCCCACCCGCTCCACGATCCGATAATAAAACTCCACTCCGAACCGCAGGTTCTCCAGGCTCACCCGCTCGTCATTCCCGTGCACGGTCCGATCGTCCGCCACCGTCGTACGAAACGGCTCGATGCCGTACGCCCCGATGCCGAGCGCGCGGTAGTAGTAGCTGTCGGTGAACCCGGTGAGCATCGTGGTCGTGATCAGCCCCCCGGGGTCCAGCGAATCCACCGCCTCGCGGATAGCCTCCATCAGCTCGCCTCCCAGCGGTGAGGTCGTGGCCTTGCGGTCCGGCCGCAGCGGCGTGATCTCGACGGCGGAATCCGCGATCACGGCGCGAAGCTCCCGCAGAAAGGCCGCCGGCTGAACGCCGGGCAGGAGACGGACGTCGAGCTCCGCGCTCGCCTCCGGAGGAATGACGTTGGTCTTGTCCGAGCCGTGAAGGACCGTGATGGTGATGGTCGTCCGCAGGAGCGCACTATAGTAGGGATTGGCGGTGTAGAAGGCACGGCCCTGCCGGGTCCGCACCGCGGCGGCCGCGTCGGCCAGCCAGCGACGCCGTTGAGGATCCCGCTCCCGGGTGGACAGGTCCTTGAAGAACCGGGCCGCCGCGGGCGTCACCTGGATCGGGCTCTCGTAGGCGGCAATCCGCCCGAGCGCCCGGGACAGGCGGGCGGCGGAATTGTCTGCCCGTGGAACCGAGCCATGGCCTGGTGCCCCGCGGGTGGTGAGGCGCACCCAGTAGGGCATCTTCTCCGTCACCCCGATCCCGTAGTACTCCGGGCGGCCGTCATGACCCAGCTGGTTGCTTCCCCCTTCGTTGAGCAGATACTCCGCGTCCCGGATCAGATCCGCCTTTTCCCTGGCGAACCACTCGGCGCCGGTGGAGCCGGTCTCCTCATCCGCGTTCGCGATGAGGATCAGATCCCGCTTGAGCGGGACCCCGCGGCGCTTGATGGCGATCATCGTCATCGCCTCGACGATCGCCTGACCCTTCATGTCGAGCGCACCCCGACCCCAAACATGGCCGTCCCGCACCACGCCCGCCCAGGGGTCCACCTGCCACGCGGAATCCGTCGCGGGGACGACGTCGATGTGGCTCAGCAGGATGACGCGGCCGCTTCTCACCGGTGCCCTCGAGCCGAGCATACAGGTTGCCTCGTCCGGGTGAGGACTCGAAGATCTCCGATTCGATGCCCTCGCGCGCGAGGAGCTGCTGCAGCCATCGGGCGCCCTGGGTCTCGTTACCCGGCGGGTTGACGGTGCGCACCCGCAGATACTCCGCCAGCCGTTGCGCCGTCTCGTTCGCAAGCTCCGCAAAGCCCGGCGCCGGTGCGTGCTGCGCGGCAGCCGGCGACGCCAGTCCAGCGGCCAGCAGCAGGGACAGGCACCGTGCGCGACGAGTCATTTGTTCTCCCGTGCCCAGAGGAAAAACAGCACGCCTATGGCCATGAACATGTAGAGATTCCCCGGCACCCACATGAGCAGTCCGCCGAGCACCTGGTCGTCGTGGGGAGTGAGTCCCCAGGTCCGGGGCGCCACTTCGTACCAGGGATAGAGCACGCGGTCCGCGAGCGTGATGAGCGCGGCGACGACCTGCATCGGGATCCCGACCAGGAACAGGTACAGCATGCCGAGCCCGTAGGGGAGGCGCGGCACCTCGGGGAGCTGGCTCGCCACCGGCCACCACATGATCGTCGCCGTGACCAGGAACATCAGGTGCGTGGCGATGTGGACGTCGTGGTTCCGCATCATGAGGTCGTAGTACGGCGCGAGATGCCATACCGCGATGGTGACCGAGTAGATCAGCGCGGCCACGGCGGGAAAGGTGAGGGCCCGCGCCACCGCGCGCACGGCGGGAGGACGGACCAGCGGGCGCAGCAGCCAGCCCGGCGTCCCCAGAATGAGGAGGGGCGGCACCGCGAGCGTCAGCACCAGGTGCTGCAGCATATGGACGGAGAACAGGTAGTAGTCGCTCAGATCGTGCATCGGACCGTTGAGCGATACCAGGAGCAGCAGCAGGCCGGCGCAGAAGCAGGCCACCCGCCAGCCCTCTGCCGGAGGACCCAGGTCGTACCGGCGGCGCAGCGGTCCGATGCCCAGAAAGTACAAGGCACCGAGGAGCCCGGTGCCTAGGAGTACGCTGGGATGGAGCGACCAGCTGAATTCGTACGGAACCAGTGGCCGCGGCCGCTCGTCGCCGAGCAGCACGATCGGCAGCAGGGTCATCCCGAAGCGGCGAAGGCCCAGTGATACGCCTGCAGCGCGACGAGCCCGAGGATGATCACGGTGGCGATGATGATGGGGAAGACGAACACGCCGCTGAAGAGCTTGCTGTCGTTCTTCAGGTGCATGTAGTACATCGCCACCAGCGCGAACTTGATCGCCGACAGGAACAGCAGGATCGGGATGAAGAACGGCTGCAGGCTCGCGCCGAGCGATCCGGCGTGCTCCCCATAGGTTCCTTCGTAGAGCCCGACCTCGAGGGCGGTCAGGACGAAGAGGAAGAGCCCGATCTTGGCGTAGGTCCCCGGCGTCGGGTGATCGTGCGCTTCCGCGGTCGAATGGGCGTCAGCCATGCGCGTCCTTACCTGATCAGGTAGACGACGGGGAAGATGATGATCCAGACCACGTCCACGAAGTGCCAGTACAGCGCGGCGATCTCGAGGTTGAGCGACCGCTCCTTCGGCAGCTTGTCCGCGGACCGCGAGGATGAACATGGTGACGAGCCAGATCACGCCGATGGTGACGTGGGTGCCGTGGAATCCGGTCAGCACGAAGAAGCTCGCGCCGAACAGATTCCGCTGCAGCGTGAGCCCCTTGTGCACGAAGTGGGTGAACTCGTACACCTGCATCCCGACGAAGAACATGCCGCAGAGGATCGTGGCCCCGAGCCAGCCGAGAGCATCTTGCGGTTGCCCCGCTGCGCTCCGTACAGCGCCAGCACGATGAACAGCGAGCTGAAGAGGAGCAGCGCGGTGCCGAACGTCACCAGCGGGATCTCGATGATCGGCTCGAACACCTGGCCCGTGGCCGGGTCCTTCCAGACCTCGTGCGGGAACGGCCCGACCAGGCTCTTCGGGCCTGGACCAGGTAGTTCGAGATCAGCGTGGCGAAGAACAGGCACTCGGACCCGATGAAGGTCCAGATCGCCAGCTTCCGGTGGTCGAGCCCGGTCGAGGTCTCGAGGGCGTGTGCGTGGTCGGCCAAGTGTCAGGTCCCCGGTTTGACAGTCAACGGAGGGTGGACAAGGTACGGCCTAGTGATGCCCGCCAGCCTGCGGCGTCCGGAACTCCGAATAGCCCTTCTCGAACAGCCAGTTGTAGACCCCGAAGAAGGTCAGCAAGACGGCGACGATGATGCCCCACGGCCCCCACTTCGGGCTCATCATCAGCGCCGACGAAGATCGAGGTGACGCCGATGGCGCTCACCAGCGGCCAGTACGACGGCGGCGGAATGTGGATGCCCGCGCCCGTGCCCGGCGAGCGGCTCCGGCAGTGGACCGCCCCGCTGCCGCTTGAGCTCCCAGAGCGGGTCGCGCCCGTGCACCACCGGCTCTCCCCGAAGTTCCACTCCGGCGGCGGCGAGGGATCGCCCACTCCAGCGTGGCGCCGTTCCACGGGTCGGCCGGCGCGTTCCGCGGCCGCGCGTGGTCTTGAGGATGTTGAACAGGAAGACCAGGAACCCGAGGCCGAGGATGAACGAGCCGAGCGTCTCGAGCTGGTTCAGGGACTCGAAGTCGAGCTCCTTCGGGTAGGTATAGATCCGGCGCGGCATGCCGTTCAGCCCGACGAGGTGCATCGGGAAGAACGTCAGGTTGAACCCGATCAGCATCAGCCAGAAGTGCACCTTGCCCAGCTTCTCGTCCAGCAGGCGGCCGAACATCTTGGGCCACCAGTAGTAGGCGCCGGCGGTCAGCGCGAAGATGCTGCCGCCGAAGAGCACGTAGTGGAAGTGCGCCACGATGAAGTAGGTGTCGTTCTGCTGCAGGTCGGCCGGCGGCGAGGCGTGCATGACGCCCGAGAGCCCGCCGATGATGAACATCGCGATGAACGCCAGCGCGAAGTACATCGGCGTCCTGTACTGGATCGAGCCGCCCCACATCGTGCCCATCCAGTTGAAGATCTTCACGCCCGTCGGGATGGCGATCAGCATCGTGGTGAGCGAGAAGAACGTGTCCGCGATCGGGCCCATGCCGGTCGTGAACATGTGGTGGCTCCACACGCCGAAGCCGAGGAAGGCGATGAACGCCCCGGAGAACACCATCGCGGCGTAGCCGAACAGCGGCTTCCGGGAGAAGACCGGCAGGATCTCGGAGATGATGCCGAAGGCCGGCAGGATCAGGATGTACACCTCGGGGTGCCCGAAGACCCAGAACAGGTGCTGCCAGAGCAGCGGGTCACCGCCGCCGGCCGGCACGAAGAAGTGGGTGCCGAAGAACCGGTCGAAGATGAGCAGGATCAGCGCGACGGTGATGACCGGGAAGGCCAGCAGGATGAGGATCTGGGTGATGAAGCTCATCCAGACGAACATCGGCATCCGCATCATCGTCATGCCGCGGGTCCGCATGTTGACGATCGTCACGAAGAAGTTGACGCCCGCCGCCAGCGACGCCACGCCGAGGATCTGGAGACCCATGTTCCAGAAGTCCACGTTGTGGCCCGGCGAGAACTGCCGCGACGTCAGGTTGGCGTAGCCGTACCAGCCCTGGTCCGGCGCGGCCCCGAAGAGGAAGCTCGCGTTGAGGAACAGACCGCCCAGGAGGAACACCCAGTAGCTGAAGGCGTTGAGCCGGGGGAACGCGACGTCCCGCGCGCCGATCATGAGCGGGATCATGAAATTGAAGAACATGGCGCTGAGCGGCATGATCGCGAGGAAGATCATGCTCGTGCCGTGCATCGTGAACAGCTGGTTGTACGTCTCCGGGCTGAGGAAGTTGTTGTCCGGCCCGGGCCAGCTGGATCCGGATGAGCAGCGCCTCGAGCCCGCCGAGCAGGAAGAAGAAGAACGCCGTGCTCCCGTACAGAATGCCGATCCGCTTGTGATCGACCGTGGTGAGCCAGCTCCACAGCCCGGTCTTCTGGGCGTGGCCCCCGCGTGGGCCCGCTGCTGATCGAGAACCGTGGTCGCCATGTCGAGTCCCGTTTATTTGTGTGCGCGGAGGTAGGCCCGGAGCGCCTTCGCCTCGTCGGGCTTGACGCCGAGGTTGGGCATCAGCACGCCCTTCTTGAGCGCCTGGGGGTTCTGGATCCACGCCTCCAGGTTCTCGTCCGTGTTCTTGAGCCATCCCGCGGCGATGTAGGCCCGCGCCCCGACGTTCGCCAGGTTCGGGCCGATGAGCGCCGTCGGCGCGCCCTTGGCCTGAAGCGAATGGCACCCGATACAGCCCTTGTTCCGGAAGAGTGTCTCGCCCTGGGCGAACAGCGGGTCGGCCTGCGACTCCTGCTGCGACGTTGGCGCCGGAGCTGGCCGTGCGGAGCGAGTCGGTGCCGGCGGGTGCCGGCGGCCGCGGCCGGCTTCGGCGCGCCAAGCGTCTGCATGTGGGCGGCCCAGGCCTCGAACGCTTCGGGTGTCTCGGACCGGACGTGGAACGCCATCCGGGCATGCTGGATCCCGCAGAACTCCGCGCACTGCCCGGGATAGAGCCCCGTCGAGTCCGCCTTGAACCAGATCCGCGTCTCACGGCCGGGGAAGACGTCCCGCTTGCCGGCGAACCGCGGCGGCCACCAGCTGTGGACCACGTCCACCGAGTTCTCTTTGAAGTGCACCGTCCGGCCGGCGGGGATGACGAGCTCGTTGGCGGTGACGATGCCGTACTGGGGATAGCGGAACTCCCACCACCACTGGTGGCCGACGACCTCGACCTCGAGCAGGTTGCCTTGCGGCGTGCCGTTGACCTCGAAGATCCCCTTCACCGTAGGCACCGCGATCGCGGCCAGGATCAGTGCCGGAATGACCGTCCAGATGATCTCGACCATGGTATTGCCGTGAATCTGCCTCGGCTCGGGATCGTCCGGCCGGCCACGGAACCGGAAGATGGCGTATAGGAGGGCCCCCTCCACCAGGACGAAGACACCCAGCGCCCAGTAGAAGGTCTGGTCCTGCACATGGTCGCCGATCCGGGCGAAGTCGGAGAGGGGGCGGAGCGCCGTCTGCGGGTACCCGTCCGGACTGCAGCCGGCGACAGCCAGGACAAGCAGGCAAAGACAGGGCACCAACCCGGCCCTCAGCCGAGCGGCGGCGTTCCTAGGATGCATTCCGGAACCGTCCTGTGATCAAGGGACCTCGCAAACCGCGGCGAGAAACGCCGCACGTTACCAGTATCTCTGGCGGAGGTCAAGGAAAACTCTAAGTCCTTTATCTGGAGCGCATGGAGGCCTCGACCTGGCCGGCGGTCCGGGGAATCCCGGCCGAGAGCACCTCCCCTCCCTTCGCGGTCACCAGGACGTCGTCCTCGATCCGGATGCCGAGCCGCTCCTCCGAGATGTAGAGCCCCGGCTCCACCGTTAAGACCATGCCGGGGGCGAGCAGCGTGGCATAGGAGCCCACGTCGTGGACGTCCATGCCCAGCCAGTGGGAGAGACCGTGGATGAAGTACCGGTCGCAGGGCGAGGTGCCGCACAGGGTGTCGGAGTGCGCCCGCATGTACTCCCGCGCGATCCCGTTCAGATGCTGGAGGTCGATCCCCGGCCGCACCGAGTCGATCGCGGCCTGCTGGGCGCCGAGGACAAGATCGTAGAGCGCACGCTGGCGAGGGCTGAACCGGCCGGAGATCGGGATGGTGCGGGTGATGTCCGCCGTCTGATACCCATATTCCGCGCCGACGTCCATCACGACGAGGTCGCCCGGCTGAGTCTGCCGGCGGTTTCGGTCGTAGTGCAGCGTGGTCGAATTGGGACCGCTGGCGACGATCGAGGGAAACCCCAGGCGCTCGGCGCCGTCCCGCCGGAAGACGTACTCGAGCCGCGCCTCGAGCTGGTATTCGTGCATCCCGGGCTTGGCGGTCTCCATCGCCGCGCGGAGACCGTCGCCGGTGATGGCGATGGCCCGCCGAAGGCGCTCCAGCTCGTCCCTATCCTTGATCAGGCGGAGCTGGGCGGTCCGGGCACTCAGGTCGGCGATCCGCACCGGCTGGCCCAGCGTCCGGTCGCTGAACACGAGCCGCTGGAAGAACGGCGACTCCATCTCTCGTGGGCCCCGCCGGAGGTACAGGGCGCCTGCGCGTGCCGGGGACCCGGACCCGAAGACCAGCTTCTGAATCTCCGCCTCCGCGGCGCGGGCGGGGCGGACGATCTCGATGCCGCTCAGGCGTGTCGCCTCAGGGCCGGGGCCGAGCTTCGTGCCGGACCATTTTTCCCGACTGGAGTCCCGCTCCGAGAGGTACAGGATGGCCTTGTCGCCCGAATCAGCCCCGGCCACGAGCACCAGCCAGCCGCCAGGCGACTCGAGCCCTGTCAGGTAGAAGAAATCGTTGTCTTCGCGGTAGTCCCCGTCCTGGGGGTGATCGTCTTCGATGCTCCGGACGTCGGCGGAGCGGAGCACGGCCACCCCGGTTCCGATGCTGTCGAGCAAGGCGGCCCTTCGCGCCTCCAGGCGTTCCACTGGGACGGGGCCGGCGGGCGATCCGGCCTGGGCAGCGATGGACGGGACCTGTGGGAGAAGGAGCAGACCGAGAAGGGCCGGCAACCTCACCGTATCACCTTGTCGAACGCGATCTCCCCCTCCACGGGATAGCTGAAGTGCCACCATTCCATGTCATAGTTCTTGAAGCCCTCCGATTCCATCACCCGCAACAGAATGTCGCGATAGCGGCGCGCCCGTCCCTCGGCGTTGGCGGTGTGTGCCGCTTCGGTGAATTCGTCGAAGGAAGTCCCCATCGGGAGCTCGGTTCGGCTGGCCGGGTCCACCAGGGTAAGATCCACGGCCACGCCGAGGTTGTGCCGGCTACGGCGGGCGATATAGCCGCTGTCCAGCAGCGCCCGCCGGCCGGCCCCCTCGGCCCAGGCGACCATGGCCGCCGTGGCACGAACCGGACGATATCCGTCGAACACCCGCAGCCCGAGGCCCCCGCTCTTGAGCCGCCGCTGGACCCGGCCCAGGGCTTCCGCCGCCTCCCGCCGCAGGAGCACGCGGTTGGCCTCATAACCCGGGAGCGGGGCCCCGGTGAAGTTGTCGGCAGTGGCGTACCGGGCCTGGACCTCGATCGTCGAGTCCACCGACCGTAAGTCCACCAGCAGCGAGTCGGCCAACGCATCGGGGACCGGGCGATGGGGGATCGTGTCGGAGACTACGGCCGCTGCCGAAGTCTGGGCGAGGACCCAGCCGGGGAATGCGCCGGCGAGCAGCGCCAGGGTGGCGAGCACCCGATTCGGGAGAGGAATCATGCTGCAAGATAATGCGGCGCAAGTGGTTGGAACGACATGGTATTCCGCCCTCGCGATCGGGGTGGTACATTGAGGCGTGATTTTTCTTATCGGCCCGGTGACACCGGTCTCCGGGCGGTTCTCTTTCTGTCTGGTTATGCCATGATCAGTGAAATGCGAGAAAAGCTGAGCCGGGAGATCGACCAGCTCAGCCACGAGCTCAACGTCCTCCTCCCGCAGTCCATCGCCCAGGCCGTCGAGCTGGGTGACTTGCGCGAGAATTCGGAGTATAAGGCTGCCCTCGAGCGGCAGCAGTTCGTGCAGGCCCGGCTGGGGCAGCTGCACCAGCGTCTCAACCAGCTGGGGCAGCTGGCCAACCACGAAGCCCCCACGGACCGCGTCGGCCTGGGCTCGACGGTCACCGTGCTGGACCTGGACACCAACGACACGGATACCTACATCGTGGTCCTCGCGGAGATGATGGACATCGACGCGGGACATATCTCGCTGGCGTCGCCGCTGGGACGCGCACTCTCCAACGGGCGGGTCGGGGACGAGCTCAGCCTGCGCCTGCCGACGATGACTCGGCGCCTGCGCATCACCGACCTGGTGACGGTGCACCAGGCGGAGGGGAATGGGAACGGGAAACAGGGGAGGAAAAGGCGTGAAGGGTGAAGAGTGAAGGGTGAAGGGGTTGGTTCATCCCTCTTCACCCTTCACTCTCTACCCTTCACCCCTCACATCATGGAATTCCCCAAGAAGCAGCTGTTCGTCGTCGGCGACCGGGTGCTGATCAACCCGGAGGACGGGGACGATCGCACGCGAGTGGGCCTGTATCTGCCGGCCACCGCCATCGACTCGATGCAGGTCCAGACCGGCCTCATCGTGGCGACTGGCCCGGGCACCCCGGTCGCCGACCTCAGCAGCCTCGATGAGGAGCCCTGGAAGGCGAACCAGCGAGAGAGCCCCGGCCGGGGCATGCAGGCCCGGGTAGGTGACCACGCCATCTTCTTTCGCAAGGCGGCGGTCGAGATCACCTTCGAGGAAAAGCGCTACCTCGTCGTTCCCCAGGCGGCCATTCTCGTACTGATTCGCGAAGATCTTCCGATCTGAGCAGCGGAGCAGGCATCGTCCTGTCCCGCACGCCCGCCCGTACACTCCGGACATGTGCTATTTCCTCACCATCGCCAGTCCCCTCACGCTCAGTGAGGTGCGATCCATGCTGCCGGCCGGGATTGCGGCGCACCCGATCGGCGCCAGAGAGGCCGCCGAGTTCCGGCGGCGGTTGCCGACGGCGCAGACGGTCGCGGGCCTTCTGTCGGGCGGATGCTCCTGCGACCTGGTCCATGCCCGGCATCCGGATCCGCGGGAAGACGAGCGGCCGTTGCGCGCGCGCTACTTTCAGCTCAAGCTGTCCCGCGACGAGATCATCAGAGAGCTGGAGCGACATCGCCGCCGTGCGGTGGCGCCAGGAGTGTCGCCGCCCGGACCTGGCGACATCGCTGCGTTCGCGGCGGAACATGCCAGGAATGCCGGGCCCACGCTCTATCATCTCCGATTCGGCACGGGCTCGAGCTTGCCCTCGGCCGGCGAGGCCGACACCGTCACTCGCACGGTCACCGAAATGCGTTCCACACCCGATCGCTGGCTCACCGAAGGCTCGGTCGTTCGACTGGTGCGCTGACGATTCCACTTCAGCTCAACTCCGAGGATGCTCATGCGCCGCAGTCGCTCGATGAACAGTGTGCTTCCCGCCATACTGGCCGGCCTCCTCCTGGCATGCGGCGGCGAAGGCGCCAAAGAGGAAACCGACTCCGACCCCGCGGCCGAGGCAGTGCAGACCGACAGTGCGCCGAGCCAGGCGCCGACCGCAGAGACCAGCCCAACGGATGCTCCGGTTACGGTGGCGGACATCGATGGTTGGGCGAAGGGCATGGCCGGCGAGCTCGAGGCCGTGCAGGCGGCAGGGGCGAAGCTGAAGGAGGCGAAGACCGGAGACGACACCGTTTCCGCGATGATGGGCGTCCAGGAGATGAACACGGTCGAGGCCGGAGCCAGCGCGGCCGGCATGGACGCGGAGCGCTACCGCTTCGTCAAGAGCAATCTCTCGGCCGCGGCATCCTACCTCGCGCCCGAGCTGGGCGGCGTGGATCCCGCCACCTTGTCGCCGGCGCAGCGGGAGGAGATGAAGAAGAACGACGAGGCCCAGCTCGCCCAGTTGGAAAGCGCGGTGCCCGCGGATGTCGTCACCGCGTTGCGGCCCCGCGCGGCAGACCTGCGGAGGAAGGACCTGGAGCTTGTCGCGGCACGATTGAAGGGCGCGGGGCTGGGGAGGTGAGGCAGTAGACATAAAAATCCTCCTGGCCGAAGGACCGGGCTGAGAGTCATCTGTCGTAGGAGAAGCGACGGGAGGGCCGCTCGACGGAAGAAAATGACGGCCTCGTGATATCTCCGCGAGGACATCATGTGGGCCACTTCACCGGAGCCCGCGGCACGAGCCTTTTTCGTCAGCGATGGCGCCCCGAGGCGCCCGCGCGCGGCGTGCTGGTGAACCTTCACGGGCTCGGCGACCACTCGGCGCTCTACCCTGCCGTCGTCGAGCGTTTCACCAGCAGCGGCTTCGCGGTCCACTCGCCCGACCTCAGGGGGAACGGCCGGTCCCCGGGACAACGAGGTTACATCTCCCGCTGGGGCGTGTTCAGGGAGGATCTGCGCCGGTTTCTCGCTGTCGTCGGGGCCGAAGAGCCCGGACTGCCGGTCTTCCTCCTCGGCAACAGCCTCGGCGGTCTCATCGTACTCGAGTACGCCCTCGAGTATCCGGAGGGACTCCAGGGCGTCATCGCTGCTTCGCCCCCGCTCGGGTCCCTGGGCATCCCGGCACCGCTCCTCGCACTGGGCAGCGTGATGTCCCGAGTCCTTCCTCGCTTCGCACTCCGCACCGGAATGGATCTCAGCGGCCTCGCCCGCGATCCGGCGGTGGTCGAGACCGTGGCAGGCGGATCCCCTCTTCCATCGCTGGGGCACCGCGAGGCTCTCCGTCGAAGTGGCCGGAGCGGTGGCGCGGGTGCACGAGGGCGCGCCGCATTTTCCGCTTCCCGTCCTTCTGCTTCACGGCAATGCCGACCGCATGGTGCTCCCCGATGGCACCCGGGCGTTCATGCGGCGGCTCGGTCAGGCTGACAGGCAGCTGCTCGAGTACCCCGAGGGTTTCCATGCGCTGTTCGCGGACATCGGTGGTGACCAGGTGCTCGCGGACGTAGAGCGCTGGATCGAGGCGCACATGCCACCAGGACGGTGAGACTGAGCAATACGATCTCGGCGAGGATTCGAGGTCCGGATCCGGCGAGCGGCGGACGCGGCCGATTCAAGGTCCGAATGCGGCGAGCATGGTGGTGACGGCGCACTAGGGTGGGAGACACCACTCGCGAGCGCTCGAGAACGGGGCGCTCGCTCCGTTCTCCCAACGCCGGAGCCCCCCATGCACTACACCGTGCGCCTTCTGCTGCTCGCCGCCGTGTGCGGCTGCGGCACCGAGTCGGAAGTCACCCAACCCGCCGAAAAGAAAGTCCATCTACAGGCAACACCGTCTTCATACTCCGTCGTCAAGTTCACCGCATCGCTGGGAGGAACGCTGAGCCGAGGCATGGCCATCAACGATCAGGGCCTGGTCGCGGGCTGGTCCAACCAGGCCGACGGAAGCCGGCGGGCCGTGCTGTGGCGGAATGGCGCCATCGATGCACTGAGCACCCTGGGCGGACCGAGCAGTACGGTGCCCTGGCCCGGGCTCAATGAGGCGGGGATGGTCGTTGGCATCTCCCAGACGGACGAAGTGGATCCGCTGGACGAGGCCTGGAGCTGCGAGCTCGGACAGTTTCTGCTCGAGACGACCGACCTCATCTGCCGTGGATTCGTGTGGATGCAGAACGAGATGCACGAACTGCCACCGTTTCGCGGCGGCCATCATACCTTCGCCACGGACGTCAACAACCAGGGCCAGATCGTGGGATGGGCGGAGAACGGCGTGCACGACGGTACCTGCGTGGACGATCAGGTGCTCCAGTTCCGCGCCGCGGTCTGGGAGTTCAAGCAGAACGGAAAGATCAAGCTGAGGGAGCTGCGTCCCTTCGGGGATCATGCGACATCCGCCGCCACGGCGATCAACGATCAGGGCGTGGCGGTCGGCATCTCAGGCGATTGCGACCAGTCCGTCGGCCGATTCAGCGCCCTCGAGGCGGTACTTTGGGACCAGCAGGGGCAGCCCACCAGGATCCCCAACCTCGGTGGCACGACCTGGCACACGCCGATGGACATCAACGAACAGGGGGACGTGGTCGGATTCTCGAACCCGCCGGGAGCCGGCGATCCGGAGGGTGAGTTCATCTCGCAGGCGTTCTTCTGGGCCAACGGCGCCTCCACCGCCACGAAGATCGGGACGCTGGATCAGGATCCGGTGAGCGAAGCCTTCGCGATCAACTCGAGCCGCCAGGTGGTGGGCATCTCGTTCGGTGGCGCGGTCGGGCCGCGTGCCTTCATCTGGCACGACGGGGAGCTGACGAACCTCAACGATCTCGTCGACGGCGACGACGTCCTGCTGTCCGCGCAGGATATCAACGATTTCGGCCAGATTACCGGCCGCCTGCGCGATGCCGTGACCGGCCAGACGCTGGCGTTCGTCGCCACACCCGTGTTCGAGACGCAATGAGTCTGCCGAGGGCGAGCATCGCCGTCGCGATGTGGCTGGCCTGGGCCGGGCGATCGGCGGCACAGGTCGCGCCGAAGGATTCCATCTACCTGGTCGCGACCACCCAGGCCCTGCTCGACGCCGTGACAGCGGGTGACTCGGCTGTGTGGGCGCCGCATCTCGCCCCGGCTTGGTTCCTGACGGATGAGGAGGGACAGCACATGACCCGCGTGGCATTTCTGGCCGGCTTTCGGCCCCTGCCCCCGGGTCAGCAGGGTCGTCTCCGGCTCACCAATTGGCATCTGACCGGCGGCGGCGACGTCGCCGTCATGAGCTATGATGCCGACGAGGAGCACGACTTCTACGGTCAGCAGCTGAAAACACGCTTTCACGTCACCGATACCTACGTGCGCCGCAAGGGGCGATGGCTGCAGCTCGCGTCGCAGGTCACCGCCCTGCCTACGCCGATCGCGGGGAAGCCGGTGGACCCGGCGGCCGCGCGCGAATACTCGGGCACCTACTCGCTCACGCCCGACATCCGGCTGACCGTGACCGCCGGCGATTCGGGCCTCGTGCTCGAATCCGCCGGCCGGCCGCCTCAGCGCTTGTTTGCGTTGGAGGACCGGATCTTCATTCGCCACGGGGTGCGCGGTTTCTGGGTCTTCGAGCGCGATCCGGCGGGCGCGGTCACGGAGCTGGTCAACTGGCGGGACAACAACGCGGTCGTGTGGCGACGTGTCCGGTCGCCCTAGGAACAGCGACGTGAACTGCATGGCGGATTCCTCGGCGGTTCAGGTCGGGTGATGCGGGCGGAACACGATGTCGAACACGGGCGTCCAGGTCTTGCCCCCATCCTTCGAGCGCTCCGCCGTCGAGCGGACGTTCCTGCCCTCCGGCCACCAGGTGCCGCGGAGCAGTGCCGAGGTGCCGTCAGGCTGCTTCTCCGGCGCGGTCATCACCATGCGACCATTCTCGAACCGCCCATCCAGCAGGAGAAGCGCGCCCCGGTTCGTGACCCAGCTCTGGTGCCAGACGCCGCGCGCCGCGTCCCAGAGGCTGTAGCTCTGGCCTCTCAGGCCGTCCCCCTGCCGGTAGTCCTCGCGCAGAGCGCACCCGCCGAGGATGGAGGTCACCTCGTTGCGCGCCACTACCTTCGTCGTGTCGGCCATATCGTAGGTGTCCCAGTCCCCTATCCAGAAATCGAGCTGGCGGTACTCCGGGCCGCTGCATGCGGCGGCCTGGGTCTGGGCAAGCGCGGGTACTGTGCTCGACGCAAGCAGCACGAGGATCGCTCGCCAGCGCCGTCGGCCTGTTTCAGCCATGCATCCTCCCCCCGAGTGGTTTCTTCTCCAGCATAGAGCAGCCCGCCGCGGCGCGCTTGCCGGATTCGGCCCTGGAATCCGTGTATCATTGGCCGAATGAGCACCGTCGCCGATCGCCGCCGCCGCTTCCGCGAGCTGCACCAGTCCGGCTGTTTCGTCATCCCGAATCCCTGGGACGTAGGCAGCGCGCGCCTGCTCGAGCAACTCGGCTTCTCCGCCCTGGCTACAACCAGCTCGGGCTTCGCCTGGTCGCTCGGCCGACGCGACAATGGAGTGTCGCTTCAGGAAGCACTTGCGCACGTCCAGGCGATCGCCAGCGGAGTGACGGTGCCGGTCAACGCCGATCTCGAGGGCGGGTTCGCGGTCGCGCCTGCGGACGTCGCGGCCAACGTCACTGCGGCGACCGCCACCGGAATCGCTGGCCTCTCGATCGAGGACTCCACCGGCGATGCCGCCGCTCCGCTCTTCGAGTTCGCGCTCGCCGTCGAGCGGGTCCGCGCGGCCCGCAAGGCGATCGACGACAGCGGCACCGGCGTCCTCCTGACCGGCAGATCCGAAGGCTTCATCGTCGGACGGCCGGACCTGAAGGAGACGGTCCGCCGGCTCACCGCCTATGCCGAGGCGGGTGCGGATTGCCTCTACGCACCCGGCATCCGGACGGCCGGACGAGATCGCGACCGTGGTCCGCGCCGTCGCGCCGAACCCGGTCAATGTGCTGGTCGGAGCGGACTTCACGACGGTTGCCACCCTCGCCGCGGCGGGTGTGAGGCGGATCAGCGTCGGCGGAGCCCTGGCGAGGGCGGCGTGGACCGGTTTCCTCCAGGCCGCGAGGGAGATCGCCGAGCAGGGCACCTTCACAGGGCTAGCCCGCGCGGTACCGTTCGCCGAGATCAACGGCTCATTCTCCTAACGCGCCGGATTCGATGTCCGAATCCGGCGAGTCCGTCCCCGTCGGCCGTCCTAGATTCCCCTCATGGCCCCCGCCGCCCGCGCCACCCGGATGCTCGACCCCGACGCCTGCAGCCGGGCGGTGGTCGCCCGCGACCCCAGGTTCGACGGCGTCTTCTTCGTCGGCATCAGCACGACCCGGATCTACTGCCGCCCTGTCTGCCCCGCGCGAGTCTCGTATCCCGAGCGGAGACGGTTCTTCGAGTCCGCCGCGGCCGCCGAGCGGGATGGGTTCCGCCCCTGCCTCCGTTGCCGGCCGGAGCTGGCGCCGGGCCGAGCGCTCTGTGACGCGGTCCCGCGGGTCGCGCGCGCGGCGGCGATGCGGATCGCGGCCGGGGCGCTCAACGGTCACGGCGTGGGAGACCTGGCTCGCGAGTTGGGGGTGGGAGAGCGCCATCTCCGGCGGGCGATGGAGCGCGAGCTGGGCGTCTCGCCGGTGGAGCTGGCCCAGACCCACCGCCTGCTCCTGGCCAAGTGCCTCCTGACCGACACCGCGCTTCCGGTGACGCGTGTCGCGTTCGCCAGCGGCTTCCAGAGCCTCCGCCGCTTCAACTCGGTGTTTCAGGAGCGCTACCGGATGAGCCCGAGCGGTCTGCGCCGTCGTCCCCGTTCAGCGACGCGCGCGGCGCTGCCCGTGGGCCGGCCCGGCGATTGGGTGCGGCTGTCGCTGCCGTACCGGCCGCCGCTGGCGTGGAATGAGCTCATCGCGAGAATCGCCGGGGACACGCCGCCCGGAGTCGGCGTGGTCGAAGGCGCGCGCTACGGGCGAACGGTGGCACTCGACGGCCGCCGCGGCGCGGTCTTCCTCGAGGCAGTCACAGGGGCGGCCCACGTGAGCGTGGACGTGACGGTCTCACTGCTCCCCGCCCTGATGCCGTTGCTGGCCCGGTTGAGGCAGATGCTCGACCTGGACGCCGAACCGGCAGAGATCGACGCCCATCTCGCCGACAACGGGCTCGCGGCCCTCGTGGCTTTGCGTCCGGGGCTCCGGATGCCCGGCGCGTTCGACGGCTTCGAGGTCGCCGCGCGCGAGCTGCTCGGGCCGGAGCTGCTCGACAAGGTGAGCCGCGCTCTCGGCGAGCCGCTCGAGACGGGAACAGCCGCGCTCGACCACCTGGCTCCGACCGCCGAGCGCGTCGCCGCCAATGCGTCCGTGCTCGCTGGGCTCGGGGTGCCCGACCGGCGCGCCGAGGCGCTGGTGGCCGTCGCGCGGACCGTCGTGGATGGAACGCTTCTCCTGGAGCGGAGCGCCGAAGTCCCCGGCACGTTGCGCGCGCTGACCGAGATCCCCGGACTCGGCGCGCGCACCGCCGCGGCCATCGTGGTGCGCGCGCTGGGCTGGCCCGACGCCTTCCCCTCGACAGACGCGATGCTGCAGCGAGCAGCGGGCGTGGCCGGCGCGCGGGCCTTGCTCAGGCTCGCCGAGCGCTGGCGGCCCTGGCGAGGCTATGCCGCTGCCCATCTGACCCAGCACGTGGCGCGGCCCTGACCGGTTGGCTACTGTGGTTCGGTGGGCCGGAGCTTCACGCGCGCGTTGCGCCTGCGCTGCCCGCACTGTGGGGGCGGGCCGATCTTCGTCACCTGGTCGCGTCTGGTGCCGAACTGCCCCGTGTGCGGGCTGGGTCTCGAGCGGGGGGAGCAGGGTTACTGGCTGGGTGCGTACTTCTTCAACCTGCTGGCGGTCGAGACCGCCTTCACGATCTGGGTCCTCGCTTTCCTCCTGTGGACCTGGCCCTCGCCACCGTGGGAATTCTTCCAGTACAGTACCGTCGTCCTGATGCTGATCGTGCCCGTCGCGTTCTTTCCCTACTCCAAGACGCTGTTCCTCGCCTTCGATCTGCTGATTCGCCCCCCGACCGAGGAAGACTTCATCCTCCCCCACGAGGAGGCGCGTCACCTGCGACCGCCGCCTCGCCGTTCCTGACTAGGCGGTCGTCCGCGCGCTCGCGGCCTTCCGCGCGCAGGCGGTGGCCCGTTCGGAGAGAACCTCACGCTCGCGGGCGTTCCGGGTGAGCGACGCCGCCCGCTGGAACTCCTCGCGGGCCTCGTCGTACCGCCCCAATTGGTCCAGCAGGTCCCCACGCACAGCAGGCAGGAGATGGTACGACTTGAGCGAAGGCTCCGAGGCGAGGGTATCGGCCAGTGCCAAGCCCTCCGCCGGCCCGAGCGCTCGTGACAGCGCGACCGCGCGATTCAATTCCACGATCGGCGACGGCGCGATCCGGCCGAGGACTTCATAGAGGGCCGCGATCCGAGGCCAATCCGTCTCCTCGGCGGTCCTGGCCCTCGCGTGACAGGCGGCGATCGCCGCCTGAAGCGCATAAGGCCCCAGGATCCCACCCAGGGCTTCGGCATGGGCCAGCGCGGCGAGACCGCGGCGGATGAGGAGCTGGTCCCACTTCCCGCGGTCCTGCTCCAGCAGCAGAATGGCCTCTCCGGACGGCCCCACCCGAGCCCTCGAGCGCGACGCCTGGATCTCCATCAGCGCGACGAGCCCGTGCACTTCCGACTCGTCCGGAGCGAGGCCGGCCAGAATGCGCCCCAGCCGCAGCGCGTCCTCGCAGAGCGCCGGGCGCATCCAATCGTCGCCCGCGGTCGCCGAATAGCCCTCGTTGAATACGAGGTAGATCACTTCGAGCACCGACGCGAGCCGGTTCCCGAGCTCGGCACCTCGCGGGACCTCGAAGGGGACTTTTGCGTCTGCCAGAGTCCGCTTGGCGCGGACGATCCGCTGGGCAAGCGTCGCGGTGGGAACGAGGAATGCGCGGGCGATCTCTTCGGTGGTGAGTCCGCCCACCAGACGAAGGGTGAGGGCGACCCGGGCTTCGGTAGGCAGGACGGGATGGCAGGCGGTGAACATGAGGCGGAGCAGGTCGTCGCCGACGTGGTCGTCGATCGCGGCGTCGAGATCGGGCACGGCTTCCTCCTGCCGGGCCTCCAGCTCGTGGCCGAGCTGCTGGTGCTTGCGCTCGAGCAACGACCTTCGCCTGAGCTGGTCGATCGCCCGATGTTTCGCGGTAGCCATGAGCCAGGCGCCCGGATTGTCCGGGACGCCGGACTCGGGCCAGCGCTCGAGGGCCGCGACCAGGGCATCCTGGGCGAGGTCCTCCGCCAAACCGACATCACCTACGATCCGCGCGAGGCCAGCGATCAGCCTCGCCGATTCGATCCTCCAGACGGCATCGATCGCCCGATGGGTGTTGGTCTCCGTCACGGAGACCAATCACACCATCTTCACCTTTCGGGGCAAGCCCGATCTACTTGGCGCGTTGCCCCGCCTGGGCCTGCATCTCCTGGAAGCCCGACGCGGCCTTCTGCACGTCCTCCGGGAAATCGCTGAGCTCCTGCACCTGACGGATCTCGATCACCTCGTTGGGGGACCCCGGGCAGCGGGACGCCCATTCGATCGCCTCCTGCTTCGACTTCACGTCGATCATCCAGTAACCGCCCAGGACCTCCTTCGCCTCGGTGAACGGACCGTCGGTCACCTTGGGCTTGCCGCCCTCGAACGACACCCGCGCGCCCATGGATGGCGGATGCAGACCGTCCAGCGCGATCAGGACGCCGGCCTGCTGCAGCGCCTGGTTGTACTTCATCATCGCCTCGACGGCTTTGGCGTCGGGCACGGTGCCCGGCGCGGCCGTCTCGTACCCCTTCGGAATCATGAGCATCATGAATCGCATGGTGCGTATCCTCGTGTGTCGGGTTGAGTTCGCGCCTACTTCCGCTGGGCGGTGGCCTGGGCTCGGAGGCGGTTCTCCTGCTCCTTGAGCTCGGGCGAGAGCGCGTCGCCGAAGTCCTCGGCCTCGAACACCTGACGAATCTCGATCACGGCCTCGGTATCGCCGGAGAAGGGGACCCGCTTCACCCACTCGATGGCCTCCTCCTTCGACTTCACCTGGATCAGCCAGAAACCGGCGATCAGCTCCTTCGTCTCGGCGAAAGGTCCGTCCACCACGGTGCGCTTGTTCCCGGAGAACTTGACCCGGGCCCCCTTGGAGCTCGCCTGCAAACCCTCCGCCGCGAGCAGGACGCCGGCCTTCACCAGCTCTTCGTTGTATTTCCCCATGTCGGTCAGGAGCTTCTTGTCGGGAAGCACCCCCGCCTCGCTGTTCTTGTCGGCCTTCACCAGGATCATGAATCGCATCGTACACGCTCCTCGATTGGTTGCGGATGCCCGGGTCGGATGTCCGACCGGCCTCACACAGACGTCGAATGAGCCACCGCGAATTCGACACGACGGCTCGAGCTGTTTCAAGGGAGTCTAGCAGGAGGACCGAAAATGGCGGAGAGGGCAACGCCAAGTCGAATAGCTGGTATGGCTTACGCCGGACTCAGTGGCGGGCAGCCACGGCCGGAACCGACTTGACATAGGTCCAGAGCGCCTCCAGCTCCACGTTCGTCATCTTCTGCGCGTAGGGCATCATATTCACCATCGGAGCGCGGAGCGCCGTGCCGTCCGGCCGTTTTCCCTCCCGCAGGGCGGTGACGAACTGAAGAAACGTCCACCCACCGAGCCCGCCCGGACCCGGCGTGAGATTGGCCGCCGGAGGCCAGCTCGGATCGCCGCCCACGATGGGGCCGCCGCCGAGGTCGTCGCGGTGACATCCCATGCAGGTGCTCGCGACGTGCCGGCCGAAGGAGGCCGTGGGCGCGGTCTCCGGCGGGGTCGACACGTGGGGGCCGGCCGCCGGGCCGATCAGGTCCGCGGACAGCGGCAACTTCCCGGTGGCGAGCAGCACTTTGCCGACGGGCCCGAGCGTCGGGCGCGGCACCTCGCGATCCACCGGCGGCTGAGACCGGAGGAAGACGACGATGTCGGACAGCTCCTGGTCACTCATCTGGCGGAAGTCCACGGACGGCATCAGCGCCGGCCGGCCGTCTCGATTGACGCCGTGGCGGACGATGCGGTCCCAGTCGGCCGGACGAAAACCCGCCGTCACGCTCCCTTTCCCTCCGGTGAGGTTCGGTCCCATGATCCGCCCGATCGCTGGATCGTCGACCATGACGCCGCCAGCGAAGTTCCGCCCATGACATTCACCGCACCCGTATCGCGCCTCGACCAAGTGTTTGCCCCGCTCCAGGGCTGCGGCAGCCCCCTGCTCGCCCGCGGGAAACGGGATGGGGAAGTCCACCGTATGCGTGGGGTAGGTCCGGGAGAGCTTCCTGCTCGCCGCGTACGAGGCCCAGCCAAACAAGGCGAGGCCGATGAGGATCACCGCCACGACCACGACCCCGAAGACCTTCAAGACTTTCATTGCACGCCGCCCGACCCGTCCGACGCGAGCTGCGAATTGGTGTAGGCCGGATCCTCCGTGACCTCGCGCAGCACGTGCGGACTCAGCCACCTGGGGATCGACACGTCGCTCCTGGGCCCTGGCAACTCCACTTCGGCCAGGATCAGATCGCGGTCGAGGAACTGGTCTATCTCCCAGACGAGGTTCCCTTCGGGGATCCGGTACCGACGCTTCCGCAATCGCCGGCCTTCGGTGAGCGGCCAGAATTGGTCGAAGACACCGGGTGTTACTGGCTCCTCGACCTCCAGACGCGTCAGCCCGGAGCCTTCCTTGACCGTGCGGACCAGCTCCACCGCGTCGGGCGATTGAGTCCGACGCAGACGCTCGATCAAGCGCTCGCCGGGCAAGTACCCCTGCTCGATCTCCACGGGCGCTTCGGCGCCCTCGAGCGGGGGAAGACCGGTCAGCAGGAACTTCCGCTCGACCTCCCGGTCGACCTGCGCCAGGTCCCCGATGGCGTCCGCCAAGGCGTCAACCCGGCGAAAGAACGGCTCGCCACCGCTCTCGAGCCACGCGGCGGAGGCAGTGTTGAACGCCTGAATGCCCCGCGCCTCTAGTGACCCGATCAACGCCCTGAGTCCGGGGACGACGTCGGGACCGCCGGGAGGCGCGGTCTCCACTTCCGGGAGTGCCTCGCGCAACTCGGCCACGAACAGGTGCGCATCGTGTACGTCACCGTAGGCGCTCTGGAGTGCCTTCAGCTGCTCGATCACGGTGTCTCCATCGGGAAGACTGCCGGCGAACGGCTCGATCAGGTATCGCAGATGCTTCGCCGCAATGCGCGCCCGATGGATCTCGAACTCGCTCGAATACCCGAGGATCCGGCGAAGGCGCCTCTTCAGACGTGCGGACGTCACTCGAACCCTGTTGGCGGTCCGGACAGCGGTCGACCGTGGGCGAGGGTCCGCGTCGAGCCGAACCGTAGCCCTGAACGCCGAGAGCTGGGCGACGAGCCGATCGTGGACCTGGGGAAAGAGTCCTTTGTCGAGTGCCAGCATCTCGTCCCGAGCCAGCCGGCTTGCGACATTGAGTCGCTCGATGATCCAGGTGACTCCCGCCCGCCTTGCTTCCTGAGCGCCCTCCAACTGCTCGCCCAGCCACGCGAGGTGAACTTCGAGGTCGCGACTCTGGCTGGTACCACGCGCCAGGCGGCGGAGGCGCCGGAGGCTCTTTGGGGTGACGGTCGACCGGACATGCTTCCGATACGCCCGCAGGCAGCTCCGAAGCCGTCGGAGCGCTACACGATAGTCGTGAAGAGCTTCGGAGTCGGAGCTGTCCGCGATCCGCGTACGCGCGGCCTTCGCATCCTCGAGGTGGGCCAGCGCCAAGCGCCGGGCCCCCTCTTCGACCGGAAGGCTGGGAAGAGCGGAAGGTATCTGCATGCCACCATCTTGCGGCGAGGACTCGTCACCTGCCTGCCACCAAACTATGCGTACTTCGCTGAGTGCGCAGGAGTGACCGCGGCGGCGGCGGCGAGTCGGCTCGGACGACAGGCCGTAACTCTCGCTGGGATGGCCGTATCTCTGATACTGTGGTTGCGTCGTGGGCGCGACGGGCTTCGTGACCTTCGTGAATGGAGGTAAGCAGTGACCTGGATCGTGATTCTTGCCGGCTCGCTCGCCGCACTGGTACTTGTGTCGTATCTCGTCGAGGCGGCCCGCCCCGCACCGCGCCCGCCGGAGCAACTACCGTGGGCGCCGGAGATACCCGTCCGCTACTTGGACCTGGACGGCGTCCGTCTCCGATATCTGGTAACCGGCGAGGGGCCACCGGTGGTCCTGCTCCACACGCTGCGCACCCAGCTGGACATGTACCAGCGCGTCATCCCAGAGCTGGCGAAGCAGTTCCGGGTGTACGCGCTGGACTATCCCGGGCACGGATGGTCCGACATCCCCAAGGCGGAGTACTCGGCCGAGTTCTTCATCACGGCGGTTGGCCGCTTTCTGGACACCATCGGTGTGGAGGACGCGACGCTGGTGGGGGAGTCCATCGGCGGCACCATCGCGCTCACGCTTGCCGCGCGGGCGCACCCGCGAGTGGCGCGAGTCGTGGCGGTGAATCCCTACGACTACTACGGGGGACGAGGAATCAGACGGGCCTCGCCGGTGGCCGAGATCCTCTTCCGGCTGGCCCCGGTGCCGGTGTTGGGCGAGACTGTGTTCCGGCTTCGGAACCCCCTCGTGGAGCGGAGTGTTTTCGAGGGCGGTGTGCGCCGACCGGACGCGTTCCCAGGCGCCCTGCGCCGAGAGCTCTCCCGGGTGGGGAACCGGCGAGGTTACCACCAGGCGTTCCTGTCGCTGGTCCGCCACTGGGCGAGTTGGGAGGCCGTGCGGCAGGAGTACGGGAAGATCGACCGTCCCGCGCTCCTGATTTACGGCGAGTACGACTGGAGCCGGGAGCCCGAGCGGGAGGCGAACCGGAGAGCGATTCCCGGCAACCGCAGCCTGGTGGTGCCCGGTGCGGGGCACTTCCTGTCGGTCGAGGCTCCGGGGGAGCTGGTGGAGGCGGTGACCGGATTCGCGGGGCGCGGACATCGGTGAGACACGCAGCCTGCTATTCCGAAGCGAAGGATTGGAGAACGAGACAATGACGGATCAACGGGTTGCCATCGTGGCCGGCACGCGCACGCCATTCGTCAAGGCCGGCCAGGCGTTTGCCAGACTCGGACCGCTCGTGCTGGCGCAGCATGCGGTACGCGGTCTACTCGAGCGACACCAGGTCGATCCGGCGGGCATCGATGCCCTGGCCTTCGGCGTGGTCGTAGCGGAGCCCGGCAAGCCGAACCTCGCCCGCGAGATCGTGCTCGAGACGGGGCTACCGGCCGGGATCGAGGCGCAGACCGTTTCCTCCTACTGCATCACCGGTCTTCGGACGGCGACGATCATCGCGGACGCCATCGGGCGTGGGCGCATCAGCGCCGGGATCGCCGGCGGGGTAGAGTGGCTCAGCGGGGCGGACCCGGCCACGTTCCGGGAGCCCACTACCGGGCTCACGATGGGCCAGCATATGGAGCTCACCCGGGCGGAGTGGAGCATTCCGCGCGCACGGCAGGACGAGGTGGCCCTCGCCAGTCACCGGAATGCGGTCGCCGCACGGCCGCACCTGGCCCAGGAGATCGTGCCGTTGGAAGGCGTCGACCACGACACCGGTCCCCGACCCGATACGTCCATGGAGCGGCTGGCAGCCTTGAAGCCGGCGTTCGATCCCGCCGGGACCATCACCGCCGGCAACGCGTCGCCCGTGTCCGACGGCGCATCGGCCGTCCTCTTGATGAGCGAGCGGCGGGCAGAGAAGGAGGGGCGGGAGCCACTGGCGTTCATCGAGGCGATGGACTATGCGGCCATCCATCCTGACGAGGGTCTGCTGATGGCGCCCGCCATCACGGTTCCTCGATTGCTCGAGCGCACCGGCCTGCAGCTTGCTGACATCGACCTTGTCGAGATCCACGAGGCGTTTGCCGCGCAGGTACTGGCGAATGTCGCGGCGTGGGAATCCGGCTGGAAAGGCAGCACGACCGGTCAGGTGGACTGGAGTCGGGTGAACGTGAACGGCAGCTCGGTGGCGGTGGGCCATCCGTGGGCAGCGACGGGCGGGCGCATCCTCACGACCCTGGCCTATGAGATGGCGCGACGTGGGGCGCGTCGTGGGTTGATCAGCATCTGTGCCGCCGGGGCGATGGCGGGGGCGTTCCTGCTTACGCGGGATTGACCGAGCCGCCTAAGAGCCCGTTGCGAAACCTCACCATTGTCGTCCTGAGGGAGCACAGCGACCGAAGGAGCCAAGACGGCGCTTCGGCTCCTTCGCTTCGCTCAGGATGACACCAGCCGAGGTTTCGCAACGCACTCTAAGGCTCTCGCCACTTCGCCCCTTCACGCGCGATGAACTCGTCGGCCACCGCCGGCCCCCAGCTGCCCGCCGGGTAGTTGGGAAAGTGGTCCGGGCGCTTGTTGGCCCAGAAGTCGATGATCGGATCCACCACCGACCAGGCAGACTCCACCTCATCGCTTCGGGTAAACAGGGTGGCCTCGCCCACCATGCAGTCTATTAGCAGGGTCTCGTAGGCATCGTGGTCCAATTCGCCGAACGCCTCGGCATAGCCGAAGTCCATGTCCACCGACGCCAGCTTGACGTCGACCCCGGGAGCTTTCACCTCGAACCGCAGCGCGATCCCTTCCTTGGGCTGCACCTGGATCGCGAGGGTGTTGGGCTCGATGATCTTGCCCTCCGGCAAGGGGAACATGAGGTGCGGTGGCTGCCGAAACTGGATGGCGATCTCGGTCGCCCGGCGCGGCATTCGCTTCCCTGACCGGAGATAGAAGGGCACGCCCTGCCAGCGCCAGTTGTCGATCATGAAGCGGATCGCGCAGTAGGTGGCGGTGCCGCTGTCGGGCGCTACGTCCGGCTCCTGCCGGTAGCCGGGGACCGGCTTGCCGTTGATGGTCCCGGGACCGTACTGACCTCGAACCGAATAGTCGTGCATCACGGTGGCAGTGATGGGCCGGATGGCACGGAGCGCCTTCACCTTCTCGTCGCGCACGGCGTCGGCGTTGAAGGTGACCGGCGGCTCCATGGCCGTGAGGGTGAGGAGCTGCAACAAATGGTTTTGAAACATGTCGCGCACCACGCCCGCCTCCTCGTAGTACCTGGCCCGGTGCTCCACCCCCACGCTTTCCGCGGCGGTGATCTGGACGTGGTGTACGTGCTGGCGGTTCCACACCGGCTCGAAGATCGAATTGGCGAACCGGAAGACCATGAGGTTCTGAACCGTCTCCTTGCCCAGGTAATGGTCGATCCGGTACACCTGGTGCTCGGCAAACGCGCGGCGGACGCAAGCGTTCAGCGCGACAGCGCTCTCCAGACTCTGGCCGAAGGGCTTCTCGATGATGATCCGGACCCAGGGACGTTGTTTGGGATCGGGCACCCGCGGCGCCACGCCAGTTTCGGCCAGGCGGTTGATTGCCTTCGCATAGAGGCTGGGAGGGATGGCCAGGTAGAAGAGATGCCCGCTCCCACCGGGCAGGGTGGCGTCCGTTTCCGCCAGCCGCCGCCGGAGAGTCTCATAGGTGATCGGGTCGTCCAGTTCACCCGGGACGTAGTGGAGATGGGTCGCGAACCGGTCCCAAGCCTCCTGGTCCAGGCCCGCACCGCCGTTCGAGCTGAAGGTCTTGAGTGCGTCCCGCACCTGCGTCCGGAAGGAGTCGTCATCCAGCTGACTGCGCGCCACCGTGATGACCGCAAACTCATCGGGGAGGAGACCATCCCCCATCAGATGGAAGAGCGACGGCATCAACTTGCGATGCAGCAGATCCCCAGCCCCGAAGATGACGAGGGTGCACGGCTTCGCCCTCCGGAACTCGCGCGTGGTGACCGGAGGGGCTTCCGACTCCGCGACCGCCAGGGAGACCCGGGCCGTCATGTGGTCTTCACCGCGTGCCCGCCGAACTCGTTGCGTAGCGCTGCGATGACCTTGGCGCCGAAGGAGTCGCTCTGGCGGGAGCGAAACCGGGTTTGCAGCGAGAGGGTGATGACCGGCGCCGGCACGTCGAGGTCGATCGCCTCCTGCACCGTCCAGCGGCCCTCACCAGAGTCTTCCACGTAGCCCTTGAGCGCGGCCAGCTCCGTGTCCTTCTCGAAGGCGCGCTCGGCCAGCTCGTTGAGCCAGGAGCGGACCACGCTGCCTCGGTTCCAGACCGCCGAGATCTGGTGCAGGTCCAGCTTGAAGTCCTTCGAGGCATGCAGGATCTCGTAGCCCTCGGCGTAGGCCTGGAGCATCCCGTACTCGATACCGTTGTGAATCATCTTGACGTAGTGCCCGGACCCGGGCGGGCCGACGTGGGCGTACCCATCCGGCGGCGCCAGGGTCCGGAAGATCGGCTCGCAGCGGCTGAAGGCCTCGGGTGAGGCCCCGATCATCAGGCAGTAGCCGACGGTGAGCCCCCAGATGCCGCCGCTGGTGCCGGCATCGATGAACTCGAGTCCCTTCTCCTTGAGCCTGGCGGCGCGGTGCTTCGTGTCCTTGTAATTCGAGTTGCCGCCGTCGATGATGATGTCTCCCTTGGAGAGACCCGGTAGCAGCTGGTCGATCGTACTCTCCACCGCGGAACCGGCGGGAACCATGACCCACGCCACGCGAGGCGCACGAAGCTGACCGCAGAGGTCTGCCAGGTCCTTCGCGCCCTTGGCACCCATCGCGACGTGCTGCTTCACGACGTCGGCACTCCGATCGAACACCACCAGCTCGTGGCCGCCCTGCAACAGGCGCTGCACCATGTTGCCGCCCATCCGGCCCAGGCCGATCATGCCGAGCTGCATCTACGACCCCCTCTCAAGTACGCACGCCCAGATCCGCCAATTCCTGGCGCACCCGGAGCGCATCGGTAAAACGAATGGTCTGCATCCCTAGTGCGCGGGCCGGCTCCAGGTTCCGCTCCCGGTCGTCGATAAACACCGATCCGTCCGGCTTCGCCTGGGACATCGCCAGCGCCACCTCGTAGATCCGGCGAGCCGGTTTCAAGACCCCGACCCAACAGGAGGAGAAGAAGGTGGTGAAAACGTCCCGCAGGCCGAACTGCTCGAGACGATGCTGGTTGAGCTCAGCCGACTCGTTGTTGATCGTCATCAGACGGTAGCGTCCGGTGCGGGCCAGCCCCCGAGCCAGCTCGATCGTATCGGGATACGGTGTGCTCTGCGCCAGCATATAGGCCCTGAACTCCTCCAGCTCGAAGGGCCGGGGTCGGTAGAAGACGGTGCAGCGCAGGTACTCCTCCAACGTCATGCGGCCTTGTTCCAGCATGGCGATAATCTCGTCATGCCGATCCTCCAGCTCTCCCACATCAAGACCAAAATGCCGCACGGCCGCGGCGCGTTGCTCCCGGTCCCAGCCATTGCTGCCGAGGACCCCGCCGATATCGAAGAAGACGTGGGTGATCGTCACCGCTCGAGCAGACCGAGGTCCTCGATGCGGATGGCGGGGCGGCCGCGCGCCCGCAAGGCCACCAGGTCTCCCTCCGCCTGGGCCGACTCCAACTGGCCGAAGCTGAACGACTCACCCGGAATGGCCAGATCCTCCTTCGGCCGCTCGGTGATCTGAAGGAAATGTCCCACCGCCCGCCCGCCTTTGTGGAGCTGGCCGGTGGAGTGAAGAAACCGCGGCCCGTAGCCCAAGGTCGTGGCGACCCTGAGCCGGTCACGGAGTCGGAGCCGAATGGCCGCGAGCCGGCGATCGTTCTCCGCGGTGGGCGGTAGATAGGCCATGATCGCGAGGTAGTCACCCGGCTGAATTCCGGCCAGAAACCGCTCCAGTTCCGCGGCCGAAGCGGCCGGTGAGGGCGCGCTTCTCTTCGCCAACACCCCCTTGGTGTTGGCCTTGCTTTCGGCGACGTTGGGCTGGTCGAATGGATTGATCCGGAGTACCGCACCCGCCACGGCCGTAGCGAACTCCCAGCGGAAGAACTCCTGCCCCAGGTCGTAGCGGTCGTCCAGCCTCAGATGGACTACCGGGTGGCCGGCGTTCTCCAGGGCGGCCAGGGGCGATTCGATCCCGGTGTCGATTTCGCCGGCCAGCGCCATCGACACGAATACTCGATCCGCACCATACACCTCGGGCGGGCCCAGCGGCTCGTCGGCCACCGGGAGAATCCCCTTGCCTTCCTTCCCGGTACTCTCGGCGATCAACTGCTCCACCCAGAGACCGAAGCTCGCGATCCCGGGCGAAAGCACGAAGGTCGCCTTGTCTCGTCCGGCCAGTGCGCTCTCGCCCAGAACGGCGCCGAGCCAGGCCGCGGGGTTCTCCAGGGGGGGCACACAGGACGCGCTGGCCTCCGCCATCCGGTGCGCCCGATGGAGCAGAGTCTCGAGGTCGATGCCGATCAGCGCTGCCGGGACCAGGCCGAAGAACGAAAGCGCCGAGTAGCGGCCTCCGATGTCGGGCGGATTGAGGAAGGCTTGGCGGAAACGGCGTTCCGCTGCGAGCCGCTCCAGCGGAGTGCCAGGGTCGGTGATCGCGACGAACTGCGAGCCGTTTCCCCCGGTGCGCTCCCAGAAATACTGGAAGAAGCTGTCGCTCTCCTGAGTCGTCCCGGACTTGCTCGAGACGATGAAGAGAGTCCTCGCCAGCTCGCCGCCCTGCTCCGCCTGCCGGACAGCCCGTGGGTCGGTGCTGTCGAGGACATGGAGCGAGGGGTGGCCCGGGGCCGCCCCGAACGTGCGCCACAGCACCTCGGGCGCCAGACTCGACCCGCCCATGCCGCAGAGCACGACCCGGTTGAATTCCGCGCGCACCTCGTCGGCAAAGGCCTTCAGGGGCTTCACCTGCTGGGCCATCGCCTTGCCGACCGTGAGCCAGCCCAACCGATCCCGGATCTCCGGCGTGTTGGGGTCGTCCTTCCAGACCGTCGCATCGCGGGCCCAGATGCGTTTGGGGAGTCGAGCAGCGTCGATGGTGTCGAGCCGGCGGGCAACAGCGCCATCGACGGTCTGGAACGTCGCCGAATGCCCGGGCGGCACCTGGGCGGCAAGCGCCTCGCGTTTCTTCCCGATCACACCCAGCAGCGCCTCGAAGGACTTGGCGAACTTTTCGATCCCGTCGTCCTCCAGCGCACGGGTGACGTCGGCGAGGTCCACCCCGCCCGCCGCCAGTCGCTCCATGACCACGTGCGCCTCGCTCGCGTCCTCCGCCAGGGTGCGCCGCACGATCCCGTGATCCTCGAACAGTTGCAGGGTCGCGGGCGGCATGGTGTTGATGGTATCGGGGCCGATGAGCGAGTCCACGTAGAGCACGTCCGAGTAGCTCGGGTTCTTCGTGCCGGTGCTGGCCCAGAGGAGTCGCTGGGGCCGGGCACCGGTCGAGGCCAGCCGCTGCCAGTCGGCGCTCTTCAAGAGGTCGCGGAACCAGGCATAGGCCAGCTGCGCGTTGGCGATCGCGACCTTGCCTCGGAGGTCGAGCAGCGGTCCGCCTCTGGCCTCGATGCGGCGATCGGTCTCGGTGTCCACCCGACTGACGAAGAACGAGGCCACCGAGGCCAGCCGATCGATGGGCCTCCCGGCGCGCGCGCGGGCCTGGAGGGCCCGCACATGGGCCTCGGCCACGCGGCGGTAGTGCTCCAACGAAAAGAGCAACGTGATGTTGATGTTGATTCCTTCGGTGAGGAGGCGTTCGATGGCCGGCCAGCCCTCCTTCGTTCCGGGCACCTTGATCATCAGGTTGGGCCGCTCCACCGCCGCCCACAGTCGCCGGGCCTCGGCGACTGTCTTCTCGGTGTCGCGGGCGAGAGTGGGCGAGACCTCCAGCGACACGAACCCGTCCTGGCCCTCGGTCGCGTCGTACACCGGGCGGAACAGGTCGGCCGACTGGCGGACATCCTCCACAGCGAGCAGTTCGAAGATCTCCAGGTCGCTCATCCGGGACCCGGCGACCGATCTCAGCTCGTCGTCGTAGTCACCGCTCCCGCCGATGGCTTGCTCGAAGATCGTCGGATTCGAGGTCATGCCGCGCAGACCGTCGTCGATCAGGGATTGCAGCTCCCCCGAGCGCAGCATCCCGCGGCGCAGATAGTCCAGCCACACGCTCTGCCCCAGATCGAGCAGTGCCTGCATGGCGGTTTGAGTCTTCTGTTGGGTCATGTCGCTGAGCCCTTTCATGGAAGACAGCGTGAAGGGTGAGGAGGGTGAAGAGTGAAGCGTGAAGCGTGAAAGCGGGTGCGCCGGGCGAATCCCCTTCACCCTTCACCCTTCACTCTCTTCACCCTTCACTTCGCCCTTTGTTTCCACCGCTACTCCATCCTGCCGGCCATGGCCGCCGCGCCGAGCAGACCCACGCTTCGGGTTCATGATCACGTGCACCGGGATCCGCGACAGCAGCTCGGACATCCGGCCCTTGTCCCGGAAGGCGGTAAGAAACGGGCCGCTCCTTGAGCCGCTCCGCGATCCGCGGGGCGATGCCGCCCGCGAGATAGACTCCACCGGTCGCAGACCACCGTGAGCGCCAGGTTCCCCGCCTGGGCGCCGAGTATCTCACAGAAGAGATCCAGCGTCCGATCGGACAGGCAGTCGGTCCTTGCCAGGCCGTGTCGGGTGATCACCGACGCGGGGTCCTCCTTCCCCATCTCGGCCCGCACGGTCGGTTGCTCCGGTGCCACCGCGGAAGCGAGGAGATATCGGTAGACGTTGACCAGCCCGGCACCCGAGAGCAGCCGCTCCCAGGAGACGTGATCGAATTGCCGGCGCAGGAACTGGAGCAGGCCGGTCTGCGAGTTTGCCGCGCGGGGCAAAGTCGCCGTGCCCGCCTTCGGACGGCAGCACCCGGTAGTGATCTCCCTCCCACAGCAGAAATCCCTGGCCCAGCCCGGTCCCGGCACCGATCAGCGCGATCGGCCCGTGCGGCGTCGGGTTCCCCTCCTGGAGCGTCGCGAGATCGGACGGACCCAGCAGCCCGATCCCATATCCTACCGCGACGAAGTCGTTGATGATCCCGGTGCGAGGAATCCCGATCTCGGCGGCCAGCTTCCGCGCGTTGACGGTCCAGGGAAGATTGGGCGCGGTGCACTCGTCGCCCACCACGGGGCAGGCTATCCCGAAGCAGGCCCGGTCGGGGCGGCTCGCCGCTTCCTGGCAGAAGCGGTCCACGATCGGCGCGAGCCCCGGATAGTCGCGGCTGGCATACCTGCTCTCCCGCACGATCCGGGCGTCGGCGTCCGTCCAGCTCCACGATCGCGAGCCGCGCATTGGTGCCACCCACGTCGCCGGCGAGCACGATCATGTCGCCATCCTCCGGGCGGTGAGCCGCGCCGCGGCGGCCTGATCCAGGAACCAACACCCTCGCCGCGCCAACTGCACGGGAACGGCTTTCGGCGCGAGCGGGCCCTCGATGGCTCGTGCCACCATCGCCGCCTTGTCCTCGCCGGTCGCGATCACCGCCACCCTCCGCGCCGCCTCGATCACCGGCGGCGTGATGGTAAGCCGTTCGGCCGGCGGCTTTGGGCCGAGCACCGGCAGCACCAGCCTGCGGCGCTCGTCCAACGCGGCCGAACCGGGAAAGAGCGACGCGGTGTGGCCGTCCCGGCCCATGCCGAGGAGCAGGACGTCGAGCCGCGGTGGGAGCGAACGCTCGTACTCCCGGGCGGCCGTCTTCTCGGTCGGCACGCTCGGCCACCATCCGGTGGACATTGCCGGAGGGGATCGGCACCCGGGCGAGCAAGGCCCGGTGTACCATGAAATAGTTGCTATCGGGATGATCGGGCGGCACGGCGCGCTCGTCGCCGAAGAACACGTCCACCCTCTCCCAATCGATGCGCGAGTCCAGTGCCAGCTCCCGATAGACCGGCTCGGGTGTCCGGCCACCCGGCAGACTCAACGCGCACGTCCCTCGCTCAGCGATGGCCCGGATCACCTGGAGGCTCAGCCACTCAGCCGCCTGCCGCGCCAACTCGGCCGGTTTGGATACCACGATCAGCTCGGTCATGCGCCGCTCATGACAATGGGATCGTCATCCGGCCGACATCGCCTCTGGCCGCTTCGCGAGCTGGGCCTTGGCAGCCTCGACGACACGCTCCACAGTGAAGCCGAACTTCTTCTGCAGGGCCTTGAGCGGGGCAGACGCGCCGAAGGTCTCCATCCCTATCCTGGTTCCACCCGGGCCCACGTACCGCTCCCAGCCGAAGGTGCTGGCCAGCTCTACCGAGATCCGCACGCCCACCTCCGGGGGGAGGACGCCGTCACGGTAGGACTGGTTCTGCTGCTCGAACAATTCCCACGACGGCATGCTCACCACCCGGGCCCGGATCCCATCGGCAGTGAGTCGCTCGAATGCCTCGACGCAGAGCGACACCTCGCTCCCGCTCGCAAGCAAAATCACGTCGGGCCTTCCCCCCTCGGCGTCGGCCAGCACGTAGGCGCCCCGAGCAACTCCGCTGGCGGAGGCGTACCGGCTTCGGTCGAAGACGGGAATCGCCTGGCGAGAGAGCACCAGAGCTGCCGGCTGGTGCTGCAGCTTGATGATGACCCGCCAGGCCTCGACCACCTCGTTGGCGTCGGCCGGCCGTATGGTGATGAGGCCGGGAATGGCCCGGAGCGAGGGCAGTTGCTCGATGGGCTGATGGGTGGGTCCGTCTTCTCCCACACCGATCGAGTCGTGGGTGAAGACATGGATGGTCGGGATCTCCATGATCGCGCTCAGGCGGATGGCGGGCCGGGCATAGTCGCTGAAAATGAGAAACCCCGCGCCGAACCCGCGCACCTTCGACAGGGATAGCCCATTCACCACCGCACCCATCGCGTGCTCGCGTACCCCGAAGTGCATGTTACGGCCGCCGGGATTCTCCGCGGTCAGGTCTCCCGCACCGTCAAAGGTGAGCCGAGTCTTGGTGGAGGGCGCCAGATCGCCGGCGCCCCCGATCAGCCAGGGCAGGTTCTTGGCGATGGCGTTCAATACCTTGCCCGACGCATCGCGGCCCGCCATCCCCTTGGGGTCCGCCGGAAAAGTCGGCAAGTCGCGGTCCCATCCATCGGGCAGCTGGCGATGCTGCATCCGATAGAGATGATCGGCGAGCTCGGCATATCGCTTCCGGTAAGCCTCGTAGCGCGCATCCCACGCCTCGTGCAACTCGCGCCCGCGCCGTCCAACCCCTTCGCCCAAGCGCTCGCGGACGCCGTCGGGCACCAGGAACTTGGCGTCCTCCGGCCAACCATAGACCCGCTTGGTGAGGCGAATCTCCTCCTCGCCCAACGGCTCGCCGTGGGCCGCGCCGGTGTCCTGCTTGTTGGGCGCGCCATAGGCGATATGGCTGTCCACGATGATGAGGGTGGGCCGATCCTTGGTGCTCCCGAAGACCTGGAACGCCCGCCGCAGCATCTCGAGATCGTTGGCGTCTCCCACCCGGGTCACATTCCAGCCGTAGCCGATGAAGCGGGTGGCGGTATCGTCCGAAAAGGCCCAGTCGGTGTGACCCTCGATCGAGATCTTGTTGTTGTCGTAGATCCAGCAGAGGTTGGAGAGCTTGAGGTGCCCAGCCAGCGAAGCCGCCTCTCCGGAGATCCCCTCCATCATGTCGCCGTCACCGCACAGCGCGTAGACGTCATAGTCGAACAGCTCGAAGCCGGGGCGGTTGAAGTAGCTCGCCTGCCAGCGGCCGGCGATCGCCATCCCGACGCTGGTGGCGATGCCCTGGCCGAGTGGCCCGGTGGTGGTCTCGACCCCGGAGGTCCAGCGGTATTCGGGGTGACCGGGGCACTTGCTGTCGAGTTGTCGGAAGTGCTTGATGTCCTCGAGCTTCACCGCCAGCTCGCCCTGGCGCTCATACTGCGAGTTCACCGCCTTCACCCCGGTGAGATGCAGCATCGAGTAGAGCAGCATCGAGGCGTGGCCGTTGGAGAGCACGAACCGATCCCGGTTGGGCCAGATCGGGTCTTCGGGATCGAAGCGAAGAAAGTCCTGCCACAGGCAATAGACCACCGGGGCCAGAGCCATTGGCGTACCGGGGTGGCCGGAGTTGGCGGCCTGGACCGCGTCCATGGCGAGGGTGCGGATGGTATTGATGACCAGGAGATCGGGGTCTTGGGGCTTCGGAGGCATGGGATCTATCCCTTCAATAGCAAACACCGCAGCAAAAACCGCGAAGGCGAGCAATCGCTGTCATATGGAACCAAGGTGCGTGGCCCAGGGGAATCAACCACCCTCGAAGTCCCCTCCCTCGACGCTCAGCCACCGGTTATTCGATCGTGACGACCGACAGACCACCAGCCACCGCTTCGACTGCCACCGTTTGGGTACCCGGCTGGGGAAGCCGTGCCTACATCGGCGCGCCCGAGGAGCGCCGTGCGGCGCTGGAGGATCTGGTGCCGCACCGTGATGGGGATGATCCACCCCGAGAGCTGCGTCTTCACCTCCCCGGCGGTCTTGGGCCCAAGCCGATCGCCTCGGCTTCGACCCCGACCCCGGGTGGATCCCGGGGCTTCGGCGAGACCTGTGAACGCAAACTCCATAGGAGCGCCGCGTCGTTCCTACCTCCCTTGCCGACCAGCCTCCTCGCTCACCCCTGCCCTGGCCGCTGCCGCATACGCGTCGGTCTGCCAGATCGCGAAGACGTTCCCCTCCGTGTCCGTGAGTTGCGAGACCATCCGTTCCCGGCACTGGCTGCTTCCCCACGAAGAGCTTGGCACCGAGCCGCTCCGCTTTTCCCGACGAGCTCCAGCCGATCCGTCATCTCGACGAACCCGGGTCCGGGTCCTATAGTGGTCTGGAACAATTCACGCGGCCGGAGGGCACGATGGCCAGGAAGATCCTCATGCTGGTGGGCGATTTCGTAGAGGACTACGAAGTCATGGTTCCGTTTCAGGCGCTCCAGATGGTGGGGCACACCGTCCACGCGGTCTGTCCCGGCAAGAAGCGGAACGAGTTGATTCGCACGGCAGTGCACGACTTCGAGGGCGACCAGACGTACACCGAGAAGCGAGGCCACAACTTCACCCTGAACGCCACCTTCGATGAGATTCGTGAGTCGGACTACGATGCGCTGGTGGTGCCCGGAGGTCGGGCGCCGGAATACATCCGGCTCGACCGGCGGGTCCTGGAGATCGTCCGCCACTTCGAAAGCGGCGGCAAGCCGATCGCGGCGATTTGCCACGGGGTTCAGCTCCTGGCGGCCGCGGACGTGGTTCGCGGAAAGGAAGTGACCGGCTATCCTGCGTGCGCGCCGGAGGTGAAGCAGGCCGGCGGCAACTGGGCCGATATTCCGCTGGACCAGGCCATCGCCGACGAAGGTTTGGTGACCGCACCGGCGTGGCCGGCCCACCCCGCCTGGCTGGCCAAATTTCTGGAGGTCCTCGGCACGCGAGTCGAGCACGGCGCCGCAGCCGCCGTGTGAGCCACAACAGGACCTCGGGCGGCTGAGGTCGGAAGGAAGGGACGAATCTAGATTGCGTCGCGTGCCTTGCCCTGTCTGTGACTCTTCGAACGCCACCGCGGACAGCGACGTGACCGCTCCGCCCGTCGCACACTGATGGTGTCACCCCCCGAATCCTCCGCCTTCCCCGAACACCACCCCGTCCAGTCCAGTGGCGAGGACGCTCGAGCCTTCCTGCAGGAGCGGCTGGCGTTCCTCGGGAAGGCGTACGGTCTGATCGGCCTCGGCTTCTCCTTTGCCGGCAACCTTGTCAGCGCGCCCTTGCGAGTCTTGAGCGGTCTGACCGAGGACTGGAGCAGCCGGATCGCTCTGGTCGGGATCGCCATCTACCTGCTCCAGTGGCTGCTGTGCCGGCGCGGCCGCCGGAGCGAAGCGCTGCTTCGCCTCCTCGACGCTACGTCGACGACGCTGGTGGCGTTGGTGAATGCATGCATGGTCTTCGCGATGTTTCCGGGAGAGCTCCCCGGCCTGTCGTACGCTCGGGCCCTGCTCATGTTCACCTTCAGTCTCGTGATCCGGGCCGTGATCGTTCCCAGCTCCGCACGCCGGACGCTGCTGCTGGGCCTGCTCGCGGCGTGCTTCCCGGTAATCACCAGTCACCTGTGGTACTCGACGCAGGCCTCGACGACCATCCCTTCCGGGCTCCAGGTGATCTGGACGGTGCTCTGGTGCCTGGGCGCTGTTGTGATCTCGACTCTCGCGTCCCAGGTGATCTTCGGACTGCGGCGGGAGGTGCGCGAGGCCTGGCAGCTCGGTCAGTACACCCTGCTCGAGAAGATCGGCGAAGGCGGCATGGGCGAGGTCTACCGTGCCAGCCACGCGATGCTGCGGCGGCCGACGGCGGTAAAGCTCCTGCTTCCGGGTCGGGCCGGTGCGGACCACCTCCAGCGCTTCGAGCGCGAGGTCCAGCTCACCAGCGGCCTCACCCATCCGAATACGATCGCCATCTTCGACTACGGACGCACCGCCGACGGCGTCTTCTACTATGCGATGGAGTATCTCGACGGCTTGAACCTGGAGGACCTAGTTCGCCTCGACGGTCCTCAGCCGCCGGGTCGCATCCGTCACATTCTCCGCCAGGTCGCCGGTTCGCTCGCCGAGGCGCACGGCGTAGGGCTCATCCACCGGGATATCAAGCCCGGCAACGTCATCCTCGTCCCGGAGCGCGGCGGCGCACTGGACGTCGCGAAGGTGGTGGACTTCGGCCTGGTGAAAGACCTGGATCGGGAAACCCGCGTCAGCGTCGATCACCCCATTGCCGGCACGCCGCTCTACATCTCGCCGGAGGCCATCACTGCGCCCGAGCAGGTGGACGCGCGCAGCGACCTGTACTCGCTGGGTTGCGTGGGCTACTTCCTGTTGACCGGCCGGCCGGTATTCGAGGGCGGGACCGTAATCGAGGTGTGCAGCCGGCACCTGCACGCGCTGCCCACGCCTCCTGGCGAGCGACTCGGGCGGCCCGTGCCGGAGTCGCTCTCCGCCCTCATTCTCTCCTGCCTGGAGAAGGACCCCGATCGGCGACCGTCCTCCGCCCGGGCATTCATCACCGCGCTGGACGGCTGCGACGACGTTCCACCATGGACCGACGATCAGGCCCGGGACTGGTGGCGCACCGAGGGCGCCTCGTTGATCGCCCAGGCAACTGCCGGGCAGGTCTCACCCAGCGCCGATCTCACGACCTTCGTCCGCCGAGCGGATACTGCCGTGGGCATCGCAGGCTGACGAGCCTCACGCCGTGGACTTCCGGTAGCGCAGCACCGCGAGCGAGAGCACGCCCACGCCCGCGACCGCCAGCCCCACGATCGGCGGCCCCACGGTCTCGAGGCCCGCCCCGCGCACCAGCACCGACCGCATGATGAACACGAAGTGCTTCACCGGATTGGCCTCGGCCACCTT
Source organism: uncultured Gemmatimonadales bacterium (assembly GCA_963836815.1). GTDB lineage: Bacteria > Gemmatimonadota > Gemmatimonadetes > Gemmatimonadales > GWC2-71-9 > CAVVWJ01. The sequence goes on along the minus strand of CAWILD010000007.1, from coordinate 195,053 downwards.
CTGCGCCCAGTCCGGCATCGAGTCCACGGGCGTGAACAGCCCGCTCATCAGCAGGAAGATGAGGATCACGAAGAACGCGACGAACATGGCCTGCTGCTGGGTCCGGGTGATGGTGGAGATGCCGAGCCCGAGCCCGAGCACCACGATGAGGTACACCGCCGCCGCCAGATAGACCAGCGGCACGCTTCCCCGCATCGGAATGTCGAACACCAGCTTCCCGATGATCAGCCCGATGGTGAAGATCACGAGCGACAGGATCCAGAACGGGATCAGCTTCGCCGCGATGAACTGGATCTTCGTCATCGGCGTGACGTTGAGCTGCTCCAGCGTGCCGAGCTCGTTCTCCCGGGTGATGTTCTGCGCGGTGAGCAGCAGGCCGATGATCGTGGTGAGCGACACCATCAGCGCCGGCACCATCCAGTGGTAGTAGCTGCGCGTGGGGTTGTACCACCGCTGAGTGCGAAGGTCGAGCGGGGCCACACGGGGCCGGCCGGCTCGACCGGCGGTCGGCAGGGTGCGATCGAGCTCCTGCGCGTAGGAGGCGAGGATCGCGTTGGCATTCGACTGCACGATCCCCGACGTCGCCCCCTCTTCCGCGTTGAGCACCAGCTGCACCGGCGCGACGCCGCGGCGGACGAGGTCCTCCTCGAAGCGACGGGGAATGTGGAGCACCGCCGTCACCTCGCGATCGAGCAGGGCGTGCTCCACGCCGGCGTCCGACGGCTCGTAGCGCACCACCTTGAACTGCCCTCCGCCCTCCAGCCGCTGCACCAGCCCGGACGAGACGGTCGTGCGGTCCTCGTCCACCACGAGCATTCGTACCTGCTTCACGTCGAAGGTGGCGGCGTTGGAGAGCACCAGCAGCTGGATGATCGGGATCATGAAGATCTGGAAGACCGTGGTGCGATCCCGGAAGATCTGGAGGAACTCCTTCCGGACCAGAAAGAATACGGTGCGCATGATGCTATTCCAGCCGGATCGCCAGCCGGCGCGATCCCTGCACGAGAAGGAAGAGGGTCATTCCGATCAGGATCAGCGTCTCCTGCCACAGCGTCGCCAGCCCCGCCCCCTTCAGCATGATCCCCCGCACGATGGTCAGGAACCACCTGGCCGGCACGACGTTCGAGAGCCACTGGAGCGGCCTGGGGAGCGAGTCGATCGGGAAGATGAATCCGGAGAGCAGCAGCGTCGGCATCATGAGCCCCGCCAGCGCCGCGATCATCGCGGTGCGCTGATTGGGCGCCTTGGTGGAGATCACGATGCCCAGCGCGAGCGCGGTGACGATGTACAGCCCGCTCTCCGCCAGCAGGAGGACGAGGCTTCCGCGAAGCGGTACGCCGAACACGGTGCGCGCGGCGACCAGCACGAGGAGCACGCTGACGAACCCGAGCACGATGTACGGCATGACCTTGCCGGCCACGATCGCCTTGGGGCGGATCGGCGAGACCAGCAGCATCTCCATCGTGCCGGTCTCCTTCTCCCGCGAGATCGAGATGGCGGTCATGAGCGCCGATACGATCGTGAGCACGAATGCCACCAGGCCCGGCACGAAGAGGTGCGCGCTCTCGAGCGTCGGGTTGTACCGCATCCGGGCGGCGGTTTCGATCCGGAGTGGGCCCCCGCCGGTCACCGCGTCGCGATACCAGCGTTGCACGATAGCGGTGGCATAGCCGATCATGATGCCGCCGGTGTTGGGGTCGCTGCCGTCGGTGAGGAGCTGGATCGGGAGCGAGTCGCCCCGGCCGATCCGCCGCTCCACGTCGCGTGGAAGGACCAGCGCCTGACGGATCGTGGCTCGCTTGAAGCCGAGGTCCAGCCCCTGCGTGCTGTTCGAGATCTGGACGATATTGAACCGGTCGGAGGCCGCGAACCGCTCCCGCAGCTCCAGCGTGGCGACGTCGGGCGTCGGGTCCACGATCGCGAGCTGAATGTCCCGCACGTCGGTCCGGACCGCGAACCCGAAGATCAGGACCTGCACCACCGGGAACAGGATCAGGATGGCCAGCGTCTGCCGGTCCCGGAGCAGGTGCAGCGTCTCCTTCCGCACGAATCCGAGGAAGGCCTTCATGCCGCGCTGCCCGGCCGGGTGAGCTTGAGGAACACTTCGTCCAACGTCGTGGCCCCGACAGCGCGGCGGACCTCCGAGGGCGTGCCCATCGCGGCGATGGCCCCGTTCACCATGATGGAGATCCGGCGGCAGTACTCCGCCTCGTCCAGGTAGTGGGTCGTCACCAGCACGCTCGTGCCGGCCGCGCCCGCCTCGTAGATCAGCTCCCAGAAGCGCCGCCGGGTGATCGGGTCCACGCCGCCGGTCGGCTCGTCGAGGAACACGACCGCCGGCTTGTGCAGCAGCGCCACGCTGAAGGCGAGCTGCTGCTTCCAGCCCAGCGGGATGTCCCGGACCAGCTCCTTGCGGGCGTGCTCCAGCTGGATCCGTGCGAGGATGTCCGCGGTGCGGGTCGCGATGTCCTTGTCGCTCACCCCGTAGATGCCGCCGTACAGGGTGATGTTCTCCTGGACGGTGAGGTCCTCGTACAGCGAGAACTTCTGGCTCATGTAGCCGATCCGGCGGCGGACCTGCTCGGCCTGGGTCCCGATGTCGAAGCCCGCCACGGTCGCCGAGCCCGAGGTCGGCTGCAAGAGACCGATCAGCATCCGCATCGCCGTGGTCTTCCCCGCCCCGTTGGCGCCCAGGAACCCGAACACTTCGCCCCGCTCCACGTGGAACGTGATCGAGTCCACCGCGGTGAAGGTCCCGAACCGGCGGGTAAGCGCTTTCGAGTCGATGGCGTAGTCGCTCATGGCGCCCTCTCTCCGGCATACCTCATCCCGAGCGCAGCGAGGGACCTTGCTGGCCTGCTCCGGAAGCCCGCAGAGAAGGTCCCTCGCTGCGCTCGGGATGACATCTGGACGTGGGAGACACCCATCACGCCGCCGACTCCTGCGCCATGTACCACATGAACGCGTCCTCGATGCTCGCCGGGATCGGCGCCAGCGACACGTCGGCCAGCCCTTCGTGCGCGACGTGCTCCGCCAGCTCACGCGCGACGAGCTCGGGCGCCGCATCGGCTCTCGAGTCCGTGTAGTGCAGCGCCTCACCGAACGGCCAGACCGCGGCGGCATGCGGGAATCGCCGGAGCGCGCCGAGCAGACCGAGCACGTGTGGGCCGCGGACGGCGAAGAGCGGACGAGGATACCCCCGGCCGATCGCCTCGGGACGGTCGGTGACCAGGAGGCGCCCGGCCTGCATGAGACTCACCCGGTCACACAGACTGGCCTCGTCCATGTACGGCGTGGATACGACGATCGGCAGCCCCTCGTCACGAAGCCGGCCCAGCAGGTCCCAGAACTCCTTGCGGGACACGGCATCCACGCCCGTCGTGGGCTCGTCGAGGAACAGGATCTCGGGACGGTGCACCAGGGCGCAGCAGAGCGCGAGCTTTTGTTTCATGCCACCGGAGAGCGCGCCGGCGCGACGGTCGGCGAACCGCTCGAGCTGGACCCAGATCGGCGCGATGGTCTCCCGCGCCTCCGCGATCGTCGTGTCGAACAGGGAGGCGAAGAACGCCAGGTTCTCCAGGACGCTGAGATCGGGATAGAGCGAGAAGCGTCCGGGCATGTAGCCGATCCGGGTCCGCAGGTCCCACAAATCCTTCACCACGTCGCGTCCGAGCACGTGGGCCGTACCGGCGTCCGGCAGGAGCAGGGTCACGAGGATCCGGAAGAGCGTGGTCTTGCCGGAGCCGTCGGGACCGATCACGCCGTACAGCTCGCCCGGAGCTACGTCGAACGAGACATCCTGCAGCGCCGCGTCGTCGCCGAACCGGCGAACGAGGCCCCGAACTTCCACCGCATGACCGTCGGTCATTCCGACGACCCCGCCGCGGCATCCTCGATCGTCAGCTCGCCCGGCATCCCGATCCGGAGCCGGCCATCCTTATTGGGAACCATGATCTTCACGGCATAGACCTGGTCCGCACGCTCGTCCCGCGTCTGAATCGGCGTCGGTGTGAACTCGGCGGCCGACGCGATCCACACGATTCTGCCCGGCAGCTTGGCGATCGTGTCCGCGCGGTCCACGCCCACCTGCACCTCCTGATTCAGCCGGAGCTGCGAGAGCTGGGCGTTGCTCACGTAGGCGCGGAAGGTGAGCGAGTCGAGCGAGGCCAGCTTGAAGAGCGGCTGCCCCTGCTGCAAGAACTCCCCGGCCTCCACGTAACGAGCCAGCACGGTACCGTCCTGCGGGCTCACGATCCGGCTCCGCGTCAGCCGGTCGTCGAGCTGCGCCACCTGGGCCTCGAGCGCCTCGACCTCCTGAAGAGCGCTGCTCCGCGCGGCGCGGGCGCCGGCCAATTGCTCCCGCGCCACCCGCGCCTCGCGCTCGGCCCGGTCGGCCTGCTGGGCGGTCGCGGCCGACTGCTTGATCAGCCGCTCGGTGCGGGCCAGCTCGCGGTCGGCGATCGTGGTCTGAACGTCGAGGGCCGCGATGTTGGCACTCGTCTCCCTGGCGCGGGAGGCCCCCGCGGCTCGGCGCGCCACCAGCGCCTGCCGCTCGAGGAGAAGCGGCACCGTGTCCACCGCGCCCACGAAGCCGCCCTTCTTGAGCCGGTCCCCCTCCTCGAGGTTGAAGACCACCAGCCGCCCGCCGACCTCCGCGGCCACGGTGACTTCGGTGGCCTCGAAGTTCCCGTAGGCGTCCACGTTGTCCTTCCGGCACGAGGTCAACACGGCGACGCCTGCGACGAGCGCGACGCGCGTGATCCAACGGCGGTACGAGAGGCTCATGGTCTATCGCTCGCTGTTTGGGGCGTGAGCCCCAGAGTGGTGAGGTAATTCGCCCGCGCCTGGGCCAGCTCGACCCGATGGCGATCAAGAGTGAGTCGCGCCTCCAGCACATCGGTGCGAGTTTCTACGTAGTCCGCCGTGGTGATCGTCCCTTCGTCGTACTGCGCGCGTGCCTGCCGCTCGACCTCGGTGCGAAGCGCGACGACCTTCTCGTCATCGGCCAGCGCCGCCTTGAGCCGGCCGATCTCTTCCAGGTCCGCCGCTACGGCGCGGGCCAGGCTCTTGCCCAGCGCCCGCTCCTCGGTCGTGAGGATGTCCTGCTGCATCCGGATCGCGGTCGCCGTCCGGCCCGCGGAACGCCAGGTCCAGGGCTGCCATTTCACCCGGAGCCCCGCCTGCCAGAACGCGTCGGATGTGGTGCGGAACCCGTCGTAGCCCGGCAATCCAACGCCCGCCTGCCCGAACGCGGACAGCTTGGGGAGGTTCTCCGTGCTGGTGTACGCCGCCTCGCGCTCCAGCCGCTCGCGCGACAGGCGGAGCTGTTCGAACTCCGGGCGTGCGCGCAGCGACTCCGCGTCCACCGGACCGACCGCGCGGGACAACTCGGGCTCGTCGCTCGGCAGGACCAGGACCGCGGTGGTATCGATTCGCTGACCCGCGAGGTTGGTGAGGATCGCGAGCGACGCCCGACGCGAGGCCTGCGCCTCGTCCCGCTGCACGCCGGCCCGCACCCACTCGGCCTCGATCTCCGCCGCGTCCCGACCGAGCGCGGTTCCCGCCTCCACGCGTGCGCGAACCGCCGCCAGTCGCGCCTCCAGATCCGCCACCAGCGCGTCGTACTCCTCGGCTCGCTTGGCCAGCAGGAACGCCGAGAAGAAGGCGGAGTTCACGTCCGAGCGGAGCTCGTAGAGCGCCACGTCGACGCCGGCCTCCGACTCCGCGTGCCGCGCCTCCTCGATCGCGCGCCGCCCGGACACGTCGCCACCATCGTAGATCGGCTGCTCGACATCCAACGTCGTCTGCCAATGTTGCTTGGGCAGATCGGGGAAGGTGACGCCGGGGAAGGCCTGGTTGGGCGACGTGACGTCGCTCTGATACGACGCGAACCCGTTGATCGACATCTGAGGCAATCGGTCGGAGCCGATCACCGCGATCCGCTGGTCGGCGGCGGCGCGCAGCAGCTCGCGCTGATCGACCCGCGGATCGGTTCGGAGCGCGGACTCCTGCATGCGCTCCACGTGGATGGTGTCCTGGGCGTGCGCTAGGCGCCCGATGAGGGTCAGCGCGGACGTCACACTCAAGAGCGCGCGTATCACGGCCGGAGTCCTGCCAGGAAGAAGCCGGGAAGGAAGCGCCGCCGTTCCTCCAGGAAGGCGGGCCAGTTGGAATCGTCGAGCGAAAGCAGCGGCCCGAGCGCCGGGCGGATGGCGAACGGGAAGATCAGCAGCCCCATCAGGTTCACGACGAACTGCTCGGCGCTGATCGGGCGGATCTTGCCCGCCTTGGCCGCCGCCCGCAGTTGGCCACGGAGGACCTCGAGCGGCACGCCGCCCCGCTTGCCGAAGATGCGCCCCACCCGCTCGGGCTCGGCATGCATCTCCGAGAGCATGTATCCCGCCAGGTACGGCCGGGCGCCGTGAAAGGCGATCTGCTCGCGCACGACGTCGTTCACCTTCTCTTCGATGGTGCGGTTCGGGTCGGCCAGGATCCCGAAGATGAGCGGAGCGATGGTGCCGAGCGCCCGTTCGAACACCGCGTCCGACAGGGCGGCCTTGGTGCCGAAGTAGTAGTGCAGCAACGCCTTGTTGATCCCCGCCTCGTCGGCGATTTCCTGGGTCCGGCTGTTGGCCGTGCCCTTCCGCATGAAGACCGTATGTGCGGCGTCCAAGATCCGCTCCCGGGTTTCCACTTCTGGGTCCGACTTCGACTCTTTTAACCGTGCGGTTGAACTAGTTGGTTTAACCATGCGGTTAATATGAGAATCGCCGACCGACCTGTCAAGAGCGACCCGGGACCGGCGTATACTCCGGGACATGTGCCTCATCCTGCTCGCGCTGGACTCCCACCCCGACTACGCCCTCGTGGTCGCGGCCAATCGGGACGAGTTCTACGACCGCCCGACCGCGCCCGCGGCGCTCTGGGAGGACGCTCCCTCCGTGCTCGGCGGCCGCGATCTCAAGGCCGGCGGCACCTGGCTTGGCGTCGGTGGGCAGGGACGGTTCGCTGCCGTCACCAACTATCGGCAGGGCCAGCGCGAAGCCGTCGCGCCGCGCTCCCGCGGATTTCTGGTGAGTGATTTCCTCACGACGTCCGTCGCCGCCCGGGAGTACTTCGAGAGGGTCAGGGCCGAGGCCGAGCTCTACAACGGCTTCAACCTGATCGCGGGGGAAGGGCGGGAGTTCTTCTACTTCTCGAACCGCGAGGGCCGGGTGCGACCACTCGAGCCTGGGGTCTATGGCCTGAGCAATCACCTGCTGGATACGGCCTGGCCGAAGGTGACCGCGACGAAGAGCGCGCTGAAGGTGCTGCTGACCCGCGACCCAGCCGAGCTGGTGCCGCGGCTCTTCGAGCTGCTGTCCGATCGCCGTCAGGCCGCGGACGATCTGCTGCCGCGAACCGGCGTGAGCGTCGAGTGGGAGCGGCTGCTGTCCGCGGCGTTCATCGCATCGGACGGCTACGGCACCCGCTCCTCCACGGTAGTGCTGGTGGGGCGCGATGGACGCATCGTCTTCGAGGAACGAAGCTTCACCGATGGCGGGACCCCGAGCGGCAGCGTCCGGCACGAGCTCGCGGGCCGGGTGTCCGCACCGTAGCTTGAGTCATGCCGATCACCTCGCAGCAGATCGACACTGAGCTGGGCCGTTGGGTCCACACCGAGTGGCGGCCGGGGCCGGACGACCCGCTCGCCTGGGCGGTGGACCGAGTCTGGGATTTCGATGGGATGGCCTCGGCACCACAGGAGCGGGTGTTTCCCAACGGACTGATCGAGCTGATCGTGCAGCTCGACGACCGCTACCTCGATGTGTTGGGCCACGACTGCGTAGAGACGCCCGCCGCGTGCGTCACCGGCATCTATTCCAGCGCCATCGTGGTCCAGGCCCCGCGCCGGCGATGCCGGGTGCTGGGGGTGCGCCTCCATCCGGCCGGGGCCTGGGTCGCGCTGGCGCATCCGCTGGACGAGCTGGCCGACGTCACCGCGGATCTCCGCGATCTCCTCGGCCGCGCCACGGCGGAGCTGGCCGAGCGCTGCCACGACGCCGCATCCGGAGTGGAACGGGTGCGGCGGGCCGCCGCGTGGCTCGGCAGCCGGATACTTCGGCCGGCGCACCGGTGCACCGTGGATCCCGCGGTGCACTGGGTCGCCCGCCGGATCGCCGCGACGGCAGGCATCCGGCCGATCGGGCCGATCCGCGCGGAGACGGGCCTCACCGACGCCCGGCTGCTCTCGCTGTTTCGCCAGCAGATCGGCGTCACGCCCAAGCGCTACGCCCGAATCCACCGTTTCGGTCGCGCGCTCACACTGCTGAGTCGCGAGAGCGCCTCACTCGCCGGCGCGGCACTGGCCGCCGGCTACTACGATCAGCCGCACATGAACGCGGAGTTTCGCGAGATGGCGGGCCTCACGCCCCGCCAGTTTCTGGCGGCGAGACGCTTCCCCAACAGCATGAGCCTCGCCGAGCCGATCTGAGCATCCGAAGTTTTTTTCCAAGACCCCGGGTCCACCCGCCGCGATCTTCCGTTCACAGCAGGCTCTCCGCCACTCGACCGTCTCCCAGGAGTTCGCGCCATGCCCGACATCCGCGAGGTCTACCCCTATCTGATCGTCCGCGATGCGGCCGCGGCGATCGACTTCTATCGCACGGTGTTCGGCGCGGAGGAGATTTTCCGGCTGCCCGATGCGGAGAAGGGACGGATCGGCCACGCCGAGCTCAAGCTCGGCCCCATGACGATCATGCTGGCGGACGAGTACCCTGAGCTCGGCATCCGGAGCCCGCTTGCCTACGGCGGCACCGGCACGACGCTCCACCTGCACGTGGACGACGTGGACACGCTCGCTGCCACTGCTGTGCGCTCCGGCGCGACGATGGTGAGAGCGCCGGCCGACTACGACCACGGGGAGCGCCAGTGCCGGGTTCGCGACCCGTTCGGGCACGAGTGGCTGCTGGGTCACGAGATCGCGAAGGCCTCACCGGCGCCCAGGCCCGGCAATGGGGCGCGGCCCAACCTCTATCCCGCGCTCCGCTTTCGTGACGAGCTCGGCGCGATGGATTGGCTCGAGCGCGCGTTCGGCTTCGCTCGCCACGCGGTGTACACCGGGGACGACGGCCAGCTCGTCCACGCGGAGCTCAAGCTGGGATCCGGAATCCTGATGATGGGATCGGCCCCGGAGGACAAACTGGGATTCAGCATCTATGTCTACGTGGAGGACCTCGACGCACACTACGCGCGGGCGAGAGCGGCCGGGGCGGAGATCGTTCGGCCGCTCGCCGACACGAGCTACGGCAGCCGGGAGTACGGGGCGCGGGACCTGGACGGGCACCTCTGGTATTTCGGAACCTACCAGCCCAGCGAGTGACGTTGGACCACGGGGGAAAGCCTTCGGGCAATTTTCGGACGGATAGGCAGCTTTGCGGAATGCCGGGTAACGAACGCCGCCGGCTGACGCGCGCCCCATGGCCTTACCTTGCGCCCGAGTCATGGAAATAACCAAGTGACAACCACTTACATCAATGTTTCAGGCCGCGACTGCCGGGGGAACCAAGCCGCCACGATCCTTGCCATAGAGCAAGCCACCATGATCGAGCATCTGGTCACCCGGTACGAGGCCGCCCGCCTCGATCTTCGCCAGCGCGAGCTCCGCCGCCGGGAAGAGGCCGCCATCGCCCGCCTGGGAGAGAAGACCTTGGCGGAGGGCGGCGGCCGGAGTGGACGGCTGGCGGCGCTCGCCGCGGAGGCCGCCACGGTACAGGGTCAATTGCTCAGAGTCAAAGGCGCGCAGGGCGCGTCCGCATCGGCCGGGGTTCGCCAGCGACTCGAAGCGCTGCAACAGAAGCTCCAGCAGATTCACCTGACCGCGGGACGGCTGGCCCTGGCGTTGCCACCGACAGGCGCGGAGAGCGAAGTGCACGCGATACGCGCCGAGATCGCTGACGTCGAAAGCGAGCGGGATCGGCTGCGCGGCGAGGGTCGTCTCCTCATAGAGGAGACCTGGACGCGAGTCCACTCCTGGGTCCGCCCGCGCGCGCCCGCGCTCATCGCCATGGTGCTGGGATGGTTCATCGCTCGCAGCTACGCCGTGTCGCACACGGGAGCGATCATGAACTCACTGGGGTTCAGTCTGAGCCGACGGGGCCCGCATCTGGTGAGCGTGACGACGGATACCCTGCTGGTGCAGTACGTACTGCCGCTGCTGGTGGCGGCCCTGGCCGCCTACGTAGCCCACCGGCTGGCCAGCCGAGTGCGGACCGCCGTCGAGACGGTTCGCGAACGCTCGGGCCAGGCGACACGCGCTGCGGGGGTTGCTCGGAACCCTGAATAATTCCGGGTTATTCTTGACCCTAGTTGGTTTCGGGTTATATTCGGGTACCAAGGAGCACGACGAACCCCGAAGCCGCTCAGGTACCGCAATGTTCCCCCTTCCCGTCCGCCCCAACCCACCGAGTCGCCGTCTGGAGCCCACGGTTTACCGGCCGGCAGTCGTTCAGCATCTCCGAGTCTGCCCCGAATGCGCCGGGCCTCTGGTCCGCGCCTCCGCGTGTGTGAGCTGTCGTCATTGCGGCTGGGGAAAATGCGGGTGACCTCCGGCGCGCCGACCCGGCAGCTCGACCTGCTGCCGGAGACGCCGCGACCCGAGCTGCGCCTGCTGGACGAGCGTGAGCGCGGCACGCGCTTCGTGCGCCTCTCGGTTCGCTCCGTGCTCAACTCGCCCGCAACGACCGGGATGGGGTTCTGGTCGGTGAATCCCTACGTCGGCTGCGAATTCGGCTGCACCTACTGCTACGCGCGCGACACCCACCGCTACACGATCGAGCGGACCGGCCAGCAGCAGAGCGGGCCTGCCTGGCTCGACTTCGAGAAGCGGATTCTGGTCAAGACCGACGTGGCCGACGTGCTGGCCCGCACGCTCGATCCGTCGCGGCTGGGCGATGCGTCGCTGGTGATCGGCACGGCCACCGATCCGTATCAGCCGGCCGAGCGGCGCTTCCGGCTGACGAGGGCGGTGCTCGAGGTGCTGCTGCAGTACCGCGGGCTCTCGATCGGGGTCATCACCAAGTCGCCCCTGGTCACCCGCGACCTCGCCATTCTGCAGGCGCTGTCCGAGCGCCACGAGGTGAGCGTCAACATCTCGCTCGCCACGATGGATGCTCGCCTGGCTCGGCGGCTGGAGCTGCGGTCACCCGTCCCCTCCGCCCGCATCCGCGCGCTCCGTCGTCTCACGGCCGGGCGGCATCCATGCCGGGCTGCTGGTGGCGCCGATCGTTCCGGGGATCACGGACGGCCGCGCCGGATTGAGCCGGCTCATGGGAACGGCGAAGGAAGCAGGAGCTCACTACGTGGTCGGGTCGGCGCTCCGGCTCGGTCCGTCGGCTCGGCAGCGCTTCCTTCCCGTTCTCAACCAGGAGTTCCCCGAGCTCGCCGAGCGATACCGAAAGCACTACGCGGGCAGCGACGGAGTCAGCCGGGCGTACGAGGCCGCGCTCAAGCGCCGGCTGCACGAGCTGCAGCAGGCGCATGGCTTCCCGGTGGACGAAGGAATGCGAAGGAGACAGCAGCTCGAGGGGCGACGGCCGCGGAAGGAGCCGGAGCGGCTGCAGGGGTCGTTGCTGTAGCGCGGGTCGGGACCAGTCGTCTTCCCGACCCGCCTACTTCATCGGAGCGCCACTACCTCATCCCGAGCGTAGCGAGGGACCTCGTCCGAGAGGTTCCGGAACTGCGCGCAAGGTCCCTCGCTGCGCTCGGGATGAGGTAGGTTGAGCGCCGGCCGCTCCCGGCGCCCACGTCAGCACCACCGCTCCCACCACGATCACCGCGGCGAGCACCACCGGTCCCGTCAGCGCACCGTCTCCCACCAGCCACGCCAGCGCCAGCGCGATCACCGGATTGACGAACGCATAGCTGCCCACCGCCGCGGGGGTCGTGACCTGGAGCAGCCAGGTGTACGCACCGAAGCCGAGCACGGTCCCGCCGATCACCAGGAATCCGAGCGAGAGCGCGGCCCGTGGCGTCACCTGGGTAATGCTCCAATCGGCCCACTCGCCCACGCCGATGCTTGCGAGCAGCACCACGGCGCCACCCGCGGCAAGCTGCATCGCGGTGGATTCCACCACCGAGGCGGACCGCGTGCCGTGCCGGGCTACCAGCGAGCCGATCGCCCAGAACAGCGCACTCACGATCAGCCAGATACGGTCCCCGGTCGAGCCCGACCACGCCTCGCCGCTCACGGTGAGAATTCCGACGCCGACGACGCCGAGCGCCAGCCCCGCGAGGACCTTGGCGGACGGCAGGCGGCGCACCCGGAGCGCGTCCAGTGACACGAGCCACAGTGGGATCGCGGTCATGAAGAGCGCCGCCTCGCCGGAGGAGACCCGCTGCTCCGCCCAGGCGAGCACCCCATGACATCCCAGAAAGAGGAATGCTCCCGCGAGGATCGAGGTACGCCACTGGGCCGCGGTGGGCAGGGATCCCTGCCCTCTCGCCCACAGCCAGCCGAACAAGAGCGCCGCCCCACCGAGACAGCGGACCCCGATCGTGAGCAGCGGCGGCACGTCGGCGACGGCGTAGCGGATTGCGAGGAACGTCCCGCCCCACAGGAGATAGATCGCCGCGAAGGCGCCGAAGATCTGGCCGCGTGATGGCGCGCTCATGAGGTCGCCGCCTCCGTCTGGTGGACCACCTCGTAGTGCTCGACCCGCTCGCCGCGCTCGATCAGAAAGTGGTCGTCCTCCGGATAGAACACCGCGCGCTCTGGCTCATCGCCCGCGAAGCGACGCACCGCCTCCATGGAATCCCAGAGCGTGATCAGGAGGAATTCCGCGCGCTCGCCGTGCACTCGCCGGAGCGCCAGCACGCCCTGGTTCCCCGGTGTCGCGCGGTACTCGCGGAGGCCGGTCGCATTGAGATACTCGACGTAGCGGTCGGCGTCCTGCGCCCGCGTGGCGCCCCGCCAGGTGCGTGCGATCATGCGATCCCCCTCGGACTGCGATGAGTGTTCTCATTGCCGCGGCGACTCAGGTGCGTACACCAGTATGCTGGCGCTTACTGGTGCAGAGTACCGCCCGGGGCTGCACCTGTCAAGAGCCGAATACTGGTGCTATACTTTCCGCCATGCCTGATACCGCCCTTGCCACCCAGGACCCGTCCTTCGGGTTCATCGCCGGAGATCCGGCGCTCGATTTCGTGAATACCGTGGACTGGACCGACGCCGGCCAGGTGGACGAGCGCCTGCCCGACTACGACGCTCTGGCCCGCTGGAGCGTCGAAGCCGGAGTGCTGCCCCGGGCCGCCGGCGACCGGCTGCGGCGCTCGGCCGCGGCCCGGCCCCGCGAGGCGCGGGCGACGCTCGCGGAAGCGATCCGGACGCGGGAGATCCTGCACGAGGTCTTCAGCGCCGTCGCCGCAGGCAAGCGGCCGGGCAGGGCGCTCCGCGAGCTCAATGCGCTGGTCGGTCAGGCGATGGGTCGCCTCGAGCTGAGCGACACGCTGCGGTGGGAATGGCGGGGATCCGACGAACGGCTCGACGCGATGCTCTGGCCCGTCATCCGCTCCGCGGCGGACCTGCTCACCTCCGGCGAGGTCAACCAGATCCGTATTTGCGGCGGAGCGGCGTGCGGCTGGATGTTCGTGGACCGGAGCCGCAATGGACTCCGGCGCTGGTGTCAGATGCGGACGTGCGGGACGAAGGAGAAGACGCGGAGGCGACGAGCCTGACTGCTTGACGGGTATATAGGGATCCCCGAAAACCGGTTCACCCCCCAACCGTGGGTAGCGCTCGCAATAGCGCGCCAATTTCCCGCCGAACCTGTCGCATCGGCGCGCGAGATTGGCGGAAAGGCGACAACGTCTCCGTCAGTCCTCGGTACTACTAGGACCACCAATCTGTTGCTGCTACACACTTTGAGTATGTTTCCACGCGCCGATTCCTAGAAACTGCCGCCGAGAACCTGGGGATCCCACCGCCGCTTGGCCGTGCAGGCCGCCCTCAGGCCGCGGCATCAGGAGTTAGAAGAAACTTGCGCGCCGAAGAAGATCGGTCATGAAATCCATGGGAAGCAGGTCACCTGTCGCCGTCGAGATAAAGTGTCCCAGTACCGAAAACATGTTGCACACTACGCCGCCGAGCGCGCTTTACGTAACTCTACCAGTTCTTGCTTCCAATAGTAGGAGACCTAATCAATGACGCTCGAATGCATCAATCCGGATGATCTGCCGATTCCGGAAATGTACACCCAGGTCGTCGTCGCGACGGGAAGCAAGTTGGTATTCGTCTCGGGCCAGCAGCCCGAAGACACACACGGCAAGCTCGTTGGCTATGGTGATTTTGCGGCTCAGGCGCGCCTGGCGTTTGGCAATCTCGGCCGTGCGCTTGCTGCTGCCGGCGCCCGGCCTGAGCAAGTCTGCAAGATCACAATCTACGTCGTCGATTACAAACGCGACGAACACGTCCCGATCATCGAAGAGGCCCAGATAGCGCTGTTCGGAGATCACAAACCAGCAAACGTAGTGGTCGGGATAGCGACGATGTCCCCAGGCTACCTGATAGAGGTCGATGCGATCGCGGTCATCGACCACACCACCGAGAGCGACACAAGGACGCGGTAGATAGAGCGCTTACGCCGCTTCGGCTATCAGGGGTTCGTCGGCTCCTCGTCCTTCTACGACAGGATGTAGGAGCCTCTGGGCTCAACCGGAACTATCTCGGCTCTATCGCGCGATTGATCTATGCTTTAGGCCAGCTCGGTGAAGCGGTTTTCGGCCTTCCCTACTAACCCCCTGACTGCTTGACCGCCTACCTGGCGCGGGATATACTCGGATCAGGTACCGAAGAAAACCCGAAGCCACGGAGAGCCGCCTGCCCCCGCGTTCCGTCCTGTTCGTCGATCCCCCCGCCTTCTGTACCACGGTCGAAGAGCTCGTGGCCCCGGCACTGCGCACCCGCCCGATCGCGGTGGCGCCACCGGGCGCCGACCGAGCGGTGGTCCTCGCGCTTTCGGACGAGGCACGGCTCGCGGGCATCACGCGCGGGATGCCGGTGCGCCTGGCGCAGAAGCGCTGTCCCGATCTCATTCTCCTTCCGCCCAACCCGCGGCTCTACGCCCGCGCCTCGCGCGCGATGCACGAGATCCTGCGGCTCTACGCGCCGGTCATCGAGCCCCGCGGCTACGGCCATGCGTTTCTCGATCTCACCGGCACCGGCCGGCTCTTCGGGCCGGCGGTGGACGTCGCCGCCCGGGTGCAGCGGGAGGTGCGCGAGCGGATCCGGCTTCCGGTCGCCGTCGGCGTGGCCGCGAACAAGCTGGTGAGTCAGGCGGCCATACGGGTGGGGAGCGAAGGGGGCGGTCGGCGAAATGGCGCGGAGCCGTGGGAGGTACGGGCCGGTGAGGAGCAGGGATTTCTCGCGCCGGTCTCCGTCGAGCTCTGGCCCGAGGTGCCCGACCGCATCCGCCGCCGGCTGGATGACTATCAGCTCGATCTCATCGGCGAGGTCGCGGTCATCCCCGAGAGCGCGCTCTGCGCCGTCTTCGGCGGCGCCGGCCGGACGCTGCGGGCGCGGGCCCGCGGGATCGACCCCCGTCCGGTGCTGCCGCCCGAGCGGCTGGCCGAGTTCCGTCTGGCGCACACCCTCATCACCGACACCAACGATCTCGGCACGCTGCACGCGCTGCTTCGCGCGCTGACCGAGCGGCTGGGCCGTCGTCTCCGCCGGGCCGGGCTCGCCGCCGGCAGGCTCCGGGTAGACGCCACCTACGCCGATCATACCGCGGTCGCGCGCGCGCTCCCGGTCCGCGCCGCCGCGCTCGACGCCCAGCTCTACGATGCCGCCCGCCGAGCCTTCACGCTGGCCAATGCCAAGCGGCTGGCGGTGCGCGCGGTGGAAGTGACGGTGGATCGGTTGATGGAGGCGGAGGCGCAGTTGGAGCTGTGGGGCGTCGGTGAACCAGGCGCTGTCATCCTGAGCGGAGCGAAGGAGCCAGGGCCTGGGTCATGCCCCCTTCGCTTCGCTCAGGGTGACAATCGAGCGTCCCGCCGTTCCGCCGTCCTACAGCACGCCCTCGATCGCATCCGCACCCGCTACGGCACCCGTGCCCTCGGGATCAACTCCGTCCGGCCGACCGTCTGTCCGCCGGCCCGTCCCACGTAACCACCACTTTCCCGAACGTCTCGTTGCTCTCCATCAACCGATGGGCCTCGGCAAGATCGGTCATCGGATAGGTCCGCTCCAGCACCGGACGCAGCGGGGCGGCATGCTCGATCCGCTGGTCGAAGAGGGGCAGCATTCGCTCGGAGAACTCCCGCACCAGGGGCACCCGCTCCTCCAGCGTCCGCGTCCGCATCACGGTGCCGATCACCTCGAGCCGCTTGCGCAGCACCGGGCTCAGGTCCACCGTCGCGCGGCTCCCCGCGAGGAACCCCAGCAGCACGAGCCGCCCGCGCGACGCGAGCGCTGCCAGGTTCTCCGCGAACGCCGGCCCTCCGAGCACGTCCAGGATGACGTGCACCGGCTCGCCGATGGCGTCGGCGAACGCATCGCGGCTGGTGTCGATCCCCACATCGAGTCCGTAGACGAGCGCGCGCGCCAGCTTCTCGGCGCTGCGTGACGTGCCCAGCACGGTGGCGCCGAGATGCCGGGCGATCTGCGCGGCGGCGGTCCCTACCCCGCTTCCCACCGCATGGATCAGGACCCGCTCACCGGCGGCGAGCCGGCCGCGCGTCACCAGCGCATCGTACGCGGTGAGAAACGCCTCGGGGATCGCTGCTGCCTCGCCGTAGGAGAGCGCGTCCGGAATGGCCATCGCCTCGTCCGCGTGAACGGCGACCATCTCCGCCTGCGCCCCACCACCGACCAGCCCCATCACCCGGTCGCCCACTTTCCACCGCGACGTTCCCCGCACGGCTTCCACTTCGCCAGCGTACTCGAGCCCCGGGATATCGGCCGGCCAACCGGGTGGCGCGGCGTACTGGCCGCGGCGCTGGATCAGGTCCGCCCGATTGAGCCCGGCCGCGTGCACCCGCACCCTGATGTGCCCCGGCCGGACCTCCGGCTTCGGGACCTCGCCGATCGAGATCACCTCCGTCCCGCCGCCACCGGAGTAAATCACCGCGCGCATTCGGCTCCTCAGCTCTTCACCACGAAGGCACGAAGAACACAAAGGTCACGAAGGCAAGCCCAATCTAGTGTGCCTTCGTGGCGAAGAGCCGCGGAATCGATGCCTCGTCTCGTCATTTGCGTGGATCTGAGCGGCTCGGCCGGGGCCGCTTCTAGGCCCTGACCGTCGAACGCCGCCGATCCGCCCGCTGAATTCCAAGCCGGTGCAGCCGCGAGCGCAGCGTACTAGGGCGCAGCCCCAGCAGGGCCGCCGCTCCGCCATCCCCTTCCACCCGCCATCCGGTCCGCTCGAGGGTCCTGAGGATATGGGCCCGCTCGGCGTCCTCCAGCGTCGCCGGATGCCACGCGGCGGCCCGGGTCGCGCCGAGCGCCGGTTCGGGGACGTCCACCACCGGGCCTGTCGCAAGGACACAGGCCCGCTCGATCACGTTCTGCAGCTCGCGGATGTTACCTGGCCAGGGGTAGCGGTTCAGTCGCGCGAAGCTCCCCCGCGAGATCCCGGTCAACGGCTTCCCCAGACGGCGGCCGAAGTGCGCGACGAAGTGCTGCGCCAGCGGCCCGATGTCTTCCGGCCGCTCACGCAGCGGCGGGATGACGAGGGGAAACACGTTGAGGCGATAGTACAGGTCGGAGCGAAAGCGGCCGGCTGCTACTTCCTCGTCGAGATCGCGATGAGTCGCGGCGATGAGTCGAACATCGACCCGGAGCGTGCGCTCGCCGCCCACCCGCTCGAACTCCCGCTCCTGCAGTACCCGCAGCAGCTTCACCTGAGTCTCGCCCGGCAGCTCCGCCACCTCGTCCAGGAACAGCGTCCCGCCGTCGGCCAGCTCGAATCGTCCAATGCGGCGTTGGGTGGCGCCGGTGAAGGCCCCGCGCTCGTGCCCGAACAGCTCGCTGTCCACCAGTCCCGGCGAGAGCCCGCCGGAGTTCACCTTGATGATCGGATGGCCGGCCCGCCGGCTCGCGCCATGGATCGCGCGGGCGACCAGCTCCTTGCCGGTGCCGGTTTCTCCGCAGAGCAGTACGGTCGAGTCGGTGGGAGCCACCTGCCGGATGAGACGCAGCACGTCCTGGAGCACCGGACTGTTGCCGACGATCTCGGCGAAGCCTGCCTCCTCGCGGACCGCCTCCTCGAGGTAGGCGTTCTCCAGTGCGAGGTGATCCCGCAGCCGCTCGACCTCATGATAGAGTCGCGCGCTGCGGATGATGG
The DNA here is from genome assembly GCA_963836815.1 of uncultured Gemmatimonadales bacterium. Taxonomy (GTDB): domain Bacteria; phylum Gemmatimonadota; class Gemmatimonadetes; order Gemmatimonadales; family GWC2-71-9; genus CAVVWJ01. The sequence continues at coordinate 176,733 of CAWILD010000007.1, read as the reverse complement.
ACGCCGCCTGGAGAGCGAAGACCTGCAGGCATTGAACCTCGTGCGCCCCGATCGTCCCATCCTTCATCAGGAACATGAACCCGGTCAGGTCGTCGCCCACGAACAGCGGGAAGAGCGCGCCCGCCCGGATTCCCTCTTCCGCGGCGGAGGCCCCCCATTCCTCGGCCGTGGGGAGACTCGGGCCTCCGCCCGTGCCGACCGAGATCAGGTGCCCGAGCTCGAGCAGCTCGTTGTACCAGGTCGGAGACCGGTCGCGGCTCACCTGCTCCGCGAACGCTTCGCTCAGAGGCAGCGTGTGCAGGTGCTCGAAGGCGACCACCGGAGGGTTGGTGGAGCGGGCGACGCGGTGCAGCCGGCGGCCGTTCGGCGGATCGGTCACCGGGAGGTCCCGGCAGTGCTTGCACTCCTCGTCGAAGAGGTAGAGCCAGATGGCGACGCTGCGGATACCCGCCCGCTCGACGAGCACGCTCGGGATCGTGGTCAGGACGTCTTCCAGCCGCTGGCCCGCCGCGAGCCGGCCAGTGATCTCGCGGAGCATGCTGAGTTGCGAAGCAGGATCGAAGCCCGTCATGGGCCAGTCCCGGTGAAGTGGCTGCGCTCCCAATTTACGGCCCCTGGATGATCCACGATATGTCGTGGGCCCCGCGACCCCTCGTGGCCGAAGGTGCCCTTGCGCCCGCTTCGCGGAGCGGACGCCGCCCCCCAACCGATTGCCCTACAACCCCTTAGACAAAAGCTGTCAGCGACAGCTCGCTTGGCCCGCCGCCTGCCTTAAGGCCACCCAGCACGTACCGGCGCTGAATCAACCACGGAAGCGGGAGCATGATGCCTAGCACGACGAGAGAGATGACTAGACTGATCGCCGCGACGCTCGATGAGCTGCGCGATGTCGGTCCCGAAGGTTTGACGGTCGAGCGAATTGCCCGGCGCGCGGGACTGCCCGGGGATCTGGTGGCGCGGTTGTATCCCGACATCTCCACGCTCCTCCACGATGCGGTGGACCAGGCGGTGGAGGACACGATCGTCCGTGCGATCGACGATCTCCCCGATGGGCTGCCCGCGTCGGCCCGGCTCGGTCTGTTTTGCCATCGCCTCTGGGCCGCGCTTCGCCTGCCCGTCATGGCCTCGCTCTACCGGCTGGCCCACGTGGAGCACGATCGGGTCGGAACGTTCGAGCGGCTCCTGGGCGATGTCGTGCTCATGCGCGCCCGCGCCGTGGTTACGGGAGCTCGTCGCCGAAGCGGCCGCCGCCGGGCAGATTCGGGTCGAGGATGGAGAGCGCAAAGCCGACCGCATCGTCACCCTGCTCTTCGCCCACGGCTTCTGGCACCACTATCCCGAGCTCTTCCGCCTCTTCGAGGCGGAGCCGCAGGACAGCGTCGTGCCCCAAATCCTGCTGGTCACTCTTGGGCAGCGATGCCCGGACCAGGATCATGGCGGCGGCCCGGGGGATCTACGCTCCAGGAAAGGCGGAGGTGATCGTGCCGGATCGATTAGCCCGCCGCGGCGTGCTCGACGCCGTGGCGGACCCGGCCTTGATTTGCTCGGCGGAGCTCCGCATCACGGCGATCAATGCGGCGGGATCCGCGGTCCTGGGCCTGCCGGCGGATGACATCGTCGGGCGCGAGCTCTTCGACTTCGTCGCCGCCGAAGACGCCAGCCGGCTCGACAGCGCGCTGAGCCAGGCCACGCAGTCGGGACAAGGACATGTCGCGCTCCAGATCCGGCTGCTTCCGCACGACGGCACGCCACGGCACACCGAGGTTCGGATCGCCGCGCTGGGCCTGCGACGCCACGACGGCTATCTCATCACCGCTCCTGCCACGGCGGGTATGCCCCAGGGTCTGCCCAGCCTCCGCCGGATGGTCGAGGACAACCGCCGCGAGCCCGCGGGCGAGTTCTTCCCGTTCCTCGCCCGCCATGCGGCCGAGTCCCTCGGCGTTCGCCATGTGCTGATCGGGCGGCTCGAGGGCAGTCCTCCGGCCCGAATCTCCACCGTCGCAGTGTGGTCCGACGGCAAGGCGGTCCCCAACTTCTCCTACGACCTCGCGGGAACGCCCTGCTCGGACGCGCTGCAGCGGCGCATCTGCCACTTCGCCGAAGGCGTGCGCGAGCGCTACCCCGAGAACCATCTCCTTCGCGACCTGGGAGTGGAGAGCTACCTCGGCGCGAGCATCCTGGACTCGGACCATCAGCCCGTCGGCGTCCTCGCGGTCCTGGACGACCGGCCCCGCTATCGCCAGGAGGACCTGTTCAGTCTCGTGTATCTCCTCTCGGTGCGGGCCGGCGCCGAATTGGAGCGCGAGCGGATCGCGGCCGAGTTGCGCGAGTCCGAGGAACGCTGGCTGGAGCTGGCGAGAGGTACTTCGGACGGTCTGTTCGACATCGACTTCAGCACGGGGGCCACCTATCTCTCGCCCCGGTGTCTCCAGCTACTCGGGCGTGAGTCGCAGGAGTCGATGCTCACCCACGTTCCGGTGCTCTCGGAATGCGTGCACCCGGACGACCGCGGCCAGCTCACCACCGAGCTGAACCACGCCCGCCACGGCGGCAACCAGGTCCAGTGCACGCTGAGGCTGCGCAGACGGGCCGGCGACTATCGCTGGTTCGAGGCGCGCGCCCGCCTCACCCGGGACTCGGCGGGAGCACCCGCGCGCGCGCTTGGCTTCATCAGCGACGTCACCGAGACCCAGCGCCGGAGCCGGATGCTGCGGCAGATCAGCGAGGTCGCCCGGGTCGCGGCCTGGACCTATGACATCGTGACCGACCATTTCGCCTCGCTGACCGATTCGCTCCGCGCGATCGGCGTGCCGGGTGAGGAGGTCGAATCACTCCTTCGGGAGCCCGAGCGACTGCTCGGCCCCGACGACGCGAGCCGGGCCCGGGCCGCGATCCTTCACGCGAAGGCGGAAGGCGCCGGCTGGGACTTCATCTATTCCCGGCAGCTCGGCTCGGGAGCCACGGTCTGGCGCCGGACGTTCGCCGAGGTCGAGATGGAGCGTGGAGTCGCCGTGCGGATCCACGGCGCGGTCCAGGACATCACCTCTCTGCACGACCTCGAGGCGAAGTATCTCCAGGCCCAGAAGATGGAGGCGATCGGACTTCTCGCCGGCGGGATCGCGCACGACTTCAACAACCTGCTCACCGTGATCAACGGCCTGCGCGAGCTGGTCACCGACTCGGTCGCCGAGGACCATCCCTGTCAGGGCGATCTGAGCCAGATGGACCAGGTCATCCAGAGCGCGAGCTCGCTCACCCAGCAGCTTCTCGCGCTCGCTCGGCGTCAAGTCGTCGAGCCGGTGTCGCTCTCGCTCAACGATCTGCTCGAGGAGGTCCGGCCCCTGCTCGCCCGCCTCCTTGGCGACGACATCGAGACCGAATGCGTGTTGGGTCAGGGGCTGTGGCCGGTGCTGGCCGATCGCAGCAAGCTCGAGCAGGTGCTGCTCAACTTCGCGGTCAACGCGAAGGACGCGATGCCGAGCGGAGGACGGCTGGTGTTCCGCACGCGGAACGCAGTGTTCAGCGCGCCGCAGGCCACCGTCCACGGGGAGCGGCCTCCTGGAGCGTTCGTCGAGCTTCAGGTCCAGGACACCGGTGTGGGGATGGATGCGCGGACGATCGCGCGGATCTTCGAGCCGTTCTTCACCACGAAGCAGCTCGGCCGGGGCTCAGGGCTCGGCCTCGCCACCTGCCTTCGGCGTAGTACAGCAGGCGAGGGGCTACGTCGCGGTCGAGAGCACGCCGGACCAGGGCACGACCTTCTTCCTCTGGTTTCCGCCGCGTTGACGCGGCCGGACCTGCGGCTGCTCATCGTCGGTGAGGATCCGAACGGGGTGACCGATCAGGGTGCGGCGTCACTCCGCAAGCCGACACCGCCGATGAGCTGCTGGCGAAAGTCTCCGAGGTGCTCGGCCAGCCTGCTTGACGCCGTTGGGCGGGCGCGTGATATTGGCTGGCGACCGAATAAAAGCCGAACCTCAGAGCCGCCGATACCATGGCCCAGACCTACTGCGACGCTGCTCCAGGACATGAATGGCATGGGCCCTACCATGACCGGGAGTACGGCTTTCCGCTGCGGGACGATGCCGCGCTGTTCGAGCGCCTGATCCTGGAGATCAACCAGGCGGGACTCTCCTGGCTCACCATCCTCAGGAAGCGGGACGCGTTCCGACGAGCCTACGGCGACTTCGTCCCCGAGGTCGTGGCTGCCTACGGCGCGGCCGATCGTCGCCGCCTCCTGGCGGACGCCGGCATCATCCGCAACCGGCTCAAGGTGGATGCGGCCATCGCCAACGCGCGCCGCATCCTCGAGCTCCGGCAGAGTCACGGCTCCTTCGCCGGCTGGCTCGCCGCGCATCATCCTCGCTCCAAGCCCGAGTGGGTGAAGCTGTTCAAGCAGACATTTCGATTCACGGGTGGTGAGATCGTCGGCGAGTTTCTCATGAGCATCGGCTATCTCCCCGGGGCGCATGTGGAGACCTGCCCGGTCTATCGCCGCGTGCTGGCGCGCCGGCCGCCCTGGGCCCGTCCCACGAAGTCCAGGCGGGCACGGTGAGCGGCCGCCGTGTCACCGGCCCGGCCGGCGCTCTCGTGGTGGATGACGGCGGTCAGGGCGGTGTGCCCGTGCTCTTCACCCACTCGCTCGCCGGCAACTCGTCGCACTGGACGGCTCAGCTCGAGCATCTGCGCGGCCACCGGCGCGCCATCGCGCTCAACCTCCGGGCGCACGGAGGGTCGGACGCACCGCGGGACGGCGACTATGCCATCGCGTCCATGGCGCGCGACGTCGCCGCGACTGCCGATGCGCTCGGGCTTGATCGGTTTGTGCTGGTGGGACACAGCATGGGGGCCGGCGTGGCGATGGCGTATGCGGGAGCGAGCCCTGAGAGGGTCGATCGCCTGCTGCTCGTCGATTCCATCGGCGACGGTACGCAGCTGCCGGCGGCAGAGATGGAGCCGTTCCTGGCCGCCCTCGAATCGCCATCCTACCAGGCAGCCATCGAGGGGTACTGGGCCACGATCTCCGGGCCGAACCGGGCCGTGGCGGAGCGGCTGCTGCGCGATCTCCGCGCGACGTCTCGCGAGGCCGCCGTGGCCGTGCTCAAGGCGGTAGCCGCTTTCGACCCCAAGCCCGCGCTCGCCGCATATCGCGGTCCCGCACTGGCCGTAGTGACGCCCTCCAACGACTACCCCTTCAGCCTCCACCGCCTGGGCGCCGGCATGCCTCACCGCGTGGTCGAGGGCACCGGGCACTGGCTGCACCTCGACAAGCCGGAGGAATTCAACCGGATTCTGGATCGGTTCTTGGAGGAGTAGGCTGCTGTGGCGTGCCGGTATTTCGCACGCGTGGACCTCATCCCAGCGCAGCATGTACTTCATCCCGAAGGAGCGAAGCGACTGAGGGACCTTCTCACCCGGGGTTCGATACCCGCGGAGAAGGTCCCTCGCTGCGCTCGGGATGAAGTAGCGTCATCGCCCCGCCTCCCTCTTCTTACCCCTCCCTTCGCTCCTTTGGACCGCCGTAGTGCGCGGCCAGGCGCTCACCCAGATAGGCGCAGAGTGCCGCCGCGAGGAGCGGCAGCCAGAAGTTCATGGCCTCGTAGGTGGAGGAGCTCACGACCCGGGTTCCACCGCTGCCGATGCCGATCGATCGAAGCGCCGAGCGCAGGTGCGAGTCGGTGTAGGTGTGCGCGATCCACCACCCCACCGCGAGACCCGCGAGCGCCGGGGCCTTGGGCAGGAAGTGGGAGCGGAGCTGCCCGCCGACCGCGCGGCCGAAGCCAAGGCTCTCGGTCAGGGCACGAGCGCTCCAGGCGGGAAACGCGGTCTTCCCGAACGGCGCGAGGCGTCGCTCGCGCTCGGCGAGCGCGCGGGCCTTTCGCGCGCGCACGGCCGTGACCTCCCGTTCGAGCGGATACCAGTACTCCGGGTCGGTGGCGGCCAGCTCACCCATCGCGATGTAGTGGGGACGAAGCCCGCGTCGGATCGCGGCCATGCGGTGCCGCAGCACCAGCCTGGCGCAGAGGCCGCGGACGGCCACGATCGGCCTTACCCAGGGCGCGACGAGCTCGAAATCGGAGCGATCGGCCTCGAGCGAGGCGCGGCTCTCCTCGGTCATCGCCGCTATCCGGGCGAGCGCCGCATCGATCTCCGACCTCAGCCGATACAGCTGCTCATTGCCGAAGCTCGACCCCGACTCCGCGACCGCCTCCCCCAACCGGCGGAGCGCGGCCTGCTCCCGACCCTGCAACCACGCGCGGTGGAGATCGAGTCGGAGTTGGTGGCATTGGGTATGGAGGCGAGCGAGCATCGCGCTGCTCTACCGCAAGGACCGTGGGCTGGGGATGTGGAATGCAGTAACCCATTTCCCTGCTTTCGGTTCCACCCGGTGGCCAGCGCGGGTCCCCCCGGGCTCACCCGATTCGACGGATGGCAGTCTGCACGGTCGCTTGACGAGCACCGGACCGGAGGTACATTCGACTCGAGGTACCCGAACAAATACCGAAACTCAAGGCGCCCGTGGTCCACCTTCATCTCCATACCCACTTCTCCTTCGGGATCGGCGTCTCCCGCCCCGAGGTGCTCGCGTCCGCCGCCGTGCAGCGTGGCCACCGTACCCTCGCCTGCACCGATACCAACGGCGTCTACGGCGCCATCGAGTTTCAGCACGCCTGCGATGCCGCAGGCGTCCGCCCCATCCTCGGCGCCCACCTCGTCACCGACGACGAAGAGACCGTCGCGCTGGCGATGAACGAACAGGGCTGGGGAGCGCTGTGCCGGGCGATCTCCGCAATTCATTGGGCCGAGTCTGCCGCCGCAGTTGTCACCCTGAGCGGCCCTTCGCCCCTTCGCTTCGCTCAGGGTGACAACGACGGCACCCGGTTCCTCTCCCGCCAGCTCACCGCCGATCGCGAAGGACTGCTGCTCCTCTCTCGAGACGTGGGCTTCCTCGAGCGCGTCGCGGCCGCGAGCGGGCCCCGCGATCTCTACGCCGAGCTCGTCCCGGGCAAGGCGCGCCACGCCGTGCTCGCCGCGGCGCGCCGGCTCGGCCTTTCGCCCGCCGCCACCAACGCCGTCGTCATGGCGCATCCGGAGGACTGGTCGCTCCATCGCCTCCTGCGGGCGATTCATCTGAATACGACGATCTCGGCGTTGGAGAGCGGCGCAACGGCGCCGCGCGAAGCCTGGCTCCGTCCCACCGCCGACCTTACGCGCCTCTTCCCCGACTGCCCCGAGGCGGTGCGCGCGACGGAGGAGATCGCGGAGCGCTGTGAGTATCGGATCCCCGCCGGCCGAGTCGTCGCCCCGCGTCTCACTGACGTGGACGACGCGCTCCAGCGGCTCCGTGCCCTCGCCTACGAGGGCGCGCATCGCCGCTACGGCACGATCGCGCCGGTAACCCACGAGCGCCTGGAGCGCGAGCTCGAAATCATCGGGATGAAGGGCTTCGCCGACTACTTCCTCGTGGTACACGACATCGTCGCCCACGGGCCGACCCACTGCGGCCGCGGCTCCGTCGCCAACTCGATCGTGAGCTACTGTCTCGGCATCACCCACGTCGAGCCGCTCGGCGCGGGACTGCTGTTCGAGCGCTTTCTCAACCCCGAGCGCAAGGACCCGCCCGACATCGACCTCGACTTCCCCTGGGACGAGCGCGACAAGGTGCTGGCCTATGTCTTCCGGCACTACCCCCGGCCCCAGGCGGCGATGGTCGCGAACCACAACTGCTTCCGGCTCCGCGGCGCGTTGCGCGAGGTGGCCAAGGTTCACGGTCGGCCCGCGGGAGAGATCCGCGAGGTCACCCGTCGGATCCCCATCTTCGAGGACATCCCGCTGGAAGAGACGCTGGCGTCGCACCCCAACTTCCGCGAGCTCGATCTGCCGGCGAGCTGGCGCGAGCTTGCCCGCCTGGCGGAGCCGCTGGTGGGTATGCCGCGGCACCTCTCGCTCCACCCCGGCGGGGTCGTCATCGTGCCGACCGCGCTCACCGACTACGTCCCGCTCGAGCCCGCGGTGAAGACGCTCGATGGCCATCCCGATCTGACCGTCCCCGTCATCCAGTTCGAGAAGGACGGCGCGGAGGACGCGGGGCTGGTGAAGATCGACCTGCTCGGCAACCGCTCGCTCGCGGTGATCCGCGACGCCATCGCCGCGGTGCGCGACCACACCGGCCGGCAGATCGACTACACCTCCTCCGACCCCGGCGACGACGAGCCGACCAAGGCGCTCTTCCGCACCGGACAGACCATGGGCGTCTTCTACACCGAGTCGCCCGCGTCCCGGCAGCTCTGCGCCAAGAGTCGCGCCGATACCTTCGAGCTGCTGGTGCTCAACACCAGCATCATCCGCCCGGCGTCGAACCGGTTCATCCGCGTCTACCTCGAGCGGCTGCACGGCGCGCCCTACGAGCCGCTCGACCCCGTGCTCCGCGACACGCTGGCCGAGACCTTCGGCGTGATGGTGTATCAGGAGGACGTGGTCAACGTCTGCGCCGTCTTCGCGGGCATGCCGCTCGCCACCGCCGACGGCCTGCGCAAATCGCTCTCCAAGAAGCGCCCCGCCAAGGCGCTCGCCGGCTACGCCGAGGAGTTCTTCGGCGGCGCCCTGGCGCTCGGCCGCGATCCCGAGACCATCAAGCGGGTCTGGGAGATGGTCATGTCGTTCGCGGGCTACAGCTTCTGCAAGGGGCACTCGGCCTCGTACATCCAGGTGGCGCAGCATTCCTGCTACCTGCGGGCGCACTACCCGGCCGAGTTCATGGCGGCGGTGCTCGCCAACGGCGGCGGCTTCTATCACCCGTTCGCGTACGTCGCCGAGGCGATGCGGATGGGGCTCACGGTGCTGCCACCCGACATCAACGCGAGCGAGTTCCGGTGCACGGGGCGGGACGGCGAGGTGCGAATCGGGCTGCAGTTCGTGAAGGGGCTCAGCGCGGAGGGGGTGGAGCGGGTGCTGCGGGCGCGGGACGGGCAGATGCGACTCAAGGGGCTCACTGTCATCCCGAGCGGAGCGAGGGATCTTCTCCGCGGGTACCGGATACGCGTCAGCAAGATCCCTCGGTCGCTTCGCTCCCTCGGGATGACAGCCGGCAGGCCGCCCGCCGCCCCTTCACCAGCATCTTCGACCTCCAGCACCGCACCGGCATCGCTCCCGACGATCTCCGCGCGCTGATCAAGGTCGGCGCGCTGGACTCGATCGCGGATGGCTGGACCCGACCGATGATGCTGTGGATGGTGGATACCGGCGTCCAGCGTGGACCCGACCGCGACGACTGGTTCGCCAACCTTCCGCCCGCGATTCCGGTCCTCAAGGACTACGCTCCGGAGCGCCGTCGCCGCGAGGAGTATGCGGCGCTCAGCTTCGTCACCGACACCCACCCGATGCGGCTCCACGAGGACGACCTCGCCCGCTTCCGGCTCTGCCCCAGCACCGAGCTGCCCCGGCACGTGGGCGGGTACGTGCTGATGGCGGGGATGCTCACCACCGCCAAGCCGGTGCACACGATCAAGGACGAGCCGATGGAGTTCGCGACCTTCGACGACGGGCACGGGCTGATCGAGACGGTGCTCTTCCCGCGGGTCTACCGCGAGCGCGGACACGTCCTCTTCGATCAGGGCCCGTTCCTCTTCCGGGGCAAAGTGGAAGAGGAATTCGGCGCGGTGACGGTGACGGTCACCCACCTCGACCGGCTGGATCGAGCGGTGGGACGTTCGCTCATGATGCGGTAGCGGGTACCACTGGCTCTACAAATCATCGGAGCCATGCTGTACTCAGACCTGCTTCGCGATGAGCCGCTTGACCTCCTTGATCCGCGCCTCGTCGCGCCGGTAGAAGGTCCACTGCTTGATCCGCTTCGCCCGGACCAGGCCGGCCTGAGACAGGATCCGCATGTGCTCGCTGAGCGTCGGCTGGCTGATCCGGAGCTTCTCGGCCAGGAGCACGGCGCACACGCCGTCGTCCACCAGGTCCCCGTCCACCTGGGGCCGGAAATGGCGACGCGGGTCCTTCAGCCATTCCAGAATCTGGAGCCGGCGGTCGTTGGCCAGCGCCCGGAGCGCCGTTTCGATTGTCATATTGCCAATTAGCAAAACGACGAATAGCTTGTCAAGCCATGCCCCCCGCTCCCGACCTCGGCCGCGACCGCCTCGCCGCCGTGCACCGCCAGATCGCGCCCCATGTCCGCCGTACCCCGCTCATCGAGGCCGGCGGCGGCGACTTCGGCCTCGACCCCTCGGTCCGCCTGGCCTTCAAGCTCGAGCTGTGCCAGCACACCGGCTCGTTCAAGCCGCGCGGCGCGTTCGCCAACCTGCTCCTCCGGAAGATTCCACCGGCCGGCATCGCGGCCGCATCCGGCGGGAACCACGGCGTCGCGGTCGCCTACGCGGCCCGCCAGCTGAATCTCCGGGCGACCATCTTCGTCCCCACGGTCGCGTCACCGGTCAAGCTGCAGCAGATCCGGAGCTACGGGGCGGAGCTCGTCGTCGAAGGCGAGCTGTACGCCGATGCCCTCGCCGCGAGCGAGCGATGGATCGCCTCGTCCGGCGCGATGCCGGTACACGCCTACGACCAGGTCGAGACCCTGCTCGGCGCCAGCTCCGTCGCCCACGAGCTGGAGGAGCAGGCCCCCGACCTGGACTCGGTCCTCATCGCCGTCGGCGGGGGCGGCCTCCTCGGCGGCTCGGCCGCGTGGTACGCGGGGCGAAATGCCCCGGCCTGCGCGCTGATCGGCGTCGAGCCAGAGCTCGCCCCCACCCTCACCCGTGCGCTCGCGGCCGGCCGCCCGGTGGACGCCGAGGCGGGAGGGATCGCCGCCGACTCGCTCGCGCCTCGGCGGGTGGGGGAGCTCACCTTTCCCCTCGCCCAGCGGCACGTCCGTGAGGTGCTGCTCGTCAGCGACGAGGCGATCCGCACAGCTCAGGAGGCGCTCTGGCGTGTGCTCCGGCTCGTGGCGGAGCCGGGAGGGGCGGCCGCGTTCGCGGCCGTGCTATCCGGGGGCTATCGTCCGCGCGAGGGCGAACGGGTCGGCGTGGTCATCTGCGGCGGCAACACCACGGCCGTCGATTTTCGGAGGGCATGACGATGAAGGTCGCGATCACCGCCGAGCACCTCGCGCCGCCGGCGGGTCCGTTCTCTCCGGCCATCCGGATCGGGGAGGCCCTCTACCTCAGCGGGCAGGTGGCTCAGGATCCCGTCACCGGCGCCTTGGTGCCGGGCGACGTGACTCGTCAGGCCGAGCAGATCTTCCGCAACATTCAGGAGGTGCTGGAGGCCGCCGGCAAGACCTTCGCCGACGTCGTGCGCGTCGGGGTCTACCTCACCGACATTCGCGACTTTCAGGCGATGAACGCCGTCTACGCCCGCCACTTCGCCGCACCCTACCCCGCCCGGACGACGGTCGCCGTCGCCGCGTTGCCCTTGGGCGCCGCGGTGGAGATCGACCTCATTGCGCACTGACAGGTTGGTCTAGTGGGAAGCGTTTCGCGGGTTCGGCTCGAGTCTCGGCCAGACCGAGGGTGACAACTCCGGCAACGGCGATCCGGCACGACGCTCGACCCCGCCGTCGTTCCCGGCCGTCGGCTCCACGCCACCGCCGAACGCGATCGCCCCGCCGTGGGCGACCCGCACGGTTCGCTTGCCGAACGGCGTGTCGAAGGTGGCGTGGCCTTCCACCAGAAACCGGTGTGTGCCGGAGCTGAACTTGGCGAGCTTGCCGGCCGCGGCCGAGGTCGGGATGAACGGCAGCGCCAGCTGAGTCGTCTCGATCTGACCCATCGGGATGATGCTGTCCCGATCGAAGTGCCCGACCGTGGCGCTGTCCAGTCGAAGCTTCAGATCGAATCGCGCGGTGGAAAGGTCGTAGTCGTTGGGATTCCACAGGAGCAGTGCGACGACCACCGTGGAATCGGTCTCCTGTTCAGGCTGGAACCGAACCCGTTGCACCTCGAACCCCGGATCCTCGTACACCCAGGCTCCGAGCGGGGTGCACGCGGATATCGCAACCCACCAGATTGTAGTCAGTACGATTCGCCGCGTCATCGCCTTGTCGTCGAGGGGACCTCACATGGGACGGGCCCGCATACCGATCTGGGCGTCTTCACTTTCGCTCATTTCTCTCGTAGCCGCCAGTAGTTGCGGCTCGGAGTTCACGAATGAAACGCCGCCCCCGCCCGCAGGTCCGGTCCCGGTTGCGCTTCAAGAGATCGGCGCCGGGCTCGGATTTCCGCTCTATCTCACCTCCCCTCCTGGGGACGAGCGAGTATTCATTGTCGAGAGGTTCGGGACGATTCGCATCCGGAAGCCCGACGGCTTCGTCGCCGAGCCGTTCCTGAACATCAGCGGGCAGGTGTCGACCGATGGGGAGCGCGGGCTGCTGGGAATGGCGTTTCCGCCCGACTACGCGACGTCCGGCCGTTTCGTGGTGCACTATACCAACCTCGAAGGCGACACCCGCATCTCCCTCTTCCGGGTATCCGCAAATCCCGACGCGGCCGACCCGCTGAGCGAGACGGTCCTCTTGGCGGAGGATCAGCCGTTTTCCAACCACAACGGGGGCCAGATCACCTTCGGACCCGACGGCTTTCTCTATATCGGCCTCGGCGACGGCGGCTCATCCGGTGATCCCGACAATCGCGCTCAGCGGCTGGACGAACCCTTGGGATCGATCCTCCGCATAGACATCGCCGCCCCGTCGCCGACCGGCGCGCCCTATTCCGTCCCGGCGGACAACCCCTTCACCCAGACGCCGGCCGCCCGCTCCGAGATCTGGAGCTATGGGCTTCGGAATCCTTGGCGTTTCTCGTTCGATCGGGCCACGGGCGACCTGTACATCGGGGACGTCGGCGAGAATGCGTGGGAAGAAGTGAATTGGTCCCCCGCCGCCGAGGGCGCTGGGCGAGGCAGTCAACTACGGCTGGAATCGCATGGAGGGCCGCCACTGCTTCACGGATGACGACTGCGATCAGACCGGCCTCGCCTTGCCTGTCCTGGAATACGGCCACGACATCGGTTGCTCGGTGACCGGTGGCTATGTGTACCGCGGCACAGCGATACCGGAATTGCAGGGGCATTATTTCTATGGCGACTTCTGCGGCGGCTTCGTGCGGAGCTTTCGGGTGGAAGGGGGTGCGGTGGTGGACGAGTTCGACTGGCCGACCCTCCGCCCGGGGGGGACCGTCTCGAGCTTCGGGGAGGACGCCGCGGGAGAGTTGTACGTGCTGGTTGGGGAGGGCCGGGTATTCAAGATCGTCCCGCAATGACCCCGGAGCAGCTCGCCGCCAGGATTCCTGGCGGCGTGCGCTTCGGCACTTCGTCGTGGAACTATCCTGGTTGGCGCGGCATCGTCTACCATCGGGACTATGCAGGCAAAGGCGCCTCCACGCGTATGCTGGAGGAGTACGCCGCGTACCCCCTCTTTCGCAGCGTCGGAATCGACTCCAGCTTCTACGCGCCCCCCACGCCGGAAGTGTTGCGCGGATGGGCCGAGTGCCTTCCTCCCGGTTTCCCGGCCGTGAGCAAGGTCTGGAACCAGCTCACGGTGCATACCCACGCCGAGGCGATGGGCCGGGCCAAAGCTGGACAGGTCAACCCGGACTTCCTCAACCCCGAGGTGTTCCTGGAGGCGATCTACGAGCCGTACCAGGCCCACTTCGCCCGGAACACCGGGCCGTTCGTGTTCGAGTTCCAGACCATCGCCCGCCGGAGCGGCATCGGGCCGCAGGAGTTCGCCGACCGGCTCGACACGTTTTTCTCGGCGCTTCCGCGGGAGGGCCAATACGCCGTCGAAGTCCGGAACGAGGAGTTCCTCACGCCCATGTACTTCGCGGTGCTGCGCGAGCACGGCGTCGCTCACGTCTTCAACTCCTGGACCCGCATGCCTCCGATCGGTGACCAGCTCGATCTTCCCGGCTCGGTGCCCGGGCCGTTCCTGGTCGCCCGCGCCCTGCTCCGGCCGGGCCGTACCTACGACGAAGCCGTCGACGCGTTCGCCCCCTACGACCGCATTCAGGAGCCCAACCCGAAGTTGCGCCAGGACCTCGTGCGCCTGGTCGAGCACGCCGTGCACACCCGGATTCCGGCCTATCTGCTCGTGAACAACCGCGCCGAGGGCAGCGCGCCGCACACCATCGCGGAGGTTGCCCGCCTGTTGCCCGAGGTCGCCGAGTGATCGAGCGACGGGGCCTGATGCGCTTCGCCGTCATCTCGGTCGTCGCCGCCCTGGCGACGATCGCGCTGAAGGCGGGCGCCTACCTGCTGACCGGATCGATCGCGCTCCTGTCCGACGCGCTCGAGTCGCTGGTCAACCTGGTCGCCGCGCTGGCCGCCCTGGTGGCGCTCTGGGTGGCCGCGAGACCGGCGGACAAGGAGCACACCTACGGCCACACCAAGGCCGAGTACTTCTCCAGTGGATTCGAGGGCGCGCTCATCCTGGTGGCGGCCGTCAGTATCCTGGTGGCGGCCGCCCGTCGGCTGCTCGCGCCACAGCCGATCGAGGATCCGGCGGTCGGCCTGGCGATCACGGCGGTCGCCTCGTTGCTCAATTTCGGGGTGGCGCAGGTGTTGTTGCGGGCCGGCCGGCGCTACGAGTCCATCTCGCTCGAGGCCGATGCCCAGCACCTCATGTCGGATGTCTGGACCTCGTTGGGTGTCATCGGCGGCGTGGCCGCCGCGGCCCTCACGGGTTGGCATCGGCTCGACGCGATCGTCGCCATCGCGGTCGCGCTGCTGGTCATCCGGGCCGGGGTTCGACTGCTGCGCCGCTCGATGCTCGGCCTCCTCGATACCTCGCTACCGGAAGAATCGCTGGCAGCGATCACCGCGATTCTCGAGCGGCACGGCCGCGACGGGGTGCGGTACCACGCCCTGCGGACCCGGCAGGCCGGCGCCCGGCGATTCATCTCCTTTCACATTCTCGTGCCGGGCCACTGGACGGTGCAGCGAGGGCACGATCTGCTGGAGGAGATCGAGGAACAGGTCCGGGCGGCGGTTCCCAACAGCGTGGTGGACACCCATCTCGAGCCGATCGAGGATCCGGTGAGCTGGGAAGACACCCGACTCGAGCGGCCGCCCCAGGGCACCACTACGACGTAGGCGGCAGCCAGACCTCGAGTCCCCAGGTCCGCTCCTCGCCGGGCTGGAGGAATTGCGCTGTCCCCCAGCCGTGCAAGGCGTCCTCCAATCGATCCGGCGCGCCGATACAGGGCTCCAGTCCGAGGTTGTAGTAGGGCCTCCTGCCCGGCGGTGCCCATCCCCTGCAGTTGAGCCAGAGACCGACCTGCGGCACCTCGTCGGGCCGGACTACGATCTCGAGCCGTTCGCCCTGGCGCGGATCGGTGAGGACCATCCGCCCCGACTCTCCCACGTCCGCGAATGCCTTGAGCGCCCACCCGCCCTGCTCGGGAAACACGAATCGCGCCTGCTCGCCACCGATGGCGCCCGGCCAGCTCGTCGTGTCACCGCTAGCGAGGTCGGAGCGACCATGCACCGCGTCCAGCTTGACCTGCGACACCGACGGCAGGACGAGGGTGCTTCCGGGTTGCACGTTGAAGAGCGGATGGGCCGACCAGATCCAGGCGAAGGCTTCGGATCCCACGTGCAGGAGGCGGTAGCGCACCCGCAGCACCGGGTCCACCGGATCCAGCGTGAGCTCGCGATGGAACTCGTAGGGGAGCGCCCGGCCGAGCGCCGTACCGGCCAGCGTGGTCCCGCCAGCATGGTCGTAGAGCGAGCTGGTCCACTCGGCACTCCAGAGCTCGCCGTGATCCGGGAGGCCGGCCGACTCCGCCACCGTCGGAAAGCACTCGTCCCAACCTCCACTGTCGGCGGTCTCGGTGTAGGAGGCGCCCTGCTTGGGCAGGGCCAGCGGGAGCTGATCGTTGCGCCACAGCCACTCCCGCCCGCGCAGCCGGCGGAGGTTGGTGAGCTTCATTCCGAGCGTGGGGACGACGACGACTTCGAGCTGCTCAGAGCGGAGAGCGATGGCGGGAAAGCCGGAGACGATGATTTGGCGGAAGGACATGGAAAAGAGGTGAACAGTAAACGGTGAACGGTAAAAGGAGTCACACAGTTGAGCGGGACGCACCGAGGTGCCCCCGTTCACCTTTACTCGTTCACCGTTCACGCTTCACTGTTGAGGCGAACGCCCGCACAGGAAACGTCCCGAACCCGGCCACCTTGGGCGGTACGGCGAAGAAGCGCGCGCCCGACGGGGGAAGCTGCTCCAGCCCTCGCAGGTGCTCGACGATCGGCACGCCGGCGGCGAGGAGGATGGAGTGGACCGGGCGCGCCAGATCACCGAGGTCGTCGATGTTGAGCGAGTCGATCCCGACGATGGCCGCGCCCTGGTCCACCAGGTATTTCGCGGCGTCAGAGGTGAGGAACGGGTTGTCGGAGAGATAGCGCTCCGTGCCCCAATGCCGATCCCAGCCCGTGTGCACCAGTACTGCCCGGTCCCGGATGGGCTTGCCAGTGAGCGCCTGACGATCCACAGCCCGGCTGCCGACCGCGCGGATCACCAGTATCTCCCGGTCGGCGAGCGCCTCGAGAGACAGCCCGCTCAGGTCCTTGCCGTCCGCGTAGCGGTGGAACGGCGAGTCCACGTACGTCCCGGTGTTGGCCACCATCTCGATCTTCCCGATCTGGAACTCGACCCCGGGCGCGTATTTTCCTCTCGACGCCTCTCGGCTGAGAAAGTCGCAGATGACCGGACCCGGGAGTCCCGGGTACGTGGTCATGCCGTGGGTGATGGTGTGGGACAGGTCGAGGAAGGACGTTCGCCCGCTCACTGGCCGTCCGTACGCGCTTCCGGCAGGCGCAGCTCCACGCCGGCGGTCTCGCAGATCCTCGCGATCGTCTCGCCGATCTTGTTGTTAGGCGTGGATGCGCCGGCCGTAATGCCGATGAGCCGCGCCTCGCCGAGCCAGCCCTGCGCCTGGACTTCCTGTTTGGTCCCGATCGGCTGATACCGCACCGTCCCGCCGGGATCGATGGAGTCGGCGTCCTCGATGTGGTAGACCCGGACCCCGCGCGAGTGAACCAGCGCGGCGAGGTGGCAGGTGTTGCTGGAGTTGTAGCCGCCCACGACCACCATGACGTCCAGCGGCTCCTCCAGCAGCGCGACTACCGCGTCCTGCCGCTCCTGGGTCGCCGAGCAGATCGTGTCGAACGAGCGGAAATGCTCGGAGACGGCCGCGTCGCCGTATCGCCGGGCCACGCTGCGGCGCACCTCCTCCGCGATCGCGAGCGACTCGCCCGAGAGCATCGTCGTCTGGTTGGCGATACCGACCCGCCCCAGATCCTGCTCGAAGTCGAACCCCGGCGAGACGGCCTGGTGGAATCGCTCCCGCAGCGCCTCCACGGTTCCCCTGCCCTCGATGTAATCGCAGACCTGTCGCGCTTCGGCCATGTTGAGCACGACGAGATAGCGCCCGCCCGGGTACTTCCTCACCTGGCTGGCGGTCGCCTTGGTCTCCTCATGGTAGTGCTTGCCGTGGATGATGGCGGTGAAGCCATCGCGCGCGTAGCTCTCGACCCGCTTCCAGACGTTGAGCACCGAGCCGCAGGTCGTGTCCACCAGAACGCATCCGATCTTGCGCAGCCGCTCGAAGTCCCCGATGGTGACCCCGAAGGCCGGCAGGATGACGACGTCATCCGACGAGATCGGCGAGAAATCGAACTCGCCGTGCTCGCCCCGCTGCAGCGTGCGGATGCCCATGTCGGCGAGCTTCCGGTTGACGTGCGGGTTGTGGATGATCTCGCCGACCAGGTAGACGGGCCGGTCGGGGAACTTCACCCGGGTCTCGTACGCGTAGTCCACCGCCCGGTCCACCCCGTAGCAGAACCCGAATTCGCGGGCCAGGCGGAAGGTCAGCGGTCCGACGTCGAGGCGATAGTTGTTCGCCCGCAACGTCTCGACGACGGCGCTGTGGTAGTCGGAGACGAGACGCCCCTCGATCTCGGCCTTGAGACCGAAGCCGCGCCGGAAGTAGGTGCTTTCCATGACCTCAATTTACATCCGAGTCGGCCGGCTCGGGTTGAGTTCGTCGGGTACACCCGCGGGCCGCCGGCACGATCGGCACGTCGAAGAAGGACCCCTTGAGGAAGAGCCTGCCGCCCTCGGTGACCGACCGGACCCGACCTTCGAACCGTCCCCAGACCCGCTGGGAGTCCGCCGCTTCGATGATGACGGCTCCACTCTCACCGTGAAATCCTTTAATCGCGGTCTCCGCGAACCACCGAATGGCGATGGCCGCCGCGGGCCGGACGGAATCGGCGCGGAGCGGAGGGACCGCGGGATAGCTGTCGGCGGTCACGGAGTTGACGGGAAAGATCGCGAGGGCCATTCCGGTGTCCCCCTTGACGCCGCGGATCTCCAGGACCCGGAGGCTATCGCACCACTCGGCGACGGCCCGGGTAACCAAGCGCCCGGTATCCGAGCCCGACCAGTCCGCGACCAACCGGGATCGGTCGGGCGGGCCCGTCGGATTGCGGCTGCAGGCCGCGAGCATCAGGGCGATGAGAATCCCCGCGCGGCTCATCGCGGCGCCTGCACCACGATGTCGAATCGCACCTTTCCGTCCGAACCGGTGGAGATCGGGTAGCTCAGGTCGAACCGAACGAGCCCGCTGAACATCGACAGCCCGATGCCGCCGCCCGCCAGCGCCTTGCTGGAGAACAGCTCGCTCGGCCGTTCGGCCTGTCCGGCGTCCAGGAACAGCACCGGCCGAAGCCGCCCTGGCAGCGGGGCGATGTCGAGCTGCGCCGCCCAGAACGACTGACCCCGACCCGTGCCGTAGTCGAAGCCGCGGACGGTATTCACTCCACCGAGCCGGAACAGCGACTGCTGAAGCGTCGGAGCGGTGGCGATGCCGGCCTTGATTCGGACCGTGAGTCCGCGCTGCCCGCCTAGGTCGCGGCGCAGGTCGCCGAACAGCCTCCCCGTGGTTTGCCCTTCGCCACCCAGCACATCGGCCGTCAACGACCATCTCGTGTCGCGCACGCCGGCCAGCCGCACGTAGGCTCCCCCGAACGTCCCTTCATCCACCGGAGGGTTGGGCGGGAAGTCGCCCGATCCTCCGAGGAAGTCGTTCAACCCCGAGGTCGCTTGGCTTGCCGCGCTCGTCTGTCGCTCGACCCTTCCTCCCACGCCGAGGTCGAGACCGGTCGCCAGCGACGTCTCGTATCGGAGCGATCCTCCCTCCAGCAGCGCGTAGTCGGCATCGTCGTGCGCCACGAACAGCGCGTTGAGCGTATTGCCGACCCCGTGGCCGGGCGAGAACGGATCCACCCCGGTCACGTCCCGATACCCGCTCAGCGCCAGTCGCCCCCCGGGTGCGTCGCGCAGCACGGTGAGTCGGCCGGTGACCCGCTCATCGCTGAAGCCGTACCGAACGGAGCCGTAGAGATCGGTGAACTGGACGGCCGGCAGTCGCACCCGGTACCCGAGGCCCAGCGAGAGTCCTTGGACCCGGTCGTATCGGAAGGCATCGGTGAGCCGCTCATAGGCGAATCCGTGCGACCGCTCCCCGGTCACCGAGTCGGGCAGCCCCTCGGCCAGGTAGGCCAGAGCCGACTCGGTCTCGCGAATCCGCTCTACATCGGCAGGATCTCCCTGCAGGGAGAGCGAGTCCTGCCAGCCATCGAAACGGGACAGCGAATCGTTGGACGGGCGATGGAGCTCGTAGCGCCCACCCGGCCAGCGATCGGCCGAGGTCCAGGCGCCGGCGTCCTCCTCCTGGTCCGAGCCACGCCCTCGACCGCGCCGCTCGGCCTGGAGCGAGTCGCGGCGGGCCTTTCGCTCTTCGGCGGTGCTCGGACGGTCGGGCAGGTCCAGGGTGAATGCCACCGGCCGACCGGTGTTGATAGTGAAGTCGTCGAAGGTGGTCGTCGCCTGGAATGGAATCACCAGGTCGCTGACCATCGGGAGCCTGACCCGTCCCGCGATGACCTGGCGGTAGGGCATCCAGTAGCGCCCGTCCTGGAGGGAGTACTCCAGGTCGGCATCGATGTTCACGAGCTGGTTGGCGAACGCGTTGAGCCGCCGTGCCGAAGCCGAGTCCGACCGGGTGGGCTTCTCCGGCGTGACCCAGAGACTGGTGCCGAGATAGCGGAACGTGAGCCGAACCACCTCGGCCGTTGCCGAGTCGATCCACATCTTGCCCGCGATGAGGGCCGGGCCGCTCCTCCGGGGCGTCACGTCCACCTCCAACAGGCGGAGCGATCCACCGCGAGCGGTGGTCACCGTGAGGCCGCTCGTCAGGGTGTAGCGATACCACTCCGGTCCGGTCGCGGCGAGCGGGTGCAGAGCCCCCCGGGCCGGGAACTCGTTGCTGAAGATCCGCACCGAATCGTCCACCCCCCGCGGAACGAACCAGGGCCGGTCCCAGACGCTGGAGAGCTCGATCGTTTCGGAGCGGGAGCCAGACCGACGGCCGACGACGTCCACGCGAAGGTCGTTCGGTCGCTGCCACTGCACGTCGGCGACCTGCTCCTCGACAGCTGACACTGGGACCTGCGCCCAGCGCCGGCGGCCGGTCCCGACGGTCAGACGGTACTTGATTCGGGCACGGTAGTCGGCGACGAGCGAGTCACCCGAGAGTCGGCGCGCCCGGGCGCGCTCGACGAGCTCTTGAACGGCGGGACTGGTGTACGGTGCGGCGGTGTCTGGCGGAGGTTGTTGGGCGACGGCGATGGACAGCAGTGCGACTATGAAGTTTGCGCCCATTTGCTCCGGCCGTCTCGGTGGAGCCCGTATGCCTTCAGACGGCGCCAGAGTGTGGTGCGGCTGATGCCCAGGTATTTGGCCGTCTCGGCGAGCTTCCAGTTATGCGCGTCGAGCGTCTTGACGATAGCCTCTTTTTCCCGGGCCGCCAACGTGGTGGGACCTTCAACTCCTGGAATGAACATCGCCTCGCCGAGCTCGAGCCCGCCGACCCGCAGGGGGCGGAGCCGCCCGCCAAGCGCCGCCAGCCGGGGACCGAGATCGGGAGCCCCTTCGCTCAGGTCCATTCCGGCGAGCGCCTCGCGCGCCTGATGGTTCGCGTAGAGGACCTTTCCCTCGACGTCGAACACCACGACCCCCTCGCTGAACCCATCGAGCAGGGCCTTGGCAAGCGGGGAGAACACAGACGGCAGCTGTTGCAGCGGGATCGCTTCTGGCATGGCAGTCATACGAACCGGTAAACCCGATGGTTTCAGAGATGGACGTCGGGAAACGGGCCGACGCATTGGACTTAAGTGGCTGTAAGATAATCGCCTGGGCCGCCGTGTCGCTGGCCGGGTACCGCTGTCTGGTCCCCATGGCCATGCGTGCGGCCTGCTCAAATCAAGACGCCCATGAGGGGCGAGGGTGCACAGTGGATCGTAAGCGGGGACTGACCCTTAGCGCCTCCGGCCGGGTCGCGACCTCCGGTCGTGCCTTCCGTCCGCGGCGCCCACCTCCCCGGCGGTCGCCGGCGTCCTCCTTCCACTCGGGCTTCGGCGCCCGCTTTAGAAGCGCGTGCAGGGCAGGGACGGTATCAGCCAGGAGCGGCGCATGTCGGCCGCGCTGCACCGCGAAGCGGAGCGGCCGGTCGAGCGCGGGAAGCTCGTCGGCCCGCAGGCGCTTGGCCTGACCCTCGCGAAGCCGCACCCGCGCGAACGCTTCCCCACCATCCACCTCGTAGTCGAGCGGCGCGGCGTCGCCGCGGATCCGGATCATCGAAGGAAGCGCCTCGAGCCGCTCCCGCGTCAGCGGATCGATGAGCGCTGCCGGGTCGAGGTGGAACCGGGATTCCTGGAAATCCTCCCACGACTTCACGTGCTCGAGCTGAGCCCTGATGAGCCGGCGGACGGCCGCCGGGGCGATCTCGCTCACCGTACCGCCCGATCGGCGCCACAGCTCGTCGAGGAGCATGACCGTGCGTCGGAGGCGACTGGCATCGGGATGGACGACCTCACCCGACAGCAGCGCATCCGCCAGCACATCTCTCGCGGCCGGGCGCAGTGCTTCGGGGATCGGCCCCTCCAGCGGCTCCACCTCGTTCTCCAGCTCGAAGCCGAAGTAGATCCTGCGCCGCTCGACCGCCAGGCGCTGGTACTTGCGGCCCCCCAGGAGCACCACGCGGGGCGCCCGAGCTTCGCGTGGGCCCGGACCAGATCGTATGGAGATGGTCGTGCCCTCGATCGCCGCCCTCGGAACACCGAACCGATCGGCGAAGAAGCGCAGGGTCCCCGCGACCGCGCCCCAGCTCCCCGCGACCGAGGTCTTCGAGACCCGGGCCTCCTGGCCGTCGGCCGTGTGCTCGTCGATGACGAGGTCGAAGGGCATGATCCGCGCGATGAGCTCCGCCCACTGCTTGCGAAGCTCCTTGGAGGCGTAGGGAAGCTGCTTCGGGAGCGGCAGCTCGAGCGAGCGGTACACCGAAGCCGTGCCCAGGGCGATGTCCTCGATCGACTTGACCAGCACCCCGCGGCGCTCGGCCCAGTCCTCGAGCCCGTCCTCGAAGAGGTGTCGGGGCAGCCCGTACACCTCGCCGATGTAGCCGTGCTGGTTCACCGCCTCCGCGTAGAGGTTGTACGCCGTGAGGTGATCGCTGCCGTTGACGACGACGCCATGGAGGTCCCGCTCCTCGCGAGTCATCCGGTGCAGCGATTCGATATTGGAGCAGACCGCCGCGAGGGGGAGCAGGTCGTCCTCGGCATGGACTCAGCAGCTCACCCCAGGCACGCTCGACCGGCATCGCCTCGACCTCGCGGCCGTAGGCCGTCAGCCGACCGTTCTCGACCAGCCCGCGCTCGGTGAGCAGCGTGATGGCCCGCCGGTATGCTCGCCCGATCGAGCGGCACCGGCAGTTCCAGATCACGCGGCGTCCACGCCGATCGCGGCGCAGGTGATCGCCACCCGCTCCGCGTCGCCGGCGAGCTGGAACTCCGGCGGCGTGGGACGGAGCTCCTCGAACTTGAGGTCCCGGTCGCTGAGGATCGTCACCTCGCCCCCCTTCACCCGGCCGTGCACCCGGCCGGCCATCTGGAGGATCTCGTTGGCGCCGAGGTAGAGCCGGTGCAGCACGTTGCGACCGCGCTCGACGACGTTGCCGTAGCGGGCGTCGTAGATCACCACGGTGTCCAGTCCGCGAACGTTGAGGGCGGACTGCCCCGCCGCGGTCATGGCGAGGAGGAACGGCCGCTCCACCTCCCCTTCGAGGAAGGGCCGGATCACCCGGATCGGCTCACCGCCATGGTAGAAGGCGGTCGTGAGCCGCCTCCACTTGCTCGCCCAGCTCGGCGGCGAGCCGCTCCACCTCGGCCCGGGTCGGCACGAACACGGCCACGCCCCGCCTCTCCTTCATCACGTGCCGGACGTATCGGTCGTTGAAGAACTCCTCGGGCGTCTGCGGCAACACCTCCACCTTGGCCTTGAGCTGCAGGGTCGAAGGCGTAGGTGGCGAGCACGTCCGCGCTGTTCGAGGTACCGGGCGTAGAACAGCGGATCCACCGTGGCGCTGAGCCAGATGTACCTGACAGCCCGCCCGCTTCCCCAGCGCCAGGCACAGCTCGAGCTCGGCGGAGGTCTGGTGGATCTCGTCCACGATGACGGTGTCACGAGCCGTGATCAGGTCGTCCTGGAACCAGCGCCGGGCGATGCCGGTCGTCACGATGACCACGTTCCAGCTCGGCGTCTCGGGCGTGGCTTCCCGCTCGCGGTTCACCACACCGACCCTGAGCGGCTCGCGCAGGATCGCCTCGGCGATCGGCCGGATCGACAGGGTCTTTCCCGTTCCGGTGCCGGCCACGATGCCGAAGCCTTTGCCCGACCCGGCGAGCTCGCGGATCTCCTCGCCGTGCTCCCGCTCGAGCAGGGTCTCGAGCTGGAGGCCGAGCGCGAGCTCGATCGTCTCGCAGGCCGCTCTCGTCGGCGCGATGACGATGATGCGTCCGGTGGGATGGGGGGCGTGTCGGTAGGCGTCGGGATCGGGCGGGAGGTGATGGTCGCGGGAGGGATGCATTATGGAAGAAAGGTGCGGGCCCGGCCGGGCGCCAGCGGAAACTCAGGCGCAGTCAGAATCCCGGCTGGAAATCGAACTCCCAGACCCAGCCCTTTCCGGGCGGTCGAACGGCTTCACCACTGTCACTTCCGCGACGGCGAAGCCGAAGAGATTGAAAAGGAATATCCCCGAGCGAGTCGGGGATATCCTGACAGGGAACGAGCCTGGATCGGGGAGATCGAGCGCCGGAAGGCGCGTGAACAGGCTTTAGTCGTCCCAGTCGTGCCGGTGATGCTCGCGATCGCACGCTTCGTAATAGCGTCCGCCGCGCTCATACACCACGACCCTCCGCAGCCCACGCGCCGGACCGTCCCAGCGATCGTAGTAGCGGCCGTTCACGACGTAGACCGTCACCGGACGGAAGCCGTGCCGCTTCCAGTGCTTCGCGTGCCGATGGTAATGCACCCGCTCGACCACGAGGACGTGCGGCGCCTCGCGGTAGTAGACGACCCGGCGCGGACGATAGGTCGAGTAGCCGTCGGCCACCGCCACGTGAGCCACCACCGGTCCGCTGCGAACGGCGATGTCCGCGGACACGAGCTGAGCCTTGAGAGGAGACGCGAGCAACACCAATCCGCTAAGCAACGACCCGGCGAAGACGCTGGTTCTCATAGTGGCCTCGTGTGGGAGCAGGGAGACTGCGCCGGGCTAGAGCGCCAAGGTCGTGCCAGACTGTAAGTCGTTGTGCGCGTGAGCTTGGCAATGAATTGCACCGCGATGGTCCGTCCTCCCCGACAGACGGGGTCGAGGACGCTCACGCGGCGCGCGAGCGACCGCCACGCCGGCGCGGCCGGACGACGATCGGGGTCGGTGGAGGAACCTCGCCGCGCGCGGCGGCGGCCTCCTGATCGAGCCACTCACAGACGATGCGGAAGGCGTGCTCGCGATCGAGGTCGAAGGCATTCATGAGGTAGGGAACCGCGCCGAACATGTTGCTTCGCCCGCCGGCGCGCAGGCGGCGCAGGAAGGCGTTCTGAGCCTTGTTCATGTTGCCAAGTACCGCCGGCGTAAAGATTTAACCATGCCGAACCGGATAAGCCCGAATATATCCCGAAACCAACTTTAGCGCAACCCGCGGCCTCCTTGACACCGCCAAAGGTGAACTCCATACTAGGGGCCTCTTTGGACGTACGTGCTGTCAGGCAACTGACGAGCTACCCGCCTCCTGCGGGACCGCGTGGCGCCCGCCACGTCGCTCCGTCGTCGGCCCACCCGCCACTGTCGAGCTCGTATGTTTCGCCAAATTCTCTCGTTCTTCACCAGTACAGCCCCCAGGGAGGCAGGTATGGCCGCGGACTTCTTCATCGGTGAATCGCTTGTAGGCGACGGTAATGAGATCGCGCATATCGACCTGATCATCGGGTCGAAGTCCGGCCCGACTGGCGCCGCTTTCACCCACGCGCTATCCAACAACAAGGACGGTTTCTCCACCCTGCTCGCCGTCGTGACCCCCAACCTCCCCGCCAAGCCCGACACGCTGCTCTTCAACAAGGTCACCATCAAAGGCGCCAAGCAGGCGGTCCAGATGTTCGGCCCGGCCCAGGCGGCCGTGGCGCGCGCGGTGATGGACTCGGTCGCGGAAGGCGTCATTTCCAAGACCCAGGCCAACGACCTCTGCATCCTGGTGGGCGTGTTCATCCACTGGCAGGCCGAAGACGACAAGAAGATCTACCAGTTCAACTACCAGGCGGTGAAGGAATCGATCGCGCGGGCCCTCCAGGGCAAGCCGAGCGTCGACGAGGTGCTGCAGAAGTACAAGAGCGCGCGGCACCCCTTCGCCAGCGGCGCGGAAGGCTGATCACTACAGTCCCGCCACATCGATGTGTCGACGAGGGGCGGCCCGCGGTCAGGGCACGCCCCTCGTTGTTTCCATGACCCTGGAGCTCCGCGAGGAGATCGTTTCGCGATGCGAAAGCTGCTGCTTCAGCTCGACAGTTCCCGCCTGCCCAGTGTGTTCGATCAGATCGTTGCCTATGACGCGGGCGCCGACGTCATCATGAGCTATGGTGGGGTCTCAGAGACCGATGTCCGCGACCTGATTCACGGGTGCATCTTCACGCGCGGACCCAAGGACCTGAAGAACACCGCCGTCTGGATCGGTGGCAGCAACATGTCGGCCGGCGAGCAGCTCCTCGCGATGGCGCAGGACGCCATGTTCGACCCCCTCCGGGTCTCGGTGATGCTCGACTCCAACGGGTCGAACACCACCGCCGTCGCCGCGGTAGTGAAGATCGAGGAGACGCTGGGGGATCTGCGGGGCAGGAAGGTTCTGATCCTGGCCGGCACCGGACCGGTGGGACAGCGGGCGGCCGGCCTCCTGGCGCGCGACGGGGCGCACGTCACGATCACCTCCCGGAAGCCGGAGCAGGGCGAGAAGGCGCGGCAGTTCATCAGCGCGCGCTTCAACGTGCAGGTCGACGCAGTGCGCCATGTCCGACCCGTCCATGCTTTCCGAGTGCCTCAAGGGGGTGGACGTACTCCTCAATTCGGGCCCGGCCGGAGTGCAGATGGTGCCGAAGCAGGCATGGATGTCGGTGAAGAGTCTCAAGATCGCCGTGGATCTCAACGCCGTACCCCCGCTCGGGATCGAAGGGATCGACGTCAACGACGCTGGCACCAAGAAGGACGGCGTCGTGGTCTTCGGCGCGTTCGGCGTCGGCAACTTCAAGACCAAGCTCCACAAGGCCTGCGTCGCGCGGCTCTTCACCCGCAACGACCTCGTGCTGGATGCCGAGGCGATCGCGGAGGTCGCGAGAGAGATGGTTCAGCGGAAGAAGTGACGGCATGCCCCGCGTGGTGGGCATAGACCCGGGCACGATCACGATGGACTTCTGCGGTCTGGACGACGGCCGCGTCTATCTCGAGGAGTCGTGGCCTACCGCCGACGCGGTGGCAGACCCGGGCGCGGTCGTGGCCCGGCTGAGCGCGGGCCGGATGCCGGACCTCGTGGTCGGGCCCTCGGGCTACGGACTGCCGCTTCGGCGGGCCGCGGAGGCGACGGACGAGGATCTCCGTCTGGCGTTCCTGGCGGCGCCGGACGAGCCCGGCGGCATCGGAGGCATCCGCGGCTTCGCGCGTGTGCTCGGCGCGTCGGGGCTGCCGGTCGTGTACATCCCCGGCGTCGCGCATCTCGACACCGTGCCGCGGCATCGGAAGCTCAACCGGGTGGATCTGGGCACGGCGGACAAGCTCTCGGCGACGGCCCTGGCGATCTGGGACCGGCACGAGAGCACCGGCCGGGCACTGGATGCGATCTCGCTGATCCTGCTGGAGCTGGGCGGCGCGTTCACCGCCGGGGTCGCGGTCGAGGAGGGCCAGGTGGTGGACGGTGTGGGAGGGACCTGCGGCCCCATGGGATGGCGCGCCGCCGGTGGTCTGGACGGAGAGGTGGCGTTCCTCGCCGGGCAGGTGTCGAAGGATCTCCTGTTCGCCGGTGGGGTCGAGACCGTCACGGCGCGGCAGCCCGGGCTGAGCACTCCGGCGCTGGAGGCGTTCCTCGAGGGCGCGGTGAAGCTGGCGCGTCAGCTGGCCGTGTCGGCTCCTCAGGCCGATGAGGTCGTGCTTTCGGGGAGACGGGCGGAGCATCCCGGAGTACGGGAGCGCCTCGCGCGCGAGCTGGCTGATCTCGGACCCGTGCGTGTGCTGAAGGGGTTCGAGCGGAAATCGAGGCAGGCCGCCCACGGCGCCGCGCTGCTGGCCGATGGGCTGGCCGGCGGCAGATGTGCTCCGCTGGTGGATCGGCTGCGGATTCGAGAGGCGGGTGGAACCGTGCTCGATCACCTCTTCGTGATTACGCCGGAGATGGCAAGGCGGCGGTTAGGGCTGGACGATGCGTGATCGAGCCGCGCGCGTGCTCATCGCGGGGGTATCCACCCGGGCGCTCGCCCGCTCGGCAGCGCGCGCGGGGTACGAGGTGACCGCGATAGACGCCTTCGGCGACGTGGACCTCCGCGCCGTCGCGAGCGTGGTCGCGCTCACGCGGGAATCCGGCGGATTCACCCCGGCCGCGGCCGCGGCCGAGGCTGAACGGATCGCGGCGGGGTCCGTCGCGTATACGTCGAACCTCGAGAACCATCCCGACGCCGTGGCCCGCTTGGCCTCCGGACGACGCCTACTGGGCAACCCTCCCGAAGTCCTCCGCGCCGTCCGCGATCCGCTTCAGGTGATGCGCGCGCTCCGCTCCCGCGGGCTGCCCACGCCGCTCACTAGGGCCAGCGCTCCGCCTGAGCCCGCGCGCGCTGCTGCCTGGTTGCTCAAGCCGCGTCGCTCGGGCGGTGGGCATGGCACCCGCGCCTGGCGGGGTGGCGTCGTCTCCCGGGAGTCGTACCTCCAGCAGAGGATTCGCGGGGTGCCAGGCTCCGTGATCTTCCTGGCCGACGGACGCCGGGTGCATCCGCTGGGAATCACGCGGCAGCTGGTCGGCGAGCGTACGTTCGGCGCGACGGGTTTCCGATATTGCGGAAGTCTCCTGGGCCGCGGCAATGCATCGCTCTTCGACGACGAGGCGCGGGTGCGGGAGGCAGCGGTGGAGCTGGCCCGGGCCATCACCGAAGAATTCGGGCTCGTCGGACTCAACGGGATCGACTTCATCGCTCGGAGCGGCGTGCCCTGGCCGATCGAGGTGAATCCACGGCCCTGCGCCTCCATGGAGCTGGTGGAGCGCGCTGGTGGCCCGTCGCTGTTCGAGCTGCACGCGCGCGCGTGCATGGGTGAGCTGCCGACGGTTGCGGCCGGCCGGGGCGGGCCCCGTCGGGTCGTGGGCAAGGCGGTCGTGTTCGCTCGCCGCGAGGTGACGGTCGAGGCCTTCCCGAGCCGTCTGGTGCGCGATGCCGCGGACCTGCCTCATCCGGGAGAGCGGATCGGTCGAGGACACCCGATCTGCACGGTGTTCGCCGCCGCGCCTGACGCCGCCGGCTGCCTAGGAGCGCTCGTGGGCCGGGCCCGGGCCCTCTATGCCGCCATCGAGCCCCGTCCGGCCCGGGCAGGCGCCGCATGAGCACTACCTGTCTCGGCTGTGGATGCGCCTGCGACGATCTGGAGATTCTGGTCCGCAACGGACGCATCGAATCCATCTCTCCACCCTGCCCTCTGGCGGAGGCTTGGTTCGGCAGCGGGAAGGTGCCCGAGCGCGTGCTCGTCGGTGGCCAGACGGCGACCGTCGAGGCCGCCGTCACCGCCGCCGTGGAGCTGCTGGCCGGTGCGGGACGTGTGCTCGTCGTACTCGCCCCCGATCTCACCTCCCAGGCTCAGCGCATCGCGGTGGCGCTGGCCGATCTGCTGCACGCGACCGTGGACAGCGCCACCTCGCCGGCGGCAGCCGACGGGATTCTCGCCGCGCAACGGCGCGGCCGAGCTGCCGCCACGCTGGGCGAGATCCGCAATCGCGCCGACGTGCTCCTCTTCTGGGCGGTGGACCCCACCGAGCGATATCCGCGATACCTCGAGCGCTACGCGCTCGAGCCGGTCGGCACCCACGTGCCCGAGGGAAGGCGGGGACGGACCGTGATCTCGGTGAGCGTGGGCAAAGACCGGGGCCCCGCCGGAGCCGACCTGGAGCTCGCGCTCGCCCCGGACGAGGAGCTCTCCGCGCTCTCCGTCGTGCGTGCGATCGTGCTCGGCAATGCACTCGGCGAGCTGCCTGAGCGGTTGAGGCCGGCGGCTGAGATCGGCACCCGCCTGCTCAAGGCGCGGTACGCGGCGGTGATCCACGACGGCGAGCCGGGGCTCGAGAGCAGGGATCCGTATCGCACGGAGGGCCTGATCGCCCTCGCACAGGCGCTGAACAACTCGACGCGCGGGGCACTCAGCACACTCCGCGCCGGCGGCAACCGTTCGGGGGCCGAAGCGGTGCTCACGTGGCAGACGGGCTATCCCTTCGCCGTGGATCTCACCGGCGGGACACCGCGCTACGAGCCCGGTCGTCGCGGGCTGGATCGGGGCGGCGATGCCTTCGATGCCGCGCTGATCGCGGGGTCGGTCGGGGATCTGCCCAAGGGAATCAGGGCGGCGTTGGCCAAGGTCCCGGCGGTGGTGGTCGGTCCGCGGGCGAGTGAATCCAGGCTCGACCTCCGCGTCGCGATCGACACCGGCGTCGCGGGCATCCATGAGGCCGGCACCGGCTACCGCATGGATGACGTACCGCTCCCACTCGTCCCTCCCCTGCCCGGCCGCCGCGGCGCGACCGAGACCCTCGAAGCGTTGCTGCGCGAGACGCGCGGACGGAGGACGCGATGAGGCTCCGGATCACCGGTGGCGCGGTGCACGATCCGGCGAACGGGGTGGACGGGGACATCCGCGACATCTGCGTCGAGGATGGGCGCATCGTCGAGAGTCTTCCGCCTGACGCGCCGAAGCTGGATGCCCGTGGCATGGTGGTGATGCCGGGCGGTGTGGATGTCCACTCCCACTTCGCCAGCTCGAGCTGCAACCACGCCCGACGGCTCATTCCGGACGAGCACACCGCCGACCCGGTCGCGCCACCCGAGCTATCGGATGGCGAGCCGCTGGCGCGCTCGGGCAGCGGCGGAACGGTGCCCAGCACCTTCACGACCGGCTACCGCTACGCGGGGCTGGGCTATACCACTGCGTTCGACGCCGCGGTCGCGCCCCTGATGGCCCGCCACAGCCATGCGGAGCTGGACGATACGCCGTGCGTGGATGGCGGCATCTTCGTGCTGATGGGAAACGATGAGTACCTGCTGCGGCAGATCCAGGCGGGCGAGCGCGACCGCGCCCGCGACTACGCGGCCTGGCTGCTGGGCGCTACGGGCGGGTACGCGATCAAGGTCGTGAATCCGGGCGGCGTCGAGGCCTGGAAGACCGGCCAACGCAACGTCACCGGGCTCGACGACTCGGTCGGCGGTCGCGCCACCCCGCGCGCCATCGTCGAGGTGTTGGCCGACGCCGCCAACGCCCTCCAGCTCCCGCACCCGGTTCACATCCACTGCAACAATCTCGGCATCCCGGGCAACGCGGCCACGACGCTGGCGACGATGGACGCGCTGACCGGCCGGCGGGCGCATCTCACCCATCTCCAGTTCCACTGCTATGGCGGCGAGCCCGGCAAGGGATGGAGCTCGGGCGCGAGCCAGGTCATGGAGTACGTCAACGCCCATCGGGAGCTGAGCGTCGACGTGGGGCAGGTCATGTTCGGTCCTGCGATGACGATCACGGCCGACGCGCCGGTCGAATACCTGCTCTACAAGAGCAGCGGCAGACGCTGGACCAACATCGATATCGAGCTCGAGACGGGGTGCGGCATCGTGCCGCTGGTCTACAAGGACAAGGCCGCGGTGGCGGCGCTGCAATGGGCGATCGGCCTCGAGATCTTCCTGCTGAGTGCCGACCCCTGGCGTGTGGTGCTCTCGACCGACCACCCCAACGGCGGGTCGTTCCTCTCCTATCCGGACCTGATCCGGCTCCTGATGGACCGGTCGTTCCGCGACCAGCGGCTCATGCAGGTGAATCCGAAGCTGTTGGCGGGAAGCGCGCTGGCCGACGGGCTGGCGCGGGAATACACGCTCAACGAGATCGCGATCGTCACCCGCGCCGGACCGGCCCGACTGCTCGGACTCAAGCAGAAGGGCCATCTCGGCCCGGGCGCGGACGCCGACGTCACGATCTACAGCCGCGATCCCGACATCGCGAAGATGTTCTCGACCCCTCGGTACGTCGTGAAGGGCGGCGTGGTGGTGGTGGAGGAGGGCCAGCTCCGCCGCGCGCCCGCGGGCGGCCGGCTGCGGGTGACGCCGGAGTACGACGACGCGATTCTGGCCGATCTGCGGCGGCACTTCTCGGCCTACTCGACCGTGTCGTTCGACAACTACCCGGTCCGCGATCTTCCGGGAACGCCGGCATGAACATCCGCGGCGTGTTCATCGAGGACACCTTCGCCGAAGCCTTCACCATGCGGGTGGCGCGCATCGTCATCACCGCACGCAATCCGAAGTGGGCACGGGAAGCGGCGCTCAAGCTGACCGGGTTCGCCACCTCGGTGATCGGCTGCAAGTGCGAAGCGGGCATCGAGCGCGTGCTCAAGCCGGACGAGACGCCCGACGGCCGGCCGGGCATCAGCGATCCTGTTCATGACGATGGGCAAGGACGATATGCCCAAGCGGTTGATCGAGCGCATCGGGCAGACCGTGCTCACCTGCCCGACGACGGCGTGCTACGACGGAATGCCGGATGCCCCGGACCGCGTCGGTGTCGGATCGGCGCTCAGGTTCTTCGGCGACGGGTTCCAGGGGAGCAAGATGATCGCCGGACAGCGCTATTGGCGCATCCCGGTCATGGAGGGCGAGTTCGTGGTGCAGGAGAAGTTCGGGATGATCAAGGGAGTCGGCGGCGGCAACTTCCTCATTCTCGCCCGGAGCCCCGATGCCGCCCTCGAGGCCGCTGAAGCCGGCGCCGAGGCGATGAGCGGCCGCCAGGGCGTCATCCTTCCCTTCCCCGGCGGCGTGGTCCGGAGCGGGAGCAAGGTCGGGTCGCGCCGGATCAAGAGCATGATCGCCTCCACCAACGACGCCTACTGCCCCACGCTGCGCGCGGTCACGCAGACGGCGTTGCCGGAGGGAGTCAACTCCGTCCTGGAGATCGTCGTGAACGGGGTGGACGCGCCGGCGATCGCCGGCGCGATGCGGGCGGGCATCGACGCCGCCTGTCGAGAAGGAGTCGTGGCGATCACCGCCGGCAACTATGGCGGCAAGCTGGGTCCGCATCACTTCCATCTTCGCAAGATCATGAGCGGGGAGACCGCGTGAGCGACGGCATCGTCGCGAGGCTGCGGGCACCGCTCACCGGTCGCGCTGACTTGGGCGAGGTGCTGGTCGCCGGTTGGACCTCGCTGGGTCCCGCGGATCTGACGAACCGGCCGGTGCGCCTCGACGGCCGGCCGGCCAGGCTCGGCGATCTGTTCGACGTGAGCGGCCAGCCGGCGGGCCGGATCCGCTTCGACGGAGACCTCCGGCAGGCGGACCGCCTCGCCACCGGCCTGAGCGAGGGTGAAGTGGTCGTCGAGGGCAACGTCGGCGAGGACACGGGTCTCGGCATGTCGGGTGGCAGCGTCGTGATCCGGGGGAACGCGGGCGCCCGGGCGGGCGCCGCCGCACGCGAGGCGCGGCGCGGCATGTCGGGCGGGGAGCTGGTGATCCACGGCAACGCCGGGCCCGACGCCGGCGCGCGCATGCGGCGTGGCCTGATCGCGATCGGGGGCGAGCGGCGGCGAACGCCGGTGCCACGATGATCGCGGGGACCGTAGTGATCGTCGGCGCGGCCGGGCCCGGGGCCGGACTCTGGTCCAAGCGCGGATCGATCGTCGCCCTCGGCAATGTCTTCGTCCCCGAGACCTACCGGTACGCCTGCACCTACCAGCCGACCTGGCTCAAGCTGGCGCTCGCGAGGCTTCGGACGGTGTACGGTCTGGCGCTGAAGCCGCGCCACCTCTCGGGCTTCTATCACCGCTACAGCGGCGACCTGGCCGATATCGGCAAGGGAGAGATACTGGAATGGACGGCGAAATGACGCTGGGACTCAACGAGCAGGCCGCGGAGATCGCCGATAGCATGGCGGAGCACGCGGCGATCCTCCGGGTGCGGAGCCTCACGCTCCCCAGCGGGGCACGCGTCATCGACGCCGGTGTGGAGGTGGACGGTGGCTACGACGCCGGCCTGGCGCTGGCGGAGATCTGCATGGGCGGACTCGGCAACGTCGCCTATACGCCTCTGGTGATCGGCCAGCGAACGTGGCCGGGGGTCAACGTCTGGACCGACCACCCGGCAGTCTCGTGCATGGCGTCCCAGTACGCCGGCTGGGCCATCTCGGTGGACAAGTTCTTCGCGATGGGCTCGGGCCCGCTCCGCGCCCACGCCCGCGTCGAGAAGGAGCTGTTCGAGAAACTGGGCTACGCCGAGACGGCGAAGCACGGCGTGCTGGTGCTCGAGGGACGCACCCTGCCGGACGACAAGGTCGCGAAGTGGGTAGCGGAAAAGGCCCGGCTCAAGCCGTCGCAGCTCACCTTCGTCATCGCGCCGACGGCGAGTCTCGCGGGCGGGGTGCAGATCTCGGCCCGCATCCTGGAGACCGGGCTGCACAAGATGGAGGTGCTCGGCTTCGACGTGCGGCGGGTGGTGAGCGGCATGGGCTTCGCCCCGCTCTCGCCGGTGGCGAAGAACGACCTCCGCGCCATCGGATGCACCAACGATTGCATATTGTACGGGGGACAAGCGCATTACACGATCCGCGCCGGCGACGAGGAGCTGGCCGACCTGGCGGAGAAAGTGCCGGCCTCCGCCTCGCGCGACTACGGCACACCGTTCTACGAGACCTTCAAGCGCTACGACGGCGATTTCTATAAGATCGACCCCTTGCTCTTCAGCCCGGCTGAGATCTGGCTGACGAGCACGGAGACGGGCCGCACCTTCCACGCCGGGCGGCTCAACCCCGAGGTGCTCGAGGCCTCGCTCACTCCCATCAATTGAACAGGAGCAACCTGATGCGGCGACTTCCGAGCTGGTGGCTGGTCCCTTCGATCGCGCTGGCGGCCGCGTGCGGCAAGGCCGACGAGAAGCCGGCGGAGGCCCCGCCGGCCGAAGCCGCGGCACCGGCCCCCACGGGGCCCGCGGCGATCGTGACGGTCATCTACAACACGCCGAAGGACACCGCGGCATTCGAGAAGTATTACGCCGAAACGCATCTGCCCCTGGTCTCCGCCAACCAGCAGGAGATCGGCTTCACCCGGGCGGATCTCACCAGGTTCACCGGCAACCTCGACGGCTCGAAGCCCTCCTACTACCGGCAGGCCGAGCTCTATTTCCCCTCGATGGACGCGGCGAAGAAGGGGATGGCGACGGCGGGCTTCAAGAAGGTGGCCGACGACCTCGCCAACTTTGCGAGCGGCGGTCTGGTCGCGCTACTGGCGACCGAGACCAGCGAGCCGACGGCCGCCGGCGGCGCGGAGCCCGCGGCGATCGTGACCGTGATCTACAACCAGCCCAAGGATACGGCGGCCTTCGAGAAGTACTACGCCGAGACCCACGTTCCGCTGGTGGTGGCCAACCAGAAGGAAATCGGATTCGAGAAGGCTGAGCTGACCAAGTTCGACTCCAACCTCGACGGCTCGGCCCCCAAGTTCTACCGCCAGGCCGAGCTCTATTTCCCCTCGGTGGACGCGCTCAAGAAGGGCACCGCCACCCCCGGCTTCAAGAAGGTCGCGGACGACCTCGCGAAATTCGCCAGCGGCGGTCTCACCGGGATGACGGCGGTAGAGACGAAATAGCATTTGCACATCATCATCCTCGCTTCCCGACAAGGCTGGCATACCCGGGAATTGACCCGCGCGCTCCGAGCGCGCGGGCACACCGGCGAGATCGTTCCCTACGAGGGGCTGACCGCGACGATTGGCGGCCACTCCGGACTCCGCAGCGGCTCGGCCGACCTGGACCGGGCGGACGCGGTATTGGCCCGCATCATTCCTTCCGGCTCGCTCGAGCAGATCATCTTCCGGGTGGACGCCCTGCACCGGCTGGAGGACCGCGGAGTGCGGGTGATGAACTCACCTCGCGCCATCGAGCGGACGGTGGACAAGTTCTGGACCTCGGCACTGCTGGAGCAGTGCGGCCTCCCCACTCCCGAAACCATCGTCTGCGAGACCACCGAGGAGGCGTTCGCCGCCTTTCGCGCGCTGGGCGACGTGATCGTGAAGCCGCTGTTCGGGTCCATGGGCTTGGGCATGGTGCGAGTGAGCGATGAGGAGATGGCCTACCGGGTGTTCCGCGCCATCGAGCAGATCAGGGGCGTGTATTACCTGCAGCGCACGATAGACCACGAAGGTCGAGACATCCGCGCGTTCGTCGTGGGCGGCCGGGTGCTCGGAGCGATCGAGCGGAGCTCCGACGGCTGGCGGACCAACCTCGCGCGCGGCGGCTCCGCGCGGCCCGTCCGGCTTTCGGACGACTGGGCCGGGCTCGCCGTCCGCGCCGCGGCTGCCGTCGGAGCGGAGTACGCCGGCGTGGATCTCCTGCCGGCGCGAGACGGCACGGTCTACGTGCTGGAGGTGAACGGCATACCCGGGTGGCAAGGTCTGCAGGAGGCGACCGGGCTCGATGTGGCCGGCGCGCTGGTGGACCAGCTCGCCTCGGAACGCGCGTGAAGCCGGCGGAGATCGCGGCCGCCGCGCAGCTCGCCTGTCTCCTGGAAGTGAGCGCTCCGAAGCCCGGCAACGTGTCACCGGGACGTGATTTTCACGACACGCGCTACGAGGACTTTCTCGCCAGCGCGATCGCCATCGGTCCGCCGTTCGCCGCGGTCGGCGAACGGCCGCTGGGGGCGACGATCCGTGCCGCCGTCGAAGAGACCGGCCGCTGGACGCGCTGCAACACCAATCTGGGCATCGTGCTGTTGCTCGCGCCGCTGGCAAAGGCAGCATGCTCGGCCGGCGGGGCCCTGCGCGAAAGGCTGACTCGCGTCCTCTCCAGCACGACCGTCGCGGACGCGGAGGAGGCCTACACCGCCATCCGGCGCACTCGGCCGGGTGGTCTGGGACGCTCGGCGTCGGAGGATGTGGCCGAGGCACCCACCGTCACGCTCCAGGAGGCGATGAGACTCGCGGCCGAGCGCGACAGCGTCGCCCGCGAGTACGTGACCGACTTCGCGGCCACGTTCGAGATCGGCGCCACCAGCGATCCGCACCGCCAGGCAATCGGGTCTGACCTGGCGGGAAGCCACCGTGGACGGCTACCTCACCCTCCTAGCCGCCCTCCCCGATACCCACGTGGCACGGAAGCTGGGCCCGGCGGAGGCGAAGCGGATCTCGGCACGAGCGGCCGAGGTCGTGGCCGCCGGCGGTGTGAGGACCGCCGCGGGCCAGGCGGCGATCGCCGCGCTGGACAGCGAGCTCCGGGACGCGAAGAATTCACGCAACCCGGGTACCACGGCCGACCTGACCTGCGCCGCGTTGTTCGTCGTTATACTAGAGGATGGCTGGACGGCTTGAGGAGATCATGGTGCGGAGCCCATTCCGGGTACAGGTCAGCAAAGACTATCTGGTGTTCGCCTCGGCGCACTTCATCACGTTCCGGGGTCATCAGTGCGAGTCGCTGCACGGCCACAACTACCGAGTGGGCGTGGCGGTCGAAGGGAACGTGGACTCCGAGTGCATGTTCGTCCTCGATTTCAGCGTTCTCAAGCAGATCACCCGCCGGCTGGTAGACGAGATCGACCATAAGGTCCTGCTCCCCGCGCTCAATCCCAAGCTGGGGTACCGCGAGGAAGGAGACCGGCTGGCCGTGGATTACTTTGGCGAGCCGACCTACGTCTTCCCCAAGTCGGACTGCGCGATGCTGCCGATCCAGAACAGCACCGCCGAGATGCTGGCGCAGTATCTGGGATCGAGGGTGCGGGACGAGCTGGCCCGCGGGGGCTACACCCATCTGACGCGCCTGGAGCTCGAGGTCGAGGAGAACTACGGGCAGTCGGCGATCTACCGCGAGGCGCTCGCCTCCGACTGAAGCGCCGCGACGTCCGCGGCACCGATGCGCCCCGTGTGCAGGGCGCTCGCCACCAGCGCCGCGTCGCAGCCGGCGTCGCGCATCCGGTCGAGGTCCCGCCGCGTGAGCACGCCGCCACCCGCCAGCAGGCGCAAGCCCTCGAAGCGCCGGCGAAGCCCCTCCAGCAGCCCCAGATCCACGCCACAACCGGTTCCCACTCGGCCGATGTCGAGGACGAGCAGACTCCGCACGCCGCGTCTCCACCGCCTGGGCCGCGAGTCCGCATGGCATCCGGATGCGCGCCGGCCGCATCCTGCATCGCGGGGTGCAGGATGGGGCTCCCCAGGCGGAGATCGAGACTGAACACGACGCGAGAGGGGCCGATGAGACGGACGATGGCCTCGAGATCGGAGAAGGCGTGAAGGCTCTCCAGCCCGACGACCACCTCGCTCGCGCCGCACGCGAGCACCTCGAACGCGCCGCCGATCTGATGGGTGCCGGCGTCGACCAGGAGTGCACCGGCGAACCCGGCTTCGAACTGCGCCAGCTCCCGAATGGTTGCCCGCTGTACGGCGCCGCCCTGAATCGCGTCCAGATCGGCCACGTAGCACTCCTCCACGCCGAGCGTCTCGCGGAACGCCTGGAGGAGGGCCAGGGGATCTCCCTCACGGTCGGGTGCCAACACCGACCGCACCGGCTGATAGCGTGAGCGCTCGCCGGCCTGGGCGTGCACCGCCACGCCATGTGACAGATCGAGCACTGGGATGATCACCATGCCCCATATTACATCCGGCGTGATCGGATGGGACATCGGCGGCGTGAACACCAAGGCCGTACTCGTCCCTTCCTTCGAATGCCGCTCGATTCCCTTCGAGATCCAGCACGACCCCGCTGCCCTCGGGGCGACGCTCCGCCGATTGGCGGATGACCTCGGGGCCGACGGCCGAGCGCACGCGATCACGATGACGGCCGAGCTTTCCCAGGCGTTCCGGACGAAACGCGAGGGCGTCGGCGTCATCCTCGATGCGGCCGAGCGCGCGTTTCCCGGTGCGGACCTCCGGATCTACACGGTGGGCGGCCGATTCGTCACTCCGGCCGAGGCAAGGTCGCTTCCGCTCGAGGTGGCGGCATCCAATTGGTCCGCCACCGCCCGGCTGGTCGCCCGCTTCATCCCGGACTGCATTGTGGTGGACATCGGAACCACCTCGACCGACATCATCCCGATCGTGAGGGGCGAGGTCGTGGCATCCGGCCGCACGGACCCCGAGCGCCTCGCGAGCGGGGAGCTGGTCTACACCGGCGCGCTCCGCACGCCATGCGAGGCCGTCGCCTCGGAGGTGCCGCTCGGTGGAGCGCCGTGCGCGGTCTCGGCGGATGGGTTCGCGCTCATGGGCGACGTGCATCTCTGGTGCGGGCGCCTCGCGGCGGAGGACTATACGGTGCGGGCCCCCGACGGACGCCCGGCTACGCGGGCGTTCGCCGGCGAGCGTCTCGCGCGCGTGGTGTGCGCGGACCG
This sequence comes from uncultured Gemmatimonadales bacterium, assembly GCA_963836815.1. Classification (GTDB taxonomy): domain Bacteria; phylum Gemmatimonadota; class Gemmatimonadetes; order Gemmatimonadales; family GWC2-71-9; genus CAVVWJ01. The sequence goes on along the minus strand of CAWILD010000007.1, from coordinate 137,716 downwards.
CGAAATGCTGACCGAGGCGGCGATCTCGGAGATCGCGGGTGCGCTCGCCGCGGCACAGGTGCGCCGGGTTTCGGCGGCCATCAGCCGGGTGCGCTCATGCCACCCGCAGCTCCAGGTGGCGGTCGTCACCGGCCTGGGCGACTTCATCGCGGCCGACGCGGCCCGGGAGTCCGGGATCGAGATCGAATACCTGGCGGACCGACTGGGGAGCGCCGCGCGCACGGCCCCGGCCGCCGCAGTCGCGTGGCTGCTGGCCGAGAGCCTGTCGGAGGGACGCGGGTGACCGGACCGGCGGCGGACGGGATCGTCGTTCTCAAGATCGGAGGAGGGCTCGCCTCGATCCCCGATGCCCTCGAGTCGGTTTGCGCTGCGGCGGGCGAGCTGGCTCGGATGCGGCGGCTGGTCGTGGTGCCAGGTGGGGGGCCGTTCGCGGAATCGGTGCGTGAGTTCGACCGGCACCACGGGCTCACGGATGATGCCGCCCACTGGATGGCTATCCTGGCGATGGACCAGTACGCGCACGTCCTCGCGCAGCGGATCGATCGGGCGGTGCTGCTGGAGGAGCCCGGTGCGATCGGAGCGGCGGTTGGCGCCGGGCGCCCGGTGGTGCTCGCGCCCTACCGCTGGATGCGATCCGCCGACGTGCTGCCGCATTCCTGGGAGGTCACGAGCGACAGCGTCGCCGCGTTCATCGCCGGGGCGCTCGACGCCGCCCACCTGGCGCTGGTGAAGCCCCGGGACGGCAACGCCGAGGAGATGGTGGACGGGTGCTTCCTGCAGGTCGTGCCGGCGGATCTGCCCTGGACGGTGATCGGGTGGGAGCGGGTGGGGGAGCTACCGGAGGTAGTGGCGCGGCCTACCTCCTCCTGAGGAAGTGCGGCTATGCCGCTCCCGCACGCGCCCGTCGTGCGCCGGTCCTCGCCGCGGACTGCCGGAGATACTCCAGGACCTTATCTGCCGCCATAGGCCGGCTGAAGAGATAGCCCTGCATCTCGTCGCACCCCTGCTTTCGGAGCAGTGCCTGGTGCGCGTCGGTCTCCACCCCCTCCGCCACCACGGTAAGCCCGAGTGCGTGCCCCATCGCGATGATCGCCGTGGTGATCGCCGCGTCGTCCGGATCGCTGGTGATGTCGCGCACGAAGCACCGGTCGATCTTGAGCGTGTCCAGCGGGAAGTGCTTCAGATAGCCGAACGAAGAGTAGCCGGTGCCGAAGTCGTCCACCGAGAGGTGCAGCCCCATGGCGCGGAGCGCGTGGAGGATGTCGGTGCCCTCCTTCTGGTGATTCACCAGGACGCTCTCGGTCAGCTCCAGTCCGATATACCGCGCTTCCAGGCCGGTAGCCCCGAGAATCTTTCCGACTACGTCGGTGAGACTCCGGGTGAGCTGCCGGCTGGAGAGGTTCACCACGACACGGAGCCGCGGGAGCCCGGCGTCCTGCCACTGGCGGTTCTGGGCGCAGGCGGTCCGCAGCACCCACTCGCCCAGCGGCACGATGAGCCCGTTCTCCTCGGCCAGGGGAACGAACTCCATGGGCAGCAGCAGTCCCAGGTCCGGATGTCGCCACCGCACCAGCGCCTCCATCGCCCACCGGCTCGGCCGAGCGGGCATCCACGATGGGCTGGTAGTGGACCTCGAACTCCTCCCGCTCGAGCGCCCGGCGCAGCGAGTTCTCCAGGGTCAGCCGCTGGAGCGCGGTGGCATTCATGGAGCGCGAGTAGGCCTGGTAGCTGTTCCCGCCCTGCTCCTTCGCCTTGTACATCGCGGTGTCGGCATGCATCAGGAGGGTGTCGAGATCCTCCCCATCGAACGGGTAGATCGCGATCCCGATGCTCGCATTCACGAAGATCTCGTGCCCGTCCACCCGGATCGGATGCGCCAGTCCGGAGAGAATCCGGCGGGCCAGCTTGGCCGCGTCCTGCGGGTCGGTAAGGCCGGACATGATGACGGTGAACTCGTCGCCGCCGAGTCGGGCGACGTGCGGGTCGATCGCCTCTGCGGCCGGGCCGACCTCGTCCTCCCGCTCGCGGCAGGAGGCGCGCAGGCGCATGGCGATATGCTGAAGCAGCTGGTCGCCGGTCTCGTGCCCGAGGGTGTCGTTGATCCGGCTGAAGTGATCGAGGTCGATGAAGAGCGCCGCCACCAGCCTATCGTTGCGGTTGGCGTGCTCCAGGGCCTGGGCCAGACGCTCCTTGTAGGAGAGGCGATTGGGCAGACCGGTGAGACTGTCGTAGTATGCCAGCGTGCGCACCTGCTCCAGCATCCGCGCATTGGCCAGCGCGACCGCGGCCTGATCGGCCAGCCGCCGCACCTGCACCCGGTCGTCGGGATGCGGCGATGCTTCCCCTCGGTCGCCCAGGGCGATAACGCCGACCAGTTGCCGCTGAAAGCGGAGCGGCAGCACGAACAGACAGCGTGCGCCGCGGTCCACCAGCGGGGCGAGGTAGGAGGGTATCCGACCGCGCCTCGTCCGGGTCGTAGACGATCGCTTCGGGCCCAGCGAGCAGATCCTGCACATCCCCGGACCGGAGATCCACCCGAACGTGCTGGTGAGTCTCGTCTCGGTAGTCGTGTACCAGGCTGGGAAGCGACTTGGCGCCATCGGGCGCCACGAGCGTCACGCTCACCATCGAGCAAGGGTAGACGTCGCGAATCCGGGCCAGCAGCGTGGAGACGATGTTGCTCGCGTCGGTCGCCGAGAGCACGGCGCGATCGATCTCGGCCGCGGTCGCGAGGGCTTGGAACTGCCGGTCGAGCTGCCCCGCCATCGTGTTGAAGGAGGCACCCAGCTCCTCGAACTCGTCCCGGCTTCGGATCGAGACCCGGCTGCCGAAATCGCGATGCGCGATCCGCTGGGTGCCTTCCTGAAGCTCGTGCAGCGGGAGCAGGCTGCGCCGGATCTGGCTCATGCTGAGCAGAAGTACCGCGGTCCCGGACAGCAGCACGACCAGAAGGAAGGTCTGCGTGAACGGCACCATTGGGCCGAGTACTTCGGCCCGCGACTGGCTGAGGACGAGATTCCAGGTCGGCGCCGAAAACACCTCGTCCAGCACAAGGGGCCAGTGGGAATAGACGAAGGGCTGGGTGTCTCCGCTGAGCGTATCGACCATCAGCTCGGGCCGGGGAATCAGGTCTTCACGGGCGACCTGCGAGGCGGTCGTGGAGCTGAACAAGACCCTGCCGGAATCGTCCACTACCGACACGAGCGTCGTCGCGGATGGCATGCTCTGATCGAGGGTACCCCAGAGAAAATCGGGGCTGATCTCACCGATGAGCGCACCGCGAAGGTCCTTGCGATGCTCGACCCGCCGGACCATGTAGACCCGACTGGGACCCGGAGAGCGCTTCTCGCTGGTCACCAGCGGCAGCCCGACTGCGAGGTCCGAGCTGTCGGCAGCCGAAAGACTCGGCAGCTGCTCGAGCTGCCCGAAGACCGCGGTGCGCGAGCCGTCGTCCCCCACAAACTCGAGGGCGACGAAGCGCCGCCGCGCGAGAAGGTCGAGCCCCGCCACCAGCGTCCGGCTCGCCTCGCGCTCGTCCTCCGTCGTGGCAGGAGCGGGATCGGCGCCGCGCCGCGACTGCGGGCGAGACCGCGCCCCGTCCACGTCGACACCACCGAGCGTCAGCCGGCCGTCCACCCGGGCGGACTGCGTCCGGTTTCCGTTGGGAGAGACGCGCGGCGGGAGGGACCGAGGCGAAGGAACAGGCTGTGCCCGCCTTGCCTCGGGCGGCTTCTCGGATTGGACCGCGCCGAGTTGTAGGATGGCGCGCGGGGGGATGCTCTTGAGGGTGGCATCGAGCAGCAGGAGGCGCTCGAAGATGGCGAGTCCGAGCGCCTTGTTGGCCTGATGCAACCGAGTTTCGCTCTGCCGCGACGAGGTGCCGGGTCACGTGGCGGTAGGAGACGACAGCCACGACGGCGATCGGCACGATGGCGCAGCCCACGAAGAGCAGGAGCAATCGACGGCCGAACCTGCTCTGCAGCGGTTTGAGCTGGAGCGTCACATGTGCGCCCGATCTGAAATGGGAGTGCGCCACTCGTGCGGAGTCGCGAATCGCTGGCTCGTCTGGCCAAAGGCAATACTTATGCCCTCGGCTTTGCGCTTAATTCCTGTGGATTATGGAGTTGGAGATGGAGTGTCAGCCTAGTCAACGGGCGAAGATGTGGCGTTTCGCACGGGGGCCATGGTTTCCCGAGACAGATTCGACCGACGCCGGGAATGCCCAGCAGGGGAGACGGGTTGTTCTATCCTAAGTTACCGATTGGTAAGGTGTTGCATTGGTGTCGAGGAGCGACTTCAGGCCCCTGACCCGAGCGACCGACACCGTTCCGGTTCTCCCGCCTTCGCAGGCGGCGCCCCGAACCCCCACGATGTCGGGTTCCACGCCCAAAACTGTCGGCATGCTGTCGGGCCCGATGCTTCCGGCGACCGCGACCGTGAGCCGGAGGGACCGGGCCCCGCGGACCCATTCCTTAAGAGTAGAAGAGGAGATCCAGGCGAAGAGGTCTCGCCCGTCCTTGGTCCACGTGTCCAGGAGTACCCCATGGGCACCGCCGTCCGCGGCCAGCTTGGCCAGGGCGTGCCGGTGGACGGACCGGGCCTCACCGTGATCCGCATACGCGGCGGCGACGACCCGAGGGCAGCCGGGCAGGGCCGACGCCGCCGCGACGACGCGTTCGATGATGCGCCGGACCAGGGCCTCGTCAGTCACTCCAGCAAAGCCCACCTTGAGGTAGTCGGCCCTTCCGCCACGCTCGCCGATCGCGGCGAGAACGCCCGCGACCCCGTCGGGAGCCCCCAGGTCGCCCAGCGCGACGCTCAGCGGCACCCCCGTCGGCACCGCGCCCACTATCTCCGACAACACCTCGGCATCTACGGCGCCCAGCGGCCCGCGCGCCGGCTCCTTGGCATCGACGATGTCCGCGCCCCCTTCGACGGCCCGCACCGCCTCCACGCCGTTTCGAACGCTTACCAGCAAACGCACCCGGGCTCCCTTGTTTGATGCTAAGGCGCTGATATGTTAGCGGTTACTGAAATTAGTGCGGCCCGCATGCCGAGGGGAGACCGCGTGTCGCTGGACGGGAAAATCGTACTGGTCACCGGAGCCTCCAGCGGCATCGGACAAGCGATCGCGATCGCCTGTGCGCAGGCAGGGGCCGACCTCGCCATCACCTACCGGCGGAACCGCGAGGGGGCGGAGCGCACCGCGGCTGAAATCCGGGGCTTCGGCCGGCGTGCCGAGGTCATGAGTGCCGACGTCAGCCGGCAGGAGGACCTGGCCGCGCTTGCGACCGAGCTCCGGGGCCGGTTCACTCGAGTGGATGCCTGGATCAACAACGCGGGGGCCGACATCCTGACCGGCGAGGGAGATCGCCTCTCGCGCCTCGAGAAGCTCGATCTGCTCCTCGCCGTGGACCTGCGCGGCACCGTCCTGGCCTCCTGGACCGCCGTAGACTTCATGCGGGCACAGGGTAAGGGCGGGGTCATCATCAACATGTCCTGGGACCACGTGATCCGGGGCATGGCAGGCGAGAATCCGGTGCTGTATTCCGCCGCCAAGGGCGGCGTCATGAGCTTCAGCAAGTCCCTCGCGCTCGACGTGGCCCCCGACATTCGGGTCAACATCCTCGCCCCCGGATTCATCGAGACGGCATTCGGCCAGGAGGCCGACCCCGATTGGAGACGGAAGGTGGAAGAGATGACTCCGCTCCGCCGCTGGGGCCGGCCAGAGGACGTCGCCGGTGCGGCGGTCTACCTGGCCTCGGATGCGGCCTCGTTCGTGACGGGGCAGATGATCATGGTAAACGGTGGCGTTGTCATGTAGGGTAGACGACAACATACGACGGAGAGTCCCATGCCAGCGACGAAAGAGAAGACGTATTCGGAAGCGGAGATCGCCGAGCGGCTCAAGGAATTGCCCGGCTGGTACTACGAGGACGGCTGGATCCGCCGGGTCTACAAGACCGACGGCTGGCCCACCACGCTCATGGCCGTCAACGCCGTGGGCTATCTGGCGGAGGCGGCGTACCACCATCCGGACCTGACGGTCACCTGGGGCCGGATCATCGTCAAGCTGCAGAACCACGCGGCAGGCGGCATCACCGACAAGGACTTCGAGCTCGCGCGCAAGATCGAGGACGCGATTCTCTGGCGGCCGCAGGGCGGCGCGCTGGAGGGCACGCCCAACAAGTGGGTGAGAGCGGGGGACCCTCGGTAGAGCCCAACGGCGCTACGGCGCCAAGCCGCAATGTGAGCGGTCCGAACAAGCACCCGGAGCTGCGCCGGGTCCTGTTCGTCACCGGAAAGCTCGCCGAGCCCGCGCTTCGGCGAGTGCTGGCCGAGATGCGGCCGGATTTTCAGGCCGAGGTGGCCGTCATGAAAATCACGGTGGCGGCGCTGATGACCACGCCCTGGATCGCCCGGTTCCTGGAGGTCCCGCCCGGCACCGATCTGGTCCTGATCCCCGGACTCTGCGAGGGCGACGTCGGAATTCTTCGCGAGCGCTTCGGCGTCCAGGCGGAAAAGGGGCCCAAGGACCTGCGCGAGATCCCCAGCTACTTCGGTCATGTCGCCGCCGCCCTGGACTACGGTGCCTACAGCATCGAGATCCTCGCCGAGATCAACAACGCGCCCAAAATGAGCCGGGAGGCGGTTCGCGCCGCCGCTGACTACTTCAGGGCGAGCGGTGCGGACGTCATCGATCTCGGCTGCACCCCCGGTGTGCCGTTCCCCGGCCTTCACGACGCCGTCTCGGATCTCCGGGCAGCCGGCTTCAGAATCAGCATCGACAGCTTCGACCCTGCCGAGATCCGCACCGCCGTCGAGGCCGGGGCGGAGCTGGTGCTGAGCGTGAACGGCTCCAATCTCGAGGTAGCGCGAGAGCTGGCGGGCGGCGGGACGCGCGTCGTCGTCATCCCCGACTTCGGCGAAGGGCTCGACACGCTGGACCGCAACATCGAAGGCGCTGGAACGGTGGGGAGTCCCCTACCTGATCGACCCCGTCATCGAGCCGATCGGGTTCGGGTTCATGGCCTCGCTCGAGCGCTATGCCGAGGTGCACCGGCGCCATCCCCTGGCTCAGCAGATGATGGGGATCGGCAACATCACCGAGCTCACCAGCGCGGACACCACCGGAGTGAACGCGCTGCTGATCGCGATCTGCGAGGAGCTCGGCGTGCGCGCGGTGCTCACCACCGAGGTGATCCCCTGGGCTCGTGGCGCCGTGCGCGAGATCGACATCGCCCGGCGGCTGATGCATTACGCGGTCCGGCAGCGAACGCTTCCCAAGGGCGTGGATGACCGGCTGCTCACGGTGAAGGACCCGGCAATCCTCGAGTACAGCGAGGCGGAGCTCCGCGAGCTCCACGCCGCGGTCAAGGATCCGAACTTCCGGATCTTCACCGATCGAAGCACCATCACCGTCTTCAACGACGAGATCTTCATCCGCGGCACCGATATCCAGGACATCTTCTCCCGGCTCGGCGTGGAAGAGGGAACGCACGCGTTCTATCTGGGCCGTGAGCTGATGAAGGCCAAGCTGGCGATCACGCTGGGCAAGACCTACCGGCAGGAAGGGGCGTTGAGCTGGGGGTATCTCACGCCACCGGACGACGTCAGGTCGGAGCACGTCAAGCTGACCCAGCGCAAGCGGGGCCGGCGGGCACAGAGCGAATGAGCTCGCTTCCTCTCGTGGAAAATCTGGGGGAGATCGGGAGTCCGGCCGAGGTCGCGGCGGGATTCCTGGACCTGCCCTACCTGCTTCTGCTGGAAAGTGCCGCGGGCGCTTCCGCGGCGGCCGATAGCCACCAGCTCGCCCGTTTTTCCTTTCTGACCGCGGATCCGAGCATCGTGGTTCGCAGCAAGGGGCCGCTCACCGAAGTCGGTGAAGGGGGACGCTGGCGCCGGGAGGAAGGCGATGCCCTCGGCATCGTTCGCCGGATTCTCGCGGGGTGGGCGACGGAGCCCGTCGCCGGACTGCCGCCCTTTCAGGGGGGCGCCGCCGGCTACATCGGGTATGACTTCGGGTCGGTGCTCGAGCGCCTGCCGGCGCCGCGGTACGACGACCTGGACATTCCCGACGTCGTGCTCGGACTCTACGACTGGGTGATCGCCTGGGACCATCGGATCGGGGCCGCGTGGCTGGTCTCGACGGGAGCCCCGGCAGAAGGCGAGTCGAGACCTCGCCGAGCCGCCGAGCGCCTGGCGGCCGCGCGCAGGCGACTGGGCGGGTCCGACCGCTCGAGGAAGGGCCACGGCGGGCTACCGGCCACTCGAAGGCCCTGCCGCGCCGTCGTACCCCGTGCCCGAGATCCAGGGTGCGGAGGCGATCGAGCTTCGCTCCACCTTCACTCACCGTGGATACCTGGACGCCGTGGCCCGGGTACGCGAGTACATCGTCGCGGGCGACATCTTCCAGGCGAACCTGTCGCAACGCTTCCAGGCCCCGCTCGGGGAGCCTCCGTTCGAGCTGTATCGGCGGCTCCGCTGCCGGAATCCCGCGCCCTTTTCCGCGTACCTGGGCTTCGACGGGCTGGAGGTGGTGAGCGCCTCGCCGGAGCGCTTTCTCCGCCTCGATGAAAACCGCCGCCACGTGGAGACCCGGCCGATCAAGGGAACCCGCCCCCGGGGGCTCGGTCCCATGCACGACGCCGCGCTGGGCCGCGCCCTGGCCGAGAGCGAGAAGGACCGCGCCGAGAACGTGATGATCGTGGATCTGCTGCGGAACGACCTCTCGCGGGTGTGCCGCCCGGGTACCGTCCGCGTCCCCGAGCTCTTCGCCCTGGAGCACCATCCGACCGTCCACCATCTGGTCTCCACGGTGGTCGGCGAGCTGGACCCGGCCGCGGATGCCGTGGATCTGCTGCGGGCCACGTTTCCTGGCGGCTCGATCACCGGTGCGCCGAAGGTGCGCGCCATGGAGATCATCGCCGAGCTGGAGCCCACCCGCCGGGGCGTGTATTGCGGCGCGATCGGGTATCTCAGCGGTACCGGCGCCATGGACACGAGCATCGTCATCCGCACGTTCCTGGCCCTTCGCGGGCAGGTATACTTCCAGGCCGGCGGAGGCATCGTCGCGGACTCGGATCCCGAGCTGGAATACCGGGAGACGGTGGACAAGGCCAGGGCGCTGATCGAAGCACTGAGCTCATGATTCTGCTGATCGACAATTACGACTCCTTCGTCTACAACCTGGCCCGCTACGTCCGCGAGCTCGGCGAGGAACCGGTGGTCCGGCGGCACGATGCGACGACGGTGGACGAGATCCTGGCGATGCGGCCATCGCACGTCATCATCTCGCCGGGCCCCTGCTCGCCCGCCGAGGCGGGGATCTCGACGGAGGTCGTCCGCCGGGTGGGACCGACGATCCCGATCCTGGGCGTCTGCCTCGGGCACCAGTGCATCGGTGCCGCCTACGGCGGCGAGATCGTCCGGGCGGGGCGCCCCATGCACGGCAAGACCTCGAGGATCCACCACCGGGGCACCGGAATCTTCTCCGGACTTCCCTCTCCTTTCTATGCCACCCGCTACCACTCTCTCGTCATTGCGCCGGCCTCGGTGCCGCCCGACCTGGAAGTGCTGGCCACCTCGGAGGATGGCGAGGTGATGGCGGTGCAGCATGTCCGCGACCCGGTCTACGGGGTGCAGTTCCACCCGGAATCGGTGCTGACCGAGCATGGCTACTGGCTGGTGGACCATTTCCTCCACGGCGTTCCGGCCACTCCTCGCCGCCTGCCGGTCGCCGCCGACGCCGCGCTGTTCCCCACCAGGAGCGAAGCGAGCACGCTCGCGAGCGATCCACCGCCGGTGGACCTGGTGCGGTGATCATCGAAAGCATCGTGACCTCGATGGACCCCTCGGGCGCCGTGAACTTCGCCCCGATGGGAGTGGAATGGGGCGAGGACACGCTCGTGCTCAAGCCCTTCCTCGAGACGACCACGTTCCGCAACGTCTCCGCGACGGGGGTGGCCGTCGTGAATCTCACCGACGACGTGATGCTGTTCGCCCAGGCGGCGATATCCAGCCCGTCCTACCCGGCGTTCCCGGCCGAAGTCGTGCGCGGCGTGGTGCTGGAGGCCGCCTGCGCCTGGCGGGAGGTCGAGGCAATGTCGGTGGACGGTACGCCGCCACGCTCGCGGATCGAGACCCGGGTCGTCCATCGTGGGTTTCGGCGGGAGTTTCTCGGCTTCAACCGCGCCCGCCACGCCGTGCTCGAGGCGGCGATCCTCGCCACCCGAACCCATCTCATCCCCGCGGAACAGATCCGGGCCGAGCTCGAGAAGCTTCAGGTCATCGTGGACAAGACCGCGGGCCCACGCGAGCAGGAGGCGATGGCGCTGCTGACGACGTATGTCCACTCGCAATAGTGTGTTCGTAGAGGCCGCGGCGCGGTTGCACTTCGGGGTACTGGACCTCCGCGGGGCGTTGGGCCGCCGGTTCGGCGGGCTGGGCGCGGCGGTGCCTCACCCCTCGCTGCTGCTGGAGGCGCGGCCCGGTTCGCAGATCACGGCTCAGGGGCCGGATTCTTCCCGCGCCGCGGAATTCGCCCGGCGTTTCCTGGCGCATCACCGTCTCGACGGCGGCGCCCACCTTGTTGTCCACCGTGCAATCCCGGCGCACAGCGGTCTCGGATCGGGCACACAGCTCGGGCTCGCGGTGGCCCGTGCGTTGGCCGAGCTGTTCGGGGTACCCTCGGACCCTTCCACGTTGGCTCGCGCCGTGGAGCGGGGCCGGCGCTCGGCCATCGGTACCTGGACATTCGCGCTGGGGGGCTTCATCGTCGAGGGGGGCCGTCGGACCGGATCCGACAAGATCGCCCCACTTCTTGCCCGCTACGAGGTCCCGGAGACCTGGCGCTGCGTCATCGCGATCCCGCCGGGCAACCCGGGCTTGAGCGGTGATGCCGAGGCCGCGGCGTTCGATCAGTTGCCTCCGCCGCCCGAGCGCGAGGTCGAGCGCGTCGCCCACACCGTGCTGATGAAGCTCCTGCCCGCCTTGGTCGAGGGCGACCTGTCCGGCTTCGGCTCGGCGTTGAGCGAAGTGCAGCGTGTCACGGGCGCCTGGTTCGCGCCGCAGCAAGGCGGCGTCTTCGCTCCCGGCGAGGGGGCGGAGCTGATCCGACGAATGGCCGAGTGGGGCGCGGAAGGCGTGGGACAGAGCTCCTGGGGACCCGCGGTGTACGGCATCGTGGAAGGCCCGAAGCGCAGCGGGGATCTGGCCAAGCTGGCGCGCGACCTCCTGGGCGGACGCGGTCTGGTATTCGAGGGCGGCTTCGGCCGAACCGGGGCCAGGCTGGGCCGGGGAACTCCCCCCCACTGCCCTGATTGACAGTTCATTTTGCAGGCTGTATACTGGCGCCCTAAGCCTCCCGTAATCGGCGACTTGGCCGGTTTCCGAACGCGGGCTCCGCGCATCGGCTGAGTCGTACTCATACGGTTGTCAGCGGGGAACCGAATTCAGGTCCGGCGGTATCACCACCAGTGAGCCGCCTTCCCGCAGTTCTTTTACAGGCAAACATCGCGGTTCAGCGGCGTCGCTGAGGGATTCGATGGCATCGTTCCCGTTCGCCGATTTCATTGGAACCAACAATCCGTCTCGGTACGGATCGCATGCACCCTGGTGCGGCCCCAGCGGGAACGGAACCTGGCGTCAGACTCCGACGACAGCTCGCCGCCGTACCGCTCCCGCAGATCTTCCGCTCGACGTTCACCGCGAATTCGCTCCTCTGTCCAAGTGCACCCTGCCCCGGCGGCCTCCCCGCGCCGCCGGCGTGCGAGCGCCATACATCCAGCTCGCGGCTTCCGAGCGCAGCTCATCTCGGATCACCGCAACTGTGGCCGAGCGTGGAGCACCGCCCGGCGCTCTTCTCCGAATTCCGTAATTCGCGCCGGCGGCACTGCGGCACCCCGCCCAGTGGCCGCGTCGCCGTTCCGGCACGAGCAGCACTTGGCACCCGATTGTAGTAGAGCAGTAGAACCACCCTTCATCCTGAGGTCAGTTATGAACCGCTTTACGCAGAAGGTGCTGTCTGGCGGAATTGCGGCCGGCCTGTCGTTGGCCGTCGTCGCGTCCGCCAACGCCCAGGCGCGCTCGGGGGCATGGACCCTGAATGCGCCGGAAGGCGAATGGCACATGACGGGACGTGATTACAGCTTGCAGCGCTTCAGCCCGCTCAAGCAGATCACGACCTCGAACGTGGCCGAGCTCCGGCCGGTCTGGTCGTTCTCGACCGGCACCCTTCGCGGCCACGAGGGCAATGCTCTGGTTATCGGCAACGTGATGTACATCCACAGCAGCTTCCCGAACATCGTGTTCGCGCTCGATCTCTCGAAGGCCGGCGCGCCGCAGATCTGGAAGCATGTGCCCAACCAGTCGCCCGACGCGATTCCAATCGCGTGTTGCGACCTGGTGAACCGCGGCCTGGCGTACCATCCAAGCGGCAAGATTTTCATCCAGCTGCTTCAGGGTGAGCTCCTCGCGCTCGACGCGAAGACCGGCAAGGAGCTGTGGAAGGCGAAGCACCCCGATAAGTCTGGTGCAGGCGTCGAGGCCATCGGCTACAAGCAGGGCGCCACGATGACCAACGCCCCGATCGTGATCAAGGACATCGTCATCGCCGGCATCTCGGGCGGTGAGTTCGGCGTCCGCGGCCGCGTCTCGGCGTTCAACGTGAACGACGGCAAGCATGTGTGGACCGCCTACTCCACCGGTCCGGACAGCGAAGTCATGATTTCGGGCGACGCGAACGCGAACTATCCGTCGCACAAGGGCAAGGACCTCGGCGTCTCGACCTGGCAGGGCGACGAGTGGAAGCGGGGCGGCGGCACCACCTGGGGCTGGTACTCCTACGACCCCGAGCTGAACCTCTTCTACTACAGCACCGGTAACCCGGGCTCGTGGAACCCCGACCAGCGGCCGGGCGACAACAAGTGGTCCATGACCATCTTCGCCCGCAACCCGGAGACCGGGCAGGCGAAGTGGGCCTATCAGATGACGCCGCACGACGAGTGGGACTATGACGGCGTCAACGAGAACGTGCTGTTCGAGAAGGGTGGCCAGAAGCTGCTGGCGCACTTCGACCGCAACGGCTTCGGCTACACCCTCGACCGCACCAACGGCAAGCTGGTCACCGCTCAGCCCTACGGCCCGGTCAACTGGGCCAAGAAGGTTGACCTGACCACCGGCGTGCCGGAGAAGGATCCCAAGTTCGGCACCACCTCGAAGAAGAACACCGAGGGCATCTGCCCCGCGGCGATCGGCTTCAAGGATCAGCAGCCGGCGGCGTACTCGCCGGTGACCGGCAACTTCTACGTGCCGGCCAACCACATCTGCATGGACTACGAGGGCGTGGAAGTGAAGTACACCGCCGGTCAGCCGTACGTCGGCGCGATCGTGCGGATGTTCCCGGGCCCCGGCGGGCATCGCGGCCGGTTCATCGCCTGGGATCCGATGGCGGGCAAGGTCGTCTGGGAAGCCAAGGAGAACCTGGCGGCCTACGGCGGCGCGCTCACGACCGCCACCGGCCTGGTGTTCTACGGGACCATGGAGGGCTGGCTCAAGGCGCTCGATCAGAAGAGCGGCAAGACCCTCTGGCAGTACAAGACCCCGTCGGGCATCATCGGCAACCCGATGACCTACAACGGTCCCGATGGCCAGCAGTATGTCGCGGTGCTCTCGGGCATCGGCGGCTGGGCCGGTATCGGCGTGGCCGCGGGCATCGGCGCTGAAGATCCGACCGCCGGTCTCGGCGCGCTCGGCGCCTTCGGCGACGCGGGCAACTTCAGCACCCAGGGCGGTGTCCTCACCGTCTTCGGCCTGAAGAACATGGCGGTGAAGTAAGCGGCTGACCCCGCTCGGGGCGGAGTTGCATTCTCCGCCCCGAATGGGGGTACATTACGGAAAGAGCACGGCGCCGGGGTGCTGTTCGCTCCGGCGCCGTTCGTTCCACCCCCAGCGGGATGGTTTGAGCTATGACCAGTCTCCGTACATCCATCGCGGGCGCCGGACTCGCCTTCCTGGCCGCGCTCCTCCCTGGCGCCGCCAGCGCGCAGGGCCTCCATACGAACCTGCTGACCCCCGGCATCCTCCGAATCTGCGCCGACCCGGACGCCATGCCGCTGTCCAGCGACAAGGCGGTGGGATACGAGCAGAAGATCGCGGAGATGATCGGGAAGGAATGGAATACCAAGGTGGAGTACGCCTGGTGGCCGGTCCGGCGCGGATTCTTCAGCCGAGCCCTGAACGGCCGCTACTGCGACGTGGCCATCGAGGCCCCCTCGGGCCTGGACATGGCTGGCGTGACCAAGCCCTATTTTCGGTCCGGCTACGTCTTTCTCACCCGCAAGGACAGCGGTCTCGAGATCAAGTCCCTCGCCGATCCCCGGCTCAAGAAGCTCCGCATCGGAGTGAACCTGCTCAACGCGGATGCGGAGAACACGCCGCCCGCGATGGCGCTCAGTCGGTACGGGGTCGTCGGCAACCTGACGGGCTACAGCACCTTCTACACGGACCAGGACCGTCCCGAGAGCATCGTGAAGGCGGTCGCGAACAAGGACGTGGACGTGGCCATCGTGTGGGGCCCCCTGGCCGGATACTTCGCCAAGTCTTCTTCCGTACCGCTACAGATGTTTCCGCTGCCCGATCGGGATTCCCTGAGCGACGTGCCCTTCCGCTACAACATCGCCATGGGCGTGCGCCGACGCGACACGGAGCTGCGCGACAGCCTGGACGTCTTCCTCAAACGGAAGGCGCCCGAGATCCAGGCGGTGCTGAAGGAGTATGGCGTGCCGGTGTTTCCGATCGTCGAGGAGAAGAGCGGTGACGACGACGGCCCGCCCGCGGCAGGCACCGATTCGACCCGGAGCGTAGGCCAGCGCTGAACGGCAGGAGCATCCGGCACGTGGTTGCGGATGCGGATTTTTCGTGGTATAACAGCCCGACCAACATCATCAGCACGTGAACTATCGCCGCCGGCACCGTAGAACCGGTGTCCGGCGGCCTTCGATCCCTTATGGCACGAAAGGACCGACTCCCAGCATGCGCATGTCCCTCTCGACTGCCGTTCGCCGACTGATCATGGGCTGCTCCATGGCGTTGGCCGCCGGCGCGGTCGGCCGAACCGCCGAGGCTCAGGACCTTCGCGACCAGTACCATGCCGCGCCGCATGACACCGTGTCCCAAGAAGTGTACGACGGTTGGAAGCAATACAACCTGAACTGCGCCCGGTGCCACGGTGAGGACGTGCTGGGAACGACGATCGCGCCCCACCTCATCCTGAGCCTCAAGCCCGACGGCCCCATCAACACCAAGGAGCTGTTCCTCCAGACGGTCTGCGCCGGCCGGCCGGAGAAGGGTATGCCGTCGTGGTGCGCCCTCGGCATGGATCCCATGACGATCGAAAAGATCTACTCCTACGTGAAGGCCCGAAGCGACGCCAAGATGGCCCCGGGACGACCAGCCCGGCGTGGATAGCACGAGCCACCGACGAGGGCCGCGAGTTCGCGGCCTTCGTCAGTTTCCGACCCGCACGATCTTCGCCACTGAAGGCACTCCCCGACCGTTCAACAGGAACAACATGATCGTGGCAAACACGAGACGGCGCGAGCTTCCCCCGCATCTCCACAAGTAGGGCTCGGACACTTCGAGTTGACATGAGGTCGCTGGCACCTTCCAAGCCGCTGTCAAGAACTGCAGTTCACGGCACCGTGAAGGGAAGGTATCCCCCACGTGGCTTAGCCTCCGGGGCGAGGCTATGTTCCCGTGTACTGGCCGTTTGCGTGGCGTCGAGCCAGTCCATCTCGCTGCCGAGGTCACTATGTTGACGCTCCCGCTGACCCTCCTGCTGCTGGCCGCCGTGGATACTCCGTTGGTGCGGCTGGACCTGGCGCAGGTGCAGCAACGCCTGGCCAAAGCGAGCGAGAGCACGCCTGCGGATCTGTCCGGGACGGACCTGAGCGGGCTGGATCTGAGTGGTGTGGACTTTCGCGGGGCCAATCTCAGCGGCTCAAACTTGAAGGACACGAAGCTGGCCGGGGCCAAGCTGTTCAGCAGCGATCTCACCGATGCGGTCCTCACCGGAGCGGATCTCAGCCGAGCGAACCTCGACGGCACCGTGTTGCGCCGCGCCAAGTTCCAGAAGGCCAACCTGGAGGGAGCGAGCCTGTTCGCTGTCATTGTCGAACAGGCCGATCTGAGCGGCGCCAACCTCTCGAACACGCGGATCATCGGCTACCTCCGGGCCGCCAACCTGTCGGGCGCGAACCTCCGGAAGTCGAATGCCGGTGCCGACCCAGGCAACCAATCGATGGGCGTCATGCGGGCGACGTTCGTGAGCGCCGACCTCCGGGGGGCCGACCTCACCGGCGCCAATCTCTACAAGGCCGATTTCTCGCACGCCGATCTGACCGGAGCCAAGCTTCAGGGCGTCAACCTGGAGAACGCCGACCTGGTGCAGACCGACTTCAGCCGGGCCGACGTGACCGGGGCCCGCCTATCCAAGGCCAACGTCGAGGGCGCCATCTTCACCGGCGCCGTCGGAACGGCGAGCCTCAAGGGCCTCGCCGAGGCCCGCAACCGTGACAAGGCAATCTTCGATGCGAAATGAGCTGACCCGCTGGATCTGCTGCCTGGGCCTGGCACTCGTCGCCTGCGGCGGCGAAGAGCGGCCGCCCGCGAGTGATGCGGCCGCGACACCGGATTCCACCGCTGCCACGACTCCGCGCGAGCTGGCCTACGTGACCAACGAAGGTTCCGGCGAACTGACCGTCATCGACATCGCCACCGACAGCGCCATCGCCTCGATTCCTGTCGGGACGCGTCCTCGCGGCGTGCGGGTGACGTCCGACGGCAAGTACGTGTTCGTCGCGCTGAGCGGCTCGCCCCGCTGCCCGCCGACGATGCCCGACGCGGAGTGCGAGAAGCTCAAGGCGGACAAGTCCAAGGACGGGATCGGGATGATCGACGTGGCCTCGCGGAAGCTGCTGAAGGTGCTGCCGGGCGGGTCGGACCCCGAGGCGTTCGACATCAGCAAGGACGGCACCCGACTCTTCGTGTCCAACGAGGATGCCGACGTCGCCACCTTCGTGGATATCGCCAGCGGGAAGGTCATCGCGACCGTGCCGGTGGGAAAGGAGCCGGAGGGCGTCCGGCTTCACCCGAGCGGCGAGACCGTCTGGGTCACCGGTGAGACCGACCATGACGTCACCATCCTCGACACCAAGGACGGCAAGACGCTCGGCAAGATCGAGGTGGGCCGCCGCCCGCGGAGCCTCGAGTTCACCCGGGACGGTTCGCGCGCCTACGTGACCTCCGAGGTGGAGGGAACGCTGGCGGTGGTGGACGCCGAGGCTCGGAAGGTCCTCAAGACCGTCAAGCTCCCCGAGGGCTCGAAGCCGATGGGCGTCGCGCTCTCTCCGGACGACAAGCGGATCTACGTCGCGAATGGTCGTGGCAAGACCGTCTCGGTCGTGGACGCCGCGACCGATTCCGTAGTCGGCAGCGTGGAGGTGGGGACCAGACCGTGGGGCATCGCCGTGACCCCGGACGGCAAGAAGCTCTACAGCGCCAACGGACCCTCCAACGACGTCACGGTGGTGAACACCGAGACCCTCAAGGTCCTCAAGAAGATCCCCGCCGGCGAGCTCCCGTGGGGCGTGGCGATCGGCCGGGCCCCGTGAGGCTGGCCGCGGTGGCGCTCCTCGTGTTGGCCGCACTGGCGGCCGGGCGGGGAGCGCCCCGCGCATTTCGCTTCGAGCCCGACGCCAGCACCGAGCTCCGGGGGCTCTGGAGCGCGAGCCTTGCCGCCAAGGCCGAACGCGTGGCCTGTCTCGCCGGCGAGATCCGCTCCGATACGATGCGAGTTACCCGGATCCTGCCCCTTCCGGGCTACGCTGACTCGCTCGGCGCTTCGGCCCGATCCTCGCTGGAAATGTGCGCGCCTCCCGTCTGGCAAGGGACAGTTCACACCCACGTCGCCCTGCGCGATGGGCGCCGTCCGTACTCGGTGTTGTCCGGCGCTGACCGAGGCGTCAATACGATGTGGTGGCGCCGGTGGGAGGCCGACGGCGTGTTCTGCGTGGTATTTTCTTCCCACGATGCCTACTGCGAGCTGGATGGCCCCAGCGGCGTCACCATTTTCCCCCGCGCGATCTATTGAGGCGGCACGCCGGCTTGGCGCCGGGGTGCTCGCGCTGCTGGTCCTGTCGTCGGGTGCCTCGGCACAGGATTCCACCGGCTCGCAGCCGACGTTCCGATTCAGCCCAGAGGCGGGCACGGCCTTGCGCGCCCTCTGGGGAGCCTCGGTGGCGGCCAACGAGGAGCGGTCCGCGTGCCTCGGGGCGGTCGTGCGGGGCGATAGCGTTCTGGTGGAGCGCGTGCTCCCGCTCCCACCACGGCAAGCCGACTCCATGGGCATTTCGGCCCAGGAGTCCATTGACCAGTGCGGTCCACCCACCTGGTCCGGTACCGTTCACACTCACGTGGCGCTCTACACCGACGACAGTCCATCCCGGCGCTTCTCGGGTCAGGACCGGGTCGCCATGTCGCTCTGGTACGACCGCTGGCACGCCGACGGGGTCTTCTGCGTCATCTGGAGTGACCGGGATGCTCACTGTGAGGCGGATGGGGTGGTGGGGGGCCTTCGATCTCGACCGCGCACTGCGCAATAGTTCAATATGAGCTTCGTTCTCCTTGCCCTCGCGGCACTCGTGGCCGCAGCACCCGCGGACACCGTCCCTTCCGCTATTCGCGCAGATGAGAACCAGCCGTTCTGGACCGGCATTCCCGATGCGGCCACGTTCAATCGCAGCATCGAGCGGCGACTGAGCCAGGCCCGGCAGACGCTCGAGCGCCTCTTGTCGGTCAAGGGTCGCCGCACGGTGGCGAACACCCTGGAGCCGTACGATCGAGTCCTCCGCGACCTCGACGGTGCCGGCGGCGAGGCCGGAGTGATCGCCGCGGTGCACCCTGACTCCACGATGCGATCGGTCGCCGAGGCGGCCAAGCGGCGGGTCGAGATGCTCTCCACCGAGATCTCCCTCGACCGCCGGCTGTTCGACGCGCTGCAGGCGATCGATACGACCGGCGCCGATGGTGTCACCCGATACTACGTCGAGCGCACCCTTCGCGACTTCCGCCTCGCCGGCGTGGCGCTGGACGACGGCACCCGCGCAAAGGTCAGGGCATTGAGGGACGAGCTGGTGCAGGTCGGCCAGCTGTTCAATCGCAACATCGTGAACGACGTGAGGCAGGTGACGGTGGCCTCGCCGTCGGAGCTGGAGGGCCTGCCTCCGGACTTCATCGCGAGCCATCGCCCGGGCCCGGACGGAAAGCTCGTGCTCACGACGGACTATCCGGACGCCTTTCCCGTCTTCGACTACGCCCGCAGTGACGACCTGCGGCGCCGGATGCGGGTCGCGTTCGACAGTCGCGGGTACCCGGTGAACATGGCGCTGCTCGACCGTCTCGTCGCGAAGCGCGCCGAGCTGGCGAGATTGCTCGGCTTCGCGAGCTGGGCGGACTACGCGACGGCGGACAAGATGGTCAGATCCGCGGCGCATGCCTCGGCATTTCTCGATCAGGTGGCCGAAGCGTCCGCGCCGGCTGCCGCGCGCGAGTACGACATACTGCTGGAGCGCAAGCGCCGCGACGATCCGTCCGCCACGGTCGTGAATCGGTGGGAGCGGAACTATCTCCTGGAGCTGCTGCGCCGCGAGAAGTATCGGTTCGACTCGCAGCGGACTCGTCCCTACTTCGCGTACGACTCCGTCAAGCAGGGCCTGCTCGATCTCTCGGCGCAGCTCTTCGGCGTGACCTTCAAGCGCATGAAGAATCCGCCGGTCTGGCACGAGTCCGTGGAGGGGTACGAGATGTTCGAGGACGGAAAGCTGGCCGGTCGCTTCTACCTCGACATGCATCCCCGGCCCGGGAAATTCAAGCACGCCGCCCAGTTCGACATCCGGACCGGCGTGGCAGGCGTACGGCTCCCCGAAGCGGCGCTGCTCTGCAACCTGCCCGGCGGGTCACCCGGAGATCCGGGCCTCATGGGGCACGAAGACATGGTGACGTTCTTCCATGAGTTCGGTCACCTGATCCATACCCTGCTGGGAGGACGGCAACGGTGGGTAGGAGTGGCGCCATCCAGAGTCGAGTGGGATTTCATCGAAGCACCGTCGCAGATGCTGGAGGAGTGGACCTGGGACCCGCGAGTGCTGGCCCGGTTCGCGCGCCACTATCAGACGGGCGAGCCGATTCCGGCCGATCTGGTGCGTCAGATGAAGCAGGCGAGTGAACTGGGACGGGCTCTGCAGCTGCGGCAACAGCTCGCGTACGCGAGGCTCTCACTCTCGCTCTACGACCGTCCGCCGAGCGACGTGAACACGGATTCCATTACGATGGCGACGACGCGGACCTATACGCCGTTCCCGCCGGTGCCGGATACGCACTACCAGGCGTCGTTCAGCCATCTCGACGGGTACTCGGCCATCTACTACACCTACATGTGGTCGCTGGTCATCGCGAAGGACATGTTCAGCCGGTTTGACCGTGCCGACCTGCTGGCGCCTGAGCCAGCGCGCCGCTACCGCGACTCCATCCTCAGGCCGGGCGGCTCCGCCCCGGTGGGCGTCCTGCTGGCGCGCTATCTCGAGCGGCCCTTCAACTTCGACGCCTGGCGTCGCTGGCTGGACACGGGAGAGTGAGCGTCAGCTGAACGGCCTTCGGGCCAGCACGGACTTCGGCCGGTCGCTCACGATCTTCGCATCGAGTCCCCAGGTGCGTCCTGCCCTCGAGAAGAAGAACGCCACCATCAAGGCGAACAGGATGAGATGAAAGCCCTGCTGGCCCGGTGACATCCACTGGGTCGCGAGGCCGTAGTTGATCACCAGGACGAGTCCGACGATGGAGGCGAGCCCGGTCAGGAGACCGAGGGTGAGCCCGATGCCCACCACCGTCTCGCCCCACGCGGTCAGGTTGGCGAACAGCGCGGGGTGAGTGAGGACCGTGTGCTCGAGGAACGCCTTGTACCAGAGGATGGGGTTTTCCGATGCCTGCTTGGTGACGATGTTGGGCATGACCGTGATCCACCGCTCCGATACCGCAGGCAACGGCAGGAACCCGCCCACCAGAGTGATCGACATCTTCGTCACGAGGGACTTTACGAAATACAGCCCCACGGCGATCCGCAGAAAGGCGAGCCACTCTGCCGGGTGCTCCATTCCGACGGGCGTGCGGGGACGATAGGCCATGTCAGCAACTCTCCGGTATCAGTTGGCAGCTCTAAAGCTCCACCCCAACCTCCGAAAACACAAACGTCCAGGTATCCGTCATCTCGTCGAGAACCTTCGACAGCGGCTTGCCCGCCCCGTGGCCGGCCCGGGCCTCGAGGCGTAGCAGAATCGGGCGGTCGGAGCTGGTGGAGGCCTGGAGCCGCGCCGCCATCTTCCTCGCGTGCAGGGGATCCACCCGGCTGTCGCTCTCGGCGGTGGCGAGGAGCACCGCGGGGTAGCTCACCCCGGACCGGACGTGGTGATACGGCGAATAGGCGCGGAGCCAACGGAACTGCTCGGGATCGTCGGCCGAGCCGTACTCGGGGATCCAGAGCCGGGCGATAAGAAAGCGGTGATAGCGCAGCATATCCAGCAGCGGAACCTGGATCACGATGGCGCGGAACAGATCGGGCCGCTGGGTGAGGACGGCACCCATGAGCAGGCCGCCGTTCGATCCCCCGGCGGCCGCCAGACGCTCCGGTCTCGTGTACCGCTCGCGGATCAGCCACTCGGCGGCCGCGATGAAATCGTCGAAGCTGTTCTGCTTCCGGCTCAGCATGCCGCCCTGATGCCAGCCTTCCCCGTACTCTCCCCCGCCCCGGATATTGGGAATGGCGATGACTCCGCCGTGCTCCAGCCACAGCAGCATGGAGCGCGAGAATGCCGGTGACATGCTGATGTTGAACCCACCGTAGCCGGTGAGGTACACGGGATTGTCGCCTTCGCGCACCAGACCGCGCCGATGCACCAGGAACATGCTCACCCCGGTGCCGTCCTTCGACTCGACCGTGACCTGACTGACCTCGAACAGTTCGGGATCCACGTCCGCCTCGACCCGCTGCCACAGGGTCTGCGTGTCGGTCGAGAGGTCGATCCGATACACGCTCGGCGGCACCCCGTAGGAGGAGAACCCGAAGAAGAGCTCCCGGCCGTTCCACTCGGCGCCGGTGCCGAACAGGCTGCCCAGGGTGGGCAGGTGGATCTCGCGCATAGCGCCGCCGTCGAGGTCGCTCAACCGGAGACGGGATGAGGCACGCTCGAGATAGCTGAGCGCCAGGCGCTCGCCGGCGACTCGGACGCCTTCGAGCACCGCACCGTCCCGGGGCGGGACGATCTCGCGCCAGGACTCGCGAGCCGGCCGCTCCGGATCCACCACATAGAGCCGATAGGTCGGCGCATCGAGGTTGGTGCGAAGGAAGAGTCGGCCGTGGGCGATCTCGCCATCGAACGTGGCGGGGAGATCGCGGGCCACCGCGACGGGCCCGGTGCCGGCGGCGAGATCCTGCAGATAGAGATCGGTCTGGTCGAAGGTGCGGGCGACGCCGATCAGGAGCCAGCGTCCGTCCGGTGAAATGCTCACGCCCGGCCAGTGTTCCTTCTCGCTGGGCTTGAAGATCTGCGGGTCGCCCGCCGGCTCGGTGTCGAGCCGGTGGAAGTACACGGCGCGGTGATAGTGCTGTTCGCCCTCGGGCACCTCACCGGACGCGGGATACCGGGTGTAGTAGAAGCCGGTGCCGTCGGGAAGCCAGGCGAGATCCGCCGTGCGGGTGTGCGGGATGTGCTCCGACAGCTGCGCCCCGGTGTCCACGTTCAGGACGTGGAGGACGCTCTGCTCGCTCCCATCCTCCGACAGCCCGTAGGCGAGGAGCCGGCCGTCATCGCTGGGGTAGTACCAGTCGAGTGCAGTCGTTCCCGCGCCGGAAAGATGGTTGGGGTCCACCAGCACGCGGTCCGTGCCGTTCAAGCCTTCGCGCACATAGAGCACGGGCTGATTCTGCCGTCCATCGCGTCGCTGGTAGAAGTAGCGGCCGCGCACCGGCGCTGGCACGCTCAGCGCGCCGATGGCGAGCAGCTCGTCCAGGCGGCGGCGAATCTCTTCCCGCCCCTGCACCGCCCGGAGGTACGACTCGGTCAGGCTGTTCTGCCGCTCGGTCCACGCCCGAGTCTCGGCGCTGTCGCCGTCCTCGAGCCAGCGGTAGGGATCGGGGATCGATTCGCCGTGGAGGATGTCGACGGCTTCGGAGACCGGTGTGCTGGGGTATTGGGGCATGTGTCAGTCGCCGAGACTGATCCCCAGCTCCCGCGCAGTGGCGATGATGTCGCTGTCGGGCTCGACGTTCTTCGATCGGCCCACGACTTCGTCCAGCGGTACCCGCGTGATGTCCTGCCCGTTCAGCCCGACCATCACTCCGAAGGCGCCATCGGCGATCGCGCGGACGGCGGCGGATCCGAAGCGGAGGGCGAGCAGGCGGTCATAGGTCGTCGGAGAGCCGCCGCGCTGGAGGTGGCCCAGCACCATGGTCCGGGTCTCCTTGCCGGTGTGGTGCTCGATGAAGCGCGCCACCTTGCTCGCGATCCCACCCAACCGGTCCACCGTGCCGACCCCGCGCCGCTCCAGCAGCTCGACCGTTCCGTCCTTGGGGCGCGCGCCCTCGGCGACGACCACGATGCTGAACCGCCGTCCGGCGGCCTCCCGGCTCCGGATCTTCTCGCAGACCTTCTCCATGTCGAACGGGATCTCGGGAATCAGGATCACGTCGGCGCCGCCGGAGAGGCCGCTGTACAGCGCGATCCAGCCGGAATACCGGCCCATCACTTCCACCACAATCACGCGGTCGTGGCTCTCCGCCGTAGAATGCAGCCGGTCGAGCGCCTCGGTCGCGGTACTCACGGCGGTGTCGAACCCGAAGCTCCGCTGGGTCCCGGTGACGTCGTTGTCGATCGTCTTCGGCACGCAGACGACCGGCATGCCCTTGCACCAGAGCTGATGAGAGATCTGGAGGCTGCCGTCGCCGCCGATGGAAACCAGCGCGTCGAACCCGCTGGCCTGGAACGCGGCGACGAGGTCATCGGAGCGGTCGGACTCGAACTGGCGCCCGTCCTCGTCCTTCGTGATGTAGCGAAAGGGATTCCCGCGGTTGGTGGTGCCGAGGATGGTCCCGCCGAGGTGGGTGATGCCGCGGACGGCGGCGGGCCCGAGAGGAACGACGCCGTTGAAGGTGAGCAGCCCTTCGTAGCCGCGCTGGATCCCGTAGCTTCTCCAGCCGCGGCGGTAGGCGGAGAGCACCACCGCGCGAATGACCGCGTTCAACCCGGGGGCGTCACCGCCCCCGGTTGATATGGCGATCCTCACCGCGCCCGCCGAACCAGCTCGAGCACCTCACCAGGCTGCGCGTGGCGCCGGAGCGCACGCTTGGAGAAGACCAGATTTCCGTCCACCTTCACCTCGAAGACGCCGCCCGACGACGGCAGCAGCTTGACCTCCAGGTCAGGGAACTCGCCCTTGAGCTCGGCCGCCAGACCGGTGGCCCGTGGCTCGTAGTTTCAGACGACGCAGAATTCGATCGTGACCGTCATGACGCCGCCTCTCTCGGGTCGCCGGGGGAATAGCCGCGAATCGTAGTGACGGCGTGGAGCGATGCCAAGGGCGTCGCAGGGAACCGGTGACGGCGCTCCTTGTCAGGCCGCGATCGAGCCCGTATCTATAGCACCCATGCGAACCTATCGACTCCCCGCCCGGGGCCGGGCCCGGGGGCTCTCGCTCCTCGGTGGCCTGGTCCTGATGGTGGCGTGTGCCCTGCCGGCCGTGGCGCAGCAGCGCAAGTATCTGGTCGAGCTCGGTGCCGCCGGCATGTTCCAGTCGTTCGACGAGGTGACCGAGCTTGGCGGCGGCAAGGGAGGTGTCCTGCGTCTGGGCCTCTGGCTCCCCGCCCACTTCTCGGTGGAGGCAGAGGGTTCGATCCTGAGCTCCAAGGCCGACGTCGGCGGGACGGACGTCAGCGTGAAGACCGCCACCCTGGCCGCGCTCTACAATATCCCAATCGGAACGGCCAGCACGCTCTACCTCAAGGCTGGCGGCGGCGGGACCGAGTACGGCAGCGACTGCCCCGGTATCGAACAGCCCGCCCCGCCCTATCCCTGCGGGGGAAGCGGTGCGCTCGTGCTCGGTGCCGGCGCCCGGGCGGCGGTCAGCCCGACGGTAATGATCCGCGGGGAAGGATTGCTCAACCGGAACAGCAGCAGCTCGAGAAGCTTCTCCAACTTCGGCTTCAACCTGGGCATCAGTCTGATGCTGGGCAGCAAGCCGATCGACGACAGCGA
Source organism: uncultured Gemmatimonadales bacterium (assembly GCA_963836815.1). Lineage (GTDB taxonomy): Bacteria > Gemmatimonadota > Gemmatimonadetes > Gemmatimonadales > GWC2-71-9 > CAVVWJ01. Next base: position 112,355 of record CAWILD010000007.1, on the reverse strand, counting down.
CGGCGACGGCATCCTCAACAACCGCGACCGCTGCGCCGGCACGCCGTCGGGCGCCCAGGTAGACGGCCGCGGCTGCCCCTCCGATACCGACAACGACGGCGTGGCCAACGGCATCGACCGCTGCCCGACGACGGTGTCCGGCGCGGTGGTGGACTCGAGCGGCTGCACCAGCGATTCCGACGGCGACAACATCGCCGATGGTCTCGACCGCTGCCCGGATACGCCAGGCCGGCGTGCTGGTAGATCCGCGCGGTTGCCCCCGCGACTCCGACGGCGACGCGATCGCGGACGGCCTCGATCGCTGCTCCGAGACGCCTCGGGGCGCCACCGTGGATGCCCTGGGCTGCCCCGGCGACGAGGATGGCGACGGTGTGCTCGACGGACTCGACCGCTGCCCGCGGACAGCCGCCGGCGCACGGGTCAATCAGACCGGCTGCGCCCCGGGCCAGAGCCCGAACGCACCGACGCCGACGGAGGCACCGACGCCGACGGGGGCCCCGCCGCCTCCGGCGGCCGCGGCCGCGGTCCCTCCCGCGATCACCAGGGACGACGCGCCACCACCGGCTGCCGCACCGGCCAAGCCATCGGGGAAACTCACCGCCGGAATATTGCCGAACGTGGGATTCGAGTCCGGGACCGCGCGGCTCAGCTCCAGCTCCTACGTCGCGCTGGACTCGCTGGTGCAGATCCTGGTGGCCGATCCCGGCCAGCGGATCGAGATCCTGGCCCACACCGATAACAGCGGGACCGCGGCCGCCAACCTCCACCTCACCAGCCTCCAGGCCGACGCGGTCCGGAACTATCTGGTGACGAAAGGAGTGCCCTTCCAGCAGGTCGTGGCGCGGGGTATGGGCTCGACGGTGCCGCTCACACCGGACACCACTCCGCGCGGGCGTGCTGCAAATCGTCGCGTTGAGGTGAGACCTGTAACAGCAGGCCCTTGATTTGCAGATGGGGCGGTCACGGGCGGGGTAACCTCCGCCCGTGCGCCTATCCCCAACGACCAGGGCCTCATGCGCCGCTCGCTCGCCATCGGTATTCTGGCTGTTTTCCTGCACCTTGCATCGCTCTCGGCCCAGCAGACTCCCGCGTGGGGAGATGAGCTGCCCCCCGCGCCGGCCCTTCCCGATTCGCTGTTCGCGCTTCCTTCCGTCGATGTCGCCGTGGTATGGCCCGCCCCGCCCCTCAACCAGCCACCGGCGGCGGTCCGGGCGATCTTCGTCAACTCCTGGGCATTCGGCGGGAAGCGCTTTCACGAGCTGATCAGGCTCGCCGACCGGACCGAGGTCAACGCCTTCGTCGTGGACGTGAAGGACGACACCGGATACCTGACCTATCGGTCGTCGGTGCCGACGGCGATCGCGATCGGGGCCAATTCCCAGCTCCGGGCGAAGGACACGCGCGAGCGGCTCCGGGTCATGCGCGAGCACGGCATCCACCCGATCGCGCGCATCGTGGTCGCCAAGGATCCGCTCCTTGCCCAGCGCAAGCCGGAGTGGGCGGTGCATCACGTGGACGGCGGCCTGTGGCGGGACCGTCTCGACTTCGCGTGGGTGGATGCGTTCAACGACTCGGTCTGGATCTATGCGGCGCAGCTCGCCGCCGAGGCGGTGCGCATGGGCTTCGCCGAGATCCAGTACGACTACGTCCGCTTTCCCGACGAGCCCGAGAGCCGCCTCGCGAACGCGAAGTTCACGGCGCGCCGGGTCGGCGAGACCAAGCGCCAGGGCGTCCACCGGAATCTCCAGCTCCTCGGCGAGCGGACCCGGAAGCTCGGCGTCCCCTTCACCATCGACGTCTTCGGCCTGACCACGAGTGCCACGAACGACATGGGCATCGGCCAGATGTGGGAGGACCTGGTCACGACGGCGGACGTGGTCCTGCCGATGGTCTACCCGAGTCACTACATGCGCGGCGTCTACAACCTCAAGCAGCCCAACGCCGCTCCCTATCAGGTCATCCGACGGGCGATGCAGGACGCGATCCGCCGGTCCGCACCATTGGGCAAGACCGCCGAGATCCGGCCGTACCTCCAGGCGTTCACCCTCGGCCAGCCGCGCTACACCCCGGCTCACGTCCGGGAGCAGATCCGCGCCTCCGAGGAGCTGGGCCTTCGCTCCTGGGTGCTCTGGAACCCTCGCAGCGCGTACGATCCCGAGATCTTCCGCCAGAAGAGCGACGCATTCGGTGCCACAACCCCGCCTTGACCGTTCCCCCGCCGGCAGTATTCTCAGATAGTCCATAGCCGATTTCTCTCAGGAGTGCCTTCTCGCCATCCGGCCGGGGCCTGTGCACTCCCTTTTTTGCCCATAGGAGCGAAGATGAAGAACCTGACTCGCCTCGGTCTGGTGCTGGGGCTCGTCGCGGTGGCCGGCGTGCGTCCCGCCGCGGCTCAGGGCGCTGGCGGGGCCGCGCCTTCGGCGGCGCTGATCGCCAAGGGAGACACCGTCTTCCACAAGACCGGCATGTGCTATGCCTGTCATGGGTCCAACGCGGAGGGAATGGTCGGTCCCAATCTCACCGACGCCGAGTGGATCCATGGGGACGGCTCCATCGACATGATCGTCGCGACGGTGACGAGCGGCATTCCCAAGGAGAAATCGAAGAGTGGAATCGTGATGCCGCCCAAGGGCGGGAGCAGCATCTCGGACGAGGAAGTGAAGGCCGTGGCGGCCTACGTCCATTCGTTGAGCCACAAGGGCAGCTGAGGGGCGTGCTTTCGGTGCGCCCTTCCGGTTACGGTCGGGCGTCACCGACCTCGCCACGCCCGCCCGGGTAACTTCCCCCCATGAGCAGGAACCGTCTCGCCCAAGCCGCCTCAGCCTACCTCAAGTCGGCGGCCCACCAACCCATTCACTGGTATCCCTGGAGCGCGGAGGCCTTCGCCGCCGCGCGCGAGGCCGACAGGCCCATCCTCCTCGACATCGGCGCGGTGTGGTGCCACTGGTGCCATGTGATGGACGGAGAGTCGTACGAGGACCCGGCGCTCGCGGGCTACCTCAACGACAACTTCGTCTGCATCAAGGTGGACCGCGACGAGCGCCCGGACGTGGACGCGCGCTACCAGCGCGCGGTCCAGGCGATCACGTCGCAGGGAGGCTGGCCGCTTACCGCCTTTCTCACGCCGGCGGGCGAGGTGTTCTATGGCGGCACCTACTTCCCTCCGGACGGGAAGTACGGCCGGCCTGGCTTGCGCACGGTGCTCGGCAGCGTGCTCGAGGCCTATCGGGACCGGAGGGAGCAGGTACACTCGCAGGCGCAGGCGATCCGCCGGGTCGTGGACGCGCATCTCGACGAGGGAGGACAGGGGCCCGTCGCTCCGCGCGTGCTCGAGGAGGCCGAGCGCCAGATGGCTCGCGTCTTCGATCGGAAGAACGGCGGCTTCGGTACCCAGCCGAAGTTTCCCCATCCCGGCGCCGTGACGCTCCTGCTTCACCGCTGGTGGGACCAGCCGACCGATGAGGTGCGAACCATCGTGGACCGCACCCTCGAGGGGATGGGGCGCGGCGGCGTGTACGACCAGATCGGCGGAGGGTTCCACCGGTACAGCGTGGACGCGGAGTGGATCGTGCCGCACTTCGAGAAGATGTCGTACGACAACTCCGAGCTGCTTCGCGCGTATTGCGACGCGTACTCGCTGTTCGGTACCGACGAGTATGCGGAGGTCGCCCGCGGGATCGTGCGCTGGGTGAAGGAGGTGGCGTCGGAGCCGGAGGCGGGATACGCCGCCAGTCAGGACGCCGACGTCGGCCTGGAGGACGACGGGGACTACTTCACCTGGACCCGCGACGAGGCATCCGCGGTGCTGGACCAGGAGGAGCTCGACGTCGCCGCCGCGTACTACGACATCGGCACCGCGGGAGAGATGCACCACAACCCGTCGAAGAATGTCCTCTACGTCGCCACCTCCGTGTCCGAGCTGGCCACCCGAAGCGGAAGAACCGAGGAAGCCGTCCGCTCTCTGCTCGACTCCGCTCGCCGGAAGCTCAAGACCGCGCGAGATCAGCGACCCGCTCCTTTCGTCGACCGCACCCGATACACCGCGTGGAACGCGATGATGACCTCCGCCCTGCTGCGCGCGGGAGCGGTCCTGAACGATCGCTGGGCGTCCCGCCATGCCCTCGATACGCTGGGGCTGCTCCGGCGCGAGGGCGAGGCCGATGCGGTGGCACACACTCCCGGTGGCATCGGCGGCCTGCTGGACGACCAGGTGCAGACCGCCGCCGCTGCGCTCGACGGGTACGAGGCCACCGGTGATCCCGCATGGCTCGGCTGGGCCGAGGCGATCATGGATCGGGTCTGGCGGGACTACTGGGACGATGAGCGAGGCGGGCTGTTCGACATCGCCAAGGGCAGGCAGGACGAGACCGGCGTGCCACCGGCGCGTGCCAAGCCGGTGCAGGACACGCCGACTCCGTCTCCCAACGGGGTCGCTGGCATCGTGGCGGCGCGGCTGCACGAGCTCACGGGAAGCGCGCGGTGGCAGGAGCGCGGAGCGGCATTGGTCGCGGCATTCGCGGGACGCGCCTCCGAGCTCGGCCTCTATGCCGCAGCCTTCCTGCTGGCGCTGGACTGGCAGGTGAGCCCGACCACCCATCTGGTGATCGTCGGCCCGCGCGAGGACGAGACGGCCGAGGAAATGCGCCGGCTTGCGCTGGCGACCTTCGTGCCGCGGAAGGTCGTGCAGCGGCTGACGACGGAGGAGGCCGGTTCCCGTCCTCTGCCGGCGGCGCTTGCCGGCATGCTGTCCGCCGCGAGCGGTTCGCGAGCTTATCTCTGTACCGGCAACGTCTGCCGTCGCCCGGCCGAGTCGGTGCAAGAGTGGCGGGCGACGCTTCAGGCGCGGGTGTTAGATTAGGCCCGACACGCCAACCCCCGAGTGAGAGGACCTACGTGGCCAAGACCGCTACGATCGATACCAGCAAAGGCAAGATTGTCGCCGACCTGTTCGACACGGAAACGCCCAACACGGTGGCCAACTTCGAGAAGCTGGCCAATAGCCAATTCTACGACGGCACCCGGTTCCACCGGGTGATCAGCAATTTCATGATCCAGGGCGGCGATCCGTACTCGAAGGAGCCGAACAATCCGCGCGTCGGAACCGGCGGGCCGGGCTATACGATCAAGTGCGAGACGCACCTCAATACCCACAAGCACGTCGCCGGCACGCTGTCTATGGCGCACGCGGGCAAGGATACCGGCGGCAGCCAGTTCTTCATCTGCCACGGCCCGCAGCCCCACCTCGACCGGAAGCACACCGTCTTCGGACAGGTGCGCGAGGGGATGGACGTCGTCAACAGCATCAAGCAGAACGACGTCGTCAACTCGATCCGGGTGGCCTAGCTGCACCTCGATTTCGCGCTGGTCGCCGACTACGCGCTGATCGACCAGCAGGGAAAGCTGAGCGTGCTGGGGATCTTCCAGCACGTGTGGCTCACCAACTTTCCCGCCGTCTGTCCCCGGACGCACCTCGTGCTCCGGGTCCGGGGCCGGCGGACCGAGATCGGGATCCACACGATCCGCATCCGCTTCGTGGACGAGTCCGGCTCCGAGTTGTTGGGCGGCGAGGGCACGGTACAGTTCGGCGAGCCGCCGGCCGGCGTGGTGGACGTGGAAGCGGGGGCGGTGCTCGTCTTCGACATCCCGCTTCCCCGCCCCGGGCAGTACGCCTTCGAGATCACCCTGGACGGCGAGCCGGGCGCCCGGGTACCGCTGACAGCGGCGTTGGCGCAGCAGGAGGGCCGGGAAAAGTGAAAGGTGAAGCGGTGAACGGTGAAGCGATCACTGCTTCCCTGGTGCTTCGCCGACCGATACTCGCAGCTTTCGCCGACCGACGCTCATTTATCACCTGTCTTGCTCTTCCCGTTCACCTTCACCTTTCACGCTTTCTTCACCCCTCACCCTTCCTCCCATGCCCCTCTCCCGCGACCAAGCCGTCTCCCTCATGCACGAGTGGACCGCCTCCGAGGCCCTCCGCAAGCACATGTACGCGGTCGAGATCGCGATGCGCGCGATGGCGGAGCGACAGGGGCAGGATCCGGAGGAATGGGGAGTCGTAGGGCTGTTGCACGACTTCGACTACGAGCGCTATCCCAACGACGCCCACTCCCAGACCGAGGAGCACCCGGCCGAGGGCGTGCGTGTCCTCGCGGCGATGGGACTGCCGGACGCCTCGCAGCGCGCGATCCTGGGCCACGCCAACTACACCGGCGTGCCCCGCGACTCGGACATGGCCAGGTCGCTGTTCGCGGTGGATGAGCTCTGTGGATTTCTGGTGGCCTGCGCCCTCGTGCGGCCGTCCCGTAGCCTGCAGGACCTGGAGGTCTCCAGCGTCAGGAAGAAGCTCAAGGACAAGGCCTTCGCCCGCGGGGTGAGCCGCGAGGACGTGATCCAGGGCGCCGCCGAGATCGGCGTGCCGCTCGACGAGCACATCGCCTTCGTGCTCGCCGCGCTTCGGCCGCACGAGCGCGTCCTGGGCCTCGGCTCGATGTGAGCGGCGCGCCGCTCGGCACGGCGGAGCAGTCGGTCGCCAGCTCGATCAACCGGGCCGCCGGGGGCCGCCCGATCCCAGGCAATCAGGTCAGCTTACTGATCGACGGCCCCGATTCCTACCGCGCGATGCTGGACACCATCGCGGGCGCCTCCCGCTGGATCCATTTCGAGAATTACATCATCCGGAGTGATTCGGCCGGAAGGCGTTTCGCCGAGGCGTTGTCCGGCCGCGCCCGGGACGGCGTGCACGTGCGGCTCCTGTACGATGCCATCGGCTCCATCTCCACCAAGCGGAAGTTGTGGCGCGAGCTCCGGGACAGCGGCGTGGAGGTGCGCGCCTTCCACCCGATCCGGCCGCTCTCTCTCGTCTCCAACTTCTCCCGCAATCATCGCAAGCTGGTCGTCGCCGACGGGGCCCGCGCGGTCATGGGTGGGCTGTGCATCGGGTGCGAGTGGACCGGCGAAGCCATCGAAGGCGGCCAGCCCTGGCGCGATACCGCGGTGGACATCGCCGGCCCCGCGGCCGCGGTGCTCGACCAGGCCTTCGCGCGGACCTGGGAAGTGGCGGGCGGCCGGCTCCCCGACGAGGATGTCGCCGGCCGGGTGGCGCCGCAGGGATCCGCCGAAGTGCGGGTCATCGGCGGCGAGCCGGGTCGTGAACGCACCTACCGGGTGGTCGAGCTCCTCGCCGCCGGCAGCATCAACCGGCTCTGGATCACGGACGCGTACCTCGTGGCCCCGCCACGACTGTTCCAGGCGCTGCGGGACGCCGCGCGCGACGGAGTGGACGTCCGGCTCCTGGTGCCCGGATCGAGCGACCTGCCATTGGTTCGGAATCTCTCCCGCATCGGCTACCGCGATCTGCTGCGGAGCGGGGTGCGCATCTTCGAGTGGGATGGACCGATGCTGCATGCCAAGACCATCGTGGCCGATGCACGCTGGGTGCGGATCGGCTCGAGCAACCTCAACCCGTCCAGCCTGCTCGGCAACTACGAGCTCGACGTGTTGATCGAGGACCGCGCACTGGCGGAGGCGATGGAGCGACAGTTCCGCCTCGATATCGCCCGGAGCCGGGAGGTCACCCGCCGCCGGGTGCGCGGACCCGGCCGGATCAGCGCGGCGCTCCCCACGGCGCTGGCGCGGGAGGAACCGGAGATTCAAATCGTCCCGCCGAGGCGGAGTCGCCGGGAGGTCCGCAGGCGCACGGTGATAGCGCTCCGCACCATTGCGAGCAACGCGAGGCGCTCTGTGTACCTCCCCATCAGCGGCCTCTTCGTCGCCCTCGGCCTGCTCTTCTTCGTCCTCCCGACCTTCACCGCCTACGTGTTCGGGGCGCTCTGCGGCTGGCTCGCGCTGGGCGCGGGGCGCGAGGCGTTCCGGCGGCGGGCCGACCGTTAACACGGACCGCCGCGGATCGTCTTCCAGCTGTTGGAGTTGCCCCTCGCCGGGCCGGCGGCGACCCTCCGCCCGGGCCAGGCATCTTCTCTCGGGTTCCCGACCAACGGTCAGGCCTGTTGCCCGTAGTCAGAGTGAGTACCATTCGTTCAGTCCCCTCGGTCACTGGAGTGCAATGCGGCGCATCTCCCTGTACGCGCTGGTCCCGTGCGCGCTGGCCCCGATGCTCCTGGCATCGCCGCCGACCGCCGGGGCCCAGGACCGGGCCGTCACCCTGGCCGATGCGATCCGTCTCTCCGAGCGAATTCAGCCCGGCATGGTGCAGGCCCGCTCCAACATCGAGACGGCCGCGGCGCAGAAGCGCAGCGCCTGGGGGGCGTATCTCCCTTCCTTCAGCGCGAGCTCGTCCGCCAGCGAGTTCTTTTCCGAAGGAACCGCCCGAGTAGATCCGGTCACAGGTCAGATCCTGAGCGGCAACAGCAGCAGCCGCAGCCTCAGCACATCGCTTTCCGCCAGCGTAGATCTGTTCACCGGGTTCCGCCGCGGGGCCGAAATGAAGGCCGCCCGCGCCGGCCAGACTGCCGCCGAAGTGTCCCTGGTGGATGCCCGATTTCAGCAGGCCCTGACCACGACCAATCAGTTCTTCGATGCCCTGGCGGCGCAGCAGCTCGTGGGCGTGCGCCAGGCGAGCGTGCGCCGCGCCGAAGAGCAGCTCAAGGTGTCGATCAACAAGCTCCACGCCGGGACCGCCACCCGGTCCGATTCGCTCCGGTCGCTCGTCACCCTCGGCAGCGCCCGCCTGGACCTGATCGACGCCCAGACGGCGCTCGCGGCCGCGGAGGCCGGCCTCGCGCGCCTGGTGGGTGAGACCGGGCGGGTGCGCGCGATGGACGATTCGGCGTTCTACCGGGTACTGGAGACTATCGATTCGGCCGCGGTACGGGTGGACGCCGAAGCCAACTCACCCCGGATCCAGAGCGCGGAGGCGGACGCGAGCGTGGCCCGGGCCAACGTGAAGGTGTCCAAGTCCGCCTATTGGCCCTCCCTCTCGCTCGCGGCCAACACCGCGTGGAACGCCGCCCGCGCCAACGACTATGATTGGCTCAATCAGCGGGGGGTAAGCCTCGCCCTCCGCTGGGACGTGTTCGATCATTTCGATCGGGAGCTGGCCGTCGTCCAGCGGGAGGCCAGCCTCGACGTGGCGGAGGCCCAGGCGGCGGACGCCAGGCGCGAAGTGGCGGCCGAGCTCACCGCGCGGCTCGCGGATCTGGATGCGTCGCGGGCCCGTATCGATATCACCGGCACCAGCGTCATCGCCGCGACCGAGGACCTCCGGGTCCAGCAGGAGCGCTACCGGCTCGGCGCCTCGACGATCGTGGACGTGCTCAGCTCGCAGGAAGCTCTCAACCAGGCGGAGGTGGACGTGCTGGTGGCCAGATTCAGCTATCTCCGCTCCAAGGCGCAGATCGAGGCGCTGATCGGAAGGGTCCTGTGACCGGCACCCTGGGCGATACCGCCGAACGCATGGCCATGCTGCCGCCGGACGTTCCACGCGACGCGGTCATCGTCACGCGGAACCTTCAGCGCGACTACGACATGGGAGGCGAGATCGTACACGCGCTCCGCGGCGTGGACGTCAACATCCGGCGCAACGAGTTCGTCGCCATCATGGGGCCGTCGGGCTCGGGGAAGTCCACCCTCATGAACCTGATCGGCTGCCTCGACAGTCCCACCGGCGGCGAGTACTGGCTCAACGGTTTCCGGGTCTCCGAGCTGGGCGACGACGAGCTGGCACGGATCCGCAACAAGGAGATCGGGTTCGTGTTCCAGACCTTCAACCTGCTGCCGCGGGCGACGGCGCTGCACAACGTGGAGCTGCCGTTGGTCTATGCGGGCACCGGATCGAAGGAGCGCCGTGCGGTCGCGAGCGATGCCCTGGCGCGGGTAGGGCTCCAGGACCGCATGCAGCACAAGCCGAACGAGCTCTCCGGCGGCCAGCGGCAGCGGGTCGCGATCGCGCGGGCGCTGGTGAACCGGCCCAGCATTCTCCTCGCGGACGAGCCGACCGGGAACCTGGACAGCACCACCAGCGAAGAGATCATGGTGCTATTCAGGGCGTTGCACGACGAGGGGCAGACGGTGTTGCTGGTGACTCACGAACACGACATCGCCGAGCATGCCAAGCGTCAGGTCCATCTCAAGGACGGGCGGGTGGAGCGGGACTTCGAGACGGGCGGGGCGGTGAACGTTGATCACGCGCCGCGCGCTACGTCATCCCGAGCGCAGCGAGGGATCTTGCCCGGGAATGGCTCGAGGCCGGCGCGGGCAAGATCCCTCGGTCGCTGCGCTCCCTCGGGATGAGGTTGCTGGTGCCAGTAGCGCTCCTCGCCGCCTGCAAGAAGGAACCGCCTCCCATCACCTACCAGGCGCTCCCCGTCGAGCGCCGGGACATCGTCGTCACCGCGCAGGCCACCGGCACGGTCCAGCCCGACACCGTCGTCGAGGTGAAGTCGAAGGCGTCGGGCGAGATTCTGGACCTGCGGGTGGAAACCGGCCAGGTGGTGAAGCGCGGCGCCTTGATGGTCCGAGTAGACCCGCGCAACCCGCGCAACACCATGGCACAGGCGCAGGCCGATCTCGACGTGGCCAAGGCCCGCGTCGCCAACGCCACCTCGCAGAAGCGCCGCGCGGACGAGCTGTACAAGTCGCAGTCCATCACCGAGCAGGAGCACGAGACCGCGCTGCTCGACTATGCCAACGCCAAGGCGGAGGAAGTCCGGGCGCAGGTGGCGGTGGAGAACGCGAAGGACCAGCTCGACGACACCAACGTACTGGCCCCCATCACCGGGACGATCATCGAAAAGAGCGTCGAGCGCGGTCAGGTCATCAGCTCGCCGACCAAGGACGTCGGCGGCGGCACCGTGCTGATGAAGATGGCCGACCTCAACCTCGTGCAGGTGCGCACGCTGGTGGACGAGACCGACATCGGGAAGATCCAGCCGGGCCAATCGGCCACGGTGACGGTGGACGCCTTCCCTAACCGACCGTTCCACGGAGAGGTGCTCAAGATCGAGCCGCAGGCGCAGACCGAGCAGAACGTCACGATGTTCCCCGTGCTCGTCCGGATCGACAACCGGCAGGGACTGCTCCGGCCCGGCATGAACGCCGAAGTCGAGATCCACGTCGGGGAGCGCGAGGGGATTCTCACCGTCCCGAACGCGGCGCTCCGCACCCCGCGGGACGTGGGCTCCGCGGCCCAGGTACTGGGCCTCGACCCGGCGCAGGTGCAGCGCGAGCTGGCCGAGAGCCAGGCGTCCCTGGGCGGCGCGGCGGGGGCGCGGGGCGGGACCGACACGGCGTCCGCGACCGGAGCCGGGACCGACGGCCGGCCTCCACAGGGGCAGCGCCAGCGGACTCGGGCCCGCACCGCCGGCGCCGGCCCCCGCGCGGGCGGCGTCTTCGGCGGGCGATACATCGTCTTCGTGAAGCGACCCGAGGGGCCCAAGCCGGTGTGGGTCCAGACCGGACTCACCGATCTCGACCACAGCGAGGTGATCAGTGGCCTCGAGCCGACGGATTCCGTGTTGATCCTGCCGAGTCAGAGCCTGGTGCAGTCGCAGGACGAGGCACGGGAGCGGATGAACCGGATCACCGGTGGGGGCGGATTGCCGGGCGTGCAGCAGCAGGGTGCGCCCGGCGGAAGCGGAGCCGGCGCGCAGCGGACACCGGGCGGAGGCGCACGCTGATATGCAGGTCGGCGAGACAGTCGCGGCGGCTTACCAGTCCATCCGGGCGAATGCGCTGCGGTCCATGCTCACCATGCTCGGCATCATCATCGGGGTGGGCGCCGTCATCACCATGGTGGCGCTGGGGAGCGGGGCCCAGAGGGCGGTAGAGGACCGCATCGCCGCGCTGGGCTCCAACGTCTTCAGCGTGTACGCCGGACAGGCGCGCTTCGGCGGCATCCGGATCACCGACCGCACCATCCTCAGCATGGACGACTGGCGCGCCCTCAAGCGCGATGCCCCGCTGCTCCAGGAAGTCGTGCCGGAGATGCAGCAGTCCTTCCAGGTGAAGTACGGCAACCAGAACAGCAACCTCAACATCGTCGGCACGACGCCCGAGTACGTCGAGGTGAAGAACTACACCCTCCCTTATGGGCGCATGTTCTCCGCCGGCGAGGGTGAGGCCCGGCAGCGCTACGCGGTGCTCGGCGCCTCGGTGCCCCGGATGCTGGGAGGCAATCCCGCCGGGATGATCGGCCAGACGATCGGCATCCGGGGCATCAACTTCGAGATCATCGGGGTGTTGAGCGAGAAGGGCGCGGCGGGCGGATTCGGGAACCCCGACGAGCAGATTCTCGTTCCGCTCGAGACGGCGCGGTACCGCCTGACCGGCAGCGACCGGCTCCGCTCGCTCTCCGTCAAGGTGAAAGACGGCGTGCCGATCGAGCAGGGCATGGTGGACCTGGAGCGGGTGCTGCGGCGGGAGCACAAGATCCGGCCCGGCGGGGAGAACGACTTCACCATAAGGAACCAGCAGGACATCCTCAGCACCCAGCAGGAGGCGACCCAGGTGTTCACCACCCTGCTCGCGAGCATCGCGGCAGTGAGTCTGCTGGTGGGCGGGATCGGGATCATGAACATCATGCTGGTGTCGGTGACCGAGCGGACCCGCGAGATCGGTGTCCGGAAGGCCCTGGGCGCCACCCGGCGGGACATCCTGCTACAGTTCCTCATCGAGGCCCTCGCGCTCTGCCTCATCGGCGGAGGGCTCGGCATCCTGGTCGGCACGGGAGCGGCGGTGGCACTGTCCCGCTTGATGCAGTGGAACACGCTGATCTCGCCCGTGTCGGTGGCGGTCGCGTTCGGGTTCAGCGCGCTGGTAGGTCTCTTCTTCGGGATCTGGCCCGCCCGGCGCGCGGCCAGCCTCGATCCCATCGTGGCGCTACGCTACGAGTGAGCACATGGCGGAATGGGTTAAACGGCACGGCGCGATCGTTCGCCTGACCCATTGGCTCAACGCGATCCTGCTCCTCGGCATGATCGCGAGCGGCCTCCAGATCTATCTCGCCTACCCCCATTTCGGACCGCGCGGCGATTCCTACCCGGTGCCCAATCCGTGGGCCGGAGGCGGCATCCCGGAATGGGCCCGCCTCGGCGGCTGGCTCGCGGGCGGGCTCAACTGGCACTTCGCCCTCGCCTGGCCGTTGGTGATCACGGGCCTGGTCTATCTGGGGTTTCTCGTCGTATCGGGAGAGTGGCGGTCGCTGCTGTTCCGCCCGCGGGATATCCGCCCCGCAACAGAGATGCAGCTCTACTACCTCAGGCTCCGGCGGGACCACCCTCCGCAGGGCAAGCACAACGCGCTCCAGAAGGGCGCGTACACCGGGATCGTGGCACTCGGTGTCGTAGCGGTCCTGAGCGGCTTCGCGATCTACAAGCCGGTGCAGCTGGGGTGGCTCACCGCGCTGTTCGGCGGGTACGAGCTGGCGCGGTACTGGCACTTCGTCTCGGTGTGGATCTTCGTCGCGTTCACGATCCTGCATGTCGTGCTCGTGTTCGCGGCCGATCCGGCGTCACTGCGGGGCATGATCACCGGCTGGTACCGCGGAAAGTTCCCCAGCCATGGCTGAGCGGCAAGGCGGACTCGCGAGGCGGGATTTCCTGCGACTGGCACTCGCCGCCGGGCCGGCCTCGCTGGTCGCGGCCTGCGGCTGGGACGGCGGACCCGCGCTGGAGCCGAAGCTTCGCGCGTTCAGCCGGCTCAACGACTGGGTCGGCGAGCACATCCTCTACTCGCCGTCTCGGCTGGCGCCGGAGCTCCCGGCATCGGCGCGAACCACCCTGCGCAACTTTCCGGCGTACTCCATCACCTACAACCGGAGCCGGATGTTCCCGACCCCCGACGATCCCGGCGGGTGGACGCTGGAGGTCGGCGGCCTGGTGCGGAAGCCGACCCGGTTCACCCGAGCGATGCTGGAGTCGCTGCCGCCCACGAGCTACACCGTGAAGCATCACTGCGTCGAGGGGTGGACCGCCGTGGGGACGTGGACGGGAGTTCCGGTGTCGGTGATCGCCGCGATGGTAGAGCCGCTGCCCGAGGCCCGCTACATCCGGTTCGACTCGTTCGACAGCGACTACTTCAACGGGTGGGACCTCGCAAGCGCGATGCACCCGCAGACCATCCTGGCCCACGCGATGAACGACCGCCAGCTCACGGTCGAGCGGGGGGCGCCGCTCCGGCTCTACGCGCCGATCAAGCTGGGGTACAAGATGACCAAGTACCTGCGGGCGATCACGTTCACGCGGGAGCGGCCGGGCGGGTACTGGGAGGACCAGGGGTACCCGTGGTTCGGGGGGGTGTAGGCTGGCCACGTTGTCACCCTGAGCGAAGCGAAGGGACATGCCGCAGGATGGCCACCTTCGCTTCGCTCAGGGTGACAGGAGCGGAGGCCACGCTCACTCCGCGTCTTCCGCCTCCACCATCACCTCCGCCCCACCGTCGGGATGATAGTTGACCAGCACGCGCCACGGGCGGCAACAGACCTGGCAGTCCTCCACGTAGTCCTGCGTCGCGCCGCCGCCGGGATCCAGCCCGATCTCGTTCACCTGACCGCAATAGGGGCAACGCACTTGCGCCTCGGTATCGGCGGTGCCGTCGCCCAGCGGAAACTCTTCGTCCAGAAAGTCGTCCTGCGCCATTTTCCGGCATCCTCCGGGTATATTCGCTGCTTCGCCAACCCCTGCTGAATGGCGTCACGCCCAAGCAGAAATTCGGTCGTCCTTCCTGTCGCGCTGACCGTCGGCCTCGCGCTCGCGCGGCTCTGGGCCGTGCCGCCGCTCTCCGATCCCCTCGGGGCTCCGTTCCCCGAGGCACTACACCTGGCCCTGCCCTGGTCGTACCTGCTCGCCGCACCGCTCTTCGATCTCTGGGACGGCGTCTCGATGCTCAGCATGCGCCGGCTGGGCGGATTCCTCACCGGTCTGCTCCTGCTCTACGTGCTCTGGCGCGTCCTCCGGGCCGTCGCATGGAAGGGCACCACCGTAGGCCGGGAGCTGATCGCGCTGGGCCTGAGTCTGGCCGGGCTCGCCGCGTTCATCGTGGCCGGGCTGCTCTGGCACCGGCCGATGGCCGCGCTGGCCGGCACGAGCGGCGACCAGGTCGTGGTGGACTTCCATACCCACACCAACCGCTCGCACGACGTCGCCGGGACCGCGATGCGCGACTACGATGTCGCGTCCAATCTCCGCTGGCATCGCCGGGCCGGATTCGACGCCGCGTTCATCACGGACCATAACACCGTCGGCCCATTGGCGGCGGGCGAAGGGCTGGCGATCGGGTGTCCCGGGACCGAAGTCAGCGCCTGGCGCGCGCACATCGTGCTTCTGGGCGACAGTGTTCCCGTAGACCGGAGCCACGCCAACCGGGATCTCGCCGGCCTGCTCGAATTTCTCCGATCCACCGAGACCGAATACGGCGCCCTCTCGGTCGCTTCGATTCCGGAATACGTGAGAAACCACTGGGGCCGGCTGGATACGCTGGTCTCGGCAGGGCTCGACGGTTTCGAGATCGTCAACGCTGCTCCCAAGGCCAACGAGATCACCCGGGCCCAGCGCGACACGGTCATCGCGCTCGCCCGCCGAACGAACCGCTTCGTCGTAGGCGCGAGCGACCATCACGGCTGGGGAGCGACCAGCATGGTCTGGAACCTGGTCGAGGTACCCGGTTGGCGGACGGCGACCGAGCGGGTTTGCGCCGGCGTTCTCCGCCGTATGGCCGACGGCTTCGAATCGGTCCGGATCGTCGAGCGCCACCGCCTCCGGCCCGACAGCGGATGGCCGGTGATTCTCACTCCCCTGGGCGTCCTCTGGGAGACCTGGCGGAGCATCGGCTGGACGGAGATACTCACCTGGCTCGTCTGGATCTGGGGGGCCTGGGCGGTCCTGCGGCTACGGCGCCGCCCTCGGACCGCTTAAATTGCTCCCGCCTCTTTGACCCCGGAAACCTGCATGCTCCGCACCCGCGTTCTTGGCACCGGCCTGGCCCTGCCCGACCGCGTCGTCACCAACGACGAACTGTCCCGGATGATGGATACGACGGACGAATGGATCCGGACCCGGACGGGTATCCAGGAGCGGCGCTGGGTGCGCGAGGGCGAGACCGGCACCGAGATGGGACACCGCGCCAGCTCCCAGGCACTGGAGATGGCCGGCGTAGCGCCCGGGGAGATCGACGCGATCGTGTACGCCACCTCCTCGCCCGATCACTTCGCTCCCGGCAACGGCGTCTTCCTCCAGCGGATGCTGGGTGTGGGAACGATCCCCGCCATAGATATCCGGACCCAGTGCAGCGGCTTCGTGTACGCGCTCTCCGTCGCCGACGGTTGGATCCGGACCGGGCAGTACAAGCGAGTCCTGGTGGTCGGATCCGAGATCCAGTCCACCGGCCTGGAGCAGAACACCGACGGGCGGAACACCGCCGTCATCTTCGCCGACGGCGCGGGCGCCGTAGTCGTCGGCCCCACCGAGGAGGAGAACCGCGGCATCCTCGCGTTCGACCTGCACTCCGACGGCGCGCACGCGGAGAAGCTCTGGGTGGATGCGCCGGGCTCGATGTACCACCCGCGCGTCTCGAAGGAGCAGGTGGATGAGGGAAGGCAGTACCTGGTGATGGACGGGAAGGAGGTCTTCCGCCACGCGGTCGTGCGGATGCCGGAGTCGGTGCGCGCCGTGCTCGCGGCGACGGGGCACACGATCGCCGACGTGAAGCTCCTCGTCGCGCATCAGGCCAACCTCCGCATCGCCGAGATGATGCAGCGGGAGCTCTGCCTGCGGGACGATCAGGTGTACAACAACATCATGTTCTACGGCAACACCACCGCGGCGACGATCCCGATCGCGCTCGACGAGTGCGTGCGCGCCGGCCGCATCGTGCCGGGGGATCTGGTCGTGCTGACGGCGTTCGGGTCGGGGTTCTTGTGGGGGAGTGCCGTGGTGAGGTGGTAGGGGCGGACCGGTATTCAGCAGAACTATGTCATCCCGAGCGCAGCGAGGGATCTTCTCGAACGGTCTTCGATGCCCGCGGAGAAGGTCCCTCGCTGCGCTCGGGATGAGGTAAGCTGGAGGGCGCCACGGTTAGTCGGTGAGCTCCAACTCCCGCCCGCAATTGCCGCAGTGTAGCGTCTTCGGAAGGCTGAACCGGCCCATCACCTCGAAGGACTGCTCCGTGCCGCAGAAGGGACAGCGACCCCGCGCGGTGCGGAAGATCTGATCCTGCCGCAACCGGATCACTCCCAGCACCACACCCGCCAGCAACGCCGTAGGCACGAAGACGAAATGCACGATGGGGATGGGGAGGGCGATCAACGCGGCGGCGAAGCAGAATCCCAGCGTGACCAGCGCCCGCTTGGCGCGGTCCCTGCCGTCCAGAACCGAGATCTCGACCGTCGCCTCACTGGCAGGGGCGCCGAAGCCCTTGAGCGACAGCGCCAGCGCCCGTTGCTCCATCCGCGGCCCGCCCTCTACTCCAATGGGTACTTCCTGAGGTAATACTCCTGGTTCCGAGTCGCCCGCGCGCGGTAGAGCTGCTCCTCCTCGTCATCCGCGTCGTGCACGAAGAGATGGAGCGAGCCCGGCCACATCGTCGCCTGCAGAGACCAGTTGGTGGACGGCGCGTGCAGCACCCACTGGAGCGCGCCACCGCCGGCGTCCGTCAGGTGCACCTCGCTCGCCCGCTCCAGCGGCACGCTCGAAGGAATGCCGGCGATCGCCGCCTCCACCGGATCGAGCTGCAGCTCGGCGTCGGTCCAGGAGCGGAACATCACCTTGCCGTGCACCGGGTCTTCGGTCTCCGGCAACTCGAACTCCGCCTGCCACTCACCCAGCAAGTCCCACGCGTGATCCATGGGCCCTATGTTCGGTACCTGCACCGTCGGATGTCTCTGCATCGTAGCCTCCTCCCCTCAATGTTCATGGGTAAGGACGCGGCCACCGTCACCCGCGATACGTACGACTGGTGATGCTTGTTTGGCTCCTCCGGGTCACCCTGCTCGAATCTTTCTTTCGCGACGTTACGTACTGGAACGTAGCGTAAATCCTTCACCCGAGGTGTGTCATGATTGAGGCACTGCTTACCCTGGCTGCCGGCATCGGGGGTTACCTGCTGGCCCGGACCTTCGTCAGCCGCCGGCTCCGCTTCGTCGATGCTGCCCAGTCCCGCCTGGCCCCCTTCGTCGCCGGCATCGTGGCCGGCGTGGCCCTGTTGCCGCTGGCCTTCCTGCCGGTCGTTTCAGGCTTTACGGCCATCGTCTTCGGAGTCGGCGCCGCGCTGGGGACCGCCAGTGCCGCCAAATCCCACCGGCGGGCCGACGGGGAACTGCGACGCCTGACACCCTAGGCATAGTAGCAAACCGACAGGTAGCGTCCAGTAGACTGGATCACATTCCGGCAACTATCTTGCCGCCATGGCAACCATCCAGTGCACCCGCTGCGGGCAGACCCGTGAAGGAATGGCCTTCCAGCCGTTCCAGAACGACATAGGCCGTCGGGCGTTCGAGCAGATCTGCGGCGTCTGCTGGGGCGAATGGCTCAAGTTCCAGCAGCAGCTCATCAACCACTATGGGCTCAATCTGCGGGAACAGCAGGCGAAAGACTTTCTCTACCGGAACATGGAGCAGTTCCTGTTCGGCGGGGCGAATCGGCCGGAAAACACCGGGGCCGGAACGGCGTAGCCGGCGGGGCGTCCCTGAGCAACCTGTCACCCTGAGCAACGCGAAGGGGGCATGACCTGGGGCATGTCCCCTTCACTGCGCTCAGGGTGACAGCGAGGCCCCCAGCCTGAACACCAGATCGATCGCCGGCCCGCTCGGCTCCAGGTCCTCGGTCATTCCCAGCCGCCACTCCCCTGCCCCATCCGTCGCCAGTATCCATCCGAAATCGAGCGACAGCTCGTGCCGATCGAGTGACGGCAACGAGGTCCCTTCATAGTACGGCGAGTGATAAAAGAGGTTGCCGTACAGCGACTGCTTTCCCCAGAACCGGTACCGCAGCCCCGAGCTGGCGGCCACGAAAAGCTCGCGCTGCCTCGACGACAGCGGTCCATGCGAGGGTGTATACCCGCCGGAGAGACTGCCCTCGTAGAGCAACCGCCGGGTGAGCGGCGCCCGGAACGTGTTCAGCAGGTTCGCCGACACCACCCCGCGCCCGTAGCCTTCGGGCCCGGTGGAGGTTGGCAGGGTCAGCGCGGCGACGCTCTGAAGCCAGCGAGTCAGTCGGAGGCCGACGCCGACGCGCGTGTCGCCCAGGTAGATGTTGCTGGGGTCTCGGTTCACCAGGGTCCCGTCGGCCAGCCGGGTGCTGTAGAGAAACGCGTTGTGCGGGCGCCGCTCACGCTCCGGAACGGAGATGCCGAGCAGGTCGTGATACCAGTCGAGGAAGCCGTCCATGAAGCCGTTGTATGCCCCGCCGAGCTGGGCATCGAGGAGCAGGAAAGCGTTGGACCCGATGTCGCGGGTGGCAGTGGCCTCGAGACGGAGCAGCTCGCTGTCGAGCAGGTACGCCGCGTCCGTGCGGTCGTTGTATTCGATCGTGCTGGCGTAGTCGAGGCCGAAACTGAGTTTCCATCGTCCCGGATTGCGATCGTGGTAAGGCTCGAACGAGAGCCCGCTGCGCGAGGTGGCGACGGGACTGATCGGAGAAAGCGGCGGCAACCCCTGAGCGAGAGCGGGACCGGAGGCAGCCAATAAGAAGAGAAGCGAGACGAGGATCGGCACGGGGGGATTATAACTGTGGCTTGACAAACCGCCGGCCGGACCGGTACGTTCGCCTTATGGTCGTCACGCACAGCTCGTGGTTCTTCTACTTTACCAACGCCGGCGCGGCTCAGAGCCCGTCCGGTGTCGGTAGCGTGCTGTAGCGCCCCGACCCAGACCGCTCGACGCCCCGCCGGACTGCACCGGCGGGGCTTTTTCGTTTCCACCCCGGGAGTGCGTATGCGAGTAGCGATTCAGGGCACCCATGGCTCCTTCAGCGAGGCCGCCGCGCGCCGGCGCTGGCCGGATCTCGTCACACTTCCCTGCCGTGAGGCCAGGGATGTGGTCGCCGCGGTGCGGGAAGGCCGAGCCGAGGCGGGGTGCCTGCCGATCGAGAACTCGCTCATCGGCTCGGTCACCACGACCTACGATCTCCTGGAGGAGGCCTTCGGCGACGGCACGCTCCGTCTCACCCACGAGATCCTGTACCCGGTGCATCACGCGCTGATGGCCACCCCTGGAAGTACGCTCGACGGCATCAAGCGGGTCCTCTCCCATCCGGTGGCCCTGGGCCAGTGCCGCATCTGGCTGGAGCGCAACCTTCCCGAGGTGGAGCTGGTGAGCGCCTGGGACACCGCCGGCAGCGCCGAGATCGTGGCGAAGGAAGGCAGTCCGGCGCTCGCCGCGATCGCCGCGCGCCATGCCGCGGACCCGCACGGGCTCACCGTCCTGGCTGACCGAATCGAGGACGACCCGACCAACCAGACCCGGTTCCTCACCTTCACCCGCTCCGACGCGGCCCCGCTCCCGGCAGGCGCCTCCGGGACGGCCCGCTACAAGACATCGCTCATCGTCCTCATCGATCACAAGCCCGGGATGCTGGCGCTGACGCTCCAGGCGTTCGGCGTGCGGGGCGTGAACCTGATGGCGTTGCAGTCCCGCCCCGAGCGCGCCGCCCCCTGGACCTACCGCTTCTACGTGGACGTGGACGGCTCGGCCGACGATCCGAGAGTGGCCGAGGCGCTCGAGGAGGTCGGCGCGCTCGCGGCCCGCGTAGTCGTGCTGGGCAGCTACGAGGCCTGGGTGGAGGGCTCCCACCTCTCCGCTCCACCTCCGACGCCTGCGCACCACACCCGGAAGCCCGACATCCCGCTGGTGGATCGCCGCCGCCAGCCTGAGGGCTCACGGGTGGAGGTCCGCCACGTCGTCTTCGGGGGCGAGGAGCCGGTGCTGATCGCGGGACCCTGCTCGGTCGAGAGCGAGGCGATGCTGCTCGAGACCGCGGAGGCGGTCGGGCGGGCCGGCGCCGACATGCTGAGGGGAGGCGCCTACAAGCCCCGCACCTCGCCCTACGACTTCCAGGGGCTCGGCGTGAAGGGGCTGCGGTATATGGCGGAGGCCCGGGAGCGGACCGGACTCCCGATCGTCACGGAGGTCCTGAGCTGGGAGGAGGTGGCGGTCGTCGCCCACTTCGCCGACATGCTCCAGATCGGCGCCCGGAACATGCAAAATTTTACACTACTCCGGGCAGCTGCGCGGAGCGGCAAGCCGGTCCTGCTCAAGCGGGGGGCCGGGGCGCTGATCGAGGAGTGGCTGATGGCGGCCGAGTACGTCCTCGCCGAGGGGAACCCGAACGTCGTCCTCTGCGAGCGGGGGATCCGGACCTTCGAGCGGGCCACCCGCCACACGCTCGACCTCAACGCGGTCGTCATGGTCCGGGAGCGCACCCACCTCCCCGTCATCGTGGACCCGAGCCACGCCGCGGGGGTGCGCTCGCTGGTGGCCCCCCTGAGCCTCGGATCGCTCGCCGCGGGGGCCTGTGGCCTCATCGTCGAGGTGCACCCCGATCCCGGCCCGCGCCATGAGCGACGGCGCCCAGAGTCTCGATCTGCCGATGTTCGCCGAGCTGGCCAAGCAGGTGCACCCGCCGCGGCCGGTGCGGGCGGAGGTGGATGTGGCGTGACGGAACCGACCCCAGCCTCCCTGGGCTCCTCGCTTCGATCGGTTCCGTCAAAACGAAAGGGGCGGCCGGTGTCCTGCTCCGACCGCCCTTCGCGTGCTACGCTATCGTGGGTTCTGTCTGCTGCCGGTCTGCCTATGGAACCGTGGTCCCTCTCCGCCCGACGAAGAATCGGTAGAGGAGGAGCAGAAGCATCGCGCCGATGATCGAGGCGATGATTCCGGGCCCCGTCCCCGGATCGGAATACCAGCCCAACGCCCGGCCGAGAAAGCCGGCCAGTAAGGCACCTGCGACACCCAGCAGCATCGTGACGATGAACCCACCCGGATCTCTTCCGGGCATCAGCAGCTTGGCGATCGCCCCGACTACCAACCCGATGATCAAGGTCCACAGGAATCCCATAGTCTCCTCCCAAGGTGGGCCGAATACATACCGAGGAGCCATAAAGACATCTGTGAGCGGGCGCACACTGGTCCTAGCTACTACTCCCGCTCGCCGAGACGGGCGCTGACCGTCTCCCGCTTCCGTTTCCGCAGGATGTCCAGCTTGAAGCTTTCGCCGGGTTCGTAGCTGCGCAAGATCCGAAGCAGGTGTCCGGGGCCCTCGGGCTTCCGGCCGTCCACCGAAAGGACGACGTCGCCGCCCTTGAGGCCGAGGCTGCTGTCAGCCGAGCTGATGACCAGCACGCCGTCGGTGGCCCCGAAGTACTGCCCCAGATCGGGGTTGATGGGCGCCAGCTCCAGCCGGCCGAGCGGGGAGTCGGAGAAGAACTCACGGTGCATCGGGAGGTCGAACCGCTCGACGAAGTCGCTGGCGGGCAGATTGCCGTCTTCGAAGGGCTCGTCCCGATAGAAGCGCATGGTGAACGGGCGTCCGCCCGGTCCCTGCACCATCATGCCGGGGTCATCCTCGGTGACGATTGAAACGGTGCGGCGGTCCTTCCCCCGCCGGAACTCGACCGGAACCGTGTCGTTCGGCTCCAGCTTGGCGGCGAGCTCGATCAGCCGGAGTCCGGGGAGCGACTGGCGGGCGGTCGCGCGCTCCGGGGTGCCGCCGGACAGCACGGACTTTCCGTTCAGCTTGGTGATGAGGTCGCCGGACTGGAGCCCGGCGCTCGCCGCGGGCCCGCCGGGGGTCACCGCGTCCACGTAGGCGCCGATGGAATCGGTCGCGCGGGCCTGCATGTTCACCTTGATCCCGAGCCGGGCGCGGCGGTTGAGCACGATGCGCATCAGCCGGTCGCCGTTCCGCTCGAAGCGGTATTCGTCAGCATCCTCCGCCCGTGGCGGTACGGGCTCCCCCTGGGCGAGGAGGCCGACCGGCGCCACCAGCGATCCGGTCACGAGCAACCCGACGAAGGCATGCCACATCAGACCTCCCCGGGGCTCAAAGCCCCACGTTGCTGGCACGCGTGACATGGACATCCACCAGGGCGTCGAGGAGTCCCACCCGTTCGCGCCAGAGTCTCAGCAGCTCGGGCTCTCTGGTCCGAGGCTCGAGGAGCTCGGTCAATTCCAGCTCCCGGTCCACCCCGGCGATGCGGTCCTCGAGCTCCTGGGCGATCCCTGCGGTTCGGCCGTCCAGCACCCGGCTCTCAGGGTTGTAGCGATGCAGGGCGCTCTCCAGCGCGCGGGAGCGCGCCATGACCTGCTCCATCCGCTCGTGGTCGGCCGAGGGCTCGGGCGTCAGCAATGGCGCGACCCCGACCGCGAGCGCGATCGAGGCCGCCACCGCGAGGCCGGCAAGGCCCGCGTACCGGTTTCTTCGCTGGCGCCGTTCGGTGCGGATCTGAGCCGCGACGCCGGGCCAGCGGTCGCGGGCCGGGCGGAGCGGCGGGAGCGCCTTGAGCCGGGCGACCCGCTGGTGGAGCCGCTCCATCTCCGCCTGGCACTGGGCGCAGACCGCCAGGTGCTCGCGTGCCGCCGAGTCCCCGGGCTCACTTCCGCGCCCGCGGAGGCTCAGCAGTGTTTCCATGGACAGGTGTGTCATGGAGCCACCTCCTCGCCGAGCCACTTCCGCAGGCGGGTGTGTGCACGGGCCAGGGCGGACTTGGAGAAGCTGGGCGTCTTCCCCATCATGCCGGCGATCTCTTCGTGGGTATAGCCTTCGACATCATGCAGCCAGACGACGGCGCGGGAGGTCTCGGAGAGCCGCTCGAGCGCGGCCTCCAGGTCCATCCGGAGGTGGGTGTCCTCCCGCCGCTGGCCGACGAACTCGTCGTGCAGCTCGTCGGTGTCCCGGTACTTGTTCCGGCGGAGCCGCATCAGCGCCTTGCTGGCCGCGATGGTACGGACCCAGCCCCACAGGCTGCCCTCCTCGCGATATCGGCCGATGCTGCGGCAGACCTCGAGGAAGGTCTCCTGGAGCACGTCTTCGGCGTCTTCGGTGGTGCGGCAGATCCGGCGGGCGAGATTGTAGACGGGAACTTCGTATGCCCTGAACAGGGCCTCCAACGCGGTAGGGTCCCCGGTGCGTGCCCGGGCAACCACTGTCTCGGCGTCGGAGAGCAGGTACGAGTCCATCAAGAGCGTCCGCGTCATGGTCCCCTGTGAATGCCGGGGAGCCCCAAAAGGTCGCACAAGCGTGAAGGGTGAAGAGTAAAGGGTGGAGCGGGGAAATGGTGGCGCGGTCAGGAGATAGCTTTCGGATCCCACTTCGCTCTTCACACCTCACCCTTCACGCTATTCTTTAGACCATGCCCGCCCCCACTCCTCCCCCCTCCACCTGGCTTCACCACCTCGAGGACGAAGCCGACGCCGCCTTCCTCTACCGGGAGCTCGCCGGGGCGGAGGGGGACCCGGAACGCGCCGGGATCTACCAGAAGCTGGCGGAGGTCGAGGACCGGCACGTCGCGGCCTGGCGCGACCTCCTCGCCGAGCACGGGCACGAGGTCGAGATCCCCCGGCCGTCGCGGTCGGCACGCTTCCGGGCGTGGCTGGCCCGGCGGGTGGGCAGCGGGGTGCTGCTTCCGCTGCTGCTCCGGGAGGAAGGCCGAGAGGTCAAGGGCTACCTCAATCTCTACCGCTCCGCACCGACCGGAGCCGAGGGTCCGACGGCTCTTCGGCTCGCTCGGGAGTCGAAGCAGCACGCCGAGACCCTGGCCCGGCTGAGCGGACGAACCGGGGAGCCGTGGCACCGGACGGGGGCCGGCGGGATCCTCAGGAACGTGGTCTATGGGTTCAACGACGGGTTGACGGCGAACTTCGGACTCGTCGCGGGGATGATCGGGGCGCAGGGCAGCCTCGCCTCGGCCGAGCATGCCGTGCTGGTGGCCGGGCTGGCAGGGATGGTGGCGGACGCGCTGTCCATGGGCTCGTCGGGGTATCTCGCCGCCAAGAGCGAGCGGGAGGTGTTCGACCACGAGATTGCCTTGGAGCGGGAGGAGATCCGGCTCATGCCCGAGCTCGAGCGGGAGGAGCTGAGCCTGCTCTATCAGGCGAAGGGCGTGCCGGAGGCGCAGGCCTCGGCGCTGGCGACGCAGATCATGCACGACCCGGAGCGAGCGCTGGAGGAGAAGGTGCGGGAGGAGCTGGGGATCGGCGAGGCGAGCAGCACCCCGATGCGGGAGGCGTGGCTCACCGGTACGGCGACGGCGCTTGGCGCGTTCATTCCGGTCGCGCCGTTCCTGTTCAGCACCGGGCCCGGGGCGATCTGGACCGCGTTCGCCCTGGCGATGCTGTCCCACTTCGGGGTCGGCGCGGCGCGGAGTGCGTTCACCGGGCGGGGAACGATCCGCAGCGGCATGGACATGTTCCTCGTAGGGCTCGGAGTGGCGGGTGTGGGGTATCTAGTGGGAGAATGGATCGTCAAGATGCTCTAGCGGTGGGCCGTTGGAGGGTAGCGCGCAGAACCCGCTTACTTCATCCCGAGGGAGCGACGCGACCGAGGGACCTCTCACCCGGTCCGATACCCGCAGAGAAGGTCCCTCGCTTCGCTCGGGATGAGGTAGGGCAGCGTCACCGGGCTGCGCTCCACCGTTCTCTCACGGCCTCGGCACGACCAACCGCAGGATCACATTCTCCCGCATCGAATCCGCCGGCGCCACACCACCGCCCGGGCGGATGGCGTCGAGCTGCGCGGTCGCGACATAGAAGAGCGTGTCGCCGACGAGGACGCCGGTGGTCGGGATCGCGTAATCCGGGTGGCCGCGGTCGAGTACGCGAAGCTCGCGGATCGCCATTCCTTTCTCCGCCAGCGGCGCCTGGACCACGCGGGCCGGCTCGACGCCGTTCTGGATCCAGACCAGCGCGCCGCCATGCACATAGAGACCATCGATCCCCCGGAGCGTGTCCCCGGCCGGGGCGCGGAGTTGCTGCCAGCGACCCGTGGCAGGATCCACACGCAGCGGACCCTGGGCGTCGCCGGCCGCATAGAGGGCGCCGTCGGGGCCGGTGGCGATGCCGTTCAGCCAGAGCGTCGTGTCGGCGACGAGGCGCTCGAGCGAGTCACCGCCCGACGGGAGGCGCCAGAGGCCGCCCGGGCCCGCGGTAAGGAAGACGTCGCCCGACGGGGCGATCGCCAGGTCGTTGAAGCAGACCGGCCGCCGGTCGGCGCCCGGCTCGTAGCGGCCTACGACGGCACCGTCGGGGAGGCGGAGGCGAAGGAGCGCCCCGCGGCCGACGCTCGCGGAGTCGGCCGGCGTCATCGGCAGCTCGTCGCCCATGCTGCAGGAGTTCGCCCAGAGCACGCCGCGCGCGGTGTCCACCTTGATGCCGATGATGCTCCAGAGGCCCTCGCCGGGTCCGGCCCAGTCGCTCACGCTGCCGTCCGCGGCGCGCCGGACGATTTTGCGGCGGTGCATGCTGCCGACGAAGAAGCTTCGGCTCGCCGGATCCCAGGCGATGCTCTCGGGGAGCAGATCGCGCTCGGCGAGGACGAAGGCGCGGGTGCTGGACGCGGGCGTGGGTGTGGGCCCGGGCGCGGGCCGGGAGCATGCGACAGCGGCGGCAGCGCACGCGGCGGTGGCGGCGCCAAGAAGCGTGGATCGCGGCATCAGGTCCCTACGCGGCAGGGGCGCCGCGGGCTTCAAGCCGTAAGGCATGCGTAACGACCAGCTCCGGCGAGGCGAATTGCGTCAGCCGGGACGATCCCCCAGAATAGGTCCTGAGAAGGAGGACATCATGGCACGCATGAATGAGCTGGACCGGTTCCGCTCGGTCTGGGACGAGGAGGCCAGGATCACGACCCGACTCCTCGAAGCGCTACCGGCCAACCAGTACGATTTCCGGCCCGACGCCGGTGGCCGCTCGCTCGGCGAGATGGCGTGGCACCTGAGCGAGATCGAAGGCTACATCAGCCACGGCATCACCAAGGGAGCGGTCACTTTCCAGGAGGCTCCGCCGAACCTCGAGCGTCCCCGCCAGGTGGGTCTTCTGGCGCCGGGATACCGCCGGGTGCACGAGGAGGCGGTGGCACGCCTGGCCGGTCTCACCGAGGCGCAGCTCGACGAGGAGGTGCGCTTCGCCGATCGGCGCATGCCTCTCCGCGACATCCTGTGGGGGGCGATCCTGATGCATCTGATCCATCATCGCGGACAGCTCTCGCTGCTGTGCCGGCTGGCGGGAGGGACGCCGCCGGGGATCTACGGGCCGAACCGGGAGGAGATGGCGGCGATGCGGGAAAGGATGCAGGCGGCGAAGGTGTAGCACCGCACGTAGCGCCGCCGCCCGTAGGCGGATCGTGTGAGCCGCCGCCGACAGTCGCGACCGTCGGCGGCGGTTTCGTGATGGCTCTACCGCGACCCGACGAGCTCCGGCTCGCGAAGACCTTCGGCCGCTCTGGAGATCAGACGGACCACGGCGTCAGGCTGGGACACGTAAACTGCGTGGCTCGCCCCGACTTCGGCGATCGTGGCCCCCGCCCGGCGGGCCATGGCGTGCTGAGCCACCGGAGGAATCATTCGATCGTCAGTGGCCACGAGATACCAACTCGGCTTGGACCGCCAGGCCGGTTGGCTGACCGCACCTTGTAGCGCCTCGACACCCCATGGGACCTGTGCGTCCGCCATGAACGCGGCGACCTCGGGCTCGACATCGCCGGCGAATGATGCTGCGAACCGAGCCTTGTCCAACAGGAGATAGCCGTCCTGTGGCGGCAGGATTGGAGGCACGGGCGCCCCAGGCGCGGGATCCTTGATCAACAATGCTACGGACTCTCCGGCATCCGGCGCGAAGGCTGCGATGTAGACCAGTCCGGCTACGCGAGGATCATTGCCAGCCTCGGAGATGACCACCCCACCATAGGAGTGGCCGACCAGGATCACCGGACCGTTCTGCGCGGCCAGCACCCGCTTCGTCGCCTGCACGTCGTCGGCCAGAGAATTCGTGGGATTCTGAACGACACTCACGGTGAATCCCTGCTTCCGGAGCGCATGATACACGGCGGCCCAGCCCGAGCCGTCCACGAATCCGCCATGGACGAGGACGACGTTCTTCGGGGCGGCAGCGGATGCACTGGACATGGAACGAATCCTTTCGATTGGATGAGCGTCAGGAGAGCTGATCTCACGCTCATATTTTACGAAACGGGGCCTCCAAGCACAATTTCAGAGAACTCATCTATTGTTGACGCACGGCAGCTTCGAGGGTTTCAACTGGTGGCCCAGCCCCAGAGCTTCAGCCGCGCCGCCGAAGCGCTCTTCATCACGCCGCTCGTGGCCGCGAATGTCCTGTTCCAGGCCATCGCCGCCGAGTTCACAGCGTTTCTCAAGACGTACGTATCGAGGTGGGCTGGCCGATCCGGCGTGCTGTAGCCCGACCAGGGGTCGAGCATCAATCATCCGGCAGGAGAGCTGATGGATGGGCACACGACAGCACCGGCGCGAGTCAGACTGAGCACCTGGCCCACCCCGCTCGAGCCCGCGCCGAGGCTCGCCACCGCCCTCGGCCTTCGTCCGGAAGATCTGTGGATCAAGCGCGACGACCTGACCGGGCTTGGCGGCGGCGGCAACAAGGTCCGGAAACTCGAATACACCTGCGCCGCGGCCCTGACTAACGGAGCGCGGACCCTGGTCACGATCGGTGCGGCTCAGAGCAACCATGCCCGGCTCACTGCCGCCGCCGGCGCCCGTCTCGGCCTCGATGTGGTACTCGTGCTGGCCGGGAAGCACCCGGCTGCGGCCACGGGCAACATCCTGCTGGACGGCTTGTTTGGTGCGCGCATCGAGTGGGCCGGAGACGTCGACGAGCACGAATTGGAGCGCATCGCGCGTGAGTCTGCTCTCGCGTTGTTCGAACGAGGAACCCGCGCCGAGCTCATTCCGTTCGGCGGCTCCAGCGTGCTGGCCGCCCACGGCTATGTGGACTGTGGGAACGAGCTGCGGGACCAGGCACCGGATCTGGCTCACGTCGTCGTCGCCGTCGGCTCGGGCGCGACCATGGCCGGACTGATCCACGCGTTGGGGGGCGATCGCGTATATGGCGTGGCCACCGGCGCGGTGGACGATCCGGCGGCGCGCGTGAGTGGGTTTGTACAGGGCCTGGCCGGCGTGGAGGTACCGGTTCCGGTCCGCATCAGGCTGGACCAGGTGGGCGACGGCTACTCGAGCCTGACTGGCCCGGTGCGCGAGGCGCTGGGAATCGCCGCCCGCTCGGAGGGCGTCGTGCTCGATCCGATCTACACCGGCCGCGCGCTGGCGGGGCTGGCGCAGGCCGTCCGCGAAGGCACGATCCGCCCAGGGGAGCGCACCGTCTTCCTGCACTCCGGGGGGCTGCCGGGTCTCTTCGGCCATCCGGACGCGCTCCGGCTGTCCTGAGTCAAGCCAATGCCTCCAACTCACCACGGCCCGGATGGTCGGTTCCACAACCCCTGGCCGAACAGCGAGCCGCACGACTGGCGGGCCCTCCTCCGATGGGCGCGCGAGCGTCGCTCGCAGACGCTCGCGCCATCGCCGCGGCGAGGCTCCTTCCCCGTCGCGAAGCCGGAGATCTCGCATCCCCGAGCGGGCCCCACGGACTTCACGGCGACCTGGATCGGGCACGCGACCGTGCTCCTGCAGCTTGGCGGGCTGAACGTGCTGACCGACCCGGTGTTCAGCGAGCGCGCATTTCCAGTGCAGTGGATGGGACCGCGACGCATCATGGACCCGGGGCTCGCGATCGACGCGCTCCCGCCGCTCGACGTCGTCTTGCTCTCACACAATCACTACGATCACCTCGACCAGCCGGCCGTGAAACGGATCGCGAAGGCGCATCCGCGGGCAGCCTGGATCGGCCCGCTCGGCCTCGGCGCGTACATTCGCCGCTGGGGCGCGCGCGACATCCAAGAGCTGGACTGGTGGCAGGAGACTGTGGTGCACGGCCTTCGCGTCACGGCCACCCCGGCGCGGCACTTCAGCGCCCGCCGGCTCGGCGATCGGAACCGGTCGCTCTGGTGCGGATTCGCCTTGGCACTGGACGAAAAGCGCGCCTGGTTTGCCGGTGACTCCGCCTACCATCCGGAGTTCGGCGAGATCGGCGCGCGATGCGGCCCCTTCGACTTCGTCATGATCCCGATCGGCGCATACGAACCGCGCTGGTTCATGGAGCGCGTCCACGTGAACCCGGAGGAGGCGGTGCGAATCTACGAGGATCTCATCGCGTCACATCCCGAGCGGCGGCGCCCTCTCATGCTTGGCATCCATTGGGGGACCTTCCGGCTGACGGATGAGCCGATGGACGAACCGCCGCAGCGGACGGCGGCACGCTGGCGGGACGCCGGGCTGGAGGAGGATCGGCTATGGATCGCGCGCTTTGGTGAAACGCGACGCGTGGCGCCGTCAGTGCTCGGGCCAGGCCAAGGTAACTGAGACCATGGTCACCGGTGATACACCTGCACCGGCGTGACCTCGACCCGGCGACCGGGATGGGGAAGGTGGACATCAAGGTGACGTTCACGGCCAAGTCGTAGCGCGATCGCCGGGCGTGCCTCCGCCGCTTACATTCCCTGCACCCCCGCAAGAAGGAACGTCCCGTCCAACGGCCATAGCGAGACGTTCCCGCCTCACGTTCCTGGAGGACGCCTCATGATATTCGCATGGAATCTGGCGCTGTCTCTCGTCGTCGCCGCACCGCCGGCGCCGCCGGAGGACACCGTGCGCTATGTCGTGACGTTCCAGGACAAGGTCGCGGGTCACCAGACCGTCGTGCGGGGCAGAGATGGCGTTACCCGAGTTGACTTCACCTACAAGGACAACGGACGCGGCCCGGAGCTCACCGAGGAATTCACGCTCGCGCCGGACGGCACCTTCCGCACCTACCGCGTACAGGGGACGTCCACCTTCGGCGCGCGGGTCGATGAGTCGTTCGAGATCGCCGCCAGCCGGGCGCGCTGGAAGTCCACCTCCGACAGCGGCTCCCAGGCGGCCACCGGGACCGCGCTCTACGCGCCGCTCAGCGGCTCGTTCGAGGCACTCTCGGTCTCGGTTGCCGCGCTGGCGGCCCGGCCCGACGGGAAGCTGCCCCTCATCCCGAGCGGGACACTGACCATGCGCCGCCTGGCCGAGTCGGTGGTCACCCGCGGCGGCGTGAAGCAACCGGTCAAGCTGGTCGCGATCACCGGGCTCGGGTACACCCCCACCTTCGCCTGGCTCACCACCGCTGCGCGCCCGCGGCTGTTCGCCTTCATCTACCCCGGCGTGTTCCGGATCATCCGGGACGGGTGGCAGAGCAACGGCGCCGCGCTCGAGGCCCGGCAGCAGCGGGCGGAGAACGAGGCCCTGCGCGGGATGGAGCAGCGCCTGGCCCACCCTCTCGGCGACGCGACGGTCATTCGAAACACGCGGGTCTTCGACAGCGAGCGTGCCACACTTTCGCCGCCCTCCGACGTGTATCTCTACCGCGGGCGCATCAGCGCGGTGCTGCCGGCCGGCTCGCGGGCGCAGGGGGTGGAGCAGGTCGTGGAGGCCGGCGGCCGCGTGCTGCTGCCGGGACTGTTCGACATGCACACCCATCTCGGCCCGTGGGACGGCGGCCTGCACCTGGCGGCGGGGGTGCTGACGGTGCGCGACATGGGCAACGACAACGGCACACTTCAGCGCCTCATGGGCCGCGAGGAAGCCGGCGAGCTGCTGCTCCCCCGTGTCGTGGCCCTCGGATACATCGAAGGGGAGAGCCCGATGGCATCCCGCGGGGGCTTCGTGATCCACGACCTGCAGGGGGCCAGGGATGCGGTGGACTGGTACGCGGAGCACGGCTACCGGCAGATCAAGATCTATAACTCGTTTCCCAAAAACCTCGTGCGCGAGACCGCGACGTACGCCCACGAGCGCGGCCTCCGGGTCGGCGGCCACATCCCCGCCTTCATGCGCGCGCAGGAGGCCGTCGAGCAGGGGTATGATGAGATCCAGCACATCAACCAGGTGCTGCTCAACTTCTTCGTCACCCCGGAGACCGACACCCGCACCCTGGACCGGTTCTATCTCCCGGCGCAGAAGACCGCCGAGCTGGACTTCGATTCCCCGCCGGTGCGGGATTTCATCGCCCTGCTCCTCAAACGCCGCACGGTCCTCGACGCCACGCTCGCCGGCTTCGATTTCGTGCGCCACCGCGAAGGCGTAGTCTCGGCGCAGTTCGCGGCCGTGGCCGATCACCTGCCGCCCGACGTTCAGCGCGGCCTCCGGGTGGCGCAGATGGACATCCCCGACGACACGACCGCGGCGCGCTACGAACGATCGTATGCGAAGATGATCGAGCTCGTGGGCCGGCTGTACCGGGCGGGCGTCCCGCTGGTCGCCGGTACCGACGATGTCGCCGGCTTTACGCTGCAGCGGGAGCTGGAGCTGTACGTGGAGGCCGGTCTCACCCCCGCGCAGAGCCTGCAGGTCGCCACCTGGAACGGGGCGAAATACAGCGGGGTGCTCGGCGACCGCGGCTCGATCGAGCCAGGCAAGGCGGCGGATCTCGTGCTCATCGACGGCGACCCGACGGCCGACATTGCCGCCCTCAGACGGGTGGCCTTAGTGATCAAGGGAAAGCGCGCGTACTACCCCAGCGAGATCCACGAGGCGCTGGGTATCAAGCCGTTCGCCGAGCCCGTGCGCGTGGAGGGTGGGCCCGCGCGTTAGGCTCGCGTGGTCCTACCAGTCGGTCGGCCGATAGTCCTTCAGGAACTTCCCCCAGACGTGCTCGCCGGTGTTGACCCCATCAATGATCGGGTCCACGATCCGCGCCGCGCCGTCCACGATGTCGAGCGGCGGATGGAAGCGGTGCTCCGCCGTCTTCCGCGCCGCGATCTCCGCGGGATCCTCGTCGGTCACCCACCCCGTGTCCACCGCGTTCATGTGGATCCCGTCCTGCTGGTAGTCGGCGGCGGCCGTGCGGGTCATCATGTTGAGCGCCGCCTTGGCCATGTTGGTGTGCGGGTGGCGGGTCGTCTTGAAGTTGCGGTAGAACTGCCCCTCCATCGCCGACACGTTCACGATATGCTTGGCCCGGCCCGGCGTCCGCAGCATGAGCGGCTTGAGGCGGGCGTTCAGGATGAACGGCGCGACGGCGTTCACCAGCTGCACCTCGAGCAGCTCGACCGACGGGACGTCGGCCATCAGCATGCGCCAGGAGTTCCGCTCGCGGAGGTCCACCTGCTGGCCGTCCTGGTCGAGGCGGCCGTCGGGGAAGAGATGCGCCGCCACGTCGTACTCGTCCGGCAGGAGCTGCACCTGCGAGAGTTCGGCGGCGTTGGCGATTCCGGCGAGACTCGGCAGCCGACGGTCGAACGCGGCGGGCCCCACGTCCGTCTTGCCGTGGAGCGCGGGGTGCTCGTCCCGCCAATGCTCGTAGTGGCCGAGCAGCGCGCGAGCGGGCGACGGCAGCGCGTCGGCCGCGGCGCGCTCGGCGGCCATCATGTGGGCGTAGAAGGCGGGTGGGCGGCGGACCGTCTGGCAGGCGTTGTTGACGATGAAGTCGAGCCGCTCGCGCGTCGCCACCAGCTCGTGGCAGAGCGCCTCCACGCTCGGCGTGTGCCGGAGATCGAGGCCGAAGATCTCCAGCCGGTCGCGCCACTCGGCGAAGTCCGGCTCACGGGCGTAGCGGGCGGCGGAGTCACGAGGGAAGCGGGTCGTGACGATGAGCCGAGCACCGCACCGCAGCAGCTTGAGCCCCGCCTGATAGCCGATCTTCACTCGCCCGCCGGTCAGCAGTGCCACCGTCCCGCGCAGGTCGGCGAGCTCGCCGCGCTTGGCGAAGTTGAACGCCGCGCAGGGCGGGCAGAGCTGATCGTAGAAGTGGTGCAGCGCCGTGAAGTGCGTCTTGCAGACGTAGCAGTGCTGCTCCTCGAGCGACTCGCGCGGCGCGCCGGGCTCCTGCACGTCCTCGGGGACGAACGCGTCGGGCGGCACCG
Source organism: uncultured Gemmatimonadales bacterium (assembly GCA_963836815.1). Classification (GTDB taxonomy): domain Bacteria; phylum Gemmatimonadota; class Gemmatimonadetes; order Gemmatimonadales; family GWC2-71-9; genus CAVVWJ01. Next base: position 78,444 of record CAWILD010000007.1, on the reverse strand, counting down.
GCGGGAAGACGTTGGGCGAGGTGAAGACCGCTTGGCGCCGAAGCGCGCGGATGCCGGTACGGTCGCGGAGGGACTCCTCGCGCCCCACGCGCTCGGCCTTTCGCTTCCGAGCGCTGGCCCGGACGAGCTGGCGGCGGCTCGCGGCGTCGGGGGCGTAGACGTGGCCCGCGGCCTGGAGGAGTCGCGTGCGGTCCTCGGCGGGGATCCCGGCGAGCAGGGTGCGGTCGGAGACGATTCGCTCGAGCACGCCGATGGCGCCGCGGAGCTCGGCGAGGAAGGCAGCGTCGGTTGTCGGGGGGAGCATGCTCGAATATAGCGGCGCGTTTGTCGCCCAGCGAGCGCCGGGAGCGTTTCAACCCACGAGGTCCCTCGGCTTCGCTCGGTGATCCGAGGTAGATCACCGGCCGATCCGAGATGCGGGCGGATCGTGGTCGCATAGAGGCTGCCGCTGGCGACCTGAGCGTCAGGCGGTAACTTCGAGCTTCCCGAACATTGACCGGACGCGTCCATGGCCCCGCTGCGCGGTGCGATCGTGTCGGTCCTCCTCGCCTGCCTCGCAGCCGCGTGCACTCGGCCGCAGCCCACCGAGGCGATCAGCATTCGGGTCCACGAGGGCACCACCCTCGGCCTGGACCTCTCCTCCGACGGACGTTCCCTCGTCATCGACCTGCTGGGCCAGCTCTGGGAGCTTCCGGCCGGCGGCGGTGCCGCACGGCCGCTGACCGACGCCGTACGCGATACCGCAGAGGACCTCGACCCCTCGTGGTCGCCGGACGGGCGGCGCATCGTCTTCCGGGGCGAGCGCCGCGGCCGCACCGGGCTGTGGCTGCTCGAACGAGGTGCGGCCGCTCCCCGGCAGCTCACGCAGCTCCGCGATCCCGACGGCCTCGACGCGCAGGCGGCGTGGTCGCCCGACGGCCGGACGATCGCCTTCACGCGGCTGCTGCCGCCCGACAGCGCCTCGCGGAGTTGGCGCAGCCGGATCGCCTGGATCGACCCCGCGGGCGGCGACACGCACGAGCTCACGGTCAGCGCCGACGCGGGTCCCGATCTCCGCGATCCGGCGTGGGCGCCCGATGGGCGCCATCTCGCCGTGGTCGCCGACTCGGCACGCGGCGAAGGGGGAGGGCGCCTCTGGCTCGTGGAGCGCGCCACCGGGCGAGCGACGCCGCTCACCGCCAAGGCCATCGCGGCGCTCGCACCGGCGTTCGCACCTGACGGGCGGCGGATCGGATTCTTCGCGCGGGATTCGGCGGACCGGTGGCAGGTGTGGACGATGGCGGTGGATTCGCCGAGCGCGGCGCCGGTCCGGCTCACCGGGCAAGCCGACGTGACGCCCACGCGGGCGCGCTGGACCCCAGACGGTCGCTGGATGGTGTATGGCGCCAACGGTCGCCTGTGGAAGGTCCCGGCTGCCGAGGGCGCGCCGGAGGAGATCCCGTTCACCGCCGAGCTTTCCTTCCGGCGTCCGCGGCGCCGGCTTCCGCGGGTCCACTTCCCGGCGCCCGCCACGCCGCAGCACGTGCGTGCCTTCATGGGGCTCGCTCTCTCGCCCGACGCCGCGCGCGTGGGGATGCTCGCGCTCGGACGGCTGTGGGTCATGCGAGTGGGCGGGGCGCCGCATGTCGTCGCGGATGTGCCGCTCGACGCGCACCACCTGGCCTGGTCGCCCGACGGCGGCACCCTCGCCTGGTCGGCCGGAGGGTGGCTCGAGGAGAACCTGTACGCGACCGATGTCGCGAGCGGCGCCACCCGACGGATCACGGCGCTCCCCGGACGCGAGGACCATCCGATGTACTCGCCGGACGGGCGGCACCTCGCGTTCATGCACGGACCGACCGAGGACAGCACCATTCTCCGGGTTGTCGACGCGGGACTGCGCGAAGTGACGGACCCCGCCGGTGCCCCTGCGCTCGCGACCGAGCCCGGCGCCGACGCGGTGTGGAGCCCGTCGTCCGACGGGCTCCTCTCCATCAGCGGCGGGTTCGCACCGGGCGAGCCCTCCAGAGCGGCGTTGGTACTGCTGTCGGGCCAGCGGCGCGTCGTGGCGGGCGTTCCGGACTCACCGCTCTTCCCCCAAGGGACGGACGGGGCGCTCGTGTTCGTCCGCCATGCGCGACTCTGGCGCGCGCGGTTCGACGGCGCCAGCGCGCTGGGACCGGCGGAGGCGCTCGGCGACGCGCCCGCGATCTATCCCTCGGCCGCTCGCGACGGCACCGTCCTCTTCATCTCCGAGGGCGGCCTGCGCCTGCGCTCACCCGATGGCCGGGAGCGCCGCCTGGGCTGGCCGCTGTCCTACACGCCACCGGTGTCCGGGCCGGTGCTGATCCGGAACGCGCGTATCATCGACGGCACCGGCGCGCCGGCCACCGCGCCGCGGGACCTGCTGATCGAGCGCGGGAGAATCACGCGAATCGCCGGCGGCGGCACGCTCGCCGCCGGCGCGGCGCAGGTGCTGGACGGCGCCGGCGGATACATCATCCCCGGCCTCATCGATCTCCACGCGCACGAGTACCGGCCCGCGATGATGCCCGGCTTCCCCTGGTTCGGGGTGACCACGATCCGCGACCAGGGCTCGCCGATCGGTCCGCTCGTCGCCACGGCCGATGCCGTCGCGGCCGGCAAGCTGCCCGGTCCGCGGGTGGACTACGGCGGCATCCAGTTCTACACCGACTGGGCCTACGACCACGAGGACGGCCAGGGCGTCGAGCCCGAGGCAGACTCGCATCACGTGGCCAGGGCGGTTGCGCTGGCGGAGGCGTTCGGCTCGGACCACATCAAGACGCGCACGTTCCGCCGTTGGGACATCAACGCGCGGTTCATCGCGGAGGCGCACCGGCGAGGCATGAGGGTCACCGGCCACTGCGCGCACCTGCTCCCCCTGGTAGCGGCCGGGATGGATGCGAAGGAGCATGCCGGGCTCTGCGAGCAGCGAGGAGACGGCGCGATCTACGACGACCTGATCCAGCTCTACCGGGCCGCCGGGATCGGCGTCGTGCCCACCATCTCGTACTCCGCACTCGCGGTGCGGCTGAATCGGAACCCCGACGCGCTCGACACCGACCCGGAGCTCGTGCCGTTCCTGCCGCCGCGGAGCGACTTCGGGTGGATGCTGGGGCTCGACACCGCGGAACGCCGCCAGTACGAGCGGTTGACCGCGGCGGCGCGGCAGGCCACGGCGAAGCTCGCGCGAGCCGGCGTGACGATCGGCACGGGGACCGACATCTGGCAGACCCCGACCGGCGTTCACCTCGAGCTGGAGGAGATGGTGGCCGCCGGGCTCACGCCGCTGGAGGCGATCCATGCGGCGACCGGCGGCGCCGCGCGCATCATCGGCGCGGAGCGGGACCTCGGCACCATCGAGCCGGGCAAGTGGGCCGACCTCGTGCTCCTGGACGCCGACCCTTCGACAGACATCCGCAACACGCGGCGGATCCGGGCGGTGATGCAGGCGGGACGGCTGCTCGACCGCGATGCGCTCAGGGCGGGCGTCGCACGCTAGCTTTCACGTTTCGATTACCGCTCACACGCGCGATACCTGGGAGGCGCCGATGGGGATGTATCTCGCAATCTACGCGCTGAGCGATGCGACGATCGATCGGCTGCACGCCGACCCGCCGCTCGCGTGGCGGGTGATGGACCCGGAGCGCCCCGAGATGGAGGCGAAGGCGCGCGCCGACCGGCAGCCTCGACCCGGCTTCCTGGCGCGGCTGATGGGAGCAAGAGCCAGAGCCGGCTCCGCCTCCCCCGTCGCTCGAGCTCGCCCCGGGCGAGGGAGACCTTGGCCCGGCCGGCGACTTCGAGAAGTCCTGGCAGGGGCTGCACTATCTCCTGACCGGCACGGCCTGGGAGGGCGAGCCGCCGCTCAACTTCCTGATGGGTGGGGGGAGGGAGCTGGAGCTGGAGGACGGAGAGAGCCCGTTGCTCACGCACAGCAGTGCCGATACGCGCCGCATCGCCGACGCGCTCACGCAGTTGAGCGACGAGGAGGTCCGGCGACGCGTGAATCCCGCGGAGATGAAGGCGTTGGACATCTATCACGGCATCTGGGACGAGCCCGAGCACATGCAATACCTCCTCGACGACCTCCGACGCCTGCGGAAGACCGTGTCCGCCGTCGCGAGCAGAGGGCTCGGTCTGCTCGTCAGCATCTCCTGAGCGACGGAGGGAATAGTCTCCGCATGGAGATACCAGCCATCCAGCGCCGGGCTCTTCGCGTGCTCTTCGTGACCCAGGTGATCGGCGGCATCGCCGTGGCGATCGGCGGGGCGGTCGGAGCGCTGCTTGCCGCGGAGATCGCGGGCATCAGCGTGTCGGGTGTCGCACAGAGCGCGACGGTCGTTGGCTCGGCCCTGTTCGCTCTGCCCGCCACGGCCATCGTCAATCGCCATGGCCGCCGGCCGAGTCTCGCGGCGGGGTACTTCGTCGCGGCGGTCGGGGCGATCATCGTCGGCACCGCCGCCGTGCGAGACTCCATTCCGCTGTTGTTCCTGGGCTTCTTTCTGTTCGGCGCCGCGACTGCCGCGAGTTTTCAGGCGCGCTATGCCGCGGTCGACCTCGCGCCCGCGGCGCTTCGGGGTCGGCATCTCTCCCTGATCGTGTGGGCGACGACGCTGGGCGCCGTCGTGGGACCCAGCCTCGCGGCTCTCGCCGGCGCGTCACTGGACGACTACGGGATACCCACCCTCGCGGGACCGTTCTTCTTCTCGGCCTTGCTGTTCGCGCTGGCGACACTTCTCCTCTTCCTGCTGCTGCGACCCGACCCGGCGGTGGTCGCGCGCACTGCGCTCGGAAGCCCGAGCGCGCCTTCCCAGGGTGCGCGTCCTTCCGGAATACGTCACGCGCTCACCGTCGTCGCTTCGCAGGCTTCGGCGCGCCTCGCCGTGAGCGCGATGGCTATCGGCAACGTGGTGATGATCGGCGTCATGGCCATGACACCGGTGCATATCCGCAGTGCCGGTCACGAGGCGGCGCACACCCTGCGAATCGTCGGGCTGGTACTGAGCTTTCACATCGCCGGCATGTTCGCGTTCTCGCCGGTCTTCGGCTGGCTCACCGACAGACTCGGCCGACGCCCGGTCATCGTCGCGGGCTTCGCGCTGCTGCTCGGGGCGTGTGCCCTGGCCGGAAGCGCGGGCCATCAGCAGGCGGCTTTGGCCGGCGGACTGATGCTGCTAGGCCTCGGGTGGTCGGCCACGATGGTCGCCGGGTCCACTTTGCTCAGCGAGTCGGTTTCAGGGGAGCTGCGCGCATCCGCCCAAGGTCTGGCGGATCTCACGATGGGACTGGCAGGCGCTTCGGCCGGTGCGATCTCCGGCGTCATCGTGGAGGCCTGGGGCTACCCGACTCTCACTGGGCTTGCTGCGATCGCGACGGCGCCGCTGATGGTGCTCGTATCGGTTTCGAAGAATCCGCGCGGCGATCCCCACTCCAGCAGTTAGTCCGACGGCCGACGCATCACGACCATGAACCGGCCGGGTCTGTCGCCCTCATCGACGGCAACCACCTCGAAGCCCGCCTGACTCAGCTCGCGCACCACTGTCGCGGAGGTAACGCCGTGCTGGTCGCCGGTGTCACGCCCGCCAGGATCCGTGCTCTCCGCGCTGTCGGGCGCGAAATCGATGACGGCAAGGAGCCCTCCCGGCTTCAGCGACTGCAGCAGGCTCGCGTTCATCAGGCGGGGATTGTCGAAGTGGTGATAGACCCGGCGCAGCACCAGCGCATCGCAACACCGGTCCGGCAGGTTGGTGCGCGTGGCGTGCGCTTCGATCACCGAAACGTTGCCGAGGCCGGCGGAGTCCGTCGCCTGGCGGATGTCGCGGAGCCGGTCCGGGTTCAGCTCGGTGGCGTAGACCCTGCCCGACGGCCCGACCTCACGCGCCAGCGCGACGGCGAGTTGGCCACGGCCGGCACCGATGTCCGCCACCGTCTGCCCAGCGTGGAGCTGCAGAGCCGTGACGAGGCGCGCGGCGTCGGAGGCGAACTCGTCCTGAGCATTCGCGGTGCCGGCGAATGCCGCCATCCCGGTCAGGACGGCCACGAGCACTTGCTGTCTCCACCGCGTCATCATCTCCCTACGACCTAGCTGCTCGATTGTTCCGCAGCCGAGTCAGGCCCAGATGGACGCCGCGGCACGGCCGGCCTGTTCCTTCCAGCGGCGTTCGTCCACCCCGAACACCAGGAGCCAGATGATCTGGGCGGCCGCGCCGAGGAGGCCGACGGCGACGATATATGGATAGACCCGAACGGCGATCGGGGGCATGAGGAAGGTCAGCCAGCACGCGCCGCTCAGCATCCCGAGGACTCCCAGCACGCGCGGCAAGAAAGTCGACTTGATGATGAGCCAGCCCTTCAGGAGGGCGTAGAGGCCGAAGAACACCAGGGCCATCCCGGCACCCTGGGCATTCACCTTGAGCAGGAGGAGCGCCAGCGCCTGCAGTTGTTCGGCCGTGAAGACGTCCAGATAGCCCGCGCCTCCCAGGACGCTCAAGGGAGCGAGATAGAAGACTCGGCTGACCGTCTTGATGGCGATGCCCACGAGGCTCAGAAAGGCGGCGAGCAAGGAGACGCTTCTGCTCACGGGCTTGAGCAGATCGTAGAAGAACGCGGTCATGGCGATCTGGCACGCCATTTCAACCAGGTAGGAGGCGTAACCGAGTCGAAAGAGCTGCGCGTGCGTCAGGATGTTGGACGCCGTCGCCGCGGCGTCGCCGGGGACGACGAGCCGGCCGGAGATAGACTCGCCGACTCCCCCGAGGAGGATGGTGAGCAGGAAGAACGCGCCGGCAGCCCGGGCCTTCGCCCGCGGCGATGTTTCGGCGCTTCCAGCCGGCACTCCCGCCATGCTCATGCATGCCCCGCTTCGGATGACGTGTGAGTCGCCTAGGGCCGGCGTGGCCCCGGATACAACGGGAGGGGTCGGTGCGAAGTTTCAGATTGAAGCGTAGCGGGTTCCTTACCGCGCCGGCTTCCTCAGAAAAGCGGCGATCTTGCCGTTGATGAACGGCCGGGCGCCCTCGTCCCCGCCACCACCCGCCACATGGCCCCAGACCGAGGGGATCGGCACGAGCTCGACCCGGCGGATGGACCGCGCTTCCGCACGGGCATCGGAGACCGGGAAGTACAGGTCGGTCTCGACCGGCATGTAGAGCACCCGCGCGCGGATCGAGCCGAGCGCGCGCTCGATGCTTCCCTGGAACCCTGGCGTGGCGCCTACGTCGTGGCGCTGCCAGGTCTCGGCCTGGAGGATCAGGTCGTTGGCGTCGGGGCCGGCGAAGACGGTGTCGACGAGATAGGCTACCACCGACTCGTAACTGTCGCCGGGCGGCCAGGTGGGACCCTTCCACAGCTCGTCGTGCCACCACTGCTGCGACGTCAGCCAGCCGGCCCAGATCAGGCCGAAGAGATGGAGGCCCTGCTTCGGAGGGGCCACATAGTCGCCGCCCCGGAATGCGGTGTCGCTCTCTATGGCGGCGATCTCGGCCTCGAGACGGACTCTGCCGTGGGGCCAGCACCGGGCCGTCCCCGCCAGCGCGACGATGCGGTCCACGAAATCGGGATAGCTCACCGCCCACTGGAAGGCCTGCTCGGCGCCCATGGAGAACCCGATCACCGCCGCCACGTGGGTCACGTGCAGCTCGTCCACCAGCAGGCGATGGACCGCCTCGACGTTGTCGCGAATGGTGGCGCGGGGAAAGCGCGGACCATGATGGGGCTCGGGCGTGTTGCTGGGCGAGGACGAATGTCCGTTGCCGAAGAGCTCGGTCGCGACCAGGAAGTAGCGCGTGGTATCCAGCGCGAGGCCGGGGCCGATCAGCCAGTCGTTGTCATGGTGGTCCGCCATGTAGCTGGACGGCAGCACGATGACGTTGTCCCTCCGGTCGTTCAGCCGGCCGTAGGTGCCGTAGCTCAGCACGGTGTTCGGGAGGGTCGTTCCGTCCTCGAAGGTGAAGCTCGGAAGGACGAACCGATGGTGCTCGGCGTGGTCGGTCGTGTCGGTCTGCACGGCCCGCGCAACGGAGGGGGCCGCCGCGATGAGCACCGCCAAGCTCAGTGGGGACGTCGGTACGAAGCCGCGCACGCAGTCTAAGTAACTTGGCGGACGAAGTGGACGCCAGCGAACGGAGCCTGTCTCCAGGGCCAGGACCTGGTGGGCGCTCCTGCGGGGTGCTGCGGACCGCTCTGGTACGGAGCCCGGGCAAACTGCCGCCCGGTCTCCTCCCCGACGCGTTCCAACGCACCCCTCCGGAGCCCCCACCAGGTCCTGGCCCTCGACCCGCCGGCGAACGCCCGAGAACCGCCGGCGCCGTCGAAGCGTTATTCTTGGCGAAGACTCAAACGGAGCATGGTCATGAACGAGCAGGAGAGAGAGAATCGCACGGCGGTAGCCGGGCAGCAGACCGAGGTGGCCGTCCTGGCCGGAGGCTGTTTCTGGGGGGTCGAGGAGATCCTGCGCGCCGTACCCGGCGTGCTCGACACCGACGTGGGATACACCGGGGGCTGGCTCCCGAACCCGACGTACGACGACACCCACGACAGCAAGTCGGGCCACGCCGAGGCGATACGGGTGACCTTCGACCCGTCGGTGCTGAGCTACGAGGAGCTGCTCGAGCAGTGGTTCTTCCGGCTCCACGATCCGACGACGCTGAACCGCCAGGGGAACGACGTCGGTACGCAGTACCGCTCGGCGATCTTCCCGCAGACGCCGGAGCAGCGGGAGACCGCGGAACGGGTGAAGGCACGGGTGGAGGCGTCGGGGAAGTGGAAGCGGCCGGTCACGACGTCCATCGAGCCCGCGGGGACGTGGTACAGCGCGGAGGGCTATCACCAGGACTATCTGAAGAAGCATCCCGGCGGGTACAGCTGCCACTGGATGCGCGACTAGGCGGCCGCGGGGGGCTCGGGGCGGTGCTGTCATCCCGAGCGAAGCGAGGGATCTTCTCTGACGGGCATCGAACCCCGTTCAAGAAGATCCCTCGCTTCGCTCGGGATGACAGATACGGAGGCCGTCCCCTACCGCTTCCCTTCCAGATCGCCGACGGCGGCCAGCTCGGCTCGCGCCCAGCCGGCAGCGTGGTGACAACCGGCCGCTCACGACCCCACGAGCACCTTGATCGCGACCTTGCGATCGTGCTTGAGGTCCTGGGCCAGATAGACGGTCGCCATTCCACCCGCGCCCAGCTCCCGCTCGAGGCGGTAGCGCTCGGCCAATGCCGTCCGCAATCCTTCGATGGTCGAATTCACGGCTTGCCCCCGACCTCGATCATCGGGACATCGCTCTGCCGGTACACTCGCCCGCGCTTCATGACCAGTTGAATCGACCGAGTATTGCGGATGTCGCGCAGCGGATCGGATCGCAGGACCATCGTGGCACCCGCCGGCAGCGGGCGGGACCTCGCCGGGAAGATCGCGGTGATACGTTCGCCTTCGATCAGCACGGACTGGTTCGGCCGGACCGGGTGACCGGTGCCATCGAACACCGTGACGCCAACCAGCACGACTCGGCTGATGCTGTCGCGTGAAGCCTGGGCGCCGGCGGTGAGGGTCGGCGTGAGAAGCAGCAGTACGACGCCGAGGCTCACGACCGCACTGATCGCGCGGTGAGGGATCGTCAGGGCCACAGCTGCAACCCCGCTTTCCGCACGATGGCGGCGAACCCCGGGTTGCCGTGCAGCGGCTTGAATCTCCAGGCCCGGTTGATCTGGGCCATGTTCGCCGCCTGGGCGGCGAGGCCGCGGTCGAGCCACTCCAGCGTGCGGGTCGTGTCTCCCAGGGCGAGATACGCGGCCGCTACGTAGTCCTCGCGGACGTACCGCGATCCCCGCGGCGGCGAGCGCGGCCGAGAGCTGGCGGCGCGCGGCCGCGGTATCGCCGGCCCGCGCCAGCGCCTCGGCGAGGTTCAGCATGTCCTCGGGGTCGGTCGGGGGGCGTCGCCTTCCGGGCGGCGACCGACCTCCGCGGCACGGCCCCGCTGGATCAGCAGCCGCTCATCGCAGGTGTCCGTCGCCAGCCGCCGGAGCGCCTCGCAGGCGGCGGTCGCACTGTCCAGCATCCCGCGATTGCTGAAGATGATCGCCGCCAGGTTCGTCGGCGCGTAGGCAAAGGGATTGTGCCGCCGCGCGCGGCGCACCACGGCCAGGGCCGAATCGTCCAGGCCGCGCGCGTGCAGCAGCCAGCCGTAGTCGCCGGCGAAGGGCGTGGTGCTGTCCAGCGCGATCGCCCGCAGGTACTCCCGTTCGCGCGGCGGCGTAGTCGCGGAGGTAGGTGGCTGAGCAGGCTGGCCTTGAGGCGCGTGCGCCCAGGCCGATGCCGGATCGAGCGCCAGCGCCTTCTCGATCGCCGCCCGCATCGGCGGGACGGCCGCGCGCGGGGCCACGTAGGTATCCGCGAGGAAGAACCAGGCCTGGGCGATCCCGTTCCACGGGTCGGCGTACGTGGAATCGAGGGCCGCAGCGCGCTCGAACAGCGCGATCGCCTGGTGCAGGCCGGCCTCGGTGTTCTGCTCGATCAGGAACTGGCCGCGGAGGACGAGGTCGTGGGCCTCGGGGTTCGCCGTCCGGTGGGCCGCCAGCCCCGCGTCGGCCCGCCGGGCGTGACCGACGCCGAGCGCCGACGCGATTGCGGCCGCGGCCGAATCCTGCAGCGCGTAGAAGCTCCTTCTCGGTGACGTCGTACCGCTGGCTCCAGAGCACCTCCTCGTCGGCGACGTTGACCAGCGACACCGTCACCCGCAGCCCGTCCGTCGACCTTGCCCGACCGTGCCCTCCACCATCGCATCGGCGTGGAGCGCCGTCCCGGCCTCGCGAGCGGTCTTCCCGCGCAGGGCGAAGGCGGAGCTGCGCGAGACGACGTGCAGGCCGGTCATCCCGGCCAGGGTGGTGGTCAGGTCGGTCGCCATGCCGTCGCCCAGGTAGGCATCGGAGGTGTCCCGGCTCCGCGACGCGAACGGCAGGACGCCGACGCGCTTGGCGGTCGACCGCCGCGAGACCGGCAGCTGGATCCCGCGCCCGGCGGGCGGTGGGTCGCCCACCAGGCGCCGAAGCCGAGCCAGGACCAGCACGCGACAGCCGAGCGCCGAGCGCAGCCGGGAGAGCCGGCGCGAGCGGGGCGCGGCCGCGGCGGCCACCGGCTGCGTGGCCGTCGGCGTGATCCCGCCGCTCGGCGTCAGCACCGCCTCGAGCTGGGTGATCAGCTCCTCGGCGCTCTGCGAGCGATCGGCCGGCCGCTTCTCCAGGCAGCGCATCACCAGCGCGGCCAGCGCCGGCGGCATGGTCCGGTACGTCGTGACCGGCTCGGCGGCGGCGGTCACGTGGGCCGCGAGGATCTGCTGCGGGGTCGCGCCGGTGAAGGGCGGCCGCGCCCGCCAGCAGCTCGTAGGCCACCACGCCGAAGGCGTAGATGTCGGCGCGGTGATCCACGTGCGGGTCGGCCACCGCCTGCTCCGGCGCCATGTAGGTCGGCGTGCCGAGGGCGACGCCGACCGTGGTGAGCGACTGCCGTCCGGTGGCGTCGCTCAGGGCCTTGGCGACGCCGAAATCCATCACCAGCGCATGCCGGCCGCGGAGCATCACGTTCTCGGGCTTGAGGTCGCGGTGGACGACGCCGTGGCGGTGGGCCTCGGTGAGCGCGTCGGCGATGTCGCGGAGGATGCGCGCCGCGTCGCCGATCGGCAGCTCGCCCTCCTTGGCCAGCTTGTCGCGCAGCGAGAGGCCGTCGACGTACGGCATGACGTAGAAGAGCAGGTCGTCGGCAGCGCCCGAGTCGTACAGCGGCAGGATGTGGGGGTGCTGCAGGGCCGCCGCCACCTTGATCTCGCGGAGGAAGCGCTCCTTGCCGAGCGAGGCCGAGAGCTCCTCGCGCAGCACCTTCACCGCGACCTTGCGGTCGTGCCTCAGGTCGTGGGCGAGGTACACCGTCGCCATGCCGCCCTGCGCCGAGCTCGCGCTCGAGGCGGTAGCGGCCGGCCAGGGCGAGGGAGAGCCGGTCGAATGGCTCGGTCACGCGGGGAACCCGGCGAGGTTCGGCCACGCGTCAGGCGTGGCTCGCGAGCTAGCGGGTCGGCGCGAGGCGATCGAAGGCATGCTGGACGCCGATCAAGGTGGACCGCCCCGCCCCACCGCTGAGCATGACGAAGTGCTGATCGTCTGGCGCCACGTCGTATTCCCGGTAGGTATCACCGCTCACGAACGAGCCGGTGAACAGCGGGCGCCGCCCCGTGACCGCAAACGAAGGGCGCAGTGCGACCGCGGCTGCCATCAGGCTGTCGCCGGAGCGGAAGAACAGCGCTCTCCCGCTGTGAGCCCAGACCGGCTCCGTGCCACCGTGCAGCGAGACCGACACCCTGGCTCCGGGCCCCGGATAGGGCCGGACGTACACCTCCATCTGCCCCGTTTCGTCGGACTGGTACGCCAGCCACTTCCCGTCGGGGGAGAGCGCCGGTGCGGATTCTCCGAACGTCCCGGGAATGACGAGGCTTGATGCGGGGGCCGAATCGAAGACCATGCTCCGAATTCCATTGCGGTCGCTCGACTGTTCCTGGAACACCACGGAGCGTCCGTCGGGGGTGACCGACCCCGCGAAACGGTTGCCGTTGGCGACGAGCAGGCTCTCGGGACGGCCGCTGCCGTCGGCGGCGATCCACCAGAGGTCGTCGTTGCTGGAGTAGACCAGACGACGGCCATCGGGCGTCCAGACGGGCCGATTGCTGATCCCGTCGGTCGTGAGCCGCGACCAGGTGCGTTGCGCGACATCGAAGACCCAGATGTCCTTCGTCCCCGCTCGGTCGGTGATCCCGAGTGCCATGCGGCGTCCATCCGGGGAGAAACGAGGAGTGGCGAACAGCCGCGCTTCGCCCGGAATGAGGTTGACCGATCCCGAGCGCCCGACCAGCGCCAGACGGCGCGGGGCGTCCCCGCCGGACTGGGGGTAGACGATGGCTCCGCTGGCCGATACCGCAGCGCGCGAGACGAAGGCGTCGGGTTGTGCCACGTCGCGCGCGATCGTGACGGGAGGTCCGCTCGGCCGACCCCGTTTCGCATCGAAGGGGAGGGCGATCAGGCTGCCGTCCGAGCTGCCGAGAGTCACGAATCCGGCGGCGACCCACTGCGGACTGAATCCCGGCTGATCCAATCTGGTGATGGCACCGGTCTCGAGATTCAAGGCCGCGAGGCGGCTGCCCGATCCGGCGAAGGCCGCGAACAGCACGGTGCGGGTCCCCGGGACGAGCATAGGCCCCCGGAAGGCCTCGGTCGAGCCCGTGTCGGGACGGGCGATCTCGTACGGCTTTCCGCCCCGGGCCGACACCGCCATCAGCACCCGTGAATTGGAATTGGTGGCGGGCGCCGTGTGGAAGCGGACGGTGTCGTCGCTGCCCCAGGAGAAGGTGTAGCCGGTGCAGGAGTCGCAGATCGTCACCGGCGCGCCGCCGGCGAGCGGCACCTTCAGGACTCTGGCGCCATCCATATACCCGAGCCACTGACCGTCGGGGGAAAAGAACGGGCTGACGCCTCGACGTGCGCCGGCGACCGGCACGGCGTCGAGCCTGTCGGCCGCGCGCAGCATCAGGCCCAGACGCGAGGTGTAGGCGAAGGCGGAGCCATCGGGAGCGTAGGCCAGGCCGCTCCCATTGTGGTCCACCAGCGGGGCGCTGTCGGGAAGCGTCATGGCGTACCGCAGGACCACCGGCGGGAAGCGGGGCGCCGATGGCCGCCACACCAGCCTCGCTGCCGAGGACGCCGAAGCCGAAGGCGACGGCTCCGACCATCGCCGCGGGGAGCCACCAGACTCTGCGCCGTCCGAGCCGGCCCGCCCCGATCGCGGTGGCGTGCCGGGTGGTGGTCGTGGGTGTCACCAGCGCCGCGGCGAATTCCGCCGCGGTGGCGAAGCGGTCGGCCGGCAGCTTCGCGAGCGCGGTCAGCACCGCGTCCTCGACCGCGGGGGGAACGCTCCGGCGCTGGGCGGTGAGCGCCGGCCGGCTCCGCGGTCATCACCTTGGCCACGATGGCCTGCGCCGTCGGCCCGGTGAACGGCGGCTCGCCCACCAGCATCTCGTAGGTCACGCAGCCGAGCGCGTAGACGTCGGTCCGCGCGGTGATCTCGCGCTCGCCCATCGCCTGCTCGGGGCTCATGTAGGGCGGCGTGCCGAGCGACATGCCGGTCTCGGTCATCCGGGCGCCGCCGACCTTGCTCGCGGCCAGCGCGATGCCGAAATCGGCGACCAGCGCGCGGCCGTCGTGCAGCAGGATGTTCTCCGGCTTGATGTCGCGGTGGATGACGCCGTGGCGGTGCGCGTAGTCCAGCGCGACGCGACCTCGGTCGCGATCCGCACCGCATCGGCGATCGGGAGCTGCTGCTCGCGATGCAGCCGGTCGCGCAGCGACTCGCCGTCGACGAACGGCATGACGTAGTACGCCGTGCCGCTCACCTCCCCGGAGTCGATCAGCCCGAGGATGTGCGGGTGCTGCAGGTTGGCGATGGTCTTGATCTCGCGGAGGAACCGCTCGGCGCCGATGACGGCGGCGAGCTCCGGCCGCAGCACCTTGATGGCGACCTTGCGGTCGTGCTTGAGGTCCTGCGGCCAGATAGACCGTCGCCATGCCGCCGGCGCCGAGCTCGCGCTCGACGTCGTAGCGGTCGGCGAGCGCGGTGCGGAGGCGTTCGGCGAGGTCGCTCAGGGGCGCTCCCGGCGGGGCGCCCGGCGGCAGGTACTTGTCGTGTATGGGATGGCGGAATATGCGCTGGGGCGTGCGGCGCGGCCAGAGGTCAGTGTGTCCGCGCCTCAGCGCTTCTCGCCCACCAGCCGCCGGAAGCGCGGATGTGTCCGGAGCGCGTCCCAGGCCGGGTCTACCCGCAGCAGCGGCCGGGCGAGCGCGGAGGGGACCGAGAACAGGCGCTCGAGCTTGTCCAGCGCGGCGTCCTGCCGTCCGGTGCGGCTCTCGATCAGGGCCTGGGCGCCGAGGAGACTGCCGCCCCTGTAGGCATCGCGCGAGAGCGGCAGGAGCCGCGCACCGGTCTCCCCCTCGCGGTTCGCCTCCGCAGCGCGTCCGAGGTACGCGTACACCAGTCCGAGATCCGCGTGAAAGGCGGCCTCGTCCGGGCGCTCCCGCACCTTGACCTCCAGCACCGCCCGCGCGGAATCGAGATAGACGCGCTCCAGCTCGGGCCGGCCCGCGTACCGGTAGACCTCGGACTTCAAACGGTAATAGCCCACGGAATCGGGGAGACCCGGCAGGGCCAGCGCCTCGAGGTCGCGGCGGAACGCCGGGTCGGCGCTCACGAGAAAGGTCGGCTCGATGATGTTGAGGTTCTGAACGACGGCCCGCGCGAGCGCCGGGAACCCGAACCGGTCGGCGGCGGCGTGCAGGGTCGCCCGCGCCTTCGGCAGGGGCTGGCCGCTGGCGACGAGGATCTGCGCCTTGAGCACGTAGGCGAGGGCCCAGTCGGGCGCGATCGCGATGGCGTCGTCGAGGACCTTCAAGGCGCGCTCGTAATCTCGGAGCAGCCAGTACGTCTCGCCGAGGTTGAAGAGGTCCACGTTGGAGCGCGGGTCGAGCTCGGCCGCGCGGGACATGTTGGCGATCGCCTCCGGCCAGTTCCCCTGCCGCCGGCGCACGGCGCCCACCGCGAACACCAGATCGGCGTCGTTCGGCCGGGTGCTGAGCGCGGCGGTGAACTCGCGCAGCGCCTGGTCGTAGTCGAGCCGGCCCCAGTACCAGTAGAAGCCGAGCGCGAGGTGGCCTTCGGGGAGGTCGGGCTGCAGCCGGAGCGCCTGGTCCGCGGCCGCCTTCGCGCCGGCGAGCGCCGCCTCGGTGCGCTGGTAGTAGAACCAGTACTCCGCGGCGCGCACCACGGACAGCTTGGCCCAGGCGATGGCGAAGCCGCTGTCGAGCGCCACGGCGCGCTCGAGCATCTGCCGGGCGATGCTGAAGTTCTCGCGCTCGTAGCCGCGCTCGTAGTAGTCGCTGCCGCGGAGGTAGAAATCGTAGGCGGCGAGGTTCGCGGTGGGCTTCGCGCCGAGCCGCTCGCGCTCGCCACTGCCGAGGGCGACGCCGAGCGCCTGTGCGACGCGGGTGGCGACGTCGGCCTGCACCCGGAAGACGTCGGTCAGCGAGGCATCGAACGGCTCCTGCCACCTGGTCGAGGCGGTGGACACCTGCACCAGCTCGGGGCTCACCTGCACGCGGCCCTGCCCCGCCGCATCCTTCACCCACCGCACCGTCCCGGTCAGGAGATACTCCACGCCGAGCTCGCCGCCGATCTGCTGCGGGCTCTTGGCGGTTCGCTTGTACTGGGCGGAGCTGGCGCGGGCGGCGACCTGGAGGTTGGGGAGCGCGGCGAGCTTGCCGCGTACGGCGTCGGTAAGGCCGTCGGCGAAATACTCGTCGTCGGCCTGGCCGAGGTTCTCGAACGGGAGGACGGCGACATGCTTGACGCCGCCGGCATCCGCGGTGCGGCCAGCGTCGCCGTGGCTCCGGAGCCAGCCGAAGAGGACGCCGAGGCCGAGGATGAAGCCGATGGCGAGGGTGGTCACGCGGACCGGGATGCGGCGGCGGCGCGGTGCAGCCGAGGATGCCGGTGCGGCGATCGTCGGCGTCCCGGTGGTGGGTGTCGCCGCGGCCGCTCCGGTCGCGGCGAGCGCGCGCGCGAACTCGGCGGCCGTGGCGTAGCGGTCGGCGGGCACCGGGGCGAGCGCCTTCCGCACCGTCTGCTCGACCGCCTCGGACACCGAGGGCCGCACGAGCCGGAGCGGCGACGGCTCGCCGGCGAAGCGCTTGGCGATCACGGCCTGCGCGGTGGGCCCGGTGAACGGCGGCTCGCCGGCGAGCATCTCGTAGAGCACGCAGCCGAGGGCGTAAACGTCGCTACGGGCGTCGAGCGCGCCGCCGCTGGCCTGCTCGGGGCTCATGTAGGCAGGCGTGCCGACGGCGAGTCCGGTCGCGGTGAGCTCGCCGCCGGCGGCCTCGAGCGCGCGCGCGATGCCGAAGTCGGCGACGCGGGCGTGCGCCGCGCGACAGGAGAATGTTCTCGGGCTTGATGTCGCGGTGGACGATGCCGTGCTCGTGAGCGCAGTCGAGCGCGTCGGCGGTCTCGGCGGCGATGCGGAGCGCCTGGTCCACCGGGAGCTGGCCCTCGCGGCCGAGGCGGTCGCGCAGGCTCTCGCCCTCGACGTAGGGCATGGTGTACCAGAGGAGGGACACCGGCGGCTTCGCCCGAGTCAAGGAGCGGAAGGATGTGGGGGTGGTCGAGACGCGCGGTCGTGCGGATCTCGCGGAGGAATCGCTCGGGGCCGAGGCCGGCGCTGAGCTCGGGGTGGAGGACCTTGAGCGCCACGGGGCGATCGTGGCGGAGGTCGTGGGCCAGGTACACAATCGCCATGCCGCCGCGGCCGAGCTCGCGCTCGAGCCTATAGCGGTCGGCGAGTCCGTTCCGCAGTCCCTCCGGCACCCCCATCGGGGAGCTCCTGGGGTCGAGAGATGCCTCTAATGTAGAACGGGAGTCTGGCTGTCGGGTGACGAGTGTAAGTAAGCGGTCCGAGAGGTGATGCGCCAGCGCTACCGCCTTGGTGCAGAAGCAGGTGGCCGTGGCAGCATCTGCTTGGCCCACGCCTGGAACTCCGCCCGCAGTGCTGTCACCGTCTCGGGCTCATAGGCGGCCAGGTCGGCACCTTCGCCGGGATCGCGAGGAATGTCGAAGAGTGACTCGTCGCTGCCGGTCCTCAGATACTTCCAGCGCCCGCGACGAGCGGCTTCATCTCGACGCGTGCGCCAGAAGATGGTGCGCTCGAAATGGGCCGGCTCCCCCCGCCACAGGGGCGAGAGGTCACGACCGTCAAGCGGGTACGCGGGATCCGGAGTCGCTCCGCCGACAGCCAGCAGGGTCGCGGTCCAGTCCATCGAGATGGTGGTCTGTTCCGTCATGCGCCCTGCCGGCACTTTGCCCGGCCACCGGACAATGGCGGGCACCCGGATGCCGCCCTCGCGGAGCGAGCCCTTCCCATCGCTCATGGGCCAGTTGTACGAGTACCGCTCGCCTCCGTTGTCACTCGTGAACACGAGGAAGGTGTCGCGCTCGAGCCCGGCGTCCCGCAGGGCGCGCCCGAGGTGGCCGACGCCCTGGTCGAGTCGCTGCATCATGGCGGTGAAGACTCCCAGCGAGCCCCGGTCGGCGTACCCCCTCACGTAGCGGCTGGCGGCCGTGTCGGCGACACCCCGGAGCATCCGGCTGGCCGCAGTGTCACTTGGACCTTCCCACGGCCAGTGGGGAGCGGTGTAGTGCAGGGCGAGGAAGAACGGGGCGGCATGTCGCCGACGGACATACTGAACGGCGCGCTCGGTCAGCAGGTCGGTCATGTAGCCGGCCTGGTCCACGGCGACGTGACCCTCGTAGAAGTCAAGTTTCCCAGAGGGTGCGCGATGGGTGAAGTAGTCGACCGCGCCGCCCAGGATGCCGTAGAACTCGTCGAAGCCGTGCCGGATGGGGCCGTGCTCGGGAAGAAAGCCGAGGTGCCACTTGCCGATCAACGCGGTCTCATACCCGGCTTGCTTGAGTCGGGATGCCACGGTGGGATGCTCCGGTGGCAACCCGACGGTCTCGTCAGCGGGTGTCAGCGGTTCCATGAGGCCGACCGGCAGGCGGGCGGGGTACCGCCCGGTCATCAGGGCGACGCGGGTCGGGGTGCACACGGCCGCCGCGGTATAGTTGTTCGTGAAGCGGAGTCCGTCGCGGGCGAGCTGGTCGATATGTGTGGTGCGATAGTCAGGCCGGCCGTAGCAGCTGAGGTCCCCGAAGCCAAGGTCGTCGGCCAGGATGAACACGATGTTCGGGCGGTTTCCCTGTGGCAGGTGCCATCGTGGCAGGATGCCGAGTGCGGCTGCCGCGAGACCACCTTCGAGGAAGTCGCGGCGCGAGATCTTGCGGGCCATGGTGGCCTCCGCCACATCCTGGCCACGGGCCAGACCTCGTTCATTCTGAACGACAACACCCGGCTGATCGGCCAGGCCGGGGCGCCGAACGCGGTCCTTCACGTGCGGATCAAGGTCACGGTGAACGCGAAGGGTGTCGTCACCGTTCAGCCTCGGACGACAGAGCCGAGCGTCACGATCTGGCCGGCGTGACGCGCCGAGTGTTCGGCCGCGTGGAAGATCAGGCCCAGGGTGGTCGAGGGCAGCCGCTTGCGGCCGACATCCCGGTGGAGCAGCAGGGTCTCCGGCGGCACCGTTCGCAGGTAGGCCAGGGCGCGCTCGATGCCGTCCGTCAGCCCGGTCACGAGGGCCTCGAGGCCGGGACGTTCATCGTGGACCGTCCGTTCGGACGCCAGGGCCGCCAGCTGCTCTTCGGACAGGCCGGCGCCCCGGGAGTAGGTCAGGAGACGGTCGAGGCTACCCGGCAGGTGCCGCAGGTGGAAGCCGATGGCAGCCGCACCGCCAGGGCGCCGCCACAGCTGGTCGTCCGTGAGGTCCGCGACCACGGGCGTCACGTCTTCGCGGACCTGCTGCAGGGTGTGCGCGGCCGGCTGCAGGTACGGCTGGATGCCGGGCATCGATCCGCGCAGCCAGACTTCGGGGATGCTTTCCATACGGGAAGGCAGCCGCGGCTATTCCTTCTTCATGCTGCTGTTCCAGGTGTCGCGATAGAGCTTCCAGCCACCCCCATCCTTCTTATAGAGCGTTACATACGGGCCGTGGTCCAGATGCTTGCCGTCGGCGGAGGTGGCCACCCATTTGCCCGTCTCGAGCGCGTAGTCACCGAAGCCCACGAGATCTTCCGTGGTCAACGTGTTCTTGACGCCGCTGGCCATATCCGCGGCAAAGAATGCCTGGATGGCCTTCGTGCCGGAGACCGGTTCGGCCCCGGGCGCCATGACCTTGGCATCCTTCGTGTAGAGCGCCGTGATGGCGGCCGCGTTTCCCGCGTTGTAGGCGTTCTCCCATGCCTGGCTCACCTTTTCGACTTGGGCACGAAAGTCTCCGGTCTGCGCGAGCGCCGGGAGCGGCAACGCCAGGGCCAGCGCGACAAGGCCCGTTGCGATGTGGCGGGTCATACGGCCTCCAGTCTGAGATGGGGGGCGTGCGGGAATTTCGGGAGCCTGCCTCCGGCTCGCGCGAAGGCGTCGGCCGGGTGACCAGGCGCATGAGACCCCCTGTTCGGGTGGCTCGGCGGTCGTGGCTTTGCGGCGCCGGCTCTCGCCGGTTGTGCCTATGTCGAGTGTAGGCAGATCCTGAAGTTAAGTACCGAGTCTGTCAAGCGCTCCGTCGCGCCGCTGCCGTCGTGGCCTCGGCCGCCAGCTCGTAGGAGCGCAGGCGCGCGTCGTGATCGTAGATCTGCGAGGTGAGCATGAGCTCGTCCGCGCCGGTGCGGGCGACGATCGCCTCCAGGCCGCGCCGCACGGTGTCCGGCGAGCCGACTGCGGAGAAGGACAGCATCTGGTCGAGGAGATGCCGGTCGCCCGGAGTCAGCCGCTCGACGAATCGCTCGTCCGGCGGCGGAAGCCGGCCGGGGTGCCCGCGCCGCAGGTTCACGAAGGCCTGCTGGAGCGACGTGAACAGCCGCCGCGCCTCGTCGTCCGTCTCCGCCGCGAAGACGTTGACGCCGATCATGACGTACGGCCGCTCGAGCCGGTCCGACGGCTTGAAGCGGGCGCGGTACAGCTCGAGCGCCTCGAACAGCGCGGTCGGCGCGAAGTGCGAGGCGAAGGCGTACGGCAGCCCGAGCTCCGCGGCGAGCTGCGCGCCGAACAGGCTCGAGCCCAGGATCCAGATCTCTACGTCGGCCCCTTCGCCGGGCACGGCGCGCACGGCGTGGCCGCGATGGGCCGGCCGGAAATAGTTCATCAG
The DNA here is from genome assembly GCA_963836815.1 of uncultured Gemmatimonadales bacterium. Taxonomy (GTDB): domain Bacteria; phylum Gemmatimonadota; class Gemmatimonadetes; order Gemmatimonadales; family GWC2-71-9; genus CAVVWJ01. The sequence continues at coordinate 57,613 of CAWILD010000007.1, read as the reverse complement.
CTCGACGACATCCTCGGGAAAGGTCTCGGCGGCGTGCGGGCTCCGCCGGAGCGCGCGGACCGTGAGCTGGTCCGATCCCGGCGCGCGGCCGAGCCCGAGGTCGATCCGCCCGGGGAAGAGCGAGGCCAGGGTGCCGAACTGCTCCGCGATCAGGAGCGGTGCGTGGTTCGGCAGCATGATGCCGCCGGCGCCGACGCGGATCGTCGAGGTGCCGGCGGCCACGTGGCCGATGACGACCGCGGTCGCCGCGCTCGCGATGCCCGGCATGCCGTGATGCTCGGCGAGCCAGAAGCGATGGTAACCCAGGCGCTCGGCGTGTTGCGCGAGATCGAGGGAACGGTGAAGCGCCTGCGCGGCGTCGCCGCCTTCGACGATCGGCGCGAGATCGAGGACGGAGAGCGGGACCATCAGTACGCCACTTCCCCTCCCGTGTGCCCCGCAAGGCGGTCACGGGTTCCCGGCAGCTTCGCCAGCTCCGCTCGTACTGCTTCCACCGCCGGCCGCAGCGCCGGCTCCGGATCCGACCGCAGTACCAGGTAGTGCCGGTACGCCCTGACCGCTCCCTGGCGATCTCCCGTGAGCGCGGCCAGGCGGCCCTCCTCGCGCAGGTGCTCGGCCAGGTAGTCGGTGAGGTGGTAGGAGTACGTTCGCCTGCGGACCACCATCAGGGCCGCCCGGTGGTCGCCCTGGCGGTCGCGCAAGCGGGCCACCTCCAGGTTCACGAAGTCCTCGAAGCCGACAGGGCTGATCCCGACCGTGGACCGGATGTAGGCCGGGCTGAGCGTGAACGCCACGGCGGGCCCGTTGCGCTGTCCGCCGGGCCCGCTCCGCATGATGGAGTCCAGCCGATCCACCGCGGCGGTCGCGCCGGCCGCGCCCGAAGCGGCCGCGAGCTTCGCCTCGAGCAGAGCGGCGCAGATGCCGTTGGAGGTGAGGGACGGAGGCGAGTCGCCGGGCGCGTGGCCCCGGAGCCGGCCGATGGCCTGGGCGGCGCCAGCGAGCTCGCCGTGACTCAGCCGCCAGAGGGTTGCCACGCACAGGTCGGTTTGCGCGACCGCCCGCGCGTCGCTTCCTCCCGATGCCGGACGCCCCGCCGCCCGCGCCAGCTCCAGCGCCGCCTGGCCGCCGCTCACACTATCCCCGTCGCCGTACAAGGCGTCGAGGACCCGCTCGTACAGCGCCGCGTGCGGGCCGTACTCGGCCTCATCCGAGCCGGCCGTGTCGGCCAGCGCGGCCGAAGGATGCCCACGGTTCAGCTCGAATGCGTGCAGGTAGGTCTTGCTGCGCTGCCAGTCGGAGCTTCGCCCCGCGTTGGCGCGGATGGCGACGGCGGCCGACTCCGCATCCTCCAGCCGGCGGCTGTCGAGCACCGCGTGGTTCATGATCCGCCACAGGCTCTGCAGCGACATCCGCCCGTACTGCGCGCGTAGTGCGGTCAGCGTCCGGTCGTCGTGCAGGCCCAGGCCGATGCGCCAGCGGTAGAAGCCCACCAGCTCGCCGCTCGAGTCGTGGGCCAGGTACAGGGCGCCCAGACGCCGCACCGCCGCGGTATCGTCATCCAGGACCGCGATCTCGAGCAAGTGCCCGAGCGGCGCGGTGCCCGAGTCGAGCGCCACCGAGCGGCGGAAGGCCTCCGCCGCCCGCCGCCGGGACGACTCGATCTGCAGGTAGGGACCATCATGGAAGTACACGTCGCCCAGCTCGTACCAACGGTCGGGCTGGTCGGGGGCGAGGTCCACCGCCCGCTCCCACGCACCGAGATGCTGCACCACCGTGGAGACGGCCGGATAATCCGGCCCCACCTCGGCAATCACCAGCGCCTTGTCGCGCGGGCTCAGCCGGTCGCGGCCGGCCCAGGCGCGCTCGAGTCCTCGTCGGGCCGCCCCCGGGGCCACGGTCCACCCCGCGGCGCTCGCGAGGCCCAGGCCCGCGAGCGCGAAGGTCGAGTCCAGGTCGAGGGCCCGCCCGAAGCGGACCACCGCGTCGGCATAGTGGCCGCGACGCTGCGCGGCCCGGGCCTCGAGGTAGAGCCGTAGGGCAGGAAGCGGCGTGTTGACGAGGCCGTCGAGCCCGTGTGACGCTCCCGTTCCCCCCGTAATGAGCTGGGCGATCAGCCGATCCACGAGCTGGGGCAGGCTGTCCACCGCGCCTTCGACCTTCGCGTCGGCCCGCGGGGTCCCACCCGGGACCGGGAGCAGCGAGGCGTTGAGGGCCACGTGATCGGGCGTGCCTACGACGCCCCCGAGCAGGAGCTGGCCGGCGCCGAGCCGGCCGGCCAGTCCGACCGCGGCGCGCTCGGGGAGATCATCCGCCTCGGAGCCCGCGGCCCGCCGCCACGCGGTCATCACCGAGCTCGGATCCGCCGCCCGCGCGCCGCCCTCGCCGGTCAGCCTGGCCGCCACCAGGTCGATCATTCCTTCGCGCAGATAGCCCAGAGCCGGAGCCGCGCCCCTGACGCGGAACGGGACGACGGCTACCAGGTCCGGATCGAGCTCGGCTTTCGGGTGCGGCCACAAGAGGTACCCCGCCAGGGCGAGCGCAACGAGCCCGAGCCCCCCAGCCGCGAGCGCGACCATCCGGCGCCGGCCGGAGGGCGGGGCCGTCGAGGGCATGACGGCCGTCTCGCGCGGCGTGGCCAGCGCCTGGGCAAAGTCGGCGGCCGTGGGGAACCGATCGGCCGGAACCTTGGCGAGCGCACGCATCACGCTCCGCTCCACTCCTTCCGGCACGGTGGCGCGCACGGTCCGAAGCGGCGGCACGGAATCCATCGCGTGGCGTGCCAGCAGCTGATGGGCGGTGGCCCCCACGAATGGCGGCTGGCCCGCGAGCATCTCGTACAGCACGCAGCCGAGCGCGTACAGGTCGCTCCGTCCGTCCAGCTCCCTGGTGGCGGTGGCCTGCTCCGGGCTCATGTAAGCGGGGGTCCCGAGGGCGAGCCCCGTCTCGGTCAGGCGGTCCTGGCCGGCGGCCGAGATGGCCCGTGCCACCCCGAAGTCCGCCACCACCGCCTCGTCGCCCTCCAGCAGGATGTTTTCCGGCTTGATGTCGCGGTGAATGACGCCGTGCGCATGGGCGTAGCCCAGGGCGCTCAACACCTGGGTGGCGATCCGAACGGCCTGGTCGAGCGAAAGCTGGCCCTCGCGCGCAATCCGTTGCCGGAGGGACTCGCCTTCTACGTAGGGCATGGCATACCATAGCCTACCCGCGGCCTCGCCCGAGTCGAATACGGGGAGGATGTGCGGATGCTGCAGGCGGGCGGCGATCCTGATCTCCTGGAGAAATCGCTCCGGTCCGAGCGAGGCCGCGAGCTCGGGGCGCAGGACCTTGAGGGCGACGGGGCGATCATGCCGAAGGTCGTGCGCGAGGTAGACCATGGACATGCCACCGCGTCCGAGCTCGCGCTCGACGCGATACCGATCGGCCAGGGCGGCCGCGAGGAGGTCGGATGTGTCGGGCAAGGAGGGAACCGTCGGATGCAGTTCCTTGAGAGGATGGGCTACCGAGCGAAAGAGGATGACTGCCAGCCCAAGATGCCGCGCACGGGGAGTTTCTGCCAGGCGTTGCGGGTCGCGCCGACCAGGTGCCGTGAAGTCCACGGCACCCTGTCTCGCTCATGAGGGCCACAGCCAGGTGCTTGAGACGTGGTGCGGGCCGCGGAGGGGTGCGTTGGAACGCGTCGGGGAGGAGACCGGGCGGCAGTTTGCCCGGGCTCCGTACCAGAGCGTTCCTCAGCACCCCGCAGGGGCCCGCACCACGTCTCAAGCTGCGAGACAGTCCCTAGCCGCGAGACCCCGCGATCACCCTCCCGCCCGGGCTCGCCGGAGCCTCGGCCAGCAACGCGCGCACGCGCGGGATCACCTCGCTCCCGTAGAGCTCAATGCTCCGCATCATCAACTCGTGACGCAACGTGCCGTTGCTGTACTTGAGATCGAAGCGGGACGCGCCGAGGTCGCGCAGCGTCGCGGCGATCTTGCGCGCGACCGTCTCCGGCGAGCCGACATACAGCGAGCCTTCGGCGACCTCGCGCTCGAACTCCGCCCGGCTCGTCGGCGGCCAGCCGCGCTCGGCGCCGATCCGGTTCCGCATGACCTGATACGCCGGCCACACCTCCTCCCGCGCCTGCGCATCGGTGTCCGCGATGTGCCCGGGCGAGTGCACGCCGACCGGTAGCTTCTCCGCGCCGAGCTGGGCGAGCGCCCGATGGTACAGCTCGACGTACGGCGCAAAGCGGCGCGGGTCTCCGCCGATGATGGCGAGCGTCAGCGGGAAGCGGTAGCGCGCCGCGCGAACGACGGATTCCGGGCTGCCGCCGACCCCGACCCAGGCCTTGAGCGGCGGATGCTCGACCGGCGGGTAGACGCGCACGCCTTCGAGCGGCGAGCGCACCGTGCCCTTCCAGTGAACCGGCTCGCCGGTGCGATCGGCGTCCCGCAGCGCGGCGAAGATCGCGAGCTTCTCCTCGAAGAGGTCGTCGTAGTCCTCGAGCGAGTAGCCGAAGAGCGGGAACGACTCGGTGAACGAGCCGCGTCCGAGGATCACCTCGGCGCGGCCATTGGAGACGGCGTCGAGGGTGGAGAACCGCTGGTAGACGCGGACCGGGTCGTCCGTGCTGAGGATGGTGACCGCGGTACCGAGATGGATCCGTTCGGTCCGGCCGGCGATCGCGCCGAGCACGACCTCCGGCGCGCTGATGGCGAAGTCCGGGCGATGGTGCTCGCCGACGCCGAAGAAGTTCACGCCCAGCTGGTCGGCCAGCTCCGCCTCGGCGACCACGTCGCGGAGGACCTGGGCGTGGGACTTGAGGCGGCCGTCGGCGTCGACCGTGAGGTCGCCGAAGGTGTCGAGACCTAGTTCGATAGTTGACATGCGGAGTTAACCGACGGGGTCGTGCTGGGGTTCCCTCGGAGGTTGGTCCGAGCCGCTTCCTTAGGCTACGATGAGCGCGATCCCCGCCACGATCAGCGCGGCTCCCGTGAGCCGGCCGAACCCCTGTCCGATCGGGGCGGCTTTCTCCACGAGGACGAACCCGGCGATGGCCGCCACCCAGAGCAGGTTCATGACCCCGGCGACGAACAGAAGGGACATGAGGATCCAGCAGCAGCCTACGCAGTAGATCCCGTGCTTGAGCCCCATGATGAGGGTCCCCCACCGGCCGTCGCGCCACTCCGACAGCAAGAAGCTCATGGGTGAGCGACAACGCACCAGACAGGACCGCTTCAGTGGGGTGAACTGAAAGACGCCGGCGGCCACGAGCAGGCAACCTCCGAGCACCGGGCTGGTGCTCGCCATCATGGGGGACAGGAGGGCTGCACCGTGCAGGCTCCACTGTGCTAGCGCCGCCAGGGCGCTGAAGCCCCACCAGACGAGCAGGTACCCGAGGAGGAGAATGGCCGCCGATCCAACCACTCGACCAGCGACCTTCCGTCGGCTCGCCCGCGCGAACATCAGGATCAGCGGAGCGACCGAGGGCACCATCATCGCCACCATCATGATCGCCCACATCACGAAGAGCAGAAGGAGCTCGACGGCACCCCAACTGCGCACCTGCGGCATCGCCATGGGGATCATGTCCATGGTCCCCATGGACCGCATCCTCCAACCATGATAGAGGAGGTAGGCCCACGCGATGAGAGTCAGCGAAGCGAGGCCGGCGAGAACGACGGCTCGATCCCGCCGCATCACCACCTCGATCGGTATGCGCTCGACGGACATGGGTCAGCCGAACGCCGGGCCGGTCCAGTCGAAGGGGATGTGCTTACTGGACTTGCCCGCCCAGCTCCAGGCAAAGCCGAACGCGTCCACCTCGTTGTCCACGGTCTTGCCCCAGGTCATGATCTGGCCGGGGCCTACCTCGGATCCGGGAGCGTTATGCAGTTGCACCCGCGCGCCGGGAGGGGTCGTCGGTCCGGTCAGCGCCTCGGCGAATGCCCTGACCTTACCGGGAATCTCCACCCGCCACCGAGCGAGATCCTCGGCCACTTCGAACTCGATCGGTACGAACTCGAGGCCGCGGACCTCGCCTACGAGCTCCGCAAAAACTCCCATCCAGCCACCGGCCTGGCCCGAGAAGACTTTCTGCAGTGCTTCCCGCTGCGCGTCATCGGCGCGCTCGTCCATGAAGATGCCGAGCGTGACCGGGTTCTCCTTGGCCCAGGCGTTTCCTTCGAACATTGAGATGGCGATCACGTTGAGCCCATTCAGCCTGACGTTTCCGTACGCTCCGTCGCGAACGTGATACGCCATCACCCCTTCACACTTGTTGTTCGTGGGCGCCTGGGCAAACCCGCAGGGGCAGGGAACATTGCAGCTACAAACGTCGAACCAATCACCCTTCATCCACCAGTCTGGAATCTCCGACATACGAGCGCCCTCCTCACGTACCGCGAGCCGCGCAGAAGCACTTACGCAAATCTATATCACGGGCATGGCGCGGGAGTCGCTCAGCATCACTGTGGTCCAGATGCCGTGGGAAGTAAGGCTGCGGGCTGGTCCCTCATGACGTGCTGGGGCGCTCTACGACGAGCTAGCCGCTGCTCTTACTCCCCGCCGAGCCGTCGCGCCAGGGCGAGAAATCGAGGCTCGTCCCGAAGCGGCGCGAGCCTCGGATCGATCAGCAGGTACGCGAGCACGGTCGAGCGCTCCTCGTACGCGCGCTCGAGATAGCGGAGGGCCGAATCGCGCTGGCCGAGGCCGGCGTGCAGCAGCGCGAAATAATAGGACGGCACGTACCGTCGGTCCGCCTCCGAGCGAAGCGTGGCGAGAACGCTTCGCGCGCGGGCGGTCTTTCCCGAGACCGCGTACGCATGGCCGAGTGACGACTGGCGGTTGAGGGCGCCAGTGCTGATCGGCTCCAGGATGGCGATCGCATCGCCGGGTCTTCCCTGCTGCTCGGCCACGAGGGCCAGTCCCCACTTGACCACGAGGTCGGTGGAATCGCTCTTGAGGATCTCCTTGAGCCGGCCGCCGGCCTCGTCGTAGCGGCCCGCGAAGTAGTCGAGCAGCGCGCGGTTCGCCAGCAGCGGAAGCGAGAGGGGATCCAGCTCCACGGCCCGGCCGAGCTGCGCGATGGCCTCGTCGAGCCGCCGGCGTGAAGCGAGAAAGCGGCTGTAGGAGAAGTAGGCGTCGGCATAGTTCGGCCGCAGCTCGAGGGCGCGCCTGAACTCCCGCTCGGCGGCGCGCCAGTCCCACTCGTAGTAGGCCCGGATGTAGGCGTTGACCGCGTGCGCCTCCGCCAGCGTCTCGTCGAGCTCGAGGGCCTGCGCGAGCGCCTCCCGCGCCTTGGGCAGCACCTCCGCCGGGGGAACGTCGGTGAAGAACGGAAGGGACGTGTAGTAGTTGGCCAGGCCGACGCGAGGCGGCGCCCAATCGGGGGCCAGCCGGCCCGCCTGCTCGAACTGCGCCTTCGCCTGCTCCATCTCACCGCGCTCCAGATAGAAGCGGCCGCGCAGGTAGGCCTCGTACGCGCCCTGGTCCACCTCCTGGCGCACATCGAGACGGCTTCGCTCGGCGCCCTGGAGCTCGGCATCGATCGAACCGGTGATGGCGAGGGTGATCTGCCGCTGCAGGTCCGGCAGCTCGCCGAGGCGACCCTGATAGTCTCCGGTGAAGAGGAGTGCGCTGTCCGGCGTGTGGAGGAATTGCACGTTCACTCGTACGCTGTCGCCGGCCCTCCGAATCGAGCCCTTCACGACGGCCTGGACCCCGAGCTCGCGGCCGACCTCCGCCAGTGACCGACGTGTTCCTTGCGCCAGGGATCCCGAGGAGGAGCGGGAGATGACCTTCAAGGAGCCGATCTCGGCGAGATCGGCGGTGAGCCCCTCCGTCATTCCGTCCGCGAGGTACGAGCTGTCCGGGTTGCTCGCGAGATCCCGGAATGGGAGCACCGCGACCGCGCTGACGCGCGAGCCGGAGGCGGCCGGGCGCGCCGTCCGACCTGCGACGAACCACCACGCGGCCGCTGCCGCCAGCACGGCGACGCCGAGCGCGGCCGTGACTCGCCGGCCCACGGGCGGCCCCGAGCGGCTGGGCTGCCGGGCGGGTGCGGAAGGGAGCGTCGCCGTGATTGCCGGCGACTCCAGCGCGTCCAGGAACTGCTGGATCGAGGCGAAGCGGTCGGCGGGCAGCTTCGCCATGGCCCGCATGATCGCCCCTTCCACCGCCGGGGGCACCGTCTCGCGGACGATCCGCAGGCTGGGCACGGGCTCGAGCGAGTGCCGGGCCATGACGGCGTGCGACGACGCTCCGGTGAAAGGCGGCTGGCCGATGAGCATCTCGTACAGGGTGCAGGCCAGGCTGTACTGATCGCTTCGCACATCCGCGGTGCCACCGGCGGCCTGCTCCGGGCTCATGTACTGGGGCGTGCCGACCACCATTCCGCTCTGCGTGAGCTGATCGGTGTTCGCGGCGCTCAGGGCCCGGGCGATGCCGAAGTCGGCGACGACGGCCTGGCCGCCGGACAGCATGATGTTCTCCGGCTTGATATCCCGGTGGACCACCCCGTGCTCGTGGGCGTACTGCAGGGCGCTGCCGACCTCGCGGGTGATCCGGAGCGCCGCGTCCAGGGAGAGCTGCTGTTCCCGGGCGAGTCGTTGGCGGAGGGATTCGCCCTCCGCGTACGGCATCACGTAGTACAGCAGGCCATCGGCCTGGCCCGAGTCATATAAAGGAAGAATGTGGGGGTGCTGCAGGGTCGCGGCGATCGCGATTTCGCGGAGGAACCGCTCGCTGCCGAGGACGGCCGAGAGCTCGGGCTTGAGCAGCTTGATGGCGACGCGGCGGTGGTGCTTCAGGTCCTCGGCGAGGAAGACGACGGCCATGCCGCCCTGGCCGAGCTCGCGCTCGATCCGGTACCGATCACCGAGCGCCGCCGTGAGCTGCTCCAGGAGTGCCATGGGCGCCTCTCCGCCTCGGGGAGAATGTGTCCCGCGCCGGCGGAGGGGGCAAGGACGCGTTGGCCGCTCATGACGTGCTGGACGCTCCTGCGGGGTGCTGCGGAACGCTCTGGTACGGAGCCCGGGCAAACTGCCGCCCGGTCTCCTCCCCGACGCGTTCCAACGCACCCCTCCGGAGCGCCCAGCACGTCATGAGCTCCGGCCCGGTACGAGGGGCTGCCTCCTCTAGGAGGAGACCAGACTCACCGCCCAGCCGGCGAAGGCGAGCCACGCGCCGGTCCCCGCCAGCGGCATCCGGAGCAGCTGATTGGCGATCAGCGCCGCTCCGCCCCACAGCGTCACCGGGTGGGGCCGGCCGCGGGAGACGAGGTCCCAGACGATCATCGGCACCAGGAACAGGTCTACGCAGAGCTCGATCATGCCGAGCCCGGGCACGGGGGACGGAGCCGTCATGAACGCGAAGGGCCAGCGGCCGACCCCGGCCTCGATGAGCGCGATGGACGCGAGGATCATGTAGCGCTTGTGACTCTGGGGACGGCGCCGGTTGAGGATGCCCAGCGTCACGAAGACCGCGAACAGGACGAGAATGGTGAAGGGGACGACGAGGAACTGGAGTGGCGGCATCGGGATGTCGATGAACCCGGTCGGGCGCGCGGCGGCGATGACCGAGCCCACCACGCCGAGCACGACCATCACGACCGCGAGGCCGGCGCCGGCCAGGCCCAGCCGGCGGTGGATGTCCACGCGTCCCGCCGCCACCAGCGACGTCTGTGCGAGCAGCAGCAGGAGCCAGGCGGCGTAGGCGACGCCGTGCACGTAGAAGATGGTCTCCGGTGCGCCGTGCACGCGTGCCCACTCGGGGTACCATGGCCGGAAGAAGAACGTCCGCGCGAAACCGAGCACGACCGCCGCAGTGACCGCCGCGGCGAGACCGACGTACACCGCTCGCTCGGCCGACCAGGACGGTCGCGCGCGGACGGTGGAGGCGCGATCAGCGATACCGATCGCGGGCTGGCGCAGAGGCTCGCTCATGGGCGCTCCCGAGGAGGTGGCTGGCGGCGCATGTCTGTAGGGTGGATCGCTGGTGAATATGCGGGCCGCTCCTCGGAGCGGCCAGCGGCGATCTCGCCCGCGGGCGCGGCGCGGGCTACCAGCAGGATCTGCGCAGGGAGCGGTGACGGTGGGACAACGGAGAAGGTCCCTCGGTCGCTTCGCTCCCTCGGGATGAGGTACGACTGGATCTTTGTCGCCGGAGGGCGACTGGGAATCTTGTATGTTGACGGTCACTGGGGAGGAAACGGGCTATCAATCAGAAGACACTGCGCACGGCGCTCGTGACCGGGGGCAACCGCGGGATCGGTCTCGAGGTGTGCCGCCGGCTCGGTGCGCTGGGATACCGGGTGCTGCTTGGGGGCCGGAACCGGGAGCTGGCGGAGGCGGCCGCGAGCCGACGTGATGTCGGACCAGATGTAGGGCGGATCACCAGGCCGTCGAGCTCGTCCTGCCCGTAGAACTCTCCGCGCTCCGTGAACCGGCCCACCACGGGGGATCCACGATGCCGCTTGCGTTCGCCCAGTTCCTTGCTGCGCCTTGGGTCGTAGAGGCGGAGGGTCACGCCTTCGATGACGGTGTCGTTAGGGACTATTGACGACGAATCGTCCAGGCTTGCCCGGCCGCCCCAGACTTCTTGGAGTACTGCATCCCCTCGAACTCGATCCACTTTGGAGTAGCGGGCGGTCGAGCCGTCGCAACGTCGCCTTCCAGGTGCCGAAGATCCAGTCGAAAGCGTGGTCCTGAGTCGCGGTCACGGTATTGGCAGGCTGTGCGGGCGGGGCGGCTTGAGCCGACGCGACGAGCCGGGGCAGCGAGGCGAGACGGCGATGACAGGCAGGCAGCGCATCGTTGGTGTCTCCGCAGTCTTGAAGTGCGGGTGAGTGCGTGCCAAAAACGGACGAGATGGTCACAAAGGTCCACTTTTCGTGCAACCTGATACCACTTTCCCCCTCTCGCGAGCCGCTCTTCCGCCAGGTGTACCTCGGTCTGCGAGCCATCCTGGGCGGAGGACAAGGCGGGGACCGGTTCTCCCGTGCCCTCGCCAAGAGCTCGGCGTGTCGCGCCCGTCGTAGTACTGGCCTACGTCAGCTGTTGCCGAGGAGTTCATCGTCGGCCGGGGGCCGCAGACGTACTGCTCGGGGCTGCACGCCGGCCCCGCACCGGGCTCGGGAGGCACGCACGATGTCGCGTGGCACGGTCGCGGCCGCCACGGCTCCGGTCGACGGGCCGGGCGCGGGGCGCCACGATTCGCTACGGGCGCAGCGACTGGAGTGTTCCCACCAGCATCGGCGGATTCTGCACCGGCGGGCGCGTGAGACCCTCCGCGAGCTCGACTATGGTCCGGCGGCTGGGAGCGAAGCCCTGCGCGGCGCGATCTCTGCATCTCCAGCGCTCGCGCGCGGTCGTCTGTGCCCTCGATCGCGTGGCGTACGGCTCACGCAGGCGCTGGACCTGATCATACGGTCCTGATCGACCCCGGCGACAGCTGTGATCGAGGAACCCGGCTACCAGGGGAAGAAGTGCTCCGTGCGGCGGGGCAGTGCCATGATCCGCGTCGATCGTGACGGACTCGTCCGGCCATACGCCGGACGGCGCACTGGCCTTCGTCACCCCCCGCACCAGTTTCCCACCGGCGCGTCCTGCCCCGCGCGCGCCACATTGCTTCAGTGCCCATCGGGTAACGCCGAGGAGGACCGATTACGAAGAGTACCGCTAAGGGAAGGCCGCTCGAGTCGTTGCAGGGGGGGTGGCTTTGTCCCGGGAGATGCTCCAGGCTTTTCGGGCGGGTCGAGAGGACACGCCAGGAGAGGAAACACTCGCGGAGTTGATCAGCACGGGACTCTACGAGCGACACCTTGGGTGCGACAGCGGAACGCGGCCAGCCGCCGTGCCCTGCTGAAGCGCTATCCACGAGGACTTGGACCGCCACGGGCGACGCCGCGGCGCTCACATTGTCTCTGGCCGGCAGGGCGTATTCGGAAGAGGCGGCCGTCGCGAGCGCGGCCTCGAATGACGTCGGCGTTTACGGAGTGGGACATACACTACAGCCCGTCGCGAGCGCTTGCTCGCTCAACTCGGCTACCCGGGCCCAGGCGGGAGGGGGCGCGAGGGGGTCCGGCGGCTGGCCGAGGTCCTGTAGGCGGGCGGGCCCGAGGCGAGACCGTCCGCAGGGGAGAATCCTGGTCAGGACGGACGTTCGGCCATGGATCCTTGACGAGGAGTCAAAGCCGCCAGCACACCGGCGGTCAGGAGAAGGGCCGCGACGTCACCCCACAGATGCCCGATCTGTCCCGGATCGGTTACCGAGTGAATCGCCATGATCACGGCATGAACGATGCTCGACCAGACCGTAAACCAAATGAGGCTCAAGTGACGGGCTGGATCTCGGGCAGCCAGCAAGAGGAATACTCCCAGGGTCGCGTAGATGCCGAGGATCATGTGGAGATACGCCGGTTGCTCGGGCTCCCACGCCCAACCGCTCGGCCAGAGTCGGTTCAGGATGACGATTCCGAAAATGAAGATCAACCCGAACGCTATGAGCACTGGACGGAGGAGCGGGGAGGGAGATGAGGCGGTCATAATTCCTCCAGCAGGCGGATAGTGGAATCTCGGCAGCAGGGGAAGGCGGCGCGCGCGCGGCGCTCGGGCCCGCCCCGGCGACACGAGTCTCGTGGTCCCGGGACGGCCCTTACTCCAGGCAAATGCGCAAAAGTGACCATGATTGGGACACGGGTCGAGCTGGATATGGCGCTCCCTTGGCGCCGCGCTCCGTCGAGCAGGCGGGCGGACTCCCTCCACGATCGCCGGGCTATCGCCTGGTGACCAGCCGTTTCTCGTACCGCCAGACCTCGAAGACATTGCCTCCCGAGTCGTCGGGCTCGTGCATCACGGTACCCGTGCGGCGCCAGCCGCGCTTCTCGTAGAACCTCGCCGCTCGCTCGTTACCGACGGCGCACGCCAGCCAGGCCGTCTCCACCCCCTCGTCTCTCATGCGGGACTCGGCGTCGTCGATCAAGGCCGCCGCGGCCCCGGACCCACGCGACGCGGCGGCGACGTAGAGCTGGCAGAGCTCGTCGTCCCGCACGAGGCAGAAGCCGGCGGGTGCCCCGGGCGGGCCGACGACCCGAATGGTCGACAGCGCTTCCTGGAGTCGCGCGCGGAAGCTGTCGAGCGTGCGGCGGCGAGCCAGGGCGGGCGGGAGGAGGCCAGCGTGGGCATCCTGCCAGCCGTCGTACCAGGTGCGGGCGAGGAGATCGACGTCGGATGGGTCAGCCGGTCGAACGCGCATCCCCATAATCTGTCTCGACTTACCTCGACTTGCCAGCGAGTCTTGGCGTGATCGTGTCGCCAACCGGAGACCTCCGCCGGCCGGACGAGCAGGCTGGACATCCCGACGCCACCACCAGACGAAACCATCGGCGGCTGCCGCCCGTCTAATTCCCATGCAGGGTCAACTCGGGTACGGTATAGCGCGAAAGGATGATGATATGGCAGTCAAATTTCTCGTTTCCGCAGCGGTTGCCGGTCTGTTACTGAGCGGCGCAATGGGCGCGGCCCCGGTGGCCGCCCAGCAGCCGTTGGCGGTGGTCACGGACAGCAGCTTCGTGGAGACGGCAGGCAGCATCGGCTTGCTGCAGCTGAGGCTCGGAAAGTTGGCGCAGGAGAAGGGGTCCAGCTCCGCGGTCCAGGAGTTCGGCCAGCGGATGGTGACCGACTATTCGAAGACGAACGAGGAGCTCGCGGCGGCGGCGAAGCAGGCGGCCTTCCCGAAGCCCGGCATGCTGCGAAAGCACCAGCAGGTGGTCGACCGATTCCTCCGGATGTCCCGTTCCTCCTTCGACAAGGCCTACATGGCCGAGGTGGTGAAGACCACTACGGAAGAGACGGAGTTGTTCCGGCAGGAGTCCGAGGGTGGACGGGTGCAGTCGCTGAAGCAGTTGGCTGCGAGGACGCTGCCGGCGCTGCAGCAGCATCTGAGCCTGGCCACGCAGACGGCCGGTTCGATCGGCGCGGATGTCACCGCATCGAGCTCGGAGACGAAACAGGGGACCTAGCGGTCCTGCCGGGCAAGGCGGCGAGGTGAGGCCCGCGGCATGAACCGGGGTGGGTAGCCCGGAGCAGGTTGGTGTGAGGCGCCGCCGACATCCTGACTGTCGGCGGCGCGCTCATATCGGCTCGTCCGTGCTCGAGATGTTACCTCATCCCGAGCGCAGCGAGGGACCTACTCCGCTCACGATGGCCACGCCGATCATGCGTACTCTCGGCGCTCCACTGTCAGGGAGCGCGCAAGGGGCGCGTACACTGTCAGCACCGACCTCGCCGAGAACCCGTCGCGCGTAGCGACTCGGCGGCTGGCCCACGTGCCGGCTGAACGCCGTGCTGAAGGTGCTCGCCGATCTGCCGACGCGTCGACCACCTCCGCGACCCCACGTGGCGGCGCAGCAGATCCTTTGCGACTGGCAGATGTCCTCCGCCAGAGACGCTCCTGTCGCGGTGTCGATTTTCCTGCTGCTCGTTCGACTTATTCTTGGACGGAGCTCGAGCGCCGTCCTTAGACGGTCATGGACGAGCCACATGAGAAGAGGATGCTACGATGAGAAAGCTCTCGACTAACACCTTCCTCACGCTGGATGGCGTGATGCAGGCGCCAGGCGGGCCCGAGGAAGACCCGACCGGCGGATTCACCCATGGTGGGTGGTCAGTGAAGTACTGGGATGAGACGATGCTGGAGCGGATCGGCGAGTCCATGAGCCAGCCGTTCGATCTGTTGCTCGGGCGGAAGACCTACGAGATCTTCGCCGCGCACTGGCCGCATGTCAGCGACGATCCCATCGCCGACGCACTCAACCGCGCGACCAAGTACGTGGCCTCGAGGTCGCTCAGGAGCGTGCAGTGGGAGAAGTCGCAGCTGATTCGCGGGGATCTGGCTGAAGCGGTCGCACGACTGAAGCAGGAGGAGGGGCCGGAGATTCAGGTCCATGGCAGCTCGAACCTCATCCAGACGCTGCTGATGCACGATCTGATCGATGAATTCCGGCTCTGGATCTTCCCGCTCGTGCTGGGGACCGGTAAGCGCCTGTTCGACGATGGCGCCATGCCGACCGGATTCAAACTGCTCGACTGCACGACCTCCGGTACGGGCGTCATCATTTCGAGGCTCGAGCACACTGGGGCGATCGAGTACGAGCCGATGGGCGATTCCGAGGTCATGTCGCGGTTCGCTCTGGAGGAGCCGACGGAGGCCGAGCTGGCACGCCGCGACATACTCCGCGGCGCCTAGTCCATCATCTGCCGCTCAGGACGCCGCTCGAGTTGCAGTGGACGGTGGGAAGTACCCTCATGAGGACCGTATGAAGCGTTCAGCCCGTTCGGTTCTTTTCTGCCTGGTGTTCACCCTGATCCACACTCACTCCCTCACCTCTCAGAGCGAGTACTCCGACACCATCCTGCAGGGCATCTCCAACGAGGGACGAACCCGTGAGCAGCCCTACGTCACGGCAGGCGACAGGGCATACCTGATCGGGACCCAGGAAGGCGGGTTTCCGGACATTGGCCAGCACGATCCCGGTGAGATGGGCGGGCTCTGGCTTCAGCCGATCAAGCTGGCGGACGGATTCTGGGCGAGCGTACGGGAGGAGGCGAGCGGTCGTGAGATCCCCTTGGTCGAGGCCGAGGATCTCGTCACCTATCCCTATGGCACCCGCTTCCGATACGGCCCCGTCATCGACGGGCTGGAGATCGAGCGCTTCCAGTTCAGCCCCGACGGCCAGCCGGGAATCATCGTCCAGTATCAGTTCAGGAACACGACCGGTCGAGCCAGGCACGTTGAGGTGCTGTTCTCGACCAGGACCGAGCTGAGCCCCGTGTGGTATTCCGACCGGATCGGGATCAGGAACGCCACCGATACCGTCGCGTGGCGGGCTCCGGATCGCGCGTTTCTCGCGAGAGACACCGACCACGACTGGTTCGTCGTCTGGGGTGCCTCCGGGGAAGCACGACCCGCCGTCACCTCATCCGTTCCACGGACGAGCGGCATGGGAGTCACGGCCACCTCCCGCCACCGGGTGTCGGTCGCCTCCCGGGGCACTTCCACCCTCACATTCGTCTTCGCCGGCTCGACCACCAGCGAGGCCGAGGCGCTGCGCACCTACCGTCATCTGGCCGGGAATCATGCGCCGCTGCTCGAGAAGAAGAAGCAGCGGCTTGCCGCGCTGCTCGACCGGGGGAGAGTGACAATTCCCGATCGACACCTGCAGGAGGTCTACAACTGGGTGAGGGTCAACATGGACTGGATGGTCAGGGACGTTCCCGGCATCGGTCGCGGGCTCACGGGCGGCCTGATGGAGTATCCCTGGTGGTTCGGCACCGAGACCTATTCCCTGCAAGCCCTCATGACGACGGGGGATTTCGAGTTGCCGAGCCAGACACTCCGCCTTCTGAGGCGCCACTCCGACCGGACCAACGGCAACGGCCGGATCATCCACGAGGTCACCGGCGCGGGAGCGATCGTCAACCCCGGCAACAGCCAGGAGACGGCTCAGTTCATCCTGACGGTCGGAAAGCTGCTCGAGTGGAGCGGAGATCTGGAGTTCGCACGGGAGATGTACCCCGCGATGCAGAGAGGCCTCGCCTGGCTGCTCACCGATATGGACGGCGACGGAAACATGTTCCCGGGAGGCTATGGGATCATGGAAGTGCTACGGGTTGAACGCGGAGCTGATCGATGTCGCGGTGTACACCCAGCAGGCGCTCGCCGCCACGGCGCGCGTCGCCGGTCTGCTTGGGGAGGCCGACGCGGCGGTCCGCTACCGCGCGACTGGCGTCGGAGCTGGAGTCGCGCATCGACGAGCGATTCTGGATCGAGGAGGAAGGCTCCTACGCCGACTTCTTCGGGACCCGGGCTCAGGCGGTGAGCGCCGCGGAGGGAGCGCGGAAGCAGCTGGGGTTGAAGGGAGAGGACAAGCTGACCCCGAGAGATCGGGAGCTGATGGACCATTACACGCGGCTGGCGCAGACCTTCGCCAGGATGCCGGACACCACGAGAGGCTGGCTCACGAACAAGAACTGGGTCATCGCGACGCCGCTGGAGACGGGCATCGCCCCGCGGGAGCAGGGCCATACGTCTGCTGGACAAGATCCGCCGCGAGAACGTCGGTCCCTACGGACCGTACCTGTCGGCCGTGGAACGACTGTACATGATGACCATCGCGACCGGCGTGCAGGCCGTCGCCGAGGCCAATTACGGACGCACCGAGGAAGCGCTGTGGTATATGGACAGGATCGTGGAGACCTTCAACCGGGTGACGCCGGGCTCGATCTCGGAGATGATGCCCGATTGGGGCTGCTTCACGATCGCGTGGACCAGCTACGGGATCGTGGTTCCGCTGATCCAGCACGTGTTCGGCATCCAGCCCGACGCGACACAGAAGACGGTGGTCTTCGCACCTCACATGCCCGACGGCTGGGACCACATGCGCATCGAGGATCTGGCCGTCGGCACCAACGCGGTTTCGTTCTCCGGGGCCCGAACCGGTAAGGGGGTGGAGTACACCTTCCAATCCAGAGACGGCGGCTGGACGTTCGTGCTGAGGACGGAGGCCTCACCGGGTGCCAGGTACTACCTGAACGGCAGACCCATCGTCCCACCGCCTTCCGGCATTCGGATGACCGGTCGCAGGAACCAGGTGCTGGTGAATCCCTGAGTAGCGCGGCCGTTTCCTCGGCGACCCGTCGCCCGTTGCCGGGATCACAGACTTCGTGCCCCCACTCTTCCACATTCGCTGGGCACCCGCACCGCCCGATTCCCGGGAGTGCGTCTCATAACGCCTTGGTGATCAGCGACTTGGGCTCCCGCCCAGGTCGGAGGAGGCCCCCATGATCCCTGCCCTTTCCCGCCGTGCGCTCCTTCCAGCCGCATGGCTCACCGTCCTCAGCCTCGCCGCCTGCGGGGACCGCGATCGGTCCATGGCCGGCAGGGACACCGCGGCCGCCGTCCCTGAGACAGGAATGTCCGCCGATACCGCCGCAACCGAGGCCGCCGGCACCGGCGCCGCGCTCACCGACGCGAACATCGTCGCCCTGCTCGACGAGGCCAACATGGCGGACAGCGCCGCCGGCGCGCTCGCGGCCACCAAGGCCACCAGCAAGGAGGTGAAGGACTTCGCCAAGCTCATGATGAGCGAGCATCATGCGCTGAGGAAACAGGGCCAGGACCTCGCGAAGAAGTTGAACGTCACCCCCGCGCCGCCGGCGAACGACCCACTCAAGCCCCTCGCCGAGAGCGAGATGACGACGCTCAAGTCCACGCCCAAGGGCGCGGAATTCGATCGGGTCTACATCGAGCAGGAGATCGCCGCCCACAAGGCGGTGCTGGATGTGGCGCAGAAGGGGCACGACCAGGCGCAGAACGAGCAGCTCAAGGCCTTGATCGAGCAGGCGAAGCCGGTCGTCCAGAAGCACCTGGACCAGGCGGAAGCGATCCAGAAGAAGCTGGGAGAGGCCACGAGCTGACGGAGCGCACCACGCATGCGGAGTGACACGGGGCGGACCGATTCGCTGTGGATGGCAACGGTTCCGCCCCGGGTCCTGCCACCGCTCGCGGAGGACCAGCGGGCGGACGTCGCCGTCATCGGCGCCGGCATCGCCGGCATCACGACTGCGTACCTGCTCGCGCTCGAGGGGCGTCGAGTGGTCGTGCTGGAGGACGGCGCGGTGGGCGGCGGGGAGACCGGCCGCACCACCGCCCACCTCTCGAACGCGCTGGACGACCGCTACCACGTGCTCGAGCGCCTCCACGGGCAGGAGGGCGCGCGCCTGGCGGCGGCCAGCCACGCGGCGGCGATCGACCGGATCGAATCCATCGTCGGGGCCGAGAAGATCGAGTGCGACTTCCGGCGGCTCGACGGGTATCTCTTCGTCCCGCCGGACGAGTCGCTCGACATCCTCGATGCGGAGTTCGAGGCCGCGCGGCGGGCCGGGCTCCGGGATGTCCGCATGGTGCCCCGCGCGCCCGTCGCCTCCTTTGACAGCGGTCCCTGCCTCCTCTTTCCACGCCAGGCGCAGTTCCATCCGCTCGCCTACCTGGACGCGCTGGTCAGGGCGATCCAGCGGCGCGGTGGACGGATCTTCGGAGACACCCACGTCACCGGTGTGGAGGCGGGGCCGCCCGCCGTGGTGAGCACCGAGGACGGGCACACGGTCACCGCCGACTTCGTGGTCTGCGCCACCAACACGCCGATCATCGACTGGCTCGTCATTCACAGCAAGCAGGCGCCCTACCGCACGTTCGCCATCGGCGCGCCGGTGCCGCCGGACACGGTGCCGGCCGCGCTCTACTGGGACACGGCCGACCCCTACCATTACGTGCGACTCCAGGGAGACATGCTGATCGTGGGCGGCGAGGACCACAGGACGGGCCAGGAGGACGACGCCTACGACAGGTTCGCCTACCTCGAGACGTGGACCCGGGAGCGCTTCGCGGTGGGCGAGGTGGAGTACGAGTGGTCCGGCCAGGTGATGGAGCCGGTGGACGGGCTGGGCTACATCGGACGGAACCCCAGCGACAAGCGGCACATCCTGGTCGCGACCGGAGACTCCGGGCACGGGATGACGCACGGCACCATCGCCGGGATCCTTCTCACCGACCTCATCCACGACCGCCCGAACCCGTGGGAGATGCTGTACGACCCGAGCCGCAAGTCGGTCAGGTCCGCGGCGGAGTACGTGAAGGAGAACGTGAACGTGGCGAAGCAGTACCTGGACTACGTCTCACCGGGTGAGGTCTCATCGGTGGATGAGATCCGGCCGGGACACGGAGCGCTGGTGCGGCATGGGCTCACCAAGCTCGCGGTCTACCGCGACGAACACGGCGCTCTCCACGCGCGCTCCGCGGTGTGCCCCCACCTCGGCTGCATCGTGCACTGGAACTCGCTCGAGGGCACGTGGGACTGCCCGTGTCACGGCTCGCGCTTCGGCACCGACGGGCGGGTGCTGAATGGGCCGGCCGCGAGCGGGCTCGCGGACGTGTGAGCCGATCGACCAAGCCAGGAGGTACCAGTGACGAACGCACATCTCGCAATGAAGACGCCCCCGATCGTGTCGCCGCAGGAGTGGGAGGCTGCGCGCCTGCGACTGCTCGTGAAAGAGAAGGAGTTGACCCGCGCCCGTGACGCGCTGGCCGCCGAGCGTCGGCGGATGCCGTGGCAGGCCGTGGAGAAGGAGTACGAGTTCGTCGGGCCGGACGGCAAGGCGAGCCTGCTCGACCTGTTCGACGGTCGCCGCCAGCTGATCGTCTACCGCGCCTTCTTCGAGCCCGGCGTGTCGGGCTGGCCCGAGCATGCCTGCGTCGGCTGCTCCATGGTGGCCGACCAGGTCGCCCACGTCGCCCATCTGAACGCGCGTGACACCACGCTCGTGTTCGCCTCGCGGGCACCGCAGGCGGATATCGAGCGCCTGAAGGCGCGGATGGGCTGGGAGATGCCGTGGTACACCGTGACCGACGGCTTCGACGCCGACTTCGGCGTGGACGAGTGGCACGGCACCAACGCGTTCATCCGCTTCGGTGACCGCGTGTTCCGCACCTACTTCGTCAACAGTAGGGGCGACGAGGTGATGGGGGGCACCTGGGCCTACCTCGACATCACGGCGCTCGGGCGCCAGGAGGAGTGGGAGGACTCGCCGGAGGGCTATCCCCAGACGGCGCCGTACACGTGGTGGAGGTGGCACGACGCATACGGCGATGCCCAGCCGTCCGCCGAGCGCGCGGACCAGATCGACCTCTACCTGGACCAGATCGGCCGGGGCCGTTCACAGGGCAGCGACGCCAGGTGATCGCCGACGTCCGCCTCGGTCACGCGATGACCTCGAAGGCTAGCGGACCGAGGCCTCGGTCACCGGCATGGCCACGCCGAAGTCCATGACCATCGCGTGGCGATTGAGGTCCTGGGCGAGGTAGACCGTGGCCATGCCGCCGGCGCCCACCGCGCTCATGGCCCTCCCTCCGCGCCGCGCGCGATCCGGCGCGCCAGCTCCGGAACGTTCTGGAGCACCACGATGTGGTTGGCGCCGTCCGGCCGAGCGAAGACGAACCAGCGCCCATCCGGCGAGACGTCATAGTTCGCGTGCGGCGCGGCGGTGTCGAATCCCGAGATGTCGAACAGCCGGGTCCGCGCAAGCACCCGCGGCTCGCTGCCCAGCTGGAGCGAGGCGGCGACGAGCTCCGTTCCCTTGAGCGTGGCCCGGCGGTAGTAGAGCTCGCGCCCGTCGCGCGACCAGACCGGCTCCGAGGCGCCGTCCACCGACACCTGCAGCTGCACGTCGCTGCCGGAGAGGGCGCGCAGGTAGACCTCCGGGCGTCCCGAATGGTCCGAGACGTACGCGAACCAGCGGCCGTCGGGCGACGGCACCACGTAGCTCTCGTCGGCGGGGGTCGCGAGGAGCGTGTCGACCGCAGCGCCTCTCGGCCCGAGGCGCACGATGTCGAGCCCGCGCCCGGCGCTGCCCGGAACCGTCGTGAGGAACCCCAGGTCGCGCGCGAGCGGCGTGCCCGTATACGTCAGCTCCACGCCGAGGGACTCCGCGCGCGGCGGCACGGTGGTTCCCAGCTGGACGCGAAAGATGTCCAATCGGGTGCCGTTCCCCGCGAGATAGTAAAGCCCCCGGCCATCGGGCGTCCACACGGGATCGTGCCCATCGCGCTGGAAGGTCGCCCGCGTCAGGTCGCCGGTGTCCTCGGACCAGATCCAGACGTCCCGGCCGGCGGCGGAGACGTGGTCGAAGGCGATGCGGCGGCCGTCGGGCGAGATCCGGGGACTGTGATAGCGCCGACGCTCCTCGAGCAGAACGCGCAGCTGACCGTCGCGGCTCACCCGCACGAGGTCGCTTTCGGAGCCCGGGATGTACGCGACCGTTCCGTTGTCCGCGACCGCGAACTGGGCAAACCCGATCCCGCTCACCAGGACGTCGCCGGCGATCTCCACGTGCTGTCCCGTCACCCGTCCCGACGCGGGATCGAACGGCGCCGCCACCATCACGTTGTCGGGGCGCACATAGACCAGGTAGCCGCTGGTGTACCGCACCTCCACGACCGGATTCGCGAAGAGCGTGTCGACGTCGCCGGTCCGGAGATCCAGGAGCTGCGCCAGGCCCGTGTTGGACCCGGTCGTGAGGCCGAGGCCGACCGCCTTGCGTCCGCCGGGCAGGATCTGCCCGATGTTGCTGGTGGGAAACACGACCGAGTCCCGGCCGTCGGGAGTCCGCCGGTGGGTTCCGTAGCCGAGGTGGGAGCCCCACCAGATCGTGCTGTCCTCGGCGAATGCGATGAACGAGGTGCCCTCTACTCCGGAGACCGGAGTCCAGTTGCCGCCTCCGAGCGGCATGCGTTGCATCATCGCGGTGCCGAGGCCCGAATAGATGAAGCGGGCATCAGGGGACAGTCGCAGATGCGCCACATTCGCGGTATTGGGAATCACCTGGCCGCCGCCGTCGAGACGTCGGGCCAGCACTCTCGATCCCAGCGGGTGGTTCACGGCGTACACCACGAGCTGGCCGTCCGGGCTGATGTCGATGGTGCGCGCGATCCCGTTGAAAGCGACGCTGGTGCCTGGCTCCACGATCGCGAGGCGGGAGGGTGCCGGCGCCGGCACAGCCGCACGGCGACCGAGCAGCCACCCGCCGGCCGCGGCGAGGGCCGCGACGACGGCGCCGACCGCGATCAGGGAGCGGCGCCTTGGGGCGCGAGAGCCGCGCACGGGGACCGTTCGGGAGACCGACGTCGCCGCTCCGCCACCGGCCAGCGCCGCGGCGAACTCAGCGGCCGACGCGAGCCGGTCGGCCGGCAGCTTCTCCAGCGCGGTCAGCACCGCGTCCTCCACCGCCGGCGGAATCCGGTCCCGCCGCGGGATCAACGGCGCAGGCTTCTCGGTCATCACCTTGGCCACGATCGCCTGCGCCGTCGGACCGGTGAACGGCGGCTCGCCCAGCAGCATCTCGTAGGTCATGGCCCCGAGCGCGTAGACGTCGGACCGCCGGGTGATCTCCCGCTCGCCCATCGCCTGCTCGGGCGACATGTAGTGCGGCGTGCCGAGCGACATGCCCGTCTCGGTCATCCGGCCGCCGCCGGCCTTGCTCGCGGCGAGCGCGATGCCGAAGTCCGCCACGAGCGCCGAGCCGTCGTGGAGCATGACGTTCTCGGGCTTGATGTCGCGGTGGATCACGTTGTGGCGGTGGGCGTAGTCGAGCGCCGCGGCAACCTCGGTCGCGATGCGCACCGCATCGGCGATGGGGAGTTGCTTCTCCCGAGTGAGCCGATCCCGGAGACTCTCGCCCTCGATGAACGGCATGACATAGAAGAGGAAGGAATCGGCCGCGCCGGAGTCGAAGAGGGGGAGGATGTGGGGGTGCTGCAGGTTGGCCGTCGTCCGGATCTCGCTCAGGAACCGCTCGGCGCCGATGACCGCAGCAAGCTCCGGCCGCAGCACCTTCACCGCCACCTTGCGGTCGTGCTTGACGTCGTGGGCGAGGTAGACGGTGGCCATGCCGCCCGCGCCGAGCTCGCGCTCGATGCGGTAGCGGTCGGCCAGAGCGAGGGACAGGCGGTCGAACGACTCGGTCACGCGGCGACCGCGCGGGGGTCCGGCGCACACACGGGCAGGCGAGCCTCCGGAACGAGGTCGGTCGCGATTCAGGCGGGGGCCGCGGGGGACGTTGCCGGGCTCCGCGATGTTGAGGGGCTCTCCAATCTACCTTGGGCGAGCGCCGGGCGTTACCGCCCTTCCGGGCGAACGCTTGCGAGCCACCGTTCCGCGCGTAGGATCTCCCCCGGAGCATTCCGCTCCACACCCCCCATAGGAGCCTCCCATGTCCCGCCTCGCGCTCCGCTCCGGCATCGCCGCATCGTTCCTGCTTCTCTCCCTGGTCTTCCCCCGCCCCACCCTCGGTCAGAAGACGAGCGGGTTCCCCGACATCAGCCAGCGGTCGTACACCGGCGGCAGCGCGAAGGTGACGGTGAAAGGCACCTTCACGATGGATGCGGAGATCCCGATCAACGCCCAGGCGAGCTACAGCGACGGCACGATGACGTGGCTCCAGTTCGGCGCGTCGGGGGCCGCGGAGCCGAACTCGCTCATCACCTACGGGGACAACCAGGAGATCGGGATCCAGGCGGGTCAGGGAAAGGTCGGCGCGCAGGGAGGCATCATGCCGGGCGAGCCGTCCCAGTGCTCGGGGACGGTCGAGGTCACGAAGACCGAGGTCGTCGGTGACTACAAGTGTGTCGGGGTCACGTCGTACGAGCCCGGCAAGGGCATGGGGAAGGTGGATATGATCGTGCACTTCACGGCGAAGTCGTAGCGGGCTTCAGAGGGCGAGGGCGAGGGTCGTGGAGGCCTGAATACAGAGCCGGCAACTTAATCTTTGCGTCGGCATTCGCGACTTCACTGCTCGGTAGCAAGGCCTTGTCGGACGGAATTGAACGCTGGGATTGGATCGCCATGACACTACTCTTCGGCATTGGCATCCTCACCGCGTTCATGCTCTGGCCCTACTATAACTACACGTTCCGCTTCGATCCCGAGGAGTTGCTTACCGAGTATGTCGGTGACAACAAGCGCACTACTATGTCGGAGGTCCACCGAGCGCTGGCATTGCGCATCAAGACGAACATGATCAATAACTGGCGTATCATTCAACGGATCCGAGTAGCGCTACAGCTCTCCCTCATCTTCCTCCTCCTCGATATTCTGGCCTGGTTGTTGTCGATCGCACGCGTTTAATGGCGCGAGGAACGATCGTTCGCGACTCCCCGCCTGACGGGCCGATGCCGCCAAACGGCGATCCTGGAAAGGATCCTCACCGTACGGCCTGTCATAGCCGAGGATTCGAGCGCATATTCCGCCCTTTCCCCGGACAAAGGCAGTGATGGACGAGCTACGCGGCCGGCTGGAGGCGGCACTGACGGGCACGTACGTGTTCCAGCGCGAGCTGGGCGGCGGCGGCATGTCGCGCACCTACCTGGCACTGGAGCAGGCGCTCAACCGCCGCGTCGTGGTGAAGGTGCTCGCGCCCGAGCTGCTCGCCGGCATCTCGCTCGAGCGCTTCCATCGTGAAGTGCTGCTCGCGGCCCAGCTGCAGCATCCCCACGTGGTCCCGGTCCTGACCGCCGGCGAGGCCGGCGGGCTGCCCTGGTTCAGCATGCCGTACGTGGACGGCGACAGCCTGCGCCGCCGGCTCGAGCAGGGACCGGTGCCTACCGGCGAGGTGATCAGCATCCTCCGCGACGTGGCCCGGGCCCTCGCCTACGCGCACGCGCATGGCATCGTGCACCGGGACATCAAGCCGGACAACGTCCTCCTCTCCGCCGGCAGCGCCACCGTCACCGATTTCGGCATCGCCAAGGCGATCACCGCGGCCCGCACCGACGGCGGCGGACGGGCCACCACCCTGACCCAGGTCGGCACCTCCATCGGCACGCCGATCTACATGGCCCCCGAGCAGGCGGCGGCGGACCCGAACGCCGACCATCGGGTGGACCTCTACGCGTTCGGGGTCATGGCGTACGAGCTGATCGCCGGCCGGCCGCCGTTCCAGGGCAACACGCCGGCGCGACTGCTGGCGGCGCACATGTCCGAGACGCCGCGCGACGTCCGGTCGATCCGCCCCGACATCCCGCCCGCCCTGGCCGAGCTGATCATGACGTGCCTGGCCAAGGACCCGGACGGCCGCCCGCAGCAGGCGAGGGAGCTGGTCCGCGTCCTGGAGACCGTCACCACCAGCGGGAACGCGGCGGCGGTGCCGGCGGTGCTGCACGGAGGCCGGTTTCCGATCGGCAAGGCGCTCGGCCTCTGGGCGGCGGCGACCGCCGCGGTGGGGGTGACGGCCTGGGCGGCCACCGAAGTCATCGGCCTCCCCGACTGGGTGTTCCCCGGCTCGCTCGGCGTGATGCTCGCGGGGCTGCCGGTCATCGGGATCACCGCCTTCGTCCAGCGCACCGCGTACCGGGCGTTTGCGACCACGCCGCAGCACACGCCCGGCGGAGGCGTGCCGGCCCAGGGCACCCTCGCCACCCTGGCGCTCAAGGCGAGTCCCCACGTCTCCTGGCGCCGGACCTGGATCGGCGGCGGCCTGGCGGTGGGCGCGTTCGCGGTGCTCGTGGTCGGGTTCATGGTCAGCCGGGCGTTCGGCATCGGGCCGGCGGCGTCGCTGCGCGGCAAGGGCGCCTTCGGCGCGCAGGAGACCGTGATCGTCGCCGACTTCCGGTCGCCCGCCGGCGATTCCGCGCTCGGCCCCACGGTGGCCGAGGCGCTGCGCACCGACCTGGCGCAGTCCAGCTCGCTCAAGGTGCTCACCCGCGCCTCGGTCCGCGAGATCCTCGGGCTCATGCAGCGCCCGACGGAGAGCGTGGTGCCGTTCGAGCTGGCGCGCGAGATCGCGACCCGCGAGGGCGCCAAGGCGGTGCTCGACGGCGAGATCGTGCGGCTGGGGCAGAGCTACGTGGTCTCGGCGCGGCTGGTCGCGGCGCTCGACGGCCAGGAGCTCGCCACCTTCCGCGAGACGGCGGGAAGCGAGGACGAGCTGATCGGCGCGCTGGGCGATCTGTCCCGCGCGGTGCGGGAGAAGGCGGGCGAGTCGCTCCGCGCCATCCGCGCGAGCTCGCGAGCTGGAGCGGGTGACGACGCCCTCCCTGCCGGCGCTGCGCAAGTACGTCGAGGGCTCGGCGCTGGCCGACGAGGCGGGCGATGCCGAGCGCGGCCTTGCCCTGCTGGGGGAGGCCGTGACGCTCGATACCGCCTTCGCCATGGCCTGGCGCAAGATCGCCGTGGTGCTGGGCAACGAGGACCGGGACCGCACCCGTGCCCTCGCCGCCATCAGCACGGCGTACCGGCATCGCGAGCGTCTCAGCGAGAACGAGCGGCTCCTCACCGAAGGGTACTACTACACTCGCGGCCCGCGGCCCGACCTCGACCGCGCCCTGACCGCCTACGAGGAGGCCGTCCGGCTGGACTCGACGAGCATCAGCGCGCTGAACAATGCCGCCGTCGTGTTGACCGACAAGCGCGAGTACGAGCGCGCGCGAGCTGCTGTATCGGAAGGTGGTCACGCTGCCCCGCACGTTCGGCGGCGCCTTCACGAACCTGATCATCGCGCAGATCCGGAACGGGCGGGTCGCCGCGCTCGACTCGACGGCGGCCGCCTATCGCGCGCGGTTCCCCGACAGCAAGGACCTCTGGGAGATCGACTGGTACGCCGCGTGGGGGCAGGGGCGGCCCGACCGCGCCGACAGCATCTCGCGGGCCGTCTTCGCGCAGGCCCGTACCGCACGGCAGTCCATCCGGTCGGCCGGGGCGACCGCGGCGGTGGCGTACATGCACGGCCGCCTCGCCGAGGGGCTGCGCTGGGGGACGCAGCGGGACGAGGCCCAGATGCGCGCCAATCCGTCGGCCGCGAGCCGGCTCGCCTTTGCCCTCGACACCGCGTTCCACGCGCTGCAGGCCGGGGACCCGGCCGGCGGCCGGGCCGCCGTCCAGCGCGGGCTCGCCCGGCACCCCACCGACTCCATGCCTCCCGACGAACGTCCCTGGGAGAACCTGTCGTGGCTCGCCGCCGGGCTCGGCGATGCACCGCTGGCCCGCCTCGCGCTCGCGGGCTATGAGCGGGACCTGGCCTCCACGTCGGTGGCTCCGGTGGGGCAACGCGCGTTCTACGCGGCCGACGTCGCGCTGGCGGAGCAGCAGTGGGACGAGGCGGTCGGGCTCCTGCACGAGGCGGACGCGAGACTGGGGATCGACGAGCGGTACGCGATGTCCCAGCTCGGCCGGGCCCACGACCAGGCCGGGCGGAGCGACTCGGCCGTAGTGTACTACGAGAAGTTCGTCACCACGCCCGGACCCGTTCCCGATCGAAGACGCGTCGCGCGCGGGCGCAGATCCACCGGCGGCTGGGCGAGCTGTACGAGGCGGCCGGCAAGCCCCGGCAGGCGATGGAGCACTACGGGCGGTTCGTGGAGCTGTGGGCGAAGGCGGACCCGGCGCTGCAGCCGCAGGTGGCGGAGGTGAGGAAGCGGCTCGAGCGCCTGCGAGCGAAGGTGGGGTAGAGCGCACAGCCCCCGCTTCGCAAATGCCATGGTCTGGCCGGCGGGAGACGGGACGGCGCGAACTTCATGATCTCATGTCCGCCAGACGGATCGGCTCGGAGGGTCGCTATCGACGGTAGCGCCATTGAGGCGCACGCCGCGCTTTCACACCGCGGCATTCACTTCCTGCGCCACGCGGTGGCCCGATTCGAGCGCGCCTTGCATCCACCCGTCAATCCAAACGGAGGTGTGCTCGCCCGCGAAGTGAATCCTGCCTTCGGGGCGGGCGACGTGCGGCAAGAGGGAGCCGAACTGGCCGGGCTTGTAGTACGCGCTGGCCCCCCGCGCCCACTTGTCTTCGTCCCAGCACTTTGTCACGCCGCCTTCGAAGTGCTCGCGCATGCCGGGATAGACCGTGTCCACCTGCTCCACCGCGAAGGCGATGCGCTCCTGCTCCGACATCGCCGTCACTCGGCGGGAGTGCAGGCTGATCGCCGAGGCCTGCAGGATGCCCCGGGTGCCCGGCTGTTGATGAGTCGCGTCCCACACCTGGCTGACCGGCAGGTCGGTCGTCGCAAAGCCGCTCTCCCTTCGGTCGAGCCAGAACCTCCTCCCCGACTGCAGGAAGATCTTCGAGACGGAGAGGTAGGGCAGCTGCTCGATGGCCCTCTGCTTCTCGACAGAGAAAGGCGGGATGACCTCGATGTTTTTCTGGACGGCAAAGGGAACGGCGCAGATCAGGTGATCACCCGTCACGTTCTCGTACGAGCCCCCCTGAACGAAGACTGCCTTGACGCCTGAGGCACTCTGCTCGATTCTGACCACCGGTGCGGCGTAACGAATCCTCCCGGAAAGCCGGGCGGCGAACGCCTTCGGGAGCAGGTCATTGCCGCCTCTGATCTTGAAATAGCGCTCGAGCTTCCGGTTGAGGGCCTGATTGCGGAGCATGAACAGGGCCGACCAGGTTTCGACCCGGTCGTCGATTCCTCCCAGGCTCAGCAGGGCAACGGCCTCGGGCGACGCCCCGCGGCTGCGCCAGAGGTCGGATCGGTTCATCGAATCGTATCTGCTGAGCGTGTTAGGCGGCGGCCAATGCGGATCGGTCACGTCCCCCAGCTCGTCCAGCATGGACCGGATGTACCTCTGCCGGATGCCGTCCAGTCCCAGCGCCCGCTCCTCGGCCGACAGATCGTAGGGCCATTCCACCTTCCGCTGGCCGGGGATGACCACGATCCTCCTGCCACGGACGTGGTACACGGACGGCAGATCGGTCGGCTGAAAGGGATCGAGCGGCAGCCCGAACCGCTCGGCGTACTCGAGTGTGAAGTGGTGATGGTTGGGAATCCGGGCGGCCCCGGCTTCCGCATGCAGTCCGTCGGCGAACTGGTCGCGCAAGGTTTGGACGCGGCCGCCGGGCCGGGTCCGGGCTTCGAGAACGGTGACGTCGTGGCCAGCCTTTGTCAGCTCGAACGCGGCCGACAATCCAGCCAAGCCTGCCCCGATGATGATGACCTTCTTCGGGGCGCTCTTACGTTCGAGGTTCCCCGGACCCTGGGCGAATAGCGTCGCCGCGGCCAGCGCGGTTTGCTTGATGAAGTCCCTGCGTCTCATGGGCGACCTGGCGCTGCCTGAATCAACATCGCCTGCGCTGCTGCACTGCCGTGACACGGCTCACATCCGCCTCCGTCTCCCCGCCTAGCTTCTCATGTCAGGATCGACCGTATCCAAGGAGGCAGTCATGGCAGGGATTCAGAAGATCGCGCCGTTCCTCTGGTTCGATAGTCAGGCCGAAGAGGCGGCGAAGTACTACGTCTCCATCTTCAAGAACTCGAAGATCGAGAAGATCGCGCGCTACGGAGAGGCCGGGAAGGAGAACCACGGTCGCCCTCCCGGCTCCGTGATGGTGGTCGAGTTCACCCTCGAGGGGCAGAAGTTCATGGCCCTTAATGGGGGCCCGACGTTCAAGTTCAACGAGGCCGTCTCCCTCTAATCGGGTGCAAGGACCAGGCGGAGATCGATTATTACTGGAACAAGCTGATCCAGGGCGGCGACCCCGCCGCGCAGCAGTGCGGCTGGCTCAAGGACAAGTACGGGCTCTCCTGGCAGGTGGCGCCGGAGAACTTCGCCGAGATCCTGGGCGACCCGATGATCCGGCTCACAGCGGGCGATGGAAGCGATGATGCAGATGAAGAAGATCGACCTGGCCAAGCTGGAGGAGGCCAAGGCGGGGGCGGGCACGGCGGCCTGACCCGTCGCAACGCGTCAGGCGTGGCTCGCGCTCATTTCGGCCAGAGCCACGCCGCGCCGCGCACGCCGCTCGAGTCGCCGTGCACGTGCGGGACGACGCGCGTGACGACCGCGTCCGAGAACACGTAGCGCGGCCGCACCGCCGCGGCAGCGTCCGCGGCGAGGCCGGGCACGTTGGACATGCCGCCGCCGAGGACGATGACGTCGGGGTCGAGCACGTTGATGACGGCGGCCAGGGCGCGGGCGAGGCGATCCTCATAGCGCGCAGACGGCTCGCCGCGCTCGGCGTCGCCGCGGCTCGCGCTGCGCGACGACGTCGCGCTCGAGACAGCCGGCGGCCGCTCGCGCTGGAAGTCGCGCGCCAGGCCGGGCCCGGAGAGAAACGTCTCGATGCAGCCGCTGCTGGCCGCAGTAGCACGGCGGTCCCGCCGGCGCGCTCCTCGTCGGTCATGCCAGGGAAGCGGGTTGTGGCCCCACTCGCCGGCGATCCGGTTCGCGCCCGTCGTGGCACCCGCCCGTCGATCGACGATGCCGCCGCCGACGCCAGTGCCGAGGATGACGCCGAAGACGCGTGTCGCAGCCTGCGCCGGCGCCGTCCACGGCCTCGGAGAGCGCGAAGCAGTTCGCGTCGTTGGCCAGCGCGGACCGGGCGGCCGAGCCGCGCCGCCAGGTCGGCCTGCGAGCGGCCGGCCGATGAGCCAGGTGGAGTTGGCGTTCTTGACCAGGCCGGTGGCCGGCGAGACGACCCGGGGATGCCGACGCCCACCGTCCGCGTGCAGCCGGTCTCGGCCTCGACCTCGGCCACGAGGCGGACGATCGCATCGAGGCTGGCCCCGTAGTCCCTTGGGGTCGGGACCCGGCGACTCCGCGCGACGACCGAGTCCGCGGCCAGGCGCGATGGCTTCGGTCTTGGTGCCGCCCAGATCAATGCCGATCTGCATCCAGGCCGCGGCGACCTAGCGCAGCCCCTTGCCCGCCATGCTCAGGATGTCGTCCAGCGGATTGCCGTCGCCGTCCATGTCGAGCATCGAGGCGAGCCCGCCGCGCGCCCGAGGCCTCCGTCCGCCGAGCAGGCCCCGAGCACACCGCCGAGGCCGCCGCCCGACGGCTGCCCGGCGCGCCAGCGCCGCTCGCCCTGCTTCGCCATGAAGCCAGCGACCAGCATCGCCAGCATCGGCAGCATCTTCTTGAGCAGCGCCGGGTCCAGGCCGGACTGCGAGGCCGCGTTCTGGGCCACGGTGCGGCTCACGTCCTTGGAGCCGAAGATCTGGCCGAGCACGTCGTTGCCGCGGTTCACGTCGGTCGGCTTCGGCGCCAGCACGTCGTCGAGCAGGCCGCCGCCGCCGAGCTGGCCGAGAAGGCCGCCCAGTCCGTCGAGGCCGGTGGGCTGTGCCTGTGCCTGTTTCTTGAAGCCGCCGAGGATCGCCGGGGCCAGCGCCGCGGCGCCGTTCGCCGCCTGCGCTTCGGTGATGCCCAGCTCTCGAGCGATCGATTGGAGGCCGCCCGTCTGGCGCGAGGATGTCCGTGATCTGCATATGACCGCTCCTTGTGTCGGTTCCGTGTGCGACTTCATACACGGATACCACGCCGGTACTCATTGGGGAACCCCGCCGCTGCCTCATTTCTCGCACAGGGCGGCAAGCTGGAGCATCGGCCGGGCGCGTCACGCCTGCGTCACGGGGCCGCCATGCGCTGCGAAGGTGACGAATCAGGCGCGCAGGGAGCTCCCCGGCCGGGCGCGTATCGCCACCACAGGTACGCCGCGACCGCGAGGTTGAGGATCAGCGCGCTCACGACGCCGGGCCCCGGATGCCGCGCCAGCTCGACCAGCTCGATCGGCACGAGCGACAGAGTGGCGACGAGCGTCAGGTACTCGGCCCAGCGTCGCCCCAGCCAGAGCCCGGTCCCCTCGGTGGCGAACAGCGTCGCGTAGGCGAATGCGGCGGCTGCCACGAGCTCGAGCCGCTCGCGTGGCAGGCTGAGGGTGTGCGCGAGCAGGTGCTCCAGGAGACGGCGCTCGGCGCCTGGCGCCACCATCGTGCTCCACCGCAGCATCGCGGCCGCGACGCCCGGATGGAGGAGACCGAGCATGCCGAGGCCGGCGGCCAGCAGCAGGATCGCCTTGGCGAACTTGAAGACCGCGACCAGCCGGAGACCGTTCAAGCGTGGCATATCACGTTCTCCGTCCGTCGTTCACCCCCCATGAGCCTCGACAGCCCCGGAATTCATACTATGGTCCAGAGGACGGCGGACCAATTGAGGAGGCCCAGCAATGTCTCTCACCGACGCCCAACGACGCCACCTCGAGCGCCGACTGCTGGAGGAGCGTGCGGGGTTACAACGCGATCTTGACCGGTCGCTTGCCGTCCAGGAGCAGGAGGACGAGCAGGTCCGCAGCGGCGACCTGACCAAATACCCGTTCCACGTAGCCGACCTGGGGACCGACACCATGGATGCCGAGCTCGGAGCATCCAACGAGACCCGGATGTCGGGCGAGCTGGCCGAGATCGAGGCCGCGCTCGATCGGCTCCATCGGACGCCTGAGCGGTTCGGCATCTGCGAGGAGACCGGGCGGCCCATTCCCTTCGAGCGGCTGGATATCATACCCTGGGCTCGGACCTGCGATCAGGCCGGTGGATAGGAGGACGGGATGTCGCCAGTCTCTCGCGGGTTTCGCGGCCGTCCACGGCCCGAGGCCGAAGCCGGGCGGATTCCGCCCGGCCAGTACGAGACGCGTGACTTCCCCGTGCTCTCGGCAGGACCGACGCCGCACGTGTCGCTGGCTGCGTGGGACTTCACCGTCCGCGGCCTCGGCACCGAGGTCGCGCGGTGGACCTGGGATGAGTTCTCGGCGCTGTCGCGTGAGACCGTCACCAGGGATATCCATTGCGTCACCAAGTGGTCCAAGCTCGACACCGTCTGGGAGGGGGTGTCGGTGGATACCTTGCTGGCGGAGGCCACCAAACGAGGCGTGCCGCCGGGACCTTTCGTGATGGCGGCATCCGAAGGCGGCTACACCACGAACCTGCCGCTCGCCGACATCACCGGCGGCAAAGCATGGATCGCGCTGAGGTATAGCGGCGAGCCGCTCCCGCCGGAACACGGTGGCCCCGCGCGGCTCCTCGTGCCGCACCTGTACTTCTGGAAGAGCGCCAAGTGGGTGAGGCAGCTCCGCTTCATGGACCACGACCAGCCGGGGTTCTGGGAGTCGCTCGGCTATCACAACTACGGCGACCCCTGGCGCGAGCAGCGATACTCCGGCGACCCGTGAGCGACTCCTCGCCGAAGCCCATCACCTGGCAGTTCGCGACCGTGGTCGACGTCAAACCGGAAACACCGCGCGTGCGGACACTCATCCTCGGTGTTCCCGCCTGGCCCGGGCACCACGCCGGACAGCACGTGGACGTCCGGCTCACGGCCGAGGATGGCTATCAGGCACAGCGAAGCTATTCCATCGCCACGGCCCCGGAGGACGGCCATCTCGCATTGACGGTCGAGCGGCTCGAGGATGGCGAGGTCTCGCCTTATCTCACCGACGAGCTCCGCCCGGGGGACATGCTCGAGCTCCGAGGTCCGATCGGCGGATATTTCGTCTGGGAAGTCGCGCTGGGAGGACCGCTCCTGCTCGTGGGGGGTGGCTCCGGAGTGGTGCCATTGATGGCGATGCTGCGTCACCGGGCAACCGTGCTCCGCAGCGCGGGGGCCGACGCGCGCCACGGAGTTCCGGCGCGCCTGCTGTATTCGTCGCGGCGATGGGACGATGTGATTTACCGCGAGGAGCTCGCCGGGCTGGCCGAGGACGATCCAACAGTCCAGGTCACCCACACGCTTACCCGCGAGCCGCCCGATGGGTGGACCGGGTTCCGGCGCAGGATCGACCGCATGATGCTGGCGGAGGTCTCCTGGCCGCCCGCCGAGCGGCCGCACGTCTTCGTCTGCGGTCCGACGCCGCTGGTGGAGTCGGTTGCCGCGGCACTGGTCGAGCTTGGGCACGACCCGACACGGGTGAAGACCGAGCGCTTCGGCCCCACCGGCGGGGCGGCCTAGCAGCGAAAGGGAGGCAGCGATGGACGCGGACGCGCTACGGCTGGACGGCAATGCCGCGGCCGGTATCCTGAGCGAGATATTCGTCGGGGATCTTACGACGGCGCAGGCCATGTGCGCGCACTGCGGAACGACCCGGGCAGTCGGCGCGCTGATGGTCTACGCCCACGGAATGGGCACGGTGGTGCGCTGTCCTGGCTGTGACGCCATCGTCCTGCGCGTCGGCCGAACGCCGACGCAGATCTGGCTCGATGCAACGGGTGCCCGGCACATCATCATTGTCCGTGAGGGATGAGCAGGCTTGCTCGTGGCATGGGCCTCGGGCTCGCCGCCCTCGGCCGCCCCGGGTACATCACGGTCGAGCACGCGCGCGACCTGGCGAGGAATTACGAACCGCGGGCGATGGAGCAACGTACCCACGCGGTGCTCGACGCCGCCTACGCCGGGGGCGTGCGCTACTTCGACGCCGCGCGCTCCTACGGCCGGGCGGAGGACTTTCTCGCCTCGTGGCTGGCGAATCGGCAGATCGTGCCGGGCGCAGTGGTCGTCGCCTCGAAGTGGGGCTACACCTACACCGCCGGCTGGCGGGTCGACGCCGAGCGGCATGAGGTGAAGGACCACTCGCTGGCCACACTACGCCGGCAGCTCTCCGAGACGAGGACGCGGCTCGGCGCGCACCTCTCGCTTTACCAGATCCACTCGGCAACGCTCGAGAGCGGCGTGCTGGACGACGACGCCGTGATCGACGAGCTGGCGCGCCTCAAGGCGACGGGGCTCCGCGTCGGGCTGACGCTCACCGGCCCTTCGCAGTCCGATGTCCTGCGGCGAGCGCTCGAGGTCACGCGCCACGGGGAGCGGGTGTTCGACGCCGTGCAGGCCACCTGGAACCTGCTCGAGCGCGGAGCGGACTCGGCACTCGAGGAGGCGCATGGGGCCGGGATGTGGGTGATCGTGAAGGAGGCGCTGGCGAACGGCCGGCTCACCGAACGCAACGCCGACCCCGCGTTCGCGTCCCGACTTTCGATGTTGCGCGAGGAAGCGGCGCGGCTCGATACCACCGTCGATGCTCTCGCCCTGGCCGCCGCGCTTGCGCGGCCGTGGGCGGACGTTGTTCTGAGCGGAGCGGCGACTTCGGAGCAGCTCCGGTCGAACCTTCGCGCGGTGGAAGCGCCGTGGACGGCGGAGGCGGATGCGCGGCTCCGGTCGCTCGCAATGGAGTCGGGGGAGTACTGGCGCGAGCGAAGCGCTCTCCCGTGGAACTGAGCGCCTCGACAGCGGTTCGGTGGCGGTTGCGTCGTTCACGGTCAGTCTGCCGGTTCGTTACCTCTGCCCTGCTCCAAGCGCGGGTGCCTGTCAGGTCCATGTCTTGCGCGCACCGATAGCGTAGCCAAGCACGTTGATCATCGTGTGGCCGATTACCACTACCACGAAGACGACGAGTGCCTGCGCAGCCGGCATCAGCCACAATGGCGAGAGCGTCAGCCACACGGCCGGCACGAAGTCCGCCTGGTCGACGATCGCCAGGACTATCCCAAACGGTGAGGTGCGTCGGCCGCCCGGCTCGATGTCCAGCTGCCGCTTGATGAAGCTATTGGGAAGCTCGCCCGCGACGAAGCCGAGCGCGAGTAACAGCCCGAACAGCACACGATGCGAGTGCAAGGGGGCCGGCCATTGGCGGTAGCAGGTTGGCCAGAGCGACAGTAGCAGCGTGGCCGCCAGGACGCCTGCAGACATGACGACAGCCCCACGCCACGTCTTGTTATCGCCGAGCACTCGCCGACCGCCCAGGGTAGCCCCGCCGTCAATCGGACGTGCAAGTCGGGACAGGAGATCGAAGCGCAAGACCGGCGCGTGCGCGAGATAGCCACCCAGAACCGGAGCGATGACCCAGAGCCCTGTCCACATGGATGTGAGACCGCGTCGGTTACAGCGCGGTCTGAACCCTGGGGAAGTAGCGGATCGCGAAGATCGCGTACACCAGCCCGAGCGCGAGCCACACGGACCCGACGTGAAGCAGCCCGACCGAGAAGAGGATCAGGCTCGGATCCAGGAACAACAGGGTGTAACCGAGCAGCCAGAACCGATCGGCTCGCCGGGAGTACAGAGTCCGCTCGGCATGGTCGAGCCGGCCGCCGAGCGAGGAGCCATAGTACAGCAGGGACGCGAACACGAACGAGAACGTC
Organism: uncultured Gemmatimonadales bacterium; assembly: GCA_963836815.1. GTDB lineage: Bacteria > Gemmatimonadota > Gemmatimonadetes > Gemmatimonadales > GWC2-71-9 > CAVVWJ01. The sequence goes on along the minus strand of CAWILD010000007.1, from coordinate 21,128 downwards.
GCGACGCCCATCACTATTAACGTGACTTGAAACAGCAAGGGGTTGATCTCGCCGCTCTTGAACCTCGGATACAGGAAGAACAGCATGAAGGTGAAGATCGCGATGCTGGTCGCGGCGAGCGAATACGCGCGATTGACGTTGGAGGCGCCAACTTCGTCTTCCATGAACGGTCTCCCAGGGGATTAGGCCGAACTGGACCTTAAGGCGCGGGCGGAGCAGTGGCGAGGACGGCTCTCGCCGGCGCGGTGGTGGGCGGAGCGGGAAGCGCGCCGTAGCGCCGCAGCTGCCTGGACGTGAACGCGAGAGGTTGGTCGCCTATGGCATCACCGGCGGAGTCCACGGCGGTCGCGTTGAGCTGCCTGGTCTCATGGAGCGGCACCCGGGGCTCGTTGGGCACGGCCACGATGGACGCTGGTATCGGCGGACCGAGCTCGTCCTCGCCGCCGCAGCCGGCGTTGGTGAGGAGGAGGAACACCACGGCACACGCGCACCGCAGGTCGACGCCAATCTGCATGCCGGCCTCCAGGGTCAACGTGCGATATGCCGCTGCGCTTGGGCACCCGCCACAAACACGGCGCCCCCCACTACCAGATCGAAGCTGACGCAGCCCCAGGGGTACCAGTCCGGCGTGTACGCTGCGCCGGCGCCCTGGAGATGGAGCGCGACGTCCCAAACGGGGTGCATCGCCCAACCGAGCGCGAGGAGGGTGGTGGACTTTCGGAAGCCGATCCAGGCCGCGGCGCCGTAGAGGAGAAGACCGAGGGCCTCCAGGCCGAGCGACCGCGCACCGGCGCCGCCGATCACCGGGAACATGACATAGATGAGCGCGGTGACGCCGAGCCCGATGGCGTAGAGGCGCCAGCCGGCATCGGGCTGGGCTCGCGTCCAGAGGAGAAAGGCGAACGCGAGGACGACGCCGACGACGAGCTCGACCACGGTGATGATCACGGGACCCTCCGCGCCGCCGCGACGAATGCCAGCGTGAACAGGAGATGGATCACGAGAAACAGCTTGGCGATCTCTCGGGCGTCGCCGCTCAGGACACCCCACACGTCCGTTGCGGCTACGCAGCCGAATCCGACGATATTGGCCCGGACGATGGCGTCGCGCGCCGGGGAGGGCTCCGCGTTGCGTGCCATCCAGTTCAGAACGGCGATGCCGAGACAGGGGCCGGCGAAGATCCGAAGGAAGGCGATCAACGCGGGCGATGCGTCGGAGGGAACGGCCCCGATACCGAAATAGCGCGGGGCGAACAGGACGCCGAGACCGACCAGAGCCAGGTAGATCGCTGAGGCTATGAGCACTGGCTTGAGCTTCATGAGGGTAATGTAGCAGCGGGACATCTTGCCAAACCTCTCCCCGCCGGCAGATTGCCCGCATGCCCCCTGAAGAACCGACGGTGAACTCCGGCGGCGCGGCCCTCCGCCCGCCGTCCGCCTCCGCGCCGCGCGCTCCCCCACCCCGACCGCATCGGCCCTACCGCATCACCCGCGTCCTCGGCCAGGGCGGCATGGGGACGGTCTACGAGGCCGAGCAGCTCGAGCCGCTCCGGCGGACGGTCGCGCTCAAGGTGATCCGGCGCGGGATGGACACCGACGAGGTGCTCGCGCGCTTCGAGAGCGAGCGGCAGGCGCTCGCCGTGATGGACCACCCCAACATCGCCCGCGCGCTCGACGCCGGCACCACCGACGAGGGGCTCCCCTACTTCGTCATGGAGCTCGTGGCCGGCGAGCCGATCACCGACTACTGCGACCGGCACGGCCTCGACTCCGCCGGCGGCTCGAGCTCTTCCTCGGCGTCTGCCGCGGCGTCCAGCACGCGCACCAGAAGGGCGTCATCCACCGCGACCTCAAGCCCAGCAACATCCTGGTCCGGGTGACCGACGGGCAGCCGGTCCCCACCATCATCGACTTCGGGATCGCCAAGGCGATCGAGCGGCGGCTGACCGACAGCGAGTTCACGACCGAGCTCGGCGTCGCCGTCGGCACGCCGGCCTACATGAGCCCGGAGCAGGCCGAGGCGAGCGGGCTCGACATCGACACCCGGACCGACATCTACAGCCTCGGCATGGTGCTCTACGAGCTGATGACCGGCGTGCTCCCCTTCGACCAGCAGGGCCTGCTGCCGGCGGCGTTCATCGCGCGAGTACGTGCTGGGGAACGCCGACGTCCCCACGCCGAGCCGCCGGGTCGCGACGCTCGAGGCGGATACCGCCACGAACTCGGCCCGGCGCCGGCACACCACACCGGTCGGGCTCCGGCGCGAGCTCCGCGGCGACCTCGACTGGATCGTGGTCAAGGCGATCGAGCGGGACCGCAACCGCCGCTACGAGACCGCCAACGCGCTCGCCCTCGACCTCGAGCGGCACCTCGAGCACAAGCCGGTCACCGCGCGGCCGCCGACGCTCGGCTACACCACCGCCAGGTTCGTCCGCCGGCACCGGCTCGGCGTGTCGGTGCTGGCGACGGCGGCCGTGGCGCTCGTCGTGGGCGTCACCGGCATCATGCGGGAGCGGGACCGGGCCGCGCGGGGAGAGGCCAAGGCGCTGGCGATCAGCACCTTCCTCGTGGACCTGTTCAAGTCGGCCGACCCGTGGCAGGGCGGCGCGCGGCAGACGACGGTGGTGGACGCGCTCGCGGAAGGGGTCAAGCAGGTGAACGCCGGCAGGATCGCCGACCCGGTCATCGCCTCTTCGCTCCGGCGCACCATCGCGACCGTCTACCAGGGTCTCGGCCGGAACGCCGAGGCCGATACGCTCTACCGGGCAGACGCTGCGAGAGCGCCTCGCGCGGACCGGTCCCGCGAGCGAGGAGGCCGCGCAGAGCTGGAACGACCTCGGGACCATGCTGACGTCGCAGGGGAAGTTCGACTCCGCCGAGACGGCCCTCGGGCGGGCGCTGGAGATCCGCCGCCGCCGGCGGCGCGGACACGCGTCCTGGCCGGCACCCTGCTCGATCTCGCCGATCTGGCCGACCATCGAAGGGCCAGCTCGCCCGCGCGGACTCGCTCGCCCAGGAGGCGCTCGCGATCTACCGGCGGTCGGCCGGCGAGCGCCACTTCGCCGTGGCGGTGGCCATGGCGCCGGGTCCTGTCCATCCAGGGCACGGGGCGGCGAGCTGGCGAAGGCCGAGTCCACCGGCCGCGCGGCGGTCGCGATGCTGCGCGAGCTCGGGGTCGAGCGGCACCCGCAGATCGGTCCCGATCCTCAGTGACCTCGGCGATCATCCTCGCCAACCAGGGCAAGTTCACCGAGGCGCTCGCGATCGGGCGGCAGACGGTGTCGCTCGACTCCTCGCTGTTCGGCACCTCGCACCCCTCCCTCGCCACCCATCTCGAGAACCTCGGCTACGTCTACGACCAGGCCGGGTTCCGTGACAGCGCGATGGTCATGGTGAAGCAGGTGCTGGCGATGCGGCGGGCGGTGCTCGCGGCCGACAACCCGGCGATCGGCAGGACCCTCTTCAACCTCGCGTCGCTGGAATACGACGCGCGGGTCGTACCGCGCGGCCGAGCCGCACTACGAGGAGGCGCTGCTGCGGATGCGGCGAGCCTACGGGCCGGAGCACCCCGACGTGGTGTACGCGACCGGGTGGCTGGGGCGGAACCAGTTCTACCTCGGGACAGCGCGCCGAGGCGGAGCGGAACATCCGGTGGGCGCTGGCGGTGACCGCCCCGAACGCGGTGTCGGCGAGGGATACGGTGCGCTTCGGCCGGTTCCTGGTGACGATGCTGGTGGACCAGCGGCGGTGGAAGGACGCGGAGCCGCTCGCGCTCAGGATCTTCGCGATCCAGGACAGCCTGCAGGACACGCTGGCCCGGGTGACGGCGGGGCAGCTCGCCGCGATCTACGACGCGACGGGGCGGAAGGAGCGGGCGGAGCAGTGGCGAGCACGGCTGTCGCCGGCCCGGTAGTTCGAGTCTGTGGCCCGGATCAACCCGCCGAGGACCCCGCCCTCATTTCTGCCGCCGCGAAGACCGGAAGGGCCGGCGCGTCGAGCCCTGTCGGCACCGGGTCACGATCACGCCGCAACGCACCCCGGAAAGTTTTTCCGCCCTCCTCTCGAGCCGCACCGGTCAGGACGCTCCTGATCCGGGCCCGACTGCGCGCTCGCCGGATCGTGCTGATTGGTGAGCGCGCCCGCGCAACTCGATTCCGAAGACGCAGTGAACCGCCGCCGATGGTCCGGACCGTCGGCGGCGGTTGCGTTTGGCGTCGCTCACGGCACCTGAAGTACCTTTGGCAGACGCCGTCTCATTCAGCTCAGCCCACCAATTCGAGGTTGTTCATCATGAGGGCCAAGTCAGACATTACCGCCGCGCTCGCACTCGCGGCTTCACTCCTGCTCGCCGCGTGCCACGAAGGGGCAGATGCCGAGCCGACCGACCCCTCGCAGCCGGCAGTCACGGTGGCCGCGGCCTCTCGCGGCCAGGCCAAGGGTTTTCCCCGCGAGCGCGCGGTGCTCGCCGCGATGGAGCAGTACAAGCAGGCCATTCTCGACCGCGACACCGCCGAGCTCGCTGGGATATGGACCGAGAACTACACCTTTATCAATCCCCAGGGCGCACTGGTGACGCGAGACGAGCGGCTGGCCAATCTCGGCTCGGGCAACACGAACGTGCAGATCATCGACAACGAGCGCGAGATCACCGTGCGACTCTACGGCGACGCGGCCATCGTCCAGAACCTCTCGACGCTCCGCGGAACCTTCAGCGGCGCGCCGACCGACACCGATCTGCGCGGCACGTTCGTGTGGGTGCGCCGCGACGGGCGCTGGCGGCTGGTGACGAACCAGCTCACGGCTGTCGGTCCTTGAGGGCGTCCGCAGTGCGGAGCGTACTCAAGCCGTGACCGGCGCCTCTCGTAAGATCCAGAGCTACGCGGGCACGGGCCTGCGCAGCGACAGGACTGACGTTGGATCAGCCTAAAGCTCAAAGGCGCTGCTCGACCATCAGGAGGCGCTGCTGCGGATGCGGCGGGTCTACGGCCCTGAGCACTCCGACGTGGTGTTCGCGACCGGGTGGTTGGGGCGGAACCAGTTCTACCTCGGACGGAGCGGCGAGGCGGAGCGGAACATCCGGTGGGCCTTGTCGGTGACCGCCCCGAACGCCGCGCCGTCGGCAGGGATTCGGTGCGCTTTGGCCGGTTCCTGGTGGCGTTGCTGGTAGACCAGCGTCGGTGGAAGGAGGCGGAGCCGCTCGCGCTCAGGTCCTGGCGATCGAGGACAGCCTGCAGGAGGACTCGCTGGCCCGGGTGGCGGCTGGGCAGCTCGTCGCGATCTACGAGGCGACGGGGCGAAGGGAGCGGGCGGAGGAGTATCGGGCGCGGCTGTCGCCGGCGCCATGACGGTCAGGGCGCGTGATGGCTTCGGTCTTGGTACCGCCAAGATCAATGCCAACGTGCATGCTGCTCACCTCATCGCACCCCGTCCACGGTGAACAGCGACGAGAGATACTCCTCGACCACATAGGCGTAGACCCGCGGATCATCCGCCACGGTGACGAACGCCATACGGGGCCGGCGCGGCCGGCGCTCCGGCGCCAGCGTCACGACCGATGCGCGGCGACCCGAGGCGAGATCGAGCCGATCCACCGTGCGCGAGTCGACGCTTCCGACCAGCAGCGCCCGCCCATCGGTGCTCCAGCGCACCACGTTCTCGGTCGGCCGCAATCCGGGAATCGGGCGCGGTTCGCCTCCCGCGACGGGATAGAGCCAGTGACCGGTGGACGGCCCGAATGCCACGACCTGCCGGCCATCGGGTGAGACGAATCCCACGCCGGTGCCCGCCGGCGTGACCGCCTTCCCCGCGCCGCCACCGATCGGATGCACATAGCAGCGCGACGCTTCGCCCGCGTGATTCCCACAGACCAGGATCGACTGTTCGTCGGGAAACCAGTCGGCCGATCCGATGGATTCGTACGGCCCCACATCGATGCGGCGCTCGGCACCGATGCCGGTGGCGTAGACCACGATTCGTGGCGGGGTCGAGGGCACGAAGGCCAGGACCCGCTTGTCGTCGGCCGAGAACCCGACCGGCGTTCCTTCCCCGAGCCGGGCCACCTGGAGCGCATCGGTTTTTCTGAGCATCACGTCGTAGGTGATCCCGGCATCGATGCCGCCGTTGCCGAAGGCCAGCAGCGAGCCGTCATGCGACAGCTTCGGGCTCAGCGACCCGTCGAGCCACGAGGCATCCACCTCGTGGGGCGAGTGCAGGCCGCGAAGCATCAACCGGTACGGCGCGTCGTCACGGGTCAGCAGCATCCGACCTTCGGGCAGGACATCCTGCACCGTGAGGTTGCCGGCCCCCGAGAGGGCCAAGCGGAATCCCCCGGTGGTACCGAGGGCATACACCTCGAGGGCGTTGGCCTCGCGTGCCGAGAACATCACTTCACCGCTCCCGGGCAGCCACGCCGACCCTTCCACCGAGACGAACGGTGGGCTGACGGCCGTCTCCTTGCCGGTGAGATTCACGATCTTGAGCACGCCCCGGTTGTCCCAGCGCCAGGGATGTTCGGCGTAGGCGACATGCTTCCCGTCCGGCGAGACGCGGGGATCACTCAGGTACCCCGATCCTTCGACCAGGACCGTGCCGATCGGATACTCGAGGCGGTCGCGGCCGTTCACGTTGCGGATGATGGCGAGCTGCGCGCCGTCCGGCGACCAGTCGGCCTCCCGCACGCTGTCGAGCACTTCGCGCGGTGCGCCACCACCGATCGGCACCCGCGCCAGCGTTCCCTGGAAGAACCGGTGGCGGATGAACTGCGCGTTGAGCAGGACCGCCATCTCCCCCTTGGAAGAGATGGAGAGCAGGTGGGTACCGGTGAGACCCAGGGGGACCGGCGCCAGGTAGTCGGGGCGGATGACGAACACCTCCGGCAGGCTGCTGTCGGCCACCGCGCTGTAGACCATCGTCTGTCGATCGGGGGCGAAGCGGGCGATGTAGATCGCTTCGTCGCGATAGGTCCGCTGGAGATAGGTGACCCCGGACCGATTCGTCTGGCCAAAGGCAAAGCGGCCGGCGGCGAATGCCAGCGCCGCGAGCGCGACGCCGACGAGCGCGATCCAGACCAGGCTGATCCGACGTCCGGTCGGCAATCGCCTGGAGCTGCGTGCGCCTCTCCGCCCGTCTGCCGGGCCGGCCAGGGCCTGGACGAACTCCGCGGGCACTGCCCCACCGGTCGGCCGGCAGCTTGGCCAGCGCGACGAGCACCGCCTCCTCGACCGGCTCCGGCACGGTCGTCGCGCATCCTCGACGGCGGCACCGGCTTCTCGGTCATCACCTTGGCGATGATCGCCTGCGCCGTGCTGCCGGTGAACGGCGGCTCGCCCGTCAGCATCTCGTAGGTCACCACGCCCAGCGCGTAGACGTCGCTCCGGGCGGTGATCTCGCGCTCGCCCATCGCCTGCTCGGGCGACATGTAGTGCGGCGTGCCGAGGCGACATGCCGGTCTCGGTCATCCGGCTGCCGCCGGCGCTGCGAGACGGCGAGGGCGATGCCGAAGTCGGCGACCAGCGCGCGACCCGTCGTGGAGCAGGATGTTCTCGGGCTTGATGTCGCGGTGGATCACGCCGTGCCGGTGGGCGTAGTCGAGGGCGCCGGCGACTTCGGTCGCGATGCGGACGGCGTCGGCGATGGGGAGCTGCTTCTCGCGGGTGAGCCGGTCGCGCAGGCTCTCGCCTTCCACGAACGGCATCACGTAATACGCGGTGCCGTCGGACCTCACCCGAGTCGATCAGGCCGAGGATGTGGGGGTGCTGCAGGTTGGCGATGGTCTTGATCTCGCGGAGGAACCGCTCGGCGCCGATCACGGCCGCCAGCTCGGGGCGGAGCACCTTGATCGCGACCTTGCGGTCGTGCTTCAGATCCTGGGCGAGGTACACCGTCGCCATGCCGCCGGCGCCGAGCTCGCGCTCGATGCGGTAGCGGTCGGCCAGGGCGAGGGACAGGCGGTCGAACGACTCGGTCACGCGGTGACCGCGCGGGGGTCCGGCGCACTCACGGGCAGGCGAGCCTCCGGATCAAGGTCGGGCACCAGCCACACGTCAGGCGTGGCTCGCGCCGGGCGCCGCGATGTTGAGGGGCCCTACAATCTACCTGGGGAACGGGATGAGGTAGGAAGCCTATCCCACCACCAAATTCAGCAACCGATTCGGCACATACACCACCTTCCTCACCTCCTTCCCCTCCGTAAACCTCCGCACCGCCGCATCCCGCTGCGCCGCCGCCACCACCGCTCCCTCATCCGCATCCCGCGGCACCGACACCTTCGACCGCGTCTTCCCGCCGATCTGCACCACCACCTCCACCTGATCCTCCACCACCAGCCCCTCATCCCACGCCGGCCACCGCGCATCGAACACCGACGTCGCGTGCCCCAGCCGCTCCCAGCTCTCCTCCGCGAAGTGCGGCGCGAACGGCGCCAGCATGACGACCAGCCCCTCCACCATCGACCGATGCGTGCAGCTCTCCGCCCGCAGCGCGTTCACCAGCTCCATCAGCGCCGCGATGCGCGTGTTGTACCGCAGCTCCTCCATCCCCTCGGTCACCCGCTTCACCGTCTGGTGGTACTTCACCAGCACCTCGTGCCGGATCTCGTCGTCCGCGCGCGTCGCGGCACGAGTCGCGCCACCAGCCCCCACACCTTGTCCAGGAACCGCCGCGGCCCGCTGATCCCCTCGTCCCGGAAGTCCCCGCCCTCCTGGAACGGCCCCAGGAACATCAGGTACATCCGGAACGTGTCCGCGCCCCAGCGCGCGATGTACTCGTCCGGCACCACGACGTTCCCCCGCGACTTCGACATCTTGGCCCCGTCCTTCACGATCAGCCCGTGCGCCCGGAACTTCCGGTACGGCTCGTCGAAGTGCAGGTGGCCGAGGTCGTGGAGCACCATCGTGATGAAGCGGGCGTAGAGCAGGTGCAAGCACCGCGTGCTCGTTGCCGCCGATGTAGGTGTGCACCGGGAGCCACTTCTTCGTGCAGCGCCGGGTCGAACGGCCGGTCGTCGAACTCCGTGCTCGGGTAGCGCAGGTGGTACCACGCCGAGTCGAGGAAGGTGTCGCTCACGTCGGTCTCGCGCCGGCGCGCGCTTGCCGCACACCGGGCAGGGGACGTAGTACCACTCCTCGTGCCGGGCGAGCGGCGAGATGCCGCTGTCGTCCGGCGCGAAGTCCTCGATCAGCGGCAGCTCGACCGGCAGGTCCTTCTCCGGCACCGGCACCGCGCCGTGCTCGTCGCAGTAGATCATCGGGATCGGCGGGCCCCAGTAGCGCTGGCGCGAGATGCACCAGTCGTGGAGGCGGTACTGGACGACGCCCTTCCCCGCCCCGATGGACTCGAGCCAGGCGGTGATCGTCGCGCTTCGCCTCGGGCACGGGCTTGCCGTCGAACTGGCCCGAGTTGACCAGGACGGCCGCTCTCGTTGTCCGTGTACGGCGACGTCCGAGCGGCGCGGCCTGGGGTCCCTCGCTGCGCTCGGGATGACCCTCGGCGGTCCGCCACGCGACCCGCACGATCGGCAGCTCGAACTTCTTGCGCGAACTCGAAGTCGCGCTCGTCGTGGCCCGGCACCGCCATGATGGCGCCGGTGCCGTATTCCATTAATACGTAGTCCGCGATCCAGACCGGGATCCGCGTCGTTCGTCGCCGGGTTGATCGCGTAGCCGCCGGTGAACACACCGGTCTTCTCCCGGTCGCCCACCTTGCGCGAGACCAGGTCCTTCGACGCCGCCGCCTTGCGGTACGCCTCGACCTCCTTCCGCTGCTCGCCGCGTCGTGAGCGCGTCCACCAGCGGATGCTCCGGCGCCAGCACCATGAACGTCGCGCCGAAGACCGTGTCCGGCCGGGTGGTGTAGACCCGGATGCGCGTGCCCTCGCCCTCGCCCTCCCCGTCGGCCTGATCCACCGCGCCGTCCAACGGGAACTCGATCTCCGCCCCCTCCGACCGCCCCAGCCAGTTCCGCTGCGCCGTCGTGGTCGCTGTCCGACCAGTCCATCTTCGACTTGTCGTCCAGGTCGGCCAGCAGCCGGTCGGCGTACTCGGTGATCCGGAAGAACCACTGCTCCAGCGATCCGCTGCTCCACCACGCTGCCGCAGCGCTCGCAGCGGCCGTCGATGACCTGCTCGTTGGCGAGCACGGTCTTGTCCTTGGGGCACCAGTTGACCGCCGCCGCCTTCTTGTACGCCTTCCCCGCCTTGAAGAGCTGGAGGAAGATCCACTGGGTCCACTTGTAGTACCGCGGATCGGTGGTCGAGAGCTCGTGGCGCCAGTCGAACATCCCGCCGATCCGCCGGAGCTGCCGGCGGAAGTTCTCGATGTTCTGCGGGATCAGGATCGCGGGGTTGATCCCCAGCTTGATCGCGTAGTTCTCGCTGTGGATCCCGAACGCGTCGAATCCCGATCGGCTCGAAGACGTCGTACCCCTGGAGCCGCTTGAACCGGCCGTAGACGTCGCGCGCCGGTGAAGGCGAACATGTTCCCCACGTGCAGCCCTTCGGCCGACGGGTAGGGGAACATCATGAGGTTGTAGAACGGCCGCTCGGCCCGCTCGAGGTCGGGCTCGTTGGTGCGGCGCTCGGCCCAGCGGGCCTGCCACTTGGCCTCGACGGCGTCGGGGTGGTAGGCGTCGTCGGGCGGCCCGGCGGTGGGCGCGGACGGTGAGCGGGAACGGCGGTCGGCTTGCGGGTGTCGGTCATCGCGGTACGGGTTCGCCAGTAAGAGGGCACGAAAGGGCTAAATCTAGCCGCGGGGAAGGGTTACTGCCATCGGATGCACCTTCCCTGGGCCCGCCCCCACCGATATCTTTGCCCAGCCTCTCCCCTCCATTAAAGAGCCTCATGACTGATCCGGTAGCGGCGTTGCGCGAAGGCTTGCGGGACCGGTACGCCTTCGAGCGCGAGCTCGGCCGCGGGGGCATGGCCACGGTCTGGCTCGCCCGGGACCTCAAGTACGACCGGCCGGTGGCCCTCAAGGTGCTCCACCCGGAGCTCGCCGCCTCGCTCGGTCCCGAGCGCTACCAGCGCGAGGTCAGGCTCGCCGCGCGCCTGCAGCATCCCCACATCCTCACCGTGCTCGACTCCGGCGAGACCGCGGGCCAGCTCTGGTTCACCATGCCCTACGTCGAGGGCGAGAGCCTGCGCGACCGGCTCCGGCGCGAGCGGCAGCTCCCGGTGGAGGACGCGCTCCGCATCGCACGCGAGGCGGCCGACGCCCTGCACTACGCCCACGAGCACGGCGTGATCCACCGCGACATCAAGCCGGAGAACCTGCTGATCACGCGGGACGGACACACCCTCGTGGCCGACTTCGGGATCGCCCGGTCGCTCGCCGGCGCCGAGGAGAAGCTGACCGAGACCGGCCTCGCGGTCGGCACGCCGGCCTACATGAGCCCGGAGCAGGCGGCCGGCGACCGCGGCCTCGACGCCCGCACGGACCTGTACAGCCTGGCCACGGTGCTCTACGAGATGCTGGCCGGCGAGGCGCCGTTCACCGGGGCGACGGCCCAGGCGGTGATCGCCAAGCGCCTGAGCGGCGAGATCCCGCGGGTGCGCCAGGTGCGGCCGAGCGTGCCGGAGGCGGTCGAGCGCGCGATCGAGCGGGCGCTGGCGCCGGTGGCCGCCGACCGGTTCGCGACGATGGCGCAGTTCGCCCAGGCGCTGCAGCCGGCCGGCATCGCGCCCACCGCGGCCCCGCCGACTGCAGTGACGCCCGCGGCCGGGCTCCCGCCGGTCGCCCCGCAGACCACCGCCACGCCTGCGGCCCGACCGCGGGTCCCCGTCGCCGCGACCGCGCTCGTGCTCGGCATCCTCATCGGCCTCGGCGTGCTGTTCGCCTGGCGGCGGCATCAGGGCGATGCCACCGGGGCCGGCGGCCGCGTGCTCGCCGTGCTCCCGTTCGAGAACCTGGGCGACTCCGCCGACGCCTACTTCGCCGACGGCGTCACCGACGAGGTGCGGACCAAGCTGGCCCGGGTGACCGGGATCGACGTCATCGCCCGCGGCAGCAGCAACGAGTACCGGGGCACGACCAAGCGGGCGCAGGAGATCGCCGGCGAGCTGGGCGCGGCGTACCTCCTCACCGGCACGGTGCGCTGGATCAAGGGTGCCGATGGCACGAACCGCGTGCGCGTCACGCCCGAGCTGGTGGAGGTGCGGCCGGGCCAGACGCCGCGGACCCGGTGGGGCGAGCAGTTCGATGCGGGCATCACCGACGTCTTCCAGGTGCAGGCGGACATCGCCGGCAAGGTGGTGAGCGCGCTCGACGTGGCGCTGGCCGACAGCGTGCGCGACGAGATCGTGGCCCGGCCCACCCGGAGCGTCGCGGCCTACGACGCGTTCCTCAAGGGCGAGGCCGCGGCGGCCAGCGGCACGCCGGCCGACCAGCGCCGGGCGATCACCTACTACCAGGACGCCATCCGGCTCGACTCGAGCTTCGTGCTCGCCTGGGCCCGCCTGAGCAGCACGGCCGCGTCCTTCTACCGGAACTTCAGCCTGACCCAGCTCGCCGAGATCGCGCGCTCGGCCGCCGAGCGGTCGCGGCAGCTCGCGCCCACCAACCCCGAGACGTTCGTGGCCCAGGCCAACCTACGAGGCATACGTCGAAGGCGATCCGGCTCGAGCGCTCGCCACGGCCGAAGCCGGCCTCCGGGTGGCGCCCAACAACGCCGACCTGCTCACCGTGGCGGCGACCCAGGAGCAGACGCTCGGCCGGTTCGAGGACATGATCACCCGGCTCGAGCACGCGTTCACGATCGATCCGCGCTCCGCGACCATCAGCCGCCGGCTCGGCTACGCGCTGATGGTGACGCGCCGCTTCGGCGAGGCGAAGACCGCGCTGCAGCGGGGACTCACGCTGGCGCCGGGGAACCATGCCGCTGCAGCAGACGCTGGCGCTCGCGGCACTCGGCGAGGGCGACGTCGCGGCGGTGCGCCGGCATCGGCGATGCGCCGAGCTCGAGCAACGAGCGCGATCGGTTGCTCGCCTACATGGCCCAATACGACGAGCTCGGCTGGGCCCTCGACCAGTCCCAGCAGGACCGGGTGCTCCAGCTCGGGCCGGAGCTGTTCGACGACGACCGCGCGGCCTGGGGCATGGTGCGGGCGTACCTGTACCACGTCCGCGGTGACCGGGCCAGGTCGCGCGCCTGGGCGGACACGGCGGAGGCGGTTTTCGAGGAGCAAGCCAAGGAGGCGCCTGACGACGCGCAGCGTGCGGCACTCCACGGCGTCGCGCTCGCCTACCTCGGCCGCTACGAGGACGCGATCCGCGAGGGCAAGCGCGGGCTCGCGATGCTCCCGCCGAGCAAGGACGCCTACCTGGGCACCTACGTGCAGCATCAGCTCATCCGCATCTACCTGCTGGCGGGGCGGAACGAGGAGGCCCTCGACCTGCTGGAGCCGCTGCTCGCGATGCCGTACACGCTGACGCCGGCGTGGATCCGGATCGATCCCATGTTCGAGCCGGTCCGCGACCATCCGCGGTTCCGGAAGCTGGTGGAGGGGACCGCGTGACGCTCGAGGCGACCCATGTCCGACCCGGCGCGGCGCTGCGCGAAGGTCTGCGGGACCGCTACGCGTTCGAGCGCGAGCTCGGCCGCGGGGGCATGGCCACCGTCTGGCTCGCCCGCGACCTCAAGCACGACCGGCCGGTCGCGATCAAGGTGCTCCACCCCGAGCTCGCCGCCACGATGGGCCCCGAGCGCTTTCTCCGCGAGATCCACCTCGCCGCCCGGCTCCAGCATCCCCACATCCTCACGGTGCTCGATTCCGGCGAGCTGCCCGTGCCCGGGGCGGCCTCCCCTGCTCTGGTTCACCATGCCCTTCATCCGGGGCGAGAGCCTGCGCGACCGGCTCCGGCGGGAGACCCAGCTCCCCCTGGCGGATGCGCTCCGGATCGCGCGCGAGGCGGCCGATGCGCTCGCCTTCGCCCATGGCGAAGGCGTGATCCACCGGGACATCAAGCCGGAGAACATCCTGCTGAGCGGCACCCACGCGCTGGTGGCGGACTTCGGGATCGCGCGGGCGCTGCGGCAGGCGCGGGCCGGACGACGCCAGGCTCACCGAGACCGGGCTGGCCGTCGGGACGCCGGCCTACATGAGCCCCGAGCAGGCGAGCGGCCAGCGCGAGCTGGACGCGCGGACCGACGTCTACTCCCTGGCGGTGGTGCTGTACGAGATGCTCGCGGGCGAGACGCCGTTCGCCGCGCCGACGGCGCAGGCGATGATCGCGCGGCGGTTCACCGAGACGGCCCGGCCGATCCGGCAGGCGCGCGAGGCGGTGCCGGAGAGCGTGGAGCGCGCGCTCCAGCGGGCGCTCGCGCGGACGCCGGCCGATCGGTTCGCGACCGCCGCCGAGTTCGGCGCGGCGCTGGAGGCGGGAGCGACCGTGGAGACGACGGCCGCCGTCTCCGTCCCCGACTCGCGACCGCCGCTCTCCCCGCCAAGGCTCGCCGTCCGCCGGTGGCGGCGCTGGCGCTCGTCCTCGGACTCCTCATCGGCGCCGGCGTGCTCTTCGCCTGGCGGCGGAGCCACCCCGGCGCGGGCGACGACGGCGCCGGCCGCGTCGTCGCGGTGCTCCCGTTCGAGAACCTGGGCGACTCCGCGGACGCCTACTTCTCCGACGGCGTGGCCGACGAGGTGCGGACCAAGCTGACCCAGGTGTCCGGGCTGGTGGTGATCGCCCGGGGCAGCTCGATCCAGTACCGGGGGACGACGAAGCGCCCGGCCGAGATCGCGCGGGAGCTGGGCGCGGACTACCTGCTGACCGGAACGGTGCGGTGGGAGAAGGCCGCGGGGACGGCGAGCCGGGTGCGGGTGAGCCCCGAGCTGGTGGAGGCGCACCCGGGACAGGCCGAGCGGACCCGCTGGGGCCAGCAGTTCGACGCCTCGCTCACCAACGTCTTCGAGGTCCAGGCCGACATCGCCACCAAGGTGGCGGACGCGCTCGGCGTGGCGCTGGCCGACAGCGTGCGGGCCGGGCTGGAGGCGCGGCCGACCGCGAACCTCGAGGCGTACGATGCGTTCCTCAAGGGAGAAGCGGCGTCGGCCAGCATGAGTGCCGTCGACCTGGCGAGCGTCACCCGGGCGCTGCCGTACTACGAGCGCGCCGTGGCGCTCGACTCGAGCTTTCAGCCGGCCTGGGCGCGGTTGTCCCAGGCCTACTCGGCCTCGTACGCGAACCTGACTCCCACCGCAGAGTTGGCGACGCAGGCCGCCGCGGCCGCGGAACGGGCCCGCCGCCTGGGCCCGTCCCGGCCGGAGAGCTATCTGGCGCAGGGCACCTACGAGCGCTTCGTGCTCAAGGACAATGTGCGAGCGCTGGCCACCTTCAAGTCGGGCCTGAAGCTGGCGCCGAGCAACGTGACCATGATCGGCGCCATCTCTTCCATGGAGCAGGCCGGCGGAAACTGGAAAGCCGCGGTGACCCTCGCCGAGCGCGCGGCGGCCCTCGACCCGCGCTCAGCCAGCGCCGCGCGCCGGCTGGGAACCGCCCTCCTGTCGCTCCGCCGTTACCCGGAGGCCGAGAGCGCCACCCGTCGCGGCCTGAGTCTCGCACCGACCGACCTGGCGCTCATCCACCAGAGCGCGATGCTGGCGCTGGCCCAGGGGGACCGCGCGCGGGCGGAGCGGATCGCGCGGACGCCGCCGCCCGGCGTGGACCCGACGGAGCTGGCCTACTACTTCGCCCGGTTCGAGGAGCTCGGCTGGCTGCTCGACGACGCGCAGCAGCGCCGGCTGCTCGAGCTGGACGTCGCCTTCTACGAGGGAGACCGAGGCAACTGGGGACTGGTCAACGCCCAGCTCTACACCATGCGGGGACAGCCGGCGCTCGCGCGAGCCTTCGCCGACACGGCCCGGCTCGCCTACGAAGCAGCCATCCAAGCGGCCCCTGATGACGCGCAGCAGCATGCCTTACTAGGCGTGAGCCTCGCATTCCTGGGCCGTCGCGAACAGGCGATCCGCGCGGCCGAGCGCGGTGTGGAGGTCCTGCCGATAGAGAAGGACGCCTACCTCGGCCCCTACGTCCAGCTCCAGCTCGTCCGGGTCCACATGATGGTGGGGAGCAAGGACAAGGCGGTCGAGCTGCTCAAGCCGCTGGTCGAAGTGCCGAACAATCTGTCGAAGGCGTGGCTGCGGGTGGATCCGACGTTCGATCCGCTGCGGAGCCATCCGGGGTTCCGGGCGCTGGTGGGGGGACGGAGGCTGCAGACGGCGGGGGCGCGACGCGCCGGGGCGCGCCAGGGGCGGGTCCCAGTTGCGGCGGGGCGCGGTCCGGCCGGGACGCGGCCGGCGGGGCGCCATGGGGCGGCGGTGGTGCAGGAACACGGCGCGATGCGGACCGCGCCGCCATGGCCGAGACTGCCGGTCCTACGGCGATGTCGAGCGGGCACCGGCATCCCGGCCGGCGCGCAGCGGCTCCGCGACCGGCTGGTGGCGGCCGATGCGTTCATCATCGCGTCCCCCGAATACAACGCCTCGATGCCGGGCATCTGAAGAACGCCATCGACTGGGTGTCGCGGATCCGGCCGCAGCCCTTCAACGGCCGTCAGGGCATGCTGATCTCCGCCTCGCCCTCGATGGCAGGCGGCAACCGCGGGCTCTGGTCCCTGCGGTGCCGCTCGAGCACCTCGGCGCGCGCGTCTATCCCGACATGTTCTCTCTCGCGCAGGCGCATCAGGCATTCGATCCCGCCGGCCGGATCGCCGCGCCCGTGCTCCAGGAGCGCTTCGACCGCACCCTCGAGTGCTTCCTCGACCTAGTGGAGGCGGCCAAGCACTACCCCCCGCTCAAGAAGCTGTGGGTGGAATACCTGGGCGAGCATCCCGACCCCGCGGTGGATCGGGTGGAGCACACGACAACGGAGGCGGAGCCGTGAGCGGGCTGCGCCGGCGGGTGGGCTGCGCCCGGCGGGAACGGCGGGGGGGCTTTGCCGTCGTCTGGCGCCCCGAGGCCGGTACCACCACCATGGTCCTCTCGAGGCATCGCCCCAGTGACGTCGCCCGATCGTCCCCCCCGGGGCCTGCAACTTGCCTTTCCCCCCATGTGACTTTCGCCGGCCGCCGCCCGTCTCACGCCGGAACCGGCCGCTAACCCATTCAGGCGGCCGAGACGATGGACGACCGGATCCATCGGGCGCTCGACGGCGAGCTTCCGCCGACGGCAGCTCACCCACGAGGAACGGCCGGAGCTGCAGCGCTCACCGTGCAACGATTGGCACGGCACTCGGCCCGATCCAGCACTTGCGACGATCGACGTGGCGCGCGAGCCGTCATGCGCCACGTGGCGCCGCGCGGTCCCGTCCGCCACGGCGCTCGCGGCCGCGGCGCCGCTGGCTCTGGTCGCCCCGCGCGCTCTCGCTCCGCCCCGCGCTACGCGCTCGGCTGCGGCTCGCGCTCGCGGCCGTGGTCTCCGGTGCACTCTTGCACCCGCCACGCCCGCCGTTCCGCCGGCAACCACGCGCGCACGTGATGGTCCAGTTCCGGCTGGGCGACGCGGGGCGCACGAGGTCGCGCTGGCCGGCGACTTCAACGGCTGGCGCCCGAGCACCGGCTCCACCAGATCGCAGCCGGCGTGTGGTCGGTGGACGTCGCGCTCGAGCCCGGGGTCTACAACTACGTCTTCGTGGTCGACGGCAGGACCTGGCGGCTCGACCCGCTCGCGCCGCGGGTGACCGACGGGTTCGGCGGCGCGAGCAGCCGCGTCGCCGTGCTCGCGCCCGAGGCGCGCTCGTGAGGGCGGCCGCGCGCGCGCGTCACCCTGCTCGCGCTCGGCCCGGCCTCCTGGCCACCGCGTGCCGCCGATCGCGTCGTCGCAGGAGTGGCGCGCCTCGGCGCGGCTCGGCCGGGTGCCCTACGAAGGCGCGCCCGCCGGGGCGTCCGCCGCCTCGTCCGCCGTGCTCGGTCTCGGCCGCACTGGCACCCCGCGCGACTGGCTCGGCGTCTCGGCCGCGCTCCCGCTCGGCGACGATCCGTTCTGGGCGGTGCTCGGCGGGTGGAAGCGGCTGGAGACCCGGGGCACCACCGGCGCGCTGCTGGACGTCTCGGGCCACGGATTCATCCAACGGCAGCGGGCGACCGGAAGGCGCGCCGGCCCGGCGCCGGGGCCGCTGCCCTTTCCGCCCGACCGCCCACGCCGATCGCACCGGACCTGTCGGGCGAAGGCGCCGGGCGGCGAGCTGATGGCCGGCGGCTTCGCGGATCGCCGGCCGCTCCGCTCGAGGCGCCGGCCGGCGTCGCGGCGCAGCGGAGCCGGCTCGGCGGCGTGCTCCAGGAGCGGGCGCTCCCCACCGGCGATGCGCGGCTCTCCTGCTCCTGCGCCGCCGCTACGCTGCAGGCCGAGACCCGCGCCTGGCTGGACGACGACGCCACCCACGCGTACGCCGGCGGCGACGCTCCGAGTACGCGCGCGGCCCCTGCAGCTCTGGGGCTCGTTGGGGCACTGGGTGGCGGGCGGCCTCGACCGCGTGGCGTGGTCGGCCGGCGCGAGCGCCGCGCTCGGCCCGCAGGCTCGAGCTGCAGCTGGGCGGCCGCGGCAACGCCTTCGATCCGCTCTATCTCTCCGCGACCGAGACGTCGTTCTGGGCCGGGCTCAGCCTGCGGGCCGGGCGGCCGCCGCGGGTGGCCGCGCCGGTCGCCCGCGCGCGCCCGACGGGCGCGCGCGTCCGGCTCCGCCGGCGCGCGCGCAGGGCCGGCCGTCCATCGCCGGCGACTTCACCGGCTGGAAGCCGGTGCCGATGCGGCGCGACGGCTCGCGCTGGACCTACGAGGCGAAGCTCGAGCCGGGCGTCTACCACTACGCCTTCGTCGCCGAGGACGGCACCTGGTTCGTGCCGTGCGCGTCGCGCCGGTGGAGCGCGATGGTGGCGCGGCGTCGCGGTCCCGCGGAGCGACGGGCGCGGCAAACCCGCGGCGGCCCCCCAGCCGGATGATCAGCCGCCCGACACCGACGTCCGGCTGGTGGAGAGGTAGAGCGGATCGAAGGCGTTGCCGCGGGCGCCCAGCTGCAGCTCGAGCCCCGGGCCCACCGCGGCGGCTCCGGCGGCGGTCCAGCCGTGCGGTCGAGCCCGCCCGCGACCCAGTGCCCCACCGACCCGGAGAGCTGCAGCCCGCCCCTCGCGTACTGGAGCCCGCCGCCGCGTAGGCGTGCGTGGTGTTGTGGTCCAGCCAGGCAGCGTCTGGGCCTGCAGCGCCAGCGGCAGCGTCAGGGGCACGGACACGCGCGCGTCGCCGGTGGGGAGAGCCCGCTCCTGCACCAGTCGCCGAGCCGGCTCCGTTGCGCGGCCACGCCTGCCCGCAGCTCGAGCTGAACGGCCGGCCAGCTCGCGAAGCCGCCCGCCATCAGCTCGCCGCCCACGCCTTGTCCCGACGGGTCGGTGCGGATGGCGCGGGCGTCGGCACCGGAAAGGGCAGCGGCCCCGGCGAAGGCGCCGGCGCGCCGCTCACGGTCGCGTGCTCCCGCTGGATGAATCCGTTGGCGGAGACGTCCAGCAGCGGGCCGAAGGTGCCCCGGCCGGCGAAGCGCTGCCACCCGCCCACCACGGCCCAGAATGGATCGTCGTCGAGCGGAATCGCGGCCGAAGTCCCAGCCAGTGCCGGGGCGCCAGGCGCCAGAGGCCGCGCGACGGCGGACGAGCCGGCGGAGGCCCCGGCGGGCGCGCCCTCGTAGGTCACCCGACCGAGCCTGGCCGAGGCGCGCCATTCCTGCGCGGACGCGCTCCGCGGCACGACCATGGCCAGGACGGCCGTGCCGAGCCCGAGCAGGGCGACGCCGCGCGCGGCCCGCTCACGAGCGCGCCTCGGGCGTGAGCACGGCGACGCGGCTGCTCGCGCCGCCGAAGCCGTCGGTCACCTGCTTCGCGAGCGGATCGAGTCGCCAGGTGGTGCCGTCGACCACGAAGACGTAGTTGTACACCCCGGGCGCGAGCGCGACGTCCACCGCCCACACACCGGGCTGCACCTGGTGGAGCCGGTGCTCGGGGCGCCGGCCGTTGAAGTCGCCGGCCAGCGCGACCTCGTGCGCGCCGCGCGTCGCCCAGCCGGAACTGGACCATCACCCGCGCGGGCGCCGCCGCCGGCGGACCGGCGGGCGCGGCGGGTTGAAGAGTGCCGGGAGACCACGGCAGTGAGGGCGATGCCGCAGGCGAGCGCGTAGGCGGGGCGGAGCGTGAGCGCCCGTGGCGACCACCGCCAGGCGGCCCGCGGCCGCGAGCGCCTGGCGCACGGGATTCGCCCGCGGCGCCACGCGGCGCATGACGGCCGCCGCCACGTCGATCGGCGGCAATCGCCGGATCGGGCCGAGCGCAGTGCCAATCATTGCACGGTGACGCTGCACCTCCTTGCGTTCACCGGCGTGAGGTCCGTCGGCCGGGAGCTCGCCGTCGAGCGCCCGCTGGATGCGGTCGTCCATCGTGTGGCCTGCCTGAAGAGGTGAGTGTCGGTTCCGGCGTGAGACGGGCGGCGCCGGCCGAAAGTCACATGGGCGGGAAAGGCAAGTTGCAGGCCTCGGGGGGACGATCGGGCGACGTCACTGGGGCGATGCCTCGAGAGGACCATGGTGGTGGTGCCGGCCTGCGGCGCCGGACCACGGCAAAGCCCCCCCACCGTTCCCGCCGGGCGCAGCCCACCCGCCGGCGCAGCCCGCTCACGGCTCCCCCTCGGTGGTCGTGTGCTCCACCCGATCCACCGCGGTGTCGGGATGCTCGCCCAGGTATTCCACCCACAGCTTCTTGAGCGGGCGGTATGCTTGTCCGCCTCCACCAGGTCGAGGAAGCACCTCGATGGTGCGGTCGAAGCGCTCCTGGAGCACGGGCGCGGGATCCGGCCGGCGGGATCGAAGGCCTGATGCGCCTGCGCGAGAGAACATGTCGGGATAGAGGCGGGCGCCGAGGTGTCGAGCGGCACGCCGCAGGGACCAGAGCCCCCGGTTGCCGCCGACCATCGAGGGCGATGCGGAGATCGGCGCATCCCTGACGGCCGTTAAATGGCTGCGGACGGATGCGAGACACCCAGTCGATCGCGTTTTTCAGGAAGCCCGCATGGACAAGCGTTGTATTCCGGCGAGCGATGACGAACGCATCGGCCGCGACCAGACGGTCGCGGAGGCGCTGTGCACCGCAGGGGCGCCGGTGTCCCGC
>CAWILD010000006.1:0-326307 GCA_963836815.1 uncultured Gemmatimonadales bacterium | reverse complement strand
TAGCAGTGGACATGGTACTCCTCCCAACCAGGTCAGACGTGGTGATAGGCGACAACCGACTCTTACCCCGTGTGAAAATGGAGCGGGTCTCTGAGGTTCTGTAACTCCCGGTAATAATAGAGGGGAGTCGGCCGCTTGCCCCTGAACCTCAGCCGCTTGAGAAAGCTGACTTCCTCCGCGGTCGCGGTGCCGCTGAGGGCAGGATCCTCGAGGAATTCCTTGAGCCCCGGCTCCTCGACGAACACCTCCCCAGATTCCCTCTCGATAAACTCGAATCGCCGCACATGCCCCGAGACCACTCTGGGGTTCAGGACGATGTCCAGGGCAAACGTCGCCAGGTCGATGTCCCAGGACTCGATCAACGGATCCAGGAAGGCGACGCAGTTTTCGCGGGACAGGTGGAAGATGTCCGTATCGAGGAACTCGAGCACGATGACGCGCATCTCCTGATAGCTTCGGCCGCCGAGCTCCGCCACCATGCGAAGCCAGTATTCGTTCTCCAGTTCTTCTGTGGCGACTCCCTTGACCACGTCCAGTAGCTGTTTGGTCACCAGGCGCTCGAGCTCGCCGAAGGGCTGCTTCTCGAAGATCGCGCGTAGGTGTGCTTCCTTATTGGGGTGGCACTTGCGGAGGATCAATTCGCGGACTGCATGGAACAAGGGTGCGGGCTCCTCCCCCAATTCTCTCTTTAGTCCCTCGGTCCGTTGGACGGCCGCCAGCCGCGCCAGCTCTCCGCTCGGAAGCTTCAAGAACTTGTCCATCTTGTCATAGATGTCCGTCCGACTCGGCGCGGGGGGCGCCTTCCGCCGAGTCAGCAGCTGCGAGATGTAGGACTCGGTCACTTCCGCGGCCTGGGCCAGCTCTCGCTGGTCCAAGCCAAATTCGTCCAACCGCTGCCTGATGACCAACGACACATCCACGGGATTTCCTCCTCGGCGGGCCTTGTGTCCATTAACAAACATAAGTTAAGTTGCTGCTCTCGTGTAGGCAAGATAAGTGATACACTTGACAGGTATAGTACAGCGCAATAGGTTGCACTTAAGTTAACTACCAGTAGTGAACCGACACTATTGAACCCATATACCCGAAGGAGTGCTTATGTACGCACGACATGTCTCCCTCAATCTGAAGCCCAATCAGCGGGAAGAGTTAACCCAGACGTTCGAGAAGGACATCCTGCCCCTGCTTCAGAAACAGAACGGCTTCACGGATGAGATCGCGTTTGTCACCCCAGACGCCAAGAACGCAATCGCCATCAGCTTGTGGGATCGCAAGGAGAACGCGGACGTGTATAGCCGCGAGACCTATCCCCAAGTGCTCAAGAGCCTAGCGAGAATGGTTGAAGGCACCCCGGAGGTCCGTGGCTACGAGGTTGCCGTCTCGACCCTCCACAAGACCGCCGCTACCAGCTAAGCCCGAGCGAATGGTTCCGACGAAGAGGGAGAGCGGCTGAGTCCGCTCTCCCTCTTTTGTCTTGCGCATCAGGCTGAGCTGAGGGCGAGAAGGGCTTTCTGGTGGTGGGTGGAGGACGTGGAGGCAGTAGCGGATCGGGGTGGGACTCCTCAGGCCTCTCCCGATAGGTCACTACATGCCGTCAGGCTTCGCAACAACGAGCCACAACTGCCGAGAGCTCAAGTGGCGTGCCCAGCGACCACACCGGCCCGGCGGCTGAGGTGGAGCGGTGGCACTGGTCGGCGGGATCATCCTCGTGCTGCTCGGGCGTTGCACGAAGCTGGGCTCCGGTAGTGCGGTGGGAGCGCCCGATGGACCGAGGTAGGTGTTGCGTTCGGTCACCTCGTGATCACGTGAAATAATGAGGGGCCCGGACGAGCTGGCCCCTCATTGCGTTCGCTGCCGTCGCACTCCCGCCCCCGCCCGCTTCGCCTTCGCCAGGTGTGAGCACGTTCTGGAGCTGGGGCGGGAGCGCGGCCGAGCCCTCGACCTTTATCGGCGGTGGCGTAGGCGTCGCCACGCCCGTCGCGGCCGCCTGGATGAACGGGCGGAAGAGCTCGATTGGGATCGGGAAGATCATCGTGGAGCTGTGCTCGGCCGCGATCTCGGTCGCGGTCTGCAGATAGCGAAGCTGGAACGCGCTCGGTTCGATCGCGAGCGTGCGCGCCGCCTGTGCCAGCGTCTCCGAGGCCTGCAGCTCGCCCTGGGCGTTGATCACCTTGGCCCGCCGCTCCCGCTCCGCTTCGGCTTGGCGCGCCATCGCCCGCTTCATACTCTTGGGCAGATCCAGGTCCTTCACCTCGACGGCGGAGACCTCGATCCCCCAGGGGTCAGTGCGCTCGTCGATGATGCGCTTGAGGATCCTGTTGATCTTCTCGCGGTCGGCCAGGAGCTCGTCGAGCTCCACCTCGCCCAGCACCGAGCGGAGGGTGGTCTGCGCGAGCTGACTCGTGGCGTAGAGGTAGTCCTCGATCTCGATGACGGCCTTGGCCGGGTCCATCACGCGCATGTAGAGCACCGCGTTCACCTTTACCGAGACGTTGTCGCGGGTGATGACATCCTGGGGGGTGATGTCGAGCGCCACGATTCGGAGCGAGATGCGCTTCGCGTGCGCGAGGATGGCGGGAATGAAGATGAGCCCTGGCCCCTTGGTCCCCCAGAAGCGACCCAGGAAGAACGTGACCGCCCGCTCGTACTGCCGGATGATCCGGAGGCTACCGAACAGGTAGAGGACGACGACGGCTAGACCAGCGGTCAGGACTTCCATGGGACCCTCCCTCAGGCAGCCAGCGACTCGACGGTGACGGCGATGCCCTGGCCGCCGATGCACGTCACCAGACTGCCTTGCCCAGCCAGCCTCAGTCGCCTCCGACACCTCGACCAAGCAGCCCGTTGTCACGTCGTAGATGTACCCATAGACTGGGACGTCCGGTGGCACAAGCGGATGGTTCCGAATGCGGCGCACGTCAGCCACGACACTACTGGGCTGGTGTGGATCGTGAGCCAGTCAACAAATTCCCCTTCGGCCGACCCCGGCCCCGGCCCCGCATCACGCCAGCCGCGCCCGTCGAAGATCGCCGTGCCGAGGCTCTACGCTAGCAGGCCGCGGATGACCTCGTCGGTGAAGGTCTCCATGCCGCAGTTGGTGTGGTGGATGACGAACCACTCGCACGTGCCGAGCAGCTTGTGGGAGATCACCAGCGCGTCCGCCCCGGTACAATGCAGTATACTTCAAGAGTCCTCTACCCAGGCCTCAGTTGAATCCGGTCTTGTACAAGGGCTTCACCATCACGGCGCGCACGTTTCAGGTACATGGCTCCGGACGCTGGACCCTTGATCTCTTGATTGGCCGCAATACGGACTTGCGGGCCTTCAGCGGCCCTAGCACCTACCCCACGGAAGAATCGGCCATCACGGGTTGTTGTGAGTTCGGTCAACGCATCATCGATGGGCGAGTGCGGAATTCCTCGGTCGATGACTTGTCCTGAGACTGATGCCCGGAACGGGGAAGGTGAATTCCCCACTCCGGGTAACCGGTGCAACTGGCGCGCGACCGCGGCTTTCGAGAGACCTTGGTCCAGCAGATGCCTGAGCAGCACGAGAGACTCCCATCCGTACACCGGCGCCTCCACCCAAGGGGAGACGCAACATGGACACGGCTCCCGGCGGTGCCCAAGAGGGCTGCTCCCCGGGAAGGAACGGGAGACCGAATGTGCAATTTCACCCGGTGATTTTGTGCAATCTCAAACCGGTGATGACACCTTGCCGCCCCCGATGCGCCGGGTAGCAGCGGTGCGCGAGACTCATCGTCCTCAGGACAGCGTCGTAGAGACGACTGTGCGCGGGTCGGCGCGCACGCATACAGTGGCTGAGGGGCGGAAGAGCGCCGCGTGGCCGAGCCAACCTGTGCCGAGCGGCCCCTCTGGCACATATTGTCGCTGGCCTCCAGTTTAGAGGGGATGGGAGACGACACCTTCCGCTGCCCCCAGTGCCAGCGCGAGCTACCGTACGCGAATGACACCTACAACCCCGAGACGCAGACCTGCCGGGCCTGCGGTCGGGGCGAGACGCCATCTGTGCATGATGCGCAAGCGGATGCCAAGAGCGCCGCTGAGGTGGTGGAGACGGACCCCGAGATCATGCCTAGTGATGTCGGCCGGGCTCGCTGGACTCAGCCCGCCCAAGAGGAAGTCCCACCTCCCAAAGTGTCCTAACCGATTACCCCCCCCCGTGGGCCGCCGGGGCCATCTGCGGTTCTCCGTTCGCTGTTTATGCGCCGCGTCCCGCTACGACGCGGCGGGACCAAGGTGAAGCACCTGCGAGAGTCGCTGGTGCTCGATCCCCGTTCGGTCGAGACCGCCACACGCGCGGTGTACTCGCTGGTCGGCTTCGCCGCTACCCCGAGGCGCTGCAGGCCGCTCCGAGCGCTCGCCCTCCGGAGAAGGCAGTCGATCTGCTGGAGTTCCCGCTTAAGACTCACTACCTCTCGCCCGGTCGGTACAAGATTGACCCCGCCTTCGCCCTACTCCGTGGGGACCCGCGCTTCGAGCGGCTCGTCGCGGGGAAGTAAGAGGCCGCCGTGAGATTCGTAGAGCGTCGTGAGTCCATGGGCTCCCGATATTTTTCGCCAGCTGATCTGCAATTTTTTTCGAGACACCCGGCCCGAACATCCTGACCGATGCAAGAGCCATCGATCGGGACCCGGCCTTTACACAGGCACCGGCCTCGCCAGCATCGAGGGGGGTCGAGCAGAGTGATCGCTTGCGGTCGGCATGCCGACTGGCGGCAGCCGCCGCTCATGGCGGTCCCAGCGCAGAGATGACAAGCAGCCGGCGAGCCAAGAAGACGACCTTGGTCACAGCGGGGCTGAGTTGGCCTAACTCCCGTTCACCAACCGCTCGAAGCGCGGGTTGCCCCGGAGCGGGGCGAAGTTGGGATCGATCTTGAGCCAGCCGGGCGAGAGGTAGTACGGGATCTTGAGCAACGGCTCGAGCTGGTCGAGCGCCTTCTCGGGCTCGCCCACCAGCAGGTAGATGCGGACGAGCTGGTGCTGGATGTAGGCCCCGACGTAAAGCATCCCGGCTGACCGGCACCAGCGCCACGCCCCGCTCCCCTTCCGCGATCGCCTCGGCCTTCCGGCCCAGGTAGGCGAGGGCCAAGCCCCGGATGACATGCCGCTGGCCATCCTCCGGTGTGGCCCGGAGCTGCTCCGCGATGGCGAGCTGAGCCGAGTCGGCATACACCTTCGCCTTCGCCGGATCGTTCCGCAGCCAATACGTCTGCGCGCGCACGATGCCCCAGGTCCCCGCGATCGTCGTCGAAGGCACTCGGCGGCAGCGTGAGGAGCTGCTGCTGCTGGGCGTCGTCCAGCACCCAGTAGAGGTCCTGATAGTTGCCGAAGAACGCGAGCAACTCGGCCGGGTCCACGGCGGGCAGGGCGGCGCGTACGACGGCTCGGGCTCCCGCGAGATCGCCCTGAGCCAGCGGTACTATCGCCCGCTCCTCGATCATGTTGAGGTTGGTCGGGGCGAGCGCGAGGCCGCGCTCCGCCGCAGCCAATGCCTCGGGATAGCGGCGGAGGAAGACCAGCGTCCGTGCGGTGCGCCGGGCCGTGTTGGCCGAGCGGGGGTCGAGCGCGGCCGCCCGCGTGAGGTGCTGGAGCGCGGCCTCCCAGCGGCCCAGCGCTCTGCTCGGCCAACGCCGCGCCAACGAGGAGGTCGACGTTGGTAGGCGCCAGCTTGAGCCCCGCCTCGTAGGCCGCGAGCGCCTGGCGATTGTCGACCGGCACATACCGGTAGTACTCACCCAGCGCCAGCTGCCCTTCGGGCCGGTCCGGGCCGAGCGCCTGCGCCCGGTTCGCCGCGTCACGGGCCTGCGCCGCCAGCTCGGGCGTCGGCGTGCTGTTGGAATACAGCAGCGCGTGCGCGCGGGCGAGCTGGGCCCAGGCCGGCACGAACGCCGAGTCCAGCGCGACCGCCTGCTGGTAGAAGCCGATGGCCCGGCGCAGGCTGGCGGGATCCGCCACGGCCAGCGCCTGCGAGGCGGCCTCGCCCTTGAGGTAGGCGTCATAGGCCGCCAGGTTCGCGGTCGGCTTGGCCGCGAGCTCGTGGCGCGCGCTGTCGCCCAGGGCCACGTTGAGCGCACTGGCCACCTTCGCCGCGATGTCGGCCTGCACCTGGAAGACGTCGGTGAGCGACGCGTCGAACGGCTGCTGCCACTTGGTGGTCGGCGCGGCCCCGGGCTCGACCCGAATGAGCTCGGGGCTCACCCGCACCCGGCTCGGGCCGCCCGCCGCTTTTCCCACCGCACCGTCGCCGTGAGCAGGTAGTCGGCCCCGAGCTCGCGGGCGATCTCCTGCGGGCGCCTTGGTCGTCTTGCGGTACTCGTTCGAGCTGGCCCGCGCGATGACCGCGAGCCCGGAGACCTGCGAGAGCTTGCCGCGCACCTCGTCGGTCATCCCGTCGGCGAAATACGCGTCGGCCGAGTCGCCCAGGTTCTCGAACGGGAGCACGGCGAGCGCGCTTGGGGCCGGCGCCCTCGTCCGCCCCGGTGTGCGCGCGGCGCCAGGCGAAGAGCACGCCGAGCCCGACGAGGAAGCCCGAGGACGAGTGTGACCGCGGCAAGCGGCACACGCCGGCCAGCGAGCGGGGCGGCGCCGCGGTGTCGTCACCGGTGCGGGAGCGGTGGCGCCCGGCACGGCGGCGGGCTCAGGAGCCGTCGCCAGGACCGCGCTGGTCGCGGCAGCCGTGCCGAGCGCCCGCGCGAACTCCGCCGCCGTCGCGAACCGGTCGGCCGCCACCGGCGCCAGCGCCCGCGGACATCGCCTGCGTCCACGCGCTCGGGCACACTCGGCCGCACCTGCCGCACCCTCGGCACCTCGCCGTGAACCGCTTGGCGATGATCGCCTGCGCGGTGGGGCCGGTGAACGGCGGCTCGCCGGCCAGCATCTCG
The DNA here is from genome assembly GCA_963836815.1 of uncultured Gemmatimonadales bacterium. Taxonomy (GTDB): domain Bacteria; phylum Gemmatimonadota; class Gemmatimonadetes; order Gemmatimonadales; family GWC2-71-9; genus CAVVWJ01. The sequence continues at coordinate 319,404 of CAWILD010000006.1, read as the reverse complement.
TACAGCACGGCGCCGAGCGAGTAGATGTCGGTGCGCGCGTCGAGCGCCTTGTCGCCCGCCGCCTGCTCCGGGCTCATGTAGGCCGGCGTGCCGACCGCCATCCCGGTCTCGGTCAGGCTGCTCGTCCGCCCCCGCCAGCGCGCGCGCGATCCCGAAGTCGGCGACCAGGGTGTTGCCGTCGCGCGTGAGCAGCATGTTCTCGGGCTTGATGTCGCGGTGGATCGACGCCGTGGCGGTGGGCGTACTCGAGCGCCCGCGCCGCCTCGCGGGCGATCCGGAGCGCGTCCTCCACCGGGAGCTGCCGCTCCCGCCGGAGCCGGTCGCGGAGGCTCTCGCCCTCGACGAACGGCATGGTGAACCAGAGCTGGCCGGCGGCCTCGCCCGAGTCGAGGACGGTGAGGATGTGGGGGTGCTGGAGCCGGGCGGCGAGCCGGATCTCGCGCTGGAACCGCTCGGGGCCGAGCGTGGCGGCGAGCTCGGGGTGCAGCACCTTGAGCGCGACCGGCCGGTCGTGCCTGAGGTCCTGCGCGAGGTAGACCGTGGCCATGCCCGCCGCGCCCGAGCTCGCGCTCGAGGGTGTAGCGGTCGGCCGAGCCGGCCTCGAGCTGGGCCGCGCGAGAGTCGGCGCTCACGCGCGTGCCCTCCACCAGCCTGCTGGAACCGCGGGTGCTTCCGCAGCGGATCGAAGTTCGGGTCGATCCGGAGCCAGCCGGGCGAGAGATAGTACGGCACCTGAGCAGCGGCTCGAGCCGGTCGAGCGCCTTCTCCGGCTCGCCGACCAGATGTAGATCCGGACGAGCTGGTGCTGGATGTAGGGCCCGCTGTAGGCGTCCTTGGCGATCGGCAGCAGCGCCACGCCCTTCTCGCCCTCGCGCGATCGCTTCGGCCTTGCGGCCCAGGTAGGCCAGCGCCAGCCCGAGAAACACGTGGCGCTGCGGCGTCCTCCGGGGTGTCGCGGAGCTGCTCCTCGAAGGCCAGCCGGGCCGAGTCGGCGTAGTCCGCGCCCGGGCGCGGTCGCCCCGCAGTGGTAGGTCTGCGCCAGCACGATGCGCCCAGGCGCCGCGCGTCGTCGTCGAAGGCGCTCGGGTGTCAGCCGGAGCAGCAGCTCCTGCTGGTCCGGCGTCAGCACCCAGTAGAGGTCGTAGTAGTTGCCGAAGTACGACGCGAGCGCGGTGGGCTCGATCGTCCCGCGGCGGCCCGGCGCACCGCCTGCCGGCGCCCGGCCAGGTCGCCCTGGCGCGAGATAGACCATCGCCTTGTTCTCGAGCACGGTCGAGCGTTCCCGGGGCGAGCGCGAGCGCGCGGTCGGCGGCGGCGAGCGCCTCGGGGTAGCGCCGCAGGCGCAGAGTAGGTGTAGCGCGAGCCGCCGGCCGACGGCGACCGAGCGGGGGTCGAGCGTCCGGCGCCGGTCAGGTGCTGCAGCGCCTCCTCCCAGCGGCCGAGGCTGCTGCTCGGCCAGCGCGGTCGCGCGCGAGCAGGTCGGCGTTGTCGGGGGCGAGCTCGCAGCCCGGCTCGTACTCCTGCGAGCGCCCGGGCGTAGTCCAGCGGCGACGAGGCGGTAGTAGTCGCCCAGCGCGAGGTAGCCCTCGGAGTCGTTCGGGGCGAGCGCGCAGCGCCCGCTCCGCCGCCGTCCGGGCGCCGCTGCGCGCTCGCCGGCGTTGGGCGTGCCGTTGAAGTAGAGCAGCGAATGGGCCCGGGACAGCTGGGCCCAGGCCTGGGCGAAGCCGGAATCGAGCGCCACCGCCTGCTCGTAGTAGGCCGATGGCGCCGGCCGGAGCGTCGGCCGGGTCGCCGAGGCTCAGCCGACGGCGCTTCGCCCTTGAGGTAGGCGTCGTAGGCCGCGACGTTCGCGGTGGGCCGCTCGGCCAGCGCCTCCTGCTGCGCCGGCGCCGAGCGCCACGTCGAGCGCCTGCGCCACCTGGCCGGCGATGTCCGCCTGCACCTGGAACACGTCGGTGAGCGCCGCGTCGAACGGCTGCTGCCACTTGGTGGTCGAGCCGGTCGGCCGACCTGGATCAGCTCGGGGCTCACCCGCACCCGGCTCTGCCGCCCGCCGCCTTCTCCCAGCGGACCGTGCCGGTCAGCAGGTAGTCCACGCCCAGCTCGCGGCCGATCTCCTGCGGGCGTCTTGGTCGGTCCTCTTGTACTGCGTTCGAGCTGCTGCGCGCGGTGACCTGCAGCCCGGGAGCGCGGCGAGCTTGCCGCGCACCTCGTCGGTGACGCCGTCGGCGAAGTACTCGTCGTCGGCGTCGCCCAGGTTCTCGAACGGGAGCACGGCGAGGCGCTTGGCATCCTGGCGTCGTCCGGGCGCCCGGCCGATGCGCGCGCCGCCAGGCGAACAGCACGCCCAGCGCCGATCAGAAAGCCGAGCCCCAGCGTGAGCGCAGCGACCGGCAACGCGAGGCTGCCGCGCGGCGGGCGCGGCGGCACCGGCGCGGGCGCGGTCGCCGCGACCGGCGTGGCGGCGCCGGTGCGCGCGACGCCGTCGGCGTCGCGGCGCGCGTCTGCGAGCGCCTGCGCGAACTCGGCCGCGCTGGCGAACCGGTCCGCCGCGACCGGCGCCAGCGCCCTCCGGATCGCCTGCGTCCACCGCCTCCGGGCACGCTCGGCCGCACCGCCCGCACGCTCGGCGGCGGCTCGCGTGAGCCGCCGCGCGAGCATCGCCTGCGCGGTCGGCCCGGTGTACGGCGGCTCGCCCGCGAGCATCTCGTACAGCACCACGCCGAGCGAGTAGATGTCGGTGCGCGCGTCCAGCGCCCGCTCGCCCGCCGCCTGCTCCGGGCTCATGTAGGCCGGCGTGCCGACCGCCATCCCGGTCTCGGTCAGCTGCTCGTCACCCGCGGCGCCGAGCGCGCGGCGCGATGCCGAAGTCGGCCACCAGCGTGTGCCGTCGCGCGGTGAGCAGGATGTTCTCCGGCTTGATGTCCCGGTGGACCACCCCGTGCTCGTGGGCGTACTCCAGCGCCCGGGCCGCCTCGCGCGGCGATCCGGAGCGCGTCCTCCACCGGCAGCTGCCGCTCGCGCCGGAGCCGGTCGCGCAGCGACTCGCCCTCGACGAACGGCATGGTGAACCAGAGCCGGCCCGCGCGTCTCGCCCGAGTCGAGCACGGTGAGGATGTGCGGATGCTGCAGCCGGGCGGCCAACTCGATCTCGCGCTGGAACCGCTCGGGGCCGAGCGTGGCGGCCAGCTCGGGATGGAGCACCTTGAGGCGACGGGCGCTTGTGGCGGAGGTCCTGGGCCAGGTAGACCGTGGCCATCCCGCCGCGGCCGAGCTCGCGCTCGAGCCGGTAGCGATCCGCCAAGCCGCGTGCAAGCTGCTCGTGCAGGTCAGCCACTCAAGACTCTGAAATGGGAAGGGTTAGAGGACGCTGAAGAATACCGCCGCGGCGCGGCGCGGGCTAGGAGAGGGTTGCAGGAACAGCCCAACTCTTGTCCGGTGCTGGACCGAACATTTCTGAGGCTAGAATTTGTATTTTTTGACGCGGGTCCCTCCCGTTCCCTGAAATTTCCCAGTCGAAGAAGTCGAGCCCGTAGGACCAGGCCTTTGCTCCACCACCCGGTCGAACTTTTTCGAGGGGGGGTGTGCCAGAAACTGTGCCAGATTGGATACAGAAACGGTGCGAAACCCAGATTCTGGACTTCGCACCGTTAACGCCTATTCACTGATCACTTCGGAACTTCGGCGAACCAAGGCTGAGGCTCGGCGCGCTTGCAAAGCAGGTGCTCTCCCAGCTGAGCTACCGCCCCGAACAACCGCGACGGGAAACCTAGTTTGTGGGCCCCTCGCCCCCAAGTGGGAGGGGGTTCCACCACCGTTGGCCGCTTCCGAACCCGCGACGTGACTGTAACTTGACGTCGGCTTGACGTGCAAAGAGTAGCATCCGCGAAACTCGATGGCTTCACTCTGTCCCGAGGTTTCCGAGATGCTTACTCCGCGCAGCCGCGCGCTCCTGAATGCTTCCTTCTCCGCTCTGATGCTCCCCAAATCGGCGGAGCCCACCCCGGCCCCCAAAGCCGCAGCCAGTCCGCAGGAAGAACTACCGCGCCCCCTCGAGGATGCGGCGTCGCTGCCCGGAGGTGAGCATGTCCCGCTCCACGACCTGCCGAACGATCCGGGCGACGAAGGTGTAACCCCGCGGCTCGGCTAGCAGCCACCGCTGCCACTCCAGCTCGTCGAGCGCGCGATCGATCTCCCGTGAATCGAGAGACAGTGCGCGCTCGATGCGCGCGGGCGTTGCCAGGTCTCCGAGAACGGCAGCCGCCACCAGCACCCGCTGGGCGCTCGGGCTGAGCCGGCGATACGCGACGCGGATCGCCGCCACTACGGCGTCCGGCAGATCTCCCGGAAGACTCTGATCCAAGGTCCGGAGCGGCTCGGGCCACGCCCCGGAGATCGTGCCGAGGTCGAGCCCCAAGGCGACCGCGCGCAGCAGCTCCACCGCGAGCAGAGGCATTCCGGCGGAGTCGGTCGCCACACGGCGCACTACCCTGTCCAGCGCGATCGGGTCGTAGCCCGGCAACATTCGCTGCGCCAATCCGCGGAGAGAGGCGCGGTCCAGCGCCCTGAGCCGTACGGCGCTCCCCTCGAAATCCCGTCCAATCCTGGTGCGCAACTCGTCGAGGTCCGGCCTGGCCGGATACGAGGAGGTGGCCAGCACCAGCGTGAGTGGCGCCGCCGCCAAGTCGCGCAAGGCGACGCCGAGCGCGAGGGCAGAGTCTCCATCCAACCACTGCGCGTCGTCCACCGCGAGCGTGACGGGCTGCTCATCCGTCGCGGCGCGCAGCGTTTCCGCGAGGGCCAGGCCCAATGGCACCGGCGCCGAAGAAGCCGCCCCCGGAAACCGCTCGGCCCATTCCGGCAGGGCTTCCGCAAAGGCGGCGAGTGCGGCGGGCGCGGAGCCGCCCACACCCGGCGCCTCCAGAAGGCCCCCGCGGGCGAGCGCGTGGATGCCGCTCCAGGGCTGTGTCCTGTCGCCCTCGACCGCGCGTGCCGCGGCGACTGACACGCCATCCAGGCGCAGAAAGGCGAGCGCCTCCTCCAGCAGCCGCGTCTTTCCGGTCCCCGACACGCCCTCGACCATGAGCAGCGCCGACCGTCGAGTGGTGGAGGCGTGCGCCGCCACCTCGAGGAGCCGCCTGAGCTCCTCTTCCCTGCCGACCAGCGGCGGCCGCATGACCGGAAACTCGGCGGCGTACGCAGCCCGCAGACCGGGGTCCCAGCCCCGGCCGCGACGGACGCGCTCGACCAGTGCGAGGGTCTCCTCGCCAGGCTCGGCTCCCATCTCGCCCATGCTGGCGTGAAACCGATCGAAAAGATCCAGCGCCCCGGCACGGTCCCCCGAGAGTGCCCGCGAGCGAAGGGCGGAGCGCAATGCCGATTCGGAGGTGGGGTCGATCAGAACGGCCCGCTCGGCCGCCTCGCAGGCCTCCTGTGCCCGGCCGAGCCGGGCCAGATCCCCGGCCGTCCGCACGAGCACCTCGACCGATCGCCGCCGCCAGAGCTCGCGCTCCGAGGCCAGCCAGTTCTCGAACTCAGACGCATCAGGAACCGCGAAGCCTTCGAGAAACTCCCCGGCGACGAGCTCCGCGGCGCCTTCCCAGTCCTCGGCGGCCGAGAGCTTCTCCAGCCGATCCACGTCCAGCTCGACCAGGTCCGGGGCCAGCCGGATCTGGCCTGCCGCCGGATCCACGGCGGGCTCGCCGGCGTGCCGGCGAATCACCCGGAGCGCCTCGCTGAGCGAGTGCCGGGCCGCGGTCTCGGACCGATCTCCCCACAGCAGCCCGATGAGGTGCTCGCGGCTCCGGGTCCGACGGGGAGACCGTGCCAGATAAACCAGCAGGGCCAGGTGCTTGCGCCAGAGCAGCTCCGGTGGGGCCGGACCGCCGTCCACGCTGACCTCGACCGGTCCCAGCGTGCGGCAAAGGATCAACTGAACCTCGGTGGTTTTTCAGGCCGGCAAATCAGGATCATCAGGACAGCGCGGAAAGGCAGGTGGATGGATCACTGAAGCTTCCGCCGATCGGCGAGCTTGTCAATGTGGCGCTGAGTCGTTCTTGACAGCCACTTGATGGAGGGGTACTAGAGAGTCTGGCTCCAGAGCCCGGGTGGGCAGGGAGCCAGTCTTCCTAATGCATAACCCTTCGGCTGGTCACGGCTTCCGCTTCCGGCCCGCATCCTTCTCGTGGCTGCTCGGTCTGCTCCTTTCGATTGGGAGCTGCACTGGCGACGATCAGTGCGGCGGCCCGTTCTGCGTCGTGCCCCCGAAGCAGATCGAGGCGACCCGGCTCCAGGCCGGCTCCGGGGACGGGCAGACCGGAACCCCCGGACGCGAGCTTCCTCTGCCGATCGAAGTGATCGTGACCGATGCGGACGACCGCCCGGTGGCCGATGTCGAGGTCCGCTTCACCGTCCAGCAAGGTGGGGGCACCCTCTCCGCGGAAACCGTCCGTACCGACCATCAGGGTAGGTCCCAAGTACGGTGGACGATTGGCCCGGAGCCCGGCCCCCAGTCCATGCTGGCCTCTGCAGCCGGCGCCACCGGATTCCCCCTCAATGGCTCACCGGTCACCCTGTCCGCCCAGGGAGTCCGTCCCCCACCGGCGAGAATGGTGCTTCGCCAAGCGCCGTCCGACCTCGCGCAGAACGGCATCATCTTCTCGCGCCAGCCGGTCATCGGCGTGCTGGACAGCGAGGATCAGCCTGTCCCGGGAGCGGCGGTGACCGTTGCCATCACTGCCGGTCCCGGAACACTGAACGGGACGACTACCGTCTCCACCGATGCGGCTGGACGGGCGGTCTTCACCAATCTTGCGATCGTGGGCGTAGCAGGCTCACGCACCCTCGGCTTCACGGTAGCGGGCTCTGCACTCACGCCCCTCACGGCGCCGGTCGAGCTCCGCGCGGGACCTTTCGCACGGATCGACCCGCAACAGCCGGTTGCGTACGAGGAGATCGTCAACACTCCGGTCTCGCCCGCCCCGTCGGTGCTGGTGACCGACGACAACGGTAACCCGGTGCCGGGCGTGATCGTGACCTTCACGGCGGATCGGGACGGCGCCGTTTCGCCCACGACCCTCGCCACCGACGAGCAAGGCATCGCGCAGGTGACCAGCTGGACCCTCGGCAGGACGGCCGACACCCGCTACACGCTGTCGGCGCGGTTGCCCAGCGGAAATCCGGTGACATTCACTGCCGACGCGAAGGCCGGAGCCGCAGGCATGCTCGAGATCGTCGTCCAGCCCTCGGCGGCCGCGCAGAGCGGCACCACGTTCGATCGGCAGCCCTCGGTGCAGGTGCTGGATCAACTGGGGAACCCCGCTCGGCAGGCAGGGGTGACGGTCAACGTCACACTATCCTCCGGGCCGTCGGGCACCCTCCAAAGCGCCCCAGCAACCACTGACGCCTCCGGGCGTGCGACCTTCAGCAATCTCAGGTTGACCGGACTGGTGGGGAGCTATACGCTCGCGTTCAGCGCGGCGAGTATTGCCGGTGTGACGTCGGAGCCGATCGCGCTCAGTGCCGGACCGCCGTCCAGACTGTCGCTCGCGCGCCAACCTTCCCCGGCGGGCCGGAGTCGGGTGCCCCTTGCCGCTCAGCCCCTCATCCAGCTCGAAGACGAGCGCGGTAATCCGGTCGCGGCGCCCGGGGTCCAGGTCACCGCCTCACTCGCGAGCGGCGGTGGTACCCTGCAAGGCGGAGTCGTGTCGGTAACGGACGGCAGCGGCCAGGCCTCGTATCCGGACCTCACGATCGTTGGAGCGCCCGGCCGCAGAACGTTGAGATTTACCAGCACAAGCCCGGACGCTCAGGTCGTCTCGGAACCCATCACCTTGCCGACCGTAGCGACGATTGCCGTTGTTTCTCAGCCTCCTGCCACCGCGACCGTGGGCGCGGTCCTCCAGAATCCGGCGGCGTGGTCGTTGTCCGACGCTGACGGGCAGCTCGTAGCCGACGCCCCCGCGAGTCTTTCCGCGTCGCCCGGAAACGCGGTGGACCCGGGGGAGACGATCAGCGACGGAGCCGGGGTCGTGCGGCTCCTGACGTGGACCGTGGCACAGACGGCGGGTGACCAGCGCGTCGTGCTGCAGGTCCCGGAGGCGGGCAGTTCCACGGTTACCATTCGGGCGACGCCGGGTGCGGCCTCGAGCCTGACTAAGATCTCAGGTGACGGTCAGTCGGCCGCCGTCGGTTCCGAGCTCCCCGACCCGCTGATCGTGCGAGTCGTGGATCAGTTCGGCAACGGGGTGAGCGGCGTAACGGTCGAGTGGCGGACCTGCGACGGTGCGGGCGACTTGGATGCCACGACCGATTTGGACGGATTCGCCAGCGCGTTTCAGGAGGCGGGTCCCGACGCGGGCACATTCTGTGTCATGGCGTCCAGCAGTGGGCTGGCCGGGTCGCCGGTCCTGTTCTCCTTCACCGCCACGCCGGCACAGGGCTCCGAGGGCGAGGAACCAGCCGGCACCCGGGTACCGGGTCCGCCGCCACCCGCGGCCGCGCGAATCCGCTCGAACCCGTAACCGGAGTCGCGCATGCGCCGATGTTGTCCGCTCTCGGGCCTCGTCCTCTCCATCGTGTTTGCCGGCGGGCTCGACGCGCAATCGGCGCAGCCGGTATCGCTCCAGGGCTCGGTGCTGTTCAACGGCGTGTTCGGCAACGCCTTCACCGGGCTGGAGGACGGGATCGGCGCCGAGGCTCAGGTGCGCTACACACCGAGCGCCTTTTCCATCGGAGCCGGCTTCCAATACACCAACCACGGGATCGACGGACGCGCCGAGGACGCGCAGATCTACGGCGGCTTCGTCGAGCCACGCTATCGGATCCGCGCGGGAAGCAACGTGGTCGCCCCCTACGTGTCGGCGAGGTTTTCCCTGCTCAAGGTGGGCTTCACCGGGGGAGACCTCTCGCTCTCGTCGAGCTTTCTCCAGCTCAACGGCGGAGGCGGACTGCTCATCAGGCTGGGCTCCAGGATCAATCTGGACGTGGGGGCAACCTACGGGTACAACCGACTGGGAGAGGGGACCCTCACGAGCGAGGCGACGGGCGGCTCGGTGCCGGTCGAGTCGAGCACCGGCTCCAACGTGGTCGCGCGGCTTGGGCTGGCGATCGGGCTCGGAGCCTGACCTCGACTAGAGCCTGGGTGATCCGACGATCCGGCAACTCGACATCTGCCACCGGGCGCCGGTCCGATGGAACTCCGCGCGGAGCGTCGGCTGACTGCTGAGCCGGCCGCCGAATGCGTCCTTCCAGGTGAGCTGAAAGCTGAAGTCCATCGCCGCCACGTCCTTCCCGATCCGACGCTCCCCGTTCACCTTCTCGCCGACGACCGCGGACCATTCCGTGGGTTCGGAGGATGCTGCTCAGCTTCTTGAGCTTGTCCCGGTCCCCATCGGTCTCCGGTGCGTACAGTGCCGCCAAGCGGTCGATGTCGGCCGAGCGGACCGCGTCGTAGCAGTTGGTGACACCCGCGAGGATCGCGTCCTCGACGGCCTGGCGGTCCACGGCCACGGCGGGCGCGGCGTCGGGGGCACGGGTGATCGTCACCCGCGTGCGACCCGACCTTCCTTCGACTGTGGCAATGATCTCCGCCGCTCCCGGCGAGATGCCGCTCACGATTCCAGTCTCGGAGTTCACGGCGGCCACCCGTGGATTGCCGCTGCTCCACTCGACCGGCCGGCCGAGAAGGCGTGCGCCCGCGCTGTCGCTCACCTCCGTCCACAGCGAGATCGTCCCCCCGACAGCCAGCGGCTCGACACCCTTCACCACCACTGCCGCGACCGGAGGAAGGCGCACGCTCACCTCGGCGATCGCCGACTCGCCCCCACTGCGGGCAAACACCAGCGCCGTCCCGGTTTGCCTGGCCCTGATGTGCCCGGTCCGGGGATCGATCTCGACGATCGACAGGTTGCTCGACTGCCAGGTGACGTCCGCGTCGGGCGACCGCGCGCCCATCGCGTCGAGCACGATCGCCTCCAGCGTCGCGGTATCACCCACCTGCAGCGGAGCGCGCGGAGCGATCGAGACCGAGCTCACCGCCGGGGTCTCGGGCTCCGCCTCGCGCACCGTGATCGAGACGCTGTCACGCCCCTCACCGCTCGACGCGACGACCGACGTGCGGCCCGGCCGAACCGCGCGCACCCATCCGGTGGTCGGGTTGACCCGGGCCACGTTGGGATTCAGCGACGACCAGGTGATGCTCCCGCCGGGCACGACCCGACCGTCGCGATCCCGCACCTCCGCGGCCAGCCGCGTGGCACCCGCGGGGCGAAGGGCCCGCCCCGGCCGACGGGTGATCACCACCGACGACTTGGACACCGCTGTCGATCGCAACCTCGGCCTCCGCGGCACTGGCCTCTTCCGGTACCTCCGCCGTGACGGTCGGGCGGCTCGGACCGGTTGAGGAGCCAGACCGCGCCGCCCGCTGCCGCCAGGGCGAGCAACGGCGGCGACACGTCTGGCACGGCGCCGTCGCTTCGGCCTTCGGTGGCGGACCACCGGTCCCGAGGGAGCAGCGACATCGGCAGGTTCGGGCACCGGGGTCGCCGGCCGCCTTTGCCTTCCCTTCAACCGTGACCCGAACCGATTCGCTCACCCCTTCCGAGCTGGCGGTCAACACGACCGAACCGGGGCGCAGGGCGTGCACCGTGCCGCCCACGGTCACGACCGCCACCCGCACGTCGCTGCTGCTCCAGAGCACCGGCCTGGCCGCCAACGGTCTGCCCCACCGATCCACCGGCGTCGCCGTGACGGCGAAGGTTCCACCACCGGCTACGGCCTTCGTCGGGCCGGCCACCTGGAGCGCTGCGACCCGCGCGGGGAGCACCGGGATCGTGATCGTGGCCTGTGCGTCATCGAGGACGGCGACGACCCGGGTGAAGCCTTCCGCTCGCGCGACGAGCTCACCGTCCGGGGTCACGGTCGCAACCGAGGAGTCGGCGGACCGCCAGCTCACCGGGCGGAGAACCGGCTGTCCCCGCTTGTCCCGGGCAACCGCATCGAGCCGGATCTCGTCCCCGACCGCGACCGCGTGGTCGAGGGCACCGATGGTGATCTCGTCGGCCACCGGAGGTGCGATCTCGACCCGCAGGTGCGCCTGCTTGTCGCGGCAGGTCGCCGTGAGCGTGGTGGGTCCTGCCGCCGTCGCGACCGCTACGCCCCCACCCGGATCGAAGCGGAGCACGCCCGGCGGCTCGCTGCTCCAGATCACCGAGCTGGGCGGAAGCCGAGTTCCGTGACGCCCGCGAACCATGGCCACCAGGACGAAGCTGTCCCCGACCTCGAGACCGGCGGGCGGTGGAAGGATGGAGATACCACCGACCGCCCGGCTGTCCGCCGCGGTCCTCACCGAAGACGGGTGCGGGTGCGTGAGCGGGACTGGACTGGTTGGCGTGGGCGATCCCGATGACGCGGCTTCGGCGCCGGCAACGAGGGCGCGCAGCTCGGCCCGCAGCGGATCCTCTTCGGCGAGCGGCACGGCGCGGAGGGCCGCCAACGCCTCCGGCATGGTTGGCCACCGTCCGGACGGATGCTTGGCCAGCATTCGCTGGATCGCGGCCCCGAACTCCGGCGGGCAGTCCGGGCAGTGCTCCAGGATCGACAGTGGCGCACGCTCGACGTGGGCCTGCATCACGGTGAGCGTCGAACCGGTGAACGGTGGGACACCCGTGATCATCTCGTAGGCGACCGCCCCCAGCGCATACTGGTCCGACGCACCGGAGACCTCCGCGCCGCTGCATTGCTCGGGGCTCATGTAGGCCGGCGTGCCGACGAGCGCGCCGGTGATCGTGCGGGTCGGCGATTCCGCCGCCTTGGCGATGCCGAAGTCGGTGACCACGGCATTCCCGTCGGTGTCGATGAGGATATTGGCCGGCTTGATGTCCCGATGGATCACCCGGGCCCGGTGGGCATGGGTGAGCGCCGCCCCTACCTGATGCAGGATGGAGCGCACGATCGGCAGCGGGAGCATGCCGGCGCGCTCGATGACCTGCTCGAGCGATCGGCCTTCCACGTACCGCATGACGAAGAAGTGCAGCCCCTCCGCCTGCCGCACTGAATAGACCGACACGATGTTGGGATGCTGGAGCTGTGCGATGGTGATCGCCTCATGCCGGAAGCGGTCCACCATTCCGTCGCCCAACAGGAGTCCGGGCGCCATGACCTTGATGGCCACCTTGCGGTCGAGGGAGATCTCGTGCGCCAGGAAGACCGCGGCCATGCCTCCCCGGCCCAGTTCCTTCCCGATCTCGAACTCTCCCAGGGTGGCCCGCCGAAGGCGTTCCACGATGTCGGCCAGCACGGATTCGGAGTCGGCCGGCGGGAGGGAGTCGAAGCCCGGCAGCACGGGATTTGCCGCAGTTCCGCACTGGGGACAGGAGAGATCGCCTGGAAGAAGCGAACTTCCACAGCCTGAACAGGTTAGCAGTTCGGCTCCGCATTGCCCGCAGTACCGGTCGCCCGGCCCGAGGCCGCCGCCGCACTGCGCACAGGTGAGAGTTGCTGTCATGGAGCTGCCGGAAGAAATCCGAAGGGTGTGCCCCAATATTGAAGGCCCGAAGGAAGGGGCGCAATCTGCGGTCTTTTCTGCCGGTTTCGGCATCGCAGCCCTCCCCCCTTATCATCCTCGCGACCGCCAGGGCGCGCCGCGCCGCGACCACTCCTACCCGGAGAGTCCATGAGTCTCGATCCACTGCTCGCCATCGCCGCGTTCGGCATCGGTATCGTCGTCGGCCTGACGGGAATGGGCGGCGGGGCACTCATGACTCCCGTACTCGTGCTGTTCTTCCATGTGCCGCCGCTGGCCGCAGTCTCCTCCGACCTGGTCGCCAGCGCCGTAATGAAGCCGGTCGGCTCGTTCGTGCACCTGCGACGGGGCACGGTTCACCTCGGGCTGGTCAAATGGCTCTGCATCGGGTCCGTGCCCGGCGCCTTCAGCGGGGTCCTGATCGCCCGGGCCCTGGGCCGCGGCGAGGAGGTGCAGCAGGTCATCCGGATTGCCCTGGGCGTCGCGTTGCTCCTCGCGGCGGCCGGCCTCATCGTCCGGGCCTACATCCGTCTGGTCGAACGGGCCCGACGGCGTGACGGCCGGGCCGACCCGCTGCCCCAGGGCCGCCCGTCGGTGAATCTGCGGGCCTTCCCGACCATCATCGTTGGTCTGATCGGCGGTCTGGTCGTCGGCATGACATCGGTGGGATCGGGATCGCTGATCATCATCGCGTTGATGGCCCTCTATCCGACCCTCAAGGCGAGCGAGCTCGTCGGCACTGATCTGGTACAGGCCGTGCCGCTCGTGGGCGCCGCCGCGGTAGGCCATCTGCTCTTCGGCGACTTCCACATGGACGTGACCACGTCACTACTGCTGGGCTGCCTGCCGGGCGTCTGGATCGGCGCCCACCTGTCCGCGCATGCACCCGGCGGGCTGGTGCGCCGAGCCCTCGCCTTCGTCCTCCTCGCCTCCGCACTCAAGCTGCTGAACGTCTCGACCCCGAACACAGGAATCGTGCTCCTCCTCGTGCTCCTCATCGCGCCGGTGGTGTGGATGCTGGTCCGGCGCCGGCACGGTTTCCCGGCGCTGGCGTCGCGCGCGAAGCCCTAGGAGGCTGTGCACCCCAGCAGGGGTGGGGCATCTCCGGTGACCGTGGCCGCTGACCGCGGTTGCACATCCCGACACCAGGAGACGCCATGCCTCATCCCATCAGCGCGGCGCTGGCCTTCGCCGCCGCGCTCCTCTGCGCACCGGTCCCGCTGGCCGCGCCGTCCGGCACGATCGAAGGGACGGTGCGGGACCGGTCCGGTGCTCCCATCCCCAATGCCCAGGTCCTGGTTGTCGGTCTCCCGCACAGCGCGCTGACCGACTCCACCGGCGCCTTCCGACTCCCCGCGGTTCCGGTCGGCACCCATCGGTTGCGCGCGGCCTTCATCGGGTATCGAGCGGCGGAGCGCGAAGGCGTGGTCGTGCGCGAGGGAAAAACGGCGCGGGTGGACTTCACGCTGGAAGCGCTGCCAGTTCAAAGCGAGGAGGTTGTGGCAGGAAACGCACGCCGGGAAGGACAATTCGACAAGGCTGCGGCGCCCAGCAGCATCGCCCCTCAAGTCCACCAGGGCCTCGTGCGCGGTGCGGACACCGACTGGAACACCGAGAACTACGCCATCATCGAGGAGTCGCGGTTCCTGCCCGCCGCGGCCAACCCGCGCTCGACCTTCTCGATCGACGTTGACGCCGCGAGCTACACCAACGTGCGGCGGTTTCTGACCTCGGGTCAGCGCCCGCCGCGCGATGCGGTGCGGATCGAAGAGTTCCTCAACTACTTCCGCTACGACTACCCCGAGCCCAAGGGTGACGCGCCGTTCAGCGTCACCACGGACCTCGCGGTGGCGCCGTGGGCAGTGGAGCATCGGCTGGTCCGCATCGGCATCAAGGGCAAATCCCTGCGCACCGATGCGGTGCCGGCCAGCAATCTGGTCTTCCTGTTGGACGTCTCGGGCAGCATGCAGCCGCCCAACAAGCTGCCGCTCGTGAAGCAGGCGTTCCGCCTGTTGGTCCAGGAGCTTCGCCCGCAGGATCGGGTGGCCATCGTGGTCTACGCGGGCGCGGCAGGTCTGGTCCTGCCCTCCACCCCCGGCTCGGACAAGGCGGCGATCCTCCAGGCCCTCGACCGGCTCGAGGCCGGCGGCTCGACCGCCGGCGGCGCCGGCCTGCGGCTCGCCTACGAGATCGCGCAGGCAGCACTATGCCCGGGAGGGGAACAACCGGGTGATTCTCGCGACCGACGGCGACTTCAATGTCGGGTGAGAGCTCCGACGCGGCGATGGTCCGCCTGATCGAAGAGCGACGCGACCAGGGGATCTTCCTCACGGTGCTGGGGTTCGGGACCGGCAACCTGAAGGACAGTCGGATGGAGCAGATCGCGGACAAGGGCAACGGCCACTACGCCTACGTGGACAACCTGAATGAGGCACGTCGGGTCTTCGTTCGCGAGTTTGCGGGCACGCTCGTCACGATTGCGAAAGACGTGAAGATCCAGGTCGAGTTCAATCCGGCGCGCGTCCTCGCGTACCGGCTGGTGGGATACGAGAACCGCGCGCTCCGCAACGAGGATTTCGCCGACGACCGGAAGGACGCCGGCGAGCTCGGCGCGGGCCACACTGTGACGGCGCTGTACGAGATCGTTCCCACCGGCGCGTCGTTGGCGGGAACCGCGGGCGACCTCGACTCCCTCAAGTACCAGACGACCCAGCTCAAGCCGGGTGCCTCGAACAGCGACGAGTGGCTCACCGTGCAGCTCCGCTACAAAGAGCCCACCGGCACGACGAGCCGCCTGTTGAGTCATCCGGTACGCGCCCGTGGCAAGCTGGCCGAGCCTGCCGGAGACTTCCGGTTCGCCTCGGCGGTGGCGGCCTTCGGGATGGTGCTGCGGGAGTCGGAGTACCGCGGCACGGCCACCCTGGACCAGGTGCTCGCACTGGCACGAGGTGCGGAGGGAGAGGACCGCGACGGGGAGCGGGCGGAGTTCGTTCGGCTGGTGGAGTCGGCCAGATCGGTAGGTCTCGCCCAGGTGGGGGACGACGAGGCGCCCTAGTCGTCCTCGACGAGCCAGTCTCGCGGCTCGAGCATCTCGTGGAGCCGGGCCTCGATGGAGCCTGCCTCCCACTGCGGCGCGTACGGCCAGGCCGCGATGGGCGGCAGGCTCATCAGTACACTCTCGATACGTGCGTTGGTCTGCAGGCCGAACAAGAGTGCCGCGGTCGTGGACCAGATTGAATTCGACGTAGCGGCCGCGCCGGATCAGTTGCAGCCTCCGCTCGCGCTCGCCCCATGACTCTCCCCGGCGGCGATCGGCAATCGGACCATATGCCGCCGGGAGCGAGCGGCCGATGTCGAGCCAGAACGCCAGCAGCGCTTCGCGGTCGAGCCCGCTCTCGGGCGGCCGAAGGTGGTCGAAGAACACCCCACCGACACCGCGGCGCTCCTCGCCTCGATGGGTGTTGACGAAGTAATGGTCGCACCAGGTCTTGAACCGCGGATAAAAAGCAGGGTGGTGCGCGGCGCAGAGTGTGTGCAGGACGCGGTGAAAGTGCCGGGCGTCCTCGGGGTACGGATAGGTGGGCGTGAGGTCGGTGCCCCCGCCGAACCACTCGTCCAGGGGCCGCCCTTCAGGGTCGGTGATCTCGAAGTATCGCACGTTGAGATGCACCGTCGGGACCATCGGGCTGCGCGGGTGGACGACCACGCTCATGCCAGCCACGTAGAACCGTGCTTCCGCTGCGCCCCCGATACGGGCGCCGAGTCGTTGAGCCGCCGCCCCCGACAGCGTTCCCTCCACCACCGATCGGTTTACGCCGGCCTTTTCGAGCGTCGTGCCCTCGGTCAGGACCCGGGTGACGCCACCACCGCCCCCCTCGCGATCCCAGCGATCCTCCCGGAATTCGCCGCCTCCGTCGAGCGCGGTGAAGAACCGCGTCGTCTCGTCATGCAGCGACTCGACCAGCGCGGTGATCCGCTGCCGGAAGCCCTCCTCGCTCACGTGGGTCGCCACTCGCGCACGGCGTCCACGAACGCGCGTGCGTGCGCCACCGGGACATCGGGCAGTATGCCGTGCCCCAGATTCGCGATGTGGCCCTGCCCGCCGAACGCCTCGAGCATCTCGTGCGTGCGCTGGCGGATGACGGATGGCGGCGAGTAGAGCCAACAAGGATCGAAGTTGCCCTGGAGAGCGACCGGCCGTTTCGCGAGTCGGCGGCGAGCCTCCGCCGCGTCGGTCTGCCAGTCGACTCCGATCACCTCGGCCTGCGTGGCATCCGCGATCTCCTCCAGCGCCCACCCCGCTCCGGGCGCAAAGGCGATCACCGGAGCTCCCGCGCCTCGCGCGATGCCAATGGCCTCCGCGAGGTAGGGGAGCGCGAACTCTCGAAAGTCACAAGGGCCGAGCGCGCTCGCCCAGGAATCGAAGACCTGAAGTGCCTGCGCACCGGCGCGTACCTGCGCTGCCAGGAAGTCGCCGACCGCCCTCGCGAGCCGGCTCAACAACTCGTGGGCGCGCCCCGGCTCCTCGGCGAGGAATCGTTTCGCCTTCGCGAAGGACTTGGTTCCGGCACCCTCCACCATGTAGCTCATGAGGGTCCAGGGCGCCCCGGCGAAGCCGATGAGCGGCACCCGTCCGTCGAGCTCGCGCCGCGCCAGGCGGAGCGCCTCGAGCACATAGCCCAGGCTCTCCTCCGGCACGACATCGCGAAGTCGGTCGACGTCATCAGCAGTTCGGAGGGGCGCTGGAAAGCGTGGCCCTGTTCCCTCCTCGACGGTCAGCGGCATGCCCATCGCCTGAGGGATGACCAGGATGTCGCTGAAGATGATGGCCGCGTCCACGCCGAGGAGATCCACCGGCTGGAGCGTGACCTCCACGGCCAGCTCCGGCGTCCCCACCATCGTGAGAAAATCCGCGCGCGCCCGCACCGCGCGATACTCGGGGAGGTACCGACCGGCCTGGCGCATCATCCACACCGGTGGGCGCTCGACAGGCTCGCGGCGACAGGCTCGCAGGAGAAGGTCGTTCATCGGGTCAGCAGGGTACGAACGCCGGCGACAAGCGCGTCCACCGTAGGTTGGCTCGCAATGGCCGCGGGAGCCCACCCCGATGCGCGTGCGGCGGCAGCCGTGGTGGGGCCCACCACCAATAGCGGCGGCCGGGCCCCTTCCGGACAGGCACGGGCCAGCAACGCTGCGACACTCGGACTAGCGACGACGAGCACCCGTGCGCGCTCGGCTGCGCTCCGCGCCGCGAACTCGCCTGCCAGCACCGATCGGTAGCACACCGCCTCCTCCACCTCGACACCCGCGGCCCGCAGGCGGGCGGGAAGCTCGTCGCGCCGGATATCCCCGCACGGAAAGAGGACTGGCCCTCGGACCCCGGACGTGAGCATCTCGCGCGCGAGGGCAGCCGCCGCCCCCAGCTCTCCCACCAAACGCTCCGACGGGGTCCGCGCCGGGGACAGGACATCACCCAGGGCTGCGGCGGTCCCGAATCCTGACGCCCAGATGGAGGGAATGCCGTGGGGCCGGCCCCCTGCTGCGCCGACGCGCCCGCTGAACGCCGATGCCGCTCGTGGTGACGTGACCGCCAAGGCGTCGAAGCGGTTCAGATTGCGGATCGCCTCGTCCACGAGTTGCCATTCGAGGGGCGGCTCGAAGGCGATGAGCGGGTACTCCTCCACCGGCGCCGGCACTTCGCGCAGGGCGGCCAGCAGGCCGGGAAAGCTTCCCTGCGCCGCAGTCACCACGACCGCGGTCGACATCAAGGCTCCGAGACGACGGGCGAGGCGGACGCCCGGACGGAGGTCAGGATCTCCGCCGCTCCCTGGGCCAGCAGGCGTTCCGCGAGCGCTTGTCCGATCGCCGCCGCCCCTCGCTCGTCGTCCGCACTCGCCTCCTCGAGGCCATCCACCGCCTTCTCGCCCCCAAGCGAGACGATGCGGCCGCGCAGCCGGAGATGGCCGGTCGAGCCGTCGAGCTCGGCGAAGGCGGCAACCGGAACCTGGCACCCGCCTTCCAGGCGGCGGAGAAAGGCGCGCTCAGCCGACACCGTGCTTCCGGTGGGCGGGTGGTGGACGGCCGAGCGCGCCGCCGAGATTGACTCGGCGTCGTCACTCCGCGCCGTTACCGCGAGCGCGCCCTGGCCCGGTGCCGGAAGAAACAGCTCGGTTGGCAGCCGCTCGCTGATGCGGTGGCCGAGGCCGAGCCGATCGAGGCCGGCACAGGCGAGCAGGATCGCCGACCATTCCGCTTGGGCGTCCAACTTGGCCAGTCGCGTGTCTACGTTGCCTCGGATGTCCACCACCTGGAGGTCGGGCCGCAGGTGCAACAGCTGGGCGCGCCGGCGGAGACTGCTGGTCGCCACGATCGCACCCTTGGGCAGCCGCTCCCACGTCAGGCGAGCGCGAGCGACCAGAGCGTCACGTGCATCCTCGCGCTCGGACACCGCGGCGAGCGCGAGACCTTCGGGCAATTCGGTGGGCAGATCCTTGAGGGAATGGACCGCGAGATCGATACGGCCCTCCAGCATCGCGTCGTCGATCTGGCGGGTGAACAGCGCCCGGGATCCGATGCGCGCCAAGGGGATTTCCTGCACCATGTCGCCGGTGGTCCGGATCTCCACCTGTTCCGTACGCACCCCCGCCGCGTCGAGCATCTTCCGGACCCGCGCCGTCTGCCAGAGCGCGAGCTTGCTGCCACGGGTCCCGACCCGGAGAGTCCGAGTCCGCGGCCGAGTCATGTGGCGGCCGCTGCCATCCCGCCCCCAAGCTGCGCGGCCAGGCGGGTCGCCGTGGCGTCGGCGGCCGTGACCACATCGCCGAGCGCGACCCCTTCGCGGAAGGACCCGGTCAGGACGAATCCCGGGTTCCGCCGCTCGACGTCGTCCATGATCTCCCGGAAACGCCCGTGACTCAGCGTGTACTGCGGGATCGCCCTCGGCCAGAGCTGGAAGGCGCGGAAGGTCGGCTCACCTCGCACGCCGACGCAGGGTGCGAAAGTCGTCGAGGATCCTCGCGGTGAGCGTGTTGAGGTCGGCGTTGGCCAGATCCGGATTGCGCACGCCGCCGACGAACGCGGTGAGCAGCACGTGGCCCTCGGGTGCACGGCCTGGAAACACGGTCGAGGAGAAGATCGCGCCCATCACGTGCTTCCGCTCCACTTCCGGAACCAGGAAGCCGAACCCGTCGAGCGGATGGATGACCTCCTCGCGACGAAAGCCCAGGGCCACGACGGCTACCGGCGGGTGGGGGATGCTCGCGAGCGTCTTGAGCCTTTCGGCCCCTTCGAAGCCCAGGTCGATTTCGTCGGTACAGTGAGCGGGCGCGCTGTACACCACCCCGTCATACAGCTCGGCGTGCTGAAAGGCGGCGCCGACGGTCCAGCCTTTCGGCCCGCGACGGATCTGATTCACGGCAGAGCCCAAACGCACGGCGGGGCCGAGCTCTCGCGCCATCGCGTCCGAGAGATCCTGGAGACCGCCCGTGAAGGACGCGCAGCGGCCACCCGCGCCGCGAGGCATCTTGATCATCGCCTTGATCAACGAGCCGTGCGACTGTTCCAGTGCCTGAAGCCGCGGCAGGGCATAGCGCACCGAGAGCTGCTCGGGGTCGCCGGCGAAGATGCCGGCCACGAGGGGATTGGCAACGTAGTCGAGCACTTCCTGGTTGAAGCGCCGGCGCACGAACGTCGCGACGCTCTCTTCCACCGGGCTGTCGCCGGCATCCACCAGAGGTTCGCCGAACACCGCCAGCTTGGCGCTATTGGAAAGGAGACGGGTGGTGAGCAGCTCGGGGGGGCTCGTGGGGAGCGGGACGAGCTTGCCGCGCCGCACGATGTATCGGTTCCGGGCGTCGGGCGAGGCTGGCAGGAGCTTCGACTCCAGGTCGAGCTCGGCGAGCACCGCGCGCAGCCGTGAGGATGGGTCGGCGAGTGAGTTCGGGCCCATCTCCGCGAGATAGCCCTCGCGCCTCTCGGAGCGGATGGCACCGCCGTGGCGTGCGGCGCTTTCGTAGACGACGACCCGATTCCCCAGGCGCTTGAGGCGGCAGGCGGCGGTCAGTCCGGCTATGCCTGCTCCAACGACTGCTACCGCTGCCATGCCGCCGTGAGCGCATTCCGCAGGAGCTCGAGCTCCGCCTCCCCGTGCACCGAAGAGGTGAACGACGCCTCGAACGCCGATGCCGGGAGATAGATGCCGGCCTCGAGCATCTCGTGGAAGAACGCGTTGTAGGCGGCGCGGTCCGTGCGCCGGGCCTGCGCATAATCCCGAACCGGCTCGGCGGTGAAGAAGGGCGTGAGCATGGTGCCGACCCGCTGTACTGTAATCGGTACGCCGACCTCGACCGCGCGATGGGATATCGCCTCCGCGGCCTGGCGTGCCCACCGCTCGGCGCGATCCCAGACGCCGTCCCGCGAAAGCACGTCCAAGGTCGCCAGGCCGGCGGCCATGGCCAGCGGATTCCCCGAGAGGGTGCCCGCCTGATAGACCGGTCCCGCCGGCGCGACCTGCTCCATGAGATCCCGTCGGCCACCGTAAGCCGCTGCCGGCAGCCCGCCCCCGACCACCTTGCCGAGGCAGGTGAGGTCGGGCTCGATCCCGTACAGGATCTGGGCCCCGCGCGGATGTACCCGCCACCCGGTCATCACCTCGTCGAAGACCAGGAGGGTGCCTGCGCGTCGAGTCAGCCCGCGGAGGCCCTGGAGGAAGCCGGCGGCTGGGGGCACGACGCCCATGTTGCCTGCTACGGGCTCCACGAGCACCGCGGCGATTTCGTCGCCCCTCGCGGCGAAGATCGCCTCCACCGCGCCGAGGTCGTTGTACGGCGCGATGAGCGTGTCGGCGACGGTGGCGGCGGTCACGCCGGGCGAGTCGGGCAGGCCAAGCGTCGCCACACCCGAGCCAGCGGCCGCCAGGAGCGCGTCGGCGTGGCCGTGGTAACAACCATCGAACTTCACGATCACGTTCCGGCCCGTCGCGGCACGCGCCAGACGAACGGCGCTCATGACCGCTTCGGTTCCCGAGCTGACGAAGCGGACCATTTCGATGGACGGGAAGGTGGCCACTACCCGTTGTGCCAGTCGGATCTCGAGCTCGGTGGGAGCGCCGTACGTGGTGCCCCGCCGTGCCGCCTCTACGATCGCCGCCACGACCTCCTCGTCGGCGTGACCAAGAATGAGCGGCCCCCAGGAGAGGACGAGGTCCAGGTAGCGGTTGCCGTCGGCGTCGAAGACGTAGGGCCCTGCTCCCCGGGTGATGAACCGTGGCGTCCCTCCGACACTCCGGAACGCCCGCACCGGACTGTTGACCCCACCCGGAAGGACCCGTTGCGCGGCGGCGAAGAGCCGCTCGCTTGCCTCGGTCGTCTGGGTCTTTGCGTGCAGGCCCGTCACCGCGACTCCTCCGCCAGCCATCCCGCGGCGTCCTTGGCGTGATACGTGATGATGGCGTCGGCGCCGGCCCGGCGCATCCCGGTCAGCGCCTCGAGCACGACCCGGCGTTCGTCGATCCAACCCATGCCTTCCCGCCGCCTTCACCATCGCGTACTCGCCGCTGACATTGTAGGCCACGAGCGGCAGGTCGGTCCGCTCTCGCACGGCGCGCACGACGTCCAGGTAAGCCAGGGCCGGCTTCACCATGAGCAGGTCGGCACCCTCGGCTTCATCCAGCGCAGCCTCGATCAGTCCCTCCCGCACATTGGCCGGATCCATCTGGTACTGGCGTCGGTCTCCGAAAGCGGGGGCGCTCTCCGCCGCCTCGCGGAACGGTCCGTAGAAGGCGCTGGCGTATTTGACCGCATAGCTCAGGATCGCACGATCCTGGAATCCGGCAGCATCCAGCGCGGCGCGTATGGCGGCCACCATCCCGTCCATCATCCCGCTCGGCGCGACGATGTCCGCGCCCGCTCGGGCATGGCTCACGGCCACTCGGCCCAGCACCTCGAGCGTGGCGTCGTTGTCCACCGCTTCCCCTCGCAGGATGCCGCAGTGGCCGTGACTGGTGTACTCACAGCAGCAGACGTCCGTGATGAGAAGCAGGTCGGGAAAACGGGAGCGCAGCCGGCGCAGGGCCCGCTGAACGATCCCATCGTCGGCGTAGTTCTCGGAGCCGACGTCGTCCTTCGCGGCGGGAATTCCGAAGAGGACCACCCCGGCCAGGTCGAGTGCCCCGATCCGCTCCGCCTCCCTGTCCAACATCTCGTCCACCGAGAGGTGAAACACGCCGGGCATCGAGCCGATCTCGCGCTGGATGGCGCTGCCGTGCACCACGAAGAGTGGCTGGATCAGGTCGGCGGCTTTCAGATTGTGTTCCCGGACGAGACGGCGGAGGGCGTCAGTCCGACGGCGGCGGCGGGGTCGTACTATGGGAGTGGAGGACACGGAGGGAAGACTAGGGAGCGCCCGCGGTGGCCGCAACCACGTAGGAGTACGGGTGGAACTGGGCACAGCGGTTGCGGGTTTTCCTACAATGGAGCCATCGCCTCGAGGAATTCAGGGCCAGGCTCCGGTCTTCGATCTCCAGATCGGAAACGAGCTTAGGGTGGTCCAGGTCACCGCAGGGTACGTTTGCGTGTCACCGCCCCGCACTCGAGCCGAGCGCATGTTGGAGACAATCGGGCGAATCGCGGTGTCCCGGTATGGACACACGAATCGGGTTGGATGGGAGTGTCCCCGCATGAAGCTAGTCCCTCTTTCCATCGCGGTCGCCGCGATCGGCAGCCTGGCGTCGGGCTGTGGAAGTCCCGCGCTCCGGCAGCCCCAGCGCCCCGTGCTCAGCTCCACGACCGCTATCGTTGGCGCCAACCTCTGGGATGGAACCGGCCGCGCACTGGTGGCGAATTCAGTCACCCTCGTGCGCGGCGATAGAGTGATCTGCGCCGGCACGGCCAAGGAATGCCCCGCCCCGGCCGGCGCCCGGGTGATCGATGCCAAGGGGCAGTATCTGATTCCCGGCCTCATCGACAGTCACGTTCATCTCCTGTTCCTGATCAACGGCAGCGCGGGCGGCGAGCTCGCCCTCGACCTCCGGGACCTCCTGGCGCAGGGCGTCACCACGGTGCGTGACATGGGTACCGATCCGGCCGAGCTGTTGGCGCGAGTTCGATCCATGCCCGCGGCGCCGCGGGTCTACGCCATGCAGCTCGTTGCCGGCCGGAGATTCTTCTTCAACGGCTTCCGGGGCGTCGCGACGGCGCGCGGAACGGTTTACCGCCAGCCCCCCGCGCTCACCATGCAGCGGCTGGGCTGGAAGCCGATCCAGTTCAATCCGGCCGACAACCCGGACAGCGTCGTGGACGAGGCGATTCGGGCCGGTGCCATGGGCCTCAAGCTCTACGCCCAGTTGGACAGCCTGTCGGTACAGCGCCTCACGGAGGCCGCCCATCGGGCCGGCATGCCCGTGTGGGGACATGCCTGGGTTCAGCCCGCGAGCGTCCTGGAGCAGGCGCGGGCCGGCCAGGATGGGGTCGTGCACGCCGCGGGCTTCGCCGGGGAGCTCTTCTCGGTGGAGGAGCGAGACACCCTGGTGAATGACGGCGACCTCCAGACGGCGACAGCCACCGCAGGGTCGATCGCCGCCGCGCACGACCCTCGGGTCACCGCGGCCCTCGACTACATGGCCAAGACGGGCACGTTCTTCGAGCCAACCCTCGATGCCGTGCGTCACAGCGTCGCCTACTACGACGCGAAGCTGCGCCACGTGCCTTCCATCCAGGAGGACTACGCGCGCGCTGCGGCTCAGTTCGGCGTCGAGGTGACGCGCGAGGCTGTGCGCCGCGGGGTCCGGATCAGTGCCGGCAGTGACCACGTGGCCTATGGACCGGTAGGCGAGCGGGCTTCGCTGTTCGGCGAGCTGCAGCTGCTGGTGGACTCGATCCCCATGTCCCCGACGGCCGCGCTGCTCGCCGCCACGCGGGACGCGGCCCTGGCCATCGGCGGCGAGCCGGCGCGACTCATCGGAACCATCCAGCCCGGTCGTTACGCCGATCTCGTGTTTCTGAGCAAGAACCCACTGGAGCGGATCGAGAATTTGGAATCAGTCGAGCTGGTGATGGTAGGTGGCCGGGTCTGGCGCCCGGGCCAGTTGCGCAGTGGGATAGCCATGCGGTAGCGGGATGGCCGGGGTCTAGTGTGAGCCCGCCCCCTTCTCGACCGGCAATTCCGCTCTCGCCGCCCATTCAGTCCACGAGCCGACGTAAATCCTCACCCTGGGGTATCCCAAGAGATATCTCAGGGTGAAGTGCACATGGCTGGCTTCGGTGGCGCTGTTGCAGTAGGCGATGATCGCCTTGTCGGGCGTGATTCCCTGGGCCGCGTACTCCTTCTTCAGCTCAGAGGTCGGCTTCCAGACGTGACCGAACCCGGCCTGCGTCAGGTCCCCCTGCCAGTAGTGGCTGATCGCCCCCGGAATGTGCCCGTGCCTCATCTGCGCGCCCGCGTCGCCGGCATACTGCTCCGGCGGTCGGGCATCGACCAGCAGGGCGTCGCCGGTTCGCATCGCCCGTTCGGCGTCCTGCACCGACGCTTGCTCCGGTCGGAAGGCACTCGAGGGAAAGCTGGTCTCCGTGACCCTGGGATACTGCTGATCCACCGGACGGTGCTCGAGCAGCCACTTGAAGTAGCCGCCATCCAGTACGTAGACCTGAGGGTGTCCGAACCCGGCGAGGAGCCAGGCGAGGAAGGTGGCGTCGATGTTGTGCGTCTCGCCCGCGCTATAGATGACCACCGGACGATCGAAGGAGATGCCCAGCCGCCCGAACAGGCCTGCGTAGGTCGCGCCGTCGAGCAGTTGCGTCGGCATGCCGCCCCGACTGGCCCGGAGCGTCTCGGTGTGCAGGTATACCGCCCCGGGCAGGTGGTCCTTCAGATAGGTGGCCACCTCGGTGCGGACATCGATCAGGCTGACCGGCCGCTCGCTGAGCCAGGCGGCGAGTGTGTCCGTGGAGACAATACCGGGAAGTTGGGCCGGGCGCGGAGCCGCATTGCTCTCCGGTGGCCGGCTCGCGCACCCCGTCGCCCACCACACGGCCGCAAGGGCGAAGAGGCACCGCCTCACGGAGACGCTTCCAACCCCATGAAGTCCCGCTCCTCCTCCAGATACACCCGTACCGCGTTGCGCCGTTTCCGGGAATTGACCGAGACCGGCCGATCCGGATCAGCCGGCGGAAGCCGCGCCATCGCCCGCTGCATCGGAACGCCTTTCTCTACCGCGCTGCGCATGTCGGACTGCAGTCCCCTGAAGTATTCGCGCGTGCGGGCCAGGAGATCCGCCGGCCGGCTCGGAATCGCGCCGTGCCCCGGCACCACGACTCGCGGCCCCAGACTGTCGACCGCGGCGAGGGCCCGCAGCAGGACTCGCGAATCCCCGTCCACTACCATCGTAATGCCATCTTCCACCAGGAGATCACCGGCGAACAGCACCCCCTCCTGCGGCAGCCGGACGATCAGGTCCCCGGGAGAATGTGCCGTGCCGGGATGTTCGATCACCAACGTGCGCCCTCCGAGCCGCAGGGTGTCGGCCGACGTCACCGGCCGATCGGGCACATCGGCGAACTCGAAGCCACGCATGGCGTCGAGGCCGACGACGCGGACCCAGTCGGCAATCAACGCGTCCTCTCCACCTTCGGACGCCAGCGTCCGGCGATCCGGATGGGCGATGACCTTGGCGCCGGCCCTGCGGAACACGACGGCGCCGAAGTGATGGTCGGGGTGGTGATGAGTGAGGACGAGCCAGCGGACCGGCTGTGACGTGGCGGCGCGCACGGTGGCCAGGAGTCGCTCGCCTTGGGCTGGACTGGCCAGCGCATCGATGACGACGACGCCTTCCCGGGTGACGACAAACCCGGCGTTGGCGCGCCCTTCGGACCCGCGCCCGGTATCGCCGACAACCGCGAAGACGCCTGGAGCCAGCTCGCGCGCCGGATAGGGTGCGACCGTCGTGGAGTCCGTCGCGAGGAACGCCGGCGCCAGCAGGTGGAGCGGAAAGGCGAGCGGAAGGAGGATCGGGATCAGGCGGAGGCGAACGAAATGTTGGCGGACTGCTTGAACACTCCGCCCTTGTTGTCGGTCCAGACCATGGACAATGTGGCTTCGCGATCCGCCTTGAGGGTGAAGCTGATGATGGGGTCCCGGCTGACACCGGAGGTCCACTCGAACCGCGCAACCTCCTGCTCGCCGTACGTGACGACCACGTCCTTGATGAAGTAGGCCGGGATCGGCTGGCCCTCCGCGGTCCGGAAGAACCCAGTGTCCATGGGGTGGGTGATGATGGCATTCACCACGATCACCTCGCCCTTGGCGATACGATCCGGAACCCGAATGCGGGCGTCGCCGATCCCGTTGCCCATCAGCCGCATCCGTTCAGCGTGACCTGCACCCGGGCGTAATCGGCCCAGACCTCACCCCTGCTCGTCTCCGCGATCGCCCGGACCCAGGTGGTTCGCTTCATCTTGATCCTCGTGGAGAGCGAGATGCTGCCCATCGCGGGGGTCAGGTAGTAGGCCGCAAGGTGGGCGTCGGGATTGAAGTCCACGATCAGGTGAATCGCCTTCACGTAGCTCTCGGCGGTCATCGGCAGGTCACTCTCGATGATGACGGGCACCACGCGACCGTCCTCGGCAGCGGCCGGCATGTCGAGCTGCACCCGGCCCCGGCGGATCGGCCGATCGCCAAACAGCTTTTTCAGGATGCGGGCGACTTCTTCGTTGGGAACCTCGGGATCGCCGGGATCTCCCGCCGTCGCCGTCGCCGCGAGCAGGCGCTCACTGCTGGACAGAGCCCCGGAGCCGAGCAATCCGGCTGAGGCGAGCGCGGCAGCGCGAAGAAACCGGCGGCGGGAGAATTCATCGGCGAGCGACATGGCGAGCTCCTGGAGCCTGCGATCGTGCTGCCGGAAAGCTCTGGCCTTCCGAGAACCAAGTCAAGCGAAAATTGGGACGCACCGTGAGCGGCGCGTTCCGAAAAAGGGACAGGAACGATACGCGGAGAGCGGGCGCGTGCGGACTGTTACGAATCCGGAACACAGTCGCCCGCAACCAGTTCCCGTTCGATGCGCCGCGGTCCCCTCCGCGATGGTCCGGCACGGCGCGGCCCTTGCGGGCGGCGAAAGCCGCACTGTCCCGCCCTGCAACTTGTGTCACTGGGGGTGGGTTACTAGTTTAAATCGTTCAGCCACATAGCGATGTGGAGTACGCCCTGACTTCTTTCCAGCTCCGAGGGCCCGTGGATACTCAAGAGCTTCAGTCAGTAGCCCTCTTCGAGAAGTGCCGCCAATTCACCAAGGCACGCGAGATCCAGGCGGCCGGTCTATATCCCTACTTCAATCCGATCTCGGAGTCCGAGGATACGGTGGTCGTCATTGACGGCCAGAAGCGGATCATGCTGGGCTCGAACAACTATCTCGGCCTGACCCATCATCCCAAGGTCCTCGAAGCCGCGAGCCGTGCGCTGTCGCGGTACGGGTCGGGTTGCACCGGCAGCCGGTTCCTGAATGGCACCCTCGACCTCCATGAGCAGCTCGAGGCGGCGCTGGCCGAATTCCTGGGCAAGGAAGCCTGCCTCGTCTTTTCGACGGGCTACTCGGCCAACCTCGGACTGATCTCCGGTCTGGTCGGCCGGGGGGAGACCGTCTACCTCGACAAGCTGGATCACGCGTCGATCGTGGATGGCGCCAAGCTCTCGTACGCGGAGACCGAGCGCTTCAACCACGGGGACCTGGCGAATCTCGAGCGCCGGATGGAGCGGAACGGCACCGGACGCGGCTCCATGATCGTGGTGGACGGCGTGTACTCGATGGAAGGCAACATCGCCGACGTGCCCGGACTCATCCGGGTCGCGCGGAAGTACGGCGCGGCGCTGGCGTTGGATGACGCTCACGCCCTCGGGGTCCTGGGGTCCAACGGTGACGGTACCGCGGCCCACTTCGGGGTGATCGACGACGTCGACATTATCGCGGGAACCTTTTCCAAGTCCCTCGCGTCGATCGGCGGCTTCGTAGCCGCGACCGAGAGCGTGATCCACTATCTCAAGCACCACAGCCGGCCCCTGATCTTTACCGCGTCGCTTCCGCCCGCCAACACGGCCGGCGTGCTCGCCGCGCTGCAGGTGCTACAGGACGAGCCGGAGCGCCGCGAGCGCCTCTGGTCCAACACGCGGCGGCTGCACGAGGGCTTCCGCCAGATCGGCTTCGACATCGGCCCGACCAAGACGCCGATCGTTCCGGTGCTGATCGGACCGCTGGAGAAGACCTTCCTCATGTGGCGCCGGCTGTTCGACGCCGGAGTCTTCACCAATCCGGTGGCACCGCCGGCCGTGCCGCCGACGCAGTGCCGGCTGCGCACCAGCCTCATGGCGACCCACACGTTCGAGCAGATCGACTTCGCGCTGGAACAGTTCGCCCGCATCGGCAAGGACCTGGGGGTCATCTGACCCTTCCGCTGCGCGTCCGCGCGGCGCGTGACCGACCGGACCTCAAGCGCTTCATCGATCTTCCCTATCGGCTCCACGCGCGGGACCCTCTCTGGGTCCCGCCGTTGCGTCGGGACGTGGAGACCCTGCTCTCCCGCAGCAAGAACCCCTTCTTCGAGCACGCCGAGGCGGAATACTTCCTGGCCGAGCGCGGCGACGAGGTCGTCGGGCGCATCGCGGCCATCAGCAACCGACTTGCACAACGAGGTCCACGAGGATCGGG
Source organism: uncultured Gemmatimonadales bacterium (assembly GCA_963836815.1). Taxonomy (GTDB): domain Bacteria; phylum Gemmatimonadota; class Gemmatimonadetes; order Gemmatimonadales; family GWC2-71-9; genus CAVVWJ01. The sequence continues at coordinate 290,194 of CAWILD010000006.1, read as the reverse complement.
TCGGATTCTTCGGCTTCTTCGAGTCGATCGACGACCAGGCCGTAGCAGACGCGCTGCTCGCCGCGGCCGCCGACTGGTGCCGGCAGCGGGGACACGACATCCTCCGCGGCCCCGCCTCGTTCTCGGTCAACGATGAGTGCGGCGTGCTGGTGGACGGGTTCGAGACGCCGCCGACGCTCATGATGCCGCACAACCCTCGCTACTATGTCCGCCTGATGGAGCGCGCCGGGTTCACCAAGGCGAAGGACCTTCTGGTGTACGAGGGTGGCAGCGAGAGCAGTACGTTCCGGTCCCCGAGCGGCTCGCCCGCGGAACCGAGCTGATCCGCCAGCGCATGGGCATCACCATCCGTCCCCTCAACCTCAAGGACTTCGACGGCGAGGTCGAGCGGATCAAGGCCATGTACAACCTGGCCTGGGAGAAGAACTGGGGCTTCGTCCCCATGACCGACCACGAGATCGACCACCTGGCCGAGCAGTTCCGGCCGGTCGTGATCCCCGAGCTGGTCCCGATCGCGGAGAAGGATGGCCGGATGATCGGGTTCGGCCTCGACGCTGCCCGACCTGAACACCGTGTTCCGCGGCAACCGCTCGGGTCGGATCTTCCCGGTCATCCTGAAGGTCCTTTGGGCCCTGAAGCGTCGGAAGATCCGGCGGGCCCGCATCCTGCTGCTGGGGATCACGCCGGAGTATCGGGGCAAGGGCGTAGACGCCATGCTGTACCACTGGATCTGGACGAAATCGGGTGAGCGCGGCATCTACTGGGGCGAGGCGGGCTGGATCCTGGAGGACAACCCCGCGATGAACGCCGGCCTCGAAAAGATGACCTTCAAGGTCTACAAGACATATCGCCTGTACGATCGGGCGATATGAGGGCGCTGGTCACCGGGGCTACGGGGTTCGTCGGGAGTCATCTGGCCGAGACGCTCCGGCGAGGCGGTAATGAGGTGACCGTGCTCGCCCGTTCGGCCGCCAAGGCCGAGTCGCTGCGGGCGCAAGGGATGCAGGTGGTGATGGGCGACCTTCACGATGCCGGTGCGCTGATGCGCGCCACTGAGGGGCAGGACGTCGTCTTCCACGTGGCGGGGGTAGTCGCCGCGCGCAACGAAGCGGAGTTCCTTCGCGCCAACCGGGACGGGACGGCGAACGTGCTGGAGGCGAGCACGCGGGCCGGGCGACCCCGCCTGATCCTGGTCTCGTCCATGGCCGCGGCGGGGCCGTCGAGTCCGGGCAAGCCGCTGGTGGGAAGCGAGCCCCCGAGGCCGGTCACCGCGTACGGAAGAAGCAAGCTCGCTGCGGAGCAGGTGGTGACCGCGAGCGCGCTCCCCTGGACCATCATGCGGCCGCCCACGGTCTACGGCCCCAGGGACCAGGAAGTGCTCAAGGTCTTTCGGATCGCGCGATGGGGGGTCGCCCCGGTATTCGGCGACGGCAGCCAGGAGCTCTCAGCCGTCCACGGCGCCGATCTGGCCGAGGCGCTCGTCGCGGCGGGGACCTCCGACGCGACGATCGGCCGGACGTACTATCCCTGCCATCCCGAAGTTGTCACCAGCGCCGAACTCGTCCGCGCCGTCGCCGGCGCCATGGGGCGGCGGGTCGCCATCGTCGGCGTGCCGAAGCCGGTCGGGCGAGCGCTCCTCGCGCTGACGGAGACCGGCGCCCACCTGACCGGTCACGCGACGATCCTCACGACCGACAAGGCTCACGAGTTCTTCCAGGCGGCGTGGACCGGCGATCCCGCGCCACTGTCGCGCGACACCGGATGGCGTGCCGCGCATGACCTGACGAGCGGGCTCGCCGACACCTATCGCTGGTACCGGAGCGCGGGATGGCTCTGACGAGTCCCACGCGGCCCGAGCCATTGCGCCCGGTGGATTACCTGCTGCTCGGATACCTGGGGATCGTCTCCGTCGTGGCCGCGATCCGCGCGCCCGCTCAGCCTGGGTGCTGGTGGCTGCTCGTCGCACACAGCCTGTTCGCGGTGCTTCTCATCCTGCTCACCCGACCGGGCCTGGGTAAGGTCGGCCGCGCGTTCAGGGAGATCTACCCGCTGATCCTCCTCGCCGGGCTCTATGGGGAGCTGGACATCTTGAACGGAGTCGGGGCGCGGGAGATACACGACGCGCTGGTGCAGCGGTGGGAGTTGGCCCTCTTCGGGACCCAAGCGAGCGTGACGTGGTGGCAGAGCGCGCCGAGCAGCTTCTGGTCTACGGTCCTCCACGCCGCGTACTTCTCTTACTACTTCATCATCCTGCTCCCAGCGCTGTACTTCGTGTCGCGCAAGGACACGGAGGCGGTCCGTCACTTCGTCCTGGTCGTGATGACGGTCTTCGTCCTCTGCTATCTCGTCTTCATCTTCTTTCCGGTGGCTGGCCCTTACTACCAATTCCCCCGGCCACCGGCATGGTTCACCGACAACCTCCCTGCCCGACTCGTGTACGCCACGCTGGCGAGCGGCAGCTCGTATGGAGCCGCATTCCCCAGCTCACACGTAGCGGCCACCGTCGCGGCGGCGCTGGCATCCTACCGCGGCTCGCGCCGGCTGGGGCTGTTCCTGATCGTTCCCACCCTCCTGCTCACCGCGGGAGTGGTCTATTGTCAGATGCACTACGCGGTGGATGCCGCAGCCGGGGTCGGCGTCGGGATTGCGGTTGCGTGGGCACTCGGAACTCGGCGCAGCACCGTACCGCTGCGAGCGCCGTTCGGGCGGGCGCGGGAGCAGTCGCTGGTGACACCGCGGGCCAGCTGAGGGGAGCCGCCAGACGCAACGAAGCCCTCCGGCCTGGCCGGAGGGCTTCGTAATTTCCCGCCTCGCAGGAGGACTTACTGAACCGTGACCTTGCCCTTCATTCCCAGGGCGAGGTGCGGCAGGCAATAGAACTTGTATTCCCCGGTCGGAGCGCCCGCGAAGGTGACCGTGTAGATGCCGTTCGGCTCCGTCAGCAGCTGGCCCTCGAGCGGAGCCATCTGGTCGGGCATGCCGGCCTTGAGCGCCTCAGGCGCGCCCGCCGGAATGCTGTCGGCCCAGAAGGACACGTTGTGCGGCCCGCCGCTCACATTGTGAAACCGGATCGCGTCGCCGGCCTTGATGGTGATATTGTCCGGCACGTACTTGTAGGTGCTGCCCTCCAGCACCATGTTGACATCGTGGGTTGCTCCGGGCGCGGCGGCAGGCGCAGCCGCAGGCGCCTGCTCGGGCGCTCCGGTGGACTGCTGTTGGTTCTCCGCTTTCTTCTCGCCGCCGCCACAGGCTGCCAAGAGAACCGCCAACCCCATCGCCATTGAAGTCACGCGCATCGCCGCTCTGCCTCCGAAACAAGAATGGACTTTGTGAACGAGTTCACAAAGATATACAAAGCCGGTTAGCTTGCGCAACACGATGAAGAATCCTCCTCCCTGCAAAGCCATGGGGCCTCAGTGCCGGGCACTGCCGGTCACACTCCGGGTCGGCTCCCTCGAGGAAGGGGTGGACTCGCTGGATCACGAGTCCACCTGGCTGCTCGGCCATACCCAGAACATCACGTTCGGCCGGCTCTGGGAGGGGGAGGGCGATCTCTACGTGGAGGCCGTCCTTCACGTGGGGTGTCGCTTTTTCCAGCGGGAAGGGAACGGGGCCAGGTGCCAGCTGTACGGCTTTCGGGGACGCCTGCCCCGGGCCCCGACGCGAGCCAACCAGCCACGGCGCCTGGGTGGCAGCCGGTTCCGGATCGTGGAGAATCGCCGGGCAGTCAGGCGAAACCTCCCGTTCGAGAATGGAACCTCGAGACCAGCCAGGTCTTTGCCGGTGCTGGTGTCGGAGAACCCCTGTGCGACGGCGCCATGCCGGACAGCGGACAATACGCGAGGGGCCGCCTGCTGCCGGGATCTGCAGGTCGAGATCATGTGCACTCGCGAGGAGCAGGAGTTGGAAGCGCTGGTCCGCTCGCGTAGATCCCCGTATCTGTGTAAGATCGAGCGTCCGGGCGACTTCTCGCTCGAGGTGGAGATGATCTCGGCCTGTGGGTATCTGGACGACGACGGGATCGCCTGCACGCTTCACGGCCGCCGCCGCTCCGACGGCCGACCGGCCAAACCGGACCTCTGCTCCGAATGGCCACCGAAGAACAAGGGGTTGCATCCCGGCTGTGTGTTCGCGCCGGGCAGACGGCGGGCGCCCACGCCGGCCTGATGGCCCCAAGTGTGCAATACTACGGGGTTTGGCCGTCCTCATGAACGATCCGACGATCCCTAGGTGAAGGATCGCGACGGTAGGACCTCCGGGGAGGATTCGTGAGCGACGAGCTCGAGAAGCTGTACCAGAGCACTTACACGGCTGTCGTCCGCTTTCTGTATCGCAAGGTCTGGGACGCTGAGCGGGCCGAGGATCTGGCGCAGGAGGTCTTCGTTCGGGCCTTGGCGCATCGGCCGGAGAAGCCCAGAGCGTGGGTGTTTGCAGTCGCCGCGAATCTGGCCAGGGACGAAGCCAGGGCGGCCGTGCGACGGAAGCGCCACCTCACGCTTCTCAAGGGCGATCCGATCGCGCAGCCCGCGGTGGCGCCATCCGCCGATGATTCGGTGGAGCACGACGAGCAGATGGCATCGGTCCAGGAAGCGCTCAACACGCTGACTGCGCGCGACCGCGAGATTCTGCTCCTCTGGGATGCCGGACTGAGTTACCCTGAGATCGCCGCGCAGACGGGCCTGGCGGTCGGAGCCGTGGGCACTACCCTGGCACGCGCTCGGCGGCGGCTGATCGAAGCACACGATCGGCAGCAGACACAGACAAGGAACCATGCGTCACATTCCTGAGGACGAGCTTCACGCCTATCTGGACCAGGGCCTGAGTCGCACGCAGTGCGTCGAGATCGAGAGCCATCTCGCCGACTGCTACGCCTGCCAAGCCCAGCGCGACCAGATCGCGGCGCTCCGCGACCGGACCACCGCCCTGTTGGCGCGCCTTGCCCCTCCCCGGCGGGTGCCGCCGGCGTTCGAGAGTATTCGCCGCCGGGCGGCGGATGAAGCCTCTCAGCGGCGCCGCCGCCTCCGCGCGGGCGCCTGGGCCGCGAGCCTCGTCGCCGCGGTGGGCTTCGGGTGGATGGCCAGCTCGTTCTCGGTTCCCGGAACCGCGGTGAAGGTGGCGCCGGCGTCCTCTCCAGCGGCCCCGCCTTCGGCCCCGGCGATTGTCGCCACGTCCGAAGTCACAGCCGAGTCCGTTAAGCCTGCACCGGCAGCGGCCAAGCCGGCGAAGCCGAAGCCCGCTGCTCCGAACCCCGCTGTTGCGGTTGCCCGCGCTGCCGCCAACCAGAAGGCGCTGAAGGACTCGATTCGCGCGGCGATGCTCGCGCTGCTCGATCCGGCACCGGCAGTCGAGCTCAGCCGGCTCGACAGCTCGCCGGCCCGCACCGGGCGCGAGTTCGACGGAATGTGGCGCACGGTCTCCTGGGACGGCGCTCGGGCGGAGGCCGGCGAGCGACTCCCCCACATCGACGGCCTGCCGGTGCTCAAGGTTCAGGTGCAGTCCGGCGATCAGGGGAAGCGCTCGGTCATGGTCGTCGCCCAGCAGCTCTCGTCTGGCGAGGTGATCCAGACCATCGAAGGACCCGCTTCCGACGTGTCGCAGATGTTGGCGCGGCGGTCGATGGCGGATCTCGACTCGGTGATCACCGCCGACGGCGCGAGCCAGATCAGCGGAGGCGACCACGCCATGGCGATTTCGCTAGGGGGCGACCGGATGCTCGCCATTACCGGTGCCCTGCCCTCCGACAGCCTGCGGGCGATGATCCGGCGGCTGAACGCGGAGTTGAGGAGCAAATAGGAAGCTGCGTGAAGGGTGAAAAGTGAAGGGGGGCTCTCGACTCGGAGCCCCCCTTCACTTTTCACCCTTCACCCTTCACGCCTTTCACCCTCTCGGCTTCTCCCGCCGCTCCACGAGCTCCGGCTTCACGTAATCCTGCGAGCTCTCCTCGTGCAGGAACTCGGCCTCGACGATCGCATGCCCGCGCTCGCGGTCGAGCGTGATCTCCGCGAGACGGGGCGAGACCATCGGGAACGTCCGAGCGAAGAGGGCGTAGGTCAGGAGGTAGAGCCCCAGGAAGAGACAGGTCGGGCCCAGGCCAGAGTAGAGCCCGAACGAGGGACCCGATTCGGCGCTCACGGAGGGCATGACGAGGAGGTAGCGCTCCAGCCACAGCGCCACGAGACTGATCGTCGCAAAAAATCCAAGGGTGAACCGGGTCTTCTTGGGCGCCACCCCCAGGAGGCCGAAGAACGGGATGATGAACATGCCCAGGAACACCGCTCGGCCGATCGGCATCCACTCGCCCCACAGCCGGCTGAACACGAACCCGGTCTCTTCCGGCAGGTTTCCGTACCAGATCACCAGGAACTGCGCCCACATGAGATAGGTCCAGAACACCGTAAAGCCGAAGCAGAGCTTGCCGAGGTCGTGGCGCTGCTTGGGCGACACCAGATCGTCGATGCCGAGATGCTTGGCCCCGTAGATCATCATGAGGGCGAGCAGCATGTGCGCGCCGAGGAAGCTGCCCATGAAGAACCAGCCGCCCAGCAGGTTGGAGAACCAGTGCGGCTGAAGCGCCATGATCCCGTCGAAGGCCACCAGGCTGAAGACGATGGCGAAGAGCACGGCGTAGGTCGGGGCGAGACGGTAGATCCGCCGGTCGTTTTCGGCGGCGACTGCCGGATTGTCGTAGCCCCGGGTCCACCGCTCGTAGAGCGACCGACGCCCCGGACCCGCGACGCCCCGGGTCACATACATGTCGGGGATCAGGTCGGCGCGAATCAGTCTCCAGCCGACCCAGTAGAGCACCAGGAGCCCGATTGCCAGACGGGCCGACATGAACTCCCGGGATAGCCAGACGGCCTTGGAATGGAGCAGCGAGGGGAGCGCATGCTCCATGTGCCCGTAGACGGCATGGTACCCCAGCGTGAAGATCAGAACGAACCCCAGCAGCGAGACCGGCAGGAACGCCACCGACGCCTCGGCGAAGCGGATGATGAGCCCCGACCATTTGGCGTTGGTGATCTTCTGCACCGCCGCGAACGCCACGCTGCCGCCCGCGAGGCCGGTGAAGTAGAGCCAGTTGACGTGGAAGAACTGCCAGGCGCGCTCCGCGTCTTCGCCGCCGAGCGCGCCGATGAAGAGGATCAGCCCGAGGATGGCGAGTCCGCCGCCGACGCCGAGAAACAGGTCATACTTGCCCGACAGTGCCCGCTCGACGAGGCGCGAGTGCACGGTGCGCGGATTCATCGAGGCCGCCCTCCGGTAGAGCCGGTCGCGGACGGACCGGGCGCGATCGGCGCCGCGGCGCCGGCGGGCTCCTGCGGAGCAGGAGCCTGCGCCTGCAGCTTGCGCACGTGATTGACGATCGCCCAGCGGTCGGCCGGGGCGTAGACCTTGTCGCCATAGCGGGGCATGACGCCCCGGCCGTAGCGAATGATGCTGTAGATGTACCCGTCGCTATAGGCGCGGGCCCGGCTGGTCAGGAGCGACGGGGCGGCGATGCGGCTCGACACGGGCCCCTTCGCGTCTCCGGCGCCGCCGTGGCACACGGCGCAGTAGTTCTGGTAGAGCGTGTCCCCCGCGGCGTCGATGTCCCGGGAGATCACGGCGACTTCCGGCCCCGGCGGGTGCGGCTCTCCACTACCATCCGGGGCGAAGGGGTTCCGCATCGAGTTGGCCGTCGTGACGACGCCCTTGGTCCATTCGGCCGACCAGTCGGGCTCGCCGCCGGTGACCGGCACCGTGCCGTCGATGGTGTAGCGCGGTACGGAGTCGGTCTGGTACGGCCGGATGTAGCGGGCCGTAATCATGTGATCGAACCAGGGGATGATGTACCACAGATCGTCAGGCGACGGGATCCGGTGGTAGTACACGTCGCAGCTGGTCGTGGACATGACGAGCCCGGCGAGGGCCGTCCACCACCACCCCGAGCGGAGCGAGGGGCTACGCCGCTTCACGTCGCACCTCCACCGCCCCGGCCGTGCGCAGCATCTGCTCGACGTTCCCCGCCTGGTCGCCCGAGGCGGGGACGAAGATGCCGATCTGATCGTCGCTGAACCGGGGATCGTAGGCCACCCCGCGCTTCCCCATGAGGATGGAGAACAGCGCCACGGCGGCGACGGTGCTGAGGGCGCCGAGCAGAATCGTGAGCTCGAACGCGATCACGACGTAGGGCGGGATCGAGCCGATCGGCTTCCCGCCCACCACCACCGGCCAGTCGTGCGACATCCAGATGGTCATCCCGAAGCCCGCGGCGCATCCGGTGAGACCGCCGATCAGCGTGATGAGCCGCACCGGGCTGACGCGCTGCTCCAGCGCCTCCTCGATCTCGTGGTTGGGCGCGGCGCTGTAGACGGTCATGTTCTTGTGACCCCGCGCCCGCAACGCCCGGATGGCATCGGCGGCGGCATCCACATGCGCGAACGACGCCAGGAGTCCGGGCACCTTCTTGCTCCGCGGCAGGAGTGGCATCAGTGGTGCCCTCCCCGCTTCCGCGGCATCGGGATCATCTCCTTGATCTCCTGGATCGCGACGATCGGGAAATTCTTGGCGAACAGCATGAACCACATCGCGAACCAGCCGAACGACCCGGCCAGGATGCCCCAGTCGGCCCAGGTGGGGTTGAGCTGGTCCCAGGCCCAGGGGATGTAGTCGTTGCTCAGCGACGAGACGATGATGACGAAACGCTCGAACCACATCCCGATGTTGATGAAGATCGAGATGATGAAGAGCGCGGTCAGGTTGGTCCGTATCTTCCGGAACCACAGCAGCTGCGACACGAAGGCGTTGCAGATGATCATCGTCCACCCGGCCCACCAGTACGATCCGAAGGCCCGGCGGTAGAACGTGGTCTGCTCGAAGATGTTGCCGCTGTACCAGGCGACGAAGTACTCCATCCCGTAGGCGTAGAACAGGATCGAGCCGGTCAGCAGCGTCAGCTTCGCGAGATTGTCGAAGTGGTACTCCGGGGTGATCATGTGCTCCACGTGCAGCGCGCGCCGGAGCGGGATGATCAGCGTGAGCACCATGCCGATGCCGGAGTAGATGGCGCCGGCGACGAAGTAGGGCGCGAAGATCGTCCCGTGCCAGCCGGGCACGATGGACGACGGCGAAGTCCCACGACACCACCGAGTGCACCGAGAGCACCAGCGGGGTCGCCAGCGCCGCCAGGTAGAGGTACGCCCTGGAGTAGTGCCGCCACTGGTTGTCGGTGCCGGTCCAGCCCAGCGAGGCGAGCGAGTAGATCGTCTTCCGCCAGCCGGTGGTCTTGTCCCGGATGGCCGCGAGGTCGGGAATGAGCCCGAAGACCAGGAACGTCGCCGAGACGGTGAAGTAGGTCGAGATCGCGAACACGTCCCAGATCAGCGGCGACTTGAAGTTGGGCCAGAGGAACCGCTGGTTGGGATAGGGCAGCAGCCAGTAGAAGATCCACTGCCGCCCGATGTGAATGATCGGGAAGAGCGCCGCGGTCATGACCGCGAAGACCGTCATGACCTCGGTGGAGCGGTAGACCGCCGTCCGCCAGGGCGAGCGGAACAGGAACAGGATCGCCGAGATCAGCGTTCCGGCGTGCCCGATGCCGACCCAGAACACGAACGTCGTGATGTAGACGCTCCAGAAGACCGGCGGCTGATAGCCGGCGTGCCCCAGACCGTCCTTCACCAGAATGAGGAAGGACAGCAGGCCGATCAGGAACACCGTCGTCGCCGACAGGAGCAGCAGCACGTAGCCGCGCGACGGCTTGGCGAGCGTCGCGACGACGTCGCGGGTGACGTCGGCGTGGGTCTGGGTGATCACGAACCCGCCGTGCTCGGCGGGGGGGTGCGGGGGTGCCACGACGGCCATCGGTTACGCCTCCGTCGAGTGCAGGACCTTGGCGAGGTACGTGATCGCCGGCCGCACGTTGATGTCTTCCAGGACGTGATAGCCCCGATGATCCTGCCGCAGCTTGGCGACCCGGCTGCCGGGGTCGCGCACGTTGCCGAACACGATGCAGTCGGAGGGGCACGCCTGGGCGCAGGCGGTGGTGAACTCGCCGTCCTGAAGCGGACGTCCTCCACCCGCGCCTGATTCTGCGCGCCCCGGATCCGCTGGACGCAGAAGGTGCACTTCTCCATCACGCCGCTCGCCCGCACCGTCACGTCGGGATTGAGCTGCAGGTGGAGCGGCTCGGGCCACGCCTTCAGGTTGTACTTGTACCAGTTGAAGTACCGCACCTTGTACGGGCAGTTGTTGGCGCAGTAGCGGGTGCCGACGCAGCGGTTGTAGACCTGGCCGTTCAAGCCGTCGGCGGTGTGGTACGCGGCATACACCGGGCAGACCGGCTCGCACGGCGCGTTGCCGCAGTGCTGGCACAGCATCGGGATCACTCGGGCCGACACCGGCTCGCCGGGCTCTTCCCCGCCCTCCCAATACCGCTCGATCCGGATCCAGGTCATCTCGCGGCCGCGAAGGATCTCCTCTTCGCCCACCGTCGGGATGTTGTTCTCCGCGTAGCAGGCCGTGACGCACGCATGGCACCCGGTGCACTTGGCGAGGTCGATGGCCATCCCCCACTGCGGATGCTCCTTCGCATAGTCGCCGTACTGCGTCGCCTGGTGCTGCTCCTCGGCCCAGCCGTGAAGCGCCTCCAGCTCATGCTCGGGGTTGATCTCGTGCTTGCCGTGACCTTCCTCGAGGTAGGCCTGCTCGACCGTCAGACCCTTCTGCGCCGCCGCCAGCGGCATCGCCTCGGCGATCCCGCGGCCGAGCTGGCGGGGCACGCCCTCGATGCTGGCGAGCTTCCTGTAGTCCCGCGTCTTCCGGACGCGCACCCTGGTCGAGAGGTAGTGGACGAACTCGCCCCCCTGGGGACCCAACAGGTCGAGGGCGTTCGCGCCCCGGCCTTTGGCGAAGGTTCCGTACTCGGTATGCCCGAACCCGAGGGGCATGGCGATCACGTCATCCCGGATTCCGGGGTAGACGTAGACCGGTGCCGAGATGGTCCCGTGGGTAGTGCTCAGCTCCAGGATCTCGCCGTTCCGCACGTCGAGTTTCCGGGCGGTCCCGAGACCGACCTCGACCCACGAATGCCAGGTGATCTTGGTGACCGGATCGCCATTCTCCAGGAGCCACGGCTTGTTGGTTCCGCGACCGTCGTACAGCATGCCGTTCGGGTAGGTCACGAAGACGAAGTCGCCTTCACCCTCGAAGGCCGGCTTGGTGTACGACGCCGACCCCTCGTTCAGGGTGAGCGACACGGAAGCCGCGGGTGGCGACTCGCGGAAGACGCCGCCGCGCTGCAGAGCGCCGTGCCAGAAGGCGTTGAAGTCCCTTTCGCCCAGCTCGCCCGCGAGGGACTGCCAGCGGGTCTTGAGGTGCGCCTCGTAGGAGGGCGCGTCGAAGCGCGCCAGCGCCCCGCCGGCTTTCTTGGCCACCCGGAGCAGGATGTCGCCCGCCGGAAGGGTGTTGAAGACCGGCTCCATCACCGGCTGCATGAGACCGTGCACGCCTGCCCGGGGACGAAGGTCGTCCCATCGCTCGAGCGCATGATGCTGAGGCAGCAACAGGTCGCAGAGGGCCGCCGTCTCGTCCAGGTGGAGCGCGGTCGAGACCTTGTAGCCGACCTTCCGGAAGGCATCGGTGAAGCCGGTGGCGCGTGGGAGCGTGTAGGCTGGGTTGGCGTCGTGCACGAGAGCCAGCGCGATCTCGCCCGCACCCATCGCCTTAGTCGAGTCCCGCGAGCGCCGCATATCCGTCGGCGGCGGCCAGACCGGCACCGAAGCGAACCGTCTCCCCGACGTTGCCCGCCACGAAGTTCAGAATGTTGACCGCAATACACAGCTCGGTCGCACCGGCGTGCTGCGAAGCGACACCGCCGGCCACCGCGAGGCTCGGCCTTGCAGCCGCGAACTCCCGAGCGATCCGCTCGATCGTCTCGGCCGGGACGCCGGTTTCCTGCGCGGCCATGGCGGGCGTGAAGGCCGCGACTGCGGAGGCGAGCCCCGCGGGCCCGCCCCGCTCGGCCACGAGTACGTTCGCCATCGCCAGCGCGAGGGCGGCCTCGGTACCCGGCTTGGTCGCCAGCCACTGGTCGGCATTCAGACCCGTCAGGTCCATCCGGGGCCCGGCATAGACGAACTTGGCGGAGTCCTTCCCATCGAACCCGTGCGACCGGGCGAACCCGCGCGCGTTCTCGATCGAGGCGCCCCAGGTCTCCAGGAAATCCGCGCCGAAGGACACGATGTAGCGGGCGCGCTCGAAGTCGTACGCGGGCACCTGGTCCACCCCGAACGCCTGGCGATTCGCGGCTCGCTGGGGCTCCTGGTCGAACGCTTCGTGACGAACCAGGCGACCACCCAGCGCCGACGTCCACTCGGCCAGCAGATCGGCGAACGTTCCGGCGCCCGCGCCCGAGATGACCGCGACGCGCGATCCCGCTTCGCCCAGCTTCGCCGCCAGGCGTGCGATCGCGTCATCCCAGGTGATCTCCTGGAAGCTGCCGTCCGCCGCACGCGCCATAGGCCCCTTGATCCGACCGGGGTTGTAGAGCCCCTGGAGCGCGGCCTGGCCACGGGAGCAGAGCTTGCCCTGGTTGACCGGGTGCTCGGGGTTGCCCTCCAGCTTGACGGCGCGCCCCTCCCGGGTGCGCACGTGAAGCCCGCAGCCCGTCGAACACTCGGTACAGGTGCTCGCGTACCAGGTCGCGAGGCCCGGCACCTGGTTCTCCGACTGAACCAGGTAGGGCACGAGCTTCTCGACGTGGTCGGTGGAGCAGCCGCTCAGCGCGAGCGCGCCGCTCGCGGTGCCGGTGCCGAGCACCGTGAGGAAGCGGCGACGGTCGATGGTGGAAGACGAACGCTCTTCGGGCATGACGAATCCTTGGTTCGTCATCCTGAACGCAGCCGAACCTGCGCCGAGCTCAGGATGAACGCGCGCCGGGCGCGTTCAGTAATGGCACACGGTGCAGTCCCGCGACACGTTTCGCTCCACGTGGCACGTGATGCAGAAGCCCATCTTGTCCACTTCGTTGACCTTGAAGACCTGGGGCATCCGGGCCACGTCGCCGTGGCACGTTGCGCAGGCGTTCGGCCCCAGCGCCTTGATGTGCCGCTGGTGCGGGAAGTGCGCGTGCCGGGGAATGAAGTGAATCCGCACCCATTCGACCGGCTTCTTCTCGTTCCAGGCCTTCCGGACCTTGGCGATCTCGGTCTTACTGGCGCTGTCGCTGCCACTCACGACGAGATGGCAGCCCATGCAGGTCTGCATCGATGGAATGCCGGGCTCCGGCGAGACCGCCACCGAATAGTGGCAGTATTGACACTGGATCTTGAACTGGCCGGCGTGGATGTCGTGGCGAAAGAAGACCGGTTGCCGAGGGCCCTTGAGCGCACCGGTGTCACTGATGACGGGAGCGACGATCGAATCCGGGGGCGCGGCCGCCTGCTGAGCCTGGGGAGGTGGATCGGCGAGCGCCAGGAGTGCCGCCAGCCCGCCGGCTCCGACACCACCGAGCACGAGTGCCAACGTACGCATCTAGGATCCCACGCTGAGAGTGTCGCGCGAGCGGCTCGTGAGGAAATTCACTTGATTCTACCCGACGCGGGCCACCGCCGGGTCCAGCGCGCGCCGAAGTATAGTGAGGACAGCCAAGTACACAACCCGACCAAGGTCGTACTTTGCACCCATTTCCGACTGAATCACTCCCCTTGTTCCCCGCCCGGCGGCTTGGAATTTCGCTTGGGGCCGAGGCGCGGCGCACGATGCCTGGCCGGATGCTCCGTGAGCCACTCGGCCTTCCGCGCCGCGAAGCGGAGAAAGACCTCCACCCCGCGCTTGTCGGCGAGCTCCAGCCAGCACCACTTCACCGGTCCTGTGCGCTGCGCCTCGTCGAGCGCGCGGACCATGTCGGCGGCCAGCCGGGGGGTCTTCCGCATCCGGTCTTCCTCCGTCCCGCTCACGGTAAACGTGACCGAGACCGAGTTCCCGATGATGTGCACCCAGCAGATCTTCCGGCTGCCGATGCCGTATTCCCAGGCCCAACGCCACGTGGCGCCCATGAAGCGCACGGTCTCGCTCACATCCGGGAGGTCGGCGAGGCCTTCACGCACCGCCCGGAAGCGAGCGGCCACGGCCGGTGGAAGGTCCTCGAGCGGAGCCTCGGGCGCCGGTTCGACGGACTCGTCCCGATAGCGATTGGCAGCCCAGTAAGCGTTCGATCGATTCATGCTCAGTCCACCGGTTCCGTGGGCGGTACTCCCGCCAGCGGAGCTCCGACCCGTCCGAGATAGCGCACGACCTCGATCCCCATCGCCCGCATCAAGGCCGATTCCCGGCCATCGAGGTCCGCACGATGCACGATCTCCCGAAAGGACCGCATGACGCTGTCGGACCGTCGGGTCTTGAAGAAGTCGATCGCCCAAAGCGCCCGGCGCCAATCGCCGAAGAGCTCTTCCAGCTGCCCCGCCGTCGCCGGCTCGGCCTGCTTGCGGTGCGGCTTGAGCGGCAGCGACTCGCCGCCACGGGCAAGAAAGGTCTCATAGGCCATGATGGCGATGGCCTGGGCCAGATTGAGCGACGAGTTGCGCGGATCGGTCGGAATGGTGACGAGCAGATGCCCCAGGTCGAGCTCCGCGTTGGTGAGTCCCCGGTCCTCTCGGCCAGCCACGATGGCGACCGATCCCCGGCTCGCCTGCTCCACGAGCTCCGCGGCCGCCGCGCGGGGCCGGAGGGTCCGGCGCTTGGCGGTGCGGGCGCGCGCCGTGAGAACCGCCACGGAGACGCAGTCCGCGACGGCGGCCTCCAGGCTCGGAAGGATCTCGATGGCCGCGACGAAGTCCGCCGAATTGTGAGCGATGCCTTCGATGCGGTAGGGATCGAAGACCTCCGGATTGACCAGCCGCATGCGCTCGATCCCGAAATTCCGCGCGATGCGGACGGCGGAGGCGATGTTGACGATGTCCTGCGGGTTGACGAGAACCAGTACCGGGCCGGGAGCCAGCATCATTCCCCGAGAAAGGACGTATCGTGCCGCTTCGCCTTGAGCGCCGCGGCGAAGCCGGCCTTCTCCACCGACTTCATGTATGCCTCCTTCGGCTCCACCAGCTTGGCCTCCACCAGCTCCATCAGCGCGTCGTTCAGCGTGACCATGCCGGTCCTCCGGTTGGTCTGCATGATCGAGGGGATCTGGAACGTCTTGCCCTCGCGGATCAGGTTGCTCACCGCCGGGATGGAGAGGAGCACTTCGCGCGCCGCGACCCGGCCCCCGCCGATCTTCTTGCAAAGCGTCTGAGCGATCACGCCGCGGAGCGACTCCGAAAGCATCACCCGCACCTGCGACTGCCGGTCCGCCGGAAACTGATCGATGATGCGGTCGATGGTCGAGGGGGCGGTGGTCGTGTGCAGCGTCCCGAACACGAGGTGTCCCGTCTCCGCGGTCTCGATGGCGATCGAGATGGTCTCCAGGTCGCGCATCTCGCCGACCAGAATGATGTCCGGGTCCTCCCGGAGGGCGGCACGCAGCGCCTGCTTGAAGGACCTGGTATGCAGCCCGACCTGTCGCTGCGTCACCAGGCACTTCTTGCTGGCGTGCACGAACTCGATGGGATCCTCGATCGTGATGATATGATCGGTCCGGGTGCGGTTGATGAGGTCCACCAGCGCCGCGAGCGTCGTGCTCTTGCCCGAGCCGGTCGGTCCGGTGACGACCACGAGGCCCTTGGTGAGGTAGCAGAGGTTCTGGATCTCGCGGCTCAACCCCATCTCGTCCGCTGTCAGGACCGTCGTTGGGATGACCCGGAACACGCCTATCGGACCGTGGCGGTCGCGAGCCGCGTTGCACCGGAAGCGGGCCAGGCCCGCGATCTCGTAGGCCCAGTCGGTATCGGAGGTGTCGCGGAACTCGACGGTCTCCCGAGCGGTCATGACACTCAGCAGCATCGTCTCCAGCCGCTCTGGGGAGAGCGGGGGCATCTCCTCCCGCACGAGCTCTCCGTGGAGGCGGAGCAGCGGCGGCTCGCCCGAGCGCAGGTGGAGATCCGATGCCCCCGAGCTCACCAACCGGCCCAGGAGCTCCTCGATCGCTGCGCGTGCTTCCGCCAGGTCGGGGCCGCGGGACGTGGCGGTGGTTCCCGCGCCGGCGGTGGGCCGCACTACCGCGAGGACGCCATCGCCGTCGGGCCGGAACTCCACCTGTACCTCGCCGCTCGGCGCGCGGTAGCCGAACGCCACCTTGGCGCCGCCGGCCAGCGCGCCGGCCGCCTCGCCCGGCGCGATCTCCTTCACTAGTCCGAGGATCTGCCCATCGTTGAGCGCCTCACGCGTGATCGCCTTGCCCGCGCCGCTGGTCACCAGTGCGGCAGGTTTGCCCACCGTGAGCTGCAGTGCCTCGGCGCGCTGCTCGTGCATGAGTTGAATGAGACGATCGATTCGGGCCACGGAGGATCTCAGTCGAGGGGACGGATCAGACGGACGTGGGACTTGTTGATGTAGCGGGTCACGCCGCCACTCCAGAGCGCGAAGAAGGTCCCGGAGCCGTTTACGAAGTCGAGTGCGCGCGAGCGGTTTGGCGGCAGCTCCAGCGTCGCCTGCCCGCGATGCTCCGATCCGCCAGGGAGCACGACCTCGAGGTCCACATGCTTGGCCGCCGACTCCCTATCGGGGTCGGAGAAGAGCGGAACCTCCTCGAGACAGGAGACCTCCACCACCTGCGACTTGGGAATGAACGCCACCCCACCGCCTCCGAGCGTCAGCGCGAAGAAGGCGTCGGATCGGTTGAGCATCTCGAGCGGCGTCTCGGGACCGGGCGGATAGGCCGGCCTGGTCAGCAGGTGCAGCTCGCCTTCGACGGCGAGCCCTTCGACCAGGGTGACCCTGGCCGGCACCCGGTTGGTCGAGCCCCAATCACTCATAGGATGGGTCGCGGCATGGCCCGGAAAGTGGATACGCGGAATGACAGCGGCAAGTGGTTCGTCAGCCCCGGAGCTCGACTCCGGCCTGTGCCTCGACCAGGCGGATGGCCTCGAGGTAGTCGGCCTCCTCGCCGAGTGCCGCCCGCGCGCGGGAGAAGATCTCGCCGGTGAGCTCGAGCACCGGCGCCTCCACTCCGGTATCGCGGAGCAGCTCGCGCGCGATCCCCACGTCCTTGTCCAGGAGCGCCAGCCGGAAGGTCCTTGGCCAATGACCCGTGAGCACACGCTCCGGCACGAGGGACTGGCTCACGAAGGAGCGGCCGCTCGACTGATTGAGCACATCCACCGCCACCCTGGGCGACACCCCCGCCTTCGCCAGCGCGGCCAGCCCTTCTCCCACCGCGAGGATGTTGACGGCGAGCAGCGCCTTGTTCACCGCCTTCATCGCGTGGCCCGCTCCAACGTCGCCGAGATGCTCGATCCGGCTCCCGAACGCGTCGAGCACGGGCCTCGCCCGCGCGAAGGTCGCGGGGTCCGCCCCGACCATGATGGTGAGCGTGCCGGCCTCAGCGCCGTTGGTCCCACCACTCACCGGCGCGTCGGCGAAGGCGACCCCACGCTCCGCGAGGCGCGCGGCGAGCCGGCGCGACGTCGCGGGGTCGCCCGACGTACAGTCGAGAAAGAGCGTGCCGGAACGGAGACCGGCCAGCAGACCGTCCCGGCCGTCCAGCAAGGCCTCGACCTCGCGAGAGGTCGGCAGGCAGGTGATGAGGACCTCGACCTGACCCGCGACCTCGCGCGGCGTCGCGGCGGCTCGTGCGCCGAAGCGGGTGGCGAACTCCGCCGCTCGCCTGGCCGTGCGGTTCCACACGACCAGCGGGCCTCGCCGGGCGAGGTGGGCGGCCATCGGTGCCCCAATGGCACCCAGGCCGAGGAACCCGACCGCGGTCACGTCTCGGCGGCGGGGGCTTCGGCGGCGCCCCTCCGGCTCTGCCCCAGCTCGCGGTCGAGCATCAGCAGGCCCGGGCGATCCTCGCCGACCATGCGGAGCTGCTCCGCGAGGAGCCCGCTGGTCTTCTCCTCTTCCACCTGCTCCTGGACGAACCAGTCGAGGAAAACCCGGCTGGCGAAGTCGCGCTCGTCCATCGCGAGACCATAGACCTTGTTGATGCTGGCCGTGACCTGCTGCTCGTGGCGATGGGCCTGCTCGAAGGCGTCCCGCGCGGAGTTGAACGTGGAGGCCGGCCGGTCGATCTGCTGCAGCTCCACTCGGCCGGCGCGATCGAGCAGGTGATCGAAGATCTTCATCGCGTGCTTCGCCTCTTCCGCGGCCTGGGAGCGCATCCACCTCGACAGCCCCGGCAGGTTCACCGAGTCGCAATACGCCGACATTGAGAGGTACAGATAGGCCGAATAGAATTCGTTCTTCATCTGTTCGTTGAACGCGTCCTGCATGGTCTTGCTCATCATCGGCGCGGTCTCCGGTCATTGAGGACTCGACGAAGATAGCCATGGCGGCACGTATCCTCCACGTCGATCTCGACGCGTTCTTCGTCGAGGTATGTCGCCAGCGGCACCCCGAGCTTCGCGATGTCGAGCTGCTCGTCGTGGGCGGCCGGCGCGACAGCCGCGGGGTCGTCCAATCGGCCTCCTACGCCGCGCGCCGCTTCGGCATTCACGCGGGGATGCCGATCGGGCAGGCGGTCCGCCTGTGTCCCCAGGCCACCTTCTTCAGCGGCTCCTTTCCTCATTACCGGGATGCCTCGCGCGCGGTGCGGTCCGTGCTCCAGCGCTTCGCGCCGACCGTCGTCATGGCGTCGTTGGACGAGGCCTACCTCGATTTCGGCGGCACCGAACGGCTCTATCCCGTCTCCCTCCTGCCGGTCGCCGAGCGCCTGCGCGATGAGGTGCGGAGGGATGCCGGGCTCGATTGCAGCATCGGGATCGGACCCAACCGGATGGTCGCCAAGATGGCGTCCGACTGCGCCAAGCCGCGGGGACTCATGGAGGTGCGCGCCGGATGGGAGGAGGGATTTCTCGCGGGACTTCCCCTCAAGGCACTGCCCGGCATCGGACCGAAGACCGCGACGCGCCTGGCGGAGCTGGGTCTGACCGACGTGTACCAGGTCCAGGCGATGTCGGAGGACGCCCTGGAGCGGTTGCTCGGCGGCGAGGCCCGCGCGCTCAAGCGGCGGGCCCACGGGCATGGCGGCACCACGCTCCACGCCGAGCGCCTGCCCCGCTCGGTGAGCCGGGAGACCACGCTCTCTCGGGATCTGCGGGACCCCGAGGAGCTCGAGGCCATCCTCGCCTTGCTGACTGCGCGGGTGGCGGGCCAGCTCCGCGAGGAGCAGCTGGTAGCGCGCACGGTGACCCTCAAGCTCCGGCACGACGACTTCCGCACCGTCACCCGGCGGCACACGCTGGAGACGGCGACCGATCTGGACGCGGAGCTCTACGAAGCGGGACGCGCGCTTTTCCGGGCGGCGTTCGAGGAGGTACGAGGCCGGAACCGCGGCGTTCGCCTCATCGGGATCGCGGCGAGCAATCTGGGCGTGGCGGCCGAGGCGGATCTGTTCGAGCCGGAGGAGCGGCGCAGACGCCGCGAGCTCTCGACCGCGGTGGACAGCATCCGAGAGAAGTACGGATTCGGATCGGTTACGCCGGCGTCCGCGCTCCGGTTCCGGCGGCGGGGCGAGTAACCGGCCGCAGGTCCTTATCCTCGAATCGGAGACCCACGGTACCCTCGGCGTTGGTGACCTGAGGACCGATGTCGCGGAAGGTGGCCTCCCCGGCCTTGCCCCGCGCCCGCACCGTGCTGTTCTGGTAGAGACGATAGTATCCCACGAAGACCCGCGTCCCGCCCGGCCGAACCGCGCAGCCACAATCCAGTGCTCCCATCAGCCCCGCGTTCACCTTCACGCGCAGCGGCTCCGACGCGGCGTTCGTGATGAGGGGCGCGAAGAACGCACTCTCTCCCTGACGCGCGTCGGCGGCACCCCGCAGCTTGCGGCCGGAGCTATTCAGCACCACCGAGCCTCGCAGCTCCTCACCCATGGGCTTGTTGTCCGCCGAGAGCGGCCGCACCAGCTCCCATTCCGCGACGACGGTGCGGCCACGGGACACGGGCACGGCGACGGTCGCGCCAGGGGCGACCGTCTGTCTCGGACCTCCTCCGACCGAGAGCTGCACCGGCGCGACCAGTCGGTTGGTGAAACGCAGCTTCGGTTGCAGCAGGGAGCACGCGCTGGTGGCAGCAGTCACAGCGAGCAGGCAGAACACCATGAGCCGGCGCATACGGCGTCCTATGACGGAGTGCGGATCGAGCTGCTATTGAACGGGAAAGAGGGCGCGCCGCGCCTCTGCCGGTCTTGCGAGGGAGCTCGAGTCCACCCGCAGCACGACGGACCCGGTGACCGGGTTCCTGCGCTCGTCGAGTGAGTCGAACCGGGCGGTCATGCCGCTCTCATCATCCACCCGCACGACGCTGGACGGCTGAAGGGGATAGTAGCCGAGTCGGACCGAGTCGCCAGGCGCGACGGGGCAGTTGCAGGCGATGCTGTCCCGGCGACTCAGAACACTGACGGCCAGCGGGCGTCCGCTCCGATTGACCATCACCGGCACGAACCAGACATCGCCTCCCGTTTCCGCATCCACCACTTCGCGGATCTCGCCTCGCGCCCGGTCCACCACGATGCTCCCCTGGACCGGCTGACCCAGCAGGCGGCCCTCCAACGAGGACGGCTGGACCACGGCCCAATTGGCCTCGACGGGCTTCCCTCTGGCCAGCGCGACCCGCACGCTGTCACCCGAAGAAATCGTGTAGCCGGAATCCTCCAGGGTCAGCGCGATGGATTCGGCCAGCCGATTCTCGACGACCAGGGTCGGCTCGGGCCGGGCCGCCAACGCCGCGGCCACAGTTCCGATCAGCGCGCCCGCGACCGCGAGCCCTGCCACGAGCCACAGAACCCGCTGCCGTCGCGGCCGCGCCGTAGGGAGCGCCATCGTGGGCGACTCCTCGTCGAAGGTCACCGCGGCCGCGTCGTGCGGCGTCTGCACCTCCTCGCCGCTCCCTGTCGCCATTCGCCCCGCGCGGAGCGCGTCCTTGAGCGCGCGGGCCGTGGGGTAGCGGTCGTCAGGGTTCTTGGCCATACACCGCACGACGATTCGGGAGAGCCAGGGCGGAATGCCATCCCGGGAGAGGGTTGCCACCGGCACCGGCTCCCGCAGGTGGCGCCCCACGATCTCCTGCGAATCGTTCCCCTCGAACGGCGGCGCCCCAGTCAACAGCTGGAAGAGCACCGCCCCCAGACCGTACAGATCGGTGCGGGCGTCCACCCGGCTGCCGAGCGCCTGCTCCGGACTCATGTAGAGCGGCGTCCCGACGACGAAGCCGCTGTCGGTGATGTGGGCGGGGCCATCGAGCCACTTCACGATGCCGAAATCCACCAGCAGCGGACGGCCCGTACCGGCCTCGATCAGGATGTTTTCGGGCTTCACGTCGCGGTGCACGAGGCCGTGGTCGTGGGCGTGCTGCAAGGCGTCGAGGATCGGTTCGATCACCGCCAGAGCCCGGCCGACCGAGAACCGCCCCTCGACACGGAGGAGCTCCGAGAGCGTACGGCCCTCGAGGTACGGCATGGCGTAGTAGACCAGGCCCTCGCCCTCACCCACGAAGTGAATCGGAACGGTGTTGGGGTGACTCAAGCGGGCGATGGCCCGGGACTCCTGCTTGAATCGCGACAGGGTGCCGGGCCCCCACGGGAGGTCGGCGCGGAGGACCTTCACGGCGAGACGGCGCTGCAGGTCCAGGTCGGTGACCTCGAAGACCTCCGCGAATCCGCCGCGGCCGACCAGCCGCATGACCCGATAGTGGTCGCCCAGCGCTCTGGCGAGGCGGGCGGCGCCGGCCTCCTGCAGCACGTTGGGATCGGCGGGCGGCAACTCGCTGGCGAGGATGGCGAGGCTGCCGGGCCCGCACCGCGGGCAGTTGGAAGTCCCTTCGGGGAGTGGCGCGAGGCAGGACGAGCAGACGTACAGGGTCACGGCATCTCCCGAGCGGCTTCCGGCGGGCAGGGCTTAAGAGTACACCGATTCCGGGAGGACCGCCGCCAGGTATGCCGAACCCGGTGCGGGGGGCCGAGTTGCGGCGCGGCGGGCCAGGTTCCGCGGCAGTTCCGGCGCCGGGATATTTGTGCATTGAATGCACAATCTGGCGCTCATGTCAGGCCAAATTTTGGCGAGAAGTCCTGAGTTAGCTACAGTTTTGTGCAAAATTCGCACGATTCTATTGACAGGTCTGCGCCCGGCCCGTATACTCAGCGCGAGTCGGATGACATCCACCAGATTCCGGACCCGGTCATGCCCGTCATCGCCCGAAACCGCAGCGACACTCCGATCGAACCGCCGGGTCCACGGCTCTGAGCCACATGTCTTCGTCCCGATGCCCCTGCGTTCGATCCCGCGAACCAGGGGCATCTCACTTATAGCCGAACCACCCTCAGCCCGAGACCGTCATGGCGACCACCGCACGACCCAGCGCACCCGGCCGCATCACCCAGAGCAACGAAGTGAGCAAGCTCCTCGACCTGATCAAGCAGAAGGACATCCAGGTCGTGGACGTGAAGTTCTGCGACCTCCCGGGCACCTGGCAGCACTTCTCGATTCCCGCGGCACGCTGGACGAGAGCGTCTGATCAAGGAAGGGCTCGGCTTCGACGGGTCGTCGATCCGCGGGTTTCAGGCGATCAACGAGAGCGACATGCTGCTGCTCCCGGACGTCTCCACGGCGTTCGTGGATCCGGTGCTCTCGGTGCCGACGCTGTCGCTCACCTGCGACATCTACGATCCGGTGACCCTCGAGCCCTACTCCCGCGACCCGCGGTTCATCGCGTTCAAGGCCGAGGAGTATCTCAAGACCAGCGGCATCGCGACGACGTCGTATTGGGGACCCGAGGCGGAGTTCTTCATCTTCAACTCGGTGCGGTTCGATCAGAACGCGTACGAGGCGTTACTATCACATCGATTCGGAAGAGGGGATCTGGAACTCGGGGCGGAACGGCACGCCCGAACCTGGGGCACCGGCCCCGGCACAAGGAGGGCTATTTCCCGGTGCCGCCGGTGGACCGGCTGCAGGACGTGCGGTCGAAGATCATGCTCGCCCTGATCGAGGCGGGCATCCCGGTCGAGGTGCAGCACCACGAGGTCGGCACCGCCGGCCAGGCCGAGATCGACATGCGGTTCGGCACCCTGGTCCAGACGGCCGACCGGCTCATGACCTACAAGTACGTCGTCAAGAACGTCTGCCATAACCTCGGGCTCACGGCCACGTTCATGCCCAAGCCGCTCTTCGGCGACAACGGCTCCGGCATGCACGTGCACCAGTCGCTCTGGAAGGGCGACAGCCCGCTCTTCTTCGACGAGAACGGCTACGCGCTGCTCTCCGAGACCGCGCGCCACTACATCGGCGGGCTCATCGCGCACGCCCCGGCGCTGCTGGCCCTCTGCGCGCCCACCACCAACAGCTACCGCCGGCTGGTGCCCGGCTTCGAGGCGCCGGTCAACCTGATGTACTCGGCGCGGAACCGGTCGGCCATCTGCCGGATCCCGATGCTACTCGAGCAACCCCAAGGCCAAGCGGGTGGAGTTCCGGGCGCCGGACCCGAGCGCCAACCCGTATCTGGCGTTCGCGGCCATGCTGATGGCCGGCCTCGACGGCATCAAGCGGAAGCTCGAGCCGCCCGCGCCGATCGACGAGGACCTCTACGAGATCCACGACGAGCGGAAGGCAGCTCATCAAGCAGGTGCCGGGCAGCCTGGCGGAATCGGTGGACGCGCTGGAGCGCGACCACGCGTTCCTGCTCGAGGGCGACGTGTTCACGTCCGACGTGCTGGACACCTGGATCGCCATGAAGCGGACCAAGGACATCGCGGCGGTGAACCTGCGGCCGCATCCGTACGAGTTCTTCCTGTACTACGACGCCTGAGTCGCGAATCCACCAACGCCCTGGGAGTCTACACTCGTGACGACTTTCGCCTTGCTGCTCGCCGTGCAGGACGCCGCTCCTCCACCCGACCATCGTGCCGGCGGACACCGCCTGGATGCTGGTGTCCACCGCGCTGGTCCTGCTCATGACCCCCGCGCTCGCCTTCTTCTACGGCGGGCTGGTGCGGAACAAGAACTCGCTCAACACGATGATGATGAGCTTCGTGGCGCTGGGCGTCGTCGGGGTCACCTGGGCCCTGGCGGCCTACAGCCTGGCCTTCAGCGAGGGCGGCGCGCTGCTCGGCGGCCTGGCCAACCTCGGGCTCGAGCGGCGTGGGCACCGAGGCCAAGGGCACCATCCCGCACGTCCTCTTCATGGCCTACCAGGGCACGTTCGCCATCATCACGGCCGCGCTCATCTCGGGCGCCGTGGTCGAGCGGATGCGGTTCGGGCCCTACGTCGCCTTCATCGCGCTGTGGACCCTGCTGGTCTACGCGCCGGTGGCGCACTGGGTCTGGGGCGGCGGCTGGCTCATGAGCCGCGGCGTGCTCGACTTCGCCGGCGGCACCGTGGTGCACATCAACGCGGGCGTGTCGGCGCTGGTCGCGGCGATCGTCCTCGGCGCCCGGAAGGACTACGGGCGCCAGGCGGTCCTGCCGCACAACGTCCCCTTCACGCTCCTCGGCGCGGGCCTGCTCTGGTTCGGCTGGTTCGGCTTCAACGGCGGCAGCGCGCTCGCGGCCAACGAGCTGGCGGCCCTGGCCTTCACCAACACCTTCCTGGCCCCGATGGCCACGCTGGTGGTCTGGACGCTGCTGGACTACTTCCGGACCGGCCGGGCGACCGCCGTCGGCGGCGCCACCGGCATCGTCGTCGGCCTGGTCGCGATCACCCCGGCGGCCGGCTTCGTGAGCCCGGCCGGCGCCCTGATCCTCGGCGCCGTGGCGGCGTTGCCGAGCTACTTCGCCATCGCGCTCCGCTCGCGCACCCGGATCGACGACTCGCTCGACGTCTTCGCCGGCCACGGCGTGGGCGGTCTGACCGGCGCCCTGCTCACCGGCGTGCTGGCGCAGAAGGTCTGGAACCCGGCCGGCAACGACGGGCTGCTCTACGGCAACCCCGGCCAGCTCGGAGTGCAGGCGCTCGGCTGCCTCAGCGCGGCGCTCTACGCCGCGCTCATGACCTTCGTCATTCTCAAGGCGCTGGCCTGGTCGTGCTCGCTCCGCGCCGTGCCCCGCATCGAAGGCGTGGGCATGGACGTGAGCCAGCACGGCGAAGAGGCCTACGCCAGCGGCGAAGGCTCGATCCTGGTGCCGCCGGAATGGCGGCGGACGACCGAGCGGCTGCCCGCGTTCACCCCGCAAGTCGCGTCGCGCTGAGGAGACGATCACCATGAAGCTCATCGTAGCCATCATCAGCCCCGACTCGCCTCAACGAGGTCCTGGAGGCGCTCTACCGGGCCGAGGTCCGGGGCCTCACCGTCTCCCGCGTGCTCGGGCACGGCGGGGAGACCGAACGGGTGGAGACCTACCGCGGCACGACCGTGAAGGTGGATCTGCAGGAGAAGGTGCGCCTCGAGATCGGGGTGTCCGAGCCGTTCGTGCAGGTCACCATCAACGCCATCCTCGGCAGTGCCCGGACCGGCGACGTCGGTGACGGCAAGATCTTCGTCCTCGACGTGGACCAGGTCTACCGGATCCGGACCGGCGAGCAGAACGAGGCGGCGGTCACTCCGGCGGTGGCCGCGACGGCCTGAGGCCGCGAAGCCGGCCAGCTGTCACCCTGAAGCGCGGTGAAGGGGGCATCGACCAGCAATCATGCGTTCCCCTTCCGCCTTCCCGCTCAGCTTCCGACACTCCCTACATTCCACCAATGCCTCCAAGCTCCGCAGCAGCGCCATCACCGAAGGCGTCCAGCGCGCCCCGAACCGCGCCATGCTTCGCGCGGTCGGATTCCAGGACGCCGACTTCGCCAAGCCCATCGTCGGCATCGCCAACGGCGTACAGCACGATCACGCCGTGCAACGCCGGGCTCGACCTGCTCGCCCGGCGGGCCGAAGACGGCGGTGCGCGCTGCCGGTGCGATGCCGCAGGTCTTCGGGACCATCACGGTGAGCGACGGGATCTCGATGGGCACCGAGGGGATGAAGTACTCCCTCGTCTCCCGCGAGGTCATCGCCGATTCGATCGAGACCGCCTGCGGGGCGCAGAGCATGGACGGGGTGGTCGCCGTGGGCGGCTGCGACAAGAACATGCCCGGCGCGATGATCGCGATCGCGCGGATGAACATTCCGGCGATCTTCGTCTATGGAGGCACCATCAAGCCGGGCCACTACGCCGGGCGGGATCTCACGGTGGTGAGCGCCTTCGAGGCGGTCGGGCAGCACAGCGCCGGCAAGATCGACGACGCGGAGCTGCTGGAGGTCGAGCGCCGCGCCTGCCCGGGAAAGGGGTCCTGCGGCGGGATGTTCACGGCGAACACCATGTCGTCGGTGTTCGAGGCGATGGGGATGAGCCTGCCCTACTCCTCCACCATGGCCGCGGAGGACGAGGAGAAGGCGGAGAGCGCGGCGCGCTCAGGCGAGGTGCTCGTGGCGGCGGTTCGCCGCGGGCTCCTTCCCCGCCACATCCTCACCCGCAAGGCGTTCGAGAACGGGATCGCCGTGGTCATGGCGCTCGGCGGGTCCACCAACGCGGTGCTGCACCTGCTGGCGATCGCCCACGCGGCCGGAGTGTCCGCTGACGCTCGATGATTTCGAGGAGATCCGCACCCGAGTGCCGGTCCTCTGCGACCTCAAGCCCTCGGGCCGGTTCGTCGCCACGGACCTTCACCGCGCGGGCGGCGTTCCGCAGGTCATGAGGATGCTGCTGGACCACGGGCTGCTGCACGGCGAGGCGCTCACGATCACCGGCGAGACTGTGGCGGAGACGTTGCGCGACGATCCCGCGTGAGCCACGAGCCGATCAGGAGGTCATTCGCCCCTGGGGGAGACCGCTGTACACGCAGGGCCACCTCGCGGTCCTCCGCGGCAACCTGGCGCCCGAGGGATCGGTCGCCAAGATCACCGGCGTGGCGTCGCCCAGGATTACGGGCCCGGCACGGGTCTTCGAGTCGGAGGAAGCCTGTCTCGAGGCGATCCTCGCGGGCGGGATCAGACCCGGCGACGTGGTGGTGATCCGCTACGAGGGCCCGCGCGGCGGCCCCGGCATGCGGGAGATGCTGGCGCCCACCTCGGCCATCATCGGCGCGGGGCTGGGGGACTCGGTGGGGCTCATCACCGATGGGCGATTCTCGGGCGGGACCTACGGGCTGGTGGTCGGGCACGTGGCGCCGGAGGCGGCGGTAGGTGGACCATTGGCCCTCGTGGAGGAAGGCGACCGGATCACCATCGATGCCGAGCGGCGGCTGCTGGAGGTGGACGTCTCTGTAGAGGAGCTGAAGCGCCGCCGGGAGGCCTGGGCGCCGCCGCCGGCTCGGGTGACGGCCGGAGTTCTCTACAAGTACGCCCGTCAGGTGTCCAGCGCGAGCCTCGGAGCCGTCACCGACCTCTGAAGCCGATCAGGAGCCCAGGGCCGGCTCGACCGCCTTTCCCCAGAGGACCAGCCTGGCGATCTCGTCGCCGAGCTCACGCGTGCCCAGCGTCTGCTCCCCGGACCGGGCGATGTCGGCGGTCCGGGCGCCCGCGGCCAGCACCGCAGCCACGGCCTGGTCCACCGCCGCGGCCGCCTCGGGCAATCCCAAGGCATAGCGCAGCAGCATCGCCGCGCTCGCGATTGCCCCGATGGGGTTCGCGATCCCCCGCCCCGCGATGTCCGGCGCGGAGCCATGCACCGGCTCGAAGAGGCCGGGACCGTCCCCGAGCGAGGCCGACGGCAGCAGGCCGAGCGAGCCGGCCAACACGGCCGCCTCGTCGCTCAGGATGTCGCCGAAGAGGTTCTCGGTGAGCAGCACGTCGATCCGCGCGGGATCGGCAACCAGGCGCATCGCGGCGAAGTCCACGTAGAGATGCTCCAGGGTGACTCCCGGAAACTCATCCCGGGCGATGCGCGTCACCGTTTCCCGCCAGAGCTGTGAGACCTCCAGCACGTTCGCCTTGTCCACCGACGTCAACAGGCCCCGCCGCTCCACCGCCGCTCGGAATGCCACCCGCGCGACCCGCTCGATCTCGTCCACGGTGTACCGCAGAGTATTGACCGCAGTGTCCCGCTCGAGCCCGCGAGGCTCGCCGTAGTACAGGCCGCCCGTCAGCTCGCGAACGATGAGCAGGTCGACGCCGTCGAGTCGCTCGGGCCGGAGCGGCGACGCGTGCCTGAGCGACGGGTGCACGACGACCGGCCGAAGATTGGCGTACGCGCCGAGGAGCTTCCGCAGGGCGAGAAGTCCCGCCTCCGGGCGCCGCCGCCCTTCCGCCGAGGCGAGCGCCGGATGGCCGACCGCACCCAGCAGGACAGCGTCCGCCTGAGTCACGCCACCACGGGTTCGCTCGGGTAACGCATCGCCCGCCTCGGCCACGCCCGCCGCCCCGACCGCGTACTCCTGGGTGGCGATCCGATAGCCGAACAGGTCCGCGGCGGCACGCAGCACCTTCACCGCCTCGGCGGTGACCTCGGGGCCGATGCCGTCACCTGGGAGGACGGCGAGGGAGAACTCGCTTCACCGGCGCGCCTGCTCGAACGCGGCGATGGCGGGCTCGTATTGCAGAGTGCGTCCGATCTCATCGAGCCCCTGCAGCAGCATGTCGCGGCGATAGGGCGGAATCTCGAAGGGCGCTTCGAAGCCCTGCTGGTCGCGAACGACGATGCTCGTCAGGTCCACCGTCAGCACGTAGCCGCCGGTCGCGGCCGCGCAACGGCGAAAGAGCTCGCGTGAAGTGTCCGCCGACACGGTCACCGGGACGAGCCCGTTCTGGCAGCAGTTCCCATGGAAGATGTCCGCGAAGGAGGGCGCCACGATCGCGCGGAACCCATAGTCCGCCAGCGCCCAGGGCGCATGCTCCCGCGACGATCCGCAGCCGAAGTTCTCGCCGGCGAGCAGTATGGTCGCACCGCGAGCGGTGGCGTGGTTGAGCTCGAAGTCCGGGTCGGGCGAGCCGTCGGGACGATAGCGCCAGTCGTAAAACAGCGACGGCCCGAAACCTGTCCGCTCGATGCGCTTGAGAAACTGCTTGGGGATGATCTGATCGGTGTCCACGTTCGCCCGCGGCAGGGCGGCGGCGCGACCGGTGTGCGCGCTGAACGGTTGCATCAGACGACACCGCGCACGTCGACGAGCGATCCCTCGATGGCCGCCGCCGCGGCCATCGCCGGGCTCATCAGGTGGGTGCGACCTCCGCGCCCCTGCCGTCCCTCGAAATTTCGATTGGAGGTCGAGGCGCAGCGCTCCCCGGGTGCGAGGATGTCCTCGTTCATGCCGAGGCACATCGAGCAACCCGGGTTGCGCCACTCGAAGCCGGCCTCGGCGAAGAGGCGGTCGAGTCCTTCCGCCTCCGCCGCTGCCTTGACGCGTTGCGATCCGGGCACGACCATCGCGCGCACGCCGGGAGCCACCCGGCGTCCACGAGCGACCGCCGCGGCCTCCCGCAGGTCGCTGAGGCGCCCGTTGGTGCATGACCCCAGGAAGACCCGGTCCACCCGCAAGCCCTCGAGCGGGGTACCGGGCTTGAGATCCATGTAGTCGAGCGCACGCCGGTAGGACTGCCGCTCCGCTTCGGTCGGTGCATCGGAAGGGTCCGGCACCCGCTCCGTGATCTCGGCGGTCATCCCCGGACTCGTGCCCCAGGTGACCTGTGGGCCCAGCGCCCCGGCATCGATCTCCACCGTGCGGTCGTACCTCGCGCCGGGATCGGTGCGGAGCCGACGCCACTCTTCGACAGCGCTGGTCCAGGCCGCCTCACGCGGTGACTTGGGTCTGGCGGCCAGATACGCGAATGTCGTCTCGTCCGGCGCGATCATGCCGGCTCGCGCGCCGGCCTCGATGGACATGTTGCAGATCGTCATGCGTCCCTCCATCGGGAGGGCGCGGATCGCGTCACCGGTGTACTCGAGGACGTACCCCGTGCCGCCGGCGGTGCCGATCCGACGGATCAGGGCGAGGATGAGGTCCTTGGCCCCGACGCCCGGTGCCGGCGCGCCATTGAACCGTGCTTCCATCGTGCGGGGTCGCGACTGCACGATGCACTGCGTCGCCAGCACGTGCTCCACCTCGCTTGTCCCGATCCCGAACGCCAGTGCGCCGAAAGCGCCGTGGGTGGAGGTGTGCGAGTCGCCGCAGACGATCACCATGCCGGGCCGCGTGGCGCCCAGCTCCGGACCGATCACGTGCACGATGCCCTGGTCGGGCGAGTCCAGGTCGTGCAGCTCGATGCCCGCCGCCCGCGCGTTGCGCACGAGGGTCGAGAGCTGCAGCGCGGCAACCTGGTCCGCGATCGGCAGCCGACGATCACCGGTCGACACGTTGTGGTCCACCGTCGCCAGCGTGAGGTCGGGGCGGCGAACCCGCCGGCCGGCGAGACGCAGGCCTTCGAACGCCTGGGGCGAGGTGACCTCGTGCACCAGGTGCAGGTCCACGTAGAGCAGCGCCGGCCCGCCGCCGTCGTCCTGGTGGACGACGTGGGCGTCCCAGACCTTCTCGAACAGCGTGCGAGGAGCCGTCATTGGCCGCCGCTGCCCGCCCCGACCGGGATCTCGCGCCGCCGCGCGGGCTGACCTTCCGTCTTCTTCCCCTCTTCCGACCACGGCATCATCGCCCGCAGCACCTTGCCCACCCGCTCGATCTCGTGGTCTCGGTCCGCCTGGCGCAGCCGCTCGAAGTTCGGCCGACCGGCGCGATTCTCGGCCAGCCACTCGCGGGCGAACGAGCCGTCCTGCACGGCGGCGAGGATCTTCCGCATCTCCGCGCGGGTCTCCTCGGTGATGAGACGCGGGCCGCGGGTGTAGTCCCCGTACTCGGCCGTGTCGCTGATCGAGTAGCGCATGAACTGCATCCCGCCGCGGTACATGAGATCCACGATCAGCTTGAGCTCGTGCAGGCACTCGAAGTACGCCATCTCGGGGCGGTATCCCGCCTGGGTCAGCGTCTCGAACCCGGCCTTGACCAGCGCGGTGACGCCACCGCAGAGCACCGCCTGCTCGCCGAACAGATCGGTCTCCGTCTCCTCCCGGAACGAGGTCTCGATCACTCCCGCGCGGGTGCAGCCGATCCCGGAGGCATAGGCGAGCGCGTTCGCCAGGGCCTCGCCGCTCGCGTCCTGGTGGATCGCCACGAGCGCCGGGACGCCGCGGCCGGCCTGATACTCGCTGCGCACCAGGTGCCCGGGCGACTTCGGCGCGACCATGGTGACGTCCACCCCCGCCGGAGGGGCGATCTCACCATAGTGGATATTGAATCCGTGGGCGAACATGAGCGTCTTCCCCGGACGAAGAGCTCCGGCGACGCCGCTCTCGTAGATCGCGCGCATGTCCTGATCCGGAACCAGCAGCATGATGGTGTCGGCCGCCTCGGCGGCCTCGCTGACGCTCCGCACGTCGAGGCCCGCCGCCCGGGCCTTTTCCCAGGAGCCGCCGCCGGGGCGGAGGCCCACGACGACGCGTGCCCCGCTTTCCTTGAGGTTGAGGGCGTGGGCGTGCCCCTGGCTGCCGAAGCCGATCACCGCGAAGGTGCGGCCGGAGAGCCGGCCGCGATCGGTGTCGGCATCGTAGTACACGCGCACGGTTGGGTTGCTCATCGAGGTGTCCTGGGTCGGGGTCAAGTAGTTGCCGGTGCGAGCGCGATGGTGCCGGTCCTGGCGATCTCCACGATCTCGAAGCGCTCCAGGGCCCGGAGGCCGCTCAGCACGAACGACTCGGAGCCGGTGAGCTCCACGATCAGCGCCTCGGGAGCATCGTCCACGATCGCCCCATGATAGAGCTGCACCACATCGAGCAGCTCGCCGTAGCGGTCCGCCGGAGCGCGGACCTTCACCAGCGCCAGCTCGCGGGCCACGCCGTCCCGCGCCGGGAAGGCCACGGCCTCCCGGACACCGATCAGCTTCTGGAGCTGCTTGACGGCGCGATCCGCCGTGGCCTCGTCGGAATGAATCATGATCGTCAGTCTCGAGACACCCGGGATCGCCGTGGGACCCACGGCGATACTCCGGACAGGAAGATTTCGCCGCCGGAGCAGGCCGACGGCACGGGTGAAAGTGATGAGACGGTCCTCCAGCAGCACCGCCACGGCCTGGGCAGCGCTCACGCCGGCACCAGCCGCGGCGGAGCAGGCTCGCCCTCGATCGGCTCCGAAAGCGAGGCGCCCGGCGGAATCATCGGGAAGACGTTGGCCTCCTGCTCGATCATGAACTCGAGCACGGCGGGTCCCGGAACCTGCAGGGCTTCCCGCACCGCCTCGTCCACGTCGCCCGCCGTGTCGACCCGCCGGCCGTGCACGCCGTAGGCGGCCGCCAGGCGAACGTAGTCAGGACTCCAGATCGGCGTCGCCGAGTAGCGGCGGCCATGAAAGAACTGCTGCCACTGCCGCACCATGCCGAGATAGCCGTTGTTGAATACGGCCATCTTCACCGGAATGCCTTCCTGCACCATCGTGGCGATCTCCTGCATGTTCATCTGGAATCCGCCGTCGCCGGAGATCGCCCAGACCGGCTCCTCGGGCCGTGCGAGCGCCACGCCCATGGCCGCGGGGACCGCGAACCCCATGGTCCCGAGACCACCGGACGTGATGTGGGTGTTGGGGCGCTGGTACCGGTAGAGCTTGGCGACCCACATCTGGTGCTGCCCCACATCCGACACGATGGTGCAACGCCCCGCCGAGCCCTCTTCGATCGCCGCGAGAATGCCTTCGGGCGTGAGGCCGCCTCGGAAGCTCTCCACCCGCGGGCGTACGAACCCGGCGATCTCCTCGCGCCACGCGTCGCAGTCCCTGGCCGGTACCCGCGCCGCCAGCGCAGCCAGCACTTCCCCCGCGTCGCCCACGATACCGACCGCCGCCGGAACGTTCTTTCCGATCTCCGACGCATCGAGGTCGATGTGAACGACCTGGGCTCCCCGCGCGAAGGCGGCGAGGTTGCCGGTCACCCGGTCGTCGAAGCGGAGACCGACCCCGATGATGAGGTCCGCCTGTTGAATCGCGCGGTTGACATGGACCTCCCCGTGCATCCCGGGCATACCGAGATGAAGCGGATGCGCCTCGGGCAGGCAGCTGATCCCGAGCAGCGTCGTGATCACCGGGATCCCCGTCCGCTCCGCGAGGGCACGAAGCTCGGCGTAGGCGCCGGCGAGGATGATCCCGTGTCCCGCCATGATCAGGGGGCGGTGAGCGAGGGTGATCAGGCGAATGGCGTCGTCAAGCGCGGCAAGGTGCGACGGCGCTACGGTGCTGCGTTCCGGCTCGGCACCGCTCCGCCGTCCGGTCGTGCCACCCGTCCAGGCGGCCTTGGCCGTCTGCACGTCCTTCGGCACATCGATCAGCACCGGGCCGCGCCGCCCCTCGACGGCGACCGCGAATGCCTCGTGCACCGCGTCCTCCAGCTCGGTCGACGTCCTCCACCAGAACGCTGTGCTTCGTGATCGGCTGGGTGATGCCGATGATGTCGGTCTCCTGAAAGGCGTCCCGCCCGATCATGGCGCGAGGGACCTGTCCGGTGATGGCCACGATCGGCGTGTTGTCCATATGCGCCGTCGCCAGGCCGGTCACCAGATTGGTCGCGCCCGGCCCCGACGTCGCCACGCATACGCCCGGTCGTCCGGTCGCGCGGGCGTACCCGTCCGCCGCGTGCGCCGCCGCCTGCTCGTGGCGCACGAGCACGTGGCGCAGACCCGGGATACTCCGGCAGCGCGTGGTAGAACGGCATGATCGCGCCGCCGGGATACCCGAACATCAGGTCCACGCCCTCCTCGAGGAGCGCGCGGCAGAGGATCTGGGAGCCGGTCAGGAGCTCGGTCATGCGGTCGCCCTCTCTCGCCGGACCGCGCGAAGAAGGATGAAGGGTGAAGAGTGAAGGGGCCACACACCGCCGCTCCCACTCACCAACCCCTTCACCCTTAACCCTTCACGCTTCACGCGATTCACCTTCACACTCCCCACAGGTAGACGGAGTTGAGCGAGCTGGATTCGAGCCGGTCGGCGTGGCGCGCCTTGTTCAGCGCGTGCACCAGTGCCCGCGCGCTCGCCTCGACGATGTCGGTGGAAGCGCCGTTCCCGCTCAGCGACTTGCCGTCGATCTTGGCCTGCAGAAAAACCTGACCCACGCTGTCCCGCCCAGGCGTGAGCGAGCGAAGCGAAAGGCTCAACACCTCGACCTGCCTGCCGAGGATCTCACTGATCGCGGTGAATGCGGCGGCGATCGGGCCGTCGCCGGTGCCGCGGGAGGACCGCTCGCCGACCCAGGGGCCCGTCATCCGCACTTCGGCGGTGGGGCTCACGCTGCCGCACACGACGCGCAGGTGGGTGAGCTGGTACTCCTCGGGGGCGTCGTGGAAGCTCTCGTGCAGGAGCGCGAGCAGATCCTCGTCGAGGATCTCGCGCTTCCGATCGGCCAGGGCGGTGAACTGCCGGTAGACGTCGGAAAGCTGAGCCTCGGTAAGGTCGTAGCCCAGGTCGCGGAAGCGCCGCTCCAGCGCGTGGCGACCGGAGTGCTTGCCGAGCACCAGCGTGGAGCGTGGGATCCCGACCATCTCCGGCCGGATGATCTCGTAGGTCAGCCCGTTCTGCAGCATGCCGTGCTGGTGGATGCCGGCCTCGTGGGCGAACGCGTTGCGCCCGACGATCGCCTTGTTGGGCTGCGGGAAAACGCCCGTGAGATAGGAGAGCAGCTGGCTGGTGCGGTAGATCTCCGCCGGGTCGACGTTGCACCGGAAATCGAGGGCGCCGTTCCGCACCTGGCACGCCATCACGATCTCCTCGAGCGCGGCGTTGCCGGCCCGCTCGCCGATGCCGTTGACGGTGCACTCCACCTGTCGCACGCCCGCGCCGATCGCCGCCAGCGAGTTGGCGACCGCGAGGCCCAGGTCGTCGTGACAGTGGGCGCTGAACACGACGCTGCCGCTTCCCGGCACCCGCTCGCGCACGTCGCGGAACATCGCGGCATACTCGTTCGGGCAGCGCGTAGCCGACGGTGTCCGGGAGGTTGATCGTCCGTGCCCCCTCGGCGATGGCCAGCCTCCACCACCCGGCAGAGGAAGTCGGGATCGGTGCGGCTCGCGTCCTCCGCGGAGAACTCCACGTCGTCGGTGTAGATCCGCGCCCGGCGGACCGAGGAGCGGACCAGGGCGAGCACATCGTCCCGCGTGACCCGCAGCTTTTCCCGGATGTGGAGGTCCGACGTCGAGATGAACACGTGGAGCCGGGCGCGCTCCGCGGGGCCGATCGCCTCACCGGCCAGATCGATGTCGCGGTCGTGGCAGCGCGCCAGCGCGGCGATGACCGGGCGTCGCACCTCGGCCGCGATCTCGCGCACGCTCCGGTAGTCGCCCTCGGACGCGGCCGGAAAGCCGGCCTCGAGGATATCCACCCCCAAGGCGTCGAGCTGCCGGGCAAGTCGCAGCTTCTCCTCGGGGGAGAGGCTGTTGCCGGGGGCCTGTTCGCCATCGCGCAGGGTGGTATCGAAGATGAGGACGTCGGCGGTAGCCATATGCGCTTTCGGTTCGGTGAAGGTGAACGAAAAAGCGCCGCGGACCATCGGGTCCGCGGCGCCTGGTGCATTCGAGGGAGACTCTGCTACTGTCTCATGCTGCTCGTCTCGGCACGCCGCGAACCCCTGGCTCACCAATAAGGACGGTAAGCAGGAGGACGCTAAGCAGGACGAGGACGAGACCGAGCGACATGGGCGGCAGAGCTTCCTGTCTGAAAAAAGAAGCGGGCGCTCATCGTGCGACGCCCGACTATGGTCAGGCTAACAGTTTTCGTGCGGCGCTGTCAAGTGGGAAGTCACCGCTTGACGGATACGCCACGGTGCATAATAATACATTCATGATCGCCTTGTCGCCCGCCCCGGTCCTTCGCATTACCGCGAAGAATCTCGCCCGCTCCCTGGGAGCGACCGGGTAAGGCAGACGTTGTCACGTTGCGCACCCGGCCCGCTCCCAAGTGGAGCGGGCCTTTGTTTTTGCCCCGTCACGGCCTCTCCGGCCCTGGGGCCCACAATTCAGGAGACACCATGGCCGCCAATGGGCAGCGGATCCACCCGGCCGACCCCCGCAGCGTTCCCTCCGACACCCGCCATGCCGCCACTCCGGCGGCCAGCTCCAGCGACCCCTATCGCGAACACGACGCCTGCGGCGTCGGCTTGGTGGCCTGCGCCTCGGGCGCCCGCTCCCACGAAGTCGTCTCCATGGCGCTCGAGGCGGTTGCCCGGGTAGCCCACCGGGGCGCGGCGTCCACCGATCACTCGGGGGACGGCGCGGGTCTCCTGACTCAGATCCCCGCGCGTCTGTTCTACCGCGACGCCTACCGCCTCGGCCTTCACCTGCAGCCGGGATTGCCGTTCGGCGTCGGCTCGTTCTTCCTGCCCCGCCAGCCCGACGCCCTCGGCGCCGCGGTCGGCATGATCGAAGAGGTGCTGGCGGGAGACGGCATCCCGTTCCTGGGCTGGAGGGATGTGCCCCACAACCCGGCGGCCCTCGGGCCGACGGCGCGCGCCTCCTGCCCGGTGATCCGCCAGGTGCTGGTCGGCCGTCCGGCCCTCGCCGGGGACGAAGAGGCGTGGGAGCGTGCCCTCTACCTCGCACGACGAGAGATGGAGCGACGTGCGGTCGAGCGAAATCTCGACGGCTTCTACGTCTCCTCCCTCTCCTGCCGCACCGTGGTCTACAAGGCGCTCCTCACGGGGACTCAGCTCCCGGCCTTCTACAACGACTTCCGCTACCCCGAGTACGAGAGCGCGATCGCGGTCTTCCACCAGCGCTACTCGACCAACACCCTGCCGAGCTGGCCGCTGGCGCAGCCGTTCCGGCTGCTGGCCCACAACGGCGAGATCAACACGCTCTGGGGCAACCGGAACGCGATGACGATGCGCCAGCCGATGCTGGCCTCACCCCTCTGGGGCGACCGGATCGAACGGGTTCGCGATGTCATCTGGAAAGACGGGAGCGACTCGGCGAGCCTGGACAACGCCATGGAGCTGCTGGTCCGCTCGGGACGGGACGTCGTCCACACGTCGATGATGATGATTCCCCAGGCGTGGGAGAAGTACCCCGACGTCGACCCCGCCGTGAAGGCGTTCTACGAGTACCACCAGTGCGTGCTGGAGCCGTGGGACGGGCCCGCCGCCCTGGCGTTCACCGACGGCGTCCTGGCCGGCGCGGCGGTGGATCGGAACGGACTCAGGCCTTGCCGCTACAAGGTGCGGCGCGACGGTCTGGTGGTCGCGGGGTCGGAGGTCGGGTTGGTGGACCTCGACCCCCGCGAGGTGGTCGAATGCGGCAAGGTGGGCCCCGGCGAAGTCCTCGTCGTGGACACGGTGAAGGGCGAAGTGATCCGCAACCTCGACGCGAAGCGGCGCGTCGCCACCCGGCGTCCCTACGCCCGCTGGGTCGCGCGCTACATGGCGACCCTGGTGCCCGACCCAGCCCGCGTTGCCCCCGCGCCCTGGGGTGAGGACCTGCTCCGGACTCAACGCGCGTTCGGCTACGGATTCGAGGATCTGCGTCTCGTGCTCGAGCCCATGGGCGGCACCGGCGCGGACCCGGTGTGGAGCATGGGCGACGATACGCCCATTCCCCCGCTCGCGGCCTCGGCGC
Source organism: uncultured Gemmatimonadales bacterium (assembly GCA_963836815.1). GTDB lineage: Bacteria > Gemmatimonadota > Gemmatimonadetes > Gemmatimonadales > GWC2-71-9 > CAVVWJ01. The sequence goes on along the minus strand of CAWILD010000006.1, from coordinate 252,596 downwards.
CGGCCGTCTACGCCTATTTCCGGCAACGCTTCGCGCAGGTGACCAACCCGCCGATCGACTCCCTGCGGGAGTCGATGGTGATGTCGCTCCGGATGCATCTCGGACGGCGCGGTTCGCCGCTGCTGGAGCGGCCCTTCTACGCCCGTATGCTGCGCCTGGAGCATCCGGTGCTGCTGGAGGCGGAAATGGCCGCGCTCCGAAACGTCCCCGGCTTTTCGACCGTCACTCTCGATGCCGTGTGGGATGTCTCGAAGGGGGTCGAAGGCCTGCGACCGGCCCTCACGGCGTTGCGGCGGGCGGCGGAGCGCGCGGCCAGGCGAGGCGCCCGCATCATCGTGATCAGCGATCGTTCGGCGGACGGCCAGCATGCGCCGATCCCCTTGCTGCTCGCGATGGGGGCGGTGCGACAGCACCTCGTGCACACGGGCCTTCGCGCTCGCGTCGGCCTGGTCGCCGAGGCGGGTGATGCGTTCGACATCCATCACTTCGCGACCCTGATCGGCTACGGCGCCGAAGCGGTGCACCCCTGGCTCGCCCTCGCGAGCGTGGACGCGATCTTCAGCGCCGAACCCGGCAAGAAGGAGAGAGAAGCGGCCGAAGAACGACCCGAGCCTGCGGAGGCACGGGCACGATTCCGCGCCGCCGCGGAAAAGGGCCTCCTCAAGATCCTCTCCAAGATGGGGATCTCGACCCTCTCGTCGTATTGCGGCGCGCAGATCTTCGAGGTGCTGGGCCTGGGCCACGAGGTCATCGAGGCCTGTTTCGACGGCACCGCGTCCCCGCTGGGAGGTATCGGATTCGAGGAACTGGCCGAGGACGTGCTGGTCCGCCAGGCGAGTGCCTATCGGACGGGCGAGGACACGCCGAGCTCACTTCCCGACCATGGCCGGGTGCGCTTCCGCAAGGAAGGCGAGGACCACGGCTGGGCGCCGCCACTCGTCGTCGCGCTGCAGCAGGCGGTCAAGTCGGAGGCGCTCGCCGCCTACGACGGATTCCTCGCCAAGCAGGCCGGCCGCCGCCCTGCGAGCCCGCGCGATCTGCTGGCAGTGAGGCCGGGAACGCCGGTGCCTCTGGACGAGGTGGAGCCGGCGGAGGAGATCCAGAAGCGGTTCATCTCCTCGGCGATGTCGCTCGGCGCGCTGTCGCCGGAGGCGCACGCCACGCTCTCCATCGCGATGAACCGGATGGGAGCCCGATCCAACTCCGGGGAAGGCGGCGAGGATCCGCTGAATTACCGAGTGCTGGAGAACGGCGACCGGCTCGACAACCGCATCAAGCAGGTCGCCTCCGCCCGATTCGGGGTCACGACCGAATACCTGGTGCGTGCCGAGGAGCTGGAGATCAAGATCGTCCAGGGCGCCAAGCCGGGTGAGGGCGGCCAGCTGCCTTCGCACAAGGTGTCGGAGCTGATCGCGCGGCTGCGTCACGCGGTGCCAGGCATCCAGCTCATCTCGCCGCCGCCGCATCACGACATCTACTCCATCGAGGATCTGGCGCAGCTCATCCAGGACCTCAAGACGGTGAACCCTCGCGCGCGCATCGGGGTGAAGCTGGTCTCGGAGTCCGGAGTCGGCACCGTTGCCGCGGGGGTGGCGAAGGCGTATGCCGACTACGTGCTGATCGCCGGCCACAACGGCGGCACCGGCGCCTCACCACTCAGCTCCATCAAGCACGCCGGCTCGCCGTGGGAGCTGGGTCTGGCGGAGGCGCAGCACACGCTGGTCAGGAACGGGCTCCGTCACCGAATCGAAGTGCGCGCCGACGGCGGCCTCAGGACTGGGCGCGACGTCGTCATCGCCGCCCTGCTCGGAGCGGAGAGCTACGGCTTCGGCACGGCCCCTCTCGTGGCGATGGGCTGCGCCATGGCGAGACAATGCCACTCGAACACCTGTCCGACCGGCATCGCCACCCAGCGCGAGGACCTGCGGGCCAAGTTCAAGGGCACGCCCGAACAGGTGATCAGGTACTTCACCATGGTGGCGGAGGACGTGCGCCGGATCCTCAGCGAGATGGGGTTCCGCTCGCTTCTGGAGATCATCGGCCGCAGCGAGCTGCTCGAGCGGGTCGAACGGCCCGAGGTTCCCCGGGCGCAGATGCTCGACCTCTCGCTGCTGCTCGCGCCCGCGGATCCTTCGCAGGGCTCGGGGCAGACCTCACGCTATCGGACGGTGGAGCGGAACGATCGGCCGGGGCTGGTCTCACTGGACGAGGAGATCCTCGCCGAGCTGCGGCCGTATCTCGAGAGCGGCCTGCCGTTCTCCGGCAACTATCCGATCCACAATCACCATCTGGCGGTCGGCGCGCGGGTGTCGGGTGCCATCGTGGAGCGGGTGGGCGACGCCGGGCTGCCCCCGGGATCCGTCCGCCTCCGGCTTCGCGGGCTCGGCGGGTCAGAGCTTCGGCGCGTTCGCCACCCGAGGCGTGCATCTCGAGCTCGAGGGCGAAGCCAACGACTACGTCGGGAAGGGTCTCAGCGGTGCCGAGATCACGATCCGTCCTTTCCGGCGGGCGGCCTACGCCGATGCCTCGCATCAGCACCTGGTGCTGGGCAACACCGTGCTCTACGGCGCGACGGCAGGAAGGCTGTTCGCCGCAGGCCAGGCGGGCGACCGGTTCGCGGTGCGAAACTCGGGGGCGATCGCGGTCATCGAGGGTGCCGGCAATCACTGCTGCGAGTACATGACCGGGGGCATCGTCGTCGTGCTGGGCCGGGCGGGACGGAACTTCGGGGCCGGCATGTCCAACGGCGTGGCGTACGTACTGGATGAGGCCGGGACCTTCGAGGCGCGGATCAACCACGATCTGGTCGAGTCGGCCGAGCTCGAGGAGGAGGACGCCGAGGTGCTGCTCCGGCTGATCCGGGAGCACGAGGAGAAGACCGCGAGTCCGCGGGCTCGGACCATCCTGGTGCAGTGGGAGGAGTACCGGTCGCAGTTCCGTAAGGTGGCGCCGAAAGGAGCGCCGGCGCTCGTGGCCGCAACGCGGGCGGGGTACTTGGAGGCGGTGGTGGAGACGGAGCCGGCGCTGGCGCGGCGGAGCGCGTAGGAGAGCTGGAACGGCCCTGCCGCTCTTGACGGGACGGGTCGGTCTCGATAACTTGCTAGTCAGCAAGCAAGTCTCCGTCTCCTCGGAGCCACCTTCATGACACTGGAGAAGGAACGCAACCCCGACCGCAGCCGCGCGGCCATCCTGGACGCAGCGGAAAGTCTATTTGCGGAAAAGGGTTACGACGCAACCAGCCTCCACGACGTCGGCGCCATGGCCGGTGTCTCCAGGGGCACCCCCGGCTATTTCTTCGGCTCCAAGGCAGACCTCTACCGGGCCGTCCTCGACCGGATGTTCGCGGAGGTCCGGGACGCGGTCCGCGCCGGCCGGGAGCGGGCCCTGGCCAGCAATCGGAGCGCCGAAAGCATCCTGGCCGGTGCCGTCTCCGACTACTTCGACTTCCTCGCCGCCCGGCCCAACTTCATCCGCCTCATCGAACGGGAAGCGCTGGCGAGCGACAGCCCATTGGGCGGTGGAGGTGAGGGACACCTCACCGCCGGCCAGGAGGCGCTCGCTGCCATCAGCGCGGAGCTCGGCCTCGACGACGCGCCCTCGGGAGAGGCCTCTCAGCTCCTGTTGAGCATCATCGCACTCTGCTGGTTTCCGCTCATTCACGCCAGGACCGTGGCTCGGGCCGTCGGAGTAAGCCTCGCCGACAGCGCGGACCTCGATCGCCGGCGGCACCATGTCATCGACCTCGTGCTGCACGGGCTGTCCGGCCTGGGCGGCCCCGTTCCCACCCTCAACCCTGCCGCCACCCATGACTGACGTGCTCGCTCAGCCACCGGTCCGGAATCCGCGCACCCCGCTCGCATCGGAGCAGGAGGCCCGAGAAGTCGCAGAGGCCGCCCGGGAAAAGGAATGGCAGGCGCCCAGCTTCGTGCGCGAGCTCTTCGAGGGCTCGTTCCGACTCGACCTCGTGCACCCCTTCCCCGCTCCGGACCCCGACGATCTCGAGCGCGCCAGGCCCTTCATGGCTCGGCTCGAGCGGTTCATGCTCGAGCGGGTGGACAGCGACAAGATCGATCGCGAAGGCAAGATTCCCGAGGAGGTCGTGCGCGGACTCGGGGAGATCGGCGCGTTCGGCATCAAGATCCCCACCGAGTACGGCGGACTCGGGCTGAGCCAGTACAGCTACACCCATGCGATCGGCCATGGTCACGAGCCAGGACGGCAACCTCACCGCGCTGCTTTCGGCGGCGCAGTCGATCGGCGTCCCGACCCCGCTCAAGCTGTTCGGCACGGCCGAGCAGAAGGAGCGCTACCTGCCGCGCCTGGCGAAGGGCGCCGTCTCCGCTTTTGCCCTGACCGAGAACCACGTCGGCTCCGACCCCGCCGGTCTCAGCACCACGGCGACCCTCTCGGAGGACGGAACCCACTACATCCTGAACGGCGAGAAGCTCTGGTGCACCAACGGCACCATCGCCGAGCTGCTGGTCGTGATGGCCCGGACCGGCTCGAAGCGGATCACGGCCTTCATCGTCGAAGCCGACTGGCCCGGCGTGGAAGTGGTGCAGCGGCTGCACTTCATGGGGCTCAAGGCCATCGAGAACGGCATCATCCGCTTCACCAACGTGAAGGTCCCGGTCGAAAACGTCCTGTGGGGTGAAGGCAAAGGGCTGAAGCTCGCGCTTATCACGCTGAATACCGGGCGGCTGACGCTGCCCGCGTCCGCGGTGGCGGGCTCGAAGCGCGCCCTGCAGTTCGCGCGGCGCTGGGCGGCGGAGCGGGTGCAGTGGGGCGCGCCGGTCGGCAAGCACGACGCCGTCGCCCAGAAGATCGGCCGGATGGCCGCGGATGTGTTCGCCATGGAGGCGGTCGCCGATCTCGCGTCCCTGCTCGCCGACCGGGGCAACGCCGACATCCGGCTCGAAGCCGCGATGGCGAAGATGTGGAACACGGAGATGGGATGGCGGATCGTGGACGACTGCCTGCAGATCAAGGGCGGTCGCGGCTACGAGACCGCCGACAGCCTGCGGAGCCGCGGCGAGCGCCCGGAGCCGATCGAGCGGATGATGCGGGACTACCGCATCAATCTGATCTTCGAGGGGTCCAGCGAGATCATGCGGCTGTTCATCGCCCGCGAGGCGGTGGACACCCATCTGCGCGTCGCCGGTGACATCATCGACCCGAAGGCCCCGATGGCCCGGAAGCTCCGAGCCTTGCTCCGCTCCGGCGCGTACTACGCATTCTGGTACCCCAAGCTTTTCCTGGGCTGGAGCCGGTCCCTGCGCTACGGCGAGTTCGGTCCGCTCGCAACGCACGTTCGCTACGTGGATTGGTCCTGCCGCCGCCTGGCGCGCACGCTCTTCCACTGCATGATCCGGTTCGGCCCGAAGCTGGAGAAGCGCCAGGCCGTGCTGGGCCGGCTGGTCGAGATCGGCGCCGAGCTGCTCGCGATCACGGCCGCGTGCGCGCGGGCCCAGGCCATGGTGAAGGGCGACGGTGGGTCGCAGGGGACGCGCGGCGCCAGCGCCGTCGAGCTGGCCGACGTGTTCAGCCGCCACGCGCGGCGGAGGATCGAGGAGCGGTTCCGGACCGTCTTCGATAACGAGGACGTGGCCACCTACGATCTGGCGCAAGGTGTGTTGCGCAGCGAGCACAGCTGGCTGGAGCAGGGGATGGTAGGTACCACGGAGACGCGGTAACTTTCGGCCATGGCCATCGCCGAAGGCAGAACGATTCCCTTTACGGGTCCCGAAGCGATCGACGTCGCCGTGCTGGAGACGTTCGAGTACGCCGGCCCCGATCAGGAAATCGTCACCGAGACCCGTGAGTTCAGCCCGGTGTGCCCCTACAGCGGGCTGCCGGACTTCGCGACCTTGCGGATCACCTACGTGCCCTCCGACCGGTGCATCGAGCTCAAGAGCCTCAAGTACTACGTCACCAGCTTCCGGAGCGTAGGCATTTTTCAGGAGCACGCCACCGCCCGGATCGCCGAGGACCTCTTCCGGGTGCTTCAGCCCAAGCGGCTGGCGGTGACTACCATCTACAACACGCGGGGCGGGTTCGATACGACGTGTACGGTGGAGTTGCCGGGGAGGTAGGGGTGCAGACCGACTGTCATCCCGAGCGCAGCGAGGGACCTTCTCACCCGGTGTTCGATGCCCGCTGAGAAGATCCCTCGGTCGCTTTCACTCCCTCGGGATGAAGTACGCTCTACCTCCCGCCCGCCGCCGCCACCCCCACCGACGGTTTCGTCGGCACGCTATCGGGCCCCGGTTTCGGTCCACGCGGCAAGAGCGTCGGCAGGTTCGCCAGCTCGAGCGCGGTCGCCGCCATGACGGCCGATGCCTGCTTCAGATCTCCCTCGACCGCCTTGTCGAACGTGTCGCTCTGCGAGTGATGGGTGTGGAAATAGCCTCGCGGATGCTGGTCGAAATTGAACGAGGGTATCCCGTAGGAGGCGAACGAGAGGTGGTCGGTCCCACTCTTGACCGCGCTCCGCACGTTGCTCGCCCCCAGGGATTCCACCGGAGCCAGCAAGGCCTTCCAGGTATCCGCCAGATCGTCCCGTCCCTGCAGCGCCTGACCCACGATCATACCGGTCCCGTTGTCGATCACCAGTACCGCCTGCACGCTGTCCGCCTCCGCGGCGTGCGCCGCGGCGTAGGCACGCGAGCCCAGCAGTCCCTGCTCCTCGCCGCTGAACAGAATGAAGCGGATGGTCCGCTTGGGCTTCACGCCCGACTGGGCGATGGCCCGGGCCGCCTCCAGCACGACGGTGGACCCCGCGCCGTTGTCGCTGAGACCCGTGCCGAGGTCCCAGCTGTCGAGGTGCGCACCGAGAATGACGACCTCACGCGGGAGCTCGCTGCCCCGGATCTCGCCGACCGTATTCCATTGCTGGACCGGCGTGTTTCCGAGCTTGTTCTCGACTCTCGCCTCGAGCCGCGGGGGGGTCCCGGCGGCGATGAGCCGCTCCAGGTGGGTGAAGTCTTCGTGGGAGATCACCAGGCTCGGAAGCGGCGACACGCGGTTGGGTGAGCCGCTCATGGTCATGAGGGCGTGCTCCTTGGCGCCGTCGATCAGCGTCCCCAGCGCCCCCTCGGCCTTGAGCAGGTAAGGCAGGTCGATCGTCCACTGCCGGCGAGCGCGTACAGCCGCCGCCGACGTGTCCGCGCTCAGCTGGGACCTCTCCCACTGAAGCGCCGTGACCCGCGCGGAGTCTTCGGGAGAGGGGGGCGGCGCATCGGGATTCCACACCGGCGTGGACGGCTTGGAGAGGACCCAGGCACCGCGTACCCGGCCCTTGTAGACCGCGAAACTGTCCGGGTTCGCGAGGTCGGTCATCACCACGGGACCGGCCAGCGTCTTGCCGCCGGTGCCCGCGGTCCACGCCCAGCTGAAAGCCGTGACGGCGCGGCTGAACGGCTCCCGAAGGCGCACCGAGATGGGACCTCGCTCCCAGGTCGCACCGAACGGGTACGCCTCCAGGGTGGCGGACAGGCCGTAGGCCTTGAACTGCTCCGCCGTCCACTCATTGGCCCGCCGCATTGCGGGCGACCCGGTGAGCCGCGGGCCGATCAAGTCGGTCAGGTGCTGGAGGTTCTTCATCACCTCCGAGTGATCCAGGGCCTGCGCCATCACGGCGCCGACTCCGGTGGTATCCACCGCGGTCTGCGCCTCCATTCGAGGCACGATCGCGATGGCGGCAAAGAGGGCAAGGCGTCTGATCATGAGCATGTGCATCCCGTCAGGGTGAAGGAAATCAGACCGGTGCGGTCACGCGCACCAGCCGGTCGGCGAGTGCATCCCACTCGGCCACCTCCGAGTCATCGGGCAGCCGCTGATCCGGCACGGCAGCGGCACCATCGCGGGCTCCGAGGAGCGAGCCGGCGACCATCGCGACGCTGCGCGACCCACTCACCGCCTCGAACGCGCGCGCCGTGACGGGCTCGTGATACGCCAGCCAGAAGGCAACCTCGACGGCAGCCAGGGCATCCGATTCTGCGGGCGTGGGGTCGGGCATTCCCTGCCGTCTGGCCAGCGGCACCCGCCGAACCGCCGCGAGGAGCTCCTCTGGAGACGGGTTGCCGCGCAGCACCTCCAGTACCGCGGGAACGAAGTCCCGTTTGCCCTGGAGGAAGGTGGCGAGGGCGACGTTGACCGCCACCGCGGCCCAAGCGGGGCGCGGATCCGGGTGGGTGAGCGCCGCAATGTGAAATGTGGCGCTGACCAGGTTCCTGGGCGAGTCGAAGGCCAGGAGAGCCACCGGAAGCACGCGCGTAAGCGGGGCTGGGCCCCGTGCCTCGGAGTACTCCGGAGGCGCGTGTTGCCTGTCCAGGTAGTCCAGGGCCACCGCCGTTTCTTCGTCAATACCTTCCGGCTCGGCCCGACGACGCTCGATCCACCGTTCGGCGAGCTCCCGGAGATCGACCCGTCCGGCCGCCAATTCCTCAGCCAGGACCCGGAGCAGCGCGTCGGGCGGGGCGCCGTTCGCGCCGGCCAGCGCGCCTCGGAACGCACCCCGGGCGCGAGCGGAAAGCGATGGCGGTTGTGGGGACATCCGGGCTCCGAGCGAAACGTTCCCCGTCAAGTTATACTCGGTTTTGCATCGACCACCCCATGGACGCGCACCACATAGGAGCAGGCACAGTGGCTCAGGACACCTTGACGATCACCGACAATCGCACCGGCCGCACCTACGAGGTCCCCGTGGCCGAGGGAACCATCAAGGCGACCGATCTCCGCCAGATCAAGGTGTCCGACGACGATTTCGGGTTGATGACCTACGACCCGGCGTTCATGAACACGGCGGCCTGTCGCAGCGCGATCACCTTCATCGACGGCGATCGCGGCATCCTGCGTTATCGCGGCTACCCCATCGAGCAGCTGGCCGAGCGGGCCAGCTTCCTCGAAGTGGCCTGGCTATTGATGGAAGGCGAGCTTCCGACCAAGGCCCAGCTCGATAGGTGGACGGAGACGGTGAAGTACCACACCTACGTCCATACCAACATCACCAAGTTCCTCGAGGGCTTTCGCTACGACGCGCATCCGATGGGCATGCTGCTCGGCGCGGTCGGTGCGCTCTCGACGTTCTATCCCGACGCCAAGAACATCCACGATCCGGCCAACCGGCAGCTGCAGCGCGTCCGGCTGCTCGCCAAGACGCCGACGATCGCGGCGTTCGCCTTCCGGCACTCGCGCGGCCTCCCGTTCGTCTTTCCGGACAACGATCTCGACTACATCGGCAACTTCGTCAACATGACGTTCAGCATCGGCGGACGTCACAAGGCCAACAAGGTGCTGCAGCGCGCCCTCGAGATCCTGCTGATCCTGCACGCCGATCACGAGCAGAACTGTTCCACCAGCGCGGTGCGGGCGGTCGGCTCTTCCCATGTGGACCCGTTCTCGGCGATCTCGGCCGGTATCGCGGCGCTCTATGGCCCGCTGCACGGCGGCGCGAACGAGGCGGTCCTCTCGATGCTCGACGAGATCGGCGACAAGAAGAACATCCCGGCCTTCATCAAGGAAGTGAAAGGCGGCGGCGGACGGCTCATGGGGTTCGGCCACCGGGTGTACAAGTCGTACGACCCCCGGGCCAAGCTCATCAAGAAGGTCGCGGACGACGTCTTTCAGCAGACCGGTCTCAACCCCAAGCTCGAGATCGCGCTGGAGCTCGAGCGGATCGCGCTGCAGGACGAGTACTTCATCAAGCGCAAGCTCTACCCGAACGTGGACTTCTACTCCGGCCTCATCTATCAGGCGATGGGATATCCCACGGAGTATTTCACCGTGCTGTTCGCCCTCGGCCGCATGCCGGGCTGGCTGGCGCAGTGGGAAGAGATGCTGCTGGACAAGGATCAGAAGATCGCCCGGCCGCGGCAGATCTACACCGGCGAGGACGAGCGGCCCTTCGTGCCGATCGAGAAGCGCTGACCCCATGAGCGACCAGCTCGACACGCTGCTCTCCGAAAAGCGGCGGTTCCCCACCACCACCGAGTTTGCCGCGCGCTCCGCCGCGACGACGGCGCTCTACGCCGCCGGTCAAGACTGGGAACGATTCTGGGAGGATCAGGCCAAGGCGCTGGAATGGATGGCGCCGTGGAGCCGGGTCCTCGATTGGAAACCGCCGCACGCCAAGTGGTTCGTCGGCGGGAAGCTGAATGCCTCGGTCAACTGCCTGGACCGGCACCTGCGGGGGCCGAGGCGGAACAAGGCGGCCATCATCTGGGAAGGCGAGCCCGGCGACCGGCGGGTGCTCACGTATTGGGACCTGGCCCGGGAGGTGGGCCGGTGCGCCAACGCACTCAAGCGCCTGGGAGTGCGGCCGGGGCGATCGGGTGGCGATCTATCTGCCGATGGTGCCCGAGGCGGCGATCGCCATGCTGGCCTGCGCCCGGATCGGCGCGGTGCACTCGGTCGTGTTCGGCGGATTCTCGGCGGAGGCGCTCCGCGACCGGATCAACGACGCCGGGGCGGTCGCGCTCATCACCGCCGACGGCGGCTATCGCCGCGGCCAGGTCCAGCCGCTCAAGCGGATGGCCGACGCGGCGATGGCCGAAACGCCCTCGATCAAGCACTGCATCGTGGTCCGCCGCCGCGCCGGAGGGGAGGGCGACGAGACGTTCGCGGAGATGACCGAGGGGCGCGACCACTGGTGGCACCGGCTGCTGGACCACGAGTCGGCGGCCTGCCCGGCAGAGGCGATGGACTCCGAGGAGATGCTGTTCACCCTCTATACCTCGGGCACCACCGGGAAGCCGAAAGGGATCGTCCATACCACCGGCGGCTACCTCACGCACGTCACGTCCACCGCCAAGCACGTCTTCGACCTGAACGACGAGGACGTGTACTGGTGCACGGCCGACGTGGGGTGGGTGACGGGCCACTCCTACATCGTCTACGGCCCGCTCGCCAACGGCGCCACCGTCGTGATGTACGAGGGCGCGCCCGACTGGCCGGAGCGCGACCGGTTCTGGCGGATCGTCGAGACCTACGGCGTCACCATCCTCTACACGGCGCCCACCGCGATCCGCGCGTTCATGAAGTGGGGGACGGAGCATCCCGATCGGCACGACCTGTCCACGCTCCGTCTCCTCGGCACCGTCGGGGAGCCGATCAATCCGGAAGCCTGGGTGTGGTACCACGAGCACATCGGGAGGAATCGCTGCCCGATCGTGGACACCTGGTGGCAGACCGAGACCGGCGGGATCATGATCACGCCACTGCCCGCGGTGGTGATCACCAAGCCGGGGTCGGCCACGATTCCCTATCCGGGCATCCGGCCGGAGCTGGTGGACACCAAGGGAAATCACGCTGGAGTCGGGCGGCGGGTTCCTCACCATCGCGCAGCCGTGGCCGGGCATGCTGCGGACGATCTTCAACGACGACGAGCGCTACCGCGAGGTCTACTGGAGCCGCTTCCCAGGCCGCTACTTCACCGGCGACGGGGCGAAGCTCGACGAGGACGGCTACTGGTGGATCCTGGGCCGCGTGGACGACGTGCTGAACGTCGCCGGGCACCGGATCGGCACCATGGAGGTGGAAAGCGCGCTGGTAGACCACCCGGCGGTGGCCGAAGCGGCCGTGGTAGGCCGGGCGCACGACCTCAAGGGACAGGCCCTGGCGGCGTTCGTCACCCTCAAGGAGGGTCACCAGTCATCGCTGGAGCTCAAGGACGAGCTCAAGGCGCACGTGACCCACAAGATCGGCGCCATCGCGCGGCCGGACGAGATCTTCTTCTCCGCCGATCTTCCGAAGACCCGAAGCGGGAAGATCATGCGCCGGCTGCTCAAGGACATCGCCGAAGGCCGGGCGTTGGGCGACACGACGACGCTCGCGGATCCCGGCGTGGTGAATCGGCTGCGGGAGATGTACGAAGCGGAGGAGTCGTAATCGAGCAGTCGTAATCGCGGAGGGTCCCGTGGGCGATTGGCTCTATAGCCTCCCGTTTCCTTTCATGGCGGCACTCGTCGTCCTGATCACGTTCCTCGTCACCTTCGCCATCCATCGTGTCGTCCTCGGGATGGCGACTGGGGAGCGCCTTCGTTCGTTCAAGGGGGTCTCTCCCGGCCTCCTGTCACCCCTCGGCATCATCTTCGCGCTGCTGGTGGGCTTCATCGCGGCCCAGGTCTGGTCCGACATGGAGCGGGCCCGTCTGGCCGTCAACCGCGAGGCAGGCGCCCTCCGCGCCGTCGTGCTCCTGGCCGACGCCTTTCCCGGAGATGCGCAAGCCCGGTTCCGGACCGTGGTCACCCGTCACATAAACGAGGCGGTGACCAAGGAGTGGCCCGCCATGGCCCACCAACACGTGACGCTCACGATGATTCCTGCGGCTCTAGCAGAGGGGCTGCGCCTTGCGTTCGAGCTCAAGCCCGAGGGAGCGGGTCAAATGGCCGCGCAGCGGGAGATCATCGCGTCGTTCCAGACCGCGCTGGACGGCCGCCGGCAGCGGATCATCGTCAGCGAAGCGAGCCTGGATTGGGTCAAGTGGTACGGTCTGATACTTGTGGCGATCGTCACCCTGGTTGCGATCGCCTTCGTGCACAGCGACAACCGGGCGACGGCCGCCCTGGCGCTGGGCCTGTTCGCTACCGCGGTGGCGCTCGCCATGCTGCTCATCGCCTCGCACAATCGGCCCTTCGCGGGACCGGTGGCGATCGAACCGGACGTGCTGCTGCAGGTGATGCCGGAGGGGAACAGCGCCGAACGGTAATGTGGCGCTATGTGTCATCCCGAGCGAAGCGAGGGATCTTCTCGGCCGGCACTCGATAGCCGCTGAGAAGATCCCTCGCTTCGCTCGGGATGACAGATGCTCGTTCCCGACATCCCACCCTAGCCCGTATGCCCCCTACCCCGGCAGCCCGTCGCCCTCCAGGTACGTATACCCCTCCAACCCCGCCACGAAATCCGCGATGAACGAATTCGACTCCTGCCGGGTCAGGTCCTTCGCGTTGCCGACTTTGCGCCGGAACGTGGCCAGCAGGTCGGAGGCGTGGAACTGTACGTAGTTGAGGACCTCGGTGACGGTGTCGCCGTGGACCATATCGGTGATCTCATACCCCTGATCGGTCAGACGGACGTGAACGGCATTCGTATCACCGAACAGGTTGTGCAGATCACCCAGGATCTCCTGGTAAGCGCCGGTCAGGAAGATGCCGAGGATGTAGGGGTCGTACTCGTTGACCGGGTGCAGCTCGAGCGACGGCTTGCCCTTGCGGCCGCCGGTGAAGCGGTCGATCACGCCGTCGGAATCGCAGGTCATGTCCTGGAGCGTGCCGCGCCGGGTCGGCGGCTCGTTCAGGCGATGGATCGGCATGATCGGAAACAACTGGTCGATGGCCCAGTGGTCCGGCAGCGACTGAAACACCGAGAAATTGCAGAAGTAGCGATCCACCAGCGCCGCCTCGATATGGGCGGTGATCTCCGGGAATGCGGCCTTGTCCTCCCCGATGACCAGCTGGATGGCCACCAGCGTGGCCAGGTAGAACTGCTCGGCGTCGGCCTTGTCGCGGAGGGAGAAGACGCCGCTGGCGAAGTACTCCTGGGTCCGCTCCTTCGCGAAGACGGCGTCGTGAAACACCTCCTCGACCCGGTCCACGGTGAGCCCCTCGAGATTCTCCGCCATCTCGACCAGCAGAGGATGGGGATCCTCCCGCAGCCGCGGCGCGACCGGCTCCATCTGCGACTCGACGTCCGTCACGTTCACCAGCAGCAGCGAGTGGTGCGCCGTGAGGGCCCGGCCCGACTCCGAGATGATGTGCGGCATCGGGAGCTCCTCGGTGCGGCACGCGGTCCCGATGGTATAGACCACGTCGTTGGCGTACTCCCGCATCGTGTAGTTCACGCTGGCCGACCGGGTCGAGCGGGACCCGTCGTAGTCCACGCCGAGGCCGCCACCGACATCCACGTAGGTCACGTCGAACCCCATGCCGCGCAGCTCGGCGTAATACCGAGTGATCTCCTCCAGTCCGGCCTTCACATGGCGGATGTCGGTGATCTGGCTGCCGAGATGGAAGTGGACCAGCTTGAGGATGTCCTTCCGCCCGAGCTCGGTCAGCCGGTCGAGCAGCTTCATCAGCTCCGGAGCCGACAGCCCGAACTTGGACCGCTCGCCGCCGCTCTTGGCCCAGCGTCCCGAGCCCTCGGTCGCCAGCTTGATGCGGACCCCGGCGGTCGGCTGCACGCCCATCTCCTCGGCGACCTTGAGCAGGACGTCCAGCTCGTTCAGCTGCTCGAGCACGATCATCACCGTGTGCCCCAGCTTCTGGCCCATGAGCGCCAGCCGGATGTATTCCTCGTCCTTGTAGCCGTTGCAGACGATGAGATGGGTGCTGCTCTCGTTCAGGCCCAGCACCGCCTGGAGCTCCGGCTTGCTGCCGCACTCGAGACCCACTCCGAACGGCGCCCCGAACTCCACGATCTCCTGCACCACGTGGCGCTGCTGGTTCACCTTCACCGGGTAGACCGTGGTGTAGGTCCCTTCGTACCCGAACTCCTTGATGGCGTTGCCGAACTCGCCCGAGAGAGCCTCGATGCGGGCGCGCAGGATGTCGGAGAACCGGAGGAGGAGGGGTAGCCCGACGCCCTGGGCGTGGAGGTCCATCGCCAAGTTGTAGAGATCGAGTCCGCGCTTCCGGTTGGCGTCCGGATGGACGTTGACGTGCCCTTCGGAGTTGACGCGGAAGAATCCGAGGCCCCACCCGTTCATGTTGTAGAGCTTCTCGGCGTCCTTCACGGTCCAGGCGGGGGGCACGACGGTAGTGGCGATCGGTGTACTCCGGCTGAAGAAGACAGAGCAACGTAATGACGGTCTCCGGCCGGGGCCAGTCAGCGGATCGTGGGGCCCGCCCAAGAGTTGCACCCGGGGCCGCCTCGCTTCAGGACGTCACGGATTCGCGTGGCGCCCCCGCCACAACCCGCCCCCAGGCGGTCACCGTGCATGCGGTCGCACCCGCCTAACCAGCGCTCCGCGGTCCACCTAGCCGGAACGTGCAAGATCTGGCAGTCGGCACGAGGCTCGCGAATACAGCCGGCGCAACCCAGTGCTGCCACGATCGGCAATTCGCTTAGCTGCTGGACAAAACCAGGGGGGGATATGGCTGCGCCCAGTTTGATTGTTTCGCGCCGGTTCTCCAATCCGACGCGTCTTCGTCTCCAGGTGCTGTTTGCCCGCGCCTGGGAGGCGCTCGCCGACACGTATCAGGACCAGGCCGCCGACTTCGTGCGGCGCCTGCGCTCGCGTCTTCCGATGGAGGAGGCGCTCGATCGCTACTTCCGGGAGGTCGGGGTTCCGGCGGCGATGACGGATACGGTCCGTGCCCGCGCGCTCATCGCGCTGGCGAGCATGGTGGACGAGGTCCCCGAGGCTGAGGTTCCGGCGACCGGCTGGAATCCGCTCCGTCCGGACCACATGCTCGACGCCATCAAGCGGCGGGCCCAGTATGTGGAGGAGACCAATCTCGACTGCCGCCTCGCGGCGTCCGTGTCGGACGAGTCGGTCGCGACCATGCATGTGCGGATGGCGATCGAGACGGCGGATCTGCTGGCCGACGAGTGCACGCCGGACGAGGCCATCATGCACTACGTCCGCACCTTCAACCTGTCCTCCATCGACGCGCAGCTCATCTTCCGCCGCGCCCTGGCCCGCTGGGCCGAGCGGGATCCGCACGGCCTCGATCGTGTGGAAGCGGTCGTTCCCACCTTGACGGTCTGTGCGCGGCCCACGCTGGACTTGCCGGCACGCCTGGGCCTGGGCCTCCGCGCGATCGGCTGACGCTGAATCGCGGCCTTCCGTCTCCGGCGGCTTATCTTTGACTGGAGACGGGAGGCGCCGCATGAAATGGTCGTACACGATCGGTAGGATCGCGGGCACCGACATCAAGGTTCACGTCACGTTCCTGATCCTGGTCGCCTTCTGGGCGCTCGCGGGATATCAGGAAGCCGGACCGGCCGGAGCGGTCAGCGCCGCGCTCATGCTGCTCGCCCTGTTCGCCTGTGTCCTCCTCCATGAATTCGGTCACATCTTCATGGCGCGCCGGTTCGGCGTGCGCACGCCGGATGTGATTCTGCTGCCGATAGGCGGCGTGGCCCGGCTCGAGCGCATTCCCAGCGAGCCCAAGCAGGAGCTCCTGATCGCGCTGGCCGGACCCGCGGTCACCCTGGCCATCGTGATCGTCCTGTATCTCGTCCTGCTCGCCACCGGTGCTCAGCCCACGCTTGGGCAGCTCGAGCCCAACAGTGACTTCCTGACCTTCCTCATGCGGGTCAACGCCTTCCTCCTGCTGTTCAACCTGATTCCGGCCTTTCCCATGGATGGCGGGCGGGTACTTCGGGCCCTGCTCGCGAGCCGGATGGGGCTCGTCCGGGGGACGCGTCTCGCGGCGACGCTCGGTCAGATCCTCGCGATCATCGGGGGCTTCTACGGGCTCACGGCCAACGAGCCTCTGCTCGCGCTCGTGGCGGTGTTCGTCTTCCTGGGGGCAGCATCGGAGGCGACCGCGGTTGAGACCCGTGCCGCGGGGGAGGGCCTCCGGGTGGACCAGATGATGGTGACGAACTACCGCACCGTCCCGATCTACGCCACCCTGGGCGACGCGGTCGAGCTGCTGCTGACCGGGGAGCAGCGCGAATTCCCGGTGGTGGACAATTTGGGCCGCACGGAGGGCATCCTGACCCGCGACAATCTCATCCGCGGGCTCAGCCAGCGCGGGGCCGGCTCGGGGGTGGCCGAATCGATGACCGCCCGGGCGCCCGCCGTTTCTCCCACGCTGGGCTTCGAGGAAGCGCTCGAGCGCCTCCGCTCGAGCGGGCTCCCGGCCCTTCCGGTGGTGGACGGGAGCGGGCGGCTGGTCGGTCTCCTCACCCTCGACAACATCACCGACCTGCTTCTGGTCCGCCGGGCGCGCTCGCAGGTCTGAGGCACGCGCTCCGGCGGTAGGCGCTCGGCAGGCACTCGAACCCTCCGGTCCCCCACAGTCCAGCTCGGGCCTCGCGGGCCTCCTTTTGCGCCCGCTCCAGGCGCCCGGCATACTTCACGTTGGGCGGCACGGTATACAGCACGGCCCACCCGCCGCGCACCATCGCCTCGTTCACGAGGCGGTTTCCCGACCAAGCCCAGGCGAGTGTACGCCCCCAGCGGTCCCGCGGTGCCGCGTCGGCCTCGAGCCGGACCGATCGGCCCAGAGGCATCAGGCCCTGCAGGACGTCGCGCGCATCGCGTCCCGATTTCCCCTGGCCGAGCTCGGGGCTGTCGACTCCGATGAGGCGGACCTTTCGTCCGTCGGCGCAGTAAAAGGTGTCACCGTCGACGATGCGACGGATGACGCAATCACCCGGCGGGGTACCGGTGAGAATGAGGGAAAGCATGAGCGCCAGCATCATCGTGTCCGGAATGTAGAGGGAGCCTGCGACGGTGGCATCGCCTTACCTCGTCGTCGAGCGTCAGAGCCGGCTGCCCGTGACAGCCGAGGAGGCCTTCGCGTGGCACACGCGGGCCGGAGCGTTCGAGCGGCTCTCGCCGCCCTGGGAGCGCGTCGAGGTGCTGCAGCGCACCGGGGGGATTGCGGACGGCGACCGTGTCGTCCTGCGGGTCCACTCGGGGCCGATGTCCGTTCGCTGGGTCGCGGTGCATAGGGACTTCGTCTCGGGCCGCCAGTTCGCCGACGAACAGGTCGAAGGACCGTTCAACCATTGGCTCCACCTCCATCGCTTCGACCCCCTGGGCCCCGACGCCTCCGTCGCCACTGACCGGGTCGAGTTCTCGCCGCCCTTCGGTACCCTGGGCGCCGCGACCGGCATGTGGGTGGCGCGGCCGCGCATCGAGCGGATGCTCGCCTATCGACATCGAGTGCTGCCCGCCGACCTGCGGGACCACGCCCGATTTCGCGACCGGCCGCGGCTCAAGGTGGCGGTGACGGGTGCGACGGGTTTGCTCGGCTCGGCACTCATCCCGTTCCTCACGACCGGGGGCCATCAGGTCACCCAGATCTCCCGTGGAAGCCCACACGCCAGCCGAATCACCTGGAATCCGGCGAAAGGCCGGCTGGATCCGGAGCGACTGGAGGGGTTGGACGCGGTGGTGCATCTGGCGGGGGAGAACGTGGGAGCGAGGTGGACCCAAGCCAGGAAGCGCCGGATTGCCGAAAGCCGGATACAGGGCACCCGGTTTCTGGCGGAGACCCTCGCCCGGCTCAGACGACCGCCCAAGGTGCTGATCAGTGCCTCGGCCATCGGTGCCTATGGGGATCGGGGGGACGAGATCCTCACCGAGTCCAGCGCCATCCCGGAGGGCGGGTCGGACTTCTTCGTCGAGCTCGGGCGGCAATGGGAAGCGGCGACCGAACCGGCGAGTGCCGCGGGGATCCGCGTCGTGCTGCCCCGCTTCGGCATCGTTCTGACCCCAGCGGGCGGGGCCCTGCAGCGGATGCTGAGGCCGTTTCGGCTGGGTGTCGGAGGGCGTATCGGGTCGGGCCGGCAATGGGTCAGCTGGATCGCGGTGGATGATGCCGTCGGGGCGGTGCATCAGGCTCTCATGCACGACTCGCTGAGCGGCCCGGTCAACGCCACGGCCCCCGCCCCGGTGACCAGCCGCGAGTTCGCCGCGACGCTCGGTCGCACGCTGGGACGACCGGCCATCGTTCCTGCTCCGGCTTTCGCCCTGCGCCTCCTCTTCGGCGAGATGGCCGATACGGCCTTGCTCTCGAGCCAGCGGGTCTTGCCCGGCCGCCTCAGCGACTCGGGATATCGGTTCCGCTACCCGGAGCTGGCGGGCGCGCTGCGCCATGTGCTGGGGAGGGAACCATGAAGAGCGCCGTTGTCCTGCTGAGTGGCGGGATGGACTCGACGACGACGGCCGCGATCGCACGTCAAGCCGGGTTCGACATTCACGCGCTGAGCTTCCGCTACGGGCAGCGGCACGCGGTGGAGCTCGACGCGGCGCGTCGAGTGGCGGCCGCGCTGCAGGTGTCCCGGCACGTCATCCTCGATTTCGATCTGCGAGCGTTCGGCGGCTCCGCGCTGACCGGCGACCTCGAGGTGCCCAAGGACACGCCGCTGGACCGGATCGGTGGAGAAGGGATCCCCGTCACCTACGTGCCCGCGCGGAACACCATCTTCCTGTCCTTCGCGCTGGGCTGGGCAGAGGTGCTCGGCGCCCGTGACATCTTCATCGGCGCGAACGCGCTCGACTACAGCGGGTATCCGGATTGCCGTCCGGAATACATCGCGGCCTTCGAGCGGATGGCGAATCTCGGCACACGGGCCGGCGTAGAGGGTGACGGCTTCCGAATCCATACGCCGCTCATCACCCTCTCCAAGCGCGACATCATCCTCAAGGGCGTGGAGCTGGGCGTCGACTACGGCCTGACCTCCACGTGCTACGATCCCTCATCCGAGGGCGTGGCGTGCGGCCGCTGCGAGGCCTGTCTGCTGCGACTCAAGGGGTTCAAGGAGGCAGGGATCCGGGATCCCGCGAGATACCGTTAGCTATCTTTGCTCCATGCCGTACGCCGTGAAGGAAATCTTCTACACCCTGCAGGGCGAGGGCGCCCAGACCGGCCGCCCGGCCGTCTTCTGCCGGTTTGCGGGATGCAACCTGTGGACCGGGCGGGAGCAGGATCGGGCCGATGCGGTGTGCCGGTTCTGCGATACCGATTTCGTCGGCACCGACGGTCCGGGCGGGGGGAAGTTCCCTACGGCGGGCGCCCTGGCAGAAGCGGTGGCGGCGGCGTGGCCGGACGAGGCCAGCCGGGCTCGTCGGTTCGTCGTCTGCACCGGCGGCGAGCCGCTGCTGCAGGTGGATCAGGAGCTGGTGGAGGCTCTGCACGCCGAAGGCTTCGAGATCGCCGTGGAGACCAACGGCACGCAAGAGCCTCCGCCGGGCATCGACTGGCTCACCGTGAGCCCCAAGGCCGGCGCCGCCCTGGCGATCAGGCAGGGGGACGAGCTCAAACTGGTGTATCCGCAGGACGAGGCCGCCGCCCAGCCCGAGCGGTTCGAGGATCTCGCGTTCCACCACTTCTTCCTCCAGCCGATGGACGGCCCCGCCCGCGAGGCCAATACCGCCGCCGCGCTGCGCTACTGTCTCTCCCATCCACGCTGGCGACTGAGCCTGCAGACGCATAAGCTTCTCGGAATTCCCTGAGACGGGCAGCCGGGAGGACGGCCAGTCGGACGGCACAGCCAGGGCGAGACATCTCGCGCCGGCCTGCCATCCACCCTGACTCCCCTGCCCGTCTGCCTTCTCACCATCCGCCCGGCTGCTATGCACGGCTATTCCGACCGGATCAACCACGCGTTCGCTTTCGCTGCCAAATACTATGGGTCGCTGGCGCCCGCTGGGGCCAGCATGGACTACCTGGCCCACCCGGCGAATGTCGCGGTCATCCTGTCGCGGTACGGCTGCGAGCAGGTGACGCTCGTCGCCGGGATCGTGCATCACGTGCTGGAGGAAGCGTCCCCTGACCGACGGCCGGGCCTGGAGCAGAAGATCGGCGACAAGTTCGGGCCCGTGGTCCTCGCGATCGCCCGGGATGCCCTCGAGCCCAAGTACGACCGGCGGGGGTCCGAGCGTCCCTGGCAATCATGCAAGGCGGAGTATCTCACCCAACTGGCGATCGCCGAGCCCCGCGCGCTGGACATCTGCGTCGCCGACGAGCTGCATGCCTGCGGCTCGATCATCACCGCGCTGAGACGGCTGGGCCCGGAGTACCTGCAGACGGTGTCACGGGCGGGCTCCGCACAGACCATCTGGTGGTATCGCTCGATGCTGGAAGTGCTCGAAACCCGCCCCGACTGGCCGAGACGCGAGATGCTGGAGGAACTGCGGATGTTGAGTGCCGACCTGGTGCGAAGCCTCAGGCGACGCGAGGAGCAGCTGTGAGACGTCCGCTCGCGGTGTGGTCGCTGCTCCTGACCGGCTGCGTCGCCGGCGCGAAGCCCCCCGAACCGCTCAACCCGGTCCGCTTCCTCCTGATCAACGACGTGTACGTCTCCGATACCCTCCGCGACGGCAACGGCGGTCTGGCCCGGGTGGCGACCGTGCGCAACCGGCTCGCGGACCAGGGACCGGTGCTCTTCGTGCTGGCGGGCGATGTCCTGAGCCCCAGTCTCCTCAGCAAGTACTACAGCGGCCTCCAGATGGTCGAGGCGATGAATGCGGCCAAGCTGGACTATGCCACGTTCGGCAACCACGAGTTCGAGCTCGACCGCGACACGCTGATCGCCAGGATCGAGGGGTCCAAGTTCAAGTGGCTGTCCGCGAACTGCACGCTCGGCAAGGGTGGAGCCTTCCCGAAGGTGCAGCCCTGGGACACGGTCCGAGTCTACGGGCAGCTGGTGGGACTGTTCGGACTGACGCTGCAAGGCAACTATCGCAGCTACGTCCAGTGCAGCAACCCCGACAGCGCCGCGCGCGTCGCGGTGGACACGTTGAGCAAGGTGGGGGCGGACATGATCGTCGGCCTGACGCACCAGACGGTCGAGGCCGATCGCGATCTGCTCGGGCGCGAGTCGCGGATCGACCTCATTCTGGGCGGGCACGAGCACGAGGCCCATGACTCGGTCGTCTCCGGCCGGCACGTGCTGAAGGCCGACGCGAACAGCCGGAGCGCCCAGTTCGTCACGCTGTGGGGAGGCAAGGAGCATTGGCGGCAGGCGGTCGGCGTCGTGCACATCGACTCGCGCCTGCCGGACGATACGGCCGTAGCCCGAGTGACTCAGGGCTGGGCCGACAGTCTGCGCCGACGGCTCGGCCCCGAGCGTACGATCGGTTCCTCCGGGATCCCCATCGATGCCCGCGACGCGCTCTCCCGCCGACAGGAATCCGTGCTGGGCGATCTGGTGACCGACGCCGCCAGGGCGGGAACCGGTTCCGACGTGGCGCTGATCAACTCGGGCGCCATGCGCCTCGACGACGTGATCCCTCCCGGGCCGATCACGAACTATCAGGTGGAATCCATCTTTCTGTTCGCCGATGACACGAGGATGGTGACCTTCCCGCTCAGCGGCGCCAGACTGCGCGAGGTGCTGGAGCACGGGGTGTCCGATGCCTCGCTGGGCAAGGGAGGCTTCCTCCAGGTCTCGGGCATCACCTTCACCTATGATCCGAGCAAAGCATCCGGCGGGCGGATAGTGGGCGAGGTCCAGCGGAAGGGAGGCGGCCCGATCGGGCCCAAGGACTCGGTCTCCGTGGCGTTCCCTGCCTATCCCAGCTGCCATGGCGGTGACGGCTACTCGGTGCCCGAGGCCCAGCCCGCCTGCGCGGGTGAAAAGAGCGCCCCGCGGGCCGCGGACCTCCTGGCACGCTACGTCACCGACAGTCTCAAGGGGAAGGTCGAGGCACCGGCGGACGGCCGGATCACCCGGGCTGGAAACACGAATCCCGGCTGAGCCTGAGCTCGCCGGGACGGCAGCTTTAGCAGTTTTGCTCACCCAGGCTGCAAAGCCGAAACTCCCTGGGGCCCTTTCGGGCTATGCCTCTATAACTGCTGTGGAGCTTAGATAGTTCCCACCGCGGGCGCAAGGCCTCGTTGCAGGATTGATACTCTACTAACGGCCAGGGTCCCTGGGGCTCGAACCCGCTCCCTTCCGCCCATGGGCTCTGGTATTATAGGGCATGGCTTTACCGCCTGCGACCGCTCTCAACAACCTTCCCAGCGCCTTCGCCGCCGCCTGCCGGCTCTCCCGAACCGAAGGGGAGCTGTTCGAGCGCTGCCGTATGGCGCTGGTCCGGCGGTTCCAGAGTGAGCTGATCTGGTTCTCGGTGGTGTCTCCGACCGAGGCGCATACCGCGCATCGGCCCCGGCGAAGGGTTCCAGGACGCCGTCCAGGCGGCCCGGCTGAGCAGCGGCGAGACCGAGGTGATCATCCACGCCGAGCCCTCGGTGGCCGGGGACATGCGGGCGGTGGCCATGCCGCTCGCGCTCGGGCTCAGCGTGGTGCTCGAGCTGCGCAGCATTCTGATGGAGCGCCAGGCCGCGTTGGACGACGCGGTCTTCCAGCTGCGCGCCCTGCGGCAGGTGGCGCGGCTGCTCTCGTCGGTCCACTCGGTGGACGAGACCGAGCAGCTGATCCTCGACTTCATGGCGGAGGTGTTCTTCGCCTGGTGGGCCTGTCTGTACCGGCCGGAGAGCACCGCCTACGCGCCCAAGGTCTTTCGGTCGCTCAACGACCGCCTGCGGCCGGCCCCCATCGACAAGATCGCCCTCGACAAGGCCCTTCCTGCCGGTAGCGCATCGTCCGGTGCGGACGACGTGGCCGTGGCCGCGCTGGTCGGACCCGGCGCGGAGCTGGTGGTCCCGCTCGACGCGGGCGCCGAGCGGATGGCCGTTCTCGTGCTCGGCTCGCGGATCAGCGACAAGCTGTACGGCCGCGCCGAGCTCGAGCTGGCGGGGACCCTGTCGTTCGCGGCGGCGATCGCGCTCAAGAACTCGGAGCTGGTCGAACAGCTCCACAGCGCTGCGACCACGGACGAGCTCACCGGTCTCTACAACCGCCGCGCCCTCGAGGAACGACTCGCGGCCGAGATCTCGCGGAGCCTTCGCCATCAACTCCACACCAGTGTCCTGCTGCTCGACCTCGACCGGTTCAAGGTCGTCAACGACACCCTGGGCCATGCCGCCGGCGACCGACTCCTCATCAACGTGGCGAGGGTATTGCGACAGCAATGCCGGGCACTCGATGTCGTAGGCCGACTCGGGGGCGACGAGTTCCTCGTCATCCTGCCGATGACGAAGCCCGCGGAGGCGCAGGTGTTCGTGGCACGGGTGCAGGCAAGCCTCCGCGAGTTGGAGAAGAACAACCCGGACTACGGGCCCTGTACGCTCAGCATGGGGATCGCCGAGTCTCCCAAGCACGGCACGACCGTCAGCAGCCTGCTCGCCGCGGCCGATACGGCGCTCTACAAGGCGAAGCGGTCCGGACGGAACGCCGTCGAGGTCGCGGACAGCTAAGCGACATGGCCCACCCGCCGTTCACCCTGCTGGGTGACGCCGTCTGGCTCGACTTCGTCAACAGCTCACGCGGTCGCATTCCCTCTCCTCCCGATCTCCTGCCCGACCCCGAATCGTACGGCCGGTGGGCACGGGCGCAGAACCTCGAGCCTGAAGACGGTTCGTCCTTTCCCCTGGTGCGCGTCTTTCGTGACCACCTCACCGCCCTCGCGGAAGCGCTTCATGCCGGCCTGCAGCCGCCCGGTGGCGCCGTGGCCGCCGTCAATTCCCATCTGGCGCGCTGCCCAGGGAGCCATCAGCTGACCCGGATCAGCGGCGGGTGGCGGCTGCTGTTCGCACCGGGCCGGCCACTCCGCGCGCTCGAGGCGATCGCGCGGTCGGCCGCGACGACGCTGGCCGATCCCGCCACGTCGGTGCGGCGCTGCGCGGGTGACACCTGCTCGTTGTTCTTCGCCGACGGCTCTCCTGTTCGCGGGCGGCGATGGTGCGACGAGGCCGTCTGCGGTCAGGGCGCCCGGGTCGAGCGGCGCCGGGGGCTGCTCCGCTGACCGAGCCGGACCCCCGGAACGCATTCGAGCGCACGGCTGCCGCCCTCGGCTCCAGGTACCGCCTGGACCGGCTGGCGGCGGCCTCGGCGGAACGGGTGCTCTTCGAGGCGTACGACCAGACCCTCCGGCGGCGGGTCAGCCTCCGGATCAGCTTTCACCAGGACGAGGCGGTCCGCGTGTGGTTCATGCGCGAGGCCGAGGCCCTCGGGCAGCTCGACCACCCCGCGATCCGACACGTTTACGACGCGGGCATCGTGGGCGAGGTCGCCTTTCGGGTCGGCAACTGGATCGAGGGCGAAGGGCTGGATCAGGCGATCGCCCGCGGCCCCCGGCTGATCCCGACGGTCCTCGCGATGACGCGGGACCTGGTGAGCGCGCTCGAGCATGCCCACCTGCACGGCATCCTCATCCGAAGGATCGCGCCCAGCTCGGTGATCGTGAGCGCCGGCGGACGGGCCACCATCACCGACCTCCGCTATTGCAGCCACGTCCTCCAGGCCGTTCCCGCGGGCACACCGGTGCCCGAACCGGAGTTCATGGCGCCGGAGATCCGGGGGGGTGCCACCGGCGACCCGGCCAGCGACATCTACAGCGCCGGCGCCCTGCTCTACTTCGCCATCACCGGGCAGCGACCGCCGTTGGACCCTCGCGAGCTCCGGCGACCCACCGACCTCCGACCCACCTGCCCGAAAGTGATCGAGCGGCTCGTCCTGCGGGCCATGCAGCCGGTGCCGGAGGACCGCTATCTGACAGCGTCCGAGATGCTGGAGGATCTGGCCTCCGAGGCCGGCACGTTCGAGACCCGTGCCGCCACGGTCGGGGAGGTCGCGGTAACGACCGGCGAGGACCGGGCACGGTTCGAGAAGCGGCTCCGGCGTGCACTGGGCGATGACTACGAGCTGCTGGCGACGTTGGGGAGCGGCGGGTTCGGGCGGGTCTATCGGGTGCGGGACCTCCACCTCGAGCGCGAGGTCGCGCTCAAGGTCCTGCATCCGTCGCTGACCCAGGATCCCGAAGTCGTCGAGCGATTCCGCCGGGAGGCGCAGCTCGCGGCCGGTCTCAATCATCCGAACATCGTCAACATCTACGATATCGGCGAGCGTTCGGGACTCATCTGGTACACCATGGAGCTGATCAACGGGCCGAGCCTGGCTCAGCTGGTGGAGCGCGAAGGCCCGCTCCCGCTGGACCGGGTGCTCCGGCTGCTCCGCGAGGCCCTGTCGGCGCTGGCCCACGCGCACGGCTCGGGTCTCGTCCACCGCGACATCAAGCCGGAGAACATGCTGATCGCTCCGGACGGCAGTCTGCAGATCACCGATTTCGGACTGGCGCTCGCGCTTCGGGGAAAGTTCGGGGGCGCCACCAGTCAGAGCGGGACCCCGCACTTTGCCAGTCCGGAGCAACTGTTGGGAGAGCGGGTGGACCAACGCTCGGACCTGTACAGCCTCGCCGCCGTCGCCTACTTCGCGCTCCTGGGGCAGGCTCCCTTTCCGGGGTTCACTCCCGAGCAAGTGCTGGCCAAACAAACCACTAACCAGTTTCCCACGGTGAGAGGGCAACGCGAAGATGTGAGCGAAGCACTCGAGCGGGTGCTCGATCGGGCGCTGAGCGCTGACGTGAGTCTGCGGTATCCGTCCGCGGCGGAGTTCTTGCAGGCGGTGAACCGGTCCGTCGATCACCCGGGGCAACCGGTGACGGACTGGGCCCGGGCGGCGGCGCGGTGGCTCCGTGGGTCCCCCCTTGACTAAACAAGACCGGGCTACAGATTTGTCCGCGCGATTCGACCCCCGAAGCAACTCTGCTCACACAGTTGCGGGAATTCCAGACCCGGGTGCATCGTTTTTCGGGTCTTTCATTTTTTATGACGCAGGATTGGCCTGCGCTCATAAAAACTCGGTGTGCCGGACTCCGGCCCCGACGCAGGCAAACAAACATGGAGTAGGAGCAATGGCTCGCACCCTTGGCACGGTGAAGTGGTTCAACGACGCAAAAGGTTTCGGTTTCATCACTCCGGAGAACGGGGACAAAGACTGTTTTGTCCACCACACGGCCATCAAGGCGGAGGGCTTCCGCAGCCTCGCCGAAGGTGACCGGGTGGAGTTCGACATCGTGCAGGGTGCGAAGGGACCCGCTGCCGAGAACGTGGTGAAGGTCAAGTAAGGTCGAACCTACGAACGCGAGACGGGCCGCCCAATGGGCGGCCCGTTCTCTTTGTGATCCCTCACGGAGAGGAGATCCCTCGCATTGCTCGGGATGACCGCGCAATCTGCGCGCGGTCACTTATGGCGGTAGATGACCCTGCCGCGGGTGAGATCGTAAGGGGAGAGCACGACGCTGACGCGGTCGCCCTCGAGGACACGGATCTTGAACTTGCTCATCTTGCCGGCGGCGTACGCCAGAATCTCGTGACCGTTTTCGAGCATCACGCGATAGTTCCGGTCCGGCAGCACCTCGGTTACGACCCCTTCCATCTCGATCCCTTCTTCTTTGGCCATCCACGCTCTCCATGGTGGGTCTCAAGAACCCGGCGGTGCCGGGATGAACGGGGTGGAATCTTGCTCAGGCCCTGCCCGGAAGCAACTCAGCTCCGTCCATTCCCCGGCAGCTCGGCCCGGATCTTGGCGATCTCGGATTCGACCAACTCCACCAGAGGTCCGATCGTCTCCGCATCGAAGCTGAGCCTGGCGCCCGCGGTGCGGTACATCTCGGGAAGGGTGCGCACCGCGCCTAGCGCGAGGGCCTCGCGATAGGCGCCGACGGCGCGGACCGGGTCCTTCAGGCTGTTGCGCCATACCTGGAGTGCACCGATCTGCGCGATGCCGTATTCGATGTAGTAGAACGGGTACATGAAGATGTGCAGCTGGCGATACCAGCGGGCGACTCGCTCCTGCTCGAGTCCGCTCCAATCGACCGCCGCGCTCGAAGCGGCTCCGGATGCGAAGCCAGGCGGCGTCCCTCGCCGCGGCGTCCTGCCCCTGGCCGCTGGTATAGATCCACGTCTGGAACGCGTCCACGGACGCGATGTGGACGAGGCTGAGGAGGATGTCCTCGAGGTGCTCGAGCCAGGCGCTCCGGTGATCGTCGGGATTGAAGTATCCGGTGGGCTGGGCCAGATGCCGGCCGGCCAGGAGCTCCATGGACATCGAGGCGAGCTCGGCGGCCTCCGAGCCGGGATGGCGCTGCCAGATGAACGGCTGGCGATGCGAGGCGAAGGCGTGGAAGGCATGCCCCGCCTCGTGCAGCAAGGTCATGACGTCGTCCACCAGGCCGACCGCGTTCATGAAGATGAACGGTCTTCCCCGGTGGTGCAGGGTCTCACAGTAACCCCCGGGGGCCTTGCCCTTTCGGCTGTCCAGATCCAGAAGCCCCTCGTCGATCATCGTCTGAAACTCGTTGCCCAGCACCGGGTCCACGCGCTCGAAGACCCGGCGCGCCTTGCCCACGAACTCCTGGACGTCGCCGAAGGGTCGGAGCGGGCTCGGACGATAGGGATCGACGGCCAGGTCCCAGGGACGCAGGGCGTCGAGCCCGAGTCGCTTGCGGCGGATCTCCAGCATCCGCTCCACCGCAGGGGCCACGGTGCGCTCGACGGCGTCGTGGAAGCGCTCGCAATCAGCCGGGGAATAGTCGAAGCGGAACTTGGCCGGAAAGATGTAGTCCCGGAAATTGTCGAAGCCCGCGTTCCTGGCCGCTCGCTGGCGCAACTCGAACATGCGGTCGAACAGTTCCGCCAACGGCCCGTGCTGCTCGATGTACGGCTGCGTGGCGGCCCGGAAGGCGCGCTCTCGAACGGCGCGATCCGGACTCTTGAGGAATGGCTGCAGTTGGGGGAGCGGGCGTTCCTGACCTTCCCATTCGACCGTCATCGAGCCCGTGATGCGCTGATAGCGTGCACTGAGCTCCTCCAGCTCAGCGAAGATCGGAACATTGGCCTCGCGGAAGATCGCGATCGCGGTGCGGAAGCGGGCGAGGGTCGTCGCGAGCTCGGGCGTGGCGTATCCCGATTCCACCAGGCGCCGAGCCAGCTCGACGCTGCGCTCTTCCATCTTCGGCATGATCTCGGTGGAGAACCGAAGGTGGTCCGCCTCTTTGTCGGGGTCGGACGTGTCGATCGTATAGGCGATCATCGCGACCGCGGCCGCTTCGGTCACCAGCTCTTCCAGCGTGGACCAGGCCTGCAACCAGCCCTCGATCGAGCTGGGGTCGATCGGCCGCTCGGCCAGCTCGTCGAAGAAGGGGGCAATGTCGTCCCATCTCGCCTTGGAGAGCGCACCGGGAGACGACGGCAATACAGAGGCAGTCACTGAAGCTCCTGAACCTTGGGGGTAATCAGAGACCCGAGATATACGCCTAGTGCGCCGGGGTTACAATCCCGGCGGCCGGCGGCGATGGTGCGCGGTGAGCTGTTGATACCGCACGCCGAGGGAGAGCAGCGTGGCCTCCGACCCGGTTCGCCCGGTCAGTTGAAGGCTGGTCGGCAGACCCGCTTCCCCGACCCCGTTCATCATGAACAGTCCGGGAACACCGCAGACGTTGGCCGCGCCGCCGATGCTGGTCCCGCCGGGATAGTCCGGATACACCTTGTCGAAGGCGGCGTCGATGGGCCAGGCCACCGTCGGGAGACTGGGTGCCGCGACGGCGTCCACGCCGGCCAGCAGCCGCTCGAGCGCGACACCGGCCGGCCGCCGCAGCCGGAGCGCGCGCAGGTAGTCCTTGGCGAGAAGGACCTGGCCGGCGTAGCCGCCGATGCGGTCCTCCGGCGCGGTGAGCTCGGTGATCCGTCCGCTTTGAAAGAGCGGCTCGAAGGCGCTCGCCGCCTCGCCGTCGATGATGGTGCTCGCCATCGCGTCGTAGGGTAGATCGGGAAGCACCAGGTCTTCCACGATGTCCGCAAATTGGCGCAGCACAGCGAGCGACTCCTCGAAGTTCCGGCGGACCTCGGGCTGGGTCTTGTCCAGGGTACCGCGGAGCACACCTATGCGAGGTCGTCCCTTCGCCGGGGAACGAGACGGGAAGACGAACCGGTCGGGGAGGGTGGATGGATCGGCGGGATCCGGACCCGCGATGGCCGCGAGGACGATTCCGCAGTCCTCGGCCGTGCGGCCGAGCGGACCGAGCTTGTCCATGGTCCAGCTCAGCGCCATGGCACCGTGACGGCTGACTCGGCCGTAGGTCGGCCGAAGGCCCGGTGACGCCGCAGAACGCGGCCGGGAACTGGATCGAGCCCCAGGTCTCGGAGCCGATCGCGAACGGGACCAGTCCGGCGCCCACCGCCGCTCCCGATCCGCTCGAGGATCCCCCCGACCAGCGGGCCACATCCCACGGGGTCTTCCCCGGGCCGGTGAAGCTCGCGAACGCCTGGTTGTAACCCATGCCGCCCGCCAGCTCGACCATGGCCAGCTTCGCCGACAACACCGCTCCGGCGCTCCGAAGACGGCGGACGACGGCCGCGTCTCCCTTGAGCAGCTGGTCGCGATAAGGCTGTGCGCCCCAAGTCGTCGGCGCGCCTTCGGCCGCCAGCAGGTCCTTCGCGCCGTATGGAATCCCGTGCAGTGGGCCGCGATCCCGGCCGGACCTGAGCTCGCGATCGCGTTCCTTCGCCTCCGCGAGTGCCGGCTCGCGCAGCACGGTGACGACCGCATTGTAGGTGGGGCCGAGGCGCTCCAGCCGCTCGAGAAAATGTCCGGTGAGCTCGACGGACGAGAGCTTGCGGCCGCGGAGCAGCCGGCCCAGCTCCGGTATGGTCTGAAACGAGAGATCGCTCATGTCCGGGCTCCGACGGGCGCGGAGAACACGAAGTCGGGCTCGTCGCCGTTGGCGAGCTCCACTTTGCGCATCTCTTCGGCTCTGCCCAGACCGGTCCTGATCTGACGGGTGATCGTAGCCAGGTCTTCCGCACCGAGCCGGTCTCCGTACTGCACTCGCACGACTTCCGCCAGCGCCTTGGCCAGCGCGTCGAGGTCGTCGCCGGCCTGTTCGACCGCTGGTTCCCACCAGCCACGTTCGACCGGCGTCGCTCCGATGCCGAGCACCGGAGCCAGAGCGGCCAGCAGGACGGAGCCCGCGAACTCCCGGCGATTGATGTCGGTCATCATGCTCCTCGCTCGCTGCTGTCGTGTCGGTAGTAGAGGTATGCCAACGAAAGGGTCACGAGCCCCAATAGAAACACCGAGCCGACGCGATATAGCGCATCGAGTGACGAGAGATCGAAGACGATGACCTTCACGACCGCCAGCCCCGCGACTGCCAGGCCCGCGAGCCGGAGCGGCTTGAGGCTGCGCCTGAAACCGTACCC
Source organism: uncultured Gemmatimonadales bacterium (assembly GCA_963836815.1). Taxonomy (GTDB): domain Bacteria; phylum Gemmatimonadota; class Gemmatimonadetes; order Gemmatimonadales; family GWC2-71-9; genus CAVVWJ01. The sequence continues at coordinate 221,811 of CAWILD010000006.1, read as the reverse complement.
GACCAGGGCAGAGGCGTACAGAAGCCACCACACGCTGACGGCCAGGCCCCCGGCGAGGCTTGCCCGATCCGCATCCTCGAGGCGGAAATACCGGCGAATCTCCCCGGTCACCCCGAACAGCAGCAGCAGACCGGCCACGATCCAGAGCCCGGAACGAATCCGGCCGAGCTCCTCCTCCCCCGGAGCGACCTTGAAGAGCCCCCGGGCGAGCGCCGCCGTCGCCGCGACCGCGCCCCAGAGCGCCAAGGCCCAACTCCCGATGAAGGCGCGGTCAGTCGCCAGCCGAGCGGCCGAGGCACCTTCGAGAAGGTGACTGATCGCGGCGACGAGGGTCAGCAGCCCGTACCAGCGGCCGTCGGTCCGCCCGAGGCGGTGATCCAATGCCGGCCACACCAATGCCAGCGCCAACAGCCCCCACACCCGTTCGATCGACTCCCATTGCTGACCGACCGCGATTGCCGCCGCGGCGGCTCCGACCGCGGCGAACGCGGGAAACCGACGGAGGTAGCCGACCAGCAGGTAGGGAATCGCGACGATCAGCGGGAGCAGCCCCGGCGTGGCATCGAACCTGTCGGGGGCGAGACCGTACAGTGCCCAGGCGAACAGGATCGGCGTCGAGAAGAAATAGATCACCTCGCCCGCGCTCCAGCCCGGTCCATCGTCGGCAGCGCCGAGATGGATGGGCGTCACCCTGGGCCTGCTGAGGGCATGCCACCAGACCGGTGCCGACAGGGCGATGGCGGCGAGAACGACCGGCCAGTGATCATCGAGACGCCGGCTCGCCGCGCCGAGCAGCACCCACCCGCCGCTGAAAGTCAGCGCGCGAGTCTCCCACCACCGCTCCCTGAGCCCCAGATAGAGACCGGCAGTTCCCCCCGCCACCGCGAACAAGAGCACCGCCAACGGCAACGCGCGATCGGCGGCACCGGCGGTGCCGACCCCGAAATAGCTCGCGGCGACGACGAAGGTTGTGAGCCGCCACTTCAAGCGGGCCGCGACGAGCCCGAGCCCCGCCGCCATGCTGCTCAGATACAGGAGCAACAGGTTGGAGTTGGCGTGCTCGCTTCCCAGCAGCACCGGCGCCATGAACGCGCCGAGCGCCGCCGTGAGACCGAGCGCCTCCACGTTGATCGCGAAGGCGATCATGGCCAGGGCCACCGAGACCATGGCGAGCCCGACGATCCCGGCCGTCGAGGGAATGACCTCGTACAGGCGGCACGCAGCCCAGACGCTGAGATAGATGATTCCCGCGCCGCAGCCGATGAGCGCGGCACCGTAGGTGCGATAGCGCTGATGCAATCGCCACCCGATGGCACCGACGACGGCACCCACCACCGCGCCGCCGGCACACCGGGCCACCGGCGGAATCCACCCGCGGTCGAAGGAGAGCTTGAGCAGATAGCCGACCGCCATCAACAGCGCGAAGACGCCCACGGCGAGCAATGCGCGCTGGCCGATCCACTGTTCGGTGAGATCCGGCAGCCGGGTGTTGCGCGGCGTGACTGCGGGAGCGCGAGGTGGAGAAACCGCCGGACCCAGCGCCGGTGGAGGTACTGCAGGCGTCACAGTGGGCGGAGGTGCTGGACGAGTGGCGGGCGGAGGCGCCCGCTCGGCGAGCACCGATCTCAGCACGTTCTCCAACGCCGCGACGCGCTGCTCCAACCGCTCGAGCCGGTCTTCCACGCTCATGGAACCCCCGCTTCGTTGGAGGCGAATCTACCCGGTCCCGCCTTCGCTGCCCACGCCCACCGGATGGGGAGCGGGCTCGACCGTCACCTGGAAAGACAAGACCCCCACAACCGCTACACAGAAGCCCGCCAGATAAAACGGCCAGGCATGCCCGAGCCTTTGAAAGGCCGCCGTGGCAAGCACCGGCGCGACCACGCGGGCGAGTCCGGCGAACGTCTGCGCCACGCCCATCGTGGCGCCCAGCTCGCGGGGGTCGGAGTGGCGCGACATGAGGGAGGTAGTGGACGGAAACAGCAGGGCCGTGCCGACCGGCACGAGCGGGATGATGAGCGCCAACGTCCACAGACTGCGCGGCAAGGGATAGAGAACGAGGCCGGCCACCAGGAGCAGGGTCCCCATCCGCATCGTCCAGGGCTCGCCGAGCCGGTCCACGATGGGCCCGAGCAGCAGGCTCCGCATCACGAACGACAGGATGCCGATGTAGGTGAAGATCGGTCCAATCGTGGTCGCATCCAATCCGAACTCCGCCCCGAGATACAGGGCGAGAATCGAGGTCATCGCCGAGAAGGCGAGCATCCCGATTCCGTAGATCCAGAGCAGACGGGCCAGCCCGGAGCCGGGATGACGAATCGCATGCCAGGCGGTATGCCACACCGGCGGACGCGGTCTCGTCTCGCCCTCGTGCCGCGGCTTCGATTCCGGCAGCCAGCGCCAGGCGAACGCCATGTTCACGAGGCACAGTCCGGCCGCCACCAGGCCGGGCGCTTCCTGTCCGATCCGGGCAGCGAAGGATCCCACCGCCGGGCCGAGCGAGACGCCGGCCGCCGTGGCGGCGGAGAGCCAGCCGAGGGCCCGGGCGCGATCGGCCGGCGGGATGGTATCCGCGACGTACGCCTGGGCCACACCCGTCGTTCCGCCTCCGGCGCCCTGGACCAGCCGGGAGAGGAAGAGGAGCCAGATGGACTCGGCGAAGCCGAAAACCACGTAGGCGAGGGCAGAAGCGCCCAGCCCGATCAGGAGCGCCGGTCGGCGACCGTAGCGGTCGGAGACCCGGCCCCATACCGGAGCGGCGAGCAGCTGCGCGATCGAGAAGGAGGCGATGAGCCAGCCGACGACTTCCGGGGAGGCGTGGAGATCGAGTGCGTAGAACGGGAGCAGCGGGAGCACGATCATGAAGCCGATCATGTCCACGAAGTTCACCGCGATGAGCACCGCGAGCCGCCGGAACTTCGCCCGCGAGCTGTCGAGAGGCTGGGTCACCCCGGGTTGCCTCCACGGCCCTGGCGCTCCGAGCCCACCGCGAACACGGCGGCGCTCACCAGCATGAGGACGACCCCGTACGCCGCGGCGACTCCGACGTCCGACTGCCGCAGACTGGAGAGGATCTCCAGGGAGATCGGCCGGGTGTCGTAGGTGTAGAGCATGATGGACGTCACGAAATCTCCAAACGCGGTGACGAAGGCCAGGCTCGCGCCGGCGAGGAGCGCGGGACGCAGCAGCGGAAGCGTCACCCGCCTCAGCCTCCGCCACCGTCCGGCCCCGAGCGTCGAAGCGGCTTCGTCCAACGAGGGGTCCAGCGCACGAAAGCCGGACAGAATCGCCCGGCTCGTGATCGGCAGACTCCGTACGAGGTAGGCGAGCGGAAGGATCCAGAGGGTGCCGACCAGGAGCACGCGTCCGACCCAGGGCGCCTGCACGCTGAACATCGTGGCCAGGGCGATGGCGAAGACCGTCCCCGGAACCGCCCAGGGTAGCGCGAGCAGCCGCTCGATCGTCCGGGCGCCCCGGACCTGCCAGCGAACGCTGAGGAAGGCTCCGGCCAGTCCGATCGCCACCGCGACCCCCGTGGCCAGGGTAGCGAGCCAGAGGCTGTTGAGCAGCGGCCGCGCCCGAACCGGATCCTGTACCAGTGTGAGATAGTTGCGCAGCGTGTACTCGGGCGGGAAGGGCTCGACGGTCCAGGTCCCTACCGGGACGAACGATACCAGAAGCAGCGTGAGGTGAGGCAACAGCAGCAGGCCCGCGAGCCCCCATCCCGTGACCGCGAGTCCGCGTCGCAGCCAGGGACTGCGCACCGGAACCGGTCGCGGCGCCGCTCCCTTTTGTCCTCCTGTCGCGACTTCGCCGGCGCCACCCGGCAGCAGCCACAGGGCGGCGAGCGCCACCACGGTGAGCGAGATCGTCTCCACCATCGCGAGCTCGTTTTCGCCGTTCAGCCGGGTGGCGACGATCTGCGTCGTCATCACCCGGAAGCCACCGCCGAAGATGTAGGGGGCGCTGAACGACGCGAGCGCCGTCATGAACGTGAGAAGCGCAGCGCCGGCCAGCGCGGGATAGAGGTGCGGCAGCACCACGCGCCGGAGCGTGCGCCACCGGCCGGCACCGAGACTGGCCGCCGCCTCGTACTGCGAGGCGTCGAGCGAGGTGAGGGCTGCGCGCACGAAGAGATAGAAGTAGACGTACATCGAGTAAGCGTGCACCAGGAGGATCGCACCGGCACCCTGGAGCCGCCACGGTGGATCGGTGAGACCGAGCGCGCGCTGGACCAGCAGCGAGATGAACCCGGTCTCCCCGTAGAGGAACAGGAACGCGATGACCCCTACGAGCGGCGGGAGTACGGCCGGCAATGCCACCAGGGCGCTCAACACCCGACCGCCCGGGACTTCGTAGCGGGCGAAGAGAAAGGCCAGCGGAATCCCCACCAGCGCCGCAAGCAGCACGCTCACAAGAGAGATCCAGAGACTTCCCCACAGCGCGCGCCATTCCGTCGGCCGGGCGAGGAACTGCCGCAGGTAGTCCATCGTCCAGCCCTCGGTCCCCCGAAATCCCTCCACCAGAACGAGAATCAGGGGATACACGACGAGCCAGACGAGCAACACGAGCATCAAGGTGCCCGCCACGCCCGACCTTCGGCGGCTGCTCATTCTGTCCCCGGGGGGAAGAGATGCATCCCACCGCCCTCGCGTCGGCTCGGCAGAATGCCGACCCGCTCGCCGGCGCGGACCGCCCGCGGCGGGGCGAGCACCTCGAGTGAGGTACCGCCGTCGGTCAGGATGCCGAACAGCGCCGACGGACCCACGAACCGTCGCCCCGTCACCGTCGCGGCGAGCGTTCCCGGCGCGGAGTCGCTGAGGCGCAGCGACTCCGGACGCACGAGCAGGACCGCCGGTCCAGGCGGGTGGTCCGTCCTGCCCCGCACGTCCCACTCAACCCCTTCGACGGCCACCCGCACGCCGCCTTCGATGGGCCCGAGGACAGCGGCGGGCAACAGCCCCGAGCGGCCGACGAAGCGGCCGACGAACAGATTGGCAGGCTCGGCGTACAACTCGTCGGCCGTGCCCACTTGTTCCAGCCGCCCCGCCCGCAGCACGGCGACCCGGTCGCCTAGCTCGAAGGCCTCGTCCTGCTCGTGGGTCACGAGGACCGTGGTGATGCCGACGCGATGGATGAGATCGCGGACCTCGTGCCGGGTCCGCTCCCGGAGAGTGGGATCGAGATTGGAGAGCGGCTCGTCCAGGAGCAGCACGCGCGGTTCCGGCGCCAGCGCCCGGGCGAGCGCGACGCGCTGCTGCTGGCCCCCGGAGAGCTGGGTGATGCGCCGTCGCTCGAAGCCGGCGAGGTCCACGAGGGCGAGCGACCGGGAGACCCGGCGCTCCAGCTCCTTCCCGCCGAGACCGAGCGACTCGAGACCGAAGGCGACGTTCTCGCCGACGTCGAGATGGGGAAAGAGTGCGTAGTGCTGGAAGACCATGCCGAACCGACGGACCACCGGATCGGTCCGGGTCACGTCCTCGCCGTCCACCACGACCCGGCCGGCATCGGGAGTCTCGAATCCCGCCAGCAATCGGAGCGTGGTCGTCTTGCCGCTGCCACTGGGCCCCAGCAGCGCGAGGATCTCGCCTCGCTCGAGCGAGAGCGTGACGCCGTCTACCGCCACGGTGGCGTCGAACCGCTTGGCCAGCCCATTCAGGCAGAGGAAGGGGCTCACTGCTCGAGATGCTCCTTTCCCGTTCCACGCACATGGCGGTCCCAGTAGCCCATCCAGGCGCTTCCCTCGCGGGCCAGGAGGGCCCAGTCCATCGTGTCCACCTTCATCTCGCGCTCGACACCGGCGACCCATGCCGGCACACTGTCGGGAGGAAGGTCGCGCCGGGCGGGAAGCCGGAAGACCTCGCGGGCCGCGAGGAGTTGCCCTTCGACACTTCCGACGTAATCGATGAAGGCCTTGGCCGCCTCCGGGTGCTTGCTGCCCCGGACGAGGGCGATGGCGTCGTCGATGACCACGGTCCCACTCTCGGGAAACACGTAGTCGAACGGCAGGCCCTTCGACCTTCCGATCAGGATATCGGGAAGGTCCCAGAGCGTGACCAGCCCTTCGCCTCGCGCGAGGCGCGCGTCGAGGATCGCGGGGTTGAGGGTGTAGGCCTTCGTCTGACCGTCCAGGCGGCGGAGCCAGCGCATCGCCCGCGTTGTGTCACCGGTGGAGCGCAGACTACGAAAGAGGATCAGGCCCCAGATGGCACGCATGGTCCCGCTCGCCATGGGATCCCGGATCAGGACCTTGTCGCTCCAGCGCCGCTGCAGGACCTCGTCCCAGTCTCGTGGCGCTTCTTCGCGGGGCACCAGCTTGCTGTTGAATGCGATGACGGCCGGTGTCCGGTAGACGGGATAGTAGAGGTCGTGCGGACCTACGCCGTTGGGCCCCACCCGATCGGCCCAGGCCGGCCGGTACGGCACCAGCAGGGAGTCTTTGATCCCGCGATCGAAGATGGTGGTCGGCCCACCGAACCAGACATCCGCCTGTGGGTTGACCCGCTCGAATCGAAGGCGGTCGAGGATCTCCTGCGACCCCATGTCGAGCCACCGCACGTCGATGTCCGGCCGACGCCGCTCGAACGCATGCTCCAACACCGAGAGCTGATCCCGGCCATGCGGCGAATACAGCACGACCGGCGTGCGGCCGTCCGACCCGCAGGCGGCCAGCAGGCACAAGAGCGGGCACACCCAGGCGGCGGGCCGCCGGGCTGTCACGTCAGCGCGCACGCGGTGAACGGAGCGCGAGCAGGTTGGCGAAGAGGCGGTAGGCGCCGGGCACACCGGCGGGAAGTTGGCGGAAGAAGCTGAGGCCGGTGTAGACGTAGGTTCCCTGCCCGACCCTCGCCACGAGGAGGCCGCCCTCGAGCGGCGCCTCGCCCGGGTCATGGGTCTCGAGCACTGGTGTGTAGGCCTTGTCCCAGCTCCGCGCGAAATAGAGCCCTCGCTCCTGCACCCAGTCGCGCCAATCACTCTCCTGCAGCTTGTTCGGTTGGAGGAGCGACGGGTGTTCGGGAGTCAGCGCCTGCACCGGCGCGTTCTCGTCGGTCACCCGGTCGTGCGTCACCGTCGCGGCGGGTTGGACCGGCGCCGATCCGTTCGAACCGGCCTCGCCGTCTCCAGGCGGGGGCAGCGCGGGACCGCCGACCGTGAGCGGAAAAGGTGCGAAGCCGCCGTTGAAGTACTGCTGCTGCTGATACTGCACGATGGCGAGCCCGCCTTGCCGCACGTAGTCGAGGAGGCGCGCATTGTTCTCCACCAGGGCCGAGTCGGTCTCGTATGCACGGGGACCGATGACGATGGCGTCGAACCGCGACAGGTCGCCCCGCTCGATGGCCTCTCCATTCAGCAGCTCGATCGGCACTCCGACTCGACGCAGCGCCTCGGGCACGCGATCGGAGGCGCCGCGGACGTAGCCGACGCGAACCAGGCGCGGGAGCGTGAGGCGGGCCGAGTGCACGATCGCGGTCGCGGGCATGACGTAGGGCCGCGGCCGGATGTGCGGGTAGTCCACCGTGAAAACCCCGGCGTCGTACTCCTTCCCGGCCGAGTCCTGCGCGATCGCACGGACCTCCGCGGCGCCCACCCCGAATGCCGCCGGCACGCGCAGGTCGAATACGTAGCTCTCGCGCTCGTCCTCCCGGGTGAGCTGGAAACGTTTCGGCGGAACGGCAGGCCACCCGGTCGGCAGCTCGAGCCGCACGGTGCCCGAGGTCGTGTCCTTGGCCCCGTGGGTGAGCGTCACGGTGAAGCGCCGGGTCGAGGAGGCGACCGCGGACCAGACATCGCTCGACGGGTCGAGCTTCACATCCACACGGGGTACGACCGTGACCGGGCGCCGCACCTCGCCGAGGGCCTGGTCCACGGTCCGGTACGTCACCTCGCGCGTGAGGCGACCACCGCTCTCCACAGCGACGAGGAGCGCCGCGGGCGCCGCTTCGAACGGCTCCCCTCGCTCCCGCGGCGAGGCCTCGCTCCAGTCGTACATGGCCTCGCGCAGCGGGCGCCGCAGGAAGTAGGGCGTCGTGAGGCCGCTGGCCGGCGGCACGAGAGTCATCGTCGCCGGACGGAGCTCGCCAGGCTTGAGCGTCCCCGCTGCCAAGGTGTCACCTTCGACCGACCAACCGTTGACCGCTCGCACCGCCACGCCGACCGAGAGGGGTCTGCTGCTGGCGTTCCAGGTCTCGATCGCGACCGGAACGCGCTGGTCACCGATCACCCGCGCGTCCTCCGTCACCGCGTCGCCAAGCAACCCCTCCGCGATGGCCCCGGCGATGTCGAGATGGGTTCGTTGGTCGGTCTGTTCCGGGGTCCAGAACAGCACGCGGGCCCGGGAGTCGGCCTTGAGCGGCTCGAGGTCGTTGCGCGCACGGGTCAGGAGCTCGGCGACACGTTCCAGCCCGAGGGGACTGATGGCGCGGCGGGCACTGTCCACCCGGGCCGCGAATCGGCGTGGGGCCTCCTTGTCTACGTCGGGGGCGCTCCGCCAGGGCATCGCGCTGAAGGAGGTATCAATGCCGTCGAACAAGCCGCCGGCGCCCTCGGCCGTCCGATCCTCCAGGAGCTCCAGCCGGACCAGCGAGGGACCGAGCGCCTGCAAGCGGCCCATGTCCTGCGAGCGGTGCAGGCTGCGCGAGGCCATCGCGATCTCGTGGAAGGATTTCCCCACCGCCGCGTCGAGCACGCCACCGTCCAGCGTAAGGGTCGTGGCTGCCGTATCGAACCGGGTGCTCCGATACAGCTTGAGCGCGGTCCACGCGCGCAAGCCCTCCTCCGACTCCAGCTCCCCGAAGCGGGTGGAGTCCCCGGCGGCCGCAAAGGCCTCGCGTGCCGCCCAGCCCGCGGCCTGGTGCTGGCCGTGGCCATCCCGGGGCGTTCCGCTGAAGACCGAGACGATGATCTGGGGCCGGAACCGCCGGACGATCCGGACGACGTCCTTGAGGATCGTGTCGGCCGGCCAGTGGGTCCAGGTCTCTTCCAGGGACTTGGAGTAGCCGAAGTCGTAGGCTCGCGTGAAAAACTGCCGGGCGCCGTCGAGCCGGCGCGCGGCGAGCAGCTCCTCGGTCCGGATGATCCCGAGTGCCTCTCCGAGCTCCGGGCCGATCAGATTCTGCCCGCCCTCGCCCCGGTTCAGCGACAGGTAGGCGGCCTCCGCCCCCATGCCGCGGACGAGGACCGTCAGCAGCTCCGTATCCTCGTCGTCGGGATGGGCACCGATGACCAGGACGCGCCGATAGTGGCCCAGCATCCGAAGCTCCTGGTCCAGCGCGACGAGCCCGCCAGTGGATGGCGGCTCGAGCTGAGCCTGCAGCGGCGAGACGAGGAGGAACGGAAGCGCGAAAGCAAGAACGTTGGTGCGGCGCAGCACAGGCCCCGACCGAAAGTGGTGAGTCAGGAAAGCTAGTCGGGGCAGAAGCTAAGGTCGAATGACCTGCGGAACCACGGAGGCGCGGGATCGGCCGACCAACACACCGACCCCGTCCCGATCATGCTAGTTGTTCGGTGCGGCACCGAGCGGCGTGTCCCGGATCGACTTTCGGAGCAGGGGGTGCCGAATCCAGAGATAGAGGCCCATGGACACCGCCGCCAGGGTGTTGGCGGTCACGACCGCCCAGAACGGGAACAGCTCGTTGGTGCGTTCGGACAGGACCTCGACGAGGCCGTAGAACAGCACCTCGAAGACCAGGAACACCGGCAGCAGCGCGTAACGCACCACCGAATTCTCGATCCCCCAGTGTACCAGCGCCACCAGGCCCATCCCGATCAGTGCGAAGACGAGGAAGTGGACCGCGGTGTACAGGAGGAATGCCCCCAGGACTACCTGGCTGGTGTCCGGGTTCGGCTCGCGGAACAGAATGACCTGGCCTAGGAGGCTCGGTGTCTGGAGCGGATGGCCCGCGATGCTGTCCAGCAGCAGGAACCACAGCGCGACGGCGAGTCCGCCAATGATGCCGACGTCGGTCCCCTCGGCTGGAACGGAGTGGGGTCTGTCAGCCATCGGAGCCTCCCCGGGTTGAGCAGGACCGGGCGGTCCGGCTTTCATGGGGCGGGAGCCGGACGAGCGCCCCCTCGGGCCGATAGACTCGACTCGCGGGCCCGAGACCGCCGAGTCGGGGACGGAGCGGGATGAAAGCCTCCTCCCTCACAGTGTCCCCGGCCGGGCAGGAGCGCAAGCTCAGTTCAGCCCTTCAAACCCGGGGTCCTCCCGGCGCATGTCCCGGCGTTCGGACCTCGTCGCCCAGCGGGGCCTCATGAAAAGAACGCTCCAGGCGCGGATGGCGTCGCCAGAGCAGCCATACCATGGTCACCACGCCGAGTACCGTCCCGCCGATCACCTCCCAGAGCGGCAGTCGGCCGCCGGTCCACTGGTTCACCATGTGGGTGAGCCCCAGCAGGTAGCAGAAGGCGATGACGATCCCGAGCCAGACGCCCATCCGGAGGGCCCGATTTCGGGCCGCGAGATGGGTGAGCAGGGTGAGGCCCCAGCCGGCCAGGACAGACGTGACGACGAGGAGCAGGAGGGACCCGATCACCGCACCGGCGTCGATCGGCCCACCGGTGGTCGGGACCTGCCCTCCGATGAAGATCCGACCGAGGGCGTTCAACGTATGGAGCGGCCGCCCGGCGACCAGGTCGCAGAGGACATACCACACGGCGACGACGGCCGCCCCGACCAGACCGGTTCCAAGTCCCTCACGAAAAGTGGAATGTTCCTGCGCAGCCATATGAGCCCCCGGAAACGGAGTGACTGGGCAGTCTGCGCTCCGCCCGATTCCGGCGGCTGTGTTGCCGGTCACCCCTCGGGGCTGGTCAGTGCCCGAAGATGCGTGAAGGTGTAGATGCCGGTCCCATGGCCGTCGCTCCACGTGATCTTGAGACCATAGGCGCCGACCAGGGAGAGCGACAGCGGCCGGACGTCCGGGGGAATGGTGGCAGGATCGAGCAGTCGGCGGCCGGACATCTCTTCGACGCACCCGGCGCAAGGGCACGCCAGGCGGAGGGCTCGGGCCGGGTAGAATGTCTCCGGTCCTCCCTGTTCCCATTCGACCGCGAGGCCGTCGTCCCGCCGAGTGATGGCGTAGGGGATTGGAGTCGGCATGGGAGGATGATAGCGGCACCGCCGACCGGCCGAGCCACCTCCCCCGTCCTTATATTGCTCTCCAGACCTCCACCCCAACCCCACGCCCATGGCCAAATCCAATCCTTTCGGCTCCCGCGATTCGATCCCGCTCGGCGCGGAGCGCGCGACGGTCTATCGTCTTTCCGAGCTCGCAAAGCAAGGAATCGCCGAGCTGGATCGGCTGCCCTTTTCGATCCGCATTCTGCTCGAGAACGTGCTGCGGTACGCCGGTCGCGGTATCGCGACCGAGGAGCATGTCCGGGCGGTCGCCGGCTGGAGGCCGAGCGGCAGCGCGCCGGGCGAGATCCCCTTCATGCCCGCGCGGGTCGTCCTTCAGGACTTCACCGGTGTGCCGTGCGTAGTGGACCTCGCGGCCATGCGCGACGCCATGGCACGGATGAAGGGAGACCCGGACCGGATCAATCCGGTCGTCCCGTGCGACCTGGTCATCGACCACTCGGTGCAGGTGGACTATTACGGGACCGCGGAGGCGTTTCAGCGGAACGTCGACCTGGAGCTCGACCGCAACATCGAGCGCTACCAGCTGCTCAAGTTCGCCCAGCGTGCCTTCCGGAACTTCCGGGTCGTGCCCCCGGGGACGGGCATCGTGCACCAGGTGAATCTCGAGAACCTTGCGCCCGTGGTGCAGCTGCGGGAGCAGTTCGGTGAGCTGACGGCCTACCCCGACACCTGCGTCGGCACCGACTCGCATACCACGATGATCAACGGGCTGGGTGTGATGGGCTGGGGCGTCGGCGGGATCGAGGCCGAAGCGGTCATGCTGGGGCAGCCGTATTTCATGCTGATCCCTGAAGTGATCGGCATGAAACTCACAGGCGAGCTGCCGATCGGGACGACGGCCACCGACCTGGTCCTAACGGCCACGCAGATACTCCGCAAGAAGGGCGTGGTGGACAAGTTCGTCGAGTTCTACGGACCGGGACTCTCCTCACTCGGACTGGCAGACCGGGCCACGATCGCCAACATGGCGCCGGAGTATGGTGCCACGATGGGATTCTTCCCGGTGGACGCGGAGACCTTGCGCTATCTCGAGCGGACCGGCCGGAGCCGGGAGGTGGTCGAGCGGGTGGAGCGATACTGCAAAGCCCAGGCATTGTTCCGCACCGACGCCACCCCGGATCCGGAGTTCACCGCCACGCTCGAGCTCGAGCTCGGCAGCGTCGTCCCGAGCCTCGCGGGTCCCAAGCGCCCGCAGGACCGAGTGCCCCTCGCCGAGCTCAAGCGCAACTTCGCCGTGAGCCTGCCGGCGCTCATGAGCTCGGGCGTCCCCCCGGCTCGGCGCGAGCTGGCCGAGAGCGCTTACTCCCGCTGGGTGGGCGAGGGCGGAGCCAGCGTGACCATCGGCGACCACGGCGCCGAGGCTCATACCGCCGTCCTGGACCAGCCGCCGGCCGTCGCGGGCATTCTCGACGGCAACGACATCTCGCTGCACGACGGCGCCGTCGTGATCGCGGCCATCACCAGTTGCACCAATACCTCGAACCCCTCCGTCATGATCGGGGCCGGGCTGCTCGCGAAGAAGGCGGTCGAGCGGGGTCTCGCGACCAAGCCCTGGGTGAAGACCAGCCTGGCGCCAGGGTCGCGAGTGGTCACGGACTACCTCCAGGGATCGGGACTCCTGCCGTACCTGGAGCAGCTCCGGTTCAACGTGGTGGGATACGGGTGCACGACCTGTATCGGCAACAGCGGGCCGCTGCCGGAGGTCGTCGGCCAGCTGATCGAGGACCACTCACTGGTGGCCGCCGCGGTCTTGAGCGGCAACCGGAACTTCGAGGCCCGGGTGCATCCCCAGGTCCGCGCCAACTACCTCGCCTCGCCGGTGCTGGTGGTAGCCTTCGCCCTGGCAGGCCGAGTGGACATCGACCTCAACCAGGAGCCGCTCGGCACCGGGAAAGACGGGCGCCCGGTCTTCCTGCGAGACATCTGGCCGACGCCGGCCGAAGTGGTGGACGCGATGGCGAAGTCGCTCAAGCCGGAGCTCTTCGAGCGACGCTATGCCGCCGTCTTTGAGGGCGACGAGACCTGGCAGCGGCTCGAGGTTCCCGAGGGCAGCCGGTACGCCTGGGACAAGAACTCCACCTACGTCCAGGAGCCGCCGTTCTTCCTCGATCTGCCCGCGGAGCCGCCGCCGCTCCGCGACATCAGCGGCGCACGGGTGCTCGCGGTGCTGGGCGACTCGGTCACGACCGACCATATCTCACCGGCGGGCTCGATCCCGAAGAACGGCCCCGCCGCCCGCTACCTCAAGGAGCACGGCGTCGAGCAGGTGGACTGGAACACGTTCGGCTCGCGACGCGGCAACCACGAGGTGATGATGCGCGGAACGTTCGGGAACGTGCGCATCAGCAATGCGCTGGTGCCGGGCAAGGAAGGCAACTGGACGCTGCACTTCCCGACCGGCGAGGTGATTTCGATCTACGACGCCGCGATGCGGTACCAGGCCGCGGGGACGCCGCTGGTGATCCTGACCGGAAAGGAGTATGGCACCGGGTCGAGCCGGGACTGGGCGGCCAAGGGGCCGGCCCTGCTCGGGGTGAAGGCGGTCATCGCGGAGAGCTACGAGCGGATCCACCGGAGCAACCTGGTGGGTATGGGGGTGCTGCCTTTGGCCTACGAGCCGGGGAGCGATCGGAAGTCACTCGGATTGACGGGGACGGAGACCTTCAGCATCACCGGTATCGCGACCGGACTGACTCCGGGAGGCCGGGTCATGGTGACGGCGCGGGACGAGTCGGGCAAGGAAACTGTCTTTCCGGCCGTCGTCCGGCTGAATTCAGCCGTCGAGCTGGACTACTACCGGCACGGCGGGATTCTCCAGCGAGTGCTCAGGCAGTTCCTCCGGGAAGGGCTGTAGCGCACGCGGCGAGTTCGTGCGGCTGTTCACCACAAAGGCGCGAAAAGGCCCCCGGAGGTTTCGCCGGGGGCCTTTCGTGTGGAACGGGTGTGCTAGGCGACCAGATCGCGCAGGCGGTCGCCGGTTTCGCCTTCGCGGAGGCGCAGAAGCGCCCGGTCGCGGAGCTGACGGATCCGCTCGCGGGTGACGCCCATCATGCGGCCGATCTCCTCGAGGGTGCGGCTGTTGCCGTCGTCGAGGCCGAAGTAGAGCCGAAGCACCTTGGCATCCCGGGGCGGGAGCGCGGCCAGTGCGGCCTCGATGTCCCGGGTCTGGCTGTTGGCCATGGTGCTCATGTCGGTGCTTTCCTGCTCGCCGCTGGTGAAGCGTTCGATCCGCTCGTTGCCCTCCCCGTCCCGGGTGGGATGGTCGAGGCGGACCGCCTCGGAGTTGAGGGCGCTGAGCGAGCGCACGGCCTCGACGGTGAGGCCCGTGGCGCGGGCAAGCTCTTCGGTGGTCGGCATGCGGCCGAGCCGGTCCTTCAGCAACGTGGTGGTCCGGCCGAGCCGGCTGAGATCCGCGGTGCGATTGAGCGGCACCCGCACGGGACGGCCGTGCCGGGCGATCGCCGCCTGGACCGCCTGGCGGATCCACCAGACGGCGTAGGAGATGAACTTGACGCCCCGATCCGGATCGAACTTCCGGGCCGCGGTCATCAGGCCCAGGTTGCCCTCGCCGATCAGGTCGACGAGCGGCACCCCCCGATTCTGGAACTTCTTAGCCACGGAAACCACAAAGCGGACGTTGTGCCGCGCCAGCTTCTCCTGGGCCGCCACACTGCCCTTAAACGCCTTGCGGGCGAGCTCCATCTCCTCCTCGCGGTTGAGGAGGGGGACCCGACTGATCTCGTCCAAATACAAGTCGAGACTTTCGCGGCCTTCATCAATTGCACGAGCGATCTGCGCCGGTCGCACCGGGCGACGCTTGCCACGTGCCTTTATCGTCACGCTGTTCCCCTCCTCTAGGACTCCCGTCCCCGCACAGTATCCCTGCACTGGGACCTGGGGGGGCCCCAGGTCAGGACGCGCGAATATATTACCTAAGATACGAAAAATCAACACCTTAGGTAAAGTGCTACAGGGAGCGCATTTGCGCATTCCGCGGGCGGATCACGGCAGATATGTGATCTAGCACCCCGGCCGCGGGACCCCGCGGGACGGTTCAGGAACGAACGATTTTGTAACGTTGCGGAGTGAAACTGTCTACTTGTTCGACTCTCCTTTCTGGCTCTCCATCATCTTTTTCATGGCCTCGGGATTCGCCATCATCGCCTTCATGTCTACGGGCTTTTCGGTGATTTCGTTTTTTGCACCGGTGCCCACTGCCGTGAGGACCATGTTGTTACTGTCCTCCGTTTCCATCTTCACCATCCGCCAGCCCGGGACGTCGGGCGACACCCAGGTGTCACCGTCCGGACCCGAATAGTGCTGGGTCTTGAAGCTCCCCGCCGGCACCTCCACGGTCTCGTCGCCCAAATATTTGATCTCGGCGCATTCCTTCCGCAGGTCGAACATCCCCGTCTGCTTCTGGTCCGCCTTCAACGGCATGATCATGGCCGGCTGGTCGCCCATCTTCATCACGATCTCGCTGTCATAGTCCCGGTCCCCGGCCATCAGCGACATGTCCCACGGCGTCAGCATCTGTATCACTTGCCGCTGCCCTTTGACGGTCGTGACCATCTGCATCCGGTACAGGTCGCGCCCCTTTCGGTTCTCCTTCCCGACGAAGCTGACCCGGGAAAGGGTCGGCTCCTTGCTTTTCGTCTGCATGCGCATCTCCGCCCATTCCCCGATCTTGGGGGCCTTGGAGAAGAAGGCCTTCAAGTTGTCGCAGGCGCCTTGCGCCCGGGCGGGTTGAGCGGCCAGCGTGAGCACGCAGACCGCGAGGCAGATGCTCGGTCTCATGCGGTACCTCCATGCTATATGGGACGGGCGACCGGGTCCCTAGTGGAGCCCGCTGCCACCCGAAAGCTGCTTGACCAGCTCTCCGATGACGTTCTTGGCATCGCCGAACAGCATCCAGGTTCGATCGGAAAAGTATAGCTCGTTGTCGATTCCGGCGAATCCGGGGTTCTTGCTTCGCTTGATGGCGAACACGGTGCGCGCCCGGTCGGCGTCGATGATCGGCATCCCGAAGATCGGGCTGCCCTTGTCCGTCCTCGCCGCGGGGTTCACGACGTCGTTCGCCCCGACCACCAGCGCGACGTCCACCTGCGGCATGTCGGGATTGATCTCGTCCATCTCCACCAGATCGGTGTATGGGATGTCGGCCTCGGCGAGGAGCACGTTCATGTGCCCCGGCATCCGCCCCGCGACCGGATGGATCGCGAATTTCACCGAAATCCCGCGTTTCTTGAGCTGGTCGTACAGCTCGCGCACCTTGTGCTGCGCCTGGGCGACCGCCATGCCGTAGCCGGGGATGATCACCACCGAGTTGGCCTGCTCCAGCACCTGGGCGCCGCCCTCGATCGTTTCGGACTTGTAGACCTTCTCTTCGCCGCCCGCCTTCGCCTGCTGCACCTGGCCGAAGGCGCCGAACAGCACGTTGGTGAACGACCGGTTCATCGCCTTGCACATGATGATGGCGAGGATCAGACCGCTCGACCCGTCGAGGGCACCCGCGGTGATGAGCAGCTTGTTGTCCAGCACGAATCCCATGGCGACCGCCGCGAGACCCGCGTAGGAATTGAGGATCGCGATCACCGTCGGCATGTCCGCGCCGCCGATCGGGATGATGAGCAGCACACCGAAGAGCAGCGCGAACGCGATGATCGCCGCGAACGCGAACGGCGCCCACGGGGCGGTCGGCTGGAGGACGACGGCGGCTCCCAGCAGGATCGCGGTCCCAAGCAGCGCGACGTTGGTGACGTTCTGCAGCGGATAGGTCACGGGCCGCTGGGGAATCCACTTGATTTCCTGAAGCTTCCCCGCCGCCATCAAGCTCCCGGTGAAGGTGAGGAACCCGAGCAGGATCTCGGCAATGATGGCGCTGGTGCGGAACCCGGTCAGTTGCCCGGAGCCCTCGCCCAGCCAGAGGTAGTACTTGGCCGTCCCCACCAGCCCTGCTGCGAGCCCGCCGAACGCGTGAGACAGGGCGGTCCGCTGGGGCACGGCGGTCAGCGGGACTCGGGAGAGCGGCACGCCAACGGCGAACCCCGCGACGACGGCCACCACGATCCAGAGGTGGTGCACGACCTGGGGCTGGGCCCAGGTCGCCACGACCGCGAGGACCATGCCCGCGACGCCGGCGTAGACCGCCCGGCGGGCGGTCGCCGGCGTGTTCATCCAGTGGAGCGCGAAGACGAAGAGCGCCGTCGCGATCAGGTATGCGAACTGCACCAGGCCCGCGATCACTGGCGGGGGCCCTCGATCGCCTTGGTCTCGCTCTTGAACATCTTGAGCATTCGCTGGGTAATAAGGAACCCGCTCACGATGTTCGTCATGGAGGCGAAGACGGCGATGGCGCCAAGTACCCGAGTTCCCACCGGGTAGTCGGGCCCGGCGACGAGAATCGCCCCCACGACGGCGATCGCGGAGATCGCGTTGGTGATCGACATCAGCGGCGTGTGGAGCAGCCGGGAGACCCGACGGATCACGCCCAGACCGATGAACGTCGCGAGCATGAAGACGAAGAGCTGGGACCAGAGATCCGCCTGGGGCGCCGCCTCGGCGGGCGCGATGGGAGCGATCATGCGGCACCTTTCTGCAGGGCGTCACGGGTGCGGGCGTGCCGCACCTCGCCGTCGTGGGTGATCAGCGCGCCCTGCTGGATGTCGTCCCCGAGGTCGAGGTTGAAGGCCTTGTCCTTGGTGAACGCCAGCACGAAGGCGGTGAGGTTCCGGGAAAAGAGGAGACTCGCGTGCAGGGGCATGGACGAGGGGAGATTGAGCGGGGCGAGGATCGTCACGCCATTCGCCTGCACCGTTTCGCCCGGGCGCGAGAGCTCGCAGTTCCCGCCACCCTCGGCCGCGAGGTCCACGATCACCGCCCCGGGCCGCATCGCACTCTACCATCGTCGCGGTGATCAGGCGGGGCGCGAACACCCCACCGATGAGCGCCGTGGTGACGACGACGTCCACCTGGGCACACTGGGCGGCGAGGATCTCCCGCTGCCGAGCCTTGTCCTCCTCGGAGAGCTCCTTCGCATAGCCGCCGCCGGCCGCGGCGCTCTCGGCGAGCTCGATGCCGACGTACTTCCCGCCGACGCTCTCGATCTGCTCCTTCACCTCCGGCCGTACGTCGGTCGCCGTGACGTGAGCGCCGAGCCGCTTGGCGGTGGCAATCGCCTGCAGCCCGGCCACGCCGGCGCCGATGACGAACACCTTGGCCGGTGGAACCATGCCCGCGGCGGTCATGAACATGGGGAAGTACTTGTTGAGCTCGGCGGCGGCCAGCAGCACCCCCTTGTAGCCCGCGATGTTCGCCATCGAGGAGAGGGTATCCATCGACTGCGCCCGCGTGGTGCGCGGGATGGCATCGGTGGAAAACGAAGTGATCCGGCGATCGGCGAGCGCGCGCACCGCCGCCGTGTTGCGGAGCGGCATCAGCGATCCGAGATAGATCGCGCCCGCGCGAAGCCAGCCTACTTCGTCCCGGGCGGGCGGGCCGACCTTGAGAAGGAGATCGGACGACCCGACGAGCGCGGCGCGCTCCGATTCGACGGCGGCACCCGCTTCCCTGTAGGCCGCGTCGGCGTAGCCGGCGTCTACGCCGGCACCGGCCTCGATCGCGACCTCATAGCCGGCCTGGACGAGCTTCTTGCACGACTCAGGCACCAACGCGACTCGCCGCTCGCCGGGGGCGGTCTCTTGGGGGACTCCGATGCGCATCGGAACTCCGCGTCAGGAAGGGGCTACCCAATCTTATCCGTGGCTGGAAGTCGGGCCAGAGGGCGAGTCGAGTGATGAGGCCCTCTGTCATCCCGAGCGCAGCGAGGGATCTTCTCGCCGGGGCTTCGATAGCCCGGCGAGAAGATCCCTCGCTGCGCTCGGGATGACGTACGCGCTACAGCTTGATCTTCGGCAATGTAATCCCCGGCGCGAGCCCACCGGTCAGGCGCTTGAGCTCCGCCTGGAGCCGGGCCTCGACCTCGTCCAACCGCTTCTGCTCGGTCGCCAGCCGCTGCTCCGCCTGCGCCCGGGCGTCGGCGATCTGCCGCTTGACCGGCTCCACCTTGTCGGCAACCACGCTGTCCACCTTCGCCCGCACCATCTTCTCCGCCTTCGCGACCTCCTCGCCGATCACGGCCTGCAGGCGATCGGCGATCGCCCGATCCAGATTGCTCGAGACCGAGAGCCGCGGGGCACGCACGGGCCCGGTCACCTCGGCCTCGACGGCCAGGTTCTTCATCCCGGAAACGACGCGCCAGACCAGACCCTCCAGATCGTTGAGTCGCCTCCCCGTGCTATCGAGCGCCCACGCGACCTGGTTCGAGTTGATTCCCCACCGTCCGCGGAGCTGATCGTTGCGCAACGAGAAATCGAGGTTGGCAGCCCCTGTTCCCGGGTCGAGGCGGAACGGAAGGCCCGGCACCTCGAAGCTCGGCAGCTTGACGCCCCGGAGTCGCGCCGAGGCCGAGTCCTTCACCCGATCGGGGCGCACGTGATCGATGACGGCGTTGACCGCGATGTGCTCGACGGCGCTTCCTGCCGATCGCCGGGTCGTCCGTACGATCGTCGGCTTGCCGTAGAGCGCGGGATCGGAGGTCAGGCCTTGTACGATGGCGGCGTATGCCCCGCTGAGGGCGTTGTCGCCCCCGACGGTCAGGTCCAGCTCCCCGAGCTGCATGAGGAACTTCGGCCAATCCTGCTGCTTCGGGAAACGGATCGTCCTGCCCGAGGCCCGCAGGCGCTTGGGACCGGGATCCTCGCGCGGCAGCAGTCCGGGCGGCATGTAGTGCCGCGCGAGCTGGGCCCAATAGAGGGCCTTCTGAAAGCGGTCGATGCTGACCTTGCCGAAGAACGCCTCCCCGATCTCCGGGGCGGCGAAGGACGGCAGCTGCAGCAGGGACTTGGCGAACGCGTAGTCCTTCCGGCGGGCTTCGTCGAGCTCCTCGAGGCCCATGCCGAAGACTCCTACGCCGCCTCGCACCTGTCGCTCGAGCTCCTCGATCCGCTTCTTGGTCTCATCGATCCGCCGGATGGTCGCCTGGACGTCCTCGATGGCCTTGCGCGTGCCGTCGAGCCCGAGCTTGCGCGGATCGGTAGCCGAGAGCCGCTCCGCGAGTCGCTCGGCCGAATCCACCGTCGCCTCGACGTTCAGATTCTGGAACGCCTGGTCCACGGCCTTTCGAGTGGAGTCGGTCCGGGCCACGAGCGCCTGCGCCATCCGCACCGTCGTGAGCTGGGCAGGGTTGAGGACGAGCTGCTTGATCGTGTCGATCGGGGTGAGCTTGAGGATCGGAACGTCGAATTGCTGAGACCATTGCTTCACGGCGCGGAGCGCCTGTGGCGCGAAACCATCGCCCTCGACCGGCCGGGCCGGCGTCTTCCGCTGGGTGCCGAACCGCATTCCGTGGAGGGCGAACCGCTCGACCACGAACTTCTTCTCGGCCAGGGCCTCGGGGTTCAGCTTGAGCCTGATCTGATCGGCCTCGAGCAGGTTCTTGGAGAGATCGAACGGATCTGCCACCTGGAGCGTCTGCAGATCCACCGAGGCTTCCTTCGCGATGATGTCGAGCTTGCCGACGTCCACCTGCGTGCCAAGAAGCTCGGTGCTGACCTCCTCGGTGGTGTCCTTCGCGATCGGCTCGGCGAACAGCCAGACCAGCAGGGCGATGAGGCCCAGCACCAGCAGCAGCGGTCCGATGGCCTTCCAGCGGAAGATGCGTACCTGCATGCTCAGCTCGGCCGGAAGAGGCGGTACCAGTTGTACACCTGGGACGCCGTGATCGCCTTGTAGAACTTCGACTGCCGCACGCGCTCACCGATCGTCGCCCGGTAGCGAATGATGCCCCACTTCGCCGCGAAGTAGATCGGGACGGCGAGAACAGCCCACCCGACCACGCTGCCCAGCACGACGGTGTTGTTGAAGTTGGTGTATGGCAGCAGCGGCGTGTTGTACCAGTCGGTCCACATGGCCCGGAGCGACGGTGCCTCGAGGAGCTGAACACCGATCGCGTGGAACACCGGATCGAGCAGGAAACCCAATGGCACGAACAGCATCCAGCCCAGCATGCCGCCGCCGAACGAAACGTTGAGAATGACGATGAGCGAGAATATCAGCAGGTTGTGGACGTTCACCAGCGGCGTCAGCCCGAGCACCGAGCCCAGAGCGATTCCTGCCGCGACCTGTCCGGGGGTTCCGTCGGAGTGCAGCGTCTTGATGATGGACTGGATCAACTTCAGGAGGGTCAGCATCCGCGAAAGGTAACGCCGCTCCCGCGCCATCGGGCTCGGGCGTTTATTTTCCCCCATGCCTCGTCCCCGCCGGGCGCCACACGTGCACAAGTTCGGCGGTGCGTCGCTGGCCGATGCCGCCGCCGTCCGCCATGCCGTCGAGATCATTCGCCGCCACCGCCAGGAACCCACCGTCGTGGTGGTGTCCGCCATGGCGGGCACGACTGATGCACTCCTGGCGGTCGCGCAGCAGGCCGGGAGCGGCGAGGCCCGCACCGTCGCTCCCCTCATTGCCCGGCTGCGCTCCCGGCACGCCGAGGTCGCGCGCGCCCTTCTGCCCGCCGGCCGGCTCCGGGCCGACGTCATGGCCTACGTCGGCGAGGTCTTCGAAGAGCTCGAGGCCCTGGCCCGAGGCCTCCGCCTCCTCCGGGAGCTGACTCCCCGCACCACCGACTATCTGATCTCCCGCGGCGAGCGCGTGAGCGCCCGCCTGGTCGCCGCGGCGCTCGAAGCGCGCGGTACCCGCGCTCGGTACGTGGATGCGCTCGAGGTGATCCATACCAGCGCGGCCTTCGGCCAGGCGGCGCCGGATCTGGCCCGCACGGATCGCGCGGTCGAGCGTCTCCTCGGGGGCGCACCTCGCTCGAGGCGTGGTGCCGGTCCTGCCCGGTTTCATCGGCGCGACGCCGGAAGGCGACGTGGCCACCCTGGGACGTGGCGGATCCGACCTGACCGCCACCCTGGTAGCGCGGGGACTGGGCGCCGCTCGGGTCTCACTCTGGAAGGACGTGCCCGGACTCCTCACCGCCGATCCCCGGATCGTCCCGGACGCGCGGGTGATTCCGCAGCTGCACGCGCGTGAGGCGGCCGAGCTCGCCTACTACGGAGCCAAGGTGCTGCATCCCCGCGCGCTCATTCCGGTCACCGGGCGGCGGATCCCGGTGTACGTGCGACCCTTCGCGGATCCCGACGCGCCCGGAACCGAGGTGTCCGAGCGCGAATCGCCCGCGCGATTTCCGGTAAAGGCGCTGACCGCGGCCGGCGGTCAGGCGCTCGTGACCGTCACGGGCAACGGGATGCTGGGTGTTCCCGGTATCGCGGCGCGCACCTTTCACGCGCTGCACACCAGGCAGATCTCGGTGTCCCTCATCTCGCAGGCCTCCTCGGAGCACTCGATCTGCTTCAGCGTGCCCGAGGCGCTGGCCGAGGATGCCCGGGAAGGCCTGGACCAGGAGTTTCGAGTCGAGATCGGCCGGGGAGAGATCGATGGCGTCGAGGTGAGCCCGGGAATGGCCACCATCGCCGTGGTGGGGCTCGGCATGCACGGCACTCCGGGAATCGCCGCCGGGGTGTTTTCCGCGCTGGCGGCCGCACGGATCAACATCGTCGCCATCGCGCAGGGTTCGTCGGAGCTCAACATCTCGTTCGTCGTGAACGCCTCGGAGGCCGCCGATGCCCAGAAGCGGATTCACGCCGCGTTCCAGCTCAGCCGGATCGCGGGCGGCTCGGTCATTCAGCCCGAACGGATGGAGATCATCCTCCTCGGCTTCGGGCAGATCGGGCGGACGCTGGCCTCACTGATCGGACGAGTGCGGCGCCCGGCGCTGGCCCTCCGGGTGGCCGCGGTGATCGACCGCTCGGGATACGTGTTCGACCCCCAGGGCCTGAGCAGCCGCCGCCTGGCCGCGTTGGCGGCCGACAAGCGCCGCGGGCGGACCCTCGCGAAGGCGGCGAAGGGCCGGGCGGGAACTGCGGAGGAAGCAATCGCCCACATCTCGGGGTACGCGCTCACGAGGCCGGTGCTGGTCGATCTCACCGCCGACGACACTTCCGCGGCGCTGGAGGCCGGCCTGACCCACGGAATGGACCTCGTGCTCGCCAACAAGAGGCCCATCGCGGGCCGCCGCGCGGTGAGCGATTCCCTCTGGCAGACCGCGAGCGCGCGCGGCCGGAGAATCCTGCACGAGGCGACGGTCGGCGCCGGCCTTCCGATCATCGACACGTACCACAAGCTCACCGAGTCGGGTGACCGGGTGGAGCGCATCGAGGGCCTGCTTTCCGGCACGCTCGGCTACGTGCTGAGCGAGGTCTCGTCCGGAGCGCCGTTCTCCGCCGCGGTCCGGTCGGCGATGAAGCGCGGCTACACCGAGCCCGATCCGCGCGAGGACCTCTCCGGCATGGACGTAGGCCGAAAGGCGCTCATCCTGGCGCGTCTCCTCGGGTATCCGGGCGAGCTGCGCCGCACGGCGGTCGAGTCGCTGGTTCCCAAGTGGGCTCGCGCCCTGTCCCTCGATGGCTTCCTCGACCGGCTCGAGGAGCTCGATGCCGGATGGAAGCGTCGCGTCGCCAAGGCCGCGGCCGCCGGCACGGTGCTGCGCTACGTGGCGACCGTCACGCCGTCCAAGATCGCCGTGGGCCTGCGCGCCGTGCCGCTCACGAGTCCGCTGGCCTCGATCAAGGGTTCGGACAATCAGCTCGTCTTCACGACGGCCCGCTACAAGTCGAATCCGCTGGTCATCACCGGTCCCGGCGCCGGTGCCGAAGTGACGGCCGCAGGCGTGCTGAACGACATCCTCCGCCTGGCCGGCGCGTGAGCGGGCGGCGGGTCGCAGCGTTCGCGCCCGCGAGCGTGGGCAACGTCGGCCCCGGGCTCGACATCCTCGGTCTGGCCGTGGAGGGGCCGGGCGACACCGTCGCCGCGCAATGGATCGACTCGCCGGGCCTCACCGTGCTGGAGCCCGGCCATCCCGAGCTCCCCCGAGACGCCGACCGGCACACCTCCGCGCTCGCGGCCCGGGCGGTGCTGGAGAAGATCGGGCCTGCCACGCTCCGAGGCCGCGGGATCGGGCTGTCGGTCCGGAAGGGCCTGCCGCTGTCCGGTGGCCAGGGCGGCAGCGCCGCATCCGCCGTCGCCGGCGCGGTCGCGGTGAACACGCTCCTCGGTGCGCCGTTGGACTCCATGGCCCTCATCGAGGCCTGCCTTGCGGCGGAGGAGGTCGTCGCAGGACGCCACGTGGACAACATCGCGCCTTCACTCCTCGGTGGGATCATCCTGATCCGGGCGATGCAGCCCCTCGACCTCGTCCGGCTCCCGGTGCCCGACGAGCTGTACGTCGTGCTGGTTCGCCCTGACCAGCGCATGCGGACCTCGGAGGCGCGCGCCGTCCTCCCCAAGGATGTTCCGCGTTCGGTCGCGCTGCACCAGGCGGCTCACGTGGCGGCGATGGTGGCGGCGTTCGCGATGGCGGACTATGCGCTGTTGAGACGCGCCGTGGACGACCGCATCGCGGAGCCGGCGCGCGCGGCTCTCCTGCCGGGCTTCACCGAGGCGAAAGCCGCGGCGCTCGAGGCGGGCGCACTCGGCAGCTCGATCTCCGGCAGCGGCCCGACCGTGTTCGCGCTCGCGCGCGGCCGCGAGTCGGCCGAGCAGATCGGTGCAGCCATGCGCGAGGCCTATGGCGCGCGAGGGCAGTCGAGCGAGGTCCTCGTCGGCCGAGTGGACCGCGTGGGGGCGCGAGTGGTCGAGGATACCGGAGGAGGACGATGAGGTTCGAGACCGATCGGCCGGCGACGTGGCAGGTGTGTCTCACCTGCGGCAACGAGGCGCCCGAGTCCGACCCGCAGCCGCGCTGCCGGCAGTGCGGCGGCATGCTCGAGATCCGGCATCGCTCGGACTTCACCGCTGCGGAGCTGCTCCAGCGATTTACCGAGCGCCGCGGAAAGGGTCCGGGCGCGTCGGCCTCGGGTGTCTGGCGATTTCGCGAGGTCGTCCTGCCGTCCGCCTCGGAGGTGATCTCGCATCCCGAGGGCAACACACCGCTGCTGCACCGCGCGGCGCTGGATCGGTGGACCGGTCTCACGCACCTGCTGCTGAAGCACGAAGGCCACAACCCCACGGGATCGTTCAAGGATCGTGGGATGACCGTCGGCGTCACCCAGGCGTGGCGGCTCGGCGCGCGGGCGGTGGCCTGCGCCTCGACCGGGAACACGTCCGCGTCCCTCGCCGCCTACGCGTCCCAGGCGGAGATCCCGGCGCTCGTGCTGGTGCCCGCGGAGGGCGTCGCCCTGGGCAAGCTGGCGCAGGCGCTCGCGTACGGCGCCAAGACGCTCCTGGTCCGGGGCGACTTCGACGACTGTCTCCGGCTGGTCGAGGAGGCCAGCACCCGCCTCGGCGTCTACCTGCTGAACTCGATCAACCCGTACCGGCTCGAGGGGCAGAAGACGATCGTGCTCGAGCTGCTGCAGCAGCTGGGATGGGATCCGCCCGACTGGATCGTGCTTCCCGCCGGCAACCTGGGGAACACGGCGGCGTTCGGAAAAGCGCTGCGCGAGGCACACGCCTGGGGACTGATCGCCCGCATTCCCCGACTGGCCGCGGTACAGGCCGCGGGCGCGGCGCCGTTCGCGCGCAGCTACGAGGAAGGCTTCGTGACCCGCCACAAGGTGAAGGCCCAGACGGTAGCGACCGCGATCAGGATCGGCGACCCCGCATCATATGACCGGGCGGTGCGCGCGATTCAGGAAACCGACGGCGTCGTGCTGGCGGTGGACGATGCGGAGCTGCTCGAGGCGAAGGCGGTGATCGATGCCTGCGGCGTGGGATGCGAGCCGGCCAGTGCGGCCAGTGTCGCGGGCGTTCGCGCGCTGGTCCGGCGGGGAAAGATCAAGTCCGATGAGCACGTCGTCGCGGTGCTGACCGGGCACGTGCTCAAGGATCCCGGCATCCTTCTCCAGTACCATCGTGAGACCGAACCGCCTCCCGCCGGCGCGAACCGTCCGATCGAGATCGAGCCGCGACTTCAGGACGTCGAGCGAGTACTGGAGCGGCTGCCCGGCCGTTAGATCCTCACCTTGCCGGCGCTACTGCCGCATCACTTTCCAGATCTTCCCATTGCCATCCGCCGAGATGAAGAGCGAACCGTCCGCGCCGACGGCAACGCCGCTTGCGCGCAGCTCCGTCGGCGTGCGCCCGATGGCGAAGGTCTGGTACTTCCCCGCGGGCTTGCCGTTCTCGAACGGCACGAAGGCCACCCGGTAGCCGGCCTGCGGCAAAGGCGCGCGGTTCCACGAGCCGTGGAAGGCGACGAAGAGTCCGCCGACGTAGGCCGATCCGAATCCTTCGCCCGGGTAGAACGCGAGCGCCAAGGGGGCCCAGTGGCCCGGAAAGGCGATCGCCGGATCCTTCGCGCTCGCGCAACGCCCGACCTTGCGGCCGTCGCCGCCGTACTCGGGCGCGAGGACTTTCTTGCGGTACTCGTTCGAGTAATAGCAGTAGGGCCAGCCGAAGTCGTCGCCGTCACCGACCCGGACCAGCTCCTCTGCCGGCTCGTTGGCATTGACCTCGTCGCTGAACCCCCAGTTGTCGCTGAGCTGGTCGCGGCCATGGACCGCCGCGAAGAGCGCCCCGGTGCCCGGCTGAATCGCCAGGGCCAAGGCATTCCTCAGCCCGGTGGCGTAGCGACGCCCGTCGGTGAACTGCTGCCCGACGCGATCGGCGGCGAACGCCCAGATGCCGGCGTGCCGCTCGAGCTCGCGGCAGGGATCCTGGCCCGGCGAGCCGGCGAGACGGTCCGTCTTCTGACAGCTGTTGCTGGCCGAACCGATGGCCACCAACATCTCGTTTCCGGCGCCGAACGCCAGACTCTTCAACTTGTGATTCCCATCGTCGGGGAGACCGTCCACGATCGTCTCGGGGGCTCCCTCGGGGGCAAGCTTGCCCGGCGTGAGCCGCCAGCGCAGGACGCGCTTCCGGAGCGCGAGATAGAGGTAGCCGTCGCGCACCTCGACGTCGTTCGCTCCCTCCGGGCCGAATGCGGCGCGCTCCTCGGCCTTGCCATCGCCGTCCCGGTCGCGGAGCGCCACCACCCCCGCGCCGCCCTCGCTCACCGCTCCGTACAGCTCGCCGCCGGGAGCGACGCTGAGCTGGCGAACGCCGCCGACGCCTTCCGCCATCAGCACGGCGCAGAATCCCTGGGGCAGCGTCAGTCCCGCCGTGCCGGCGGGGCACGAGAGAAGGCCGAGCCAGAGCGGCATCATGGTCGCAAGCGGCATACAGGGGGCCCGTAGTGGCAGGTTGGTGGCATCGAAGCGGTGTCTCCCGCAGCACCCGCAAGATAGCGGGCCCAGGCGCGGAAACGTCTCCTCATGGGCGTCCGGAGACCCTTTCCGAGGGGAAATTGGCCGAAAATGCCCGTTTTCCGAGGGAAAATGGCCTTTTACCTATTGCAATGGCGCTTCGGTATTGTACTGTTTGTCACGGTAGTTTCGCTCATTCTAGAGGCACACACGGTTCTCACATCACTGGGAGACACGCGATGGCCACCAAGAAGAAGACTGCCGCACGAAAGTCCGCCAAAAAGGCGCTCGGAGACCGGCCGCGAGAAAGAGCGCGGCGAAGAAAGCCGCCAAGAAGTCCGGCAAGAAGCGCACGCCGAGCGCCGCGTTCATGAAGCCGATGCAGCCCAGCTCCGCACTGGCGGCCGTCGTCGGCAGCAGCGCGATACCTCGCACCGAGGTCACCAAGAAGCTGTGGGCCTACATCAAGCGGAATGGGCTGCAGGACTCGAAGAACCGCCGCGCCATCAACGCCGACGACAAGCTGCGCCCCGTCTTCGGTGGCAGGAGCCAGGTCACCATGTTCGACATGACCAAGCTCGTCAACAGGCATCTGAGCTAGGTCCACCGCTGCAGGAC
This sequence comes from uncultured Gemmatimonadales bacterium, assembly GCA_963836815.1. GTDB lineage: Bacteria > Gemmatimonadota > Gemmatimonadetes > Gemmatimonadales > GWC2-71-9 > CAVVWJ01. The sequence goes on along the minus strand of CAWILD010000006.1, from coordinate 193,746 downwards.
AACGAGGGCGCCCCCGCTGGGGCGCCCTTTTGCTTGGCGGTTCCAGCCTTCTCGTGTCGCAGGCGGCGATTAGCTTCCACCCCCCTATGGCCGGCGAATACATCTTCACGATGCGCGACCTGCGGAAGGTCGTGCCTCCCTCCCGCGAGATCCTGAAGGGCATCTACCTCTCGTTCTTTCCCGGCGCCAAGATCGGCGTCCTGGGCGCGAACGGCGCGGGGAAATCGTCCCTGCTCCGGATCATGGCGGGCGTGGACAAGGACTTCCTGGGCGACGCCCGTCCGCTGCCGGGCACCCGGATCGGCTACCTCCCGCAGGAGCCGCAGCTCGACGCCTCGAAGGACGTGCGCGGGAACGTGGAGGAGGCGGTCGCCGAGTCGCGCGCGCATCCTCAAGCAGTTCGAGGAGCTCAGCGCCGGGTTCGCGGAGCCGATGGACGACGACGAGATGACCAGGCTGCTGGAGAAGCAGGGCAACCTGCAGGAGCGGATCGACGCGCTCGGTCTCTGGGAGCTCGACCACAAGGTGGACATGGCGATGGACGCGCTCCGCCTGCCGCCGGGCGACGCCGACGTGACCAAGCTGTCCGGCGGCGAGCGCCGCCGCGTCGCGCTCTGCCGGGTCCTGCTGGCCCAGCCCGACATGCTGCTGCTCGACGAGCCGACCAACCATCTCGACGCCGAGAGCGTCTGGTGGCTCGAGCGGTACCTCGCCGAGTTCCCGGGGACCGTCGTCGCCGTCACCCACGACCGCTACTTCCTCGACAACGTGGCGGGTTGGATCCTCGAGCTCTATCAGGGCGCGGGCATCCCCTGGGAGGGGAACTATTCCTCCTGGCTGGAGCAGAAGGAGCGGCGGCTCGCCACCGAAGAGAAGCAGGCGTCGGCTCGGCAGAAGACCCTGCAGCGGGAGCTGGAGTGGATCCGGATGTCGCCCCGCGCGCGGCAGGCGAAGAGCAAGGCACGCATCGCGCGCTACGAGGAGCTTCGCGACGAGGCGGCTCGGCAGACGGAGGGCACGACCGAGATCCTGATTCCCGTCCCCGAGCGGCTGGGCGACGAGGTCGTCGCCGCCGAAGCACCTGAGCAAGGGCTACGGCGACCGCCTGCTGATCGACGACCTGACCTTCTCGCTGCCGCGCGGCGGAATCGTCGGCGTGATCGGACCCAACGGCGCCGGAAAGACCACGCTGTTCCGGATGATCACCGGCCAGGAGGCGCCGGACGGCGGCGCGCTCAAGGTCGGGAGCACCGTGCAGATCGCGTATGTGGACCAGAGCCGCGACGCGCTCGACCCCGACAAGACGGTATACGAAGAGATCTCCGGCGGCGAGGACCAGCTCCTCTTCGGCAAGCGGACGGTGAACGCCCGGGCCTACTGCGCCGGCTTCAACTTCCGCGGGGCGGACCAGCAGAAGAAGGTCGGGAGCCTCTCCGGCGGCGAGCGGAATCGGCTGCACCTTGCCAAGCTGCTCAAGAGCGGAGGCAACCTGCTGCTGCTCGACGAGCCGACCAACGATCTGGACGTGGACACCCTGCGGGCGCTGGAGGAAGCGCTGCTGGGCTTCGCCGGCTGCGCCGTGGTGATCAGCCACGACCGCTGGTTTCTCGACCGCATCGCGACCCATATCCTGGCATTCGAGGGAAACAGCGAAGTGGTGTGGTTCGAGGGGAACTACGCCGACTACGCCGCCGACCTCAAGCGTCGGAAAGGCGTGGACGCCAACCAGCCGCATAGAATCCGGTACAAGAAGCTGGTGCACTGAGGAGGCGCAGCGCGAAAGGACCTCATCCCGGGCGGAGCGAGGGACCTGCTCGCCCGGGATGGAACGCTCCCCGACCGGCATTCCTTCGATCCCCCCACTGATTCAACTATGATTGTCCCATGACCGTCCAACCGACACGCATTCCGTACCTTCCGGCCCGCATCGAAGGGCTCTCGGCGCTGGCGAAGAACCTCTGGTGGAGCTGGAGCCGGGAGGCGCGGGCGCTGTTCCGCAGCGTCGATCCCGCGCTGTGGCGCCTCACCCGGCACAATCCGCTCGAGCTGCTCTGCCGGATCGATCCCGCCAGGCTGGCCGCGTGCGCCAGCGACAAGGATTTCCTCCGCCGGTACGACGACGTGATGGGACGGATGCAGCACGAGATCTCGAGCGGGGACACCTGGTTCGCCCGGGCGCATCCCGACCTCAATGGACGGCCGGTCGCCTACTTCTGCGCCGAGTTCGGACTGCACAGCTCGGTGCCGATCTACTCCGGCGGTCTCGGCGTGCTCGCGGGGGACCACTGCAAGGCCTCGAGCGACCTCGGCGTGCCGATGGTCGGGGTCGGGGTCTTCTACATGAAGGGGTACTTCGACCAGCGTCTCCGGGTGGACGGCTGGCAGGAGGACAGCGACGTCGATTATGACGTCACCCTCACCCCGCTCGAGCCGGTGATCGGCCCCCGGCAGCAGCCCTACCTCACGACGGTGGAGACCTCCGGGCGCCCGGTCCATGTCCGGGCCTGGTGCATGCGGGTCGGCCGGGTACCGATCTACCTGCTCGACACCAATCTCGAGTCGAACCATCCGGACGACCGCGAGGTCATGAACAAGCTGTACGCCGGCGGCCCCGAGCTCCGGGTGCGCCAGGAGTGGATCCTCGGCGTTGGCGGCGTACGGGTCCTTCGGGCCATGGGCATCGACCCGGCCGTCTGGCACGCGAACGAGGGACACGCCGCGTTCATGATGATCGAGCGGGTGCGCGAGCTGATGGCAAAGGGGGCTTCGTTCGAGGACGCGAGCCGGCAGGTCCGGGCCCACAGTGTGTTCACGACCCACACGCCGGTGCCGGCAGGCCACGATTCCTTCTCGGTCGAACAGCTCGAGGCCTGCGCCGGTCCGATCTGGAAGGAGATGGGGATCGAGCGGGAACAGCTGTTCCACATCGGCGCGCATCCTGCCATCCCGCGCCAGTTCCACATGACGGTCACTGCGATGCGGCTCTCGTCGCGCGTCAACGGGGTGTCCCGCCGACATGGCCAGGTCTCCCGCAATCTCTGGCGCGACCTCTGGCCCGGGCGCCCCTGGGAGACGGTCCCCGTCGGGCACGTGACCAACGGTGTGCACCTCGCCACCTGGATGGCCAGTCCGATCATGGGCCTGCTCGACGAGCACCTCGGACCGGAGTGGGGCTCCCGGCTGGACGAGCCCGGATTCTGGGACCAGGTCCTGACGCTCGATCACGCCAAGCTCTGGGACGTGCACCTCCGCCTGAAGCAGATCCTCGCCAACCACGTGCGCGAGGATGCCCGGCAGCGCTTCGCCGGCCGGTTCAAGGAAGCCGCCCAGGTGGTCGGCGCCGGTACCCTGCTCGACCCGACCGCGCTGACCATCGGATTCGCCCGTCGCTTCGCCACCTACAAGCGGGCCAATCTGATCTTCCGCGACCTCGACCGCCTCCGCCGCCTGCTGGTGGACCCGTGGCGACCGGTCCAGATCATCTTCGCCGGAAAGGCCCACCCAGCGGACAATCCCGGCAAGGAAGTGCTCCAGAGCGTCTACCAGTTCACTCGCGATCCCGAGTTCGAGGGACGGGTGGCGTTCCTCGAGGACTACGATCTCCACCTGGCCCACCTTCTGGTGCAGGGGGTGGACCTGTGGCTCAATCTTCCGCGCGTGCCGCTCGAGGCGTCCGGCACGAGTGGCATGAAGGCGGCGCTCAACGGCGTTCCGCAGTTCAGCACGCTGGACGGATGGTGGCAGGAGGGCTACGACGGCCTGAGCGGCTGGGCGATCTCTCCGGCCGGCGAGGCCGAGGATGCCGATGCGGCCGACGCCGAACGGTTCTACCGGATCCTGGAGGAGCAGGTGATCCCGCTCTATTACACCCGCAATGCGGGCGGTGTGCCGCTCGGCTGGGTGGAGAAGATGCGGCACGCGATCCGGCTCTCGGGCAGCCGCTTCACCGCGCGGCGGATGGTGCAGGACTACGTGCAGGAATACTACGCTCCAGCGATCCGCGGCGAGGCGTCAGGAGACGACCCACCGACGGCATGAGGCATATAGCGGAATGGCCACCCTGCATGATCCGGCCTTCACCCCGGCGAGCTCCGATCCGCCGCTGAAGAGCCCGTCCGGCGAGCCGATCACCGTCGTCCACCTGACGGCGGAATACCTCCCGTATGCCCGGACGGGCGGCCTGGCCGAGGCGGTGAGTTGCCTGGCCGGCTTCCAGCGCGCCGCGGGGCACAACGTCGCCGTCATCCTGCCGCTCTACCGCACGGTCCGCGACGAGGATCCCGATCTCGAGCCCGTCGGGCAGCCGTTCATCGTGCCCATCGGCGGTCGCGCGGAAGAGGCGCGAGTGTTCCGCGTGGCGGGACCGCACGCCGGACCGCAGGTGTTCTTCATCGAGCAAATGGGGTACTTCAATCGCCTGGGCATCTACGGGGAGAACGGCGTCGACTACCCCGACAACGCCCGCCGCTTCGCCTTCTTCGCGCTCGCCGCGATGATCGCCCTCCCTCGGCTGGTCCCGGGCCCCGTCCTGTTGCACGCCCACGATTGGCACACCGCGCTCGCCCCCGTTTACCTGCGCACGGTGCTCGCCGGCGACCGCCACAACCGGACGCTCGCGACCGTGGTCTCGGTGCACAATCCCGGTTATCAGGGGCACTTTCCACCTCAGGTGGTGCCCGACATCGGACTGCCCTGGGAGGTGTTCAACTGGCAGCAGCTCGAGTGGTACGGCAAGCTGAACTTCCTCAAGGGCGGTCTGGCGTTCGCGGACTTCATCACCACGGTGAGTCCCACCCAGGCGCGCGAGCTGCGGTCCCCCGGCGGCGGCTTCGGGCTCCACGACGTGTTTGTGTGGCTGGGTGACCGCCTGGTCGGGGTGCTCAACGGCATTGATCAGCGCGTCTGGAATCCCGCCACCGACGCGCTGATCACCGCGCAGTACACGGCCGACCGGCTGGAGGGCAAGCGCCGGTGCAAGGCGGCGCTGCAGCGCTCCTTCGGCCTGCCTCAGCGCCGCCGGGTCCCGATCTTCGGCATGGCGGGGCGCCTCGTCGGGCAGAAGGGGCTCGACCTCATCCTCAATGCACCGAAGCTGCTCGGCAGCGACGCCCAGTTCGTGTTCCTGGGCAGCGGAGAGCCGCGCTACGAGAAGGCGTTGGTGGAGCTGGCCACGTCCGCGCCCAACCGGATCGGGGTGCAACTCGACTTCACCGACCGCCTCGAGCACCGCCTGATGGCAGGGGCGGACATCTTCCTCATGCCGTCGCTGTACGAGCCGTGCGGACTCACCCAGATGCGGGCCCAGCGGTACGGATCGCCGCCTGTCGTGCGCCGCGTCGGCGGTCTGGCCGATACGGTGGACGACGGTCTCACCGGTTTCTCCTTCGACGCGTACACGCCCGAGGCCTTCCAGGACGCTGGGCTCCGCGCGCTCGCCGCCTATGGAGATTCCGGCAAATGGCAGGCGATGATGCGCCGGGCCATGGCCCGGGATTTCAGTTGGGAGCGCGCGGTGGATGTCTACCTCGATGTCTATCGGCGGGCGCTGGTCCACGCGGCGGTCAATCGGTGAAAGCTCCGCCCGTCGATTTCGTTCTCGCGCTGCACACCCACCTTCCCTACGTCCTGAATCACGGGCGCTGGCCACATGGCAGCGACTGGCTGTGCGAGGCGACGGTCGATACGTACCTCCCACTGGTGGAGAGCCTGCGTGCTCTCGCCAACGAGGGCGTGCCTGCGCCGCTCACCATCGGCCTCACGCCGGTCCTCGCCAACCAGCTGGCGAGCCCGGCGTTCGCGGCGGAGCTGGACGCCTTCTTCGAGCAGCGGCTCACCGTGTGCGACGAGGCCCCCGACTCGCTGGCCGCCAGCGGGGACAGCCATCTGCTTCCGCTGGTGAGCTTCTGGCGGACGCGGCTTCTCCGGCTCCGGCGACTCTTCCAGGAGCTCGGCCGCGATCTGATCGGTGCCCTGCGGTCGCTCGAGGCGGCCGGGAGGCTGGAGCTCATCGGATCGGCGGCGACACACGCGTTCCTCCCACTGTTGGCTCGGGATGAGAGCATCCGCCTGCAACTGGCCGTCGGCCTCGCGGAGCATCGCCGGCTCTTCGGACGCGCTCCGGTCGGCTGTTGGCTGCCCGAGTGCGCCTACCGGCCGCGCGGCCCCTGGCACCCGTGGCCGACCGCGCCGCGGGCCGGACTGCGGCGAGGGATCGAGGAACACATCGCCGACGCGGGCCTGCGTTTCTTTTTCGTGGACGCGCATACGGCCGGGGCTGGGCGCGCGCTCAACATCTACGGCGACCCGGCGGGCGACCCCACGGTGCACCAGCCCCTCGTGGCGAGCGGCCTGGGTGGAACGCAGCGCTCTCCGTACCAGGCCTATCGGGTGGCGCAGGGGCGCGCGGGAGCGGTCTCGGCTTTCGTGCGGGACCCCCGCACGTCCATGCAGGTATGGAGCCGGTATCAGGGCTACCCCGGTGACGAGTCGTATCTCGAGTTCCACAAGATGCGGTGGCCTGGTGGACTCAAACTCTGGCGAGTGAGTGGAGCCGGCTCGGACCTCGGAGACAAGCAACCGTACGACCCCGCCGCGGCCGCCGCCCGGGCGCGTGCCCACGCCGCCCACTTCGCCGACATGATCGACGGCATCGCCGCGGTGGAAGGGAGCAACCGCGGCGCGGTCGTCGTCGCCCCCTTCGACACCGAGCTGTTCGGGCACTGGTGGTTCGAGGGACCCGACTTTCTCGCCGGCGTCTATCGCGAGCTGGCGGCCCGGCGGAGCGCCACGCGCCCGACGACCGCCAAGCGGCATCTCGATGACCACCCCTCGCGGGCGGCCGTCCGCATGCCCGCGGGGTCATGGGGAGCCAAAGGGGACTTCAGCATGTGGCTCGGGACCCGCACCGCGTGGACCTGGGAACGCCTCTGGCCGTTGGAGGAGCGATTCTGGGACGCGGCGCCCGCTGCGCTGATGAACGCGGCGGCTCGGGACGTGCTCGCTCAGGCGGCGCGCGAGATGTTGCTGGCCCAGTCGTCCGACTGGCAGTTCATCATCTCCACGGGAGCGGCGGCAGACTACGCCGAACAGCGCTTCCAGGAACATTGCTCCGCCGCTGAGCAGTTGGTGACTGCACTCGGCGCGGGAGGTGACCTGCTGGGGACGGCCCGAGCCCGTGCCGAGGAGCTGGGACAGCGCGACGCGGTCTTCCCCGACATTCTTCCCGCCCTCTCCGCGGCGCTCGGCGGCTCCCGCTCCTTCGTGTTCGGCTGACGATGACCCCGATCCGTTTCGCCTTCGGACTGCACCTCCATCAGCCCGTGGGCAACTTCGATCATGTCTTCAAGCAGCATGTCGAGGACGTGTACCGCCCGCTGCTCGAGCATCTCGTCTCCAGAGATTTCTTCCCTGTCGTCCTGCACCTGTCCGGCCCGCTCCTCGAATGGCTCGAGGACCAGGAGCGGCCCTACCTCGACCGGCTCGGGCGGCAGGTCTCCGAGGGCAAGATCGAGCTGTTGCTCTCGGGTCTTTACGAGCCGGTGCTCGCCTCGCTCTCCCGAGCCGATCGGGTGGAGCAGATCCAGTGGATGCGCGAGGCCGTCCGCCGACGCTTCGGGGTGGAAGCCAGCGGACTCTGGCTGACCGAGCGGGTGTGGGAGCCCGAGCTCGCCGCCGATCTCGCCACCGCGGGCGTCCGCTACGCGCTGGTGGACGATCGCCACTTCCTCGTCACGGGCTTCGCGGCCACCGACCTGCACGCGCCGTTCCTGACCGAGAGCGACGGCAAGCGTCTCGCCCTCTTTCCCATCGACGAGCGGCTCCGCTACCTCATACCCTTCCGTCCGCCGGAGGAGACGGCTCACTATCTCCGCGAGCTGCGGGAGGCGGGGCACCGGCTCGCGGTGCTGGCCGACGACGGCGAGAAGTTCGGGGGCTGGCCGGGCACCAAGGATTGGGTATACCAGCAGGGATGGCTGGACAAGTTCACCAACACCATCGGCGAGCTCGTGCGCGGTGGTGAGGTACAGCTCAGCCGGCTGGACGACGCACTCGTACAGGTGCCGGGAAACGGCCTCGCCTACCTTCCGACGGCTTCCTACCGCGAGATGGAGGCCTGGTCCCTACCGCCGGAACCTGCCCTTCGCCTGGCCCATCTGGAGCGCGACCTCGGCGAAGGACGGCTAGCCGGGCCCGACGGCGCGCTCGTGCGTGGCTCCCACTGGCGGAACTTCCTGGTGAAGTATCGCGAGTCCAACCGGATGCAGAAGAAGATGCAGGCGCTTTCCCTGCTCTGCCGGCGGCGGGGCAACGGGGAGAAGGCGCGTCGCGCGATCGCCCGGGCCCAATGCAACGACGCATACTGGCACGGCGTGTTCGGCGGTCTCTATCTCCCGCACCTGCGAGACGCGATCTGGCACAACCTCGCCGAAGCGGAGTCCGAGCTCCGCCGGGGCAAGCGGCTGGACTGGGAAGTCGCGGACTATGACTATGACGGCCACGAAGAGCTGCTGATCCACTCGGAGGCATTCTCGGCCGTCGTGAGTCCGTTTCGGGGCGGGGCGCTGGAGGAGTTCACCCTATTCCGGGAACGGGTGAACTTTGCGAATACCCTTACCCGCCGACGGGAAGCCTACCACGACCTGGCGCTCGAGCGCGCCGCCGAGTGGGGCGGACAGGGAGACGGAGGAACCGCCAGCATCCATGACATCGAGCAGGGGCTGCGACTCGCGTCCCGCCCGCCGATAGACCAGGAAGAGCGCGCGCTCTTCGTGGACCGGCTGCTGCCGAATTCCCTGACACTCGAGCAGTACGCTACGGGGGACTATCGGCCCACCATCTCCTGGGCCCGCATTCCCGCCGAGGTCGAGGTGGTTCGTCGCCGTGGCACGGTGGAGGTGATCTGCCGCATGCTGCTGGGCCGCGCCGAGATGGTGAAGCGCTATCGCTTCGAAGGGTCGGGAGCGCTCCGGGTCAGCTACACCTGGGACCCGGCGCTGGCCGCGTCGGACGACTGGTTTGCACCGGAGATCTCGACGGCCAGGCCACTGGACTTCGACCTGCGAGCCCGCTGCGGAGGTGTGGAGCTTCCCCATCGAGACGGTCGCCAAGAGCGAGCGAGGCTTCGACCGTACCCGGCAAGGGGAGTCGGTGACGCTGCGCTGGCCGGCGGTGGCGGGAGAAGCGACGGTCGACGTCGCCCCTGGGGTCTAGGCCTTACCCCTTCGCCTCCTTCGGGCGTCCGGGCGGGATCTTCTTTTCGGCCCGGCCCTTGACGTAGAGGTAGATCGCATCGATCTGCTCCGGCGTGAGAGCCTTCTCGAAGCCGGGCATCCCGCGCTCGGGCCTGCCTTTGCGTTACTACCTCGACGAAGGCCTCCCGGTCGGCCGTGGGACCGCCCGGCGCCACGCTCACGAGGAGATTCGCCGCGACCGGATTGGGGAGCGCGTCCTGGCCGTGACATCGGGCGCAGTGCACGCTGTACTGCCGCCAGCCTTCGTAGATCTGCTCCTGGCTCTGCGCCGCTTCCCTGCGCCGCGCTTCTCCTGTGCCTCGGCCGCCACCGGCATGGCCAGGACGAGTGCGGCATACCAGACGGATCGTCCCATGCTCATCCCTCCTGTTTGACCGCCGGCCGGCCGGGACCGATCTCGCCGGCGCTGCGTCCCTTCACGTACTCATAGATCGCGTTGATCTTGTCCATGTCCAGGCCGAGACTGCACCACGCCGGCATCCCCTTCTCGGGTCGGCCGGCACAAACGGTCTGAACGAACATCTCCTTGGTATCGATGGGTCCGTCGGGCTTGAGACTCACGATCAGGTGCGGGGCGATCGTCGTGCCCAGCACGTCCTCGCCGTGACAGCGGGCGCAGTTGAGGTTGTACTGCTTCCAGCCGTCGTAGACCACCTGCGACACGGTATCCCTGGGCGCCTGATGGTAGGCGTCGCGGAGGGGCGCACTCTCCGCCGCGCCCGAGGTGGTGCCCGACGCCGCTGGCTCTTGGGGCGCTGGTTGCTGGGGCGTCGGCTTCTGGGCCGCTGGCGCCGGGGGCTTCGCAGCCGGCGCGGGCTTCGGGCTGGGCTTCGTGGCCGGTTGGCCTTGCGCGGCCGGTGGACCCGCCGCCGGAGACGTGTCCTTCGGTGCCGCGGAATCCGGCGCGGGCGCCGGGGCCGCAGGAGTCGCGTGGGCCGCGGCGGTGTCGCCTACCGTGTCGGTACTCGCTGCTCCCGTGCCCGTCGAGTCGGCCCGCCGCTCGCCCCCGCACGCCGCGAGAAACAGGCTCAGCACCACCACCACTCCCTTCGCAGCATCGGACATGGCTCTACGGTCCTTTCCTGAGTCGTCGGTGGCCTGAAGCCTCATGCGCAAATAATGCCGAAGCGGCAGGGCCCGCCCGGTGACGACCGTCACCGAGTGAGCCGAATCACTTCCGCAAGTGTATTTTTCGTCCCATGACGAAGAGCCGCGACCCTCACAGCGTCACCCTCGGCCTGGTGCAGATGCGCTGCACGCTCGACCCCGAGGAGAACATGCGCAAGGCGCTTTCGGGCGTGCGTGAGGCCGCCGGCCGCGGCGCCCAGATCGTCTGCCTCCAGGAGCTGTTCCGCAGCCAGTATTTCTGCCAGGTCGAGGATCATGTCCACTTCGGCCTCGCCGAGCCGATACCCGGCCCCTCGACCGAGCAGCTCTCGCCGCCTCGCGGCCGAGCTCGGGGTCGTCATCGTCGCATCGCTCTTCGAGAAGCGCGCCGAAGGCCTCTATCACAACACGGCCGCGGTCCTCGACGCCGACGGCAAATATCTGGGCAAGTACCGGAAGATGCACATCCCGGACGACCCCCAATACTACGAGAAGTTCTACTTCACTCCGGGGGACCTCGGCTTCCGGAGCTGGGACACCCGCTTCGGGCGGATCGGCGTCCTGGTCTGCTGGGACCAGTGGTATCCCGAGGCCGCCCGTCTCACCGCCATGACAGGGGCCCAGATTCTCTTCTACCCCACCGCGATCGGATGGCTCCCTGCCGAGAAAGCCGAGCACGGGGCGCAGCAGCAGGCGGCCTGGGAAACGATCCAGCGCAGCCACGGCATCGCCAACGGTGTGTACGTGTGCGCCGTCAACCGCGTGGGGCACGAGGGCGATCCGGCCGGCCGGCATCGAGTTCTGGGGCGGAAGCTTCGTGTCGGACCCGGGCGGCCGGATACTCGTCAAGGGCGGGACCGGCGAAGAGGTGCTCGTCACGTCGGTGGATCTCCGAAAGGTGGATGCCAGCCGAACCCACTGGCCGTTCCTCCGGGACCGTCGGATCGACGCGTATCAGGACATCACCAAGCGATATCTGGACTGAATGCTGAGGGTGAGGAGTGAAGGGTGAGGGGGAATTCGTTGCCCCTTCACCTTTCGCACTTCACCCTTCACCTTGACGCTATGTCCGACCCTTCAACGCCCGCCGCCGCCGGATACCGGATGCCCGCCGAGTGGGAACGCCACCGCGGGACGTGGCTGAGCTGGCCGCACAAGGAGGCCTCGTGGCCCGGGAAGTTCGGTCCCGTGCCGGGCATCTTCGCCTCCATGGTGCGGCATCTTGCCGACCATGAGGAGGTCCATATCAACGTGGCCGGCCCCGGCATGGAGGCCGACGTCCGGCGTCTGCTCGCCGACGAGGGCGCGGACTCGGGCAACGTCTACTTTCACCACTTCCCCACCAACGATGCCTGGTGCCGGGATCACGGTCCGATCTTCCTCCAGCGCGCACCGGACGGCCCGAGGCCTCGCCAGGCGATCGTAGACTGGAAGTACAACGCCTGGGGTGACAAGTACCCTCCCTACGATCTCGACGACGTCATCCCCTCGCGGATCGGCCAGGAGCTGGGCCTCCCGGTCTACTACCCCGGGATCGTGATGGAGGGCGGCTCCATCGATGTCAACGGGCGTGGGACCCTGCTCACCACCGAGGCCTGCCTCCTCAACCCCAACCGCAATCCACAGCTGGACCGCTCCCAGATCGAGGAGTATCTGCGCGGCTTCCTCGGTGTCGAGCAAGATCCTGTGGCTGGGCGACGGGATCGCAGGGGATGACACGGACGGCCACGTGGACGACCTCACCCGCTTCGTGAACCCGACGACCGTCGTGACCGTGGTCGAGGACGACCCGGCGGATGAAAACTACGAGCCGCTCCAGGAAAACCTGGAGCGGCTCAGGCGGATGACGGACCAGAGCGGTCACCCGCTCACCGTGGTGTCACTGCCGATGCCGAGCGCACTGTACCACGAGGGCCAGCGCCTGCCGGCCAGCTATGCGAACTTCTACATCGCCAACGGCGTGGTCCTGCTTCCGACCTACGATCCCGAGCGCGACCCTGAGGCGCGGGCCACACTGCAACGCCTGTTTCCGGACCGCGAAGTCATCGGGATCGACTGCACCGATCTGGTCTGGGGCCTCGGCGCTTTCCACTGCGTGACCCAGCAGTGGCCGGAGAGTAACGTGAAGAGTGAAGGGTGAAGTCCGGAGAGTTGAGGCCCAAGCCACCCTTCAGTTTTCACTCTTCACGCTTCACTCTCTACTGTTCACCCCTTCTCCCAGGTTCCCACCAGCGCCGCCCGGCGCCCGCCACAGCTGTCCATCCCGAGTCCCGCAACGTGCAGCTCGTTGTCGGTGCGGCTCACGACGTAGCGCGCGTCCGACGTCTGACAGGGGCTCGAGGCCGTGTCCGCGGAAAAGATCAGAGTGTCGCCCTTGAACGCCGCGCGCCCCTTCATGTCCACTTCCGCCGGCCAGCGGCTGTCGGGCAGCATCAGCTCCATGTCACCGTTCGACGCGAGCTTCATCTTGACCTCACCCTCGCCGTACAGATCACGCTTCCACGATCCGGCGTATTGGGAAGCCTCTCCGCCGCAGGCGACCAGTGGCAGAACCGCGACGAGGAACGGAAGGAAGCGACGATTCATCGTGAAGTCCTCCTGACATGAACGAGTGACAGGTTCCTCAGAGATAGCTCAACCACGGGTCGCGCCGACGTGCTTTCACCGTGGCGAACCAGCGACAAGCGGGATAGAGGGCGAGGACGACGCCCGCCCAGACCATGTCGAGTCGCTTGCGCGAAGGCCTGGCAGACGCCGGCCCGACGACCGCTGCGCTGGCTAAAGCGGTGGCTGCCATTCGTCTCCGGGCCTTAGGGGGCGAAGCTTTCTATAATGGGTACCGAGCCAAAGTCGCGCCAGTGGGATTGCCATGGCCCCTTACGGGGCCATGGCAATCCACCGGTTGGGATCTATTGCCTTGGGTTCGTCTCGTCCGTGGGGATCGGAAGAGTGGAGAAGATCAGGTCGGTCCGGCCGGTCCACCGGGGCCGGGACCAGCGTGGTGTTGAGCCTGCCGTACCTGCGCGCGTCGATCCACCGGTGCCCGCCCTCGAACATCAGCGAATAGAGGCGGTTGTACAGCAGCTCGGTGATCGCCGCGTCGGGCGTGCCCAAGGTCGCCGAGCGGCGGCAGATTGCCCGACCTGCTGCCGCACGAGATTGATGTCGGGCAGCGCCGCGCCCAGGTTCGCCGAGTCCGATGTTGGCCTCGGCGCGGAGCAGGATCAGCTCCTCGTTCTTGATGATCGGGATCGGCGTATCCCGGAGATGGGATAGCGGATCCACCCGAGGTCCGAGGTGAGACCGTTGTTACTGCTGGACGGCGCGCTTGACGATCTTGTCCACGAACCGCTGGTCCAGGGTCACCCCGTCCACTTGGAGCTGCGCGCCGGTCTCGAGCGACGGGTGCGCGAAGTTCTCTCCCTGCTGCGGGTCGATCGACAGCGGATTGGCCAGGTCGCCCGCCCCGGTGCCGTAATCCATGTACACGCCGAGATCGAGCGCAGCCGCGGGGTTGATGAACGATTCGCTCAAGGCGGTGAGCGCCCCGGCGAAGTTGCTCCGGTACACCTCGACCCGCGCGAGCAGCGCGCGGTTGAAGGTGAGGAAGGTAGCCGGCGTATTGAATCCGCTGAAGCCGGACGGCAGCGAGAATGGGAACGCCGACCCTCCAGCCTGCAGCTCGGCCTTGGCCTGCTCCAGCAGAGCTCACCACATGTTCGAATGCCGCCGCGTTGGTCTGGAAGGGCGCCGGCGGCGCCGTCACCGAGGTGTCCGTCACGATCGGAATCGAATCCTGCGTGTGCGCGTTCAGGACGATCAGGTAGTTCAACGCCTGGAGCGTCTTGACGTACCCCGAGGTCGCGCTGCGCTCCACGTCGCTGAGCTCGGTCGGCGGTCGGCAGCACCGCCAGGATGAGGTTGCCCTGGCGGATCGCGGCGTACTCGTCGGCCCAGTGATCGCCGCCGAAAGCGTCGCCGCCCGCATCGAGCGGCCCCGCGAGCAGCTCGCTCGTGAATCGCGGATCCGAGCCGTCGAACCGAAGCACCTCGCGTCCCGATGATCCCCATGTCCAGGGGGAAGTCGGCGAAGTCGGTCCGGAACGCGATGAGTATGCCGGCCGCAGCGACCGCCGACCTCGGCGCGGGTCGGGTTCTGCCCCGATCGGGTCGGGGCTGTTCGGGATTGGTACTCGAATCGAAGCTGCAGGCTCCCGTGGCCACTACGCCCAGCAGGAGCACCGGGTACCACCGTCGGGTGATGGGCGTCATGGTCAGAACCCCAGGTCGATCGAGAAGAAGAAGCTGCGGCTCGGCGGGAACGGCGCCACGTCGATGTTCCGCACGATGGCCTGGTTGCCGAAGTTGCTGACCTCGGGATCCAGTCCGCGGTAGCCGGTGAAGCGCAGCAGGTTGCGGCCCGCGAGCGAGAGCCGCGCATAGCGGACGCTCGAGCCGAAGAGGCTCTGGGTGAACGAATTGGGAAGATTGTAGGACAGGTTCACCTCGCGGAGCTTGAGGTAGGAGGCGTCCTGCACGTAGGTCTGGGTGATGCCCTGCCCCCATGCGGCTAGCCGGTCGGCCCCGCCGCCCTCCTCCAGATAGTCGATGCTGTTCTGCGCCGGCATCGTAGAGGAACTCGGTGAGGTTGACCACGTCCCCGCCCTGCTTCCAGTCGAACAGGAAGCCGAGCGTGAAGCGCTTGTAAGTCGAGGTCGCTGGAGAAGCTCATCTGGAAATCGGGATTGGCGTCGCCCACCATCCCTTCGGTGCCGATGATCTGGGTGGCGGACTTGCCCTCCTCGATGAAGAACGCGCCCAGCGAGGTGCCGAACCCGCCGGTCTCGAAGGCCGGCCCGTCGAGCTGGGTCACCTTGCTCCGGTTGGCGAAGAACGTGGTGCGGAAGAGCCAGTTCACGTCCCGGCTCTGGATCGGCGAGATGGTCAGCGCCACTTCGACACCCCGGTTCCTGAGCTTGCTGTCCGAGCTGAAGATCCGGCTCTCCTGGCCGCTGCTGGGCGCCAGGGTGCGCTCCAGCAGCAGATCGCTGATGGTGCGCTGATAGACAGTGAAGTTGAGCTCGGCCCGTCCGTTGCCGAACTGCGCGTCGAACCCGCCCTCGAACTCCGTCTGCGTCTCCGGCCGGATGTTGGGATCACCCGCGCGATTGCCGGGCAGCACGCCGAACAGCCCGCCGATCGTGCCCGTCGTATCGGGCGAGAACTTGGCCCCGAAGAGCGGCTGGTTTCCGGTCTGGCCGAAGGCGCCGCGAAGCTTGATCTCGTCCACGCCGCCGAAGGGTCTGGATGAAGCGGTACGAGACCGCCGCCTTGGGGTAGAAGAAGAACTTGTCGGTGTCGCCGTTGCTGCTGCTGCGGTCGGCGCGAATGCCGGCCGTGAGCAGGAGCCGCCGGTCCATCAGGAGCAACTCTTCCTGGGCGTACAGGCCGAGGTCCCGCACCGGCCGGTCGTCCTGGAGCACGCTGAGGCTGGCCGCCTGGTCCGGGTTTCTCCTGCCCGGCCGAGCAGGGTGCGCCCGATCACGCCGGGTTGCATCGAGGTCGCGATCCTCGTACTGCACGCCGAACGAGGTGGTGGACTGGAACTTCTGCGACTCCGGGCAGGAAGGTGTAGTTGCCGTTCACGGCGAGGTTCAGGTTCAGATTGGATGACTTGCTCAGGACCACCGTGCCCGGGCTGCCCGTCGTTGGGCTCGTACTCCAGCTCGGGCGGCGAGACGAAGTCGTTCTCCTGGTTGAAGTAGTCCACGCCGCCGATGACGATCACCTGGAAGTTGTGCCGCTGGGCCGTTGGCCAGGTTGATCCGGGCCGTCAACGTGCCCAGCGCCCGCCAGGTGTCCTCTTCGTTCTTGAGGAAGCTGAACGTCTGGAGCGGGTTGCTCCGCTCGAACGGATTGAGCGGGAAGTCGCTGATCTCGGTCGCCCGTAGCGGCGAGATCGATGAAGTTGGGGGTGAAGGGGAACACCAGGTAGGGACTGGTGCCCGAGTTGTCGTTGTTCGACAGTCCCGCGGTTAGACTTGCTGTGGATCACGTTGGTGTTCACCGACAGGTTGATCCAGTCGGACAGCATCTGGTCCAGGTTCGCCCGGAGCGACTGCTTCTGGTAGTCGGTGTTGATCGCGATGCCCTCGTCGTTCTTGATCAACCCGGAGACGAAGTAGCGGGTCTGCTCGGTCCCGCCGCTCACGCTGGCCGCCGTCTCGTAGGACAGGGCATTCCGGCCGTAGAGCTGATCCTCGACGTCGAAGGTCACGCCCGGGTTGGAAGAGCGAGGTGACCAGCGCGGTGTCGGAGTAGACGCTGAGCGCCTCGTCCAGGGTCGCGAAGGTCCGGCGGCCCAGGTCGTTGGCCCTGGAGAACGTCGCCGAACCGCTGGGTGATGTTGAATTGCGGCTTTCCCGGCCTGGCCGTGCTTGGTCGTGACGATGATCACGCCGTTGGTGGCCTTGGAGCCGTAGATCGCGGCGGCCGATCCCGCCCTTCAGCACCTCGATCCGCTCGATGTCCTCGGGGTTGAGGTCGGCGATGCGGTTGGTCGGGTTGTCCTGGTTGCGCGGGTTGCCGCCGGCCTGGGCCGGGTGACCGCGTCGGCGCCGTTGGGGATCGCCTCGTTGCTGACCACGATCCCGTCGATGACCCAGATGGGGTCGGCGCCGGCGTTGATCGTCGAGACGCCGCGCAGGTTGACCTGCATGCCGCCGCCGGGCGCGCCCGAGTTCGCCTGGATCAGGCGCCCGGGATCTTGCCCTGCAGCGCGCTCTCGATGGTGCCGGTCGGCGCCCGGGTGAGCTCGCTCCCGCTCACCGTCGCGACCGCGTTGGGCAGGTTCTGCCGTTCGATGCCGGTCGATTGGCCGGTCACCACCACTTCTTCCAGCTTGAAGATGTCGGGCTCCAGAGCGATCGCGACGGTCTGTGTCTCGTTTGGGACGATGAGCTCGCGTCGCCTGAATCCGATCCCCCGCACCACGAGGGAAACCGTCCCCGCCGGCGCGTTGAGGGCGAAGCGCCCGTCCTGACCCGTTTGGGCCACGATCCTGGTGCCGGTCACCGCGATTGTGGCTTCCGGCACCCCCTCCCCCGTCTGCGCGTTCGTCACCCGTCCCGAGACCTGGCGCACCTGGGCCGAGGCTTCGGGAGTGACGGCGGCGGCGAGGGCGACAAGTATTCCCCACCAGCGCTGTGGCATGGCGCCTCCGAGTTGTTGGTGATTGGTACCGCGACGAAGCCCTACACTGGCAAAGACTGCGCGTTGACGCAAGAACCCGCGTCTAGCGCCGGGATGCGACACCCCTCAAGATGTGCCATACGGTGACGGTGACGGCCGCCAGCCGGGCGGTCCGGCCGTCGACATGCCGACGTCGCTGGGTGTGGTCGAGCAGCCGAATGAAGCGCTCGTCGCAGGCATCCGGCGTCAGACGGTACAACACGGAACGAATCGCTGAGGGGACCTGAGCCGCACCCGGACGTCCACTGTTGCGACGGACACCTCGTCCGATGGGAACCCGACGAGTATAACCTGCGCCCCGTCGTCGGTGCCAAGCCCCCGGCCGAGCAAGTGGCCGACGCGAGGGTCGTCCGGCGCCGGCGCCGGGGTCGAGACTTCAGTCGGACGCAGGCTGGAGATGGCCGTCCAGGGCAGTCAGCCTGCAGGCATTCGGGCGCAGATGGTAGAGCCACTGGTTCACGTCGGGCGCATCGAACACCGCGAAGTCGGCGGCCTTGCCCGGCTCGAGTGAGCCGACCCGCTCCTCGAGGCCAACCGCGCGAGCGGCGATGACAGTGGCGCCCTTGAGCGCCTCAGCCGGGGTCATGCGCTGGAGGGTGCACGCCAGCGTCAGCGCCAGCGGCAGGTGATAGCTGGGGGCGGACCCGGGGTTGAAGTCGGTGGCGACCGCGACCGGTACACCCGCCTCGATGAAACGGCGCGCCGGCATCGGCGGCTGCGCGAGGTAGAGCGAGGCCAGGGGCAGGCTCACCGCCACGGTGCCCGGCGCCGGCCATCGCGGCGATGCCGGCGTCGGAAGCGTGCTCCAGGTGATCGGCCGACCAGGCGCCCAGTTCGGCGGCGAGCTCGGCTCCGCCCCCGGAAGAGAGCTGGTCGGCGTGGAGCTTCGGCGCCAGCCCGGCCGCCTTTCCCGCCAGCAACACCCGCCGCGCCTCCGAGAGGCTGAACGCCGATTCCTCGACGAAGACGTCGCAACACCTGGCCAGCCCTTCGCGCGCCAGCTCGGGGATGAGGCCCTCGACGAGCTGGAGGTATCGCTCGCGGTCGGCGCGAAGCTCCGGCGGCACGACGTGCGCGCCGAGATAGGTCGGCACGATCCGCGTGAGACCCTCGTCGCTCAGGCGGCGGTAGACCCGAAGCAGCTTGCGCTCGTGCTCGCGGTCCAGGCCGTAGCCGCTCTTGCACTCGACGGTGGTCACCCCGAGCGCCCGCATCTCCTTGAGGAAGCCGCGCGCCCTGGCGACGAGCGCCTCCTCGGACTCCTCCCGCGTCAGCCGAACCGTGCGGGCGATCCCGCCGCCGTCCCGGGCGATGTCTAGATAGCTCTCCCCCCTGATCCGCTGCTCGAATTCATCGGCTCGCCAGCCGCCGAAGGCCAGATGGGTGTGGCAGTCCACCAGGCCCGGCATGACCAGGCCGCCACCCGCGTCCAACCGCTCGGCGCCGCGATACTCCGCCGGCAGCTCGCCGCGCCGTCCGACCCATACGATGTCCGGGCCGTCCCAGACCAGGGCGCCGTCGGTGATGGGGTGGATGTCGCCCTGCGCACCAGTCGCGACGCAGGTCGCGAGCTGGGAGATGTTCTCGAGAACCTTCATGGCGGAGGTCGAGCACTTCCACGAACGTGCCCTTCGTCCCTGCCTCGTGGAAATCACCGGTCACCCGTGATCATCGGCAGGTCCACGCCGCGTTCCCGCGCCGTCTCGATGGCCAGATCATATCCCGCGTCGGCGTGCCGCATGACTCCCGTGCCCGGATCGGCGGTGAGCACCCGATCGAGCCGCCGATCCGCCGAGGACGTTCCGTCGGCGACCGCGACCATCCCGGAGTGGATCGAGTAACCGATCCCCACCCCGCCGCCATGGTGCAGAGACACCCAGCTCGCGCCGCAGGCGGTGTTGAGCAGCGCGTTGAGGAGCGGCCAGTCGGCGATCGCGTCGGAGCCGTCCCGCATCCCCTCGGTCTCGCGGTTGGGCGAGGCGACCGACCCGGTGTCGAGATGATCGCGGCCGATCACGATGGGCGCCCGCACCTTGCCCTGCTTGACCAGGCGATTGAATCGCAGCCCCATCTCGGCGCGCTCGCCGTACTCCAGCCAGCAGATGCGCGCGGGGAGCCCCTGGAACGCGACCCGCTCCTGCGCCTGCCGGATCCATCGGGCCAGCGGCTCTTTCTGGGGAAATGTCTCCAGCACGGCACGGTCCGTCTCCGCGATGTCGGCCGGATCGCCCGAGAGGGCGGCCCAGCGGAACGGTCCCGCCCCTCGGCAGAACAGCGGGCGGATGAACTCGGGCACGAAGCCCGGGATCTTGAACGCCTCGCGCATGCCGCGGCGGTCGGCCACCTGGCCCCGGAGATTGTTGCCGTAGTCGAACGTCACCGCACCGCGCGCCTGGAGCTGGAGCATCGCTTCGACGTGCGCCACCATGGAATCGAGAACCCGTGCTTCGTACCCCGACGGGTCGCGCTCCCGCAGCTCGGCTGCCTCCTGGAGACTCGACCCCACCGGGATGTAGCCGAGACGGAGATCGTGGGCCGAGGTCTGGTCGGTGAGCACGTCGGGCACGAGCCCGCGCCGTACCAGCTCGGGCAGCACCTCCGCGATGTTGCCGACCAACCCCACGGAGAGCGCGCGCTTCTTCGCGCGGGCCTCCTCTACGAGGCGGAGCGCGCGGTCGAGATCGGTCTCCATCCGATCGCAGTAGCGCGTCTCCAGCCGTCGGCGGATGCGCGACTCGTCCACGTCCACGCCGAGAAATGCGGCGCCATTCATGGTGGCGGCCAGCGGCTGGGCGCCACCCATGCCGCCGAGGCCTCCGGTCACGACGAGACGTCCTTCGAGGGTGCCGCCGAAGTGCTGGCGGGCACACTCCGCGAAGGTCTCGTAGGTCCCCTGGAGGATTCCCTGGGTGCCGATGTAGATCCACGAGCCCGCGGTCATCTGGCCGTACATGGTGAGGCCCAGCGCGTCCAGCCTGCGGAACTCGTCCCACGTCGCCCAGCGCGGCACCAGGTGGGCGTTCGCGATGAGCACCCGGGGCGCCTCGTCATGGGTCCGGAACACACCGACGGGCTTTCCGCTCTGGACCAGCAGGGTTTCGTCGTTCTCCAGACGGCGCAGCGTGGCGACGATCCGCTCGTAGCACTCCCAGTTTCGCGCTGCCTTCCCGCCGCCGCCGTAGACCACGAGCTCCTCCGGGCGCTCCGCGACCGCGGGATCGAGGTTGTTCATGAGCATCCGGAGAGCCGCCTCCTGATGCCAGCCTTTGCAGGAGAGCGCCGTCCCCGTGGGGGCAGTGATCGGCGTTGGGTGGGACAGTGTGGTCATCGGGAGCCTGGAATTTGGCGATGGGAGAATCTAACAGGCGGGGGGAGGGGGTGACGGCGGTACGGCGGTACGGCGCGATTATGCTGAATTCTGCCCTACGTCATCCCGAGCGCAGCGAGGGACCTTCTCCGCGGATATCGAACCCCGGGTGAGAAGGTCCCTCGGTCGCTTTCGCTCCCTCGGGATGACGTAGGGCGGGCACCCTTCGGCGAGCGCCGTAGCCGCCCGTACGCGCCGTACCGCCGTCACAGTAGTGCCGCCTGTCCCCATCGCCCTCCTTCCCCACCGCCCTCCACGTTGCAACCTTTTAACCCACGCGACGATCCAATGATCCGTGATGACCCAAACCGGTTCAGGAATGGCGGCTCTGAGGCACGATTCCACCGGCAGGACCGATCCCGATGCGGTGGACGCGACGCTGGCCGCCAGCGGCGATGCGCATGCCTTCGAGCGGCTGTACCGGACCCATCTGGCGCGGATTCACAGCCTCATCCGCCGCATGCTGAGTGATGACGAGGCCGACGAAGTGGCTCAGGATATCTTCGTTCGCGCATGGCAGAAGCTGGGAACGTTCCGGGGGGAATCGGCCTTCGGCACCTGGCTGCACCGGTTGGCCATCAACGTGATCCTCGGCCGTCGTGAGGTCCTCGGTACCCGTCGCAAGCGCTACGTGGAGGGTGAGACGATGCTGGAGCTGGTGCCCGCCCGCCGCAGTGCACCCGAGACCGCGATGGACATGGAAGCCGCCATCGGCCTGCTGCCCGACGGCGCGCGCCAGGTCTTCGTCCTCCACGACATCGAGGGCTACCGGCACGAGGAGATCGCGGAAATGCTGGGCCTCGCCGCCGGCACGTCGAAGTCGCAGCTGCATCGGGCACGCATGGCGCTGCGGCGTCATCTGGACCCCTGAGGAACAAACGATGAGCGATCCCTGGATCGACCGGCTCTCGGACTACATCGACGGCGACATGACGCCGATCGAGCGGCTCGAGCTGGAAGCCCATCTGACCGGCTGTGCCGAATGCTCGGAGACGCTCGCGGGCCTCCGGCGGGTCGTGGCCCGGGCCCGGGCGTTGGAGGACGTGGTGCCCGAGTCGGATCTCTGGCCCGGCGTCGCGGCCCGGATCGGGGCGCGGCGCCTGCCCCGCCGGTGGTCGTTCTCGCTGCCCCAGCTCGCCGCGGCGAGCATCGCGCTGGTCGCGCTGTCGAGCGGGGCCGGCTGGGTGCTGCGCTCGGGAGCGATCGCCTCCTCGCCCGTGATGGCCCCGATCCCTCCCGAGCCGCCGGATGCGCCGGTCGCTCCGGTCAGTCACGCGTCCGCCGGATCCTATGACCGCGCGGTCGCCGACCTCGAACGGGTCCTGGCCGAGGGGCGCGGCCGCCTCGATACGGCGACGGTCCGGGTCCTGGAGCAGAACCTCGCGACCATCGACCGCGCCATCGCGCAGGCGCAGCTGGCCGTCGCGGCGGATTCCGCGAACCTGTATCTCAATTCCCATCTCGCCGCGACGATGCGGCGGAAGCTCGAACTGCTGCGGCAGGCGGCGGCGCTCGTCGCGGCCGAGAGCTGAAAGGACCCGGATCGTGTTCGTCACCCTCGCCTGCACCGTGCTCTCCCTCGTGGCGCAACAGACCGACTCCACGGTGCCGGTGGAGCGCGGCCAACGGCTCGAGGTCAACGCCTACGGCGGCGAGATCTCGGTGAGCACCTGGGCCCGGAACGCCGTGCGGGTGGAGGCCGATCCTTCGGCGCGGACCCGGATCGAGATCACCCGGACCGCGACACGGGTGGAGGTCCGGACCGAGGGCCGGCGCGGTACGCCGGAGCTGCTCGACCTCCGCGTGACCGTGCCCGATTGGATGCCGCTCGACCTGTCGGGGGTCTACACCGACATCAGCGTGGATGGGGCCCGGGGACCGATCAGTGCGGAGACCGTCCAGGGCGACATCTCCGTGAACGGGGGCAGCGAGCTCGTGTCCCTGCAATCGGTCGAGGGCAATGTGTCTCTCAAGGGGGCCAAGGGCCGGATCGAGGTCCATTCCGTGAACCAGGACGTCGAAGTGAGCGGATCATCCGGGGAGATCACGGCGGAGACGGTGAACGGAAGCGTTACCCTCCGGCGGGTGGATGCCACCAGCGTGTCGGCGACCACGGTGAATGGCGATGTGGAGTACGATGGGCCGGTGAAGAACAGCGGGCGGTACAGCCTTTCGAGTCACAACGGCGATCTGACGCTCGTGGTCGCGCCGGGGACCAACGCGTCGATGACCGTGTCCACGTTCAACGGCGAGTTCGAGTCCGAGTTCCCGGTGACGCTCACCGAGACGAAGAAGGGCCGGCGCTTCTCCTTCACCTTGGGTACCGGCAGTGCTCAGGTAACCCTGGAGTCGTTTCAGGGAACCATTCAACTGGTCCGACCAGGGGAAAGATCCGATCGCGACAAGCACGAGCACGAGGACTGAGGTTGCAAGGCATTTTGACCGAGCCGCCCGAGGGGTGACTCGAAGCGGGACAGCACCCGGTCCCGCCGTTTAAGGATGTCGTACCCACTGTGAGCCGGCTCTTCCTTTGCTCGACGCCGGCCACTCGTCCACTCCACGCGGCGATGAGACCCGCCTCGGCCCGACCCACTCATCATCAAGAGGCGCAATGATCTCGGGCCAAGGCGCGAGCTCCTCGCCCAGCTCGAGACTCCCACCACCCGGCACACCCTGATCCGCGCCTCCCGAGCAATCCCGCCCTGCTGTCGATTTTCGATGCGTCGAGATCCTGGTCGAAGACAGGATTGTCCCACCGCTGGCACATGTCTTGTACCCGGGCCGGCGTCGGCAGTCCGGGTCGTCCATGAACCTTCCTTCGTCGGAGTAAGCCAATGCCCGCTTTCGTTTCTCGTGCCCTCGCCCTTGCCGCCGTGCTGGCCGCGACCGCGACGGCGGCGGAGGCCCAGGTCGGCCTCACGTCGAATTCGGCCACCGTGGCGCTCACCGCCACGAAGGCCGCGACCTTGACGCTGAGCGCCGTTACGCCGACCGCGTCGCTCGCCAGCATCACCGACAACTCGACCGCCAACAACTTCACCCCGGTGAGCGTCACCACCGACTGGAACCTGACCGCCGGCAGCACGGTGAATCTCGTCGGCTGGTTCGCGGTGCCTGCCCAGGCGCTGGCGAACGGGACGAGCTTCATTCCGTCGTCGCGGGTCGCAGGGTCAGCATCGGCGCGGCCGCGTTCGCGCCGTTCAACGCCGGCCCGCTGGGTGGAGCGCGGGCGTGGCGGGCGGAAGCCTCACGCTCTTCAGCCAGTCGGTCGCTCGGCGACGCTGCTCAAGCACCCGGACCGACCAGCTCGACCTGCGGCTCGACCTGGCCGGTTCGCCACCACGGTCGCGGGCGATTACACCGGTACCTTGAACCTCCAGGCGATCGTTCAATAGTCCGCCTGTTTCTCCGAAACGGCGTTTCATGACGACCTCGGCCCGCTTGCGGCGCGCGCCTCTCCTCCTGCTTCTCTGGGTCGCACTGACCCTCGACGCGGGAACGGCGGCGGCGCAGGCGGGCACGCCGTCTCTCCCCAGGCTGGTCACCCTCTCCGCACTCAGAGTAGGTCAGCTCACGGTCTCGCTGCCCGCGGGCACGTCACGCTCCATTCCGGCGGTCACCGACAACGCGGTGAATACTTTCACCGGAACCACCACGATCGTGACGCAGTGGAACCTGAATCCGGGCCAGACCAACACCGTCAACCTCATCGCGTACTTCTCGAACCCGACGGTGGCGATGAGCGGCGGCGCAGTCCAGATCCCATCCGGACGGATCCTCGGGCGGGTGACTACGGGTCTGCCGGTGGCCTTCACCGCGTTTACTCAGAACGGGATCGGCGTCGTGGGGACGGCGGGGGGAAGCCTCAGGCTGTTTTCAGTGAATATCAGCGGCGCCAACAAGAACTCCAGCCGCACGGACAACTTGGACCTGCAGCTCAACCTCGTGGGATTCCCGACTTTGCCCCCCGGGACCTATTCCGGGACTCTCAATATCCGGGCAATCACGCAATAAACGGCACTCCGCTTTGAGGCCCCCCGGGGGGCGACCGCATCCCATAGCGGGGCTCCGATTTGGCCCGTACGTTGGGAAATGTCTCGGGCCAGCATCTTGGCAGCGCTCGGGCTGGCCCTCGGCGTGCCAGCCCCTCTCTCCGCGCAGATCGGGCTCGCTTCCTCCCCCCAATCGGTACGGCTCTCGGCCAGCAAGCAGGGCTGGGTGAGCGTTTCGCTCCCCGCCGGCGGCTCGGCGTCCATTTCCGGGCTCGTGAGCGGCGCGAACGACTTCCCGGCGGTACCGGTTGCGACATCCTGGAACGTCGACCCCGGTCAGACCGCCACGGTGACCTTGCTGGCCCACTTCGCCGCGCCGGGGCAGGCTCTCGCGGGCGCCGAGGGCGCGATTCCTGCTTCCCTGGTGCACGGCCGTTTGACAGGGGGCGAGGTTGGCTTCGTGCCCTTCGGCCCGGCCGGCGGATCGCTCGAGCTCTTCACTCAACCCATCGCCGAACCGAACGCGATCGGGACACGGACCGACGGCCTCGAAATCCGCATCGATTTGACAACGCTGCCGGGGCTCCCATCAGGCACCTACACCGGGACCCTGAACCTGGTGGCGGTCACCCAATGAGGACGTATGCTCGGGTTCGCGGTTGCTCCACATCTGCACCGGCGGCTCCGCCGGGCTAGCCACCTGCTCCTCGCGGGGGCGCTCGCGCCTGCCTCCGTTCTCGCCCAGACCGTCAGTCCTCCCATCGCAGAGTATCAGGAACGGGCTCGCTCCAGCTTCCAACTCACCAACGGGACGCTCTTCCCGCTGAGTGTGGTGCTCGAAGTGCGGGGCTTCCGCGTCACCGAGCAGGGCGAGGTCGTCGATGCTCCGCTGGACACGAGCAAGGTACGGGTGAAGCTCTCCGCGATGAGCTTTCGCATTCCCGCGCATGGCACGTATACCGTCTTCTACGAGGCCACCGCCGACAGTACTCCGGCCTGGTTCAATATCCTCAGCGCGATGACCGGTGCCCGCACCGAGAGCGGGCTCAACGTGCGCATCCTCCTGCCACACGTGGTCTACCTCAACCAGAAGAAGGCCTTGGCCCGCGAGGATGTCGCCGTGCGGGCCGTGGAATACGACTCGGCCGGCGGAAAGGTCCGCGTGCAGCTGGAGAACTTGAGCCCACGACTCGGCCGCGTCCTTCAGGTCTCGGCCGGCGCCGAGCATGGTACGAGCCAACCTGGGGCCGGATTCCCACTGTTTCCCCACAGCCTCCGCTGGACCGAGGTTCCCTGGACCGACAGTCTTCCGCCCGAGCGGCTCGCCGTACGGTTCGCGAAGTTCACCATCGATAGCGTCGTGCACTGAGGCGAATGCGGGTACCGACCGCTGTCCTTGCCCGCATCGCCGCCGCGCTGGCGGCAGCCCTGGCACTGCTCGCGCTGTCGGTAGCGGCGCTGCGGGCGCAGACGGTTGTCGAGGTGGAGGGCGGCGGCTCGTCCCTGCTGGGTGGATACGGAGCCACGGCGAACTTCTGGCGCAACGGCGTCGAGGGCTGGATCGGGCTCGGCTATCTCGACGGCCTGCGCGCCGGCGCCTTCTTCCGCACCACGGTAGGGAAGGACACTCTGCGAGTCGGGAACGACGTCCTGCTCGTGCGCTACCCGACCGATGTGTTCAGCCCGGGCAACAATCTCCTGGTTCAAGGCGTGAGCTACGCCGGCGGCTCGCCCCGAACGGGCTTTCAGATCTTCGGTGGTGCAAGCTCCGACGGCCTTGGCGCGCCCTCCTTCCAGCCGACGAGCCTGGAGGCCCCGCTCGCGGCGCTCTTCGGGCGGCACCGGATCTCACCCACGGTGACCGTCACCGGCAGCGCCCTCGTGGCGGAGCAGCAGACCGTCGTTCCCGGCATCGAATGGCAAGTCGCTCCGGACGTCGGCGCCGCCTTCGTCGCGGGGACGGGGAGCGGGCGCCCGTACGCCGCCTCCAGCGTGGTGGCCCGGAGGGGCGCGTTCGGCGTCAAGGCCGCCTACGTCTGGAACCCGCGCCGGTTCCGGCGCTCACCGGTACCGACACCCAATCAGACCGAAGTCGATCGCGAAAATTTTCAGATCACGTACGATCTCAGTCAGGAGGTTTCGCTCGGCTTCGCGCGGCAGAACTTCGTGCAGGATTCCTCCGATGGGCAGGCGCCGGTCACCGCGACCGGGAACTCGCTGTTTGGCGGTGGCACCTGGCATGACCTGCGGCTCACCGCCGGCCTCTACGATTCACGGTCCCAGGGCATCAGCAACCTGAGCTCCTATGTCGGCGTGGGCCGCGAAGTCAGCTCCTGGCTCGACGCGGAGCTCTTCCTGCTGCAGAGCAGGCCAGAAGGAATGCCGGTCGAGACGACACCGATTGCCAATCTCCGCTGGCGGGTGTCGCCGCGGGTCGGGTTGATGCAACAGTTCTCGGTGCACAGCGGGCGTCCCACGGTCCTGCTCGGCGCGAGTCTCCGCACCGCGCTCGGCGAGTTCGGGGCGGACTATCAGATCGTGCACCAGCCGTTCGAGCCACTTCAACCGTTCCGCAGCGCGCTCAACCTTACGGCGAGGCTCCAGCTGGGTGGCTACTCCACCAGTGTCGGGACCTACATTCAGCCGGATGGCTCGGTGGACTACGCGGCATCGGGCAGCACCTTCCTGTACATGGGTGGGTTCGGTGGCGTGCAGCCCAACCAGGTTGGAAACGGAGGGTTCGGACGGTACATCGTGAGGGGCAGCGTGCGCGATGAAGCAGGCGCCCCGGTGGAGGGCGCCGCCCTCGCCATCGGGGGAGAGGTAGCGTTTACCAACTCGAGTGGAGAGTTCTTCGTGCGGACTCGGCGCCCCCAGCGCTACCCGCTCGTCGTGAAGCTGGACGAGTTTCTCCTGCCGGGCCGGTGGGAGGTGGTCGCCGCGCCGGGAGAGGTCAAGGCCGAGCCGGAGAGTCGGGCAGCGGCGGTGGAAATCATCCTCACCAAAAAGGCGCCCTCGTAGAGAGCGCCTTCAGGATGTCCGCGACTCGTCGATCTTACTGGATCGCCGAGACCTGATCGGTGGCGACCGCTGCGTGGTCGATCACCAGCGCGACACGCCGGTTCTCGATGCCTTCCTCACCGGGGCCCTTGGCCCCCGGCACCACCTGGCGGTTCTTCACCTCGCCATAGCTCACGGCCTTGAGCCCGTCGCCGCCGAGACCGCCGGCTGTGCCCAGATACTCACGCACGGACTCCGCGCGCCGCTGGCCGAGCGCCTGGTTGTAGGCCGCGCTGCCGGCGGGATCGGTGAATCCCTCGACCGTCACGAGCGCGCCCGGGTAATAGTCCTTCACCACCGAGGCGAAGCGGTCCAGGACCGGGCGGTCCTCTTCCCGCAGGTCGCTGCTGGCGAACTCGAAGTGCACCGGCACGTTGAACTTCAGCATGCCGCGCACCTTCTCGATGCTCACGTTGTACTCGCTGCGGAACGCCTGGAGCTCCTGCTCGAGCGCGTCGAGCCGCCGGGAATGATCCGTGACCGTCGCGTTGGTCGCGTCGATCTTGGAAGCGAGGTCCTTGTTGCTCGCCTGCATCTCCTCGCGAAGCTTCGCCATGTCGTTGTTGTAGTCTTCCTGCTTGACCTTGGCCGCGCAGCCGGCCAGGCCGAGGATCACCCCGACCGCGCCGAGCACCGCTACCGCTCGCGTACCGTGACGTGTGAACATCCGGGTCCTCCCTTCGAGGGGCTCCTTAGCGTCTCGGGTCACACGCCCGTCCGTGGCTCCAGGAAGCCTCGTGAACCTGCACTGCGTTGTGGGTGGCGGATAGAGATGAGATTCCTCATCTAACCTCGGCTCAGATGGCCTGAAAGGCTGTGATCCACCTCACATTGGCAGGCGGATTACTTGACGTCGAGCAACTCCACATCAAAGACGAGAGTAGCCCCCGGCGGGATCACCGGCGGCGCGCCCGCGGCCCCATAGCCCAAGTCCGCAGGAATTACCAGCTTTCGCTGTCCCCCCACCTTCATCCCGGCGACGCCCTGGTCCCACCCGGCGATCACCTGACCCGCCCCCAGCTGGAAATCGAAGGGCGTTCCGCGATCGCGACTGCTGTCGAACTTCTTGCCGTCGGTCAGCCAGCCCGTGTAGTGCACCACGGCGGTCGAGCCCGGCTTCGCCTCGGCGCCCTGCCCTACCTTCACGTCCTGAATCTGGAGTCCGGTCGGAGTCTTGGTCATGGCCGCGGTATCGATTCCCAGTTCCGCGCTGAAGCCGCCGGCGGAGGAGCGGTCACCGCCGGGCTGGCAGGCGGCGAAAAGGGCAAGGAGGATTGGCAACGTGGACCGAACGCGCATGAATGCCTCGACAAGTGGCGAGTGACGGGGACCAATGCACCAATGAGAAGGCCGACCCGGAAAGGTCGGCCTTCGCCCATCGGGACGGCGGGATTTGAACCCGCGACCCCTGCAACCCCATTGCAGTGCGCTACCGGACTGCGCTACGTCCCGTCATGAGGAGCGGAAGTGTAGCGATGGGATCGGGCGGGCGGTAGGGGAGCGAGCCTTTGGTTCCCGTGCACCGTGCCGCAATTTGCGCGAGGGTGGAGGCCCCACCAGGGATTGAGGCCTTCGTGGGGTACCCAGGCTCCCCGCCGACGCTCCGGCCCGGCATTTGCGAACTAGAGGAATCGCAGATGCCCCCTTGTCGGTGAAGGAGCGCGACGATGAGCCAACAGGATGGGCGGCCCTGGGAGAACGACGGTGATCTCCCCTGGGATGCGCCGGACGGCGACTGGGAGCCCGCGGAGAACGAGGCCTGGCGGGGAGACCTGCATCTGGACGATTGGCCCGAGGAGCTGGCCGGCCCGGAGTACTGGCTCTACAAGAAGAAGCGGGACGATCGCGCGGAGTAAGACAGGGCCAGACATCGCGTCTGGTCCTGTTTCGATTTGCACCCGAACACTCGCCGAAGCTATACCCCCTATACCTACCCACATTCCTTTGGCGTAACCTGTTGTCAACAGGGCATATAGCGCTTGTTGACACATCGTAAATCATTAATAGATTGTTGGTTACATCGTGGCGCCACCTTGCAGGCACCGGCGGCGCAGCGAACGGGCGTCCCCAGAGACTCGGGGGCATGGTATACGGAGGGTCGCGGCCAGTCCGCCGACCCATTCATCGAGAGAGGTAGGAAACACCAATGTCGGAACTCACCCCGAATCCCGTTGACATTGCGCCTCAGCCGGCAGTCACCTGGGATCCGTTTCAATTGATGGATCGGATGGACGAGGAAGCGCTACAGCGGGAGCTCGATGGGGTCGCGGCCACCGACCTCGTCTACGTGGTCAAGGAGGGCGGCCAGGAGGTCGTCGGGCTCAGCAAGACCGGGGTGGACGAGTGCTGCATGGCTCTCGTCGGCCAGGGTCAGGTGATCCGCGAGGAGGATCTGCAGTACGAAGTGCTGGGTGAAGGGGAGGATCGCGAGGCCCTGTTCAAGGTCAAGGCCGCGAGGTTCGCCGTGTCGCCGTCCGGACAGGAGGCTCGCCTGGACCAGGTCATCGGCGTCAAGCGCCAGCCGCTCTTCCACGAGGCCACCCGGCTCGACCTCGACGCTCGAGTGCCGAGCAAGAAGTACAAGGGGAAGACCTATCGCGAGCTGCTCGCCTCGGAGGAAGGTCGCGAGTATCTGGGCTGGATGTCGGAGAACTTCAACGAGCCCGAGATTCGTGACTTCGTGCGCCGAATCCTTGCCGGCGAAGAGACGGTTGCCCAGCGGGGCCGCCAGCTCAACCCCCACTGGTACGAGGCGGGCGCGATGAAGGCCGCCCGGAATGCCCGGTTCCGCCTCATCCCCGGCTCGGTGCGCGCCCAGGTGATCGCCACCGCACGGCACTCCGGGCAGACGCGGGTCGTCGAGCCGCAGCGTCCCGCCGCGGCCGCACCCGTGAGCCCCGAGCGTACCGAAGCTCCGAGCCGCATCGGGCCGTACGCGCCGACGGAAAAGCAGGTCGCCTTCTATCAGCGGCTGGCCGAGTCCCCGGTGTTTACCGACGAGGAGCGGCGGCGTGCCTTCGAGTGGCTCGCTAGCAGGGCCACGCGGCAGACGATCAAGGATCAGATCGACTGGCTCAAGCGCCAGGTCGAGACTCGCAAGGCCAAGCGAGCCGGCGAGTCTGCGGCGTAGTCCGGTTGACGGTAACGAGAAACGGCGGCAGGAGCCTTGGTGCTCCTGCCGCCGTTTCATTTTTCTCGAGGCGAGCGGTTAGAAACCGAAGCCGACGCTGAAATAGAGCGCCGTCCGCACCGAGCTGGACGCGACCGCAAGACTCACGGTGTTCGCCCGGTCGAGGAACGAGGCCCAGATGCCTCCTCCGGCCGCCGCGTGCCACTTGTCCGACGACTCCCCTTCGAAGTACACCCGACCCACGTCCCCCAGACCGAAGACTCCGAAGTCCCCGGGAACGAGAATGAAGAAGTGAGTGAGCAAGAGCCGGAGCTCCGCGTTGGCATAGACCGAAGCCTCGCCGCCATACCGGTTCTGGCGGCCGAGTCGAACCGAGGAGGCGTCGCCGATGTACGCGGCTTCCTGGTACGGGAATTGGCCCCAGACCCGCTTCCCTCCGATCCGCAGTCCCAAGGTCGGCTGGAGCGCCATGGAGTCCGCCGTCAGGAAGGTGGACGCCTCGGCGTGGAGCTCGCCGAAGGTTTCCTCCACGTCCCACACTCGCGGATAGAAGCTGCCGCCGAGCGCGAGCAGCACCCCATGGGTCGTCGCGACCGGGCGATTGCGCGCGTCGAAGCGCAGGTCCGCGGTGGCCCCTAGCATCCCGAACGCGCCGGAGCCGTAGGGACGGGTCTGGCTGATGAACCGGTCCTCGTCGAAATCGGTGTCGGAGTAGCGAAGCCTGGGGCCGAACCGCAGGGTCGTGAGCGGGGCCACCGGCAGGGAGAGAAAGGGAATCAGGGTGAGATCCACCTGATTGACCCGGAAGAACTCTTCGTCGCCTTCGGCCTCTACCTCGTTGCCGAATCCGTTGAATCGCAGGACGTCGATGCCGGAGGCGCGCGCGTAGACACCACCGGCCACGAGCGAATTGGCGCGGTGCCATACCGCGGAGAAGTCAACGCGCCCCGTACCGGCGCCGGTGGCCCATCCCGCCCGCAACCGGTAGCGGTGGGCGTACGGGTCGTGGCGGAAGCCGTAGCGGGTGTACGCGACCCCGCTCCCCAGGAAGATTCCGATGTCCGGACCGGCATCGAACCAGACCTGCGAGAGCCAGCGCCCGCCCCAGTCGCGCACCGCGGGCGCGTCCGGCTGGTACGGCTTGCGGCTGACCGAGACCTTTCTGCCAGCGAGGACCTGGTCTTCGTCCGTGGAGTACAGATTCACGGAGCCGCCCGCCGATGAATCGGCGACCTCGTCGGTGCCCTTCCCTGAAATCACGCGGACCCTGACGCCTCCATCTCCCGGGCCACGGACGACCGCCCGGTCGTTCCCGCTGTGAAGGAACAGGCGCACCTCATTGGTCTCGTCATGATCGAAGCGACGGCGGTAGTACGGCTCCGCCACCGCCCCATCCTTTCCGACTCGCGCGAGCGTCACCTCGGTGAAGCGGTCATCCACCCGTTCAGCCACGGCGAGCTCGTCCACGTCGGTGCCGTGCACATCCACTTCTCCGGCCAGGTGCTTGTAGTAGTGCGCAGCCGCTTCCGGAAGCTTGTCCCGGCGTTGCTTGAGCGCGCTCGCCAGCTTGGCGGAGTCGAGGGGCGCGTAGGCCGGTGGGAGCTGCGCCACCGCCGACTCGATCACCTGGTCAGTCAGCTTCGACTTGAGCTCCGCCGCGATGGAGTCGTACACCGGACGCTCGACCCCGACCAGCAGCCGACGGTCGAGATCTCGACCATTCCAGGTGAGTCCCAGCATGCCGGGATAGTCCGGCCCGAACTTGACCAGTTGCGGCGCCGAGCTCCTTGCCACCGTCAGGAGCAGGCCATCGAAGCGGACGAAGGCCTGATCGCGGTCGCGCGGAATCGGCTGCCACATGCGGGGGTGCTCGTCCCCGAAGCGGGCCCAGCGCCACTGATCGCGATGGCGGTCCCAGTCGCCCAGGAACATGTCCACCAGACGCGCGGCTAGAAACGCGTGGGTATCCACCTGATTGTCCGGGGTGTCCTCGATCACCTTGAGCAGCTCGTCGCTGTCGACCACGTCGGAAGCGCCGGCGAAGCCTTCCGCGTCGCCTTTGCCGTCGGTCGGCCGCTCTTCGATCGTGCCGAGCATTCCCCCGAACTCATTCGCGAACTCCCCGAGCCGCGGGTCGGACGTCGGCAGCACGACGAGCTTCGGCTCCGTGTGCAGGACGCCGACCGCGCTGAGCATGGGCGGTATGATCAGCGCCGCCACCGGATGCCCCGCACTGGCCTGGTCGCGCACGACCTCCCGCGCTGCCGTCTCCTGCAGCGCGGGCGGCAGCGCCCTCGAGGGATCCTTGTCGATGGAGCGGAACTGATACTGACGCCCGTCGCCACCTTCGAGCCGAAAGGACTTGGTCTGCTCGCCGCCGCCGCGCTTCGTCGGCTTGAGACCGCCGGCGAACTTGTCGAGGTCGAGTACCGGGGCCTCGATCGGGGTGGTCCACAGGTCTCGATAGTGACTGCCGAGGAAGAACCGGTGCAGCCAGCCGGCGCCGTACTGGGGACCGGCGGCAATCGTCACCGTCTCTCCCGGCTTCGCTTCCGTGTTCGTCGCGGTCTGGGCGGCCAGCAGCTGCGGGACCGCCGCGAGCGCCGCGAACACAGAGAGCCGAATCGGAAGGGCGCGGAAGCTCGACATGAGGAGTTCTCCGGGGGGCCGATCGCTCTGTGTGCGGGAACTGACTGGCGTCGCGGCTGTGGAACGACCGTTCCGGCGTGCCGAGTTCCCGGTGTTCGTTGAAGCCAGTAGCTCGAAGAAGATAGGGCGCCCACGGCAAAAAGGGCTGCGTGGACGTGGGTTCCATTATGAAACGGTGTCCGCGTCCCGTGAACCTCGTGACCATTGCCACAGTCGCCGCCGCTGGCGAGGCCTACATTTCGGGCGCCCAGGAGGACAGATCATGCCCGAGAAGAACGGCAACGACGCGACCCAACATCGCGAGGACGGGCTGCCCCGGCCGCGTCTCGCTTGGCTTGCGCTCTTTCAGATCTTCATCATCGCCCTGGTGGTCCTCATGGCCAGGGAGACGCGGCAGTTGATTCAGCCCGGACTGCTGGAGGACGAGCTCAGCGCGCTTGCCGAGTCGCCCGGCAACATCGGGGGACCGTGGGGTGGGCGAGGCTGGCTCGCCGCGCTCGTCGCCATGGTCGGGGCGCTGTTGCTCATGCTCCCCGTGGCGTGGACGTATGTCGCGACGCGACTGCGCCGGCACTTGGATCCGTCGGTGGTGACGACCATCATTCTCCTGCCGATCGCCGTGGCGGCCATTCTGGTCATCGTGCAGGATAGCCTGGCGGTGGCGTTCAGTCTCGCGGGCATCGCCGGCCTGGTGCGGTTCCGCAACACGCTCGACGATACCCGCGACGCGATGTACGTCGTGATCGCGATCGCCATCGCGCTCGGGGCGGGCGTCGGCACGCTCGAGGCGTCGGCCG
Source organism: uncultured Gemmatimonadales bacterium (assembly GCA_963836815.1). Classification (GTDB taxonomy): domain Bacteria; phylum Gemmatimonadota; class Gemmatimonadetes; order Gemmatimonadales; family GWC2-71-9; genus CAVVWJ01. The sequence goes on along the minus strand of CAWILD010000006.1, from coordinate 159,142 downwards.
CGCTGTCAGGCCTGTACAATGTGGCCGTCGTCGCGCTATGGAAGTGGAACACCTCGGAACCCGTGATCGCCGACATCGCACTCGGAGAGCAGTCCGTGCCCAAGGGACAGACCGTGCTGCAGGCGCTGACCAACGGAGGCGAGCGTCATCCCAATCCGGTCGCGGAGTGGTTCGAGCCGGGGGAGACGATGCCTCTCTCCCAAAGTGCCCCGGTGCCCGCGGCGCCACCAGCCAAACGCGAGGGCATCCTTCGAGTCCATGCAGCCGATGACATTCCGACGCGCCGCGCCATCGAAGGGCTGCTCGACAGTCACACCAAGCGCTGGACGCTCGAGTCGGACGATCAGGGCCCGGACGGCCACCCCACCCTGACCTATTGCGTCCGGCTCAAGAAGAAGATCGGCTCCGAAGAGCTGCTCGAAGAGCTCCGGGGACGCCTGGGGCCCAAGCTCGCCGAGTACACTCCCAACGAATCCCCATCGGACGGCGGGTCGGGGCCTAAGGCGTGAGGGTGCCGGCGACTCTGTCGGCACTGCTCATCTTCTGGCTCTCCGTGACCCCCGCCTCGGCGCAGGCCCTCCGGCACTACGATCTCGCCGGTGCGCCGGCATGGCGTGCCACGTTGCCGGCGGAGCTGGCCGAGATTTCGGGTATCGCCTTTACTCCGGATGGAGACGTGCTGGCGCACGGGGACGAGAAGTCGCTGATCTGGCGATTCAACCTGGAGACGCGCCAGCCCGAGGGCCGCTTCGGCCTCGTGGGTGCCGGAGGCCTGCTGCGAGATGATTTCGAGGACATCCAGGTGGTCGGCCAGCGATTGTTTCTCGTCAGCAGCGATGCCGTGATCTACGAGGGCCGGATCGTCGGGGACGGGAAAACGACCGAAGCGCATCGTCGCACCAAGGGTCTGGGCAAGGGATGCGAGGTGGAGGGGATGAGCTGGGACGAGGCGACCAAGGCGCTCCTGCTCCTGTGCAAGACCACCCGAAGCAAACAGTGGAAGGATCAGGTCGTGATCGTCGCCGTCTCCACCGAGGATTGGCGCTTCGAGGCCGAGCCCCGCATGCTGATTGCGGAGTCCTCGCTGCAGAAGGTCACCGGTCAGAAGCGCTTCAACGGCTCGGCGATCGTGCGCCACCCCCGCACCGGCACCTACCTGCTGGTGGCGGGACCGCAACGCGCGTTCGCCGAAGTGAGCGCGAGCGGCCAGGTGCTCGGCGGCGGCTCCCTGGACAAGGCGCGGCACCGGCAGCCCGAGGGCCTCGCGATCGCCCCGGATCTCACACTCTTGATCAGCGACGAGGCGGCCGGACACCAGGCAGCGATCACGGCCTATGCATATCGTCCGTAGCTGGTGCTTCGGGTGGTGCGCCGCGCTGCTCGCGGCGAGCTGTACCCCCGCGCTCCAGCCGGCCACGGTCGAGCCCGCCCCGATGCCGCCGGTCGACAGCCTGGAGCTCGCGCTCTTCCTCGTGGGCGATGCCGGCAGCAATGCCTACGACGGCGAGCCGGTGCTGCTCGAGCTTTCCAAGCAGTCGGATTCCCTTCGTCCCGTTCGCCAATTCGTGGTCTTCCTGGGTGATAACGTCTACCCTCGCGGCGTGCCGCCGACCGGCCACCCGAGCCGCGACGACGCCGAGCGAAAGATCGCCGCGCAGGTGCTGGCGATTCGAAAGGGGTCGGCCCAGGGGATTCTGGTGCCGGGGAATCACGATTGGGACCGGCAGGGCCGTGACGGCTGGAATTCCATCCGCCGCCAGGACACGCTGGTGCGGAAGTTCGGGGGAGCCGACGTCCGTCTGGCGCCCGGTGGGGGATGCCCGGGGCCAGACGTCATCGATCTGGGCCAGCACGTGCGGATCATCGCGCTGGACAGCGAGTGGTGGCTGCACAACGACGTGAAGCCGATCGGCCCCGAGTCACCCTGCCCTACCCGTGACTACCGGGAGGTCACCGATTCGCTCAAGGGCGCGCTCCGCGACAAGGGCGATCGGCAGGCGGTGGTGGTCACCCACCATCCCCTGCGCTCGGGGGGCGAGCACGGGGGGGCCTTCAACCTGGGCGACCACATCTTCCCCCTCAGGAACATCGAGTCCTGGCTCTGGATCCCGCTGCCGTTCATCGGCTCGCTCTATCCGTTCGCCCGAACGATGGGCATCTCGAGATCAGGATATCAGCGCGAAGAAGTACAAAGCGATGCGCCAGGCGTTCGAGCAGGTGTTCGCGGAGTATCCCCCGCTGGTGATGGCCTCGGGCCACGACCACGACCTCCAGGTGATCCGCGGGGGGCGCCCGGAAGTGACCAACGCCGAGTATCAACTGGTGAGCGGGGCGGGCATCCTGGGCCACTCGAGTCTCGTGCGCGCAATCGAGGGCTCGCTGTTCGAGCGGGAGGCCGCCGGCTTCATGCGGCTCGATTTCACTCGCGGCGGACGTGTGCGCCTGTCGGTCACCACCGTGGTGCCGCAAGGGAAACGGCCGGAAGGAGAGAGCGCCGAGGTCTTCTCGATGTGGCTCACACCGGAAGGAGGGCTGTGAACCTTTCTTGAATGCGGTCCGCCGCAGTTTGCCGAGCCCACCTGAAATCTGCGTGAGCCCTCGGGGCGCAAGGCCTCTCCGGAAATCGTAAACTCAGCTCAGACAATTGCTTGGATTGTCTCACCTCACGGCCCACTTTGTGCGGCGCGCGAGAGTGGGGCATCTATCCCGCCCGCATCACGCAACCCGCGCAACGACTGTCATGAAGCGACCGACGATCCTCTACGCCGGACTCCTCACCCTCGGGGCCTGTGCCACCGGCCTGCCCCCGGCGCCCACGGCCGCGCCGGTCGGCCTCTCCAGTCAGGACTCGCTGATCGCGCTCACTGAACTCCGCGCCGACGCGGAGGTGCTGGATGCGCTCGCCGCGGCGGATCCCGACGAACGAGTGATTCCCGAGTTCGACGGGAGTCAGGTGACCTGGGACATCGACGTCCGCACCTATGCCGAGCACCCGCGGGTGCGCTACTACCTGCGCTACTTCCAGGGCCCGGCGCGGAGCCGGATGGCCGTGTTCCTCGAGCGGGGCGCACGGTACGAGCAGATGATCCGGACGCGCTTCGAGGCCGAGGGACTTCCCACGGACCTGGGCTACCTGGCGCTGATCGAGAGCGGCTACTCCAGCGATGCGGTGAGTCGCTCCTATGCCGTGGGCATGTGGCAGTTCATGCGCGGGACCGGCATGGGCTACGGACTGCGGGTGGATAGCTGGGTGGACGAGCGACGCGACATGGTGAAGGCCACCGACGCCGCCGCCCGATTCCTGAGCCACCTGCGCACGCGATTCGGCTCGCTCTACCTCGCCGCGGCGGCGTACAACGCGGGCGCCGGCAAGGTATCGCGCAGCCTGGGCCGGCTCCAGTGGGCGGACACCACAGTCGCCGACTCCGCGGCCGATGCCGAGCTCCTCGAGGAAGTCACCAGTGACGCCGCCTTCTTCCGGCTCGCCGGCACGGATCTGCTGACCGCCGAGACCCAGGACTACGTCCCCAAGCTCATCGCCGCCGCCATCATCGCGAAGCAGCCCGAGCGGTTCGGATTCGGGATCCCGCAGTCCGCACCCTTCACGTACGACTCGATCGTGGTAGCGGACGCGACGGGGCTCGACGTCGTCGCCCGGCTCGCGGGCACCGACGTGGGCGAGATCCGGGGTCTGAATCCTCAATACCTGCGTCTCGCCACCCCTCCGCGGTCGGCGATGACGATCCGGCTGCCAAGCGGGACCGGCCCCTCCGTGAGAGAGGCCTACGACAAGCTCCGGCCGTCGGACCGGGTCAAGTTCCTGACTCACGTGGTGAAGAAGCGGGAAACGCTCACCGCCATCGCGACGCGGTACCGCCTCCCTGCCTCGGAGATCCGGTCCGCCAACCCCAAGGTCAAGGGCACTCGGCTTGCCGCCGGCAGCCGGCTCGTCATCCCCACCGTCGCGATACCCTCCGCGCTCGCCATGCGCGCCGCCGGGAGCCGGAGCGCGCCGCTCGCCCTGCGCGCCCGTGGCAAGACCCATCGGGTCCGCCGGGGCGAAACGCTGAGCGGTATCGCCGACCGCTATCGGGTCTCCCTCCGGTCGCTCCTTCGCGCCAACGCGATCCGCAACGACGACTACGTCCGCGCCGGAATGCGGCTCCGCATTCCCGGATGATCCACCACCCTTCGCCCCAGACCATCACCGTGCCCTCCGACTCCAGCGCCACCCCGGCGACCGCCGTCGCCCCCGTCCCACAGCGGGCCGCGATCGCGATCCTGGGCTCCATGATCTTCCTGATCGTCGCTCTGCTCGCGGTCCTGGTGCAGACCACATGGGGCACTCCGGCGAGTGCCACCGAGCCTCCGACGGTCGAGTCGGAGAACCTGGCCGGGCGCTGAGTCGGTGACCCCCGGCGCGCTCCTCGCCTTTGCACTCGCCGTCCTCGGGCCCTCCCGGTCCGATGATTCGCTGCGTGCACGCGCCGCCCAGGCGATCGCGCCCGATCCGTCCACGAACTCGCTCGGATCGCTGGTGCCGGGCTACCTGTCGCCCCGCGGGCTGCCCCCCATTTCGGGGCAGGTGTTCGTCACCGATACCGGGCTGGTCTTCCGCTCCGCCGACGGGCGCACGGTCCAGACCTTTCCCATCGTCGGACCGGTCCGCACTAGCGAAGGCCGTCGCTGGCGGGCCCCGGCGGTCTCGCTCGCGTACGTCGAACAACAGGGACCGGATCGGATCTACGTGTTCCGCCTCGAAGGCGGGGTGTTCGTCACGGACGGACCGGGCTCACTCCTCGAGGTGGCCGAGCGCCGCGAGTGGCTCGACACGCTCAGCTCGCGCGAATGGACCAAGGACCGCGGACTCGTGCCCTCGGACGACAGCGCCGCGATTCGGGAGATCACTCACCGGATCACCACCAGTCCGTACGCCGACACATTGTACTCGCTGTTCGGCCGGCCGGAGCGTCCCTGCGGGCTGGTGGGGAAGCGCGGCCGCAGTGCGGGACGCCTGGGCGAATACCTGGCCTCGCGCGACTCGCTGGCCCTCGATCCGGCGCGGATGACGAGCGAGGACCAGTTGCGCCATGCGCTGGCTCACGAGCTCGGTCACCGGTGGCAGTCCCGCAACCCCGGGCAGCTCGCCGTGCTCTGGCAGGGAATTCCGAAGATCCGAGACCCCAAGCGCTACGGCCACGCGAGCGTGGGCGAGCACCAAGCCGAAGCGATCGCCTTCGCCGTGCACTTCCTCCAGACGACCAGCGAGACCCGCCCGGCGGACCCGAACGCGCTGCTCGAGCAGTACGAGCGGATGGTCCCGGGCACACGGCTGATCACGAGGTATCTCGCGCTTCAGCCCGTCTACGCGGGACATCCCCTCCGCCGGCTGCTCACCACGGGAAGCTGAAGTCACCCAGCAGCACCTCCTGGCACATCCGATTTGCTCCCTGCGTTCGAGCCACGGTACGTTGGAAAGGCTCGAATGGAGGCACGAGATGCACCCGGAATTCGTCTTCCTGCTGCGGCTGGTCGTGGCGGCGCTGCTGGGGGCCGCCCTCGGCTGGGAGCGGGAGCAGGCGGGCAAGTCGGCCGGCCTGCGCACCCACATGCTCGTCTCGATCGCGTCAGCCCTGTACACCGCCCTGGCCGAGCTGTCCGTTCAGGCATACGCCGGGGCAGTCCGATGGGCTCCGGTCCGATCCCATCCGCGCGATTCAGGCGGTCGCGGTAGGTATCGGCTTCCTGGGCGGGGGAATGATCGTGGTGCGAGGGGGCGAAACGGTCAGCGGGCTGACGACGGCGGCGTCCATTTGGGCGACCGCCGCAATCGGAATCGCGGCGGGCCTGGCGCACTATCGGCTGGCGGCCGGCGCGACCATCCTGCTCATCGTGGTACTGCGGGGGATGGCGCGGTTCGAGCGCTGAGCGCGGGGCACCGACTCATCGCTCTCGCGCCGTGGACCGCACGGCGCCCGACGCTCGGGCGCCGAACGCGAGTACCTCGCCGACTTTGCGGACCAGGGCATCCGGCGCGAAGGGCTTCCTGAGAAACGGTCCCGCGACATCCACATCGCCGTAGCCCGTGATGTAAACGATCGGGAGGTCGGGCCTTTCCTCCTGGAGCCGCCGCGCCAGCTCGTACCCGTCCATCTCCGGCATCCCGATATCCGTGATTACGACGTCCAGGCGGCCGCGGTGGCCGCGGATCAGATCCAGCGCCGACTGGCCGCTGTCCGCCTCCAGCGTCGTGTATCCAGCCTCGGCCAATCCTCTCACGGTCATCGCCCGGACGGGGGCATCGTCCTCCACGACCAGTACCACCCGGCCCTGGCTCGCTGCGGCCATCGCCCCTGCGGCCTCCGGCTCGGCGCCGCTGGTTGGCGTGATCACTGGGAAATAGAGGCTGAAGGTCGTGCCCTCGCCGAGCTCGCTCTCCACCCGGATGTGGCCTCCCGTCTGTGCGACGATGCCGTGAACCACGGAAAGCCCCAGTCCCGTCCCTTCACCCATCGGCTTGGTCGTGAAGAACGGCTCGAAGATCCGCTGGATCGTCCCCCGGTCCATGCCGCTACCGGTGTCCCTCGCCTCGATGACCGCGTACACGCCCGGGGGCGGTCCCTCGCCTTCGTCGGCGCTTCCGTGGGACACGGTCTGCTCGGAGATCTGGATCGTGAGCCTGCCTCCCTTGGGCATCGCGTCGCGCGCGTTCAGCGTGAGGTTGAGCAGTACCTGCTCGAGCTGCCTCGGGTCGGCCTGGATCAGTCCGACCTCTCCGACCTTCCGCACCACGAGCTCGTGATTCTCCCCGAGCGAGCGGCGGAGGACCGGCTCGAGGGAGTGCGCGACCCGTTCCAGGTCCACGTCCTGGGGCTGCAGTACCTGACGGCGGCCGAAGGCCAGGAGCTGCTGGGTGATCGCGGCGGTGCGCTCTGCGGCCTGGCGGATGAACTCGATGTCCCGGCGGCTCGCAGGCGCGAGATCGGTACGGCGAAGCAGGAACTGCGCGGCACCGAGGACAACCGTCATCTGATTGTTGGCCTCATGCGCGATGCCACCAGCCAATTGCCCCACCGCCTGCAGGCGCTGGGTCTCGCGCAGGTGATCCTCGACAGCTCTCCGTTCCGTCACATCCATGGAGATGCCGGTGACGTATGCGGGCTTGCCCTGTGAATCGGTGGTCATCCGGCCAAGGTCCACCAGCCAGCGGACCTGACCATCGGGGAGGACGATCCTGAACTCATAGTCAATCGGCACGGAGGCGGTCAGCGCCTGTTGCACACCGCGCACCACGCGATCGCGATCCTCGGGATGCACCCGCTCGATGAAATCGTCGAACCCCCGCACCTGATGATCGGGGTCAAAGCCATAGAGTTGCCGGAGCCCGTCGTCCCAGCGCAATTCGTTGGAGGCAATGTCCCACCGCCACGCCCCCATCCGCGCCGCCTGGTGGGCCAACCGCACCTCTTCCTGACTCCGCTGGAGCTCGGCTTCGGCGTTCCGGCGGTCGGTGATGTCCCGCTTGATGGAGGCTGCGCCGATGATCGTGCCGGCGCTGTCCCGGATCGGCGAGACGCTCAGGGAGATCCAGATCCGCTCCCCATCGCTGCGGATGCGCTCCGCCTCGGCGAACGCCACCGTCTCTCCTCGCCGCAACCGTTCCAGGACCTCGCGCTCGGAGTCGTGCAGCTCCTCCGGGATCAACTTGAACACGGACTGCCCGACCATTTCCGAGGCGGGATATCCGAAGATCCGCTCGGCGGCCGCATTCCAGCTCGTCACCGTACCGTCCAGTGTCTTGGCGATGATGGCGTCGCTGGAGGAGGAGACGATGGCAGCCAGACGCTCCATCGCTTCATGCGCCTGCTTGTCCACGGTGACGTCGCGGGTGAGACACCGGGTATGCACGAGCTCGCCCTCGGCTCGGTACGGGCTCGAATCGATCAGGCACGTCCCTGACCTGCCCCTCTTTCCCTCTGAGGCGGGCAGGAGAGCGGCGAACCACTTCCCCGGTGACGAACCGTTCGAGCAGCCGGTCCGCCGCGACGGGATCGACGTGGAACTCGCGGGAGTGGTGACCGACGTATTCGTCGCGCTGGTAGCCCAGCATGTCCAGCTCGGCTTGATTGGCCCTCAGGATGGTGCCGTCTGGTGCTACCCAGTGCATGGGGGTCGAAGCGTTGTCGAAGAAGTCGGTCAGCTCCGCCTCGCTGCGCCGCATGGCCGCTTCCTGGGCGCGCACCCGGGCTGCCTCCTCCCGAGCGAGAGCGGCCTGGGTCCTGGCCACCAGGGCCGCGTGCTCCGCGCGCCGGTTCGCTCGAAGGCGAGCCTCACCCAACCAGCCCGCGGCGAGGCCGGTGGCTACGAACAGCACCGCCCCGATGGGACCCCCCCGACCGCTGAGCGCGAGGGAGCCGACCGGCTCGAAGAACAGGTAGAGTACCGAGAGGGTGCCGACCGTGGTTGCCAGGGCGGCCGGCCCGAGGCCCCATAGGTAGGAGATGAGGAAGATCGTGGGCGCCATAGTGGCGAACGGCTGCGCCAACCCGATCTGAGGAACCAGCAACAATCGAAGTCCCACCGCCACACCGACAGCGGCAAGCGACCACAGGTATGGCAGGGTCCGGCTAGAAGACATTTCGTTCACCGATCTCGCATCCTCGCGCCGAGGGTAGGCCGGCAGCCCGTCCGAGCCACTCGCGTACAATACTACCCGCCCAGTTGCCGGCTGATAGGTGCAGCTTTGCCATCACATCGATGACCACCGGTCCGCCGCGCTTCTTAGTGTACATATGAAAACCGCGCCGGCCTGGGCCGGCGCGAGGCAAAGTCGGAGCGAGATTCGAGAGCCACTGGTCGGATTTGAACCGACGACCACTCGATTACGAATCGAGAGCTCTACCCCTGAGCTACAGTGGCCGGCTAGCGACGAGGGGCGCACGGCAGGTGCGCCCCTAACAATATGCCCTGGCGCGGATTCGAACCGCGACGCCTTTCGGCACTACCCCCTCAAGATAGCGTGTCTACCAGTTTCACCACCAGGGCGAGCGGGGGGAAAACTAGCCCTCGGGAAAAGGGGGGTCAACCCGATCCAGGGCGTCAGAACAGCGTGATGATCACCGTGAACGGACTTCCCGCGATCGGGGTCCCGTTCAGAAGCACCTCGATGGCGACCGCACCCAAAGCCGGTGGCAGGAAACTCGTCGTGTACGTGCCGTCCCCGTTGTGGCTCGCCACCTGATCCACCCCGTCGGTCCTGATCCGAACCTCGTCTCCTCCGGCCGTTCGCACGTTGCCATCGGCGTCGCGGACCGTCACCACTACGGTCAGCTGGACGAACAGCGATGAGCTCGCGGGGAGCTGAGCCGTCGTGGTCGCGGCGCTGGCGGGCCCCGGGGACACGACGCTCGTGAGCGGGGAGGCCGCCAGCGGAGTGCCGTCCACGCTGACGACGATGGCATCGGTGCCCGCGACATGCGGCAGTGTAGCCGATCGAGTACCGTCCGCCGCCCAAGTCCTGCGCCGGGCCCCCGCTCGCCGTGTTCGCGCCGCTCACTGCGAGCGCGATGCGGCCGCCGGCACCAGCGACGGGATTATTGAAGGCATCCCGCAGCTCGACGCTCACCGCGGTGGCGGTACCCGCCGTCCCGTTCCCCACACTGGCCGAGCTGTTGTTCACGTTCGGCGCTGCGGCGGTGACCGTGACGGTGGCGGTCGCCGGCAGGGCCTGGCCGTTGATCGAGGCTGAGACTACGTGCTGTCCCGCGGCGGTCGCGGCGAGCGTGCCCGTGGCGACGCCGGAGGCATTGGTCGGCTGTTGCGGGCTGCGTCAGCAGGTTGCCGACTCCCGTCGCCGAAAGGGTGACCGGCAGGTCGCGCAGCGGATTGCCGAATTCGTCCTTCGCCGTAACCGTGATCGTGCTCGTGGTCCCACCCGCGGAAGCGACGATGGAGGCGGGAGCCACGGAGACCGTTGAGGCGGTCGGCGTTCAAGGGCCCCGGCGTGCCGACCGCCGTAAACGCGGCCGGGCTGCCCTCGAGCTCGAGGCCTTCGACTTCAGCCGCCAGTGTGTTGGTGCCGGCGGCCGTGCCGAGTGTCCAGCCGCCGACCGTGGCGACGCCGTCGGCGCCGGTGGCCGCCGTCGCGCCGCTGACGCTGCCGCCGCCCGAGGTCACGGCGAACGTCACCGGAATACCCGGCACCGGGTTGCCGTCGCCGTCGCGGATCACCACGGCCGGCGGCGTCGCCACCGCCGTATTGACGGTCGCCGACTGGCCGTCGCCCGCTGCCACGGCGATGGATGCGGGTGCGCCCACTCCGACGGCGATCGGCGCCGAGGCGACCGACGCGAAGGCGTCCGCGGCGAAGATGAGCGTGCGGATACCGGGCGAGCCGCGAATGGCCAGATCGGTGAACGTGACGACGCCCGCGGCATCGCTGGCGACATTCGTGGTCCCGTCCAGCTCGCCGCCGCCGGTCGCGATCTGGACCGTCACGACGACGCCCGCGCGGGCAGCGGGATTGGCATCGGCATCGAGGAGCTGGAGAACGGGTTGGCGCTCGAGCGGCACCCCCGAGACGCCCGATGGAGCCGGCTGGGTCACGATCGAAAGCTTGGCGGCGACGCCGGTCGTCCTGAACACGACCGGCTCCTCCGGCAGGGCGGAGACCGTCGCGAGGGTGGTGTAGACGCCCGGCTGGGCTCCCAGAGTCCGCTGGGCCCCGGCCCTGCCGCCCGCGTCCGTCACGGACAGGGCAGGCTCGACGTTGCCGCCGACCTCCGCCGTCCAATTGACCTCGACGCCACCCACCGCGTTGCCGAACCGGTCGCGCACCTGAACCACGAGCGAGTCGGCCAGCGGCTCGCCCACCGTGCCGTTCTGCCCGTCGCCTCGCACCACCGAGAGCTCCGCCGGCTGTCCCTCGTTGGGCAGGGTCAGCTCATCGCCACCGCAGGAGACCGCAACGCCGCCGACCACGGTGAGGATCAGAGCACGGACACGGTTGGTCAATCGTCTTCCACGTCGAAGGAGTTGCTGAACACCTGGCCAAGGCCGGGAAGATCGGGCGAGCTGGCGCGCAGGCTGAAGCCCTCCTCGTGCTTGTCCACCTGGAGGCCAGGGAACACGGCGATGCCGTCGTCGGTCACCTGGAAGGTATCTCCCTCCAGCTCGTTGGACTCGTGGCCGTCGCGCTTGAGGAGATCGAGATCGATCGTGATGCCGTCCACGTCGACCACGTTGCCTTCCGCGTCTACGATCGCCACGGTCACGACCGGAGAGAAGGGCGTGTCCTCGACGACGTCACTGGGCTGCACCAGAAAAACGAGGTGGTTTGGGGCCGGAACTCCGTTCGCGGTGAACACGACGGGGCTGCCCTGGAGCGAGCCGGCGCGGGCCTCGAGGGTGTTGGTTCCCTCGGCGCCGAGCGTCCAGCCGCCGACCCGGGCCACGCCATCGGAGTTGGTGCTCTGGGTAGCGCCGCTGACGTCACCATTGCCCTCGGTGACCACGAAGGTGACGCCGAAGCCCGGCACGGGCTGGCCCAGCGCATTCGTCACCCGCACCGCCGGCCTTACGTCCACCGCCTGACCCACCTGCGCCGTCTGGTTGTCGCCCTCGAGCAGCTCGACCTGGGTGGCAGCTGCAACGAGAACGGTCACCTCCGCGGTCTGGTTGATCTGCACGTTCCCGTTCACGGTCGCCCGAACGACCTTGGTGCCCGGGACGGTGGACCGAAGTGTTCCCGTGGCGACGCCGTCGGCCCCCGTCGGTCCGCCCGGCTGAGCCAGAGTGTTCCCGCTGCCGCTCGCCGCGAGGGTCACCGTCGCTCCCTCGACCGGCGCTCCCGAGCCGTTCAGCACCGTCACGGTTATCGTGGACGTCCCGATCCCGGCCTGAATCGATTCCGGATCGGCCGACACCGTCGAGCGATTCCCGCTCGGCTCCGATCCGCCGCCACCACCCCCACCACCGCCGGAGCCGTTCGCGACGAACCGAACCACGCCCACGCCCGAGACGACGGCGTTGAGCGTGTTCGACCCGGGTGACGGCCCGAGCGTCCAGGTCGCCGAGGCGAAGCCCTCGTCGTCCGTCGTGCTCGTCGGCGTGACGCTTCCGCCTCCGGTGGCGACTACCCAGCTGACCGCGCGTCCCGGGATACCGTTGCCCGCCTCGTCCACCAGGCGCACCACCAGCGGCTCCGGCAGCTCTTGGCCCGTTTCTCCGCGCTGGTCGCTCCCCGAGATCAGCACGAGACTCGCCGCCGTGCCGGGGACCGCGGTGTGCGTGAAGGTGAGCGGTGAGCCCGTCAGCCCGGGCGCATCGGCGGTCGCCGTCTGCGTGCCGGCGGCGGATCCCAGGATCCTGCGCGTGGCGGCCCGGCCGTCGGCACCGGTCACGACCGACGTGGGGCTCACATCGCCCTCGCTCCACGGACCAGCCGACCGTGATGCCTTCGACCGGGTTGTCGAAGCCGTCGAGCACCTGCACGACGAGCGAATCGGTCAACGCGGTTCCCACCGGGGCCGTCTGCGCATCCCCGCTGACCGCCACCAGGCGACTCGGACCCGATGAGCCGGCGGAGGCCGTCACGCGGACGGTCAGGTCCCGGCCGACGACCTTGGCGTCCAACGACTGAGCGCCCGCGGCGCCCCCCAGGACCCAGAGGGCAGCGGACTCCCCGCGTCCGTCGGTCACGACCGTATCGGGGCTGACCTCCCCGCCCGCGGCGCCGTCGGCGAGGCTGAAGGCCACCTGCAGCCCGGTCATGGCACGCCCGCCGCCGTCCAGAACTCGGACGACGATCGAATCCTCCAGCGGCAGGCCGGCGCTACCGGTCTGTTCATCTCCTTGAATTATCTCGATTTGCGCTGGTTCGGTGTCACCGGGAAGCAACAGGTCGCCGCTGCCGCACCGAAGGGTGGCGATGGCGAGAGCGGGCGCGACCAGATGCCGGACGAAGCGCAAGCGCACCATGCCGAAGCGGGGGTGGGATGGTCGAGACGACTGGCTGATAAATCAACACTACAGCGTATCCGCGACGCTCCGACAGGGCGTGCGTCACACCGTCTTTATGGCCCGAATGCGAAGACGACTGTCACCGCAGTGGAGGTGCCGGCACGGTGGATCCGCACGCTGTCGCCGGACGCTCGACGTGCCCGAGGCGTCTCGGAAGCTCGAGTAGGTGCAGCGTGTCTTCGCCCTGGAAATCGGCAGTCCGGGCGTGTAGCGAGAAGCCCGCCGTTGCATCCAGGGTCAGCGTGCCGTCGACACGTTCGACCCAGACTCGCCTGCAGCGGATCCTGGTCCGGGATCCGCTCGTTCGCCAGCACGCCAGGCTGCGGCCCACGTCGAGGGCTCACGGTCGCCGGTCGGGCCCGGGCGTGAAGGCGTCGTCCGCGGCGTGTCGGCGGGCTGTTCGGCGCCTCGACGTTGTGCGACTCGTCGTCGCTGCTGGGCGCGAAGAGCGTATTGCCGGCGTAGGCCGCGGTGAGCGTCCGGCTGCCGGACCCGTTCAGCGTGATCGCACAGCTTCCCGCGGCGACGTCCGCGGTACAGGCTCTCGCCACCCCCGGACGCGGTCACCGTGACGGGCCCCGTCACCGTCCCCGCGTCGGAGGTTACCGTGAAGCTGACGGTGACGGCCGCGCCCGGGGCCGAGGGCTCAGGCGTGTCACCCGTGATCTGCGTGGTGGTCGCGGCACGCGTGACATCGATCCCGTCCGAGGTGACGGAGGTGAAACCCGGCGCCGCGAAGATGATCGTGTGCGCGCCCACGGCACCATTGATCCGGAGATCGGTGAAGTTGGCGCGACCATTGGCATCGGTGGTTCGCGTCGCCGTGCCGCCGAGCGACCCTGGACCGGAGGCGATCGCCGCGGTCACGGGCACGCCGCTGCGGGCGACGTCGTTACCTGCCGCATCGCGGAGCTGGATCAACGGCTGCCGTCCGAACGGCACGCCGACCTCCGCGCTGCTAGACGGCTGGGTGGCGATCGCCAGGACCGAGGCAGCGCCGGCGGCACCCGTGGCCTGGAAAGAGACCGACCCCGCACCGGATACCGATGCGTCCAGCGTGTTGGCGCCGGGTGCCGGGCCAAGCGTCCAGCGTGCAGACGCACGGCCGCTGCCGTCCGTCGTCGAGCTGGCTGGATCCACGCTGCCGCCACCAGAGCGCACCTGCCACGTGACCGTCGCGCCGGCAATCGGGTTGTCGCGCTCGTCCAGGACCAGCACGACGAGATCCGAGCCGAGCCGCTGACCGACCTGACCGGTCTGTCCGTTGCCCGACTCGATGCGAATCTCGTTGGGCGCACCGACCAGACCTGTCGCGGTGAAGCTCGCCTGACCCACGCCTGAGACCACGGCCTGCGCGGTGTTGGGACCGGGCGCCGCCCCGAGCGTCCACACCGACGACGCCAGTCCGCTTGCATCGGTCGTGGAAGTCGCGGGATCGAGGCTCCCGCCGCCACCGGTCACCACCCATGTGACCGGCGCACCGAAAACCGGATTGCCAGCCGGCATCGTTCACTTGAACGACCAGGGGCTGGGCGAGCGCGCTACCCGGCGCTCCCGACTGCTCGTTCCCCGACACGATGGTCAACCCGCTCGCGCTGCCAGAGGTCGCCGTGTGCAGGAACGTGACCGGCGAGCCCGACAGGCCAGCCGACTCCGCGGTGGTGGACTGCGCACCCGCGGCACTTCCGAGCGTGCGCGTGACCGACGCATGTCCTCCGGCGTCGGAAACGGTGGTGGTCTCGCTCACGCTCCCGCCGCCGACGGGAGTCCAGGTGATCGAGACGCCGGAGATGGGGTTCCCGAACGCATCCTCGACACGGACGACCAGCGGCTGGGGCAACGCCGTGCCGGCGGGAGCCGTCTGATCGTTGCCGGATTCGAGGATGAGCCCGTTGGCCGAGGACGGCGACGGCGCTGACCGTGAACCCCACCTCGATAGCCGCCTGATTCTCCGGGACCACCACCTTCGCAAGGCCCTCTGCCGAACCGACCGTCGGACCCAGTTGGACGTCGATGCTGGCCCTTCCGTCCGCCTGCGTGACGACCGTGTCGGGCTCGGGCTCCGCACCATCGAGCTCGATTACCACGGTGGCACCGGACACGGGGCGGCCGCTGCCGTCCACGACCTCGACGACGATCGGCTGGGGAAGCATCTCCCCCACGCGCCCGGTCTGGCCGTCGCCTTGAATGAGGACGATGGAGGCGGGCTCGCCCTCGCTGGGCAGGACGAGATCTTCGCCGCCGCAGGCGGCGAGACTCATGGCCAGGATGGCGATGAGTGGCTTGGTATGGGTCGGTGTCTTCACGGGCCTACGGTAGGAGTGGAACGGCGAACGGGATAGGAGCCAGGTCACAGTGGCGGTTAAGCGGGCTAGAATAAACGGCTTAGCTCGCGGGTTCAAGTGACGGGTAGGCTGGTCTCCGTCCTCCCGGCTAAGGGCCGACATTCAGGGTCACGGTCGCGGGAGCGCTGTTGGCGCGTCCGTCGGTCGCGTGGTAGGTGAAGGAGTCAGTGCCGACGAAACCGACGTTCGGAGTGTAGATGAACCCGCCGTCGGCATTCAGGCTGATCACCCCATTCGACGGCTCGCTATCGAGGTCGGGGTCCGCAGAGACGGCGTCGCCGTCGGGGTCGGTGTCACCGTCGAGCACGCCGGGCGCCAGAGAAATGATCGGCAAACCAGCCACCCCGCTGAACGTGTCATCGTCCGCGATCGGAGGCGTGTTCACCTGGTGCGCCGCCGTGTCGCCGCTCCCATTGAAGTTGGTGCTGCCGCCGTAGGTCGCGGTCAGCGTCTTGGGACCCGGCGTGGCGCTGCTCAAGTCGCAGTTCCCCGACCCGCCGCTCAGGTTCGCGTTGCAGCTCCCGCCCTGCTCCATCGCTGATCGTCACCGTACCGTCGGGCGTGGCCGCCACCGGGCGCGACGGCGCTGAACCGTCACCTGCACGGTGTAGAGCTCGCCGGGATTGGACGGCTCCGGATCGATGTTGGTGATCGAAGTCGTGGTGGAGGCCGGACTCACCTGCTGATCCGGGTTGAGCGTCCCGGTGCTTCCGGCGAACGTCTGGCCCCCCGGCGTGTAATCGGCCGTGATGGTGTGCGAGCCGACCGCGAGTGCACTGGTCGAGCGGCTCGCGGTACCTCCCGCGAGCGTCACGGCGCCTCCAAGGGGCTGACCATCGACTCGGAACTGCACCGTGCCGCCCGGCGTCCCGGTGCCGGGCGGGGTGGCACTGACCGTCGCGGTAAACGTCACGCTCTCACCGAACACCGTCGAGCCGTCCGACGTGGTGACCGTCGTCGTGCTCGGCAGCCGGACCGAGTGGGCCTCGGTGTCGGTGTCGCCGTTGAAGTTCGCGTCGCCGGAATAGGTCGCGGTGATCGTCCGGTTGCCCGTCGTGGTGAACGCGATGGGGCAGGAGCCGGCCGACACCGGGCAGGTCTCGGTGACGGAACCGTCGTCGATCGGTGATGGTCACGCTTCCGGTCGGGTTGCCGGTACCCTGGGCGTTGACCACGGTGTAGGTGACGTCCACGGTCTGTCCGACCGAGCTGGGATCAGGATCGTCGCCGGTGATGTTGACGGTCGCATTCGCCTTGTTCACCGTGTGACCCTGTTCGGCGCTCGTACTTCCGTTGAAGTTCGCGTCGCCCGAATAGGTCGCGGTCAGGGTGTGCGTCCCCGCGGTCTGGAACGAGATCTGCGCAACTCCCGGTCCCGCTGCCGCCGCTCACGCCGCCGTTGCAGCTCTGGGTTCCATCGCTGACCGTCACCGTCCCGGTGGGAGTGCCCTCGGCGGGGTCGCTCACGCTGACCTGGTAGCTGATCGTGACCTGCTGTCCCACCACGGAGGTAGTCGGCGAGCGGCTGACGATCGCGACCGAGGTCCCGCCTTTCGCGATCGTGACTGCGCTGCTCACGTCGTTCGCCAACCCCGACGACCTGGCGGTCAGCTGGAAGGTGCCGGCCCGTGTCAGTCTGAGCGCATTGAAGGTGGCGACTCCGGCCGAGGCGTTCTCGTCGTCGTCGCCGGCGAGTCCCGCCGCGCCGGGTGCGGTGATGGTCACGAGGTTGGAGGCCCCGGTCACCCGGTTGCCTTGGGCGTCCTGCACCTCGACCTGCATGGCCGCGAGCGTCTGGCCCACGACGGCGTCGGCCGGCTGAACGATCCAGGCGAGCCGGGCCGGCGGCCCCGACGTTGGCCGTGGCGGTGAACGTCACCGGTGAGCCGGCGAGTCCCGCCACCTCCGCGGTGGTCGTGTAGCTGCCGGGCGTGGCGCCCAGGGTACGGTTGACCTGCGCGATGCCTTGCGCGTCGGTGCCGGTCGTGGTGGACGACACCGAGCCGCCCCCGACCGCGGTCCAGGTGACGCTCACGTTCTCCACGCCGTTCCCGTTGGCGTCGGTGACCCTTACCCGCAGCGGCGCCGGCAGCGCGACGCCGACCGTGCCCACCTGGCCGTCGCCACTGTGCACCGCGATCGTCGGTCGGGACGTCGGGTGTCGAGGTCGCGGTGAATGGGACGGAAGGAAGGCCGGAGAAGACGGCGTTCAGGGTGAAGCTGCCGACCGTGGCACCGAGCGTCCACCGGGTGACGGAATACCCATCCCCGTTCGTGATGGCGTTGACCGGGCTCACCACGCCGGCTCCCGCCGGCACGACCCAGGTGACGGTCCGTCCGCCGACGCCGTTGCCGTTGTCGTCCACCAGCCGGACCACGAGCGACTCGGGGAGCTGGAATCCGGCGGGGGCCGTCTGATCGTCGCCGGAGACGCGGATCAGCGCGGTCGGGATCGAGGCGTCGGCGGTGTGGGTGAACGTGACCGGAGACCCCTCGAGACCATCGACCGACGCTTGCGCCGTCTGGTTGCCGGCCGTCGGGCCGAGCACTCGTTCCGCGCGGACCAGCCCGTCGGTGCCGCTTTCGGCTGAGACGGGATCAATCGACCCGCCGCCAGTGACGGACCATGACACCGTCACACCGCCCACCGGATTGCCGAGCGCATCGGCCACCCGAACCACCAGCGGCTCGGCCAGCGCGGTGCCCACCGATCCGACCTGCGCATCGCCGCTCACGAGCTCGAGCCGGCCGGCCGAGCCGGAGAAGGCGCTGGCCGTGAAATTCACCGCCAGGTTCGCCGGCGCGCCGTTGCCGTTGGCCTGGGCGCGCACGCGCTGTTGGCCGGCAGTCGGTCCGAGCGTCCAGGTGGTCGAGGCGAGACCTTCGGAGTTGGTCGTCGCGCTGGCCGGAGTGACCTGGCCGCCTCCCACATCGATGGCGAAGCCTACCGCCTGATCCGCCACCGGACGGTCTTGGCTGTCGCTGACGCGGACCACCAGAGCCTGCCCCAGCGCCCCTCCGGCCGCCCCGGATTGAGCGTCCCCGCTGACGACGACGATCCTGGCTGGCGCGCCCTCATCGGGAAGCCCGACGCCATCGCCGCAGGCACTCAGGCCGAGGGCGGAGGCGATTGCGAGAAGGAACGCGAACCGGCGAAGCAAGGACACGAGTTTTCCGGGGTAGGAAGTCAAGCAGAAATTGTGCAGGATGCATGCCGCATCCAGAGCCTGATGCACGTCACCTACATGATTGTCCGGTAAAGGTTTGCAGTGCGAGACAGGCGACAGATGTCGCGTTCACGCCACAGGGGGTAATGCTCAGAACAGAACAGTGGCCGAGAAGGTCACCGGCGACCCCGTGGCCCCTTCCAGGCTCGCGATGACCCGCTGTACTCCGATCCTGCCGCCAAGCTCCCAGGTGACCGAGGCGGTGCCGTCGGCGCCGGTCGCGGTCTGCTCCTGGCTCAGCTCCCCCTCGCCCACCGTCACGGCCCACAGGATGGTAACCCCCGGGACCGGATTGCCGAATCGGTCCACCACCTGGACGACCAGTGGATCCTCCAGCTGCTCGCCCCGGTCACCGGGCTGATTGAGCGGGCTCATCGCCCGGATCGTGTCGGGCGCCGCGGCGACGGCCGACGCCTGAAACTGGGTTGTCGGCGGAGTCTCCAGGTCGGCGACGAGTCTCGCCTCACCCGACTGGGCGCCGGGCACCGTGCCCAGCACCCACTGGGCCACCGCCTCTCCCCTGTCGTTGGTTTCCGTGGTGTCCGGAGCGAGGCTACCGGATTCGCTGGTGGCCGCGAGGAAGGCCACCTTCCGACCCGACACGGGCTGACCGCCTTCGGCCGTCACCTTCACCACCAGCGGCTGGGCGAGCGACTCCCCCACCGTCCCCGTCTGCGCGTTGCCTCCTACGACGGCGAGCTCCAACCCGGCTCCGGAGGAATCGGGCAGGGCCAGATTTTCGCCGCATGCGAGCGAGGCAGCCGCCGTGGCCGCCAGGAGGGGCCGGAGGCCCCTCAGCGTCATCCTGGTCATCGTGAATGGCCTGCGTTGCGGGGGTGTTAGGAGAATACCAAGCTGGTTCTCGCACTGGAAGAGCGCGCTCCCCGACCGGCGTTAGTTTGGTCACCAGCGACCGCTCCGGTCGCATAGCAATCGGCGGGCCTGTCCGTTCAGCCGTCACGGACCGCCGCTACGGTAGCAGGAAGCCGTTTCGCGTCCTCGGCGGCGGACAGGATGTCACCCATTTCGCGTCGAATCTTCATCGTCGTGTTGCTGCTCGCCGGCGCGGGGTTTGTCCGACTGGGATTCTGGCAGGTGGACCGTCTGCGCGAGCGCCGCGCGGCCAATCGTACCGCTGCCCAGGCGCAGCAGGCGCCGCCACTCAGGTTGCCCGAGGATCTGGGGTCGCTGGGCAATCCGACGAACCGCCGGATCGAGGCGGTCGGACGATACGATCGAGCCAACGAGATCCTGGTGCGTGGTCAGGCGTTGAACGGTCTGCCGGGGATTCACGTGGTGACGCCGCTTCGTCTGGACGGAAGCGACACGGCCGTGCTGGTGAACCGCGGATTCGTTCCCGCACCCGATGCGGTCACCGCTGATACCAAGGGGCTCGACGAGGAGGGGCGCCAGCACGTCTCGGGCATCGCGCTGCCGATGCAGGCGGGCGGCGGGCGGCCCATCGATCGGCGGGGGCAGATCACCTGGGGCCGGCTGGACCGGCAGGCGCTGGCTCAGCAGATCCCGTATCCGATCCTGCCGTTCTACGTGCTACAGGTGCCCGATTCCGCGCTGCCAACCCTCCCTCGCCGCATCGCGCCGCCGCCATTGGACGACGGCCCCCACCTCAACTACGCCGTCCAATGGTTTCTGTTCGCGACGATGGCGGTCGTATTCGCGATCGTAGTCGTGGCCCGGGGCAACCGGATGCCGCGCGCGCCATCATGACGTAGTGCGACTCGCCCCGTCGAGCTCTTCGATGGTGCGGGTCGAAGGTGGCCGCTCGCGCTGCAGGCGCGCGGCCGTCGCCTCCGTCGCCCGCAGCACCCGCTGCAGATTGTCCCCCGCCAGCTTCCTGAGGTCGCCGTCGCTCCAGCCGCGGCGGATCAGCTCGGCGAACAGCGCCGGAAAGGTCGAGACGTCCTCCAGCCCGACCGGCACGTTTTCTATCCCGTCGAAATCGCTGCCGATCCCCACGTGGTCCACGCCCGCGACCTTGCGCACGTGCTCGATGTGGTCGGCGACCTGCGCGAGGGTCGCCCGCGGCCGGGGATGCGCGGTGGACCACTCGGTGAGCTGGCGCCGCCGCTCGGTGGTATCGCTCACGGACGCGCTGAGCTGTTTGTCCAGCGAGTCGTACTTCGCTGCCCAGTCGGCCACCTCCTGGGAGACGAAGTCCGGCACGAACGTCACCATCACGACCCCGCCGTTCTTCCCCAGCCGGGCGAGGATCGAGTCGGGGACGTTGCGCTTGTGCTCCACCAGCGCGCGGGCCGACGAATGGGAGAAGATCACCGGCGCCTCGGCGACGTCGAGCGCGTCGCTCATCGTTGCCGGTGACACGTGTGACAGATCCACCAGCATGCCCAGCCGGTTCATCTCCCGCACCACCTCACGGCCGAACTCGGTGAGACCTCCGTGGCGCGCGCTGTCCAGCGCCGCGTCGGCCCAGTCGAGGGTGACGTTGTGGGTGAGCGTCATGTAGCGCACGCCGAGGGCGTAGTAGGCCCGCAGCGCGCCGAGGGAGTTCTCGATCGCGTGGCCGCCTTCCATGCCCATGAACGAGGCGAGGCGGCCCCGTTTGAACTCCCGCTTGATGTCGTCGGCGACGAGGGCGGGAGCGAAGCGGTCGGGGTAGGCCGCGATGAGCCGTCGGGCGATGTCGATCTGCTCCAACTGGACGCGGGCGAAGCCGCTGTCCCGGATCTCGCCCGGGATGTAGACCGACCAGAACTGCGCCCCGACCATACCGGCCTTGAGTTTCGCCAGATCCGTCTGACCCGTGACCGTGCCGCGCAGGTCGTAGCGCCCCACGTCCCGTGGCGCCGCCTTGTTTTCGCGGATGGTCCAGGGCAGGTCGTTGTGACCGTCGACGAGGGGTGTGGAGCGCAGCAGCTTGCGGGCGTGCTCCAGGGCGGGATCGGCCTGCGCCGTGGCGCGGGTCGCCATGCTCACGAGGCCGAGCGCCGGGAGCAGGACCCGGAGGGCGCGGTAGAAGAGCACACGGAACTCCTTCGGTCAGGCGGGACGGTTGATCTGGACCAGCTCGGGACGGCTGATGAACTCGGGGCAGATGGTGCGGTCGTACTCGTACGGTCCGCCGGTCTCCGCGTCGGTCCACGGAAATCCGCGGCAGACGGCGGGATAGTAAGTCTGAGCGTGGATGGTGCAGACATTGTCGCGGAGGAAGATACAGCGCCCTCCGCGGATCCGCGTCCGCCACTCTCCCCAGCGCGTGCGGTAGACGGTCGCGCTTCCATGCGCCCGCGCGATCGCCTGCGCCTCATCCTCGCCGAGAGTCACGCCATAGGCGCAGCAGGCCGAGTGATGGGGACAGGGAAAGCAGGGCAGCGCAGGGAAATCGCGCATGCGGCAAGTTAGTAGTGCGGGTGTTCCAGCGGGAGCACGCGGAACGTCACCAGCTCGCGCGGGCCCGCCTCGAACTGGATTTCACGCCCTCCATCCGCGAGCGGCACCTGCGTGCCCGGGCCTTCATCGGCACGAACGCGCTGCGCTTCGCGAATCGGCTGTGAAAGACGCCAGCGGCCGGCGGTCGGTCGTTCCGCATCGTTGAAGCACCGCAGAATCACTCCGTTGCCATCCGCGGCCGGCTTACAGGCCGAGAACACCAGTCCGTCGCCCTGAAGCCAGACATCCAGCTCGGGCACCGCCAGGCCGATCGCCTGCCGCAACCAGATGCCTCTCGGGGGCAGAAACACGTCTTCCCAGATCTCCGCCAGCCCGGCGGCCCCTGACTGAGAGGCCGTCGTCAGGGGGCACAGCGCGAGCTGCATGCGCTCGAAGCCCAGGCACTGGGCCAGCGGCGTCGCCACCGGCCAGCCCGCGTGACCCGGACGGGTGGCAACGTCTTCGCGGGAGAGCTGCCCCACCGCGCGGAAGAGCGTGATCACGAGGTGCCCGTCGGCGGTGTGCTCGTACTCGAAGAAGCCGGGCGCGAGGACCGCGAGCCGGCTTTCACCGCCGGCGGCAACGACGAATCGCTGCGCCGGCGCGGTGCGTACAGGCGTCTCGTGCCGGTAGCGGCCGGGCTCGATTTCCATTCGCCGCCGAACCACGGTGCCGAACGGGCCACCGGCCGCGACCGCTGGGCCGGTAGCGCCCGCCGGGATGCGCAGCCGCAGGCGGTGATCGCGCGCGCCATTGTGGAGCTCGAGGGTGCATCGAAGCACCGGGCTGTCGGCATGAAGGGAAAGCACCGCCCGGACCTCGACCCCACCGTCGCCACGTTCCAGGCCGGTGCGCATCTCGAGCGCGCCGACCAGCGGTCCGGTGGCGAGGGTGCGAACCTCGGCCGCGCGCGAAGCGACGCGCGTCGACTCGTCCGGCGGCGCGGCGTGGCTGTAGGTATCGCCGACGTCCGCCTCCGACTCCAGCCGGAGCAGTCCGTCGTACCGGACGCCGGTGCGGAGATCGAGCAGCGCGACGGTGCAGTCGGGCTCCACGGTCACCGCGATCAATCCGTTGCTCAGCATGCGCCCGGCGCCACGAACCGGTGCGGCCACCTCGGGCAGCGGGCGCGCGCCGCCGCGGACGAACCCGAATCCCCCCGTGCGGGGCACATAGACGGCGACGCGGGTCACCTCGACCTCGTCCTGATCCGGATAGTGCCGCGCCGAGTCGAGCCGTTCGTGCGCGAACGCGCGGCCGAGTGGCTGGAACGGCAGGCCGCCGAGTGCCGCGCCGATCTCGTCGCCAGCAGGTGGTACGCCGACGCGAGGCACGCGTGTGCCCGGGGGGCCGACCAGCACGTCACGCATCAGCCAGGTGAGATCCACCACCACCACACCACCGCGCCGCCGCGGAGCAGGGTTCCAGAAGATCAGTTCCGGTGCCGTTGCCAGCCGGATGATCTCGAGCGGCGTCCGGTGAGTACCCGATCAGTGCTTCGAAGGCCGACCGCGCCACTTGAGTGGCGATGGTTCGAGCATCCTCGATGCGAGTCTCGACTCGGCGCGCGACCGCGTCCGAGGTGCAACCGGCGATCGAATCGTGAAACTGGCAGCGGAGCAGCGTTCGCCAGGCCTCGTCCAGCAGCGCGCCGAGGTGCCGTCCCGTCCCGAAGCTGGAGCAGGGCGGCGAGCGGCTCCGTCACCCGCTCGAGGTACAGCTCCGCTTCCCCATGCCGTCGCTTGAGCGGCGCGCGAGTGCCGTGCACGCCTTGCAGGGTCCAGGTGTAGCCGTACGACCACCGCAGCTCGCCGCTCAGGCTCGGGACACCGGTCGGCCCACCGCGCGGCTTCGGCCAGGAACTCGTCCAGTCGGGACACCCGGACCTCGGCGTCGGGCTCGAGCGCCGCGAGCGACTCCCGGAGCCCACCCAGGTCGGGATGCACCGCGTGGTGGTCGGCGCCGACGAGGACGGCGATGTGCGGTGTCGCGGCCCGGCGAGTCAGCACCTGGCGGACCTGCTCCCAATCCGATGGGAGCGAGGCACCGATCTCGTAGCCCGCGGGCGGGAGGTGATAGAGCAGGACTTCACTTCCATCGGGACCGCGCCAGCGATACAGATCCCCATCCTGGCCCGGCTCGCCGCCCACACCTCGCCACAGCGCTCCGAAAGGGAGACCGAACTGCGCGGCCAGCGTCGGCCAGACGGCGGGATGACCGAAGGCGTCCGGAGAGTAGAGCGCCTCGCTGCGGCCGCCCAGACGAAGGGCGTCGGCCCGACCGACCAGCAGGTTCCTGACGAGCGACTCGCCGGACGGGATCAGCTCGTCGGCGAGGACGTACCACGGACCGACCTGCAGGCGGCCTTCGCGCACCAAGCGCTGGATCGCGCTCGCGCCGCTCGGGCCGCACCCGCAGGTAGTCCTCCAGCAGAACGGTCTGGCCGTCGAGCAGAAAGGTGCGCAGGCCGGCATCGTGATCGAACCGGTCGAGCAGGTCGTCCAGCATCGGCACCAGACGCGCCAGAAAGGCCGCGCGGGTCAGATACCACTCGCGGTCCCAATGCGTATGAGGAATGAGATGGAAGGTGAGGCCGGGCATCCCCACTAATACTACTCAGGACTGGGGCCGGCGCTCCTACTCGTAGTCGCTATAGGGTTCGGTGAGGAGGCGTGCCTTGCGCGGGCCGGCCTCGAAGACGTGGGTGATGCGGACCGATTTGTCGAGCTGCTCCACCCGGGTTTCGACCAGGGTCAGCCCCGGAATGTCAGCGAGGCCGAGCTGATTCAATCGCTCGGCCTCGCCGCGCGCGACGTCGCCCGGGGTCGGGCGGCTCGCGGGATATGCATCTTCATGATGGCGAATCAGCGCCTGCCAGTGTTCGTCGCCGGCGCGCTCGATCGCTTCCCTTATCTGCTCACGGGTGAAGGGCATCCCGTCCCCTACAGCGCGCGATGACTCCCCGAGTTGGCCAGCGAGCGCGGACCAGCCGCGGGCTGGGACCGCCAAGTGTAGAACACTCCGGCCAGAATTGCGAACCCGGCAGCCACCGGTGCGAACCGCACGTTGCCGAAATGGTAGCCCATCAAGGACAAGGCGCAGACCAGGCCGAGGCAGAGTCTCGCCGCCCACATCTGAAGGTCCACACTCGATCCCATGCAGCTCTCCGCGCAGAGGTCACGACCCCAGAATGCGCGGGGAGCATACGCACCGGCTGTACCAGGGGTCACAGGCCGCTCGTGACCCGGGCACCACAGTTACAAGTCGTTGTCAGTTAATAGTCTAAGAGCTCAAGTCCGAAGCTTGAACGCCCAGAATGCGATGCGGAGCGCCACCAGGGCGAGGGCTCCGAACGACAACGCTTCCCAGTCGAGGCTGGAGACAAAAGCCTTGGCGGTCGCGGCGAACGAACCGAGGCTGGTTCCAGCGAGGACCATGGCGTACTCGACCATAGGCGCTCCGGGCGACCGGACTGCTACGAGTTTATCGATCTCGGCACGAGAGCCGTCAACGCGGTGCAAGATTCTAGCACCAGCCGCGTGGCTGCCCGGAACCGCTCCTCGTCCAGCAGAGCGGCGATAGAACCCTGCGGCACGGGCATGGTGCCGGCAGCGCGTCATCTCCAGCGGGATGACATCGTTGCCGGGTCCGAACCAGCGCGCGCTGGGCTCCAGATCCGAGGGGTAGACGAACCCTGGCAGCGCCGCCGCGGCGATGGCGGCCTGCGAGCCGAGGCCGGATTCCGGCATCGTCCCCGCCCAGAGCCGCGCACCACACCGCAGGCCGGTCCGGACCACCCGGCAGACCTCACTCAGGCCGCCCACGCGATGCACCTTCACGTTCCAGACCAGGGGCCCGCCCAGCTCCGCGACCTGCATCGCGGCCCGCGCGTCGCGCAGCGTCTCGTCGATGCAGACCTGGGTCCGAAGCACCTTCGCGAGGCGAGCGTGGCCGAGGAGCTCGTCGGGGTGAAGAGGCTGCTCGATGTAGAGCAGGTCTGCATCGTCCAGCGCACGGAGATTGGGCTCGTGCTCCGGCCACTCGTAGCCGCCGTTCGCGTCCACCGTGAGCGGCAGTCCGGTTCCGGCCAGACACGCGCGCGCGGTCGCTACCGGCTCGGCGTCCCATCCGGGACCGACTTTGATCTTCACCCGGCGGTAGCCGCGCTCCACCGCCTCCTCGATCCAGCCGCCGGAGAGTGTGCAGCGAGCGATCCGCAGGGATGCCGAGCGCCACGCCGCAGGGAAGCTCCGATGCCGGTGCAACTCCCATGCGCTCCGCCAGCAGCGCTGCCATGCCGATGCCTCGCCGGGCGGCCTCGAGGTCCCAGGCGGCCGTATCGAGGGCTGCGCGGGCAAACGGGTTTCCTCGAACTCCCGTCCTGATCAACCGGTCCACCTCTTCGAACCCGGCGATCTCCTGATCCACTACTCGCGGGATCAGAACCTGCTCCAGCAGATGTCGCGCCCCGACGAGGATCTCCTCGGAGTAGAACGGAAGCTCGAACGGCGGTGCCTCGCCGAAGCCGCGATGCCCTTCCCCGTCGTGCAGGACGACGACGAGCGAGCGGCGCTCGGTCATGGTCCCGCCGGAAATGATGAACGGCTCAATCAGGGGAAGCGTGAGCTCGTACAGCTCGATCCGTTGGATGCGCATCGTCTCTCTATCGGGTGCGCTGGTGCATCTGGTGGCGTCCTGCCAGATCCCGGAACCGCAGCTCCCCGCCCACACGGGGGATCACGCCGGCCGCTTCGAAGTCGAGCATCCCAGCGATCACACCCTCGGTCGGGTGGAAGAACAGGAGATGGAGAGCCCGCTGCTGGCGGGTACCCGAGGTCGCGGGATACTCCGAGAGCGGCAGCTGGAATAGGGTGTGAAGCTGGACACTCTCGCAACCCAGGCGGGCGTACTCGAGGAGGGTCCGACCGGAACAGACGTTTCCGGTGCCGACGAGTGGAGGGTGCTCGGCGGACCGCGACCGCAGCGCCCCGAGCACCCGGAGATTGCGGTGGCTCAGGTCATGCCCGCCGTAGGCCACACCCCGTTCGGACGACCAGAGCCGGTTGAATACGACGAGCGCGTCCGCCTCCCCCGACGCCTCCGTCATCCTGAGCTGAAATTCGTCATCGTGCCGGGCATTCATCAGCTTGAGGGCGAGCCTCACGGGGGCAACTGCGCGAATCCTGGCGGGCACCTCGCGGAGCCAGCGAAGAATCTGCCCTTGTTCCTCGGCCAACCGATCCCCGGCGAGCGTCGGCGAAAAGTCCTTCTCCAGCGGGAGCGGAGTCGTGCCCCAGGCGTGAGCGAGTGCTTCGGTCGTGTGGCGATACTCGGCCTCACGGAACGCCTCGTCGAGCCGAGGAAGGTGATACTTGACCGACGGCACCGCGACGATCGCGCCGCTGCTGGTGAGGTCGGCCGCGGCTCGCACCAGGCCGAGATACTCGTCGAACGACCGGTCCCAGCCGCGGCCCTTCCAGGTGACCGTCCACCCTTCCGACCCCGTGGCCGAGCGCAGGCGCTCGACTTTCATCCGGGTCTCGTGGATGGCCCACGCACCCATGCTCTGCTCTCCTGCGGCGTCCTGCGCGATGACCGTCTTGAGAACGACGAAGGCCAGGCCCGAGTCCCGGTCGGATTCGAGCTGGTCCTGGTTCAGGGACAGCTGTCCGGAGCCCTTGCCTACAGGGTGGGGGATGGAGAATCCGAGATAGCGGGCGGAGAGATCGATCCGATAGTGCTCGCGCACGTGGTCAGGGAAGTCTCTCGGCAGCTCGCGCCCGAAGCGCTCGAAGTCACGTTCGAGCTGCTCGCGCACCACGCACCGCCTTCTCGACTGCCTCACGCTCAGCTTCCGGCAGTGCGGGACCCCAGGGATCGTCGCACGCCTCACGGGGCAGCGCCCCATCCGCCGCCGCCGCCCACAGCATCCGGCGGATGTACCCCTCCATCGGCGGAACGAACGTCGTCTGGGAGAACTCGTCGCAGAGCGCGGACAGTCGGGCGAACCGCTCCCAGTCGTCCTCGGCCCGTGCTCGAAGGAGATCGGCCTGCAGATCGGGGAGGGCAGCGCCCATGCCGACGAGCGCCGCCCGCGCGCCGGCCATGATCGAGTACCCGAGGAAGCGGTCCTCTCCGGTGATGAGGATCTTGTCCGGGCGCCGGGCGACAAGAGCGGCCACGCGCTGGAAGGTCATGACCGAATCGAGCGTGGCCATCTTGATCCCGACGACGTGGGGAAGGGCGAGTATCGCGTCGAGCGTGGCGTCGTCGTAGGCCACACCGCCCGCGGCCTCGTACAGCCAGAAGGCGATGACCGGCAGCTCCCGCGAGAGCCGCTGGTGATAGCCGACGGGATCCTGCGAGGTGGGAAATGCGAGGATCGCGTCTGCCCTGCCCCGCCGGGCTTCGATCGCCATGGTGATGTCCCGGGCCCCCGCGACGATGACGCGGTCGGGGAGCGCCTCGCGCCAGGTCTCCAGGACCACACGCCTTTGCTCGGCGCTCAGGTGCGGGCCCCGACCGGTATGGGCCCAGACCGCCACGCCCGCGATCGGCTGTGCTGCCATCCACCGGGCATAGGCGCGCTGAGCGGTTTCGTCGAGCTCGGTTCCGCGGAAGGGGACGGGTACCGCGGGAACGAGGCCCCACTCCAGCCGTCGCACCAGCTCAGCGCCGCCGCCATCATCGGCTCGATGCCGCGCTTCTGAGTCGGCTCGCGTTCTCCGACTCGATCGCCGCCCGGCCACCGGCCTCCAGGTCGAGCAAGTCAAGCTTGGCGGAGCCGTTTTCGGGAATCCGTAGCGGCTGCCCGGTGCCGAAGACGAACCGGCTCGGACCGATCGTGCCCAGCAGGGTCTGGAGGTGATCCTCCGGTGGTCCCCAGATCCACGAGATGTCCCACCAGATGCGTTGCGCCTCGGCGGGGGTCGAGCCGAAGTGCACCTCCTCGATGAACCCACGGTCGGCGTGCGTCACCAGGAGGCGGACTCGAGAATCGCTCCGGATGAGGGCACGCACCGCGGCGGCGGGCAGCTCCGGCGCGGAATCGTGCGGATGCCGCTGGCGCCCATCCTCGAACCGCACGGCGAGCATGAGCGGCATGCCCGCGGCCCCACAGGTCGAAGCCAGCGCGCGCATCGCCGCCCCGGCCGGTGCGATGCCGTAGAACGTTGGATCAGAGCGGACAGCGGGTGCGCGAGCCGAGCCAGCGGCGCGCAGCACATCCTCCCACCCGGCGATCTCGGGCTGAACGGCGGGCACCGGCCGCAATCGGCGGTGCCGCGCCCCGTTGTCGAGTAGCCAGGAGTTCCCCTCGTGCGGATTCCGCCAGAACACGCCGGGCAGGTGGGTGACCCATGCCTCGTCCACACCGGTGCGGTCCATGGCCTCGAGGAGGGCCTGCGGGGAAGTGCCGGGGACTCGCCGGAAGGGGTACGCGCCGAGAAAGGCGTTGACGTCGATCCGCATCAGTCGGAAGGAAAGGCGCCGCGAGGAAAGATCCGCGCCGCGTTCCGCCAGCCTACCATCTCCAGCTCCTCCGCCGGCAGCAGATGCTCCAGGTAGCGCAGCTTGGCCCAGCCGGTCTCGATCGTGAGATCACAGCCCCACAGCAGCCGCTCCACACCGACCGCCTCGAGACAGGCCTCCAGCATTCCGCCATCCACACCGCTTCCGGAGAGATCCACGAGGATGTTGGGGAAACTCCGCAGCACCGGCAGCGAATGGAGCCAGTCGCCGCCACCGCCGATATGGGCGAGGATGAACGGTACCGACGGGTGGCGCGCCGCCAGCGTGGCGAGCTCGCGCGCGTCCGAGGCCTCCTGGCCGGCGTAGTCGCGCCGCCGGTGCTGCCAGATATGGTGCAGGATCGGCACCCGCCGCTCGGCGGCGAGGCGGCAGACCGGGTCGAGGAGCGCGTCGTCCGCGCGGCGGCTGGCCGCCAGCTTGATGCCGATCATGCCCGCGTCGAGACAGCGTCGGATTTCCGCCAGCGCATCGTCGGCGTAGTTGGGATTCACCGCGACGTAGCCCCGGATGCGACCCGGATGCTCGCGCTGCAGGTCCAGGAGGCGGTCGTTGCCGAAGCGGCAGTCGGCGGCAGAGGGGAAGTAGGTCGGTGAGGTGTGCCCCCAGCTGCCCAGGATGGAGGCGACGTGGAAGGTGATGCCGACCCGCTCCCCGGCCCGCAGCCGGCTGGCATTCCGCTCCCGCCAGTCGGCGCGGGGAGTTCGTTCGTGCAGGAAGTGCGCGTGAACGTCGATCAGCACTCGCTCTCCGTGGAGTCTCTCGGTCGTCGGGAATCTAGGCGGATCGGGCGACCGTCGAGAGGGCGTCGTCCAGGATGGCGAGCGAGTGGTCCACGATCGCCTCGTCGTGCGCGAGCGAGACGAAGTTGTAGGCGCCGCGCTTCATGAGTAGTCCGCGCTCGGCGCAGGCGGTCGCCACCCGGCCCGAGGTGGGCTCGTCACGATACTCGAGGTGGCACATCTCGGCGACCCCGGCCGCGCCGGACACGATCGCTTCGTACCGGGATGCTAGGGAACGAAACCCGTCGAGGAGGCGCTCGCCGATCCGGGCCAGATGAGTCGGAACCCTCGCCTCGCTCACGACATCCAGGGTCGCCTTGGCCGCGGCGAGCGCGACCGATTCGGTCGCCAGCGTGGACGAGATCCACGTGCGACGCACCAGTTCCATCACCTCCGCGCGCCCCCCGACGGCGGCGAGCGGGAAGCCATTGGCGATCGCCTTGCCGAGCACGACGAGGTCGGGACGGATCCCGTAGCGCTCGCACCCGCCTCCCACCCCCAGCCGACATACGGTCTTGATCTCATCCACGACCAGGAGCGCGCCGGCCCTGGCCGTCTCCTCCCGCACCACGCTCAGCCACTCCGGATCGGGAGCTCCCAGAATCACGGGCTCGAACACGACCGCGGCGAGTCGGTCGCCGGCAGCGCGGATCCGCTCGCGCGTCCTGGCGGCATCGTTGAATGGGATCTCCGCGTACAGCGCCCGCGTGGCCGCCGGCACGCCCACCGCGTTTCCGCCCTGGCACCAGTCGAGCCAGCCATGGTAGCCGCAGCCCAGCACCGCCTCGCGTCCGGTCGCGACCCGCGCGAGGCGGACCGCCGCGGCGACGGCCTCGGCACCGGTCTTGAGGAACCGGATCCGCTCGACCCAGGGCATCCGCCGGCAGAGCTCGGCGGCAACCTCCTCCTCGAGCATCGGTGGGAGGGATCCGACGACCCCCTGCTCCACCGCCTCGATCGCCGCACGCGTGACAGCCGGATGTCCATAGCCGAGCGCCACCGCCCCGAGCGCCATGACATAGTCGAGGTACTCACGGCCCGCTTCATCCCAGATCCGGCATCCCAGTGAGCGCGTCATGCGTCGCGGCGCCGCTGGTGGTGTGGAGCCGAACAGGGCCTGCGGTCGCTTGCTGCCGGTGGACGTGATGCCCGCGAGGTGAGTCATGCCAGCTCCAGCACGCCGAAACTCGCGGGGTCCTGGCGGTCACCTCGGAGATACACCCAGCCGCCGCCACCGCTCCAGACCAGCTGTCCCGCCCGACGAACGCGGCCCGGCTCCATCCGATTGACCAGGAGGTCGAATCCAACCTCTTCTCCCTGGTGCGGCTCCCAGTCGGGAATGCTGACCGTCAGCGCGACCGCGTATCCCTCGTCCTTCCGCTGCCAGCTTCCTCGCACCATCTCCGGCGTCCCGGAGGTCCCGCCGGCGCCGCTGACACGGACCGCGTTGCCGGTGGTGTCGGGAACCACGAGAAAGCCGTAGACCGGCCCCGCATCGCCGGGACGGATGTAGATCTGGATTCCATCGCTGTGGATGTCGTCCTGCTCGTTGTCGAGCCGCAGCGCTGTGGCGTCACCGGGCCGGAACAGGGGGTCTGGTGTGCGTACGTCGATCAGCAGGTGGAGCTGACCTTCGCTCCACGCGGCCGCTGCGGTAGCGGAGAACTCCTCGGGCCCGGGATACGGCTTCTCACTGCGGCGATACTGGTCCTCGTAGTCCAGCACCAGCGGCTCGACCTGCTCCACTGTGTCGGCATCCCCGAACAGGGCGACTCCTCGCGCCCGCTCGGGCCGGTTGCGATCCACCAGCGGCCGCGGGGTCTCGGTCGCACGGCGCACGCCGCGAAGCTTCGTGGTTTGGTCGTTCCGCGTGACGTCCCAGCCGTCGGCACCAGCGATGTGGTGGTCCACCCCGTCAGCCAATGTGATTTCGATCAGATCTCCGTTCACGCCGAGGCCCCGTACCTCCCGCGCGTGCGATCCGGATGCCACGACGGTGATGAAGCGCGTGACCCGGGCCCGACCGCGAACCAGGAAAAAGGGCGCCGGGCCCGCGCCTGGGATCCCCGGCGCTGTGGCACGTAGGAGCTCGCCTTCGAACAACAGATGAACCGAGAGCTCGGCACCCTGGTCGGCGCGAGCCCGGAGAACAACCGGCTTCTCGGCGGAACACGCGACTCGCGTCACGTCGGAGACGAATTCGTCGTCCAGAGTCGCGGTGGACCACTCTCCCGAAGTCTCGGCAGCCACCTGGCCTGCAGGGTGCCAGGCCAGCTCGACGAGGTGCGACTCCTCACCGCCGAACTCGACGACATCGAGGAGATACTCCGGTCCGGTCACCAGCGTCCGGGTAAGCGGGCCGAACGTCCCCCGAGTCCAGGCCCAGTCTCCTTCCTCGCCGAAGGCGGCGCAGCGAGCGTCACCTGGGGCCTGGGACGCACCGTCAATTCTCGGCGCGTTGTGCGCCAGGGTCGAGCGATACCAGAACAGGTCGCGGGCCACGTACGAGCCGGTCCCGGGATCGGGCAGCCAATGCACCCCGTCCGCGTGCAGAGTCAGGTGCAGGCGATCGGGATGCCCGTGCCCGCCACCATAAATGCCGCACTCGAGACTCGCGTAGCGCTTGCCGCTGCGAAGGATGGCGAGTCCCTGGGTGTCGAGCAGGGCCGAGCCCGGCTGCCACGGCTTGCTGGCCGCCGCGGGAAGCGACGGAGCCATCTCGAGCAGCGACCACCAGGACAGCGCCGATCTGCCTCGCGAACGATCCGCCGACTCGCCGACTTCGTGCAGGTAGGAATCGAAGCGCTGGGCCGCCGGCGGCGGGCACCGATAGAGCTCGGCCAGCCAGCCCCACAGCGCCGAGTCTTCGTCGGCAAGTCGGGCGAGGCCGACCTCCCAGAGCTCCAGGTACATCGGCTGGGCGAGCGAGACGCCATACCGCGAATCCTTGCGCGCCGGAAAGGTGTAGTCCGGGAGCGCGGTGACCGCCGGAGCCCGGAGAGCCGAGGCCAACCGACCCGCGAGGCGGGGATCGGCAAGCACGTCCACGCCGGCCTCGGCGGCCCACCCCATCCCGAGGAGCTGCCCGCGCAGCGCAAAGAGGTGGTAGTTCTCACCCTCGTACCACATCCCGTCCTCTCCGAAGCCGCGCACGAGCTGCGCGATGATGCCGGTGGGCCCTTCCACCGCGCGCCCGGCCAGCTCCTCGTCCTCGAACCACACCGCGATCGCGGCCAGGGCGGCGTTGTGCCAGGTCTGCCGGTTGGAGAAGCCTTCGTCGAACTCGCCGATCAGGTTCGCCGCCTCTTCGACCAGGGCGCCGATCCCCTGGGAAGTGGCGTCGGGCAACATGCCCGCTTCGCGGAGGAGACCAGCGGCGCCGAGATATCCGGTGATCCAGATGGATTCGAGGTAGGTGGAGAAGAACAATCGGCTCGGACCGAGGACGTTGTCGACATTGGGGTAGTCCAGGTAGCGGCCCACGTAGGCATCGAGGATCTCCACGGCCCGCTCGCCGGCTGCCGCATCGTCACTCATGACCGCGAGGGTGGCGAGGTCGGCGGCGCGCTCCGCGAGCCACAGGTGCTGAAAGCGGGCCCAGGCACGGTCGTGACGCTCGCCGGTCGCCGAGCCGCCGCAGGCCGGACAACGGTGGGCACTGGGGCTCCAGGGATCGAAGTCCAGCACGGAGCCGTCGCGTGGACAGATCCCGCCGTCAACCGAAAGCAGCGCCTTCTCCTTGGGGACGTGGGGCATCCGCTCGATCACTGGACGGGCGCGGGCGGCGAGCCTCTCGCGGAGGGCGCGCAGATCGGGAGCGGCCTCCACCGTTTCCCGGCGGAGCGCGAGGCGTTCGGCCGTCAGCACGGTCGCACCCCCGAGGCGGCCCAACGCACCGGCAACAGATGCATGCCAAGCGCCTCCGCCGCCGCCATTGCCGGACGCGGGTCGTCCGGGCCGAGGAAGAACATCGAGCCGCCCGCGCCGGAGCCCGCCGCCTTGCCACCCAGTACGCCCGCGCTCTGCATCGCCTGCTCGAGGCGGGCCATTTCCGGTGTACACATCGCTGGGTCGAGCCGCTGCTGGAGCCGCCAGTTCTCGCTCAGCAGCCCGCCCAGCGCGGCGAGATCTCCGGCGTGGAGCGCTTCCGCCGACCGCTCGGCGACGGCCCGGAGGCCATCGAGTGCGCCGGCCACATCAGCGTCGCCGCGCTCATAGGCACGCATCACCCGGCCGATGGTCGCACCCGAGAACCGGGACGCGCCCGTGTAGCACAGGAGCATCCTGCGCTCCAGCTCCGAGGCGAACGAGGAGTCCAGCGTCAGCGGGTGGACGGTCACTTCGGGATCGCGGAAGTCGAGACGAAGGAATCCACCGTACGCCGCGACGAACTGGTCCTGCCGGCCGCCGGGAATCCCGGCCTCGACGCCCTCGAGGCGGCAGGCGAGATCGGCGACCTCGCGGATATCCGGCCGATCTCCGAGCGCGGCCGCGAGCGCGGAGACGATGGCGACATCCAGTGCTCCCGAGCTTCCGAGCCCCGACCCCGGGGGCGCGTCGGAGCGAGTCGTCAGCGTGCAGCCGCCGACCGGAAACATGCGAAGGCCCGCGCGCAGCAGCGGAAGCTGGCTCTCCGACGCGAGCGCGGCATCATCCACGAGGTCGAGGGTGACTCCGATGTCTTCGGAGACGAGACGGTAGCCGGCGTCACGCGGTGCCACCTCGGCATGGGCGAACAGTTGAATCGCGGCGGCCACCACGACGCCGCCCTCCCGCGTCGAGTAGGGGGGCACGTCGGTCCAGCCGCCCGCGAAATCGAGCCGGACCGGCGCGGCGGCGTGCGCGGGGACCTTCACCGCGTGACCCGCCACTCGTGTACCGTGGGGAGCTCGCCCCGAAGGTCCATCCGCACGCCCAGCACCCGACGATTCATTCCCTGAAGACCTCGAGCGTGATAGAGAAAGGCGACAGGCATGGAGTCGGCGAACCAGCGCTGCGCCGCGCCGGGATCGTCCGGCGCCGTCATGCCGGCCAGCTCGGCGAGGGGTCGAAGGTACCCGAGGCCGAGATCGCCCTGAATGCCGAGCACCGCGGCGTCGAAGTCCCGTGCGGGGCCGTGCACCCGGGCGAGAAAGGCAGACAACTCCAGCTGCCGAATCACGACCTGGAATCCTGCCGCGGCCAGTCGCGCCTGGACCATCTGTTCGAGGGGTGCCTCGCCGCTGCCGACGGTGAGCAGCTCGAACCGGATCGGGCCGGGCGCCGATGCTGCGGCCACCGACGCCGGCGTCGCCGAAGATGCCACCGGAAGATAGCCCGGCACATCGGGCGGAACGGGTCCGTCAGCGGGCGTCCCGAAGCCGTACAGGTAGCCGTCGACGATCTCCCGGCGGTCCACCGCCGCCGCCGCTCGCCGGCGCACGTCGGCTCGGTCGAACGGCGGCCGTCGGGTGTTGAAGACGATGCCATAGGTGAGCATCAGCGGGTAGCTGGTCACCGCGAGCGCCGGGTCGCGCCGGACGAATTCGGCGTGGGCCGGCTGGATGCCGGCGAAGTCGAGCTCGCCCGAGGTGAGAGCCGCGAGCTTGGTGGTCGGCTCGTCTACCACGACGACGATGAGTCGCTGGAGCGCGGGGGGCCCGCCGAGCTCGGCGGGGAAGCTCGAGTCGGCGGCAAAGACCCAGCGGCGGTTGGGCTCGTGGGCCACGAAGCGGAAGGGACCGTTGCCGACCGGCGTCTCGTTCCACGGGGCGCCGCGCAAGCCTTCCGGCCGGACCTCAGCGAACCGGTGGGCCGGCAGGATCGCCAGGTCGGTGAGCACGTCGGGGAAGCGGGTCTGCGGGGCCGAAAACCTGATGACCAGGGTGGAATCGTCGGGCGCCTCGACCGAGCGCCACTCGGAGAGCTCGGACAGCCGCGGGTAGCCAGTGGCCGGCGCAAGCGCGGTGTTGAGCGTCCAGGCCGCGTCCCGCGCCGTCGTCGGCCGTCCGTCGTGCCAGCGCACGCCGGTACGGATCCGCAGGGTCAGCGCCCGGCGATCGTGGCTCCAGCCCCAATCCCGGGCCAGGTACGGCCGGGGCACCAGGGCGCTGTCGTATCGCGCGAGGGTAGTGAGCAGCACGTAGCGCTGCACCTGACGGGCGAGAGGATGGATGGTGAGCAGCGGGTTGATGCTCTGAAGATCCGCCCCGGATGCGAACATCACGGTCGCACCGCGGCGTTCCGCCGTGGGCTGGCACGCGGCGAGAAGGAGACCCGCCGCGAGGGCGGAAGGCAGGAGCCGAAACACGGCGTAAGGTAGTTTCTCGCGAGGCATGCGGGCAGCGGGGCGGTACATTTCCGCCATGCCGCAGATGCTGCTGCGCCGTGCCGCCAGCGGGCTCGCCGTGGTGCTCGGCGTGCTCACGCTGATGTTCTTCCTCCTCCGGCTCGCCCCGGGTGATCCCGCGCGCCTCCTGGTAGGGCCCGCCGCCACCGAGGCCCAGGTCGAGGCCCAGCGCCGGGCCCTCGGTCTCGACCGGCCGGTCGCCGCCCAGTACGCCACCTGGCTGGGCCGCTTCGTGCAAGGCGACTGGGACCGGAGCCTGGCGACCGGCCGCCCGGTCCGCGAAATGTTGGGCGACGCCTGGCCCGCCACCGTGCGTCTGGTGGGGCTCTCCCTGATCCTGAGCTACCTGCTGGGGATCGCGATCGGCGCCGTCCAGGCGATGCGGGGAGGAGCGCTCGACACGGCACTCTCCATCGTCAGCGTGACGTTGTTCGCGTTGCCCGGTTACTGGCTGGGGCTCATGCTGGTGATGGCGTTCACCTATCGTGCCCGTCTGCTGCCGGCGTTTGGGGCTGCGGGACTCGACGCCGATTTTCTCACGGGGTGGGAGCGGGTCGCCGATCGGCTGCGGCATCTGGCCCTGCCGCTCGCGACGCTCACGCTCATCGGTGCCGGAGGGACGGCGCGCTACGTGCGAGGCGCCATGCTCGACGTGGTCGGGGCGCCGTACGTAGCGATCGCGCGCGCCAAGGGGATCTCGCCGGCGCAGGTGGCCGTCCGACATGTGCTCCGCAATGCCCTGATCCCGGTGCTCACGCTGCTGGGGCTGTCGTTGCCCGCGCTCTTCTCCGGCGCGGTGTTCATCGAGGCGATCTTCGCCTGGCCGGGAGTCGGACGCGTGCTGGTCGAGGCAGTGCAGGCGCGCGACTACCCGGTGGTCATGGCGGCCACCGCGGTGAGCGCGGTGCTCGTGGTGCTGGGGAATCTGCTGGCAGAGCTGCTGACCGCCTGGGCCGATCCTCGCTTGAGGGACTCGGCGCGGTGAGACCGGCGCGTCGCGGCCTGCTTCGGGACGGCCGGGCCACCTTCGGCTTGTCGGTCCTCGCGCTCGCGGCCGTCGTGGCGGTGCTGGCGCCGCTCATCGCTGGAGACCCGCTGCTCCAGCGGGACATCGTCGCCACCCGGTTTCTGCCTCCCTTCAGCTCGGACCTGCACGGCCAGTTCCATCTGCTCGGCACGGATCGCTTCGGGCGAGACGTGTGGGCGCGGCTGGTCTTCGGCGCGCGGATCTCGCTGACGGTCGGCGCCCTGGCGGTGCTCGTGTCCGGCGCGGTCGGCGTCGCGGTGGGCGCCATCGCGGGCTTCTGGCGGGGGTGGCCAGGTGTGCTGCTGCTCGGCTTCACCGATTTCGCGCTGGCGCTTCCCCGGGTCGTGCTCCTGCTCCTGCTCGCGTCGCTGTGGCAGCCGAGCGCGGCACTGGTGGTGCTCGTGCTCGGACTCACCGGGTGGATGACGATCGCTCGCCTGGTGCATGGTGAGGTGCGCACACTGGCCGTTCGGCCGTTCGTGGAAGGTGCCATCGGCCTCGGCGCGGGCGGACCCCGGGTGCTCACCCGTCACATCCTCCCCAACGCCCTCACACCCGTCATCGTCGCCTCCGCGCTCGGGCTCGGCAACGCGATCATGTTGGAGGCGGGACTGTCGTTCCTTGGGCTCGGCGTGCAGCCACCGACGCCGTCGTGGGGCAACCTCATCGCGTCCGGGCGCGACACGCTGGTCAACGCACCCTGGGTCGCCGCAGCCCCGGGAGTCGCACTGGTGCTGGTAGTGGTCGCGGCCACGCTGCTGGGTGACGCGGTGCGGGACCGATGGGATCCGTCGGCAGCACAGCGAGGGCTGGGATGAAGGTCCGAACCGTGACTTCAGATGATCTGGCGACGATTCGCCGCCTGCTTCGCGAGGCCGAGCTTCCGACCGACGGCCTGGAGGAGCAGTTCGGTCCGGGCTACGCGGTCGCGATGGACGAGGGGGCAGTGATCGGGGCGGCAGGTGTCGAGCGCTACGGTCGGTTCGGACTGCTCCGCTCCGTAGTCGTCACCCCCGAGGCGCGAAGCCGGGGTGCCGCGGAGCTGTTGGTGCGGGATCGATTGGCCTGGGCGGGAACCGAGGGGCTGGAAGCGGTCTACCTGCTCACTACCACGGCGGCGCGCTATTTCGGTCGGCTGGGCTTCGAAAACGTGGAACGCGACGCGCTGCCGGTCGAGATTCGCGACTCACGAGAATTCGCCAGCCTCTGCCCCAGCACGGCCGTCGCGATGCGAAGGCTGGTCTAGCGGCCCGTCCAGCGGCTGGTACCCGCCACTTCGTCGATCCGCTGTTCCAGGCGGCGGAGCTCGGGCGGAGCCCCACTGCAACCGTAGTCGTGGCGAATCCGCTTGCTACGGCCGTTCATGGTGAGCGAGGTCGTGACCGTCGGCGAGTCCGTGGCGTACAGCCCGCACGCCTGCGCATCGAGGACATAGTCGTCGGCGAATCCGAAGTACCCACCGGCCTCCAGCTCCCCGGCGAGACTATCCACCGCCTCGGATGATATGGAAGCCGTAGCTGCCCCTTGCTGGGCCACATGCTGCTTGCCCATGAACCTGACCGTCCCATTCTTGAAAATGGAGACCTCGTAGACGGGGCAGGTCCCGAAGCACGGCGTCCGCTCGAGCGTGACGACCGGCGTGACACTGTCCGCCGATAGGTCTGGCGCGGGGGTGCTCGTGCTGTCCCTGCCTTCCGGGCCGCGACTCGAACAGGCGACTACGAGCAGCGTGAGGGCGACAACGGCATGTCTCACCGGGGCACCCGGATCATCATCTCGCGGGTCTGAATCCGGTCGCTGATGCCGACCGAGATCTCCGACTGGTCGGACACGATCTCGGCCCGTCCACCCCGCGCGAACGAGAGGATCTGCCCGCTGCGGGGATCACGCACGACGAGCATGGGAGCGCGGTTCGCGTCCCAGCGGAGGGACACGCGGCCCGGTCCGGCGGGAGTGACGTCCACCTTCGCGGCCATGTCACCTTGGCGTGAGACCGTGGTCGTCCCACCGGCGCCCGAGAGACGCAGGTGGTCTATCCTGGCATTCTGCTCCGGCGTGACCGGCACCGCGAAGGCGAAGTGTTTTCCGCCGTTGGGGTCGTCGGCGACCTCCAGCGGCGAGAAGTCCAGCGAAAACATCCTTGCCCCATCGGCCGAGCGGGCCTCGAGGTGGTAGGGGCCCTGTCCCCTCGGCAAGGTTGGCCGCGTAATCGCCTGGAATGAGGGCTCCAGCACCGGCTGACCGTTCACGAAGCGTCCCCACACGACGAGCGTCGGCTGGATGGCCTGGCTCAGCGAGCTCACGCTGGCCGCCTCCGCGCTTCGATACTGCATCACCGCCCTGTAGGTGTAGTCGCTGATCCATTCGTTGTCGCAGTAGCCCATCAGATCGTGCGACGTCTTCGGCTTCAGTACCCCCGCGGCGACGTCATAGCCGAACACACCGATGATTCCGCCCGTGTACGGGAAGCTCATGTCGGGGTTGGCGGCCGAACCGCAGGGGGCGTGGTCCCGGTCCCAGTTGTGACCCCACTCGTGGGCGGCCACCGAGGCACCGCTGGGCAGCTTGTCCCAGCCTATCGCCGCGGGATATCCGACGTAGCCCATGCCTGCCACGCCGCTCGAGTACGCCGGGTTCACCACGCCGTAGTAGTACCGCGTGCTGCCGTCGCTGACCCGCCGGGCCTGCACCTGACCGAGAATCGTGTTCCAGGAGTTGTTGCCGTTGTCGGACTGCAGCGCCGGCACGCTCGCGTCTATGGTGAGCGGTGCTCCGACCATAGCATCGAACGCTGAGAAGGGGTGCATCCGCATCGCGGCGTCGAGAAACTGATTCTTGTTCGCGGCGGTCACGTTGGCCGAGCGCCCGTCCACGGTAGTCGTCACCGGAACGAGCGTCACGCGGAACGACGAGGCGGTCTCGACCGGGAGGGCGAGTGGCGTGCCCGAGGCCGGGAAGGTGTTGTCCGCCTCGTTGGTTTCCGCCACCGAATTGTCCGGATCGACGTTCACCAGAATCGAGAGGCTCGGGGTGACCAGGGCCTTGGGCACGGCCACGTTCCACGAGCTCCCGAGGGTACCCTCCTGCGGCGCCAGCGGGGTAATCCCCAGGCGGGTGATGGTCTGGTCGGAGGCGAGGGATCCTCCGTTGTACAGTCGAACCCTCACCGTGGGCGAGGCCACGTTGGCCTGGCTGGCAGTGACGAAGACTCGAAGGAACGCGTCACGATTGGCGATCAGCGGCACGGCGCGGTCGTAGGTCTGCACCGACTGGGTCAGGTACAGTCCGTCAATACGCAGGTTGAGGCCGGAGCTGGAGGATTCCGTATATGCGACGGCGGCGTTGGCCGTCCCGCCGGCGCTGACCGTCGCGTCCTGGGTCGAGGGGGTTCCGACATACTGCGTCGCGCCGTCGGACACCGGCTGCGCGGTGATCGTGTACAGGCCTGGCAGCAGCCCGGTCACGGTAGTGCCTGAGGTGAGCAGGTTGGAGTAACCGCCTGGTCCCGAGATCTGCACGTCCGCCGAGACCCCGATGGGCAGGCCACTGATCGGTACCGCGAGGTTTCCACTGGAAACGGCGTACGTGACGGCGGAAGTCGTGGTGCCACCACCCGTGACGGTCACGTTCTGCGATGCCGGGTTGGCCGCGTAGACTTCTCCACCCGCGTTCACGGGCGAGGCAGTCACCGTGTAGCTCCCGGGTGGGAGCTCGGTCAGAGTCTGCGGACCGATGAGCGCCTGGCTGAAACCACCCGGACCGGCGACCGCCACGTTCGCGGCGGTCCCTCCCGGAAGTCCGGTCACCGAGATCTCGAGAGATCCGGTATCCGGACCGGCCGAGCCGCCGCCGCACGCGGCCAGCGCCAGCCCGAGCAGGACTCGGCCTCTGTTCCAAGCGCCACGAATCATGGTGACGTTCCTTGCATGCGGGGAATCTAGCGATCCTCTTTTCGCACAGAGGACCTCTGGCGTTCTGCACTTCAAGCCGGTGCACCCGGTTCGCGGTCGCCGACCGCTCGGTCGGGCTGGCGCGCGGTAAGGACAGGTTCAGCAATAGGTTAGCACGACCTGCCCGTCAGGGCATGAGGTGGAAATACCGGATCGAGCGCAACACGTGCGCCATGCTTTCAGACGATCAAGACTCGGCCTCGCGGCACTTCGGGGCGGCGGAGGGGTTCAAGCAGTTGAGGGAAGGGGGTTGCCGTCAGAGGGAAGAGGAATAGAAGATTGAGGAGAACAATCTCTCTTAGCCGGGGCAATCGATGGAGGAGCTCGCCACTGAGACGTACTGCCAACGCGCAGCGCTGGAGCTGACCGCGCTCCTCAAGCACCAGCGCAAGCCGTCGGGACGCGTCCGTCGAAACTCCATGTTGCTCCGTACCTGCGTCATGCAGGCGCTGTCCGCGATCGCGGCCGCTGGGGAGGAGCTTCGCCAGGGTCCCTGGCAGGTGGGATCGCGGCCACTGAAGCGGCGCGGGCGTGGTGGGCTTCCGTTCATCCCCACCGCCCAGAACGGAGAGACGGTCGTGATGCTCAGCACGACGGAAGAGGCCGAGGAGCTGGTCGCATTCCTCAACCTCTGCAGGATGCCGGCGTTTTCTCCGCGCTGAGCCTCGGGGGCCTCAGGGAAGCGCGGCCGGTGCGTGCAGCGGCTGAAGTCCCTGCTCGATCTTCGCTCGCGCACTCTCGAACCACGGCGGCAACACCAGCCGCTCCCCCAGCGACTCGGTCGGCTCGTCCACCGCGAAGCCCGGCCCGTCCGTAGCGATCTCGAACAGCACGCCGCCCGGCTCGCGGAAATACACCGAGCGAAACCAGAAGCGATCGATCACTTCGGTGGGATGCGCCCCTGCACCGGCAACTTCCGCGCGGGCCGCGAGCTCCGCGCGGTCGTTGGGGACCCGCCACGCGACGTGGTGGACCACGCCCGGCCCCCAGCTCCCGCGCTGCACGGACGGCACTTCCCGGACGTCCACGATCGTCCCCGACCCGCCTGTGCCGGGCGTGAAGCGGTGCCAGCCGTCCTCTTCACCTCGGCGCGCGAAGCCGAGCACATCGAGGAAACGCGCCGTGGGACCGAGCTGGCGTTGCCAGAGGCGGACGGAGTGCAGCCCGCGCACCTGATGGATAGACGGGACCGGCCCCTGCTCCCAGGGGCTGAACTCGCGCTCGTCGTCGGTTTCCACCAGTGCCAGGTCGAGTCCGTGCGGATCGGCGAACACCAGACTGCGCTCCCCGAAGCGAACCTCCTCTCGCACTCCGGGGACCCCTGCGCGGGCCAGACGTTCGGACCAGTACCCCAGGCTGCCCGACGGCACGGCCAGCCCAACCTCGCTGGCCAGCCCGGCGCCTTTTACGCCCGGCGCCATCTCGGGCCAAGGGAAAAACGTCAGATCGGTGCCCGGGTGTCCTTCGGCGTCGGCATAGAAGAGATGGTAGGTGTCCGGGACGTCCTGGTTGACGGTCTTCTTCACCAGGCGCATGCCAAGCGTGCCGGAGTAGAAGTCGAGATTGGCCTGGGGATCCGCGGCGATCGCAGTGACGTGATGAAGACCGGTGATATGGGCCATGTGC
This sequence comes from uncultured Gemmatimonadales bacterium, assembly GCA_963836815.1. Lineage (GTDB taxonomy): Bacteria > Gemmatimonadota > Gemmatimonadetes > Gemmatimonadales > GWC2-71-9 > CAVVWJ01. Next base: position 115,902 of record CAWILD010000006.1, on the reverse strand, counting down.
ATCCTCGTGTCGAACCCTGTTCCGAGCACGGAAACAGGAGTACGGCACGAGCGCAAGGCGTGGTCGCCGGTGGAGGGTATTATTCGAGGACACCGACAGCGGGAGCACAGGCGCGATGAGCCGGGACATCACCCAGATGCAGGATGCATTGGGACTGCTGCGATTGGGTTATGCCCAGCCGCTTCTCGAGCTGCCGGCCCGCCGCTGGCAGGATGGTGAAACCACCGAGCGCGTGGAGACCGTCGCGGAGGAGATCCCGGTCGCGATGGTCTACAACGGCATCCCTCACGCCGTGATGATGACGACCCCTCAGGATCTGGAGGACTTCGCCCTCGGCTTCAGCATCACCGAGGAGCTGATCGGCTCCAAGGCGGACCTCCACCGGGTCGAGTGCATCAGGTACAGCCGCGGCATCGAGATCCAGATGACGGTCGCCGCGGCCTGTGAGGAGGCGATTGCCGCGAAGGCGCGGCGGCTCACGGGCAGGACCGGTTGCGGCATCTGCGGAGCGGACAGCGTGGACTCCGTGCTCAAGACGCTGCGTCCGGTTCGGGGCGACGTGTCCATCCGGCAGCAGGCAGTGCGGGCCGCGCTCGAATCCCTGGTGTCGCAGCAGGCGCTGAATGCGGCGGCCGGCGCGGTCCATGCCGCCGGCTGGGCTTCACTCGATGGGACGATTGGTCCGGTCCGGGAGGACGTCGGTCGGCACAACGCCTTGGACAAGCTGATCGGCGCGCTGCTCCAGCGGGACGTGGATCCGATGACCGGGTTCGTCATCGTCACCAGTCGGGCCAGCTTCGAGATGGTGCAGAAGACCACGGTGCTCGGCGCGCCGCTCATGGCGGCGGTATCCGGGCCGACCGGCCTCGCGATCCGCGTCGCGCAACAGGCCGGCCTCACGCTGGTGGGGTTCGCACGGGGAGCGCGCCACACCGTCTACACCCACCCGCAGCGGCTGGTTGATTGAGTGAAGAGCGAAAAGTAAAAGAGTGAAGGGGGCCCGAACCCGAGACCCCCTTCACTCTCTATCCTTCACCCTTCACTGCTTTCTTCCCCCGGCCGTCGGCGCGCGCATCCGGCGGCCGATTCTGCACGTACTTCCAGCCGAACCGCCCCTTGATGCAGAGATTCCCGCGCGTGATCTCGTGATCGAGCGGGGACGTCACCTTCACGATCTCGTTGTCCTGCACGTGCAGCTCGAGGTTGCACCCCACCCCGCAGTAGGGACAGATGGTCGTGGCGACGGTCTGCCGGGATTCGTCCCAGGTGCCGGCCTTCCGATGGTCGTGCTCGCTCTTGAACATCAGCGCGCCAGTGGGACAGACCGCGATGCAGTTGCCGCAGTACACGCAGGCGGAGTCGGGAAGCTTGACCGCGAATTCGGTGGAGATGCGCGCATCGAACCCCCGCCCCGCGACGGTGAGCGCGTAGGTGTTCTGATAGTCCTTGCCGCACGCCTCGCACGCATTTGTAGCACAGGACGCACTTGCCGTAGTCCCGCACGTACAGGTCGTTGTCCACCTTCACCGGCTGGGCCACCGTCGCCGCGTACTCCGGGCGAGGAGGCTCGTGGTGGCCGGGCGCGAGGCTGTCGCGCACGCCGGCCGGCGACGGCGGTGCCGGCGGGCCGTAGCGCTCCGGACGGCAACCGTAGTCGTCGAGCCAGCGATCCACGTCGGGGGTGGTCGAGAGGTCCACCGAGGAGGCGAGGAACTCGAGGACCATCTTGCGGCTGTGATTCACCCGTTCGCTGTCGGTCTTCACCACCATGCCGGGCTCGACCTTGCGCGAACAGGACGGCACCAGCACCCGGGAGCCTTCCACCTCGACCACGCAGGCGCGGCACACGTTCACCGGATGCAGGGTCTCGAGGTAGCAGATCGTCGGGATCTCTTTGCCCTGGGTTCGGCAGGCGTCCAGAATGGTCGAGCCCTCCGGAACCTGGACCGACGCGTCGTCGATCTTGAGCTCGACGGTCCGGCGGGGTGGGCGCAGCTGGACGAGCGGCGTGGCCATGGTCATTTCGTCGCCGCTCCGTTGAAGAGGTGGAGCCGCTTGATCCCCGACTCGACCGCGCTGTATGCCGTCTGCCCGAGGCCGCAGATCGAAGCGTCCTTCATCGCCAGGCCGATCTCCTCCAGCAGAGCGACTTCGCCGCTCATGCCACCTTTGGTCTTGGAGCACCAGATTCGATGCAGGGCCTCCTCCTGTCGCACCGTGCCGACCCGGCAGGGAACGCACTGCCCGCAGGACTCGTCGCGGAAGAAGGCGGCGATCCTGAGCAGGATCGCGGTGAGGTCCACGGTATCGTCGAACACCATGATGACGCCGGAGCCCAGCGTCGCCTGGGCCGCGCGGGCACCCTCGAACGTGAGCGGCATGTCGAGCTCGTCCGGCCGCACGAAGACTCCCGCCGCTCCGCCCAGCAGAATCGCCTGGAGGGTCCGCCCGGGCGGCACGCCGCCCGCCATCTCCAGCATCTGTCTCAGCGTGGACCCGAACGGCACCTCGTAGACACCCGGACGCTGCACGCAGCCCGAGAGACAGAAGAGTCGCGGACCGGCCGACTGCTCGGTTCCGATCCTGGCGTACTGCGGTCCCCCGAGGCGGAGGATCTCGAGCACGTTGACCAGGGTCTCGACGTTGTTGATGACCGTGGGCTTTCCGAAGACTCCCGACTGCACCGGGAACGGCGGCTTGTTCCGGGGCTCGCCCCGGAATCCTTCGATCGAGTTGAAGATCGCGGTCTCTTCCCCGCAGATGTACGCGCCGCCGCCGCGGCGGATCTCGATGTCGAAGGCGAATCCTGCCCCCATCACGTCGGGGCCAAGGAACCCCCGTGCCCGCGCCGCGTCGATCGCGCCCTGGAGCCGCTCGGTGGCCAGGGGATACTCTCCCCGCACGTAGATGAATCCCTGCTCGCACCCGGTCGCGAACGCGGCGACCGTCATGGCCTCGACGACGCTGAACGGGTCGCCCTCCATGATGACGCGGTCCTTGAAGGTGCCGGGCTCGGACTCGTCGGCGTTGCAGATGAGGTAGTGAGGCCGCACCGGCTGCCGGGCCACCGCGTCCCACTTCCGTCCGGTGGGGAACGCCGCCCCGCCGCGGCCGAGGAGCTTGGCGTCGGTGACCTCGCGGATCACCCCCTCGGGGCCAAGGCGGATCGCGGCCCGCAGTGCCTCGTATCCGCCGAGCGCCCGGTACGCGTCCAGGCTCGTCGGATCGGCCACGTTCACCCGGCGGAGCAGTTGCAGCGAAGCGTCACCGGCCTGCGGGAGGCGCGGGTGCGGCGTCAGGCTCGGGGCCAGATCGCCGGCGAGGATTTTCTTCGCCTTCGCCGCGTCCACTTCGCCGAAGAGCCGCTCCACCGGCTCCTTGCCGGCGACGGTGACGAGCGCGGCCGGTGCCTGGTCGCAGAGCCCCAGGCAGGGGCTCCGGAGCCAGATGGCATCGTTCTCACCGATTTCGACCTGGTCACCGTCGGGGCCGTGATGGGACGCGTGGCCGACCGTCCGCTCCAGCTCCTCGCACACCTTGTGGGCGCCCTTGCAGCGGCAGGCGATGTCGTCGCAGACGTGCAGCACGCGCTTGGGCCGGGGAACGGTGGACAGCAGCGCGTAGAAGGTGACGACGCCGTAGGCATCCGCCGGGGGCACCGACAGGCGCTCGCAGATGTAGTTGAGCGCGCCCTCGCTGATCCAGCCGACCGTCGACTGGACGGCTTGAAGCGCGGGGAGCAGCAGATGGCGCCGGGCACGCGCCTCGTGGCCGCCGGCCGAGGCATGCGCGTCGCGCCGCTCGTTGCGCTCGCCGCCGTCCCACCCGGACGTGGGAGGGCCGAGCAACGCGTCTACGGCTTCGCGCTCCTCGGCCGTGGGTACTGCGTCCAGAAAATGTAGATCCAATTACGCTCCTACTCGCTCCGCCGCGCGATCCCGCCTGCTCATCGGATCGGCCGAACGGAGCGGCTCGACCTGAACGGCGCAGGCCTTGAACTCGGCAGTCCCGGACTTCGGGTCAGTCTCGTCGATGGTGAGCAGATTGACGTTTACTTCGTCCTGGAAGTGGAAGGTCATGAACACGAGGCCCGCCCGAAGCGACCGGTCGATCCGCGCCGGCGCGACAACGCTTCCCCGCCGCGAGCTGACCCGCACCAGATCGCCGTCCCGCAGCTCCATCCGCTCCGCGTCCTCCGGCGAGATATCGAGACTCTCGCCCCGCCGAAGGGGTGAGGTGTAGCCACCCGTCTGCACTCCCGTGTTGTAGGAGTCCAGCCGGCGCCCCGTGGTGAGCAGGAACGGATACTGCTCGTCGGGCATCTCCACCGGCGCTTCGTGCTCGACCACCGAGAACGGCGCCAGCGGGCCTCCGACCGGATCCTTCCAGAGCCGGCTGTGCAGGAACAGCTCGCCCGGATGGTTTTCGTCGTAGCAGGGCCAGTGCAGTCCGCCCTCGCGGTCGAGCCGCTCGTAGCTCATGCCGGCGAAGATCGGCGCGAGCGACCGGACTTCGTTCCAGACGTCCTCGGCCGACGGATGCCCCCAGTCGCAGCCCATCCGCTTGGCGATCTCCGAGATGATCCAGCGGTCGTCGCGTGCGTTGCCCGGCGGCTCCAGAGCCTTGCGCACACGCTGCACCCGCCGCTCCGAGTTCGTGACGGTGCCCTCGGACTCGCACCAGCTGGAGGACGCGGGCAGGACCACGTGAGCCAGCTCGGCCGTCCGGGTGAGAAAGATGTCCTGGACGACCAGGTGATCGAGGCCGGTCAACAGTCGAACCGCGCGGTGCTGGTCCGCCTCCGCCTGCGCCGGATTCTCTCCGATCGCGTAGATGGCGCGTACCTCGCCGTGCTCCATGCCCTCGAACATCTGGGTCAGGTTCCTGCCGTACTTGGGCTCGAGCGTGACGCCCCAGGCCTTCTCGAACTTGGCCCGGACCGCGGGGTCGGTGGTCCAGTCCTGGAATCCTACCAGGCGGTTCGGGATCGCTCCCATGTCGCCACCGCCCTGGACGTTGTTCTGCCCCCGCAATGGGTTGACGCCCGAGCCGTACTTGCCGACATGCCCGGTGAGCAGCGCCAGGTTGATCAGCGAGAGGACGTTGTCCACCGCGTTGTGGTGCTCGGTAATACCGAGCGTCCAGCAGATCTCGGCCCGGTCGGCCTGCGCGTAGGCGTGAGCCGCCTGCCGGATGGATTCCGCCGGGATGCCCGTCTCCCGCTCCGCCAGCTCGAGAGTGTAGGGCTCGACGCAGGCCCGATACGCCTCGAAGCCCGTCGTGGCGTGCCGGATGAACGCCTCATTGGCCAGCCCGCTGTGGATGATCTCCCGGGCCATGGCATTCGAGAGCGCGATATCCGACCCGACATTGAGCCCCAGCCACTGGTCGGCCCATTGGGCCGACGCCGTGCGCCGGGGGTCCACGACGAAGAGCTTGGCACCGTTGTGGATGCCCTTCAGAACGTGGTGGAAGAAGATCGGATGATTTTCCCGGGCGTTCGCTCCCCAGAGGAAGATGACATCCGTCTCTTCCACTTCACGGTAGGAGCTGGTTCCCCCACCGGCACCAAAGACCGTCGCCAGACCGACGACGCTAGGAGCGTGTCACGTTCGGTTGCAGCTGTCGACGTTGTGGCTGCCGAAGCCGACCCGGACCAGCTTCTGCGCGAGGAAGTTCATCTCGTTGCTGGCCTTCGAGCAGCTGAAGGTGCCGATGGCGTCCCCGCCGCCGGCCGCCTTGGCACGGCGGAACCCTTCGGCCGCCCGGTCGAGCGCCTCGTCCCACGTGGCGATGCGCAGCTGCCCGCCGTCCCGAACCAGGGGTTCGGTCAGGCGAGTGTACTTCATTGCCATGAACCCTCCTAAGGGCTGATTGCCGGGGACATGACTCGATAGCCCCGACTAGGGAATAATGGACCCCGTGGGTCGCATCTTCAAGTTTTTTCGCGGATTGGATGCCTGCCCTGGCCTGCTCTTGACATCCGCTTGAGCCGGGTACGCCAATGTGCCCCTCGACCCCTACCCCAGCCGAGGCCGTCACCCATGCCATCATTTCTCCGTTTGGCTCCAGCCCTCGCCGCGACCCTCCTGGCGACTGTCGCGGTCTTGGGCTGTCGGGAGGAACCCGTCGCACCCAACGCCCCAGGCACCGAGCCGGCCCTAGCCACTACCGCGGCCGCGGTACCGGTGTTCCTCCAAGTGTCGGCAGGCGACGCCCATAGCTGCGGTGTGACTGCGGACAACCGGGCATTCTGCTGGGGTCAGAATGAGGCAGGGCAACTCGGCAACAACACTGATGGGAGTTCGGTACCGATCGCGGTCACCGGAGGGCTCCACTTCGTCCAAGTGAGCGCGGGCGTCTCATATAGTTGTGGCGTGGCTACGGACAACCGTGCGTACTGCTGGGGCCGGAATACCTTCGGCGTCTTAGGCAACGGCAGCATGCAGCAGAGTTTTCAGCCGGTGGCCGTGGCCGGCGGTCACCGCTTCCGTCAGGTAAGTGCGGGCTACTTCCACACCTGCGGCGTGACCACCACCGACGCGGCCTTCTGCTGGGGCAACAACCGGTACGGCCAGCTTGGCGACAGCTCCGAGTTCAACCGGCGGCTCCGGCCCGTCCCAGTGGCCGGCGGCCTGCGCTTTCGCAGCGTGAGCGCTGGCGGGATCAGCGACCGTGGTCACACCTGCGGCGTCACCCTCGGTAACCGGGGATATTGCTGGGGGTACGGGAGCGACGGACAGATCGGCGACGGGAAGACTTTTCAGCGCAGAAGGCCGAGGGCGGTCGCCGGAGGTCTCCGCTTCCGCGAAGTGGTCGCGGGCGGCGCGCACAGCGCCGCATTCGCCTCTCACAGCTGTGGGGTGACCACGGACGACCGGGCCTACTGTTGGGGGAGCAATGACCGGGGTCAGCTGGGCGACGGCACCACCGTCACGCGTCTCAGGCCCACGGCTGTGGCCGGCAACATAGGCTTCAGCAAGATCAGCGGGGGTGGCGACCACAGCTGCGGAGTGACTACCGGCCGGGCCGCATACTGCTGGGGCTACAACGTCTGCGGCGAGCTGGGCGACGGCGGCCCACTGGGCGATGACGAGCCTCGGTTGCCGACCTTGGTTGTCGGCGGGACTTCAATTCGGCCTGGTCAGCGCCGGCCGAGTCCATTCGTGCGGTGTGACAACGGAGAACCGGGCGTACTGCTGGGGGAATGGCGTGGCCGGGCAGCTCGGCGACGGTACCTCATCGACTACCTCGACCCCGGTGGCGGTCGTGGGGCCATGTAGGACCATCGACTGGCCCCACTGGGTCTAGGCGGGAAGCCGGATGCAAAGCGGGCGCTCTCGACCTTGAAAGCGTCCCGTCCTTACCGACAGACGATGGGGCCCGACCGCCCGCCGAGGCTACCTGACTTGATAGCCGCTTGACGACCCTTGGCCAGAATGGCTGCAGTTCTCGCGGTGGCATGGCGCCGGCTCAAGAGCCGCGTCGGCCTCACCACCACGTTTGGACCGGGCTTGTGGTCGAGCCTGCAGGTGAGCGGCACACCCTTCCCTTCGTTCACCGATGACCTGCGTCCGCTCGCGGGTCGGCAGAAGGAGATCCGCGATGCGAACAAATACCGTGCTGTCAGCCTGCGCAACACTCGCGCTGCTGGCGTGTGCCTCCGAGAATGGCCCAACTGAGCCTGAGGCGAGAGGGACTATGGCGCCGACTGCCTCAACGGAGGCAGCGGCCGTGGACATCTGGCGGGAAAGGGGACCCCACCGGTTGGGGACTGTGATTGGAGTCGCCGTCGGTGTCATGACCAACTCGGCGGGGCAGTCGGTTGTCTACGGCTTTGGGGGGTGTGATGTGGTCCAAGGCAGCGGCACGCACTGCACGGTGTCCCGGATCACGATCTACAACGCGGTGACCGATACCTGGACGGCTGATAATCCACCCGAGGCGCCCGCCGTGTGGAAGTCCAATGGCGTCGGCACAATCGGGGGCAAGCTGTACTCCTCGGGGGGCTATAACACTCACGAGCAGTTTGAATTTCTGTCCCGTCGAGCGTGGGCCTACGATCCGGCGGCCCGCCGAGTGACCCGACTGGCCGACATGCCGAAGGTCACGGCGGAAGGGGTCACCGGCGTCATCGATGGCAAGCTTTACGTGCTGCCCGGGAAATGTGACGCGAATTCTGGCCCCAGCCCGGCTCCTGCGTACAGGAGCCCATCCGCCGACTCTATCGCTACAATCCCGCCACGAACAAGTGGGCAGCTCGGAATTCTTCGCCGCACTACCACAGGTTAGGCGCAGGCGGCTTCATCGGCGGCAAGTTCTACGTGGTCGGAGGCTTCAACGGCTCTCAACCGGTGGCCGATCTCGATGTCTACGATCCGGCGACCGACACCTGGACGACCCGGGCTCCGATACCCACTGCCGGCAGGGCCATCGGAACCGCCCTGCAAGGCAAGTTGTACGTCATAGCTGGCTCGAACGCTTACGTCTACGATCCGGGCAGCAACAAGTGGAGTTCCATAGCCGCACCGACCTGGGACCATGATGGCGTCGTTCGCATCGTGATCAATGGCAAGCCCAAGCTTCTCGCGGTGGGCGGCCTCCACGGGCGGATACTCCCAACAACACCGAGGTGTACACGCCCTGAGGGGGATGAGAAAACGGCCTGGCGAAAGCCAGGCCGTTTTGCGCTGCATGCGCCGCGTAGGAATCGAACCTACAACCTAGTGATTAAGAGTCACTTGCTCTGCCAATTGAGCTAGCGGCGCAAAGCACTGCAATTTAAGCTGCTACGAGACCTCAGGCTACCCCTCTCCCGCGAGCCAAAATAGCGACTCGTGGGTCCGATACAACCCCATTCGTCCTGGCTCTGAGCTATCGCGGTGTCCAGCTCGGCGAGGCGCCGAACAATCCATCCACCACGCCGATCTGGTAGGCGAGCAGCACCCCGAACAGCAGGCTGACCAGACCCGACGCCAGCCGAAGCCCGCGGTGGAGCCCGGCGAAGCGGGCACCGGCCCGCGCGAAGGGCCAGGCGATTGCGGCGGTGATGAGCATCATGCCGGCAATGGTCCCGACCCCGAAGACCACCAGGTACAGGATGGACCAGCCCGGGTCCCGGATCGTCGTCAGCACGAGGAGCGCGACGGCGGCCGACCCGGCCAGACCGTGCACGATCCCCACCACCAGCGGACGAACAAACTGATACGCGCCCAGGGATCCGAACCACCGGTCGAGTCGGGCGAGCGGGGTCTGCTCCGGCGAGTGGGGGTGCGACTCCGGATCGTGCCCGTGCACGTGGCTATGCACGTAGTCCCCGTGCGGATGGGGATGCGCGTGCACCGGTGAGTGCTCGTGGCCGCCGGGCGTGGCGCTCTCGCTGACGTCCTGGAACGCACCGGACAGGCTGAGGAACCCCAGGATGATCAGCATCACGCCAACCGCCAGCTCCAGCGACAGCCCCACCCGTGGGGGGATGACCCATCCGAGCAGGATGATGCCCGAGCCGACGATCATGATCGTGAGTGTGTGCCCCACCCCCCAGAGCGCACCGATCATCGCCGCCCCACCACTCCGCCGGTGCCGAGCCACGATGGTGGTGACCGCGATGACATGATCGGGATCGGTCGCGTGGCGCATGCCGAGGAAGAATCCCAGGACGACGACGGCGAGGAGATTGCTCATGTCGCTGTCGCGGCGGCGTCACCCCGCGCGGCCCCCAGTCCCGCCTCGAGCAGCTCGATGAAATCACTCATCCCCTCCCCTGTCTTAGCCGACAACTGAAGCACCTTCATCCCCGGCCTCACCGATTGCACACTCGCCAGCGCGGCGGAGCTGTCGAAACCCACGGCGTCGGCCAGGTCGATCTTGGTGATCAGGGCGATGTCCGACGTGTTGAAGATCGTCGGATACTTGAGCGGCTTGTCCTCCCCTTCCGTCACCGAGACCGCCACGAAGCGGAGGCTCTCGCCCAGGTCGTACGAAGCGGGGCAGACCAGATTGCCGACGTTCTCGACGAACAGAATGTCCAGCCGGTCGAGCTCCCATCCCTCGAGTCCCAGCTGCACCATCGCGGCCTCGAGATGGCAGACGGTGCCGGTGGTGATCTGCCGCACCGGCGCTCCAGTGGACGCCAGGCGCGCGGCATCGTGCGCGGTAGCGAGGTCACCCACGAGCGCCGCGACGCGGAAGCGAGGGTGGAGCGCGGCCAGCGTCTTCTCCAGCAGCGTCGTCTTCCCGGCGCCCGGGCTCGAGACCAGGCTCACCACGAAGACACCCGCCTCGTGAAACCGGCGCCGCAGGTCGCGGGCGTTCAGGTCGTTCTGCTTGAGGATGTTCTTGCGAACCTCGACGAGGCGCGGCTCTTGGGTCATTGCTCGATCTCCAGGGCGACCAGCTCCAGTTCCCTCCCGCGCTCCACCTGCGGCGTGGGGGTGCCGCACTCGGCACAACAGAACGACTGCACACTGCTCAGCTCGCGCTCGGCCCGGCACTCGGGACAGTAGACGACCACGGGGACATCCTCGATCACCAGGCGCGACCCCTCGAGCGGCGTCTCGGCACAGGCCATCTCGTACGAGGCCAGCAGCGCCTCGGGCACGACGCCGGCCAGAGCGCCGATGCGGAGATGCAGCGCGCACACGCGGCCGCCGAGCCGTTCGGCCTCTTCCTGGGCCAGATCCACCAGGCTGAGCGCTATCGAGAGCTCGTGCATGGTCCGAGCGCGCCGAGGGCGGCCTGCCCCAGGCTGATCCCGCCGTCGTTCGGCGGGACTTCGTGGTTGATCCAGAGCGCCAGCCCCTCGGCCTCGAGGAGACCGGTCAGCTCATCGGTGAGCAGCGCATTCTGGAAGACGCCGCCGGACGCCGCCACCGTGCCCAGTCCGTGCGAGCGACAGAGCGCGACCGCCGCGTCCCGAAGCCCGTGCGCCATGCCTGAGTGGAAGGCCCGCGCGATCTCGGCCGGATCGCGGCCGCGCACCCGATCGTCCACGACGGCGCGCAGCAGTGGGCGCCAGTCGAGCGAGGCGAACTGACCCGGGAAGGGATAGGGTGTCACCGCTCCGGACGTCCGGGCCAGGTGCTCGAGCCAGATCGCCGCCTGCCCCTCGAAGGTCACGGGGCGGACGAAGCCGACCAGTGCCGCCGCGGTATCGAAGAGGCGCCCGGCCGACGTCGTGGCGAACACCCGGCTCCCGGCGCGAAGCAGCCGGCGTGCGGCCTCGTAGTGTGGGGTGAACCCGAACGGCGCACCCGCCAGATCGGGAAGCCCGTCGAGCTGGTCGAGAAATCCCGCCGCCGCCTGCACCGGGTGACGAGCGGCCGCGTCGCCACCCGCCAACGCAGCGCGCCGCAGATGCGCCACACGCTCCAGTCCCGCGCGGACGCTTCCGACGAACAGCTCGCCGCCCCAGATGGTGCCGTCGTCGCCGTAGCCGGTGCCGTCGAGGCTCATGCCGAGCACCGGCTCGTCCCAGGCGGCCCTTTCGGAAAGCACCGACGCCACGTGCGCGCGATGGTGCTGGACCGCGACGACCTGCGCCGCGTCGAGTCGTCCGGCACAGGCGGTGGAACGGTACTGCGGGTGGGCGTCGTGCACCACGAGCAGCTCCTCCCGGCGCACCTCGTACATCGCCAGGAGATCGGCAATGGTCTCCTCGAAGGCCCGGGCCGACTCGTACTCGTCGAGATCGCCGATATGCTGGCTCACGAACGCCTGACCGTCCACGACCAGAGTGATGGCGTTCTTGAGGTCGGCGCCGAGCGCCAGCACTGGTCGCCCGGTTGGAAGCGTGGCCACGGCGGCAGGCGCATACCCGCGCCCACGGCGGAGCAGTACGGGCCCCGAGTTCCCGACCGGACCACCGAATCCTCCACCCGGCGCGCGATCGGCCGCTCGCCCACGAGGAAGGCGTCGGCGAGGCCGGCCAGCCGCTCCCTGGCATCGGCGTCGGCGTACGCGATCGGCTCGCTCGACCGGTTGGCGCTGGTCATGACCAGGACCTCCGGCGCGCCCGCCGCGAACAGAAGATGGTGGAGGGGCGCGTAGGGGAGCATGATGCCGAGCTCGCCGTTGTCGGGCGCCACGTGCGGAAGGGTCACTCGCGCCGGTGCGACGACGATCGGCGCGGCGGGGCTGGTGAGCAGCGTCTCGTCCTCGGGCGACAGCTCGGCCAGCGCCCGCGCGGTGGGAAGGTCCCGCGCCATGAGCGCGAACGGCTTTTCCTTCCTGAACTTTCGTTCCCGCAAGGCGGCCACCGCCGCGCCGTTCCGCGCATCGCACGCGAGGTGATAGCCGCCGATTCCCTTGACGGCGAGGAGCGCGCCCCCGCGGAGCAGCTGCGCGGCACGCGGGATGACGCCGTCACGCTCCTCGGTCCCGTCCCCTGCCGCAGCAGGTAGGCCGGTCCGCAGGCAGGACAGGCCACCGGCTGCGCGTGGAACCGGCGGCTGTCGGGGTCGTGGTATTCGCGCGCACACGGCTCGTCCATCGCCCAGGCGTCCATCGTCGTCGCCCCGCGGTCGTACGGGAGCCGGCGGATGATGGAGTAGCGGGGCCCGCAATCGGTGCAGTTGATGTAGGGATAGAGTGGCGCGGATCGGGGCAGTCGAACAGCTCGCGCAGACAGCGCTGGCACACCGCCAGATCCGGCGAGATGCCCGTGGTCGGCTGTGCGCGGGGCGAGCTCGAGCGAATGACGAACTCGCCGAGACCACTCGGCACCGCCTCGTCGACCTCGACCGCCGTGATGGTCGCGGCCGCCGGCGCCCCCGAGCGCAGCTCCTCCAAAAACGCATCCAGACGCGCCCGCTCGCCCTCGAGGTGAATCTCGACGCCTTCGTCGCCGTTGAGCACCCATCCGGCCAGCGTGTTGGCGTGAGCGAGGCGGTACACGAAGGGCCGGAACCCCACCCCCTGCACCACCCCCCGCACGCGGATCGAGCAGGCGGCCGTCATTCGCGATTACTCGCCCACCGTGCAGCCGCGGCCCTGCCAGCCCACCTGCAGCACCGTCCCGTCGTCCACCAGGACCGGCACCGTACGCTGTGGTCCGGCGATGCGGCGCAGTCGCTCCCGGGCGATGCCGTCCAGCTCGACGTCGTATTCGACGAAATCCATGCCTCGCAGCTCCAGCCACTCCCGCATGTCCCGGGTGTAGGGGCAGGTCGAGGTCCCATACAGCTCAAGCACCTTCATGATCCAGCTCCTCGAGGCCCTCGCGCATGATGTGATAGATGGAGGCCTGCACCTCCTGGATGCGCGGGATGTAGTCCGACGAGACGACGACGTAGTGATCGGCCAGGGCCTGTCTCCGGATCTCTCCGCCGTCGTAACCCAGGAGAGCCACCGTCAGGAGTCCCCGTTTCCGGGCTTCCGCCAGCGCCGCGATCACGTTGCGTGAGCCGCCGCTGGTCGAGATGCCGATCGCCACGTCGTCGGGCCGCTCCTGGGCGATGAGCTGCCGCAGGAACACGACGTCCGTCCCCACATCGTTGGCGATCGCGGTGACCGTCGCCGGCTCCAGGGAGAGCGACACGGCGGGAATCGGGCGGAAGTTCGCGGGCGGGGCGATGCAGTCGATCGCGAAGTCGTTGGCATCGGTCGCGCTGCCGCCATTGCCGAAGATCATGAGCTTGCCGCCCCGGGCCAGTCGCTCGCGAATGGCGAGGGTGGCCTCGCTGATCCGCTCGGCTTCCTCGCGTGCGACGCGGGCGCGGAGGTCCGAGTCGTCCTTCACCTTCATCAGAATGGACGACGCCACCTGCCGGACCAGGTCGCGGGGTGCCTGCTTGTCGCGGCCCAGGAAGGGATACAGGAACCCCGCCTGGCCCACGTCGTGCCCCAGCTCCCGATGCTCGAAGAAGACGTGGACCGTCTCCCAGAGCGTGTGGTACAGGATCTCGATGAGCTCCTGGTGCATGAACGGGTTCGGAGTCACCGGCCCGATGGCGTAGCTCCCGCCCTCGCCCGGGAGGGCGAAGGTCATCGCGCCTCGCCGGCCCGCGGCCTCGAGCGCCGCCCGCACCTCGGGGTCGCCCTCGGGCGGGCCGAAGCCCATGATCATGTCGTCCGGGCCGGACAGCGTGTCGATCCAGGGGCGGAACAGGATGCTGAGGTCGAGCGCGGGGAGCGCCCGTTTGCCGACGATGACGGGGTGCACGAACTCCACCGACACGTGCTGGGCGTCGGTGGCGTAGGGGCCGCGGCCGAACGCCAGCAGCCGGCCGCCGCGAAGGAACCGTTCCGACATCTCCCGGCAGGCCTCGGCGAGGCGGAGGGCCTCCCGGGCAAAGAACTCCTCGTACAGCCGGTTGCGGGCGACGAGGCTCTCCTCCACCCGCATCGCGAGATCCACGGCCGTCGCCATGCGCGCGGCCTAGCAGATCCGCGGGAGCGGATCGCCGACGAGCATGTCGACGATCCGGCTCCCGCCGTACCGCGTCGTGACCAGCACCGCCGCCGCGGGCTCCTCCCGGACCTCGCCGACGATGACCGCCTCACTGCCGCCGGGCGCCGCCCGGAGCGCTTCGAGCGCCTGGTCGGCCACTTCCGGCGCGAGCACCGCGAGGAACTGCCCCTCATTGGCGATGTGCAGCGGGTCGAGCCCCAGCAGCTCGCAGGCGCCGCGCACCTCGTCGCGCACCGGGATCGCCTCCTCGAAGAGATGGATGGCGAGACCGCTGTCGAGCGCCAGCTCGTTGAGCGACGTGGCAACGCCGCCCCGGGTCGGGTCGCGCATCCAGCGGATGCCCGGCGCCGCCGCCCCGGCGAGCGCCTCCACCAGCGGGAGCACCGACCGCGTGTCCGAGCTGAGCCGCGCCTCGAGGTCCAGCTCGCCACGAGCGAGCAGGATCGTGATGCCGTGATCGCCGATCGGTCCCGAGAGAACGACCTTGTCTCCCACCCGGACCGACCTGGCGCCGAGCGAGAGGCCGGCCATCGGCCGACCGATGCCGGTGGTGGTGATGTAGAGGCGGTCGGTCTTGCCATGCTCGACGACCTTGGTGTCGCCCCCCACGATGGCGACCCCCGCGGCCCGTGCCGCCCGGGCCATCGCCTGCACTTCCGCGACCAGCACCTCCGAGGGAAGTCCCGCCTCGAGCACGAAGGTGGTGACCAGCGCCACCGGGACGGCGCCGCTCACCGCGAGGTCATTCACCGTCCCGTTCACCGCCAGCTCGCCGATCGAGCCGCCCGGAAACACGAGCGGCGTCACGACGAAGCTGTCCGTGGTGATCGCGACGGAGGCGTCGCCGACGGCGACACGGGCGGCGTCCGAAAGCAGGTCGCCGTCGGCCGCCGGTTGCGGACCGTAGAGGAGCGGAACGAAGAGGCCGTCCACCAGACGCCGGGTGGCCTTGCCGCCGGCGCCGTGGGCCATCTCGATCTGGGGGTCGCGGAACCGCACCGCAGGAGCGGCGCCGCTTGAGGGCTGCGCGGCAGTCAGGCCGGCGTCAGCACCTGCGGCGGCGCCGCGGCCTTCCGATGCTCGTAGTTGTAGTACGCTGCGCATGAGCCTTCCGAGGAGACCATCAACGCTCCGACCGGATGTTCGGGCGTGCACTCCTTGCCGAACAGCTTGCACTGGTGCGGCTTGAGCACGCCCTTGAGCACTTCACCGCACTGCGCGGCCTTGGGATCGGTCACTCGCACGCCGGCCACGCTGAACACCCGCTCGGCGTCCCACCGGGCATACGCCTCGCGGAGCTCCAGCGCCGACTGGGAGATGAATCCCAGACCGCGCCACTCGAAGTAGGGCCGGAGATCGAACACCTCGGCCATGGCGGCGAGCGCGGCGCGGTTCCCCTCCCACGGGACCACGCGCTTGTACTGGTTCTCCACGACCGAGCGGCCCTCCTTGAGCTGGCGGAGCAGCATCACGATCGATTGCAGCAGGTCGAGTGGCTCGAAGCCGGACACGACGATGGGCTTCTTCTCGTCCCGCGCGATCCACTCGTAGGGCCGGCAGCCGATCACCGTCGAGACGTGCCCAGGACCGATGAACCCGTCCAGCCGCATGTCGGGCGAGTCGAGGATGGCACGGATGGCGGGGATGATCGTCACGTGGTTGCAGAACACCGAGAAGTTCTCGACCCCCTCGGCCTTCGCGCGCATCAGGGTGAGGGCGGTCGAGGGCGCCGTCGTCTCGAACCCGATGGCGAAGAACATGACGTGGCGGTCGGGATTGGCCCTGGCCAGCTTGAGGGCGTCGGTCGGGGAGTACACGATCCGGACGTCCATTCCCTTCGCCTTGTGCTCCAGAGGGCTGCCGTGCGCGCCGGGCACCCGCATCATGTCGCCGAACGCGGTGAAGGTCACGAGCGGCTGTCTGGCGAGCGCGAGGCCGTCGTCGATGCGGCCCATCGGCAGCACGCACACCGGACATCCCGGCCCGTGAATCAGCTCGATGTTCTCGGGGAGCACGTCCTTCAGCCCGAACCGGTAGATGGCGTGCGTGTGTCCGCCGCACACCTCCATGAGGCGATAGTGCCGCCCGGGGTCGGCCAGGCGGCGGATCTCGTCGGACGTCCGCGCGATGACGTCGGGATCCCGGAACTCGTCCACGAATCTCACGGCTGCTCCTTCCCCTCCAGGCCGTAGCCGCGCACCTCTTCCATCGCGGCCGCGTCCTCGCCGAGGATCGCGAGGGTCCGCATCTGATCGGCTGCCTCGCTCTCGCTGATCTTGCTCATGGCGAAGCCGACATGGATCAGGACCCAGTCGCCCACTTCCGGCGGCTCATCGGCGAGAAGGCCGAGATCCACCTTCCTCCGTACACCGGTCACCTCCACGACGCCGAGGTGGGGCATGTCGGGGACCAGCTCGATGATCTTTCCCGGTATCGCGAGACACATGGATCAATCCTGCTTTCGGGCCACGAAGTCGAAGGTCAGCTTCACGTCCTCTTTCACCTTCAGCATCCCGCCGGCCGCACTCACCAGCTTGATCTCGAAGTCGCTCTGCCGCAAGCTGGACTCCGCCGAGCCGCGGAGCATGTCCCCACTGACGAACACGCGCGCGGTCACCGGGTGGGGGCGGGTGACTCCGTGAAGCGTGAGGTCGCCGTTCATGCTGATCTGGAACTGGCCGTCGCCGTTTCGGGCGACCGAGGCCTTGCCCGGCGGACAGTCGTAGACGATCTCCGGAAAGCGGGCGGTCTCCAGGACATCCTCCTGCATGGCCCGCTCGATCTCGCGCCGATCCTTGTCACTCACGTTGCCGGTCAGGGCAAGCGAGGCCGCTTTGACGGTCATCGTAAGTGACGCCTCCGTGCCGCCCTCGGGATCGAGCGACACCTCGCCGCCGACGTCCCGGATCGCGAAGCTGGGATTGTGCCCCATCGCCGACAGCGGCCCGCCGGCAAAGGCCCGGGCGGTGAACCGGCTCGCGCGCGGATCGATGAGGTAGCGGCCCACCGACTACATCGCCCGCAGCTTGAGGTAGCGCTCCACGTCCGGCACGACCCCGGTCACCAGATCGCCGACGCTCACGTTGCCGAGGTAGCGCCGCACGGCGGTGTTCGACAGAACCAGACCCGCTCCGAACATCATGCAGGCCAGCCCCCCGAACAGCATCATGGTCTCCCTGTCGCCCACGTCACCGTTCCGATGCCCGATCGCGTCCATGGTTGTGCTCTCCTGTCTCGGCGTTGAGGTATCGCACGATCAGCTCTTCGACCAGCTCGACGGCCTCGTCCACGGCGGCCCGGACCGGCTCGCTCAGTCCCATCAGCCCCTCCGGCGGCCCCAGCGTCTCCGGCTCGCAGCCGACCACCACCACCGGCCCGAGCGAGCCGCCCAACGCGCGGGCGAGGCGAAGCACGTTGAGCGGGTTCATGTCGTGCGCATCGGGCAGGGCGGCGCCGGTCTCCGGGTCGTCGAGGCGCTCGAGATCGGGCTCCATCACATACACCGTCCCAGGTGCCTCGCCCCTGGGGCATGCATCCACCAGGATGGCCTGATCGGGCCGGGCCATCAGGGCGTAGGCGAGGTCGTAGCCCCTGATCCCGTAGTCCTCCACGCGCGCACCACTGGGCTGCGGACGCCGGGAGAGGCGCTGCGCCACCTCCACCCCGAACCCATCGTCGCCCAGGAAGACGTTGCCGATGCCGGCGACGAGCACGGTTCGCGATGACGTCGGCGTCGAGCGGCTCCAGCTCCTCCGGCGAGAAGAAGAAGCGGTGGCCAGGCTGCCGGTGGGTCCCCAGCTCTCCACCGGGATCGTCGTCGAGGACCACCGAGACCATGAAGTGCCCCTCCAGGTCCTGCTCGACCGATTCGACCGACGCGCTTCGGCCGTCGAGCGCGAGATCGAACACATCGCCCCGGAGGCGTGGATGGAGCCGCACCCGGTCGCCGCGGCCGATCACGCGTCCGCCTACACGAAGCGACTCGACCGGTCGGTCCGCCCCCAGCAGGATCCAGTCCTCCTCGTTCACGGCGCCTCCGTCCGCTGCACGGACCGCATCGTCCCGTGGAGCTTCATCATCTGCTCCTCCGCGAGCGACTCGGTCCGCTCGAGCAGCCGCCTGGCCCGCTCGTCCGACCTCCGCACCTCTTCCTTCTCTTCGTCGGTCAGCGTCAGGATCCGAAGCGACAGGATCTCGTCGATCTCGGTCGCGTCGAACAGGTCGCCGGAGCTCTCCGGCGCGATCTGCGGGTAGTCGTAGATGACGATGGGAGAGGACAGCATGGTGTCTCGGCTCCCCTCGCCACCCACGAGGACGGGCCACGCTCCGACGTTCCGGCAGCCCGTGGCCAGGCCTCGCATCGCTTCGGGAGGATCGAGCAGCGAGACGAACTCGCCGCCTCGAACCCGGAGGATGGTGTGGGCCGATACGAGCGAGTGCGGGAGCACGTCCTCGCGCACCGTGTTCTCCGGCGGGCTCCACGGGCTGAGGTTCGTGATCCGTGCCGTCACCCTGAATACGCCATCGGCCACGGCGGCGGCGCCGACCACCAGCTCGCCGTCGAGCCGTGCGCGCCACCGCCGGATGCCGTCCTCGACGGCGTCGCTGGCCGGAAACGTGAACCGCACCGACCGTGGAGCGCCCGTCAACTCACCGATCGAATGCACCGAGGCCGCGACTTCGCGCTCGATCGCCTCCTGCCAGGGCGGCTCCGATCCGTCCGTGGTGCGCACGGTCACCTGTAGAAACCGCGCCTTCACCCCGAGCCCGGTCTGCTCGTCGCCCAGCACGAGGCACTCGGTCTGCATCTCGCTCGGCTCGACCCCCGACTGGCGGCGACTGTACGCCTCGGGGAACACCACGCCGAAATTGAAGCGCTGGCGGTTCTTGACCGACGACGGACGATAGGGGTACAGCATGTACCCCTCGTAGAGCAGCGCCTCGGCGATCCGTTCGACGATAGCCTCGCTCATACCCGAGCCTCTTCACTCACGGGCGGGAGGATGCGTTCCAGCGCCTCCTCCCAGGTCGGAATGCCGTGCTCCACCTTGTAGCGATACAGCCGGTCGAACACATCGCGCCGAAGCTGGAACCAGGCGACGTTGGGATAGTGGATCTCCATCAGGTCCTGCCAGACCTTCACCGGCAGACGGTATCGCGCCTCCTTGCTCCATGAGATGGGGGAGACCTGTAGCGCGCCGGCCTGGTCCTCGTAGAACACGTTGCCGCTGAACAGAAAGTCGAGAGGGACCTCACCGTCGGTGAGACCGTAGAAGAACTTGGTGGCCGCGACATTGAAGTCGTAGGAGCAGGGCACCGGCAGGTCCACCGTCGTCTCGCCGCTGAAGCGCGGCACGACGAGGGTCGCGAGGGTCCAGAGCATGGGGCGGAGGGTGCGGCCCCAACGCTCGGGCTCCCCGAAGAGGTCGTGCAGCCGGGCCTTCTCCTCCGCGGTGTACTGCCGCCGGGTCACCTCGAGGCGGATCTGGCAGTGGAGCACGACCGAGTGGATGACCTCGTCCGCCGGCGCGTTGGCCACCCGGAGCCGGAAGGCCATCTGCGGCGCGATCGTCCAGGGGGTGATGGACGCGGTCTCGACCCGGAAGTCGAGGTCAGGCATGGAGCACCTCGCCGTGGGGTCGGGCGACCTGCCTCAGATTGGCGAAGAACTTGTCGATCTCCTCCCAGACCAGATCGCCGCCCGAGAAGCCCTTCCAGTGGGTGCGGATGATTCCCACCAGCCGGAAGCACTGGTCGATCGGGACCAGAAAGCACGCGGCCTCCCCGGCGGAAGCGCCGAGCCCGCGGTCGCCGCCGAGACGGTTCACCAGAAGCGCTTCGACGTCGGGCACCATCTCATCGAGCACGGGATTGTCCTTTCGGATCTCGTCCCACGCGTCGAGATCGAGCAGTGACTCGGTCGCCCCGGCCGGGCTCGGGTAGCTGGCGATGACCTTGTTCTGGGGCGTGCTGAAGAAGAAGAACGCGAGATTGATGGGGAGCCTGAGGTCCTCCCACCGGGCTTCGGTCAGGCGGAACCCGTCGAGCCGCCGCGCTCCCCGGGGCACCCGCTTGAACCGGGTATCGGCCTGGCCGCTGAAGAGGACCGCGCACGCTCCGCATGCGCATACGAGCCGGCGCGCGGCCGGCTCGAGGAGGTGATCGTGCTCCGGGCCCAACTCGAGGCCGCACAGGTCGCATCGCTCGACCGGCGGCCGGGGGCGGGCGAATCGCCGGAGGACGTCGAACGCCCGCTCCGTCATGGCTAGCTCAGAACCCTGAGGCCGCCGCTGCAGACGTGACCCGCCTCGGTGACCTCCTCCCACGTCCCCTCGTCGGGACGCGGTTTCCGGGTGGGATCCGCCTCGCCTTCCACCACGATGGCCACCACATCGGGAGCGGCGTCGTGGATCGCCTGCTCGATCGCATGCTTGAGGGTCATGGCCGACGAGGGGCAGCCATGACAGCTCCCCTGCAGGCGGAGTCGCACCGTGCCCGTCTCGTCCACTTCGACCAGCTCGACGTTCCCGCCGTGCGACTTGAGATACGGCCGGGTCTTGTCCAGCGCCCCGCGCACCCGGGTCTCGAGGTCCACGGGGTGGAGTCCGTACAGCAGCAGCAGACTCGCCACCAGCCCATCCTGGGCGAACTGGTCGGCGAGCCTGCGCCCCGCCTCACCTCCGCGCTGGGCCATCTGGAGCATGCGCTCCAGCCCGGCGGAGTTGAGATCCATCACTGCCTTCACCAGCTCCTGCGCCGCCGAGCGGGCGCCCGGGTCGGCGGTGGTCTCGAGCGTGCGGACCAGCTCCTCGACCACCTCCATCCGCCGCTCGAACTCCGCCTGGGCCGTCATGCTCAGCGGTGGTTCCCGAACAGCGGCGAGTGGTGCGTCTCGAGCACCTTGCCGTTGCCGAGGTACATGTGGACGCCGCACGGCAGGCACGGGTCGAAGCTCCGTACGGCACGCATGATGTCGATCCCCTTGAAGTTGTCCGGACCGTTCTCCTCGAAGATCGGCGTGTTCTGCACCGCGTCCTCGTAGGGTCCCGGCGTCCCGTAGACGTCGCGCACGCTTCCGTTCCACGGCGTGGGCGGATACGGGTGGTAGTTGGCGATCTTGCCCTTCCGGATGACGACGTGGTGCGAGAGCACCCCGCGCACCGCCTCGTGGAAGCCGCAGGCGATCGCCTCCTCGGGCACTTTGAACTCGGTCCACGTCTTGGTCCGACCGGCGTGCAGCTCGCCGAGCGCCTTCTCGACGAAGTGGTAGGCGGCGGCGGCCGCATATGCCTGGAAGTAGGTGCGGGCGCGGTCGCGCTCGATCGCGTTGCTCCACTTGGGGATCTTCCACTCGTACTCCACCTCGGGCTTCGTCGCGGTCCGTGGGAGATAGATCTTCACGCTGCTCCCGGTGGCCTTGACGTAGCCGTTGTCCACGATGCCCGCGAGTGCGGTGGCCCAGAACCGGGCCAACGGCCCGCCGCCGGTGTCGAGCGCGAGGTGATCCTTCCCGTCGAACCAACGCGGCGACATGGTCCAGCTGTAGTTGCCGTCGAAGTCCCGCTTCTGCGGGCGCGGGATGGTCGTCTGGTTCCACGGATGCCGCTGGTCCACCGGATTGCCCAGCGGATCCCTGGTGACGAACGTCTCCGAGTTGGCCCAGTCGTCGTAGTACGAGTGGCCCAGCAGGATGCGGATGCCGAGGTTGATCTTGACCAGGTCGTGCGTCACCAGCTTGCCGTCGACCACGACGCCCGGAGTGACGAACATCGCGTCGCCCCAGTTCGACATGTTCTTGTAGGTGTAGTCGCACACGTCGGGGTTGTTGAACGAGCCCCAGCAGCCGAGCAGCGTCCGCCGGAAGCCGACCTTCTCGTAGCCGGGGAGGGCATCATACCAGAAGTCGAAGAGGTCGTCGTGCAGCGGAAGGCACTTCTTCATGAACTCGGCGTAGCGCGCGAGCCGCACGAGAAAGTCGGTGAAGAGCTGCACGGTGGGGACGGTCCCGACGCCGCCGGGATAAAGCGTGGACGGATGCACGTGCCGGCCTTCCATGAGGCAGAACGCCTCGCGGGTGTAGCGGCTCACGTGCAGGGTCTCGCGGTAGAACTCGCCGGTGAACGGGTTGAGCGCCGTCATGATGTCGGCGATGGTGCGGTAGCCATGATCGGCGGCGTGCGGCGCCGCCGTCTTCTGGGCCTTGTCCCACACCTTCGGATTGGTGGCCTTGACCATCTGCTCGCAGAAGTCCACGCCCACCAGGTTGTCCTGGAAGATGTTGTGGTCGAACATGTACTCGGCCGCCTCGCCGAGGTTCACGATCCACTCGGCGAGAGCTGGCGGACGGATCCCGAAGGCCATGTTCTGGGCGTACGTGGCGCAGGTCGCGTGATTGTCACCGCAGATGCCGCAGATCCGGCTGGTGATGAAGTGGGAGTCGCGCGGATCCTTGCCCTTCATGAAGATGCTGTAGCCGCGGAAGATCGACGATGTGCTGTGGCACTCGGCGACCTCCTTGTTCTCGAAGTCGATCTTGGTGAAGATCCCCAGGCTGCCCACGATGCGGGTGATGGGATCCCAGTTCATCTCCACCAGCTTGCGCTGCTTCCCCGCGGTCTCTTTGCGTGGGACGGTTGCGGTGGTCATCGCGGTGACTCCTCGTGGCTCAGAAGGACCTGGGGTGATAGCCGGTCGTCAGCTCGGGCCGGGTGTGCCGCCACTTGGGCTCCTTGTTCACCGTCGCGTTGGTGAAGGAGCGCAGCGCGCGGACGGTCTTCCCGTAGAGCTGCACGCTGGTGGTGGAGAGCCGCGCGCCCGGGGGCTCGTCCATGAAGGGCATGAACTTGTCGGGGAATCCCGGCATGGTGCAGCCGATGCAGATACCGCCCACGTTGGGACAGCCGCCGATCCCGGCCATCCAGCCGCGCTTCGGCACGTTGCAGTTCACCACCGGTCCCCAGCAGCCCAGCTTCACGATGCACTTGGGTGAGCCGTATTCGCTCGCGAAATCCCCTTGCTCGTAGTAGCCGGCGCGGTCGCAGCCTTCGTGTACCGTGCTCCCAAAGAGCCAGGTGGGACGGAGCTGATCGTCGAGGGGAATCATCGGGGCGAGACCGGAGACCTGATACAGCAGATACAGCAGCGTTTCCATGAAGTTGTCGGGCTGGACCGGACAGCCGGGGACATTCACGATCGGAAGCCCGGCCTTCGACTTCCACTCCCAGCCGAGGTAGTCGGCCAGCCCCATACACCCGGTGGGATTTCCCGCCATCGCGTGGATGCCGCCGTAGGTCGCGCAGGTGCCGATCGCCACCACGCCGAGCGCTTTGGGGGCCAGCCAGTCGATCCAGGTGGTCGTCTTGATCGGCTGCCCGGTATCGTCGGTCCCCATCGCCGCCCAGTATCCCTCCTTCTTGATGCTCTCGTTCGGGATCGAGCCCTCGACCACCAGCACGAAGGGATCGAGCTTCCCCATCTTCGCGTCGTACCAGGGCTTGAGGAACTCGTCGCCCACTTCGAAGGCGAGCACCGGGTTGTGGAGATGGACCTTGGGCAGCCCGGGAATCGAGCCGAGGATCACGTCCTCGATGCTGGGCTGCGTGGCCGCGGTGATCGAAACCGAGTCCCCGTCACATCCGAGGCCCGCGGTGAGCCAGAGGATGTGGATGTCCGGCACCGGCGACGGCCGCTGGGTCTTCCGGCCGTAGGGCGCTGTTGCAGTCATAGACGCTCCTTACCAGGCTGCGATCGACGCGGAGAAGGCTTACTGTGTCGCGGACAGAATTCGCCGCCACTGAGTACCATCTCGCGCTGCGGCTCGCCAGCGGGTGCGTTCCGATTGTGGTATGGGAGAACTTCCTACGGCGGGTATCGGGGAATCCCCGATGTACGGAAGCGATGCGCTACTCGACCGGCTCCTTCCTTTCGTTCAACTCGTTCATCCTCCACTCGATGGCTCTCTGCACCAGGTCGCGCGAGCTCTGCAGCTCGAGCTTTTCCTTGATATGGGCCTGGTAGGATTCCACCGTCTTGATACTGATTCGCAACTCGTCGGCGATCTGTCGCGTGCCGAGTCCGGCACCGATCAGGCGGAACACCTCGAGCTCCCGGTCGCTGAGGCGGGCAATCGGCGCCTCGGATGCTCCGCGTCCCCCGTGAGAGACCAGCTGGCGGAGCATTCTGTTCGCGATCCGGTCGCTCAGATAGACCTCCTGGCGGAGGATCCGGCGCAGCGCCACGAGCACGTTCTCGGTGGCCTCCTGCTTCATGATGTAGCCGTTGGCCCCCGCCCGGAGCGCCCGCTCGGCGTACGTCGCCTCGTCGTGCATCGAGAGGACCAGGATGGGGAGGGTGGGGTCGGTTGAGCGGATCGTCTTGAGCAGATCGATCCCGTCCGGACCCGGGAGGGAAATATCGAGCACGAGGACATCGGGCCGCGAGGCTCCGATCGCCGCGAGGGCCGACTCCGCCTCCTCGGCCGCGCCGCACACCACGAGGTCAGGCTCCTGGTCGATCAGGAGCGCGAGTCCCTGCCGTACGATCGGGTGGTCGTCCACCACGAACACCCGGTGTCTCCTGCCGGCCGGGGCCCCGGTGGTGGTTGCGTTCTGCGCCATGCGTCGAGCCTCCTGCGTCAATTCTGCACCGGAAACCGGCAGCACACCACCGTTCCGCAGGTCGCGCCCCGGCGAACCTCCAGCGTCCCGCCCACCATGCTGGCCCGATAGCTCATGATCCGAAGCCCGAGCCCGGGATGCGGGAGCCGAGGCTCGCTGAGCCCGACGCCGTCATCCTCGACCGTCAGGATGCCGGCCCCGTTCTCACGGCCCAGCGAGAGCTGGATGCTGCTGGGACTGCCGTGCTTGAGCGCGTTGTTGACCGCCTCCTGGGCGATGTGATACAGGTGCGTCGC
The DNA here is from genome assembly GCA_963836815.1 of uncultured Gemmatimonadales bacterium. Classification (GTDB taxonomy): domain Bacteria; phylum Gemmatimonadota; class Gemmatimonadetes; order Gemmatimonadales; family GWC2-71-9; genus CAVVWJ01. The sequence continues at coordinate 90,580 of CAWILD010000006.1, read as the reverse complement.
CAGCCCGATATCCCGAATCAGGATCGGCTCGGGGCACTCGAAGCGGCAGGAGATGTGGAACAGGTCCTCGACCTCGTCGGCCCACTGCTTGAGCGCCGACATGAGGCCGTCGGCCTCCGAGAATACCGGCAGGAGCCCGCGGGCGAGCTGCCGTGTCTTGTCGATCGCCTCGTTCACCAACCGCACGATCTTGCGGGCCTGCTCCGCCTGCGCGGTGCCCTCCCCGGCCAACTGCTGCGCCAGCACCTTGCTCATGAACGCGATGCCGGTGAGGTGCTGGCCCAGGCCGTCGTGGAGATCCTGCCCGATCTTCCGCTGCTCCCGCGCGCTGATCTCGAGCAGGGCGCGCTCCATCCGCTTGCGCTCCGTGATGTCGATGCCGGTCGTGATGATGTGCGCCGCTTGCCCTCCCTTCCCGGGAAGCGACGTGGTGGACCAGGCGATCCGCCGTCGTGTGCCGTCCCCCGCGATCCAGTCGCCCTCGTACCCTTCACCGCCCTGCCCCGGGCGCAATCGCGCGAGGTGAGTCCGGCACCGCTCCGACTCCTCCGGCGCGGGAAACAGTTCCCAGAACCGGCGTCCGCGCACCTCCTCGAACGCGTGGCCGCTCAGTTGCTCGCAGGCCCGGTTGAATCGGATGATCTCGCCCGAGGGGCTCAAGACCGCCACCAGCGCGCCCACGGTGTCGAGGATGCCGGAGAGCAGGCTCCCCTCGCTCTGCAGCGCCGCCTCGGCCCGCTTGAGGTCGGTGATGTCGAACCCGACACCGTGAATGAACCAGGGCTGCCCGTCGTCGCTGCGAACTACTCTCGGCCTCGCACTGGAACCAGATGACCCGGCCGTCGCGCGCGATGACCCGGTACGCCGAGCGGAGGGGATTGCCGGTCAGCAGCATTTCGGCGGCCTCGACGCTCCAGCGCGCCTGGTCGTCGGGATGGATATGGTGGTACCACCTGACGGGATCCTCCAGCCATTCGGTCTGGGAGAAGCCCATCGCCTCCTCGATGCGCGGACTGACGTACGCCTCACCGATCTTGCGGTCGAGATAGGCCATGAACACCACGGCCGGCAGCTGCTCGACGAGGGCCCGGTACTTGGCCTCGGGATTGGGGAACAGCGGACTGGAGGAGGATGGCGTCTCACGCGGTTCGCGCGTGAAGACGTGAGCAAGCTGTTCGAGTATGCTTTCGGCCTGGGCGGGATTCACGACGCCGTCACCCCCTCGTGCGTCGGCCGCCCGCACGCCAGGATGGCTCCTTGTTCAGCGAGGCCTGGGTGAAGCGGCGCAAGGCCACGATCGCCTTGCCGTAGGTCATCACGGCCGCGGAGGACAGCAGCGATCCCGGCGGCTGGTCCATGAACGGCTGGAACTTGTCGGGAAATCCCGGCATGGTGCATCCGATGCAGATGCCGCCGACGTTGGGACAGCCTCCCACACCACCCATCCAGCCGCGCTTGCCGACATTGCACTGCACGACCGGTCCCCAGCAGCCCAGCTTCACGATACAAAGCGGCGATCCATACGCCTCGGCGAACTCCCCCTGCTCATAGTAACCGCCCCGGTCGCAGCCTTCGTGGACGGTCTGTTCGAACAGCCAGCGTGGACGCAACGAGTCGTCGAGCGGGATGGCGGGGGCATGGCCCGTCGACTGGTGCAGGAGGTAGAGCAGCGTCTCCGTCATGTTGTCCGGCTGCACCGGACAGCCCGGGATGCACACCAGCGGGATGCCCGCCGGCGACTTCCAGTCCCAGCCGAGATAGTCGGGGAGACCCATGCAACCGGTAGGGTTCCCGGCCATCGCGTGAATCCCACCGTACGACGCGCAGGTCCCCGCGGCCACAACTGCCCAAGCCCGAGGGGCCAGCTTGTCGATCCATTCGCAGGTGGTGATCGGCTGCTTGGTCAGCGGGTCGGTGCCGAACGTCGCCCAATATCCTTCGGCCTTGTTGGTCTCGTCGGGGATCGAGCCCTCCACCACCAGGATGAAGGGGTCGAGCTCGCCGCGCGCCGCGCGGCGGAAATAATCCACGAACTCGTCGCCTACCTCGGGAGCCAGGAAGGGGTTGTAGAGCTTCATTCTGGGCGCCCATGGGAGGGCGCCGGAGAGGAGATCCTCGAGGCTCGGCTGAGTGGCGGCCGTCATCGCGATGGTGTCTCCATCGCAGCTCAAGCCGGCGGTGAGCCACAGAACGGAGATCTCGGAAACAGGCATGGCGACCCCGGGAAAACGGCGTGATGGCCCGGCACTGCAAACTACCTCATTCCGGCGGGCAGGTTAGACTGAGAGACGGATGGGGGCGAGCGACGGGGGTCACAGACGGTCTTTCGGGTCAGCCCGTATTCTGGCTCCATGACGAAAGGAGTGCCTCGAGTGAAAGGGGGATTTCGCATGCGAGACGCCGCGCTTATCGGGCTCGGGATCGGGGTCGGAGTTGTGGTGATCAGCCTGCTGCCGGACATCGGGAGATACATCAAGATTTCGCGGATGTAGGCAGGACAACGGCCGGGCCCAAAACAGAAAAAGCCGGCAGTCCTTGATGGATTGCCGGCTCGGTATTCTTCGTTGCTTTGCCGCCGCTGAGCCAGCGGCGCAGGTCATAGCCCCAAGGGGAGTCGAACCCCTCTCTGCACCTTGAAAGGGTGCCGTCCTAACCGATAGACGATCGGGCCGCTCGCCTGGGGCTCCGCATAGCGGTAACGGGATTCGAACCCGTGTTTGAGCCTTGAGAGGGCCCTTCCTAGTCCCCTAGACGATACCGCCGAGAGTCCTGCCCTACTGCTCTCTCGCTCGACAGGCCCGGAGGGAATCGAACCCCCAACCGCCGGTTTTGGAGACCGGTGCTCTACCAATTGAGCTACGGACCTCTGCACCAGGACCCAGCCTCGTGCGAACAACCAGGGTGGCTGACGGGAATTGAACCCGCAACCCCCGGAGCCACAGTCCGGTGCTCTAACCGATTGAGCTACAGCCACCGCGGCGGAGCTCACGGCCCCATTCCGAACCCGCAAAATTATCCCGTTCAGGGGGCATGGGTCAAGACCAGAAACGCCGTGTCAGCGCGGCAAATGCGTGATGCGACGGGCACTTTTCGCCATCCAGGCTGGTGACTTCAACCAACCCCCGCACCGCGTTGCCGACGAACAACGGAGCCCCCCGGATTCCAGCGAGCCCGACCCTTCGCTCCTGCAGCCCGCCCGTCAACTCGCCCAGCCGCGCCCTGGCGACACTTGGCAGGATGCCCAGCCCGAGCGGCGGCGCGCAGACCCGGTCACCCTCCCACCAGAACACCGCCCAGATCGCCGTCTCGGCCAAGTATCCCCCGGTCGTGAGGAGCAGCGCGTCGTCCCCGCCCCGGGCTCGCGCCTCCTCCAGCGCGCGGTCGAACTGTCGGCGGTCGGTGGTCTTGTGGGGATAGGGCCGGTGGTGCTCACGGGCCAGCACCAGCCGAACGCCGGCTTTGACCGGCGGCACGGGTCTCTCGGTCACCTTCAATCCCCTGCGTCCCACCTCCAGGCGATGCACCCGGTCTTCCCCGCCCTCGGGCGTGATCAGCTCGCCAGGGAGCGGAATGCCGAGCGCGCGACAGCTGTCGGCCAGTCGTCGGAGGTGGAGATACCAGAGCGGCGCGATGCCCTGCCGCACTCGGACGGTCTCGATGAGCGCCGTCATCCCGCCTGCTGTCGCGGCGCGACGACCGGTACCTCCGGCTCAGGAGCGACGACCTCCCGGCCGGACCGGGCGTCCAGCCACCCCTTGATCGTCGTGGCGCCGAGGATCACGGCGCCGCCGATCAACGCCCACGGCCCCGGCCGCTCTCCCTGGACGATCCATGCCCACACCGGGTTGAGCACCGGCTCGATCAACAGTATCAAGGAAGCTTCGAGCGCCGGGATGAGAGCTATCGCGCGGGTGACGAAGATGTACGCCACCGCGATCTGGAAGATCCCGAGGTACGCGACCAGGGTCCAATCGACCAGCGAGTGATGGCCCAGCGGGAGCGCGAATGGCAACGCGACGAGGAACGCCGTGAGATTCCCGGACGTCACCGCCGCCGCCGCTGTTCCGTGGGCTCCTCCCGCCGCCCCCATCCATCGCAGTCCGCACACCGTGATGGCCCAGAACAGACCACTCGCCACCGCCATGAGGTTCCCTCGCACCGGGTCCGGCGCCGTCGCGCCCGGTGTTTCGGTCCCCAGAAAGAACAGCGCGAGCCCGAGGCCGATCGCGGCCATGAAGCCCAGGTCCTGGCGTCGTGTTGGTTCCTTGAGCAGCCAGGGGGCGAGCAGCGCCAGATAGAGCGGTGCGGTGGACTGCAGATAGATCGTGTTCGCGGCCGTGGTGAGCCGGTTGGCGAGGACGAACAGCGTGAGGCACGCAGCGTAGGCGACGCCCACGATCACCGCCCGCCGGCTCCAGCCCCGGCGGGCTTCCGCAGCGAGCCCGAAGATCGCAATCGCCGCGATGCCGGAACGGAGGCTGGCCGTCTGCCAGGCGGTGAAATCAGTCGCCTTGATCGCCGCACCGCCGGTTGAGAACAGGACGGCGGCCGCGGCGAGCTGAAGCCGGGCTTTGGAGCGGGGATGCACTGGGGCTAGCTCCCCTGGAGCCTGATCGGTGCGCGGAGCGTGGCCCTGATTCTCGCGCCTGCCGGCACGCATGCGCCGACCGGAGCGCCGCCCTGGCCTTTGACTACCTCGCGGCGGAGACGGACCTCCGCCTTCGGCACCGGAACGGCGTCTCCACTCCGCACGATGGAATCGAGCCGCATGCCGAGGAAGTTCGGTGCGGGTGGATGCTGAACCCGGAGGATCGCCTGGGTGCCGGTCGGCAAGACGAGTCCACCCTTCACCGTGACCGGCGTGACCAAACTGGCACTGATCCTGTCTCCTGCCTTCGACGTGGCGCTGCACACCTTTTCTCGCGAAGTCAGCTCGAGCACCGTACCGCTGGGGAGCACGGTCGGGCGGGAGGTGGCCGCGCGGACCGAGTCGGGAGAGGGAGCAGTGGGCGCGGGTGGTACGCCGGAAGTGGGTCTTGACGGGGTAGAAGTGGGTCTTGACGGGGTAGAAGGTGGTCGGGCGGTCGCCTGCGGCGGCGGAGTCGAATCGGGCTTCACGGCGGCGGTTGATGTGGACCCGCTGTCGACGACCCCCGCGATCACCGGGGCACTGACCGGAGCCTTAAGGCGATCGAACGCTCCCATCTGGTTCAGGCCGGCCAGCAGCCCGCTCAAGGCCGCCAGGAACCCCGTGCCGGCCGTCAACACGCCCGGTATCGAGCGCCACCATCCCTGCTTCTGCTGCTCATCGGCCATGCCCTGGTCCTGTGCGAGGTGATCACCGAGAAGTGTAACTCGGCCCCAGAGGGGCTGTGAGTCAGACCTCCTCTTCCTGCCCTGGAACCGACACCTCGTCGCCCACCACGTCTCGCACGTACAGCATCTTGACCGGAATCATCACCGACGCGACCAGTGGCACGGCGAGCAGGAGTCCGAGGAAGCCGAACAGGATCGAGAAGAGCCCCTGGCTCAGGATCGTCAGTACCGGCGGAATCTCGAGCCCCTCCTTCATCAGCAGGGGCTGGAGGACCAATCCTTCGAGCTGCTGGATCGCGGTGTAGGCGATGACGACGTATAGCGCCTTTTCCGGACTATCCAGAAGCGCCATACCCACGGCCGGCACCGCGGACAGGATGGGCCCGACGTAGGGGATGAATTCGAACAGTCCGGCGAGAATTCCAAGCGCGATCGCGCCTCGCACGCCCAGCGCCGTCAGTGCGAGAGTCGTCACGATTCCGATCGCGATCATTGCGATGAACTGCATCAGCAGCCAGCGGCGCAGCGTCGTCGCAGTGGCGCTGAGCACCTCCCCCGCCCTGGCTCGCGCCTCGTGGGGGAACAGGTGCATCAGACCGCGATGATAGAGGTCGGGCTCGCTGGCGACGAAGATCGCGATGAACACCATGACGATGAGGCCGGCCAGCGCCGACAGCGTGGACGAGAAGACCGTGAAGAACGCCTTTGCGCCGCTGCTGAGCTGCTGAGTCAGCCCCTGGCCGAGACTCGGGGCGGGCTTTTGGGCTCCGGCTTTCTCGCCGTCTGCTGGCTTGGATTCACCGCGCCCTGCGGTCGTATCGGGCTCGAGAATCTCACTGATTCCGCCGACCCGACGATCCACCCACCCTCGCACTTCGTTCACGGCCTGCGGGAGCTGGTCCCGAACCTCGCGCATCTGGCTGCTGATCTGGGGCGCCGTGAGAAAGCCGAGCCCTACGAGTGCCGCTACCACCGCCACCACGAGCATCGCCGCCCCGAGGCCGCGCGGGACGCGATAGCGCTGCAGGCGGTCGACTCCCGCGGACAGGGTGAGCCCGATCAGCACGCCGAAGAACCCCAGGAGGAACACGGAGCGTCCCACCCATAGGGCCTGCATCGCGATGTACACTCCGGCGACGATCAGCGTAGCCCGCAGGATGTCGCGGCTGCGCCACCCCATCTGACGCGGACGTTGGTCGCGCCGCGCCTGACGGGCCGGGGAGGGGCTTGCAGTCATGTCCGAAAGTGGCCACTCGCCCCCGCGGAGTCGGTGACTGCTCTCACGGGCGCGAGTTCACGCCGAGGCGGGCATCTCGACGCTGTAGGTCTCCGTCCGCACCGGCTTGAAGCCTCGGCCGACATAGTTCGGCAGCGCCGCGGGATGATCCAGCGTGCAGGTATGCAGCCAGACTCTTGCCGGACCGAGACTCCACGCCGTACGCACTGCCTCGGTCAAGAGAAACTTCCCCCATCCCCTTCCCAGAAACTCCGGCAGCAGGCCGAAGTAGGCGATCTCCACCGCGTCCTCCCGCTGACTCAACTCGAAATATCCGGCCGGCGCACCGAGCCAGGTCAGGACCCAGAGCGAAACGGCCGGGTCGGCCAGATGACGGCGCACCTTGTCTTCGCTCCAGCTGAGCCGGTCCGTCCAGTGATACGCCCGCCCTACCTCGGCATAGAGATACCGGAAGAACGACGGCGGGCACTCCTCCACCCGATCGATCCGAGGAGCGGACGCCGGGCGCTCGGCCGGACGCAGATCGGAAGGCGAATGCATTTCGAGGAAAGTGCGAGTGACCGTGACGGTTGGCACGGGCGGATTGTAGTGCAATGAAGAAGGCCCCGGAAGAGTCCGGGGCCCGGTCCTTCATCCTGTCCTGCCGGTCTGCTTAGCGAGCGGAGGTCGTGTCCACGCTCGGCGTCGGCGCATAGCCGCTGTCCGGCGTCACACCGGCCACTCCGTGTATCGCTCGGAATGTTCGAGGTGCCCGTCGAGTCGACGGCCGCCGGCGGGTTGCCGTAGCCACCCGTGGTGTCCACACCGGCACCGGTGCCGGAGTCACTCGGGGTCACCGGGATCGTAGCCCCCCGAAGCGCGGTGCTATCGGTCGGGGTGGTCGGAGCCAACGCGGTATCGGCCGGCGCCTGCACCATGCTGGTATCAACACCGGTCGTGACGCTGGTATCGGCACCGGTCGTGACCGCAGTCGTATCGCCGCGATCGGGCGCCGCACCCATGTCATCCTCGCCTCGGCCGCCGCACGCGACTAGCGTAGCCGCGGCAGCCAGCATCCAGATCGTCTTCATGTAGACTCTCCCAAATAGGCGCCGGTGCCCTGCCCGCTCAGGGCGCTGCCGCCTGATTGTAGTCTCGCCGCGGGCAATACTTCTCAAATTCAGCGGGGCAAGTATAGGCCAACACTGGGACGCGGCGATAGGTCATACGTCACACTTCGAGTGTGGGGATAGGACAGCGGCACGTGCGGGCGCTCTTAATTCTTGTCATACAAAGCATTTAGCCGCGACGGCGCTGGGGCAAATCCACAGCTAGCTTTTGAGCTCTTCCCTCCCCCGGAACCACTCCAGCGCACCGGGATTCGCCATCGCGTCCACATTCGTGACGTTACGTCCATGGATCACCTCGCGCACCGCCAGCTCGGTGATCTTTCCGCTGATCGTCCGCGGAATGTCCGGGACCTGCAGAATCTTGCGCGGAACGTGGTGGGGACTGGTCTGCTCGCGGATGCGGCGCCGGATCCGCTCCGCCAGGGCGTCGTCCAGCGACAACCCTTCCCGAAGCCGCACAAACAACACGATGCGGACGTCGCCCTGCCACTCCTGGCCGACCACGAGACTCTCGACCACCTCGGGCAGCTGCTCGACCTGGCGGTAGATCTCCGCGGTCCCGATCCGGACGCCGCCGGGGTTGAGCGTCGCGTCGCTGCGGCCCAGGATGACGAGGCCGTCATGCTCCGTCAGCCGGGCCCAGTCGCCGTGGCGCCAGACATTGGGATAGTGGCTGAAGTAGGCCGAGCGATACTTGGCACCGTCGGGATCGTTCCAGAAGCTCACGGGCATGCTGGGAAACGGGCGCGTGCATACCAACTCTCCTTCGCGCTCCCGTATCGGTTTTCCTTCCGGATCGAATATCTCCACCGCCATGCCGAGCCCCCGCGTCTGGAGCTCGCCTCGCCAGACCGGCCCCGTCGGGTTGCCCAGCGCGAAGCAGGAGATGATGTCCGTGCCGCCGCTGATGCTGGCGAGGTGGAGGTCGCGCTTCACACTGCCGTACACGTAGTCGTAGCTGTGCGCCGCGAGCGGACTCCCGGTGGACAGGATGGCTCGCAGCGCGCCGAGATCGTGGCTGCGCGCCGGCTCCAGCCCCTCCTTCTCGGCGAGCGCCAGGTATTTGGCGCTGGTGCCGAACACCGTCACCCGCTCGCCCTCGGCCATGTCCCACAGAATGGTCGGCGGCGCGAGCGGCGCGCCGTCGTACAGCACCACCGTCGCTCCCACCGCCAGCGAGGACACCAGCCAGTTCCACATCATCCAGCCGCAGGTGGTGAAGTAGAAGATCCGGTCGTCACGGGTGAGATCGGTGTGAAGCACCAGCTCCTTCAGGTGTTGCAGCAGGGTGCCGCCGGCGCCGTGGACCATGCACTTGGGGAGCCCGGTGGTGCCGGAGGAGTACATGATGTAGAGGGGATGATCGAACGGGAGGCGATCGAACCGCGCCTCGCCCGGACTCTCGGCGAGCCAATCCTGCCAGAGGACCGCCCCGGGGACACCGGTGAGCCGCGGACGATCCGCGAGATATGGCACAACCACGACGCGCTCGATCTCAGGAATTTGCTCCCGAACCTCGCGAACCCGTTCCAGGCAGTCGATCTCTTTCCCGGCGTACCGGTAGCCATCAGCCGCGATGAGAATACGTGGACGGATCTGGCCGAAGCGGTCGAGGACGCCGCCGGCGCCGAAATCCGGCGAGCAGGAGGACCAGATCGCGCCGACGCTCGCGGCGCCCAGCATCGCGATGACGGTCTCGGGCAGGTTGGGAAGAAAGCCCGCAACTCGGTCGCCCGCCCGCACCCCGTGTGCCCTGAGCGCGCCTGAAACCCGGCCGACGGCCGCGACGAGCTGACGGTAAGTCACCGTGCGCTGGCGGCCCCGCTCGTTCCAGAACACCAGCGCGTCTCGATCGTCGTCGAAGCGAAGCAGATTCTCGGCGAAATTGAGCCGGACGCCGGTGAACCAACGCGGACCGAGCGTTGGGTCCGGAGGCGCCATCCGGTCGAGCCCCACCACCACGTCGTCCCAGGGAGTCGGGCCGGAACGGCCCTCGGCCACCACGCGGCAGAACAACCAGAGCTCGGCCCAGAATGCGTCGGGCCGATCAATGGACCACCTATATAAGGAAGGAAAGTCCTCCACCGCTCCGGCGCCGGCCGGACGGCGGTCGCGAACGCGCTGCAGGAATGCGGTGAGATTGGCGCGCCGAACTCGATCCGGGCTCGGCGACCACAGCGGTTCGGTCATCGGCAGCGGGACTGCCGCGCCACCCGGCGGCCCCGCTGCCCTGCTGCGATCACGTGGTGGGCGGATTGAATTGCGCGTGCTGCGCGTCGATCCACGACTTGTGGTAGTTCGGGTCCTCGATCGGCAGTGCCGCCTTGGCGACCTTGAGTGGCCGGAAGCTGTCCATCATGACTGCCAGCTCCTCCGTGTACTTCGCCCCGATGCTCGCCTCGGCCCGGCCCGGATGCGGTCCGTGCGGGATGCCGTCCGGGTGATGGGTGATGCTGCCGAACTCGATCCCCTTCCGGCTCATGAACTCGCTCGAGGCATAGTACAGCACCTCGTCCGAATCCACGTTGCTGTGATTGTACGGCGCGGGCACGGCCTCGGGATGGAAGTCGTACGGCCGGGGGCAGAAGCTGCAGACCACGAACCCGTCGCCCTGAAAGGTCTGATGCACCGGCGGTGGCTGGTGGACCCGGCCGACGATCGGCTCGAAATCGTTGATGTTGAACGCCCAGGGGTAGAAGTAGCCGTCCCACCCGACGACGTCGAACGGATGGTGGTCGAGGATGATCTCGTTCAGGCCGTCGTATTGCTTCACCAGGATCGGGAAGTCGCCCTTCTCGTCGTGGGTGCGGAGCTGGGTCGGCCGCCGGATGTCGCGCTCGCTGTAGGGCGCGCCCTCGATGAGCTGCCCGAACTCGTTCCGGTAGCGCTTGGGCCAGCGGACGTGGCCCCGGCTCTCCATCACCAGCAGCTTGGTCGGCTCGCCGGCGAGATCGAGCCGCCAGCGATGCATGATGCCGCGGTGGATGACGAGGTAGTCGCCCTCGCGATACGGCAGATCGCCGAACACCGTCTCCAGGGTCCCGCTGCCCTTGCTGACGTACACCAGCTCGTCGGCCTGCGCGTTGCGGTAGAAGTGGGCGTCGTTCTCGTCCGGCTCGACATACAGCATCGCGATGTCCTGGTTGAACAGGAGCGGGATGCGATCGAGCGTCGGGCTGCCGCCCTTCTTCACCTGCGACGTCCGGAAGTGACGGTGGCGCAGCGTCTGATCGGGATCGGCCTCGTACTTCACTTCACGCAGCCGTCGCGCCGATTTGACGGTGGTGGGCGGGTGCACGTGGTAGAGCAGCGCCGAGGTTCCGGTGAACCCCTCGTGCCCCATCAGCTCTTCGGCATAGATCCCGCCATCCGGCTTGCGGAACGCGATGTGGCGCTTCTTCGGGATCTGGCCGACTGTGTGGTAAATGGGCATGCGATTTCTCCAGTGACTGCGTCAGGCGTGCTTACAGGTTTCCTCTCAACGCCTGCTCCCGCTCGATCGCCTCGAACAGCGCCTTGAAGTTTCCTTTGCCGAAGCTGCGCGCGCCCTTGCGCTGGATGATCTCATAGAAGAGCGTGGGCCGGTCTTCCACCGGCTTGGTGAAGATCTGCAGCAGGTAGCCGTCGGGATCCCGGTCCACCAGGATGCCGAGCTCCTGCAGGGTGGAGACCGGCTCGTCGATCTTGCCCACCCGGTCCTGCAGATCGCCGTAATAGGTCGTGGGCACGGTCAGGAAATCGACGCCGCGGTCCCGGAGGCTGGTGACCGTCGAGATGATATCGTTGGTCGCGAGCGCGAGATGCTGCGCTCCCGGGCCGTTGTAGAACTCCAGGTACTCGTCGATCTGCGACTTCTTGCGCCCTTCGGCGGGCTCGTTGATGGGAAACTTGATCCGCTCGTTGCCGCTGGAGACCACCTTCGACATGAGGCTGGAGTATTCGGTGGAGATATCCTTGTCGTCGAAGCTGATCAGGTTCTTGAATCCCATGACGCGCTCGTAGAACCCGACCCACTGGTTCATCCGGCCCAGCTCGACGTTGCCCACGATGTGGTCCACGTGCTGCAGCCCCACTGGCTCCGGCCGGTAGCGCGGGTCGACCGGGCGAAAGCCGGGCAGGAAGAGTCCTCGATACTTCGACCGCTCCACCAAGGTGTGGATAGTGTCGCCATAGGTCCGGATCGCTGCGAGGACGACCTCGCCGTCGTCGTCCCGGTGCACGGTCGGCTCCATGACCGCCTCGGCACCCCGCTCGACCGCGTTCCGGAACGCATCACGGGCGTCGTCCACCCAGAGCGCAATGTCCCGCACCCCGTCGCCGTGTCGATGGACGTGCTCCGCGGCCGGATGGTCCGGTCGCATCGGCGTCGTGAGCACGAACCGGATCTTGTTCTGCTGCAGGAGATAGCTGGCCCGGTCGCGGACCCCGGTTTCGGGGCCCCGGTAGGCGATCAGCTGAAAGCCGAAGGAAGAACGGTAGAAGTGGCTGGCCTGCTTGGCGTTCCCGACATAGAACTCGACGTAGTCGGTGCCGTTGATGGGGAAGGTATCGGTGGCCGTGGCCGCGGCGGACAGCGCATCGGTCTGCATTTTGGTGCCCCCTGACCCGGTCGGGTGTGCGATAGCGACGACTCAGGAAAAATAACCCCGACTCGGCGGCCCACCACCCGCTACCGGAGCACCTTCCCCACCCCCCGCATGAGCTCCTCCGCGGTGAAAGGCTTTTGGAGGAATGGGGCTTCCTTCCGGATCAGACCGCGTTGAAGCACGTCATCCCAGGCGTAGGCCGACATGTAGAGGATGGGCAGGTCAGGGCTGAGGCCGTGCATCCGGTGCGCGAGCTCGTCGGTGCCGACGTCGGGAAGCACCACATCCGTGAGCACCACGTCCACCTGCCCGCTCGCACCGTCGAGGGCCCCGACCGCGTCGGCGGCATTCCGGGCCTGGAGCACTCGGAAACCGCGACTCTGCAGGATTCTGGTAGCCAGCTCGCGCACGCCGTCTTCGTCCTCAACCACGAGCACGGTACCCCCACCAGATGGCTCGGGCTGCACGGACTCGGTCACGGTTGCGAGGACCTCACGCGCCTTCGTCCTTGGCAAAGCGACGGTGAACGTGGTGCCTTGCCCGGGCACGCTCTCCACCCAGACGTACCCATCACTCTGCTTCACGATCCCGTAGACGGTGGCAAGGCCCAGACCCGTTCCGGCACCGACCGGCTTGGTGGTGAAGAACGGCTCGAACACCTGCGACAGCGTATCCGGCTCCATGCCGTGGCCGGTATCCGTCACGGAGACGAGGGCGTATTCCCCGCCGACAATGGGAATGCCGATGAGCCGCCGCCCGGTGTCCTCCTCCAGCACCCGGCTCTCCGTTCCGACTCGTATGGTCCCGCCGGTGGGCATGGCGTCGCGGGCATTGAAAGCGAGGTTGATCAGCACCTGCTCGAGCTGCGCCCGATCCGCCCTGACCGTGGCGTCGTTCGGCGGCAGTGCGGTTTCGACCCGGACGTTGGCGGGGAGCAGCAGCCGGAGAACCGGCAGCAATTCCAGGACGACCGAATTCATGCTCAGGTCCGCCGGCTGCAGCACCTGCTGCCGGCTGAAGGCGAGCAACTGCCGGGTGACGCGCGCGGCACGGTTGGCAGCCTTTCTGATCTCATCCACGTCTCGTCGGCGCGAGTCCGCGAAGTCGGGCGCCCGGCTCAGCAGGTCGCTGAACCCGAGGATGATGGTCATCATGTTGTTCACTTCATGAGCCACGCCGCCCGCGAGTCGCCCCACGGCCTCCATGCGCTGGGCCCGGCGGAGCCGCTCCTCCGCTCGCTTGAGCCCGGAGAGATCCTGGACCGTGATGACGTACGACCCGCGCTCGCCCGCGCCGTCCAGTGGAGTCACGTTGACCAGAACCGGCAAGAATTCCCCATCGAGGCGGCGATGCACCGACTCGTAGGTGGTTTCTCTACCTTCGGACGCGGGCCCCCACGGATCGGCCTCGCGGCCCTCCGCGGCCAGGAGATCGTCGAAGAGCCAGCCGGTGAGCTCATCTGGATTGGCGTACCCGTGCATGCGGGCGAACGCGGGGTTCACCATCTCGATGCGACGGTCCGCGGCGTCCACGACCGCAGCCCCCCATCCGGCGAGATCGAATACGCGGGACCATTTCCGAAGGGCGTCCTCCAGGCGCGTATGGCGACGCTCCGCCTCACCGATCGCGCGGTGAAGTCGTGCCGTTTCCACCGCCACCGCGACCCGCCGGGCGAGCACCTGGGCTACGCCGAGGTCGGCGGAGCTGAACGGGATGCTTGAAGTAGTTCGGGCCAAGGCCATGGCCCCGATCGTCTGCCCTCCGGTGCGCAGGGCCATGACGATCAACGAACGGACGTGGAGGTCGTCGAGCAGGCGAAGCAGCCGCGGGTTGGCCCGGGTAGAGAAGCGCGCCGTCCGGCTGTCGACGGATGGGATCCAGCGGAATCGGCGGCCGCTTCGAGCCTCGCTCAGCGCGAGCCGGCGCAAGCCATCCAGCTCCCCTGCGATCCGCTCTCGCGCACTCTGTTGACGCTCAGGTACCTGCTGACCGACCTCGAGCTTCAGGCCGTCACCCTGGGTGTCCACGACCAGCACCGACAGGTCAGCCATCCCGCCGAGCGCGGCGCGCGCCGCCGTGCTGAGTACGGCATCGACCTCGCGGACCTCTGCGAGGGCGTTGCCGAACTCCGCGATCAGTGTCAGCCGATCCGGGGTGAGGAGAGTCTCCGGCACATCCACGATTACTCCTAGCGTTGAGCGCCGAGCCATAGCGTTGTCTGATCGGCCCGGGCAATCAACTATAGGCCCAAGCAGCAGCGTGACTTGTGAGGCGCATCACGAGGGGCAGCGCCAGCGCGGCGCACCGCTGCGGCCGGCTCTCCGGGCGCGCCCGGCCGAGGAGAGCGCTTGCGGGGCGCCGTCCTCTCCCACGAGTCGCCGACCGGCCGCGAGCCACCCGCCCCATACCCAATAGGTTATCTTCTTGTCCTTCAAAGTGATCCGTGCCAGGGACGGCTTCGGCGTGTCACTTCCCCCCTTACGCGCATCTCCTATCCTGCGTCCGGACCGGCTTGCGAGGCATCAACTCCTTCGGACTGATCCACTTGGCTGCCGTCTGCCCAGGGGCGTGCCGCGGGGGGTCTGGACGCTTCCGATGAGGGCCAATAGGATCTGCGTCACTGTGCGTCCTTGCGGGGCTTCTTATGGTAGAGGATGGTGTGAATGTTGCTGAAGAACGCCATCTATCTACCGACCGGCAAACGATTTTGGGATGCCGGATTTCGGAGTCGAATCCGCGACACGACGGTGGCATGACGGCCGATCTCACGCAGCTATTCAACCTGTACTATGAGTCTCTTGTCCGGATGATCTACCGGCGGACGGGAGATCGTGATCGTGCCGAAGATCTCGCCCAGGAGACGTTTGCCCGGGCGGTGTCCGCGCCCCCGGACAATCCGAGGCCCTGGCTGTTCGCGGTAGCACTCAACCTGGTCCGCGAGGACGGGCGCAGGGCTTCCACTCGCGGACGACGGCTCGAGCTGCTCCGTAACGAGTCCGATCCTTCCACCTCGAGGCCGGACTCGGATTTCGAGCGCAACGAGGACACGGCCAGGGTCCGGGCGGCGCTGGCAACCCTGAAGGAACGGGATCGGGAGGCCTTGCTGCTCAAAGCCGAAGGGTTCAACTACGACGAGATCGCCGCCACGCTAGGCTTGGCCAAGGGAGCGGTCGGCACCACCCTGGCGCGGGCACGGCGGCGGCTGGTGGAAGCATATCGAGAGCAGGAACGAGGGAAGCATGTCGCATCTTGACGAAGGCACGCTGCACGCACTCCTCGATGGGGAGCTGGACCTTCACGAGGTACGGGAGATCCAGGCCCACCTCGGCAGCTGCACCGCGTGTGACTCCCGGTTCCAGGCAGCGAAGGACGTCTACGGCGAGGCTGATCGACTGGTGGCGTCCGTGCAATTTCCCGGCGCGCTGAAAGGCATGCAGGAGCAGGAGGCTCCACGCGCTGCCGCAGCTCCGGCGCCCCCGCCGGCTGTACCGCCGGGCGCGAAGCAGCGCCGGATCGAGGCCAAACCCGTCACCAACGTCGGGATTCCGCAGGTCGTCATCCTACCCGAGCAGAACGATTGGCCCGGGCGGCGGCGCCGCTGGATGACCGCGGCGAAATGGGCGGCTGTCCTCTTCGTGGCAGTGGGCGCCGGATTCCTCGCCAGTGAGGCGCGCAAGAACTCCGAGCCGGTGGGCTCACCCGCCATGCGGACGGCGGATACCGACGAGCCGAACTGGGTCGTGAGCCGGGATGAGATGACCGAGGCGGAAAGCCTCTTGATGGCGGAGACCACCGCCGACAAGGCCGCGAACACCGCGCCGGTGAAGCCCACGACCCCGGCACCAAAGAAGCCTGAGGCGAAGGTTGCGCGGGCCGCGGCCCCGCCGGCGGCACCGGCCGAGAGCACCCTGGCCAAAGCGGTCAGCGAGGAGGAGCGATCCGATACGCCGCCGCCGGCTGAGCTTGATGGGTCGGCAGAGACCGTGCAGAGCCAGGAGGATATTCGGGCCGAGGCGGCCGAGGCGCTGGCGCAGCTGGACGCTCAACGTCGCCGCGAGCGGGCTGCGGCCGCTACCGCAGCGCTTGATCGCTCTCGGCGTGACGCCCCGCGTCAGGCCGCCGCGGCCGGAGCACTTCAGCAGGTCGCGGCCCCGCCACCGCCACCGCCTACACTCGAGCAGCGCTCGGCGATCTACCTCCGGATCGGCCTCGACGAGGCGGCCCGACAGCTTGGCCGACCGGTCCATGTCATCGAAGGATTGGGCGCGCAGTTCATGGGGCTGGTGCAGGGAAGCCAGTCGCCTGGAGCGGACGACGCTCGCCCGGCGGTGCGAGTGGTCTATCAGGACACCCAGGGCAGGATGATCCTCCTGGATCAGCAGCGGATCCGGCCGGGCCAGACCTGGCCTTCCGGTGCGACGCAGTGGTCCGTGGGGGAGATCGGGCTGGCGCTGCACGGAGAAATCGGCGGAGAGGCGCTGCGCAACCTGCGGCCCAGGGTCAGGTAGCGGCCGCCGCAGTCGAGTCGAGCACTCCTCGGACTCGCAGCATCAGGTCTTCGGGCGTGAACGGCTTCTGGACGAAGATCGGGCCGAAGTTGCAGATCCCCCGTCGCACAATCTCGTCGTTGGTGTAGCCGGATACGTAGAGGACCTTCGTCTCCGGCCGCTGCTCCGTCATCCGCCGGGCCAACTCCGCGCCGCCCATCTCTGGCATCACGACATCCGTCACCAGCAGTTGGATCGGGCGTTCATAGCGCTCGGCCACCATCAAGGCGTCCTTGCCGTGCCGGGCCTCCAGCACGGTGTGTCCGTGCTCCATCAGGACCTTCCGCAGCAGTTCCCGAACTCCCTCTTCGTCCTCGACCACCAGGATGGTCTCGTTCCCGCGCAGCTGGGCGCTCGTGTCCTCGATCGGCTCCGGTTCCACCCGCGGCAGGTAGACCTTGACGATGGTGCCTCGACCCGGCTCGCTCGAGATCCGCACCGCGCCACCGTTTCTGCGGACGATCCCGTGCACGATGAAGAGACCCAGGCCGGAGCGCTGGCCGCTTGGTGTCTCGAAGACGTGTGCCATCGCCTCGGGATCCATCCCCGCGCCGGTGTCGCTGACGGCCAGTACCACGTACCGTCCGGGTCGGATATGGCGGCCGCGGGCCGTAGTGGGAATTTGCCGCTCGGCGGTCTGCAGGCGGATAGTTCCGCCGGATGGCATCGCGTCTCGGGCGTTGAGGAGGAGGCTGACCACGACCTGCTCCAGCTGGCCGGGATCGATCCGCACCCCCCCGACCTCCGGCGCCAGGCGAATCTCCAGGCGGATATCCTCGCCCAGCAGCCGGCGAATCAGTCCTTCGAGACCGCCGATCACGCTGTCGAGCGCCAGGACCTTCGGCTCGAGCGCCTGGCTGGTGCCGAACGCGAGGAGTTGTCGCGTGAGCAGGGCGCCGCGGTCCGCCGCCTTCCGGATCTGCTCCACATCGGCCCGCTGACGGTCATCGCCCGGCAGCTCATTGAGCAACATCTCGCTGAAGCCGCGGATCGTGGTCAGCACATTGTTGAAGTCGTGGGCCACGCCATTCGCGAGCCGCCCCACCATATCCATCCGCTGGGCGCGCCTGAGCTGTTCTTCACTCTGGTGCAGTGCTGCCCGCGTACGCGTTCTGTCGCTGGTGTCGGTCGCGAGGACCAGGCGCGCCCGGCGGCCATCGAGCTCGAGCGCGTGGGAAATCAGCTCCATGTCCACGACGGAGCCGTCCTTCCGTTGATGCTGGATGAGCGCGACGCCTTCCCGGTGCGGGCTCCCTTCCACACCCGGCGGGCGTCCCGGCAGGTCGTCCGGGGGCCGGATGTCCATGATGGACATGCCCAGGAACTCATCGCGGGAATAGCCGTACTGCCGGACGGCCGCGTCGTTCACCGCGAGGAAGGCCAGGGTGTCCACATCGAAGACCCACATCGGTTGCGGGTTCGCCTCGAACAGAAGCCGGTACCGGCGGTCCGCTTCCTGGGCTTCCCGGTACAGCCGCGCGTTCTCCACGGCGAGCGAGGCGCGCTGGGCCAGCTCACGGGAGAACTGCAGGTCGGACTCGGAGAAGCGCCGGCCCGACTCTCTGGCCGTGACGAGGGTGATGACACCTGCCGTCCGTCCACGGGCGCGTATCGGTGCCTGAATGACGTCGATCGGCCCGAGCGCGCGGTACACCTTGAGCTCCTCCGCATCCTGCGCCCGCTCGCGCAGCAGATCGTCGGTGATCTCGAGCAACCGCGGTTCATCACCTGGCTCCGCAAAGGGAATCTGCCGCTCTCCGTATTCGCAGAGGGCGCGCACCAGGAGGTCGCGCGCCGGATCCCGGTGCGCGCCACTGACGAACTGCATTCCACCATCGTTCCCCGTGAGGTGTACCGCGCACCAGTCACCCATCGTCGGTACGGCCGACCGGGCCAGCCCCCGCATGGTGGCTTCGTAGTCGAGGGTCGAGGCCAGCGTCGCGCTGACATGGGCGAAGAAGGAGAGCCGGCGGTCCAGCGCTTCGGCCTGCTCCCATACGCGGGTGGTCTCGCGCGCGCGATCGGCCACCGTCCTGAGGTGCCCGATGAGAACGGCGATCCCGCCGGCCGCGGTGCCCATCAGCACGAGGCTGTATGCATTGGCCTGGGTGTAGTGGAGGTCCCCCGAGGTCCGGGCCAGGAAGTGGACCGCATACAGTTCGGCGATGACCGCGCTGATCAGACCGGGGTTGGTGCCCCCCCGGTAGGCGCTGATGGCAACGCTGAGCAGCAGAATGGGAAACGGCTGGACGACCGGCATGCCGTGCCGGGCGAGCACGTCGAAAACGACCACGATCGCGATGGTGAGCAGGACGCCGGGCACGGTCCGGCCGAGCCGCGCCCACTGCTCCTCGGCCAAGCGATCGGCCCACCGCCCGAAAACGGCGGGTGCCGCGCGTAGGCCGCGCGTACTGTGGGCTGCGCCGGTCTGAGTCATCACCCCCCCGAAATGGTCCACCAATGGGCCAAAATGGGGGGTGTCGGACCTGGAATCTGTGACAAGTGTTACATAGGTGCCGAAAGGCGACCGCCGGTTACGCCGTCCGGAGCGCCACCATGGGGTCCACGGTGGTGGCCCGTCGGGCTGGGACCAAACAGGCTGCCACCGCCACCGTGACCAATACGGCTGACACCGCCAGGAACGTCACGGGGTCGGTCGCCTCGACGCCGTACAGGAGCCCGGACATCAGCCGCGTGGCGGCCAGCGCCCCTGCCACACCGAGCACGAGACCGGCCAGCACCAGTCGCATACCCTCGCCCAGCACCATGGACAGTACCTCGCTCCGCTCGGCGCCCAGCGCCATGCGAACACCGATCTCCTGCGTACGCTGGCTCACGGAGAACGCAACGACTCCCGCCAGTCCCGCGCCCGTGATGAGGAGCGCAAGCATGGCGAACATCGCGAGGAGGGACGCAGTGAGTCGGGGAGAAGCGAGCGACTCTCCCCGCAGCTCCTCGAGCGACTCCACGTTGGCAATGGGCTGATCCGGGTCGATGGCCTTGATCTCCTCCTGGACGATGCTTGCCGCGGCATGGGGATCACCCGTCGTCCTCACGAGCAGCGAGCCCTCCCGGATCGGCACCTGGGCGAACGGCGTGTAGAGCTCGTCCGTCGGATCCCGATCCAGCCCGTAGTGGCGAACGTCGCCCACCACGCCGACGACCGTGATCCAGGTCTTGCCGCTGTCGGCGGAGATCCGCCGGCCCAGCGGGCTCTCCTCACCCCAGTAGTGCCGAGCCAGCGCCCGATTCACGATGGCCACCTGAGGCGAGGTCGCGCCGTCCGTCGAAGTGAAAATCCGGCCCGCGGCCAGCGGAATGCCGAGCGTCCGGAAGTAATCCGGGGTGACGCTACGGAAGTCCCCCTGCGGCAATGTCACCTGCGGGTCCCGGGGCCGTCCCTCGATCTCGAACTCGAAGCCCAGCGTGCGGCTGGATCCCAGGGGAAAGACCAGGGTGGAGGCAGCCGCGACGACGCCCGGCTTCGACTCCAGGCGCGTGAGCAGTCGCTCGTGAAAGCCCCGGATGAGATCGGGCGTGGTATAGCGCGACCAGTTCAGGTCCAACGTCATGGTGAGAACCCGCTCCGGATTGAACCCCGGATCCACCCGTTGCAGGGCGATGAGGCTCCGCAGCATGAGGCCGGCGCCGACCAGGAGCACCACCGAGACCGCGACCTGGGCCACCACGAGCGCGGAGCGGGCGCGCGAGGTGCGGCCACCGCTGGTGGCGGCGCCTCCATCGCGGAGCGCAGCGACGAGATTGACTTTGGCCGGAAGGGCAGGCAACAGGGCGAACGCGAGGCCGGTGACCAGCGAGACGACAAGGGTGAAGAGAAGCACAGAGCCGTCCAGCGAGATCTCGCTCGCCCTCGGCGTAAACCGGGCGGCAAAGGCGGTCAGCAGCCCCATCGCGCCCGCGGCGAGCCCGAGCCCCAGGACGCCTCCGGCGAGCGCCAGCAGGCCGCCTTCAGCAAAGAGCTGACGGATGAGGCGACCGCGGTCGGCACCGAGCGCCGCCCGGAGCGCAAGCTCGCGCTCGCGGCGCATGAGCCGCGCGAGTGTCAGGTTTGCCACGTTGGCGCAGGCGATGAGGAGGACGAACCCCGCCGTGCCGAGCAGCAGGAGGAGCGTCGGCCGCGCGCGGCGGCCCATCTCCTCCTGCAGTGAGGCCAGCCGGACGGAAAAGCCCTGGCCCGACGGATACGCCTGCGGATACTGGGCGCGGAGCCTGGCGGCGATCGCCTCGAACTCCGTGTTGGCCCCCTGGACCGTCTGACCGGGAGCGAGCCGGCCGAACAGGGTGAGCATCCGAGCGGTGCGGCCCTCCTCGGGTGGTCGGGTCCATGCGGAAGGGGCAGGAAGACGCCGGCATGTAGACGTCGTTCTCGCCGGGGTACTGCGGCACCGGCGGGAGGACGCCGATCACGGTGTGGATCCGGTCGTTCATCTCGAAGGTGCGGCCGATGACCGCCGGGTCCCCGCCGAGCTGGTTCATCCAGTAGCCGTAGCTCAGCATGAGCACCGGGTTGGCTCCCGCCTGATCCTCGCCCTCGCGGAAGGCGCGACCGAGGTGAGGAGTCACGCCGAGGACGTCGAAGAAGTTGGCGGAAACCACGCCGGTCTGGACCCGGCTCGGCTCGCCGTCGCCCAGGAGGATGAAGGGCATCGAGTGATACTCGACGATGCCTTCGAGCGATCGGCTCTGCGACCGATAGTCGCCGAGCTCGGGCACCGAGAAGCGGGCGTCCTGTACCCCCGCGAGCGAGGCGGGCTGCTCGAGAAAGACGAGCCGCTCGCCCTCGCGGTACGGCAGCGGCCGCAGCAGCACGCCACGGATCATGCTGAAGATGGCGGTGTTGGCCCCGATCCCGAGCGCCAGCGTGAGCAGCGCGATGAGCGTGTAGCCGGGGCTGTGCTTGAGCGTGCGAACGGCGTAGCGGAGATCCTGGGTGAGACCCATCATCGTCGCTCTCCTCGCCTCGGTTCGGACGGTCCGGCGGGCGGCGCCGCGGCAATCGGCCTCGATCGCCGCCACGTCGCCGAAGGCCTCGACCGCCGCGGCCCGCGCCGCAGTGGGGCTGTACCCGGCTTCGACCAGCTCCCGCGTTCGCATGTCCAGGTGGAATTCGATCTCGCTGTGGACGTCCCGGGCGACGTCCGGCAGCGAGGCCGACAATCGGAAGAATCGGCGCATTGGCCGGGGGATCATGCCGGCGCCGCGTCCAGGGCGGCGGTGACGGCGCGGGCGTAGCTCTGCCAGCGGGCGATCTCCGTGCGGAGCTGGCGCCGGCCGGCCGGACTGAGCTTGTAGTACTTGGCCTCGCGCCCCGTGTCGGTGAGACCCCACTCCTCTTCCAGCCACCCCTTGCGCTGCAGGCGGTGCAGCGCGGGATAGAGCGCGCCCTCCTGAATCGTGAGGGCATCCTCCGTGGTCTGCCGGATCCAGCGGCCGATGCCGTAGCCGTGCATGGGGCCCCAGCTCAGGGCCTTGAGGATGAGGACGTCGAGCGTGCCGACGAAGAGGTCGCTGCCCGCCAAGAGTGCCTCCCTGTTGCGATACCTAAGTGACTGAGGTATTCTAGCGCTCGACCCCTTGTTGAGCAAGGGGTCAGTGGCCGCGACCTTTCCTCCGTACGGCGCCAGACCGGCGCGGGAGTCAAACGCGTGTTGCGTCTCCTAGTGGGGGTGGCGGTGGTTGCCGCCGCCGCGTTGATCTGGACGGCCCCCGATGGGACCGGCCCGCGCTACACGCCCGAGGGCGAGCTCCTCCTCCCCGAGGGCGTGGAGCGGTGGGTCGCCGTCGGTTCCTCCCTCGGCCTCGGCTACTCGGTGGCCGAGGCCGAGCTTGGCGGCGAGAGCTTTCACACGGTGCTGCTGGAGCCGGGAGCGTACGACCGCTACCGGCACACCGGCCGGTTTCCGGACGGCACCATGCTCGCGCTGGTCATTCGTTCCCCGGCGGCTCGGGTCGCGCCTTCCCGCACCGGTCGAGTGGCGGGCGAGCTGGTCGGGATCGAGATGGCCGTCAAGGACACCGACGCGCTTCGCGGGAGGCTGGGCCTACTTCGATTTCGGACGGCGGGGCCCCGGCGCATCGGCCCGTCCATTCCCACCGGAGCGATGCGCCCGGTGTCACGCGGAGCATGCCGCGCGAGACAACGTTTTCGTGCAGTTCTACCCCGTGTTACAAACCCCCTGAATCACCACACGCGGATTCCCGCTTGCCGAGTGTACCGCTGCGACGGTATGCTATCCGGCATCAAGCTCCATCTAATCGCCCTCCATAGGTCAGTCCCGGCCGGTCATCGCCAACGCTTGTCGTCCGAGGAGACCCCGGTATGACGCTGAAAAGTTCGCCCCTCATCGCGCCTGTCCCCGCCCCTGCCATCGCTCGTCCTCTCCGACCGTCCATCGCCCTGCTCCTCCTCGCTGCTCCTCGGGCTGACCGTTTTGGCTCCGACGGCCGGCGCGCAGGGCGTCACGACGTCGGCGGTCACCGGATTCGTGCGGGGCCAGGATGGCCTGCCGCTCGCGGACGCCGTGGTCGTGGCGGTGCACGTGCCCAGCGGCACCCAGTATCGCACCGTGGTGAGAACAGGCGGCACGTACAGCCTCCCCAACCTTCGCGTCGGCGGTCCGTACACCATCACCGCGACCATGATCGGGTTCAAGCCACAGGCCACCCAGGACGTCTTTCTCAGCCTCGGACAGACGCGTCGGGAGGATTTCGAGCTCGAACCGCAGGCGGTCGAACTGGAAGAACTGGCGGTCACCGCCGAGAAGGACGAGGTGCTCGACGCCGAGCGCACCGGGGCCGCGACGTTCATCGGCCCGGAGGAAGTCGCCGTGCTTCCCTCCATCAAGCGAAGCACGCGCGACCTGACCCGGCTCGACCCCCGAAGCGACGGGAACTTCGCCTTCGCGGGCCGCAACTGGCTCTACAACAACGTGTCGCTCGACGGCTCGTACTTCAACAATCCGTTCGGCCTGGACGATCCGGCGCCGGGCGGCCAGACCAACGCCGAGCCGGTGCCGTACGACGCGGTGGAGCAGGTCCAGGTCTCCCTGGCGCCGTTCGACGTGCGCGAGGGCGGCTTCACCGGCGCCAACATCAACACCGTCACCAAGAGCGGCACCAACCGCCTGCGGGGCTCGCTCTACTCCTTCGGGCGTAACGAGGACGCTCGCAGGGGAACACGGTGAGCGGGCAGCCGGTCGTGGCCAACCCGGACCTGAGCTTCCTCCAGTCGGGGTTCTCGCTCAGCGGCCCGATCATCCGGGACAAGCTCTTCTTCTTCGTGAACGGGGAGCTGGAGCGGACCGACGATCCGGGCAGCAACTTCGTGGCCAGCACGGGCGGGGCGACGGGTCTGGGCGTCTCACGGGTGGATGCAGACCACCATGGATGCCATTCGTACCCGCATGATGGATGCGTACGGCTACGATACCGGGCCGTTCGAGGGCTACATCAACGAGACCAACAACGACAAGCTCATCGCGAAGCTGGACTGGAACATCAACCCGAGCAACGTGCTGACCTTCCGGTACAACTATCTGGATGCCAAACGGGATCTGCCGCCCGCACCCGTTCGTGCTCAGCTTCAACAACACCGGCCGGGGGCCCAACGAGAGCAGCCTGCCGTTCCAGAACGCGGGCTACGCCATCAACAACAACCTCAATTCCTTCGCGCTGGAGCTCAACAGCCGGTCCAGCAGCTTCGCCAACCGGTTCTTCGCAAGCTACAACCGCTTCCGCGATCACCGCACGCCGTTCAGCGTGAACTTCCCCACCATCGAGATCGGGGAGGCAGGCGTCACCTACACCACCGTCGGCCACGAGCCGTTCTCGATCCACAACATCCTCGACCAGGACGTGTGGCAGTTCACCAACAACTTCACCTGGTTCCAGGGCCGGCATTCGATCACGGTCGGCGGCGAACTACGAGCGGTTCAGCTTCTTCAACTCGTTCAACATCTTCCGGAACGGGGTCTTCTTCCTGCCGGCGCCGCCGACCAGCATCGGCACTCACGTTCTCGTCGCTGGACGAGTTCTTCGCCGCGACCGATCCGAGCAACCCCGACCAGATCGATTTCGCGTCCTTCGATCGGTACCGGGCCTGTTCAAGGGCGAAGACATCGCACGTAGGTCAGCTCGGTCTCTATGTCCAGGATGAGTTCCTGGTGTCGGAGCGCCTCAACCTCACGGGTGGCGTCCGGGTCGACTTCCCCATGTACTTCACCGATCCGGTGGACAACCCGTTCTCCCGCGGACTCACCGCCCTGGACGAGAACGGCCAGCCGGAGACGGTCGATCAGAGCAGCCTGCCGGGGACGCAGGCGCTGTTCTCGCCACGGATCGGGTTCAACTGGAACGCCGTCGGCGATCGCAACACGCAGATCCGCGGCGGCACCGGCATCTTCACCGGCCGCATTCCGTTCGTGTGGTTCGGCAACGTGATCTCCAATCCCGGCGCCAACCCGAACCTGCCCGACGCGTTCAATCCGGCGCCCGGATACGGTGTTCACCTCGGAAGACGCGATCCTCCAGCAGTCGTTCGACGTCAACGGCATGGTATCGGACTTCAAGTGGCCGCAGACCTGGGTCACCGACCTGGCCATTGACCAGCAGCTCGGCCGCGGATTCCTGGCCACGCTGGAGTTCATCTACGGGAACGACCTCCACAACGTGTTCGTCCGGAACGCCGATCTGCGTCGCGCCGGTCCGCACGCTGCCCGACGGCAGGCCGTACTATGGCGGCGCCGGCGCGAACGAGCTCAACCCGGACGGTGGCGCCGGCATTTACGTGATCGACAATACGGGCGAGGGCCACAACTTCAACGTGACCGCGCAGCTCAGGAAGGCGTGGGACTTCGGGCTCTCGGCACAGGTCGGCTACAGCTACACCGAAGCGAAGAACAATCTCAGGTCGAGCGAGATCGCGAGCGTGCTGTGGTCGAGCCAGCCGATCCAGGGCAACCCCAACAAGCCGGAGCTGAGCTTCTCGGAGTTCGGCCAGCGGCACCGCATCGTCGGCGGCGCCACCTACATCAAGACCGTGGTCGCCCAGCCTGCGCACGTCCATCGGTCTGTTCGTGGAGGCCGCCGAAGGCAATCGCTTCGCCGGAGCGGGCGGCAACCGCTACTCGTTCATCTATTCAGGCGACGTCAACGGCGACGGCGCGACCGGCAACGACCTCATCTATATCCCCCGCGATCAGAGCGAGATCGTGTTCGCCGATTGCGCCACCCGCTGCGGCGCGAACGTCACTCCGCAGCAGCAGTGGGACGCCCTCAACGCCTTCATCGAGCAGGACTCCTACCTCAGCTCGCATCGCGGCGAGATCGCCGAGCGGGCCGGCGCGGTGAATCCGTGGTACAGCGACGTGGATCTGCGGATCCTTCAGGACATCTCGTTCGGGAACACCGTCCGGCACACCTTCCAGGTGAGCCTCGACCTGCTCAACGTGGGGAACCTGATCGATTCCGACTGGGGCGTGCGCCAGGTGGCCAGCTCCTCCGCGACCTCGCCGCTCACGTTCACCGGGGCGTTCGATGGAGCCGGTGCGCCGATCTTCAACTTCACCGGTCCGGCCGTGACGTTCATCGACGACCCGAACACCCTCTCCCGGTGGCGGGCGCAGCTCGGACTGAGGTATTTCTTCGACTGAGCAACGGCTGTTCTGTCACCCTGAACGCAGTGAAGGGGGCATGATTCAGAGTCATGCCCCCTTCGCTTCGCCCGGCTGACCGAGCCCGAGAATCAAAACGTCAGGCCGAGCGCCACCGCGAACGCCCGATTGCGAACCTCCACGTCCTCGAACACCGAGCGGACGCCGCTGCTGACGCGCGCCTCCAGCGACAACGCCGCCGAAGGCCAGAGGCCTTCGATCCCGCCGCCCACGCACGAAGCCGAGATCCATCACCCGGACGCTGGTGACATCGTCCTCACCGCAGGTCACCGGCTGCTCCAGCTCCGGCTGTCCCGGCTGCTCCGGAAGGAACAACAGGAAGTCGCAGCCGATGCGGAGCGCTGGCGCGGGACCGGCGAAGAAGACCGGACGGAACCGCCCGATCGGCGCGGCAACCTTGGCGAGGATCGGGAACTCGAGATAGGCGAGCTCGATGTCGATGACCGAGCCGTCCTCGGTCTCGGTGCGGCCGCCCTTCAGGGCGAAGCTCAGCTCCGGCCGGAGCGTGACGGTTCGCGACAAGGGAATGTGCAGGTAGACGCCGGTGAGCGCGCCTTGCCGGGCCTCGATCTCTGTGCGGCGTCGGCCCCCACGAGGTCGGTCCGGGAGTAACCGACATAGGCCCCGACGGCGGTGCGCGACCCCTGGCCGAGCAGGTCCCCGGGGGTACCCAGGGACAGCAACATGAGCGCCGCTCCGAGCCCCGCGAGGAATCGCATGGGCGAATGGTACCTCCGACCGGGCCGCGAGTCATCCAGGCGCTGCGACGATTCGCCGATCCCGCGCATCGGGCACATGATCGCAACCGGGAGGCGCCGCTTGACAGTTCCGGGGCCGGTTTTAGAATCCCGCCCTTCGCACACCCAACCCAACTCGCGTATGTCGCTGCTCTCTCTCGAACGGGTTTCCAAGCGCTTCAACGGCGTTCCAGCCGTGGATGACGTGTCTTTCGCCGTGGATCGCGGGCAGGTGGTCGGCTTTCTCGGGCCCAACGGCGCCGGGAAGTCCACCACCATGCGTATGATCACCCAATACTTCGAGCCCGATGCCGGGTCCATCCGGCTGGATGGCACGCCCCTGGCCGAGGCCGGGCGGGCGGCCAAGCAGCGGATCGGATACCTGCCGGAGAACAACCCGCTGTACGACGAGATGCTGGTCTCCGAATACCTGGACTTCGTGGGCCGCCTGCGGACGATGCGGGGGCCGGGACTCAGGAGCGGCTTGGACGAGGCGATCGCCGCGACGGGAGTCGAGCAGGTCTACCATCGCCCCATCGGGGAGCTCTCCAAGGGCTTTCGCCAGCGGGTCGGGCTCGCCGCCGCCATTCTCCACCGTCCTGATCTCCTGGTCCTGGACGAGCCGACCGAAGGCCTCGATCCCAACCAGCGGGTCGAGATCCGACGGCTGATCGCCGCGCTGGGACGCGAGCGCACCGTCATCCTATCGACCCACGTTCTGCCCGAAGTGCAGTTCACCTGCTCCCGGTTGCTGATCATCAATCGAGGCCGGATCGTGGCCGACGGCCCGGTGGACGACCTGATCTCTCGCGCCAAGGACGGGGCGCGCGTGAGCGTCGAGGCCTCGGGTCCGGACGTCGCCGACGGACTCGCCGCACTGCCCGGCGTCACCAGGGTCGAGCGGCGCGAGTCGGACGGCGAGCGGGTACGGGTGACGGTCTCGACCGGCGGCACCGAGGATCTGCGTCCACACATCTTCGAGCTCGCCAAGCGCTCGGGGTGGACGCTCTTCGAGCTGCATGAGGAGGCCGGCAGCCTCGAGGACCTGTTCCGCGAGCTCACGACCGACCAGCAGGAGCCAGTCTGATGCGTATCTGGACCGTCGCGCGCCGCGAGCTCAAGGCGCTCTTCGACCTCCCCACCGGTTACGTCCTGCTGGTCGTGTTCCTCGCGATCAACGGGTTCCTCTATTTCCGCCAGGCTTACCTCACCGACACCGCCACCCTGCGGCCGATGCTCGATGCATTGCCGTGGATCTTCCTCTTTTTCGTCCCGGCCGTGACCATGCGAGCCCTGGCGGAGGACATCCGCGGCGGTCAGATCGAGGTGGTGCTGGCCCAGCCCCTCAGCGAGCTCGAGCTGCTGCTTGGGAAATACCTCGGGGCGGTGCTGTTCCTCTGGTCGGCCCTGGCGCTCACCCTGGCCATCCCGCTCGGCCTGTCGCTGGGCGCGGACCTGCCGTGGGGAACGATCCTGGCGCAGTACGTCGGGGCCGGTCTGCTCGCCGCGGGACTGGCCGGCGTCGGGGTCTGGGCCTCCAGTCTCACCCGCAGCCAGATCACCGCGTTCATCGTCGGGACGGCGGTGATGTTCCTGCTGATCCTCGTCGGCCTCGACCCGCTGCTGGTGGGGTTGCCGCCGGCGCTCGGCGCGGTCGCCGCCCGGATCGGTGTGCTCTCTCATTTCGAGAGCATGGGCCGTGGCGTGATCGATCTGCGGGACGTGATCTATTTCCTGTCGCTGGCCGGCGTGTTCCTCGCCCTGGCCTATGGGGCGTTGCTCGGCCGGAAGCTCGCGCCCGCCTCCGGAAGCCGGCGGCGGCTGCAGCTGGGCATAGTGATGCTCACGGCGGCGCTCGTGGTGGTGAACCTGCTGGGCGGGTACATCGGTGGCCGGCTGGACCTCTCACCGGGCAATGCCTACACGCTGTCTCCGGCGACGCGTGGAATCGTCGGCCGGTTGGACGATCTCGTCACCGTGAAGCTCTTCGCCTCCAGCGAGCTGCCCACCGAAGTGGCGCTGATGAAGCGGGACGTGGATGATCTGCTCCGCGATCTCCGCTCGGCCGGGCGCGGGCAGGTCCGGATCGTGGAGCGGGACCCCTCGAGCGACGACGCCGCGCGCCGCGAGGCCGAATCCATCGGGATTCAGCCGGTGCAGTTCAACGTGATCGGTCAGGCCGAGCTGCAGGTCAAGCAGGGGTGGCTGGGCCTCGTCATCCAGCACGGGGCCGAGACCGAGACCATCCCCTTCGTCCAGCGCAGCGACGATCTGGAGTACCGGCTGGTCTCGGCGATCCGGCACCTGACGCGGGAGAAGAAACCGGTCGTCGGGCTGGTGACGGAGGGACAGGGCGCGGGCGTGACCTTCAGCGAGCTGGAATCGGAGCTCGCCAAGTCGTACGAGGTCCGCCGGCTGGACCTCACCGACTCCACCCAGCCGGCGCCCGACGTGACGGCGCTCGTGCTGGCCGGCACCCCGGACACCGTGCCGGCTGCTCCGCTGGCGCGACTCCGCGGCTTCCTCGAGCGGGGTGGCAGCGCGCTCATGCTCGCGCCCGGGATGGCGGTGTCGCCGCGCGCACCCACCGCGCAGCCGCGGCCGGTGGCATGGAACGAGCTGCTGCAGCCGTATGGCCTGCAGATCCGCACCGACATGGCGTACGATCTGCTCGCCAACGAAGTCATTCCCCTCCCGACCG
The DNA here is from genome assembly GCA_963836815.1 of uncultured Gemmatimonadales bacterium. Classification (GTDB taxonomy): domain Bacteria; phylum Gemmatimonadota; class Gemmatimonadetes; order Gemmatimonadales; family GWC2-71-9; genus CAVVWJ01. The sequence goes on along the minus strand of CAWILD010000006.1, from coordinate 60,655 downwards.
ATTTCGGCCGGGTGCTTCAGGTCTATCCCTTCTTCATCCGCGCCCAGAGCACACGGCTGTCGCCCATCAATCAGGATCTCGGGGCAATCGTCGTCACCTGGGCCAGCACCATCGACACGACCGGCGCGGTGAAGGGCACCGTGACGCCACTGTTGGTGTCGAGCCGGGCGACCGGCACGTACACGACGGCGACGACCATTGCTCCGACCCAGGACTTTCCGCAGGCGGACCTCAAGAGCCGGCTGCTCGGCGCGGTGGTGGCCCCGGCGGACAGCGGTGGCAAGGCGCGCGGCCGGATTGCCGTGGTCGGGAGCCTCGACTTTGCCAGCGACCGCTTTGTGCGGACGGCGCCGGAAAATCTGGCGTTCGCCCTCAACGCGGTGGACTGGCTGGTGCAGGACGAGGCGCTCATCGCGATCCGCTCCAAGGACCGCCGGCCGCCTCCGCTCATGTTCAGCACGCCCGCGGAGCGTGAGGGCGTGAAGTACGCCAACCTGATCGGGCTTCCGATCGCGGTGGTGATCGCCGGACTGGTCCGGCTCATCCGCCGGCGGCGGCGGACGAGAGAACCCTACCGGCCGCTGGTGCCGGTACCCGGGAGCGTGGCATGAGCCCGCGTCAGCTCGCCCTCATCGCAATGGGACTGGGCGCGCTCCTTCTGCTCTGGGGAGCCGCCGCGCTGGTGCGCGGCGGAGGCCTCGGCTCCGCGGGCAGCGAGCGGTTTGCGCTCCCGGTGATCGCAGCGGACAAGGTGGACACGGTGCGCGTCGCTCGGCGGGCCGACACGACGCTGCTGGTCAGACAGGACAGCACCCGTTGGACGGCGAACGGGCATCCCGCCGCAATCGGGCGGATCAAGGAGCTTCTGGGTGCCCTCGGCGACAGCACTCGACGGACCGAGCTGATCGCCGAGAAGGCCGGCTCGCACGGCCGACTCGGGGTGGACAGCAGCGGCAGTCGGATCCGGATCGCGGGCCCGAGCGGCGAGCTGGCGAACTTCGTCATGGGGCAGCGCAGCGCGGACATGGATGGCGGGTACGTGCGCATGGCCAACGACTCGGCCGTCTGGCTGGTGCGAGGCGGACTCGCGCCGGCCCTGGAGCGGAGCCCGGACGAGTGGCGCGAGCGACGCATCGGCGGTGTGGTGGCCGACAGTGTCGCACGGATCGATGTCACCCGTCGCTCGAAGGCCTACAGCCTCAGGCACGCGGGCGGGAAGTGGACCTTCGGCACCGGCGCTCCAGCGGATTCGGCCTCGGTAGGGCAGCTCCTCGGGGCCCTGGGCCAAGTGGAAGCGAGTGGATTCGCATCGCCTGCCGAGGCGGACTCGGCGAAGTTTGCTCCGGCGGACCGCAGTGTGCGCGTGCTGCGGGCAGACGGGTCTCCCCTGCTCGCGTTGGTGTTCGATTCGATGCGCGCCGGCTTCTGGGTCCGGACCGACACGGGCAAGGTCGTCTACCGGATGGAAAATTGGGCCTCGGACCGGCTCACGCCCCCGGAGACCGGACTGCGTCCCAGCAGGAAGTGAAGCTCACTGCTGGTCCAGCAGCTCCCGCACCTTGCGCGCGAGATGCGGGCGAAGGGCGGGGAGGGGGAGCAGGGGTGACGCGGGCTAGGTGATGACCGTCGGTCGCTCCACTTCCAGGATGCTACGGATGCCGGCCAACTCGTCCGCCCCAGCGACGAGCGGCGCCAGAAGCTCCTGGGCGTCCTTCCGCTGACGGAGGAGCTCGGTCTCCAGAGCCTCGATGTAGACTCGCAGAGTGGCGCCCGACGTGCCGGTGCCGGAAAGTCGAAAGACGATGCGCGCATCGGCATCGAGCAGCAGGCGCAGGCCCTGACCGCTCGACCGGCTGCCATCGACCGGGTCTACGTAGGCGAATTCGTCCGCCTGCCGTATCCGGTAGGGGCCGATGCGACGGCCCGGGAGGGCACCGAGCTGCCTGCGCAGACCGTCGATGAGCCTCGCCGCTGCGTCGGCGGACACCTCCTCGTAGTCGTGGCGAGTGTAGACGTTCCGGCCGAACTCGCGCCAGTGCTCGTGGAGGATCGCCTCGACCGGACGCTGCCGGGCCGCGAGGATGTCGAGCCAGAACAGCACCGCCCAGAGTCCGTCCTTCTCCCGAACGTGATCCGAGCCGGTGCCGAAGCTTTCCTCACCACAGAGCGTGATGCGTCCGGCGTCGAGCAGGTTGCCGAAGAATTTCCACCCTGTCGGCGTCTCGTAGCAGGGTATCCCGAGCCGCTCCGCGACCCGGTCGACCGCCGCGCTCGTCGGCATCGAGCGTGCGACGCCGCGGAGCCCGCCGGCATAGCCCGGCACCAGCGATGCGTTCGCGGCGAGGATGGCGAGGCTGTCGGAGGGGCTGACGAAGGTGCCCGGGCCGAGGATCATGTTCCGGTCGCCGTCGCCATCGGAGGCGGCTCCGAAGTCCGGGGCCTCGGAACCATTCATCTCTGCGACGAGCTCGGCGGCGTACGTGAGATTGGGATCGGGATGGCCGCCGCCGAAATCCGGAAGCGGGGTTCTCCGAACCACCGTGCCTTCGGGCGCGCCCAGGCGGCGCTCGAGAATCTCGATGGCGTAGGGACCGGTGACGGCATGCATCGCGTCGTACCGCATCCGAAAGGCCGGTCCGGCAAGGAGCCGGCGCATGCGGTCGAAGTCGAACAGCGTCTCCATGACCGCCGCGTAGTCGGACACCGGGTCAACCACCTCTACGGCCATCTCGCCGAGACTGAATCGGCCAGGCTCGTGGAGCGGAAGGTCAGTGGCATCGAGGATGCTATACGACCCGATCTCCCGGGTGCGGCGGGCAATGTCTTCGGTGATACTCTCGGGCGCCGGCCCCCCGTTCCCCAGATTCAGCTTCACACCGAAGTCGCCGTTCGGTCCGCCCGGATTGTGGCTGGCGGAAAACAGCAGCCCGCCGGCCGCGCGGTAATGGCGGATGAGGTGAGAAGCCGCGGGGGTGGAGAGCAGTCCGTCCGCGCCTACGACGACCCGCGCGATGCCGTTCGCGGCCGCCATCCGCAGGGCGGTCTGGATCGCCTCGGTGTTGAGGAAGCGACCGTCGCCGCCCACGACCAGCGTGCTGCCCGGCGGTGCCGTGAGCGCATCCAGCGCCGCCTGCAGAAAGTTCTCCAGGTAGCCGGGCTGTCGGAACACGGGCACACGCTTGCGGAGCCCCGAGGTGCCGGGACGCTGGTCGGGATAGGGTCGAGTGGGGACGGTTCGCGACTGCACGCCGGGCATGATATTTCACCCCTCGAACGCGCGCCACCCCGCGCGCCGCACCGCCGCGCCATGCTCGTCGAGCCGGGGCGGCGGGAGCCGCACGGTTCCTGGTGGCAGCGGCGCGATGCCGCTGTTGGGGTCCGCGGCGACTTCTCGAAGCGCCTCGGTCACCTGCCGCACCACGCCGACGGGAACGTCGTGCCTCGACAGGCGTTCCACCCACTCCGCAGCAGGTCGCGCGGCGAGGGTGGCCGCGATGGCCGCCGTGACGCGCTCGCGGTCCCGCACCCTCCCTGCATTGGTCGCGAGCCTTCCGTCGGCGGCGAGGTCCTCGCGCCCGAGCGCGCGACAGCAAGCCAGCCACTGCGGATCGCTGCCGACCGCGAGCACGATCGGCCGGTCGGCGGTCGCGAACAATTGATAGGGTACCAGATTGGGGTGGGCGTTGCCCCACCGGGCCGGCTCCTCGCCGCTGACCAGCGCGTTCTGCGCTACGTTCACCAGCGCCGCCGTGGCGCTGTGCGCGAGCGTCACCACGATACGCCGCTCGAATACCGGGCGAAGCTCTTTCCGTCCGGTCAACGCGGCGAGGATGGCCACGGCGGCATCCTTCCCCGCGATCACGTCCGCCAGCGCCACACCCATCTTCATCGGAGGGCCCGCGGTCTCTCCGGTGATCGCCATCCACCCGCTCTCGGCCTGCACCACGAAATCGTACCCGGGGCGGCGGCTGTCTCGGCCGAAGCCGGTAAGGGTGCACCAGACGAGTGCCGGGTGGGCGTCAAGCAGCTCGAGAGGATCGAGACCCCGACGCTCCAGTGTACCCGGACGGAAATTGTCCACGACCACGTCCGCCTCCGCGGCGAGCGCGCGCAGCAGGTCGCGCTCATCTGCCTCGTCGAGATCGAGAGCCAGGCTTCGTTTGTTGCGGTTGACCGCGAGATAGTACGCGCTCTCTCCCCGCGCGTCGAACGGCGGTCCCCAGCCGCGGGTCTCGTCGCCGCCGTCCGGGCGTTCGATCTTGAGGACGTCCGCGCCCAGGTCGCCCAGCATCATGGTGCAGAGCGGTCCCGCCAGCACGCGGGTCAGGTCGAGAACGCGGACGCCGGTGAGGGGCAGGGCCATCGACGGTACTCCAAGTGAGGGGCGCGAGGTTGACCGGAGAGTCGCGGCCAAGTACAACTACTGGAACCACCCCGAGAGGAAATGCCATGCGACTGGGTCGCACCGGATGACGCGCAGCCTGCGCTGGAGCGAACCGAGGCTCGACCGGCGGCTGGCCCCGCGCGCCGAATATCGCCGGACCGCTCCCGGTTTGCTCCTGATCGACGGGTTCCGTTGTGCAGTGCGCGATCTCAGCACCGGCGGTCTGCGGCTCGAGCCGGCGCCTGCCGGCCGTGCCTGGGAGCTGGACCAGCGCATCGAGGGGGAGCTCCACCTGCGCACGGTCGCCCCCCTGAGGGTGAGCGGCAGGATCCACCGCATCGACCGGGCGGGGCTCTCCATCGTCCCGGAGTCGAGCACTTGGCCCGACTTCGCCACCATCGAAATGGAGCGCGCCGCGCTGGTCCGCAATCACCAGGAGCGGCGCATGGCCCCCCGCCTTCCGTTGCCGGTGCAACAGCCGGGCACAGCAGGCTCACAGACGCCCTTGCGCGACGTGAGCGCCAATGGGCTTCGCTATGCACTCGGTCCCAGCGAGCACGCCCCTTCACCGGGGAGCCGGCTGGAGGGCGAGCTGCGCCTCGACGTGGACACGGTGATATCGGTGCGGGGACGCGTGGTGCGGCACGCGAATCGGGAGGTGGCGGTGGCGCTCGACCCGCCCGGACTCACCCCCGAGATTCTGGCGCTGTTACGGCAACGATTTTTCCGGACGTCCGAGAGCGACTATTCCGTCTGACCGAAGGTCAGCCGACCGCCAGCCCTCGGCCCTCAGCCGTGTCTTCGCGGCGCGTGCGGGGAGAGCCGATCGAGCCGCGGGGCAGCTCGCCACCGCGAAAATCGAAGTGCTCATCGGGGAGAAGGCGGGCACCCAGCGGCGGAGCCGCACCGCCACCGGCGATCCATTGCAGCAGCGAGGCGCCGAGCTCGGACGCTTCGATCCAGACCCCGGCCGGCACCGCAGGATAGAGGCCCGCGAACTCTCGTCGAAGGCGAGCCTGACGGCGGACGGGGCAGTCGGTCTCGCCGTGATCATCCAGACGAGTGCCCTGCTTGCGCTCCTCCCCGGCGTCGTTCACTCCGCCGCGAAAGTCGAAGTGCCGGGGATCGAGGGTGCGCTTTCCGACTTCGGAGGCCCCGCGCTGACGGGTCTGCCACAGCAACACGCGAGCGCTGGCGACCGCGGCCGGGATCCACTGGCCGCGCTCGAGTGGCGGATACAGGTCGCCGAACTCCGGCTTGAGTCGGGCCTCTCGATGGATTGGCATGGATGAGATTTCCTCCCGCTGCGGAGGATGACTCGCCCACAAACTTCACGCAAGGGTTAGCTTGGACTATGCGTCTCGCACGAAAAGAGGTGGGCGCGCTGGCCGCTCCTCGCCGGCTGTTGCTGGTCGAGGACGACACCGCGGTGCGTGAGGTCATCTCACGGGTCCTGGCTCGCGCGGGATTCGTCGTGGACTCGGTAGTCTCGGTCGAAGCAGCCCTCGACGCCCTCGAGCGGGTTGAAGGACGCGTCGCCCTCGTGCTGAGCGACGTGAAGCTCCGCGGCCGCTCCGGACTCGACCTCGCGCGGGTCATCCGCGAGCGCTGGCCCATGCTGCCAGTCTGCCTCCTCTCCGGACGCCCCGACCAGCGACGATATCCTCGCTACGAAACCGATCGCGGTTACCTGGAGAAGCCTTCGTCGGTGAGCGACCTGCTCAGCGAAGTCGAGCGGCTCATCGGGGGCAACATTCGACGGTTGTCTACCTAGACAGGCGGCGGGTGGGGTCGGTGAGGCAGTCGATGAGGCTGTCGGCCCGATCGCCCATCGAAGGGTGTTCGGCATCGGGCACCAGATCCCGGCGCCGCTGAAAGAACCGCAGCGCGGTTTGAACGGCCAGCGGGCGCTCGTCCCGGAGCACCTGGGCGGCGTAACAGTCGGCGGCGAACTCATAGCCGTGAAGCACCGGCAGGGGCGTCTCCACCCGGACCAGTCCGAAACGGCGCTGGGAGACATGATGGTAGGCGATGTGCCCTTCCTCGTGGGCGCGAAGGAAGGCGGCCATCTCCGGGCCGACACGCGCGAGCAGCCGGGTGTTCAGGTAGATCCGCGGTTCGAGGGTGTCGAAGACCGCGATTCCCGCGTCCGGAAGGTGGTCCCGGGTGAGGATCGCCACCCGCCGCACGACGTCGGCGTCGGGCCGCACTCCGGGGTAGCCTTCGACGGGGGCGGTTCGGACGAGGCTTGCCGCGCACAGCGCGAGCGCCAGGCCTGCAACGAAGCCCGCGAAGCTGGCTGTAGAGGGAGTAGTCCGGCGAGGCACGACGTTTCTACCGGCAAGGCGCGTACCGGGCTCATCCTGCCGCGTAAATTTCCGCGACTCAACGGGTTTCGCGCCACCCTGAAGGCCCGTGGGCCGACGCAAAGTTCGTCGGCCGTCGCAAACCGAGCGGGCTCGTGACCTGGGTCACCGCCCGGAAGTGTGCACCGCCCCCAAGATGCTGGCTGCGGTATCCAAATTCTCGGCCGGTGCGATGAACGACGACCCCCTTCTCCCAAACGACCTTCCGGGCACCCACACGGTGCTCGTCGTAGATGATGCCGGCGTGGTTCGGCGGCTGGCCTACCGGCTCCTTTCCGAGGCAGGGTACCGGGTTTTCGAGGCGGGAAGCGCGATCGAGGCGCATTGAAGTCATGTCTCTCGCCCACGGGCGGGTGGACGCGGTGCTGATAGATGTCGTCATGCCTGAGGTCAGCGGCGTGGATCTGGCGCGGATGCTTCAGGAAAGCACTCCGGGTATCGGCATCGTGTTCATGTCGGCCTATCCCGCCGAGGTCCTGGTTCGGGAAGGGCTCCACGACCTGCGGGTGGACTTCCTGGCCAAGCCGTTCACGCGGGAAGATCTGCTCCGTGCCGTCGCTAGCGCAGCCAAGGCTACCGCTCGCGGCCGGGTCACCGGCGAGCACCGGGAAGCCGACCGGCGCGGCAACTAGCCGAAGGCTCACTCGTTCCCCGGCAATCCCCTCGAGAGCTCCAGGGCGGCCTCCACCAGATCAGCTCCCTCCGCATAACGAGCCCTCGCCACGGCGATACTGCGTTCGTCCGCACCCAGCACCCACCCGTCGGCCGCCGAGCTCCGCACCGATCGCAGGAGTTGGTCCAGCACTTCCGGCTCGATCGGCTTTCGCAGACAGCCGCTCGGATGGGCCGCCACCCGCCGACCGCTCATGCAGAGCACGGGAAGATCGGGACGAAAGATCCGCAGTGTCTCGACCACTACCGCTCCCGGAAGCCCTTTCAGGTCCAGCTCCACCAGGACCACGCCGAAGCTCGAGGGCAATCGCTGGATGAGCTCCAGCCCTGCCAGTCCATTCGATGCGTGGACGACGTCGTGTCCCCGCGACTCAAGCAACTCGCGGATCGAACGTCTCGCATTCACATCGTCGTCTATCACGAGTGCGAGGCTGCTGCCCGGCGTTTGATTCTCGGTCATCAGTTCGCCCCAATCGGGTTGATCCCGCCAGGAGTGAATGTCGGCCGAGCTCGCTGCCGCGGACAGCGGCATTTGTCACACGACTACTGTGTCTGAGGTCGAAGGAAAGCAGAATCGGGTGACCGAGGTCACCCGAATAGTGAGCTAGCTGATTCCAGCTACGACCGAGTGGTCCGGACACCTCAGGTCGAGCGGGCGTCGAGCACGCGGTCGATGAACCGGGTGAGCTCCTCGCCGGTGAAGGGCTTTTGGATGAAGGGGTAGCCGTCGTTGGCCAGCGCGCTCGAGCGTCTCCCGGTCCGGATGCCCCGCCGATGGCGGCTGCTGGCCAGCTCCCGCATGCTGTTCGGTGACGTTCCTCACTGATTGGACCTCGACTGGACGCTAACAGTCACGTGATCGCCGCACTCGTCGGTTCGAGGGGCGGCGCCGTTGAGTCGTTCCGGTCAGCTCGCCGTGATGTCCTCTCCGCGCCACGTCTCCCGATCCGATACCATCCCCACCGCGACGGCCAGGGGCTGGCTATGCATCTGCAGATCACGAAGGAGGGCCAAGATGACGACAGCAACACAAGGGACGATCTCCGAACGCGGCGCCTACGGGTCGACCCACGAGCGACGTGGCCGCCCGCTGGACGATTCCGAGCGGATCGCCAAGGCGCTCGGCTGGTTCGGGGTCGGACTGGGATTGGCGCAGCTTGCCTCGCCTCGCGGGGTGACGCGTTTGATCGGAGTCCGCGACAGCGAAGAAAATCGCAGGACCATGCAGCTCTTCGGCATCCGGGAGCTCACCAGCGGGCTCGGGATTCTCGGCAAGAAGCGGCCGGTCACGTGGGTCTGGGCCCGGCTCGCCGGCGACGCCTTGGATCTCGCCTTGCTTGGCAAGAGCCTCGGGTCACGGGATTCGAACAAGAATAGGGTGGCCGCCGCGACGGCCGCAGTGGTTGGAGTCACACTCCTCGACTACCTGACCGGCCAGCATCTAAGCCGCGAGTCCAACGGAAACCCCGCAGCGGAACGGACTTCGCACCGGCAAGGCCAGGCGATCACCGTGAGGAAGGCGATCACGGTTCAGCGCCCGCGCGAGGAGGTCTATCGGTTCTGGAGCGATTTCAGCAATCTGCCGCGCTTCATGGAGCACCTCGAATCCGTGCAGTTGCTGGACGACCGTCGCTCCCACTGGAAGGCGAAGGCTCCGGCCGGCTCGTCCGTCGAATGGGATGCCGAGATCACCGAAGAGCGGGAGAACGAGTTCATCGCCTGGCGTTCGCTGCAGGACGCGGACGTAGACAACTGGGGCTCAGTGCAGTTCGTGGATGCGCCGGGCGACCGCGGGACCGAAGTGCATGTGAAGCTTCGCTATGAGCCGCCCGGCGGCAAGCTGGCCTCGATCGTGGCCAAGCTCTTCGGGGAGGAGCCTGGCCAGCAGGTGGAGTCGGACCTCCGGCGGTTCAAGCAGGTGATGGAGGTCGGCGAGGTCGTGCTTTCCGACGCGAGCATCCACCGCCGTCCGCATCCCGGACGGCCCCCGGAGCCCAGGCGCGGAAGGGTGGAAGTGGAAGGAGGCGTGCGATGAAGGCCATCTGCTGGGAAGGCAAGCGCAACGTCCGGGTAGAGAGCGTTCCGGACCCCCAGATTCTCAACTCCCGCGATGCCATCGTGCGGATCACCTCCACGGCGATCTGCGGCTCGGATCTGCACCTCTACAACGGGTTCGTGCCAACGATGGAACGGGGCGACATCCTGGGCCACGAGTTCATGGGCGAGGTCGTCGAGACCGGCAAGGGAGTGACCACTCTCAAGGTCGGGGACCGCATCGTCGTGCCCTTCCCCATCGCGTGCGGCAACTGCACCATGTGCCGGCGCGACCTGTTCTCCCTATGCGAGAACTCCAACCCGAACGCCTGGATGGCCGAGAAGCTCTGGGGTCATTCGCCCGCCGGGATATTCGGGTATTCCCACATGTTGGGCGGATTTGCGGGAGGGCAGGCGGAGTTTGCCCGGGTTCCCTTTGCCGACATAGGGCCGATCAAGGTCCCGGACAGTCTCCCCGACGACAAGGTGTTGTTCCTCTCCGACATCTTCCCGACCGGATTCATGGGCGCCGAGATGTGCAACATCCAGCGCGGGGACGTGATCGCCGTATGGGGTTGCGGTCCCGTGGGGCTCTTCGCCATCGCTAGCGCGAAGCTGCTGGGGGCGGAACGGGTGATTGCAATCGACCGGTTCCCCTACCGGCTCCGGCTCGCGCGGGAGCGCGCGGGTGCCACCGAGACGATCAATTACGAGGAAGTCGGCGTACTCGACACGCTGGAGGAGTTGACCGGCGGTCGTGGCCCCGACGCGTGTATCGATGCGGTCGGCATGGAGGCGCACGGCCATGCGGCGATGTATGCCTATGACCGGGCTAAGCAGGCGCTGATGTTGGAGAGCGACCGGCCACTCGCACTTCGAGAAGCCATCATGGCCTGCCGCAACGGCGGCATTGTCTCGGTGATCGGCGTGTATGGGGGCTTCATCGACAAGTTTCCGATGGGCTCTCTGATGAACCGGTCGCTCACGATTCGGACCGGACAGTGCCACGTGCAACGCTACATGAAGCCACTGCTGGAGCACGTGGAGCGGGGCGACATCGATCCCAGCTTCGTGATCACCCACCGCATGAGTCTGGAGGATGGCCCGGAGGGCTACGAGACCTTCCTGAACAAGCGGGACAACTGTGAAAAGGTGGTCCTGAAACCATTTTGACGTCCGCCTTGCGGCGGCCGGGGTTCGGCATAGACTCAGAAGGCACCGACCTCTTCTCGTGGGGAGAGGCACCGAGGCGTAGTCCCGACTTTTCGTTGAGGTGCGCCCATGCCCCGTCCCCGCGCGGCGACCGTGCTGGTCGTCGACGACCTCGAGTCCTTCCGCGTCATGCTCCGCCGGCAGCTCGTTTCCCTCGGCCACATCGTCCTGGAGGCGGCGGACGGGGCCGAGGGGCTCGAGGTGGTCCGGAGTCGGCGGGGCGAGCTCGATCTCGTCCTGACCGATGTCGTCATGCCCGCCATGAACGGAACCGAGGTCGCGGCCTGCATCTGCGCCGAGTACCCCGGCCTCCCGGTGGTCCTGATGTCGGCGTACGCCCCCGCCGGCCTCACCCGCGTCGGGTTCCAGGACGCGATCGTGCCGGTGCTCCAGAAGCCGTTCGATGTAAATCAGTTGGCGGAGCTGATCCAGGTGGCCGTGGACCTTCCCGCGAAGCGGGCGTCATCGCCTTGACACTGCGCGGCGTCGGGCGGTAACGTCGCTGGAGAGGCCCCGCGCTCGGGCGCGGGGCCTCTCCATTCGAAGGAGGACCATGCGCAGCACCGAAGAGACCCGGGTCCCGCCCACCAGCTACGAGCACCTTCCCGCGAACGCCCAGGCAGCCCACGACGCTCACGCGCGCATCGCCCGCATCACCAACATGAAGCGGACGCTGCTGCATTCGGTGCCGGCCTTCGACGCGCTGATGACGTGGTATTCCCTCCGCGACGCCGTCCAGCCGTTCCTGGGCGAACGGCTCACCGCGATCTTCGCCCACGCCGTCTCCAGCGAGACCGACTGCCTCATCTGCTCGACCTTCTTCCGGCGGTTGCTCATCCAGTCGGGGGAGAACCCCGATCGGCTCGATCTCGATCCCTGGGAGTCGGCGGTGGTCGCCTTCGGCCGGAGCCTCGCCGTCACGCCGCACGCCGTGCCCGACGAGATCTACGAGCCTTTGGCCGCGAAGCTCTCGCAGGAGCAGATCGTGGCGCTGACCGCCTTCGGCGCGCTGATGGTGGCGACCAACGTCTTCAACAACGCGCTCGGCGTACCGCTGGACGACTATCTGGAGCCATTCCGCAGGACCGAGGCGCGACGTGGGTGAATTCAGCGGAAAGGTCGCGCTGATCACCGGAGCGGCACACGGCCAGGGGCGGGCGGCCGCGCTGGCGCTCGCGGGGGAGGGTGCGGCCATCGTCGCCTTCGATATCGCGCGACCGCTGAGCTACCCGGGCTACGCCATGGGAACCGTGGACGACCTGGAGACGCTGGCCGCCGCGTGCCGTGAGGCCGGCGGGGACTGCGCAACGGTCGCGGGGGACGTCCGTGACGCGTCCGCGGTCGCGAAGGTCGTGGCCACCGCGCTCGAGCGATTCGGAAGGATCGACATCCTCTTCAACAACGCCGGCATCTGCGCCTACGGCCTGGCCCACGAGCTGACCGAGGCGGCGTGGGATGCGATGCTGGACATCAATCTGAAGGGGGCGTGGCTGGTGGCGCGGCAGGTGATTCCGGTCATGATCCGCCAGCGATCCGGCGTCATCATCAACAACTCGTCGGTGGCTGGGCTGCGCGGCATGGCACGGCTAAGCCACTATGCCGCCTCGAAGTGGGGTTTGACCGGGCTCACCAAGTCGTGGGCGATCGAGCTGGCCCCGCACGGCATCCGGGTCAACTCGATCCATCCGACCGGCGTCAACACTCCGATGAACGACGGGCTGGCGGAGCTCGAGGGGCTCACCCCTCGGCAGATCGCGGAGCGCTCCGCGGGCAATCTGCTGCCGGTGCCGTGGATCGAGCCGGAGGACGTGGCCCAGGCCGTGGTCTATCTCGCTTCGGAACGGGCTCGTTTCGTGACGGGCGCCGGGCTCGTCCTCGACGCGGGGTTGCTCACGCGATAGTAGGCGGGGTTTCTGATCGAGTACCACTTCGCCGCGGGGCCGTAGCCGTCCGCCTTCCGCTTGGCGACCATGCCTTCCAGGTCGAGCTTCCGAGTCGCCTCGAACAGCGCGCGTCCATACTCCTCGATCGTGAGAATCTTGTAGAGCGGCCCGGTGTCGGACGGGAGCAGCTCGGCCAGCTTCCGCTTACGCTCCGCCAGCGGCAGGGCACGCAAGTCGTTCCCGTCCAGCTGAAGCAGATCGAACGCCGCGAAGGCCGGGGTACCCCGGCCGGCGATCAGGTCGCGCAGCACCGGCCGGCCCGCCCGATCCAACGCCACGATCTCCCCATCGAGGATCGCCTCCCTGCCGTTCAGCACGGCATGGATCCGCTCGCACAGATCGTGGAGGCGGTCCGCCAGGAGCTCCTGGGCTACATGGATCTCGCAGCCGATCGCGGTGGAATGGAGGAGGCCCCGAAAGCCGTCGTACATCGGCTCGAAGAGCCACTCGGGGTCGTCGAAGGCGTCGGGGCGGCGGACGGGCTGGACGAGATCGATCGTGGGCACACTGGCTCCGGGACCGGGACAAGGTCTGGAGCCCCTCCCACGAGAAGGGCTGGCGAGGGGTAATCTGCCCCTCAGCCGATAAGATATCCACAAGCCGGCGGGCCGATAGAGTGTGACGCACCTCTCAGCGCGGCTGCGAGGACCCGCACACTTTGTGGACGCGCCGGCCAGCCCTGACCCGGCGTGTGATCCTGGGTTCGGCACGGTGCCATGACGAGTTCGAGCTGATGTATCCCCTTCGGGGGATTGCGGATAGCAGCGAGCGCGAGCGGAGCCTGATGAGTGCCTCCGGTCGTTGGCGCGCGCCCGACATCCGCCAGAACGCCAGCCGGCTCCCGCCGAATCTTTCCGTTCCCTCTCCTCCAAAGATCAGTCCAATCGCCTCCGCGACGACCGCGCCCCTCCCGGGGTGAAGTCGCGCGGGGCCTCGAGAGTGAGGCCGCAATGATCCGCAGAACCTGTTGGAATCGGCTAACCAGCGGCGCGGTCGTGTCCCTGCTCCTTCTGCCGCTGTCCACCCCGGTAAGCGTGACGGCACAGGACGCGGCGCAAACCGGAACCGTCAGAGGGCGCGTCCTGGACGCGAGGGGCGGAGCGGTGGCCGGTGCCCAGATCTTTCTCGTTCGGCCCGCCATCAGCACGGCGTCGGGTGCCACCGGCGACTACGTTCTCGACAGAGTTCCCGTCGGCGCCCAAGTGCTCCATGCGCGCATGCTCGGGTTTCGGCCCGACTCGGCGAGTGTCACCGTGACCGCGGAGCAACCCACCACTCACGATTTCGCCCTGACTCGCGACCCGCTCCAGCTCCAGGAGATGGTGGTCACCGCCACCCAGACGCCGCGCACCAACCTCGACGCCAGCGTGGCGGTGACCACCCTGTCGTCCGAGGAGGTCGAGCGGGCCGCCCCGCGGAGCACCACCGAGATGCTGCGCTACGTGCCGGGCTTCACCCGGGTGGAGAGCTCGGGCGGCGAGGTGAACCAGAACATCTCGATCCGGGGCATCCTGGGGGTCGAGTACGTGATGTTCATGGAAGACGGGATGCCGGTGTTCCCCACCATGCACACCTACTTCATGAACGCCGACAATCTCTTCCGCTTCGACGAGAACATCGAGCGCTTGGAGGTCGTGCGGGGCGGCGCCTCGGCGCTGTTCGGCTCCAACACGCCGGGCGCCATCATCAACTACATCAACAAGACCGGGGGCGATCACTTCGCCGGCACCATGCGGGCCACGGCGGGCACCGAGGCCCTGGCGCGCTACGACCTCAATGCCGGCGGCCCGCTGGGCCAGGACTGGCACTTCAACGTGGGCGGCTTCTACCGCTACGATCACGGTGTGCGCGACCCCGGGTTTCCGGGCATACGGGGCGGCCAGCTCAAGGCCAACGTGACCCGGGACCTCAGCAATGGCTACATCCGGGCGTCGGTCAAGTACATCGACGACCGCAACCAGTTCATCCTGCCGCTGCCGTTCGAGAATCCCGACGATCCCGACTACATCAGCGGCTTCAGCGACTACGGCGCGCTCCTGAGCAACGAAGGCCTGGACCTCCGGGTCCCGATCCCGACCGGCGACCTGACGCTCCCGCTCGACAACGGCCTCAAGACCCAGGCGACCTGGTTCACGGTCGATGTAGGCCTGGACCTTCCGAACGACTGGCACTTCCAGAACACCGCCCAGGTGATGCAGAACGACCAGGAGCACAACGCCCTCGTGCCGGGGAGCATCGCGTCGGCCGCCGACTTCGTGGCCGGTCTCAAGAACCCTGCAGACACCGCGTTGCCCCGTGCCCCCGCGGGCAGCACTATCCAGTATGCTCTTCACCAATCACTTCGACGTGTCGGGGAAAAACAAGCTGCCGTTCGACACCCCGAACGGTTTCGTCATCCCCTCGATCTTATGGCACGTCGAGAAGCCGATCTCGGCCATCCAGGACCAGCTGCAGCTCCGCAGGAGCTTCGGCAAGCACACCCTGGCCATCGGGGGGTACCTCGCCAATTACACCCAGGAAAACCACTGGAACTTCACAGACGTCCTCCATCGACGCGCGGACAACCCGCGGTTCCTGGACCTGATCATCACCCCGCCGAGCGGCATTCCCGATTCGGTCACCAAGAACGGATTCCGGAACTTCCTGTCGACCTACTCCAACGGGACCGGGTCGGTCTCGATCGTGAGCGGCGTGGTGGGCGGCGAAATCCAGCTCACCGACCGGCTGCGCGCGGATCTCGGTGTCCGGGTCGAGTACGACTACTACCAGCAGAATTCGGAGAACACCTCGAAGTTCGACATCGACGGCAACCCCGCTACCACCTACGACAACGAGACCTTCGGCAACGGCAGCTTCCGCCACTTCACCAACAACATCACCGACTGGGCCGGCTCTCTCGGGCTCAACTACCGACTGAACGAGAACTGGGGGTTCTACGCTGCGGGGGCGCGAGGCTACAAGATGCCGGAGCTCGACTTCCTGCTGAACGCCACCGCCCAGGCGCAGGTGGACCTGGCCGAGGCCAAGGAGGTGCAGTCGGTCGAGGGCGGCGTCAAGGCCCAGATCGGCCGCGGGGCGATCACCGTCGGCGGGTTCTACCTCAAGGGAAAGAACAATACGGGGCAGGGCCTCGAGGTGGTGAACGGGGTGACCACCTGGGTCATCCGCCAGTCGCCGGATGTCCAGTCGTACGGCGCCGAGCTGGAGGCGGTTTTCAACCCGCTGCCGGGACTGCTGCTGCAGGGCAATGCGACGGTGATGCAGGCCGAGCTCGGGGGCAACATAGACAGCCTCAAGGATCGGGAGGGTGTCCGGCTCGCGCTGGCCCCGCAGACCTTGGGGAATGTGGTGGGGGTCTACACGCTGCGGGGGCAGTACGGATTGTCGCTCAAGGCCGACTGGCACTGGGTGGCCGAGCGCTTCAGCGAGGACCCCGTTACTCGGCCGCTGGACAATCCGGCGGTGCTCCCGGCCTACAACTACTTCAACTTCGGCGCCGGCTTCGCGCTTCCGGGCTCCGGGACCCGGGTGAACATCGATCTGCTGAACGCGTTCCAGAGCAAGGGACTGGAGGAGGGCAACCCGCGGCTGCCGACGGCGGGCGGCGCGCCGGTCTTCCTGGCCCGGCCGCTCCTGCCGCGCCGGCTGCAGGTGTCGGTGACCTACGACTTCGGAGGCAGCGCCCCGGCACAGCCGCAGTGAATTCCCGTTATCTGATCGGTCTCGTCGCGGCAGCCGCCGTCGGAGCCGCCGCGACGTTGCCGGCTCAAACCTCGCCGGACGACAGCAGCTTCGTGCTGTCGTCCGACGATCCCGGCCGAACCCCGTCGCCGTTCGTCGGCAACGGGCGCCTGGGCGTAGTGGTCCCTGCCCTCGGAATCGGCGCGGCCAACGCTTTCCTTGCCGGATTGTACGAGGAGGCGGAGGGGGACGTCCCCCGCATCGCGGCGATTCCGAGCTGGACCGGGGTCGGCGTGTTCGACGGGGAGCGCTGGCTCGATTCGACTTCCGCGGGCGGCTCGTTGCGCTCCTACCAGCAGGTCCTCGACATGCGGACCGGCACGGCGCGCACGAGCTACGACTGGGCTCGCGGGGACCGGGTCACCTCGGTGAGCGTCGAGAGCTTCGTCTCCCGCGCGGACCCTCACCTCGCGGTCCTTCGGCTGGAGCTGACACCCAGGCAAGAGGAACGCCTGCGAGTCCGCTTCGCGATCGCGGGCCGGCCGCCTCCCCGGCGAATTCCGCTGGCCCGTCTGGAACGGTCCGATCCCGCCTGGAAGCCGGCGGACATCTGGTATCCTGGCCACATGCGCGTCCACTCCCGCCAAGCCGTCGCGAGCGGATCGGGCGGACGTATTTCGGTGAGCTCGACGCCGGAGGGACGCAAGACGACGCTCGCCCAGGCGGCGGAGGTCTCCTGGGACGCGGACCTGCCCCGCGCCGCGGTGCGCACTCGGGAGTCCGGTGATTCCGCGTGGGTGGAAGTGTCCTTCGACGCGCGTCCCGGACGGAGCTATCGCTTCGTGCAGGTGGTGAGCGCGATCGCATCGAGGGAGAGTCCTTATCCTCTCCCACGAGCGGTCCAGGAAGCCGCCCTGGCCCGCGAGCGCGGCTACGACAGCCTCGCCGCCGACAATGCACGGGCGTGGGCCCGCCGCTGGGAGACGGACATCGAGATCGAGGGCGATCCGGCGCTCCAGCGGGTCGTCCGCTCCATGCTCTTCTATCTGCTCGCCAGCGCGGACCGGGGCGTCGGCATGGGGATCCCGCCGATGGGTCTCTCGAGCGCCGGATACTATGGTCACGTCTTCTGGGATTCCGACACGTGGATGTTCCCGCCCCTCCTCGTGACCCATCCCGACGTCGCGCGCTCGCTCGTGGCCTTCCGCGGCCGGACCCTGGATGCGGCCCGCGCCCGTGCCCAGGCGAACGGGTTCCGCGGTGCGATGTACCCCTGGGAGGCCGACGAGCGTCGGCCGGGAAACGACGCCACAGTTCGCCATTCAGAACGCGAACTCGGAGATCCACGTAACCGGTGACGTGGCGCTCGCCCAGTGGCAGTACTACCAGGCGACCGGCGACTCCGCGTGGCTCGCCCGGGACGGGTATCCGGTCATCCGCGAGACGGCGAATTTCTGGGTCAGCCGCAGCGTGTACGATTCCGCCGCCGACCGGTACCACATCGAGAACGTGGTCTCGGTGCACGAGGGTCTGATCGGAGTCACCGACGATGCGTACACCAATGCCGTCGCCCGGAAGAACCTGGAGATCGCCACCGAGGCGAGCCGGCGGCTGGGCCGGCCGCCGGATTCGACCTGGAATCGGGTCGCTCGCCGGCTGCACCTGCCCTACGACTCGGCGAGCGGCTTCTTCCGGACTTATGAGGGTGCGCCCGATTCGACACTCGGCGCGGTGACGCCGCTGCTCGCCTACCCGTTGGGCGTCCCGATGAACGAGCAGGCCAAGCGGGCGCAGCTCGAGCAGGCGGTCAAGCGGCTGCTCACCGAAGGCCCGGGCGCGATGATGGGCTCCACGATTCTGTCGGTGGACGCGGCGGAGCTGGGTGATCGGGCCATGCTCGATTCGCTCCTGGCACACAGCTACCGGCCCCACCTGAAGGGCCCGTTCCTCATGCTGTCGGAGACGCCGACCAACGACGCCGTCAATTTCGTGACCGGCGCCGGTGGCTTCCTGCAGCAGGTGATCTTCGGCTGGACCGGACTGAGGGTTGGAGACAACGGTCTCGACCCTGCCTTCCCCGCCCTGCTGCCCTCGCACATCAGCCGGCTCGTCCTGCGGAACGTGGGCGCCCGCGGCAAGCGCTTCGATGTCGTCGTGGATTCCGGCGGGCGGCGGATCATCGCCGCGTGGCGACAGCTCGGTCGGCGCCGGTCCGGAGCGGCGACTGCCGGTGCTCGCGTTCCCGGAACCCGGTGTGGACGATCCGGCGGCCTATGGGGGCTACCAGACCAGGTTCTACCGCGACTCGAAGAACAACACGGTACAGATCTACCTGGAGCCCCGCGGTGCACGAGTGGTCAACCTCTTCGCCGACGCGGCGAACGAGAGCATCGGGTTCACCGTTCGCGACGACCAGGGCCGACCCGCGTCGTTGGCGTGGGCGGGAGAGACCGCGCAGGTCGCGGATTCCGGGGGGATGCGAGCCGTCCAGTACACGCTCGCCGCCGGGAGTCCCCGGGTCGAGCTCGGATGGTTCGTGCTCGGCTCCATGCGCGTCGAGCGGGACTTTCAGTATTGGCGTCGTCACCTCGAGCCCTTCACGGGGCCGCCGTTCCGGGTCCCCGAAGAGTCCTTGCTCGTCGCCGACGTGGCGGGGCTTCCCGCGGAAGAGCGCCCAAAGCACCTCGAGGCGCTGGATGCCGAGCGTCTGGACGAGCTGCGTGCCCGCCTGCTGCCCACGATTCGAATGATGTCCGACACCGGAGAGTGGCTGGTCCGGGTGGAGCGTCCGTCGCTGGACGGACGTAACCGGCTGATCCTGGAGATCCGCGGAGACTCGCGCGCGTCGGAGGTCCAGTCCACCGGGCGGACGGTCGTGGTCCGGTCGCGCTCCGACTCCGCCGTCCGCCTCGGGATCCGGGTCGTGACCGACGCGGCCGCACTCACTCCGCTCGCGCGAGAGGAGATCTTCAACCGGGACTTCCTTCGGTTCCTCGCCGCGTCGGGAGACCGCCGCCTCGAGCGCGACGTACGGGGCGTCGAGCTCCTGAGCTCCCGGGAGAAGCTGATGGCCGGCCTGCCCAACTTCGCGACCTACTTCGGGCGCGACATGTTGATGACGGCGCTCATGATGCGGCCGATCTGGACGCAGGCGATGGCGGAGCACGTCATCGCCAGCGTCCTGCGAAAGCTCGGACCGCGAGGCGACGTCAGCCATGAAGAGGCCCTCGGGGGCCAGGCGATCCGGGAGAACGCCGTCGTCTACGACTCCCTGGTGCGGCTGGGTCGCCTGGAGGCGGCGAGGGAGGTCCTCGCCCAGCTCCAGACCACGCGCGAGAACTACCATATGATCGACGACGAGTTCCAGCTCCCGGTCCTCGCCGCGCAATACCTGGCCGATTCGGCGGTGCCCGACGGGCGAAAGCGCGAGTTCCTGCTCGATGCCTCTTCCGGGCAGCCTCGGCTTACCCGACTGCTGCGCGAGCTGGCGCTCGTCGCGACTCGGAGCCGGGCGTACGTCGAGGCACCAGAGGCGAGGAATCTCGTGAGCTTCCCGAAACGCGATGCCACCCACTGGCGCTCCGCCAGCTGGCGCGACAGCGACGCGGGCTATGCGGGTGGGCGGTTCGCGATGGACGTGAACGCGATCTGGGTCCCCCAGGCGCTCGAGGCGACGGCCACCATCCTGGAATCGCTGCGGGCACTCGGCCTTGGACCCGCGGCGCTCGACTCCATCGCGCCGGGGATCGGCCAGACGGCGCTGGGCGAGTACAGCCGGGATGCCGGCTCACTCCGCCGGGCTGTCGAGCGCTGGCGCGGAGCCAAGCGCCACTTCGAGGTGACGCTCTCCCCGGCGGAGATCCGCGACCGCGTCCGCGCGCGACTCGAGGCGCTGCCCGCGAAGGAGCGCCGTTTCTGGGAAACCGTGACCAAGACCGATGGTTCCGATCGGGATTCGCTCAGGTTTCTCGTTCTGTCGCTCGATGCCGACGGCAAGCCCATTCCGGTCGTCAACACCGACCCGGCGACCGCTCTCTTTCTGGAGCCCGCGGCGTCGGCGCAGGACGTGCGCCTCGACCTTGCCCCGATCATGCGGCCGTATCCGGTGGGGCTCTTCGTCGAGGGGCTCGGACCGCTGGTCGCCAATGACGCCTACGCTCCCCGGCGCGTGTGGGAGGCGTTCGAGAAGGATCAGTACCACTCGCCGCGCGTCGTGTGGGGCCGCGAGGTCAACCTCCTGCTGGGGGGCCTCGCCAATCAGATCTCGGCGGCCCGGGCAGGATCGGCCTCGCGTGACACGCTCGAAGCCGCGCTTCGGCGGACGCTCGGCGCGGTGAGCGCTTCGGGCCTCCAGCACAACGAGCTGTGGAGCTACCGGATCGAAGGTGATACTCTTGTCCCCACCCGGTACGGCACCAGCTCCGACGTGCAGCTGTGGAGCAGCACATCCCTGGCCGTGCAGTTCGTCCTGTCCCGACTCCAACCCGACTGAATCGTGCCCACCGACCCCGTGACCCGCCTGGCGTCCATCGACTACCTCGTGATGGCGCTCTACTTCCTGGCCGTGCTTGGCGTGGGATGGGGCCTGCGTCGCCTCACGCGGACGAGCACGGACTTTTTCCTGTCGGGCCGATCGCTGCCGGCGTGGATCACCGGTCTCGCCTTCATCTCCGCCAACCTGGGCGCGCAGGAGGTGATCGGGATGGGTGCGTCGGGCGCGAAGTACGGGATCATGACCGGGCACTTCTACTGGGTCGGTGCCATTCCCGCCATGGTCTTCGTGGGCCTCTTCATGATGCCCTTCTACTATGGCTCGCGGGCCAGGTCGGTGCCGGAGTATCTCCGGCTGCGGTTCGACGAAAAGACCCGGACCCTGAATGCCGTGAGCTTCGCCGTGATGACGATCTTCTCATCCGGCGTCTCGATGTACGCCATGGGGAAGCTCTTCAACCTGCTGCTCGGCTGGAGCTTCGACGTGAGCATCATGGTGGCCGCCGTCATCGTGCTTTGCTACGTGTTCCTCGGTGGGCTCACCAGTGCCATCTACAACGAGGTGCTCCAGTTCTTCCTGATCGTATTCGGCTTCATTCCGCTGGTGGCGCTGGGACTCTACGCGATCGGCGGGTGGGACGGTCTCTCGGCGAGGCTGGCCGAGGTCGCCACGGCGCGCGGGCTCCCGGCGGGGGCGTACACGCACTCCTGGGCGTATCTGGACGACCCCAGTCGCAATCCCATCGGCGTGGAGTGGTTCGGCCTGGTCATGGGTTTGGGCTTCGTGCTCTCGTTCGGCTACTGGTGCACCGATTTCCTCGTCGTCCAGCGGGCGATGGCGGCGGACTCGATGAGCGCCGCACGCCGGACGCCGCTGATCGCCGCGGTGCCGAAGATGCTGTTCCCCTTTCTCGTGATCGTGCCCGGGATGATCGCGCTCGCGTTCGGGGCCGGAGGGGAGGGGCTCATCCCGGCGAAGCTCGGCCTCGACGGTACGCCGCTCCTGGACAGCTCCGGCGCGGTCGTGCTCGACTACGATCTCGCGACCCCGATGATGCTCATCTCGCTCTTCCCTTCGGGCATGCTCGGCCTGGGACTCACCGCGCTGCTCGCGTCCTTCATGTCGGGCATGGCGGGCAACGTCACGGCGTTCAACACCGTGTGGACGTACGACATCTACCAGAGCCACATCCGCCGCGATGCCTCGGACGCCCACTACCTGTGGATGGGAAGGGCCGCCACGGTCGGCGGCATCGCGCTGTCGGTGGCGGCGGCGTACGTCGCGAGCACCTTCAACAACATCATGGACCTGCTGCAGCTCGTCTTCGCCTTCGTCAACGCCCCGCTCTTCGCCACCTTCGCGCTCGGCATGTTCTGGCGACGGGCGACGGGACATGGCGCCTTTGCCGGTCTCCTGGCCGGCACGGCGGCGGCCGCGATCCACCACGGCCTCAGCCTTCCGGCCGGGATACACGCCGGAATCAAGGGTGGGTATCTGGGTCTGCTGCATACCTATCGCAGCGAGCTGGCGCAGACCTTCTGGACCGCCATCGTGGCCTGGACGACCTGCTTCGTCGTCACGATCCTCGTGAGTGTGCTCACTCGGCCGCGCCCCGCCGAGGAGCTGCGCGGCCTGGTGTACTCACTCACGCCGCGGCCCAGAGAGGAGAACCTGCCCTGGCGCTCGCGACCCGAGGTGCTGGCCGTGGTCGTCCTGGTGCTCACCGCAGGGCTCAACCTTTTGTTCTGGTAGGATGAATGAGCCAATCGAGCGGTCTGGACATCCGCTATCCCATCGGTGGGCTGTTCGCGGTGCTTGGACTCCTGCTCACCGGCTACGGCCTCGCGACCGCGGGGGATGCCGAGGCCTACGAAAGGTCCCTCTTCGTAAACGTCAACCTCTGGTGGGGGCTCGTGATGCTGGTGTTCGGCGCCGCGATGCTCTGGAGTGCGAGGCGCGGGTGGGGACGAGCCGCCGCGCGCCCTGCCGCCGAGGACCCCGAAGGTCGCGAGATGATGGAGCGGTGAGGCATCACCTGCTCGTCTCGCTCGCGACGCTGTGTCTCGGGTGCGGAGATCGTCCCAGCGACGGCATCGAGGTCACTCTGCCCATCAGCGTGCTCGGTGCGGAGGCCCGGGTGCTGCGGACCCAGCTCGCGCGCTTCGCGAAGGAGCACCCCGAGATCCGCGTCGTGCAGCGGGACACGCCCGACGCGGCGGATCAGAGGCATCAGCTCTACGTGCAATGGCTCAACGCCGGAGCCAGTGACCCCGACATCCTGCAGCTCGACGTGGTCTGGACGCCCGAGTTCGCGGCCGCCGGCTGGATCCTGCCGCTGGAGCGGTTCGCCCCCGACACCGCCGCCTTCTTTGCGGCCACGATCGAGGCGAACCGCTGGCGCGACACGCTGTTCGCTTTGCCGTGGTTCGTGGATGTGGGGATGCTGTACTGGCGAACGGATCTGATGCGAGCGCCGCCGGCCACCTTCGACGAGCTGCGTGCCATCGGCGGCGCCGCTCGCGAGAGCGGGAAGGTACGGCACGGCTTCGTCTGGCAGGGGGCCAGATACGAAGGCCTCATCACCACCTTTCTCGAGTACCTTGGCGGACATGGCGGCACGATCATGGAGGGCGGGCGGGTGGTCGTGGCCTCCCCGGCAGGACTCCGCGCGCTGGGCGAGATGATCGGCGAGATCTACGAGAGCGCCATCGTCCCCCGCGCCGTGCTGACGTGGCACGAGGAGGAGACCCGGTTCGCCTTTCAGAACGGTGAGACGGCGCTGATGCGCAACTGGCCCTATGCCTACGGGCTGATGGAGGACAGCGCGCAATCGGCCATCGCCGGGCGGTTCGCCGTGGCACCGATGCCCGCCGCTCCGGGCGGCCGCTCGACTGCCGCTATCGGGGGGGCCCAGTTCGCCATCAATCGGAACTCGGAGCATCCCGAAGCGGCATGGAAGGTGATCGAGTACCTCACTCGTCCCGAGCAGATGGTCGAGCGGGCGAAGGTCGTCGGCCAGTTCCCTACCCGCTCCGCTCTCTACGACGAGCCCGCGCTGGCCCGGGCGCTGTCGGTTCCTCCCGCGGACGCGCGGCGAATCATCGAGCGCGCCGTTCCCAGGCCGGTGACCCCGGTGTACACCCAGCTCTCCGAAATCCTTCAGATTCATCTCCACCGCGCCCTCACCCGCCAGCGCTCGCCGGCACGGGCACTGGAGGAGGCCCAGGCGGAAATGCAGCGACTGCTGGATGATGCCGGACTCGGCGCCGGGAGCGAGCATGCCGCGCGCTGACGAGGAGACCAGGCTGGCCTGGTGGCTCGTCCTGCCCGCGTTGGGGACGATTCTGCTGATCGCGCTTTTCCCGCTCACCTGGACCGTGTGGGAGTCCCTTCACCGCCACGACCTGCGGATGCCGTGGCTCGGGCGTCCGTTCGTCGGGATCGGCAACTACGCCGAGGCGTTCGGCGACCCGCGGTTCTGGAGCGCGCTCGGGCACACGGCGCTGTTCGCCGTGCTGAGCGTCGGGCTCGAGCTGCTGGCCGGGACCGTCCTCGCGCTCGCGATGAACCGGGCCTTCCGCGGACGGGGCCTGGTCCGCGCGGCGGTGCTCATTCCGTGGGCGATCCCCACCGTCGTCGCCGCCTTGCTCTGGCGCTTCATGTTCGACGGCGAAGGCGGGATCGTAAACGCGGCCCTGGTGCGGCTCGGCGTAATCGAGCAGCCCCTGGTGTGGTTCATTCAGCCGGTCACCGCCTGGGTGCCCATCATTCTGGCCGACGTCTGGAAGACGACGCCCTTCGTGGCGCTCCTGCTCCTCGCCGGACTGCAGAACATCGATCCCGCGCTGTACGAGGCCGCCCGGATCGACGGGGCCTCGGCCTGGCGCCAGTTCCGGCACGTCACCTTGCCGTTGCTGAAGCCGGCGATCCTGGTCGCGCTCATCTTCCGGACGCTCGACGCGTTTCGCGTCTTCGATCTGGTCTACGCCCTCACCGGCGGGGGACCGGGAACTTCGACCGAGCCGATCGCGCTCTACACCTTCAACGCGCTGTTTCAGACCCTGCGCTTCGGCTACGGCTCGGCCCTGTCCGTCATCGTCTTCCTCGTCACCTTCGCCCTGGCCCTGGTCTACATTCGGCTGCTCGGCGCGGAGCTCACGGGGGCGAAACGATGAGCGTCAGGCGTTGGGCCCCCGTGGCGGTGCTGACCCTGCTCGTCGCCGCCAGCGCCTTCCCGTTCTACTGGGCCGTGGTCTCCTCGTTCACCCCGGAGGCCCGGCTGTTCCAGAGCCCGTCGCTCATTCCAGAGCAATTCGTGTTGGATCACTACCGCGTGCTGTTCACCGAGCGGAACTTCTGGGTGCCGATCCGCAACTCGCTCATCGTGGCGGGTGCCACGACCCTCTTCTGCGTCCTCATCGGCGGCCTGTGCGCCTATGCGCTCGCCCGCCTCGAGTTCCGCGGCAAGGGGCTGCTCCTGGGCGTGGTGCTCGCGGTGGGGATGTTCCCCCAGATCTCGGTCGTGTCGCCGCTCTATCTCTTGCTGCGGGAGCTGCGCCTCATCAATACCTATCCGGGCCTCGTCCTCCCCTATCTCACCTTCGCGATGCCGCTCACCATCTGGCTGCTGGTAGGGTTCTTCCGCCAGCTCCCGGCGGAGCTGGAGGAAGCGGCGCGGGTGGACGGCGCCAGCCGGCTCCGGGCCTTTCGTGAGGTCATCGTGCCGCTGGCTCTCCCGGGCCTCGCCACGACCGCGATCCTGACATTCGTGTACAGCTGGAACGAGTTTCTCTTCGCCCTCTCGTTCACCCTCGGCCCCGAGCGCCAGACGGTTCCGGTCGCGATCGCGCTTTTCCGCGGGCAGTACCAGGTCCCCTGGGGACAGATCCTCGCCGCTGCCCTCGTCGCCACCGCGCCGGTGACGGTGCTGGTGCTCGCCTTCCAGCGGCGGATCGTGCAGGGTCTCACCGCCGGCGCGGTGAAGGGCTAGTCGTGGCGGACGTCAGGTTCGAAGGCATCGCCAAGGCGTACCCCAACGGCCACGTGGCCGTCCAAGGCCTGGACCTCACGATCGAGGACGGCGAGTTCATGGTGCTCGTCGGCCCGTCGGGCTGCGGCAAGAGCACGGTGCTCCGGATGATCGCGGGGCTCGAGACCCCGACCGCCGGCCGCCTTCTGCATCGGGGGTCGCGACGTCACCGAGCTGCCGCCCCAGGAACGCGACATCGCGATGGTCTTTCAGAGCTACGCGCTCTACCCCCACATGAGCGTTCGCGACAACATGGCGTTCGGGCTACGGATGCGGAAAATCCCGGCGGAACAGATTCCGGAGCGGGTGGATGCCGCCGCCCGAATCCTCGGCCTCGAGAGCGTGCTCGACCGGCGGCCCGCTCAGCTGTCCGGCGGTCAGCGCCAACGGGTGGCCCTGGGCCGGGCCATCGTGCGGGAACCGAAGGTCTTCCTCTTCGATGAGCCGCTCTCCAACCTGGACGCCAAGCTCCGGGTAGAGACCCGCGCCGAGCTCGCGCGGCTTCATCGTCGGCTCAAGACGACCGTGGTCTATGTGACCCACGATCAGGAGGAAGCGATGACGCTGGGAACCCGCGTGACGGTTCTCCGCGCCGGAGTTCTCCAGCAGGTGGCTTCCCCGATGGAGCTCTACCGGCGTCCGGTCAACCAGTTCGTGGCCGGCTTCGTCGGGTCGCCCGAGATGAACTTCCTGCCCGGGCACCTGAGCCCACACGCCCCCAGACCCGACCTGGTCCTCGGCGTGCGGCCGCACGACGTGGCCATTCGCCCCGCGGGCGACGGCGATCTGCAGGCCGTCGTGGACGTGGTCGAGCCGCTGGGAAGCGAGCTGATCGTGTACCTGAAGCTCGACCAGAACGGGGAAGTGCTCGTGGTGCGCGCAGTTGCCCCGCCCGACCTGGAGATCGAGCCGGACACGGTGGTGGGCTTGCGGCTCGATCCGGGACGGCTCCACTGGTTCGACCGGGACACGGGGCTAAGAGTCTCGTAGCCGCCTGCCGTTGGCTGCATCACAGCCGGGTTCAGCCCGAAAGTTGTATCATAGAGTGCTCATGCGTCCCCGCCAATCTTTCGTCGCGCTGGTCTTCATGGCCTCCTGGCTTGCCTGCGGAGGCGACGACCTCAGCGCACCCGCCACTGGCCAGATCACGGTGACCGTGTCGACGTCCGGCGAGGAGCTCGACGCCGACGGCTACACGCTCAGTCTCGATGGACAGCCGGGGCAATCCATCGAGCCCAACGGGACCAGCACCGCTCACGGTGGCGGAGGGCGACCACACGGTGGAGCTCGGCGGTCTCGCCGCCAACTGTTCGGTGGCGGAGGGGCTCAACCGGGATGTCCGGGTCATGGCCGAACAGGACACCCCGGTGGCGTTCGACGTCGTCTGCATGTCCACCGCCGGCGGGCTGCGGGTCACGGTCGTCACCTCCGGCCCGCAGCAGGACGAGGACGGCTACCTGTTTCAGGTGGACGGCGGCGACGCCCAGGCCATCGGCGCCAACGCCTCCGTCACAGCTCACGGCGCTCCCGGCCGGGGACCACGTCGTGGGGCTGCTCGAGATCGCCGAGAACTGCGCCGTCACGGGGGAGAATCCGCGCGGCGTGGCGATAGTGGCCGGCGAAATCGCCGAGCTCGTCGTTCGAGCTGACCTGTATCGCCACCCTGGGCGGCATCGCGATCTCCACCTCGACCACCGGCTCGGGCACCGATGACGACGGGTATACCGCGCGGGTGGACGATGGACCCGAGCAGCCGATCGGTCTGAACGAGACGGTCGTGGTCACGGGCGTCGCGCCCGGGGCGCGCACCGTCACCCTCGGGAGCGTGGCTCCCAATTGCGTGGTCGATGGAGCCAACCCCCAGGTGGTCGAGGTGCCGGTCGGCGATCCGATAGGCGTGGAGTTCAGGGTCAGCTGTGCCTCGGGTGTGCGGCAGTGGACGACGATGACGAGCGGCACGACGGCCGATCTCCCGGACGTGTGGGGCAGCTCCGCGACGAACATGTTCGTCGTGGGCGAGCTTCCGGTGACCGCGGACGAAGACGTCGCCTCCGTCATCCTGCACTTCGACGGGACCTCGTGGACCCCGCAACTCACCGAGACGAATCTGATGCTGCGCGGCGTGTGGGGCAGCTCTGAGAGCGACGTGTATGCCGCGGGCTTCGACGTGGCGGGCGACGCGAGACTGCTGCGGTTCGACGGCGCGCAATGGTCCGACGTGCCGGGCTTCGCGGCGGGGCCGTTCGAGGAGCTCGAATTGGACGGCCATCTGGGGCAGCTCCGCGACGGACATCTTCGCCGTGGGCTCCAGCTCCGACGGAGGATTCCCCCGTTCCCTCGTCTTCCACTTCGACGGGGCCCAGTGGCAGCGCATGACGGTGCCCGGCCTGCTGACGCCGTCGCTCATGGACGTGTGGGGAAGCTCACCGACGGACGTGTACGCGGTGGGGCCCAACGATGCGGCTAGGACGGGCATGATCCTGCACTTCGACGGCACCGCTTGGACGCCGGTGCTCGAACAGGACGGCCTGCTGCTCAATTCCGTCTGGGGTACGGCGGAGGACGACGTGTATGCGGCCGGATTCAGGGTGGACGACGACTTCAACGTGACCGGCACCATCCTGCACTTCGATGGCACCGACTGGTCCGATGTCGACCTCCCGCCGTCCGACGTCATCAACCAGCTCTGGGCCAGCTCGGCGGAGGACGTGTTCGCCGTCGGCGCGGGCGGGGCCGTCCTGCATTTCGACGGGGCGGGCTGGACCAAGACCAACCCGACGACGACCGATCTGCTCGGCATCTGGGGACTCTCGGCCAGCGACGTGTTCGCCGTCGGCGAGATGGGCACGATCCTGCGCGGAACCCCCTGAGCGCCTCCCCGGCTCAGGCAAGCCGGATGGATGAGCCCTCGTAGTCCAGCAACGCCCAGTCCGTCCACTCCCAGTCCAGCCGGTCGCACCACTTGTGGTACACCTCGTCATCCAGACCGATGCTGAAGACCTCGAGGCCGTCGGTATAGCTCGGCCGCGCGGCGATGCTCTTGGCTTTGCCTTCGAGGTTGGTCCAAGGGGTCCAGCTCGCGAACGGCTTCACCTGATGCCGATACCGCACCTCATGGTCCTTGCCGACGCCGAACAGGGCCAGTCCCCCGCCCGGCGATTTGGTCACCGAGATGCTCTCGACCGCACCGCCGAGCGATTCCCAGTCGTGCCACGGCGCGAAAGCCCGATCCTGCCAACGGTGGTAGACCGCGCCGTCGCTGCCGATCGCGAAAGCGGCTAGCCCTCCGCCCGTGACGGTGGTGATTCCCAGTGCCGACGCTCCGCCGGGGGGCCCGTCCAGCGTGATCCAGGGCTTCCAGGGAGCGAGCGGCTGGTCCTGCCAAGTGTGATGGATGGTCCCATCGCGAAGACCGAACACCGCGAGGCCACCGCCGGGGATCACGTCGGCCTGAACGCCGGTGAACGGCCCGCCGAGAGATTCCCAGGCAGTCCAGGGTGACTGGGGGCTGTGCTTCCATCGTGTGCCACAATCGGCTGTCCGGGTCACATGCGAACAGGGCCGGACCGCCGTCGGGCAGGTGGGCGACGGACAGCTCGGTCGCCTTGAGATCCCATGCGCGCCACGGCAGGCGCGGTGATCGCTGGAGCACGGACACCCGGTCGTCGAGCCCGATCGCGGCGACGACGTCACCGCCGTGCGCGATCCGCTTGGCATTGGCGTTCGCCGCCTGCCACTTCCCCCAGAGTCCGTCGGGCCCTCGCTCGATGACTCTCACCTGATCAATCATTCCGATGGCGTAGACGCTGCTGAATGCGGCGGAGACTTGGCGGGCTTTCATTCTCTCCTCACGGGTCGGGTGGAAAACGGCGCGTAAGCGACCCCGCCAGGCCCGTGGGGCCGGTCGGTGGCGCACGTCCAATTCTGCTGTCCCGTGTGGGGTATACGCAGTGTAACGGGGGGAAGCGATCCGGGCCACCTCAGGGAAGAGCTACCGCGGCACGATCTTCAGTACCCTTCCGTCGGCAGTCACGATGTAGACCTCCCCGGACGCATCCTCGCCGAAGCTCGTGACGTTACTGCCGGGCGCCAGGGTCGGCCGGTCCATCCCGGCCGACGGATTGCCCGCCTCGAAGCTCCGCACCCATCCTCGGCAGAAGTCGGCGTAGAGATAGTGGCCCTGGAGCGCCGTGACCGCCTCGCCCCGGTACACGTACCCGCCGGTGACCGAGCAGCCCTGGTCGTGCCCGTACTCCACCGTCGGCAGGGTGAGCCCGGTCTGGTCGCAGCTTGCGGCATCGAAGCAGTGCGACCCTTCCATCACGCTCCAGCCGTAGTTGGCCCCGCGGCCCACGCCTCCATCGGCGGGCGCATGATTGATCTCCTCCCAGTCGCCCTGACCGACGTCGGCGATGTACAGGTCTCCGGTCGCCCGATCGAAGCTGAACCGCCACGGGTTCCGCAGTCCGTAGCTCCAGATCTCCGGGCGGGCGTCCGACCTGCCGACGAACGGGTTGTCCGCCGGACCGTGTAGGACATGCCGCTGCTGACGTCGAGCCGGAGAATGGCGCCGAACAGGTCGTCGAGGCTCTGGCCCCGGCCTTCCGGGTCGCGTTGAGAGCCGCCATCCCCCAGACCGACGTAGAGGTAGCCGTCGGGGCCGAAGGCGATCTGGCCGCCGTTGTGGTTCCCGTACGGCTGGTCCACGCCAAGCAGTAAGGTCTCGCTCGAGGCATCCGCGCGGTCCGGATCGGCGGACACCCGGAACGAGGAGATCCGGGTATCGCCGTTGACGTCGGTGAAATGCACGATGAACCGGCCGCTCGTCGCGTAGTCGGGAGGAAACGCGAGGCCGAGCAACCCCTGCTCGCCGCCCAAGGATACCTGGCCCGTGAGGTCGAGAAACGGCGTCTGCAGCAGCGCCCCGCCTTTGATCACCCGGATCGCGCCACCCTTTTCCACGACGAAGAGCCGCTCGTCCGCCGGTGGCGAGGTCAGGTACAACGGGAAGGCGAGGCCGGAGGCGACCTCCTCGAGTCCCACGCCGGTCGGCGGCGGTGGCGGTGGCGGTGGCGCGCCCGGAAGGACGGTGATGACGAGGCCGCCCGAGATTCCGCCGGTGGTCGCGCGGATCTCGACCTCACCCGGCGAGAGCCCGGCCACCTCACCGGTCGGCGAGACCGACGCCTTGAGCCCATCGCCGCTGCTCCACTCGAACTGGTGGCCTTCGAGCACGGTATCGCTGCTGTCCAGAGCGGTGGCGGAGAGTTGCAGAGTCCCGCCGACCAGGACCTCCGTTGCGGCCGCGCTGACGATCACCGCTGCGACGGTGGTGGAAGTCGGAGGCGGGGGCGGCAGCGGCGGAGGCGGGAGCGGTGGGGGAACGACAATGAGTGCGACGGAACCTATGACCCCGTCCACCGTCGCCTGGACCTCCGTCCTCGCCCTCGCCGACAGCCGTGACGAGGCCGGTCGGGGTGACCGTGGCGACTTCGGGCCTCGTGCTGGTCCACTCGACCGGCCGACCTTCGAGCACGCCGCCGCCCTCGTCCCGGGCCGTGACGGTGAGCTGCACGACTTCGCCCACCTGAACGGTCGACTCGGGAGCATTGACCGTCACGGAGTGGACGGTCTGGGGCTCGTTGCAGGCGGCCATCCCCATGGCAAGCATGAGGATCGCCTCGCGAAAACGCGGCATGGGGGCAAGGAAGAAGGGTTCCTTCGAGAGTGTATGGCCGGCGGCGGGGCCTGTCCAGAGCTAGCGCCTAGAGCGAAATGGTTTCGGAGGCCGCCGGAAACTGGCGGCACGCGCGTTTCAAACACAGGAGAGGCCTACCTCGGAGGCCGCCAGTCTGGTTTCGTACTGGCATGGCGATTCATCGGCGGAAGGACGCGTCCCCTCGCGAAGGGCTGAAGAAGTACGGCGATACCGTGTTCGCCGACACGGTGAACAAGAAGTATCCCATAGACACGCCGGGCCGGATCAAGGCCGCGTGGGCGTACATCCATCAGCCCAACAACGCCGCGAAGTACAGCGCCGGTGAGCTGCGCCTGATGAAGAGCCGGATTCGCAAGGCGGCCAGATCGAGGAAGGTGACTCTGCCCGATCCCGACGAATTCGTCGAGTTGATGGCTCGCGTCAGGCGCCGGAAGGGCTAGGAGTGCGGACCGCTACGGCGTGCTCCAGGAGCTGTCTGGATCGAAGGCCTCGATGGCCGGCGCCAGCGTGCCGGTTTCGGGGCCGAGATCCTTTTCATGGAGCACTCCGTCCCTGCCGATGATGAACGTCATGACCCCGCTCTCACCGTAGTCGGCCGGCCACGCGATCATCGCAAAGCCGCCACGCATCGCCCCGTCCACGAGATAGGACCGCGCGCCCCCCGGCGCGCTGGCGCCTTGAGCCGTCAGTACCTTGAAGAAGTAGCCGTGGTAGGGCGAGCGCTTCGCGTCCGGCCGGCGGTACCCGTCGGCGGCGGCCCGTGCGGCCAGCTGACCCATCGGACTCGGGGTCGGATCGGCATTCGAGACCGGCCAGTACAGGCCGTTGTGGCGGGCATCGTCGCTCACGAACCGCTGGGCGTAGATGCCGGCGGGCTGGCCATCCCTTCCCTTCGACGCGTATTCCTGTTGCGCCGCGACGAACGCGTCGGCCACGTCCATCACCGCCAGCTCATTCTGGCCTACGCGCCGAAAGAGGAGCTCGTCCTGCGCCGCGGCCGTATTGAACCGCCACCCATCCTTCTCCTGAACGATCGGGACAGGGAACGGCCAGGACTCGTTGCCTATGACCAGGACTTTCGAGCCGTCCTCGCCGTCCTCGAGCCACCAACGCTCGGTCAGCGCGGTGGCCACGACCTGACGATCGTGCGCGGCCTGGACCTGGTCGGTCGGCAGTATCAGCGGTCGGGAGTCGGGGCCCATGATGGCGAGAAGCGCCGTCGTATCGCCGGTGATCACCGCCCGAGCCAGAGCGGTCGCCGCTGAGTCGGGCGTCGAGAAGCTCCGCTGGGTCGGCGACTCCGAGCGGGAACAGGACGAGAGAACGACCGTGATACTCAGGACCATCGATAATGACAATACGATGCGTCGCATTTGAGTCTCTCTCCGAGCCGATATCGAGCGAATCGCGGTCCGTCAGCGGCGGCGGCCGCCGCCACCCCCGCCTCGGCTGCTTCCCACAGATGACCGGCCGCGATTGCTGGCGGCGCGGGTGCTCGAACCGCTGCTGTATCCCCCCATCGCACTGCGGTCCGAGCCCGGCCTGCTGGCGCTCGCGCTTGGCGTTGCCCGCCCGCGCGACGCGGCACTGGAATTGGTCCTGACATCCCCGGATGACCGGTTGCCGACATTAGTACTGCGATTCCCCGCATTGGCGGTTCGGTCGCCCACGTTGGCGTTGCGGTCACCCACGTTGGTGGTTCGATCCCCGATGTTCCCGACGTTCGTAGTGCGGTTGCCCACGCTCACCTGGTTGCCGATGTTCGTCCGGCTCCGGTCCACGTTGATGTTCACGTTGGTTCGGCGCGGGGCCACGACGTTCACGTTGGGTCGGTAGGCCGGTACCGGACGGACGTACGGGTAGCGGGGCCGTGCCGGAACGACCCACACCGAGCGATGGTAGTAGATCCCGCCCCCGTGCCACCCCATGCCCCAGGCTCCCCACCCGTACGGCCCGTAGTAGTAGGGATCGTTGTCGATCGCCGCGCCGACGGCGATGCCGAGGCCGAAGCCGATCAGCGCCGCGGCGACGGCTCCGCCACCGGAGCCGCTCTGCTGGGGAGGCGCCGAGGTGTACACCACCTGGGGATCGTAGGAGGGCACATAGACGACCTGGGGATTCGCCGGCTCGATGACGATGACCTGGCTCGAGCCCTGGGTCTCGACCGTAACCTTCTGCTGCTCGGTTGTCTTGAGATTGCCGGCGGTCTTGGCCTCGGCGCGGAGCCGCTGCACCGAGGCCATGACCCCATCCTTGTCGCTGAGGTAGGCGGTGCCGAGCTCTTTCGTCCACGCCTCGTTGTCGGCCAGGGTGCTCACGACCTCGGGGAACAGGGCGAGCGACGCGAAGCTCGCCTCGAACCCCGCGTCGACCGCGGCCTTCTGCAGATCGCTGCCGGCGACGTTCTTCTGGCCCCCCAACCAGGTATTGAACTTGCTGACCTGCTCGGGGCTCGTCGCGCAGGTGAGCACCTGAGCCAGGAGCGCGTCGGGATAGAGCGCGATGGGCGCCAGCAGTTTGTCCATGGCGGCGTCATCCGCCTTCTCGGCGCGGAGCGAAGCGGGAGTGGCCAGACAGAGCACGGTCAGCAGGAGCCGTGGGGCCAGCGGGCGGCGTGATCGGTGAGTTCGAAGGCATGGGTACCTTCCTGCGGCAGAGTCTACCCGTCACTTCATCGTGCCTGCATCGTAGGATTCGGCTCCGAGGACGCCATTGTACCTTGGTCCATGACGTGAAGCACCCCGCCGCCACGGAAGTGACGGCGGGGTGCAACCTTCGACGCTATCTCAGCCCTGCCGCCGGAACCGCAGCGTTCCCGAGTCCACCGGAAGCTCCAGGTAGAGATCGCCGTCCCTCACGAAATAGCTGGTCGCCCGGCCCACTTCCTTCGCGAACCGGTCCGACAGCGAGCCCGGCGGGCAGGCCGCCCGCGTGAGCGCAATGGGCTTGAGCGCTAGTTGGCGGTCGCCGCTCACGGAGTAACTCCCGGCACCGCGGTTGCAATCGGCCTTGAGGGCAACGCGGCCATCGGTCCCGAACCGGACTGTGTATCGGTCCGGCGCGTCGACATCCACCTGCTCCACCGGCGTCGTCAGCTTGACCCACTCCCAGGTCACGTCCGCGACGTCGCCAAACGAAGTCGTGCTGGCCACGGTGTCCCCCACGGCGCCGACCATTTCTTCGGCCGGCGCGGGGCGGCGATTGCGGGACAACCCCCAGAGCACAGCCACGAGGGCCAGTGCAGCCAACGCCGGCCAGAGCCAGCGCGGCGTCCCGGAGGCCGACACGCGAGGCACCGTTACGCTGTCCTTGAGACCGAGAATAGACCCGATCCCGGCCGGCAGAGCGCGGATGAACTGGTCCCGTTCTCTCAGAAGGAGATCGCTTATTCCCGTCGCGTCGAGCCCGCCGGAACGGAGTCGGTTTCCAAGCATCCCGAGCACGAGGGGGGCCGCCATTTTCAGCAGGGATCCACCCGATCCCGGGCGGAGGCCGGCGGACCGGCCGAGGACATCGCCCACCGATGAAAGCTGCGAGCCGAACAGGCCGGAGAGGAGGTTGCCCGCCGCTCCGCCGAGTGGGGACTCCGGAGTGGCGGCCACCGCGAGCCGGGGATCCCGCAGCACGCTGCCGTCGTTGGCGGGGCTGTTGATGAGGTCGTAGAAGGGACGCATCGCCTGCGCGTTGCCGGCCTTGCCGGCGAGTCCCGCGAGGATGGTGGGAAACGCGGCGCCCAGACCGGTCGCGACCGACGTCTCGGATGCACCCAGACTTCTGCCGGCGGTCGAGAGCAGCTCCGGCGTCATGAGGCCTTTGAGGTCATCGAGCAAACTCGTAGCCATGGTTCACCCCCGATCAAGAGGACAGAGCCCACGCCCAAATCGTGCGGTCCTGGCCTCCGCAGCGCCATTACACCTTCGTAGACGCCGGCCTATCGGAGGTACACCGCCACGAACCGCGCGACCGGCTGCGCCTCGTCGCCGAGAAGCAGCGTGTCTCCGGTGACCCGCCAGTGCCTCGTCTCCCCCACCGCCGCGAGGAACGCCGTCTCCTGCCGATTCAGGGCCGGGTCGGCGCAAGCGACGAGGGTCGAAGCGAGCGGTCGCACGCTTAGGGAGTCGCTCACCAGCTCATAGGAGCCCGAGAAGCGATTGCAGCCGGTGCTGCCGCTCGCGCGCCTGTCCGCTGGATGGAGCAGCAGGTGCGGCTCGGGGATGTTGTCGGCGACGATCGCTCGCTGTCCCCCGAGCGCGAGCAGCTTCCAGTAGGTGTTCTCCAGCGTCGCGTCTGATGTCTGGATCGCCGGACGCGTTGTCGGAGCGGGGGACGAGGTGCAGCCGAGTATCAGCGCAACCAGAAGGATGGGAAGCATGCCGGCACGCGATTCCACGAGAGGTACCATCGGTCAGCTGGTCCCCCGCTGACGGACATAGTGGAGGCCCACGACACCGGTCGGATAGGGAGTGGCGGACCTCAAGGTGAATGTCGCATGCACCCCATTCGGCAGCACCCGCTTACCGCTCCCCAACATCAGCGGATACACCAGCAGGTGCAGCTCATCGACCAGGTCGTGCGCAAGCAGGGCGTGGACCAGCTGGCTGCTCCCGTCCGTCGCGATGTTCTTGCCAGGCTGTGCCTTCAGGGCGCGCACCGACTCGATCACGTTCTCCCGGATGATTGTGGTGTTCCGCCAGATTGGACGCTCGAGTGTCCTCGAGACCACGTACTTCTTGGGTGCGTTCATCATATCCCCAAAGGGATCACCCGGAGCCATGGGTTCGAACGCCTCGGCGTGCGTCACATACGTGCGTCGCCCCAGCAGCAGGGCATCGACGTCCTTCATCAGCGCGCCGAAACTCCGGCCGATGTCATCGTGCCAGTAGGGCAGCGTCCAGCCGCCGTGCTCGAACCCTCCGTCTCGGTCCTCGTCCTTGCCACCCGGGGCCTGCATCACGCCGTCCAGTGTCACGAACTCGGAAACAATGAGCTTTCGCATGGGATCTTCCGTTGGTGTAGTCGTTTGTCGATCAAGGCCTGACCTCCACGCCGCTAGCGTACGCTCTAGTCTTCATAAGCACGTCGAACGACGCGAGGCTAAATCGACACACGAAGCACGCCGGCTTTCAACACGGGTGCCGCGGGGCCGCCCTGGTATTACGGTATTGCGGACTTGCCGGCGGCTGACAAAGAAACACCCCGCGGCAGCATGACTGCCAGCGGGGCGGACGCCTCTGATGGATGGGCCTGGGTAGAGTTGAACTACCGACCTCACGCTTATCAGACCGAAAACGAGCGTTGACCCGCGCTGACCAGCGTTGATTCTCTTGAATTTAGCGGACTACGTCGCTGACCGGCGTTGGCTGGCGCTGACCCCGTTTGACACCACGAATGGCACCACGCCGACAGGCCTTCTGGCTAGATTCTTCTCATGCCAGGGCATCCCCTCTGCGCCATGAAGCCGCTGGAGCAGCGGTACTACGCCATGGCTGGCATTGAATCGTGTGTGACGTTTCGGGGTGCGATCTTGGCCCCCCGGTCCGGTCAATTCGATTTCAGTAGGGAAGCGCCATGGACTTCCGATCCCTTCAATCACTAGCGCTGAGAGTCGGCGAAGCCCTCACCCTGGACGATGTGTTCAACCGCATCGTCGCGGGGTTGGCAGCACAAGCTGACGTCGCGCTGGCCCGCGTCTGGCTCGTGCTTCCCAGTGAAATTGCCGGGTCCCGCGGCATGGGAGCGGAGACCCCGGACCAAGCACCGTGCCTCCATCTGGTCGCTAGTGCCGGAACCCCCGTAGGGTCCGCGGAGGACTGGACTCGCGTGGACGGACACTTCCGGCGTATCCCGCTCGGCGCGCAGAAAGTCGGGCAGATCGGCGCGAGTGGTGAGCCC
Source organism: uncultured Gemmatimonadales bacterium (assembly GCA_963836815.1). Classification (GTDB taxonomy): domain Bacteria; phylum Gemmatimonadota; class Gemmatimonadetes; order Gemmatimonadales; family GWC2-71-9; genus CAVVWJ01. The sequence goes on along the minus strand of CAWILD010000006.1, from coordinate 23,231 downwards.
GTACTGATCAGCAACAATCTGGCAGAGAGTCATTGGGTCGCACGCCCCGACTGGGCCCGGCGCGAAGGCATCCTAAGTTTCGCCGGTCAGCCCCTCATCTATCGCGGCGACACCCTCGGCGTGCTGGCGGTGTTCAGTCGCGCGGAGATAACGCCGAGCGAATCCGATTGGCTGCGCATCTTCGCGGACCATGCGGCGATCGCCATCGCGAACGCCCGGGCCTACGACGAGGTCGAGCGCCTGCGCCGACAACTCGAGCTCGAGCGAGACTATCTGCGCGAGGAGGTCAAAGAGGTCCTCGCCTTCGGCACCATCGTTGGTCAGAGCGCCGCCCTGCGAGGCGTCTTGGAGCAGGTCGAGCTGGTCGCGGCAACGGACGCGACGGCGCTGATCCTGGGAGAATCGGGCACCGGGAAAGAGCTGGTCGCCGCGGCCATTCACGAGCGCAGTCCGCGACGGGATCGCCCACTCGTGCGGGTCAACTGCGGATCGATCCCGGCCGAGCTATTCGAGAGCGAGTTCTTCGGTCACGTCAAAGGTGCGTTCACGGGCGCCCTTCGGGATCGGGTCGGCCGCTTCCAGCATGCGGACGGCGGAACGCTGTTTCTCGACGAGATCGGAGAGATTCCACTCGCGCACCAGGCAAAGCTGCTCCGGGTGCTGCAGGGGGGACAGTTCGAGCGCGTCGGTGATGACAGGACGCGTACCGTGAATGTGCGGCTCCTTGCCGCCACCAACAGAGATCTCAGAGTCGAAGTCGCCGCGGGGCGTTTCCGGCAGGACCTCTTCTATAGAATAAGCGTCTTTCCCCTGGAGCTCCCGCCGCTTCGGCAGCGGCGTGAAGACATTCCGGCCCTCGCGCATCACTTTGCCTCGCGCTTTGCCGCCCAGTTGAATCGCCCCACGGTGCGACTCACCAACGACGACGCCGCACTGCTGATGCAGTACGATTGGCCGGGCAACGTGCGAGAGCTGCAGAATGTCATGGAGCGCGCAATTATTCTGGCGAAGGGCTCTCGGCTCGGCCTCGATCTGGCCCTGGCGTATGGGAGCGTACAGCCCTTGGCTTCGGACCCGACGACCGAGACTCCGCCAGCCTCCGCTCCTGAGAAGGTCATTCGCAGCGAGGAATTAGAGCGCCTCGAGCGCGACAGTATCATCGCCGCGTTGGAGCGCGCGCATCGGAGAGTCTCGGGGCCGGGTGGCGCAGCCGCCCTCCTGGGCGTCAATCCCAATACGCTGACCTCACGCATGCGCTCGCTGGGCATCAAGCGCAAGGGATGAGGCCACGGCCGTCGCGCGCTTCCATGAAGAGGCCGTGAAGCAACAACCCACAATTGCAGCGTCTGCATCTCCCGCCCTAGCTCATCCGCCCGCTTCTCGGTGCCCAATGGGCATCTCCGTCTCCGCCTGACTGCTCGCAAGGCCGAAAGCAAATGGCCTCGTCACGACTTTCAACGAAAGCTTCGTGATATCACAAGACGTGAGCGCTGTCCGATCGGCTAGCCGCCATTTGACGGGGCTGCGGACGGCATCCGAATTGCCCATGTAGCCGGCGAGACCAGGATCGTACAAGCAGATCACATTGCAAGATCGGATACGAATATGACAAGCATGACACTGTTCGCCCCATTCCAAGGTCTACCGGCCGCACCGAGCGTATCTCAGGCCGTGCTCCTCGCCCAGCTCATCATCTTGCGCCGACTAGAAGCAGCCAAGACCAGGGGGGTCAACTAGCCATGGCCCATTTCCGCGGCACTGCTCGTTGTTCCTTGCTCGTCGCCGTCATCGCCGCTTGCTGCTCGGCGCTCGGGGTGCCACACGCTGCGGCCCAGATGCCCGCAATCGGGCCTGAGACGCGCTGGGCGATTGCCCCTTGGTTCTTCCCGACCGGCGCCGAGATCACTTTCGTCGACGGGAACCCCAACATCGACGAGGCCTTTCTCGTCCGCCTCGCGTTTCCGAAAAACTACCGGATCCCGCCGCATTACCACGGCACAGACATCCACGTCGAGGTGCAGCAGGGTGCGATGGCGATCGGGTTCGGGGATCGGATGGACCTGCACCAGACCCGTGTCTTGGCCGCGGGCGACACGGCGAGCCTGCAGGCGGGGACGCATTACTACATCGCCACGAGTGCGACCACGCTCATTGCAATGCGAAGCCGGGGACCGTTCACGCTGTCGTACGTTCATCCCGGCGACGACCCGTCGCGTCACCTGCCGCTGGGCCGATAGCGGCCGGCCGGACAACCTTTCGAAGCGACCACCCACCATCAGAGATCAAGGAGACATCATGACCAACATCATCACCGAGACCGCCAAGTCCGCGAGCGCGGGTAATAAGCGCGGCCTGAGCGAAGTCCTCGACTTCCTCGTCACCGAGGAGCAGCTCGGCGTGACACTCTTGACTGCCGCGATCGCGCGCGCCCCAGGCACGCCTTCGGAGGCCTTCGTGCCGGTCCTGCGCAATGGCGTCACCACCGAGTTCCATCACGTTGAGGCTCTCAAGGCGGCGGGCGGCACGCCACTCACCACGAAGTACTGGTTGCCGGATGCGGCGTTCGGGGGCGGCGGGGTCGGGCTCTTTTCGACGCTTGAAATCATCGAGACCGTGGAGATCAGCTTGTATCTCATCGGCGTGAGCGCCTACGCCCGCCTAGGCGAGGAAATCGGAGCGCGACTATGCGCCGAGGCGATGGGGACGGAGGCGGTGCACCGGGCCCTGGTGCGTTTCGCCCAAGGCCAGCTCGGCAAGGACGTCGGCGTGCCGAACGATGTCGGCTTCGAGAACTTCGACTGGCCAACCGTGGAGAAGGTGAGAGAGGCGCTGGAAGGACTGGGCATCGGCTACGGCTCGGCCAGCAACCAGCCCGGCCGGTTCTACGAGTACCCGGGGGACCCGATCGCGCGGGGTGTCGGCACGCCGGTCAGCCACACTCTGCCAGCCTGAGTTGCCCCCCTGTCTCTGACGATCCCCGTGGCATGATCACACTGCAAGAGAGGATACGAACATGACAACCATCACACGCAAGACCCTGAGCCTGATGGCCGGCGCCCTTTCCCTCGCGCTTGCCGCGACTCCGCCTTCCAAAATCGACCCCATCCGGCTCGACGACGCCGTGCAGGCGCTGCTGAACAGAGTCGAAAGCTCGCCCGAAATGGGCACCTCGACTGGAGGAGGCCAGTCGGTCACTGGGGAGCAGGCCCTGCTGGACGAATTCGCCGGAAGCCCAGACCCTGCGCCGGCCTCGGACCCAGCCGATCGGAGCCGTATGCAGATCAGCGGAGTGCAAGCGCTGCTTGGCCGCAAGTGAGCAGGTGCGATGGGGCAGGCCCCGCCTGCCCCGTCGTGGGAGCACATGAGCACGAACGGACAACACAACGGACAACAGGGGGGTGAAGATCACAAAAATGAGTAACCCCGCGCGACCTACGAAATACAGCGGGGTTAGTAGATACGAAATATGGGCCTGGGTAGAGTTGAACTACCGACCTCACGCTTATCAGGCGCCTTGATCGGGCTTCAGTCGCCGACATTTTGCCGTCAGACGTCACCCCAGAAGTGCTGAATTCATCGGCACTTAAGAACCAGACGGCCCCGCCACCTGCCGACGTCATACGACGTGAAATGTCGGACGATGCCGCCTCCAATGGACAACACAACGGACAACATGAGTCTGCTGCGCGGGACTGTCGGCACCAGCAGGGCTGAGTGCGCACCACGCTGGTACAGCGTTCGATCGGCGTCTCAGCGTCCTCCGCCCGCACACCCGACTCACACACCCCGCAGATAGGCGAAGCCCGGCACGCCTAAGTCGTTGCCGGGCTTCATTGCCCCTCCTGGGCTCGAACCAGGACTCTCCTGATCCAGAGGAGCCGCTGTAACCGTGCAGCAACTTGTAACCCCTTTACGCGGGTTCGTGTCACCCGATGCTGGAGTTCGACGGGTTGGATGCTGGACTTTGCTGCCTTTTACTCGCACAGATGTCGAAGTTTGCGTTGCTCCTGATCCCAAGCGGTAGCCAGCGTGCGAGGCGGTGCCGTTGATAAGTAGGTCCAGCTGCGGACTTGTCAGCGGTCACTCCTCCTGCCTGACGAACTGCACCTCGCCTTCGACGCGGACCTTGTTCGCGACCAGCACGCCGCCGGTCTCGAGCGCCTGGTTCCACTTGAGCCCCCACTCCCGCCGGTCGAGCTCCGTCCGGAAGCTGAACCCGGCGCGCGTCTTCCCCCACGGGTCGGTCCCCCGGCCCTCGTACTCGCAGTCGAGCACCACTTCCATCGCGGTGTCCCGGATCACCAGGTCGCCGACCAGGCGGAAACGGTCGCCCTCCTGCTTCGGCGGTTCCCGTCGAACCGCTTGCTGCGGAAGGTGATCTGCGGAAAGCGCTCGGCGTCGAAGAAGTCGGGCCCGCGCAGATGCCCGTCGCGGTCGGCGACGCCGGTGTCGACGCTCTCGACCTCGATGGTGACATCGACGCCGGCGTCGTCGGGGTGGTCCCTGTCCCCCGTGAGCCTCGCCTTCACGTCTTTGAAGCGGCCGCGCACTGTGGTCATCATCATGTGCTTCACCGAGAACTCGACGCTCGAGTGCGCTGGGTCGAGCTGCCAGGTGGGCACTGCGACCCGTCCGGCGGTTGCGGTTGCCATCGTTCCTCCATCGTGCCGAGGTTGTGCGCGGTCCTGAACGCGGACGCCGCGCAGAGACTATATCGTGTCCCGCCATTCGATGGTCAAGTTGGACTCTGTGGAAGGACACCAGCACGCTGATCGACTCCTACAAGCAGCCGGATGACGACACCATGCGGGCCGTCGCGGAGTTCGTGAAGCCCGCGTCACCAGCGCCGGTGACGTCACGGGCGCGGTCCTCAGTTTCTGTCTCCGCTATATGGCAGTCCGGCGCGGCTGGCGACTTCCGGTTGCCGGCGGGCTCGATCGGTAGACTGAGCATGGCACGTAGCCGCCCAGCCGGCCACCGGTGAGATCGAGAACGCGGCCACCGCTTGCAGGGTGAACGAGGTCGTAGCTCGCATTCCGGGTGCAGCGCCTGGTCCCGCAGAACCTCCCGCGACCTGGCCGACGTCAGTGCCGTACGAGCGGCCCGAGCCGATGGCGGGCTACTGATTTGGCGCACACCTCGACCAGAGGCTGAAACATCGTAGTCGAGGCGGCCCTCTCACGCGCCAGCGGGGCCCGGCATCCCACGTGGCTCGCCATCTTCCTGTTCGAGCAAGGCCGCGATCACTCCCCACGCCGGTGGATCACTTGCGGGGAACGATTGTGCCAAAGTCTCGTCGATGAGCCGCTCGATCTTCAGCCGACGCGCGTACCGCGTCGCATCTCCTTCCATCTTGGACCTTCCCGGCTCGCGTTCTCTTGGCCATGACTGACCTCACTTAGTGCCACACTCCGAGACAGGGTAAGGATGAAGCATTGCACCTGTTGTCGCTAGCGGCAATTTGATTGCGGCATCACAGACCGCCTGCCCGGGCGGGACCCCGCTCGCGATGAGAAGGCCCGACACAGGCCGTTGCGCTGTTCCAGCCTGACCATATTCTTCGCATTAACATCTCTTCGAGCGTGCGCTCGGCGCAGTGCGTCGGATGTCACGTGAGCCGGATTCATGTCTATGCTGCTGGTACACGACGTCATGAGCTTACCGTATCAGATTTCGGGCGGCCCAAGGGAACCCTGGCGGCTTGAGCCGGTGAGGCGTATTCCTCTGCTTTGACAGAGGCGGCAATGGACCAGCGTGAGCGAAACAAGCAGACCGTCACGGCGTTCTACGACCTCATGTTCAACCAGTGCCGGCCCGCCGAGGCCGTTGAGCGGTACGTCGGGGACGCGTACATCCAGCACAATCCGATGGTCGCCGACGGCAAGGACGCATTCATCGAGTACTTCGAGCGGATGGCGCGGGAGTACCCGGGCAAGCGGGTGGAGTTCAAGCGGGTGATCGCCGAGGGCGACTACGTCGTGCTGCATTGCCACCAGCAGTGGCCGGGCGACCGCGACTGGGCCGGCATCGACATCTTTCGGCTTCGACGACGACGGCAAGATCGTCGAGCACTGGGACGTGCTGCAAACGGTCCCGGAAACCTCGGCCAACGCCAACACCATGTTCTAACAGAGGGCGGCATCACTCAGGTGCGCGCCGCCGCCAGGCCTATTTATTCCCGTTAACGTTCCTTCGAGCGCGCGCCGGCGCGGCGATGCGTCGAGCGCGCGAGTCGAGCCGGATTTATGTCTACGTTGCTTGTACACGATGTCATGAGCATCTCGCCGGTCACCGCGTCACCGGCGACATTGGTATCCGACGTGGATGACAGCTGCGGTACTGGAATCACGGCCAATCGCCCGGTCGAAGCGATGGTCGAGCACGCGCCTCGCACCGCCGTAGCGCAACGCTTATCCTCCGTGCATGCATTCCTCTTCACCGGTCTCGAAAGCGAGCTCAGGCCCGCCCACCGGCGGGGCGATTCCCCCGTCCGCGCGAGGTGGTGCTCACCGGCGACCGCCCCACCGGCCCGCTGCATCTCGGCCACTACGCCGGCTCGCTCCGCTCCCGGCTCGCGCTGCAGGGCCGCTGCGCCCAGACGCTGCTGATCGCCGACCTGCAGGCGCTCACCGACCTGAGCGGGCGCGCCGACGCCGTCGCCCGCCGCGTGCCCGAGGTCGCCCTCGACTACCTCGCCGTCGGGATCGATCCCGCGCTCACCACCATCGCCGTGCAGTCCGGCCTCCCCGCCCTGGCCGAGCTGACGGTGCTGTACCTGAACCTGGTCACGGTCGCCCGGCTGGAGCGGAACCCGACGGTGAAGGCCGAGGTGGAGCTGCGCGGCTTCGCGCGCGACATCCCGGCGGGGTTCCTCTGCTATCCCGTGAGCCAGGCCGCCGACATCACCGGCTTCCGCGCGACGCTCGTTCCCGTGGGCGAGGACCAGCTCCCCATGATCGAGCAGACCAACGAGATCGTGCGGCGGGTGAACCGCCTGGCGGGCCGGCCCGTCCTGCCCGAGTGCCGGCCGCTGCTGTCGGAGACGCCGCGCCTCCCGGGCGTGGAGGGCCGCAAGGCGTCGCAAGTCGCTCGGCAACGCCATCCCGCTCTCCGCCCCGCCCGACGAGATCCGCCGCCTGGTGCGGGCGATGTACACCGATCCCGGCCACGCGCGGGCCGAAGTCCCGGGCCGGGTCGAGGGGAACGTCGTCTTCGCCTACCTCGACGCCTTCGACCCCGATGCGGCGGCGGTCGCCGAGCTGAAGGAGCGCTACCGGGCGCGGCGGGCTGGGCGACGTGGCGCTCAAGCAGCGGCTCGAGGAGGTGCTCGAAGCGCTGATCGCGCCGATTCGCGCCCGGCGCGCGAGCTGGCGCGCGATCCCGCGCGATCGAGGGCTCCTCCGCGCGGGAACAGCGCGCACGCGGGAAACCGCGGCCGCCGTGCTCCGGGACGTCCGCGAAGTGTTTGCGCTGGACTCTGCGCCCACGCAGACCTCGAGCCCGTGACGACCGTCAGCCCAAGGGGATGATCTTCGTCCACCTTATCGGTCCGCGCTCACATCAACCGTCCCGGTCGGGGGCGATCAGGACCGTGCCACCCGCTGCCCGGAGAACGTCGGCCGAGACACTCCCCATCAGGAACCGACCGAATGACCGCCTCTTCGGTGCTCCAACCGCGGTGAGGTCGAAGTCTTGAGCGAGCTCCGACAGTACGTGGCGGGATCGCCTTGGAGCACGACCGAGCGCACCTCCAGATCGCCCGCCAGGCGGAGCTCGTCACCCAGCCGGCGGAGCACGTTAGCCACGCCCCGGTGCGCCAACCTCCACCCAATCTCCTGCATCGGGGGGCGCGAACTCCACCTCCGGCACGACGTGGGCGAGCGTGAGACTCCCGCCGGCCGCGAGCAAAGGGAGTGCCGCGCGCGCCGCACATACGCTCGCCTCCCCGAGGTCCATGTTCACGAGCACGGAACGGGGGAGTCGATCGACGTGGGCCGGCACCGCGAGCACCGGCACGCCGGCCGTCTTCGCCACCCGGAACGCCGCGTCCTCTACTCGTGCTCTGCCGCGCGAGCCCAGGCCCGGGAGACCCACCAGGATGTACTCCGCTGCCCGTACCCGGGCGGTGTCCGCGGTGATCGACACAGGCTCGCCAAGGTCCACGCCCGTACTGAAGAAGGTGGAGAGTCCCACGGTCTCGTGAACCTGCCGTTGAGACGGGCCTGCCGTATCTGTAGCCGGCACGCCTCCAGCTCGTGGCGCTCGACGTCGGCCACCTGGCAGACGAGGTGGGACAACGGCGATGAGAGTGGCCGGGCCACACTGAACACGTGCGCGTTCACCCCGTCGCGGCGAGCGAGCGCCTCTGCCAGCCGTAAGGCTCCGCTGAGGGGGCGCCCCTCCTCACTGGCGATCAGGAGCGGTCCAACGAGGTTGCGCCGGACCCTTCCAGTATGATCGACCACCCTCGTTTGAGCCGACGCTTGAGACGGGGTCGGCACTCTTGGCATTGCTCGCGGCGCTGTACCGCAGCGCCCCGACCGTGAATATGCTGCGGGTCCCATCCTGACCTCCATGCCTCATTAGTGTCAAACGTGCTCAGTGTCTCCGGAACGGCGCATCAGAGACCGGAGCCGCGCACCTGCGACGCCCCACGACGGGAGGGTCACTCGCCGGGAAGGACTCTGAGGAGATCTCGTCGATCAGCATCTCCAGCGCGTGCCGGCCCGCATCAGCAGTATCCAGCGTCAACGTCTCCAACTGGTCATCCATCACCGTTCCTCCCACACCGTCGTGACTGCCGCGTCTGGACGTCGGTTTACGTCAGTACGCCTGCGTGCAGCGGTCCCTGAGCTCCGAACCAGCGCGCCACAATCGCATCGGCGCTCGTCGAGTGGTCTCTCCCTTGCCGGTAAGCCGCTCCGTCGAGTGCGCACGTCATCACGCCCTGCTGTCACGGTCGCATCGCAGATACAACGCAACCTACGCTGGTGCTCGTGAACAACGGCTGAGAACGTCGTGAGTGAAGCTCCATGCGACGCTGACGAAGAATACGAACGGCCGAGACGCAGCGCGTGCGCCGTCATCTTATGACGTCCGTGCGCCAACAGCACTCGGCTGAAAGGAGCTTCATGTGGCCTTCACATCTTGTTCGGTATCGCTCCTGTAAACTGCACCGTACGCGGCGATGAGAGTTGCGCTCGCGTGGTCACTGGTCGACACCCGGCGCTAACTAGGTATGAGGAGGCACTGGCATGACATCGCTATCCACCGTCCCGACGGGCTCCCCCAACATCTCGTACGGAGTAGGCAACTGGGAGCTTGACCCCGCGCATTCACACGTAGAATTCGCAGTCAGGCATCTCATGATCGCGACCGTAAAGGGCCGCTTCGCCAACGTGCAGGGTATGATTCGAATGGACGAGGCTGACCCCAGCACGGTCTTCGTGGACGTGACGATCGGCGTCGCGAGCATCGACACGCAGCAGGAGGAGCGCGACTCGCACCTCCGCTCCACGGACTTCTTTGATGTGGCGCGGTTCCCAACCATCACCTTCCGCAGCCGGCGTGTTCAGGGAAACCCGCTTGAAGGCAACTTCCGCCTCAGCGGCGGCCTCACTATCCGCGACGTCACGCGCGAGGTGGTGCTCGACGTCACGGCGGGTGGCCACGTGACGGACCCATCAGGAAAAGAGCGTGCGGGGTTCAGTGCCCACACGACGATCGACCGAACAGACTTCGGGCTCACCTGGAACCAGGCGCTCGAGGCCGGGGGGGCCCTTGTCGGCAACGAAGTCAGGATCTCGGTTGAGGTCGAACTGGTCCGGCAGGTGACCCTGGTAGCTGCTTGACCCCGGTTCCCAGTGCAGGGTCGTCAGTATCGCCGGCGTGGACGATCAATGCTGGGAGTAGCTTGCCGAGCCTTTCTCTTGTCCCTTTTTCTTGGACGGCTTACTGGCAACCATTCATGGAGGAGGTGTCGCGTCTCTGGCGCAGGGACGACTCGGACGAGATGTTACTGCCGTCCTGACCTTCTCCGGTATCCGGGCCATCCCATCTGCGCTCCGCTTCTCACTACGGGGTATCCAGCTACGGGGCTATCCAGGACGGCGCCTTCGCCGACGGATCCACCTTCAGCCGGATCCACATGCCCGAGATTCCGTGCCCCGGGACTCCGCAAAAGATCCGGAAGGTACCGCTCTCCGGAGCGGTAAACCGTATGACATCGGTCCCGCCCTGAGGTATGCCCTGGGTGACATTATTGGTGTATGCTCGCGGGATCGCAGGATCGCCACCCATGTTGGGCATCGGATCCGCGTCGGCAACGACCTCAGCGCTGTGGGGAGTTCCGTCGTGGTTCACGAAGTTCATCACGACGTTGCTCTTCGGGGGCACGACGAGCGTTGCCGCACCGTTTGCGTAGCCATCGAAGTTGAATGGGCCAGCCGATCCCGGTGCGCCAGCTTCAAGGGCGAAGGTGACGGTGTTCGTTGCAGGATCATAGGAGACCAACTGATGGTGTTGCGTTTGGGCCAACACGCGTGGCGCCCACCCGAGGGCGGCAAGCCAGAATACGATTGCCACAGCTCTGTTCATTAGGATTGCCACAGCTCTGTTCATGAGGTCAACCTGCTCCCTGCGAAATGGGGAAGGGTATCACGTAGGGTTGTGCTTACCATCGGTGTTGAGCCGGTCGAGATTGGGCTAACGCAACGCGCCCCGACGAGGACGGCAGCTGTCATCAGGATCACTTCCTTTCCTTGAAAGACCCTGGATCTAGGATAGCCAATGCTGTATGAGGAGACTGTGAATGGCGGAGGAAGGGTCCTTATTCGTTCGCTGAGGACATCGCCATATTCGCGCGTGGGTGTTAATGACTGTATGGGCAAGCCTCTTCGACGTTCGATGATCTGCTGATGGTATCGACTCCTTTTGTACGACAGCCCTGATCGCATTACGACGCGATCTGCGTCGCACCCTCGCCGCAAAACCCACCGGTAGATCCTCACGCTTGTTCCCTGCCCCTTCCGTTGAAGAGTTAAGGACGACTTCAAGGCAGCTTCACTCAGCCTTCATAGGAGTGGCGCCATCTTGGTTTCATACCAGCCAGGCCCCACGCTTGGCTCAGTCGCCTAGGAGATGCAATGAAAGTGGCCGATATCATGCAGGGCGCAGTGAGGACTATGGGGGGCGACACCCCAGTATCCGAGCTCCTGGTGGTCTCTCGCAGACGCGAAGTCACGGGCCTTCCAGTGGTGGATGCCCGCGAGAGGGTGATCGGCGTCGTTTCAAGTACGGACCTGATTGCTGCACAGGCTGGGACGAGTAGCGCCGCGGAACTCGAGATCCTTTTGGAGCAAACGCCGGTCCGTGACATCATGACGCCGAAGCCGCTCATGATCGAGTCCACGGCCGAGGCGCATGAGGCAGCTCGCCACATGCTTTACGCGGAGGTACGTCGACTATTTGTCGAGGAGCACGGTGTCCTAGTGGGGGTCATCTCACACACTGACATCGTACGTGCAGTCGCAAGGGGGAAGATCGCTTAAGGTCATGCTGGTTCATGGTCCTGCGTGGACCACAGCCAGATCGTCCAACTCGAGTGCTTGCGGGCGGGGATCTGGGGCACGGCGGATTTGTGGGGGAAGGTCGTCACCTACAAAGGATGAGAGAAACGATCATGGATCAGCGCATCAACTACAGCAAGGTGGCGCCCGAGGGGATCCGGGCGCTGGGCGGACTCGAGACCTATCTGCGGAGCTCCGGGCTGGAGCCGGACCTCCTCAACCTGATCAAGACCAGGGCCTCCCAGCTCAACGGCTGCGCCTACTGCATCGACATGCACACGAAGGACGCCCGCGCGCGCGGCGAGACCGAGCAGCGGCTCTACGCCTTGCCCGCGTGGCGCGCGACCCCGTTCTACACCGATCGGGAGCGAGCCGCGCTCGCCTGGACCGAGGCGGTGACGCTCATCAGCCATGGACCCGTCCCCGACACGCTCTACGAGGAGGCCCGGCGCCACTTCTCGGAGAAGGAACTCGTGGACCTGACCCTGGCCCTGGTCGCGATCAACGGATGGAACCGGCTGACCATCCCGTTCCGCACCGTGCCGGGGACGTACCAGCCGAAGGCCCCGGCACCGGCGGCCACCGAGTCGCGGAAGGGAGCGATGGCATGATCCGACTGAAGCGCGCCTATGAGCCTGCCGCGAAGGGCGATGGGCGCCGGGTGCTGGTCGAGCGGTTGTGGCCGCGCGGCGTGCCCAAAGCCCGGCTCCGCCTCGACGAGTGGGCGAAGGACGTGGCACCGAGCGCTGCCTTGCGGCGCTGGTTCGGCCACGATCCCAAGCGGTGGCCCGAGTTCCGCAGCCGCTACTACGCCGAGCTGCGCGCGCACCGCGCGGCGTGGCAGCCACTCCTCGCCGCGGCCCGACGCGGGCGGGTGACCCTCATCTATGCCGCGCATGACGTCGCGCACAACGGCGCCATCGCGCTGAAGGCATTCCTCGATCGACGGGCGTAACTCACGCAGTACTACCGGCACATTCGAGCTACGATCAGCTCATGGAGACGACAATCATGAACACCAGTCAATCGAAGCGAACAGGGATTGGTCTGGCGATCGCCCAGGCGCTGCTCACGGCAGCGGGCACCGCCGGTCTACCCGCGGTGGCCGGCGCGCAGAATGACCAGTCGAACGCAGCCTACGTCGCCCATCTATCCGCGTTGAACACGACGGTAACCGGATTGAAGACAGTGGGCGAGGCGACGTTCGCAATCAAGGGTGATAGCCTGACGATCGCGGTGAACGCGAGCGGATTGCCGAAGGACATCGAGCACTGGCAACACTTCCACGGCTTCACCGATGGTCGCCAAGCAACCTGCCCGGCAAAGGCGGCGGACGCGAACGGCGATGGCATCATCGACGTGGTCGAGACAGGGGCGGCGGCGGGGACGACGATGGTGCCGTTCAGCGGTGACCCGGTCAGCATGGACGTTCCGCACGGCACCTATCCGAGGGCTTCGGCGACAGGAACGCTTCAGTACAAAGAGACGGTTTCGCTGAGCGCCCTGCAGACAGCATTCGCAAAGACATTTGACGGCCAGAAGCTGGATCTCGATCGACGCGTGGTCTTTATCCACGGCATCCCTGCGGCCAGCAAGCTCCAGGCATCGGTGGCCTCACTCGGGCCGATTCCCGCGCAGGTCACGTTGCCGATCGCGTGCGGCAAGATCACCCGCGTGAAGTAGTGGGATTATGACGACCTCCGGTATGCCGGGAGACGCACGGCGCATACGTGGATAGGAGTGCAGCATGAGCACCAAAGTCGCCATCAACGGCCTGGGACGAATCGGACGCGCGATCCTGAAGTTGGTGATCGACGAGCCATCGTTCGAGCTGGTCGCGGTCAACGACCTGGTCGAGGTCGAGAACCTCGCCTACCTGCTTCGCTTCGACACGGTGTACGGGCGGTACTCGAAGCCCGTGGTCGATCGACGGAAACGACCTGGTCGTCGCCGGCCGCAAGTTGCGGACGCTGAGCACCCGTGACCCTTCGGACCTCCCCTGGAAGGAGCTGGGCGTCGAGCTCGTGTTCGAATGCACCGGCATGCTCACGCGGCGCGAGGACCTCGAGAAGCACATCCGCGCAGGCGCACGGATTGTCCTTCTGTCGGCGCCGGCGAAGGGTGAAGAGGTGGAGACGGTCGTTCATGGGGTAAACGTGCCGGAGGCACGTCCAGCCATCATCTCCTGCGCGAGCTGCACGACGAACTGCATCACGCCGATCGTCGAGGTCATCGGCCGCCGCATCGGGTTCGAGAAGGCGGTGATGACGACCGTGCACGCCTACACCTCTTCCCAGTCGGTCGTCGATGGACCGAACAAGCACTTCCGTCGCGGCCGGGCCGCGGCGCGAACCTCGTGCCGGCCACGACGGGTGCCGCGCACGCGACGACGCGCGCGCTGCCGCAGTATGCGGGCCTGTTCGACGGCATCGCGGTCCGGGCACCGATTCCCGTCGGATCGATCGCGGACATCACGTTCGTCACCTCGCGAAAGACCACCGTCGACGAGGTGAACCAGATCCTCACGGAAGAAGCCGGCAGCGAGCGCTATGCCGGAGTGCTCGGAGTATCGCGTGACCCGCTCGTTTCGTCGGACATCGTCGGCGATCCGCGCGCGGCCATCGTCGATCTCGAGCTCACCAAGGTCATCGATGGGGATCTGGTCAAGGTCATGAGCTGGTACGACAACGAGTGGGGCTACGCGAATCAGATGCTCCGCGAGGCACGGTCGGTGGCCGGCAGCCGGCGATCAGGCTTCCATAGCACATAGCCGAGCATGAGATGCGCCGGTGGTGGTCAGCGCTCCGCCAAGTTAACGAAGCTATGCGCTTCCCTCGCACCGCGCCCTTTGCGAGTTACGTGATGATTAATAGTCTTTCCATTGGAGCATTATCGTGCCGACACCTCATACCCCAGTTGCATCACTCGTCGGTAACGAGGCGCCCCCAACGACGGCTCCAGGAGAGCTCCGGGAAGACACTTACGCCTCTTTCACTAAGTGCCTCTGGCAAGGGGGGGACATGACCCTTCAGGATGAAGTCTGGTGGATCACGCTCGCAGGAATCGGGGGCGTCGCCCTGGTCTTCCTCTATGTCATCAGTCAGGCCGCTCGGCAGGCCGAAGCGACCCAGGTGCAGGCACGGGCCTACGCGATTCGGCGTTGGTTCTTTCTGGCGTTGATCGTCCTGGGCGTTGGTGTAACAGCTGCCACCCTGGCGCCGTTTCCTATTCCGAACCAGCACGCCCCGTCGCAGGCTCGGCAGGTCGTCAAGGCGGTAGGCCGCCAGTGGGCTTGGGAGCTGAGCCCCGGGCCGATCAAGGCCGGCGTGCCGGTGGAGTTCCAGGTCACCAGCGCGGACGTCAACCACGGGTTCGGGATCTACGACGCCAGCGGCCGGTTGCTCGCGCAAACCCAGGCCATGCCGGGAATAACCAACCGGCTGGTCCACACCTTCACCCAGCCGGGCAAGTACCGGGTCCTGTGCCTCGAATACTGCGGCCTGGCCCATCATGGCATGAGCGTCGAATTCGATGTCATCGGCGCCACGGAGGGACAATCATGAGCACGCTCTATCCTGACACCGAGCGCTGACGGCGCGCGAGCGCAGGGTCCTCAACCTGTACCTCGTGTCCGCACTGCTGCTGTTCATCCTGCTGATGGCGTTCGGACTCACGATGCGCCTGGCGCAAGGCGCCTGGATCGCCATCGCGCCGAACATCTTCTATCAGATCATGACGGCGCACGGCGCGGGTATGGTAGGCACCGTCGGCCTGGCCTCGAGTGCGGTGATGTGGTTCTTCCTGCGCAAGTACGTGCGGCTGAGCCTGCCCATTTTCGTGGCCAACTACGTGTTCTTCATGCTGGGAGCAGTGGCTGCTCCTGGGCGCCACCTTCATCGGGCAGTACGCCGGCGCATGGACATTCCTCTATCCGCTGCCGGTGCATTCGATGGGCGTGTGGAGCGCCGGCGCGGCGGCGGTGTTCATGCTCGGGTACCTGCTGATCGGGGTGGGCTTCCTGCTGTTCTATCTGGACGCCATGCTCGCGGTCATCCGGGTCTACGGCAATCTGGGGCGCGCGCTCGGGCTCCAGTGGCTGTTCGGCGGAACGATCGACAAGGCTCACCCCGGGACCGTTGTCGCAAGCACCATGGTGATCATCGTCAACTCGCTGGGGATCCTGGGCGGTGCCGTGGTGCTGGTCATGAGCCTGGTCAACGCCTACGCGCCCGACTTCGTGCTGGACGCGCTGTTCGACCAAGAACCTCATCTACTTCTTCGGGCACGTGTTCATCAACAGCAGCATCTACATGGCCGTGATCGGGGTGTACGAGCTGCTCCCGCGCTACACCGGCCGGCCCTGGACGCGTATCGCGTCCGTTCCTGTGGGCATGGGCGGCCAACACGGTCCTGGTGCTGATCGTCTTTCCGCACCACCTGCTGATGGATTTCGCGATGCCCCGCTGGGCGATGGTCATCGGCCAGATCGCCTCGCATGCCGAAGGCCTGCCGGTATTCGCGGTGATCGCCTATGGCGCGCTCACCAACATCTACCGCTCGGGCATGCGCTGGCGCATGCCGGCCATGCTGGTGGTACTGGCGATGTTCGGCTGGGCGGCGGGGATCGTTCCCGCCATCATCGACGGCACGATCAGCGTCAACCGGGTGATGCACAACACCCTGTGGGTCCCGGGCCACTTCCACTTCTACCTGCTGCTCGGGGTGCTGCCGATGCTGCTGGCCTTCATGTATCACCTGATCGGCGAGCGCGCGGATCGTACCGACAGCGCGGCGACAGGCTGGGCCTTCGCCGTCGTATCTCCTCGGCGGCCTGACGTTCGTCGGTCATGTTCCTCGCCGGCGGCCACGCCAGTGAGCCGAGGCGCTATGCGGTGCATTTCGCGGAGTGGAGGCCGTACGACCGGGTGGCCTCGATCGGGGCGGTGCTGGTGATCTCGGCGATGCTGCTGTTCGCGGTCCGCATTTGCCACGGGCTTCTCAACGGCGCCCGGTCCGAGTCGCGAACGTACGCTCTTAACGCGATGACGACCGGAACGACTCCGCTCCGATGGCGGTCCTTCGCACCACTCTGGCCAGCGCCGCCTTGCTGCTCGCCGGCGGCGTCGCGCTCGCCGCCGCCACCGACGGGTTTCAGGCGTTCACCACCGAGACGGCACGCCGTGTCGCCGTGCGCCGCCAGCCGGCCGACCTTCCGGCGGTGGCGCTCGAGAACCAGTCCGGTGCGCGATTCACGCTCGCCGATCTTCGGGGCAAGTGGCTGCTGGTGGATTTCATCTACACCCGGTGCCCGACGTTCTGCACGGTGCTCGGCGGCGACTTCGCGCAGCTCGAACGGCAACTGGCGGGCCCGATCGCCCAGGGCAGGGTGCAACTCCTGAGCATCAGTTTCGACCCCGCGCACGACGCGCCGGCGCAACTGGCGGCCTATCTGGGACGATTCCGGGGCCGCGACGGGCTGGCAGGCGGCCGGCCGGTCACCGCCGACGGGCTGCAGACGCTCACGGCGGCGTTCGGGATCACCGTCATTCCGGATCACCGCGGCGGCTACACGCACAACGCGGCGATTCACCTCGTGGATCCCGAGGGTCGCCTGGTCGACATCTTCGACCTGGGCGACCCGGACCAGATCAGGGAGACTATCCTGCGGAAGCTCGGCCGGTGACGAGCAGGCGGTGGTCATTCCCGGTGCGCCGTGCCGCGCTTCTCGTTCTGGTGTTGTTGGCGCCGCCGGTCCGCCACGGCCTCGAAGCGACCATGACCGCGCAGATGCTCGTCCAGCTTCCGCTCCTGGTCGCAGCGGGGTGGCTCGCTCTCCCGCGCGTTGCCCGCGCGCGTCCTGGCGCAGAGTGGAACGATGGAACCATCGCGGCATCACCGGACTTGTCCTGGTGACCGTCGCCGCCGTCTTCTGGATGCTGCCGCGATCGCTCGACGCCGCGACGAGTCATCCGCTGATGGCCGCGGCCAAGTACCTGTCCGTGCCGCTCCTGATCGGCCTGCCGTTCGCGGTGAGCTGGCCCCGCATGGGCTTCGTCGTCAGAGGGGTATTCCTTGTGGAGTTCGTGGCGACCTTCTTCCGGCTGGGCTGGTTGTATCTCATTTCGCCGATCCGCCTGTGCAACAACTATGCGCTCAATGACCAGCAGCGACTCGGCGGGTACATGCTGGCCATTGGCGGTGGGCTGTTGGTCTGGCTGGCCTGGAAGCTTCTCTGGGGGCGCTTCGAATCGTTCTCGAGCACGCACGTGCACTCATCACCCATCACCCAGCAATGATCCCAGCGCGCGGGCTCGAGGTACCGGCCGTTGTGCCGGCCGGAGGCGGCAACCGCGGGCGCTTTCCCGAACGCGAGGGGGGACATCATTGCAGCGATTGCGGGAACTGGCCGGAGCGATGACCACGACACCCAAGACCAGATTCGGAAGCGAGCCTGGCATTACCCCACGCCCAGGCCTGGCTCGATAGCCCAGAAGGGATGATCGGCCGCCCGGTCGTCGAGCGATGACTCAAGCAAGGGCGAGCGGACTGGCGACATGCTCCAGCAACCCGAGCCGCTCCACGAAATCGAGCAGCCACGATGAGCGACTCTTCGCTCCCGGGCGCCCCTTCGGATGCCTACCGGCACGCCGCCGCCGCCGTCGTGGCGGCGCTCGGCACCGACCTCCGGCGCGGGCTGAGCGACGCGACGTGGCGGCGCGGCTCGGGCAGCACGGGCGGAACGAGCTGCCGGCCGAAAAGCCACGCCGGCGTGGCGCCGGTTCCTCGCGCAGTTCCAGGACTGTGCTCGTCATCCTGCTGCTCGTCGCCACGGCGATCTCGGCTGGCGCTCTGGGTCGTACGAGCGCGACACGGCGCTGCCGTACGAAGCGCTCGCCATCTTCGCCGTCGTGCTGCTCAACGCGACTCATGGGCTACGTGCAGGAGGCGCGCGCCGAGGCCGCGGTCGCGGCGCTGCGCGCGATGTCGGCCGACGAGGCCACGGTGATCCGTGACGGCGAGCGACGCAGCGTCCCTGCGGCGAGATCGTCCCCGGCGACGTCATCCTGATCGAGGAAGGCGACACGATCCCGGCCGACGCGCGGTTGTCGAATCGACCGCGCTGCAGACGGCCGAGGCGGCGCTGACCGGCGAGAGCCTGCCGGTGGCGAAGGACACGCGCCGATCGCCGACGAGGCCGCGCTCGGCGACCGCACAACATGGTCTTCAGCGGCACGGCGGCGACCTACGGCCACGGCACGGCGGTCGTGACGGCGACCGGGATGCGCACCGAGATGGGCCGCATCGCCGGGCTGCTGAAGGAGACGCGCGGACGAAGCCACGCCGCTGCAGCGCGAGCTCGACCGCATCGGCAAGCTGCTCGGCGTCATCGTCGTCGTCATCGCCGTCGTGATGATCGCGACGATCGTCGCTCGTCGAGGACGTCCGCGGCTTGTCGGCGCTCGTCGACGTGCTGATCCTGGGCGTCGCGCTCGCGGTCGCGGCGGTGCCGGAGGGTCTGCCGGCGGTGGTGACGGCCGTGCTCTCGATCGGCGTGCAGCGCATGGCGCGGCGGAACGCGATCGTGCGGCACCTGGCGGCGGTCGAGACGCTGGGCTCGGCGAGCGTGATCGCGTCGGACAAGACCGGCACGCTCACCAGGAACGAGATGACGGTGCGCGTCGTCGTCACCGCGAGCGGGCGCGTCGACGTTCGGCGGCTCCGGGCTACGCGCCGACGGCGAGGTGCGCCGCGAAGGCGGCGGAGCCGATCGACGGCGCGCTGCGGGTCGAGCTCGAGCGCGCGCTCGCCGCCGCCGACCGCGCGAACAACGCGGTGCTCCAGGAGCGCGACGGCCGCTGGACGGTGCAGGGCGATCCCACCGAGGGCGCGCTGATCGTGGCGGCGCGCAAGGCCGGGCTCGACGGCCGAGCGCGCTCGACGCGCGCTGCCGCGCGTCGGCGAAGTGCCGTTCTCGTCCGAGCGCAAGCTGATGAGCACGGTCCACCGCGACGCCGAGCAGCAGGACGCTGATCGTGTTCACCAAGGGCGCGCCCGACGTGCTGCTCGCGCGCTGCTACGCACGAGCTCGTCGGCGAGGAGCCGAGGCCGCTGACGCCGGAGCGCCGCGCCGACGATCCTGCGCGTCAACGAGGCGCTCGCCGGCGAGGCGCTGCGCACGCTCGGCGTCGCCGTCCGCTGGCTGCCGGACGACGCGAGCTCGCCTGGCCGACGGCAGCGTCGACGAGCGCGTGGAGCAGGATCTCGTCTTCGCCGGGCTGATCGGCATGATCGACCCGCCGCGCGCCGAGGCGAAGGAAGCCGTCGCGCGCGCGCAAGGCGCCGGCATCCGCCCGATCATGATCACGGGCGATCATCCCGCGACGGCCGCGGTCATCGCCGCGGAGCTCGGCATCGCCGCCGACGGCCGCGCCGTGACCGGCGCCGAGCTCGAGCAGATGACGGACGAGGCGCTCGACGCGAACGGTCGCGCGACGTCTCGGTCTATGCGCGCGTCAATCCCGAGCACAAGCTGCGCATCGTCAAGGCGCTGCAGCGCGAGCGGCGCGATCGTGGCGATGACCGGCGACGGCGTCAACGACGCGCCGGCGCTCAAGACCGCCGACATCGGCGTGGCGATGGGCATCACGGGCACCGACGTGTCCAAGGAAGCCGCCGACATGGTCCTCGCCGACGACAACTTCGCCTCGATCGTCGCCGCGGTCGAGGAAGGGCGCGCGATCTTCGCCAACATCCGGAAGTTCCTGCGCTACCTGCTGTCGTCGAACATCGGCGAGGTGCTGACGATGTTCTTCGGCGTCCTGCTGGCGGATCGCATCGGGCTGCGGGCCGAAGGCGAGCGCGTGGTGCTGCCGCTGCTCGCGACGCAGATCCTCTGGATCAACCTGGTGACCGACGGCGCGCCCGCGCTGGCGCTCGGCGTCGACCCGGCGGACGCGGGCCTGATGCAGCCAGCCGCCGCGCCCGCGCGGCGAGCGCGTGATCACGCCCCGCATGTGGCGCGGAATCGTCTTCGTCGGGGTGGTCATGGCCGCCGGCACGCTGTTGGTGCTCGACGCGTCGCTGCCCGGCGGGCTCGATCGAGGGCACCGGGCGACCTGCGCTACGCGCAGACGATGGCGTTCACGACGCTGATGCTGTTCCAGCTGTTCAACGTGTTCAACGCGCGGTCCGACGAGCGGAGCGCGTTCGTCGGGTTGTTCACCAACCGCTGGCTCTGGGCGGCGATCGGCCTGTCGCTCGCGCTTGCAGGTCTCGTGGTGTACGTGCCGGCCCTCCAGCAGGCGTTCGGCACCGATCGGCTTGAGCGCGGCGAGACTGGCTGCGCTGCGTCGCGGTCGCCAGCCGGTCCTCTGGTTGCGGGAGCCGAACAAGGCCATCGCGCGGTCGAGGAGCCTCGGGTAGCCCTGGAGTAGCCGATGGTGCCTTGCTGATGTCGCTGAGTACGGTCATCGTCGCCCTCAGCGCGCAGTTGCTTTGGCGGACGCGCTTGTGAGCACCATTTCTATGCGGGGCACGTATTTTCGACTTCGTCGCCGACCTCGGGCAGGACCTGCACGCGACCGCCGCGCACTTCCCGATCGCACCGCTCACGCTCAGCTTCGCCCTGGCACCCCGTGGCGTGGTCGGTCTGGAAGAGGTGGATGGCTGGATCCTGAGCAAAGTGGGAATCGGGCGGTCGTAGGGGTGGGTGACCCCTCAGCGGACCGGCTGCCCATGAGGCGGAGCTTTTCCCAGTGTCGCTGCGCCCCTTCTCGACGATCTGGGCTACGCGCTGGAGATAAACTTGACTGAGTTCCGCCGCCGGCCCTGGCTGGAGCATGTGGCCGAATGGGCAGCCTATCTAATCACCCGGCTGTTGTGAACATTATGGGTCGGGCCGCGCGACGGTCGCGCAAGGCGCGCGAGACACCAGAGCGCTGCTGTGTGAGATGCGTCTAGCCGCCCACCCCGATCTGCTTCATGAACGTCACCAGGTCGTAGAACAGGTTCTCCTCCACGATCTGCCCGTCGTCCCAGCGCGCCACGGTGCAGAACTCGACGTCGAACTTCTTGCCGGTCGGCGCGATGTCCTCCCCGTCGGGGCCCTTCATCGGTCCCAGAACGTCCCGCGGAAGCGGGCGATGGAGCAGGTCCAGTCCCCGCTGGCGATGAACACCCGGTACGGCCGGTTGTCCAGGTGCTGGTCGGGGAACGCCGTGAAGAACTCGAGCGATTCCTGCCGGTGGTCCGCGATGCCGTGCGTCGGCGGCTTGCCGGGCCAGCGGACCACCACGTCGTCCTTGTGGCGCTGGGAGAAGGTGTCGAGGTCCTGGGCGTTCCAGGCGTCGTCCAGGGTCTGCATGAATCCTCCATGTTGCGCTCTTCGGTGGTTGTCGTCGTCGCCATTGTTACCTCCGTGTTGCCTTGAAGATGCTCATGACCCCGGCCAGCTACTCACCAGGGTCGTGCGGGGCTCGACCAGCCGAGGATGACCTCGCCTGCCCCAGGGCACCCACTATTGCTCTCGGCGCGCAGGTGGTCAATGGTCGGCCGTGGATCCGCAGAGTCACGGCGCGGCCGCGGACAGACGACGAAAGACTGGCTGGTGAGACTCGTGACACGCACCACCGCAGAGCGGGCCACTGGCCAACGCGCGCTAACTGGAGCCGCTGGGCGTGCTCAACATCTGGCTCGGCCATATGGGCAATCGGGGCACGAATATCGCACCGCGGTGGGCAACCTCACGGCCGCGGGCTAGGAGCCGGCGGCAGCATCCTCCAGCCGGTATCTGAGCCCACGCAGTATGTCGCCACGGCTCACGATTCCGAGCAGCAAGGTCTCGCCATCCCGTCGCTCAATGACAGGCAGACTGTGCAGCTTCGCTCGCACCATGACCTCTCCAGCGGTGACCAGGCTATCCTCAGGCCCGACGGCGATGACGTCGCGCGTCATCAGAGCATCGGCCCGTGTCGCAGCGATGGTGCGGTGCGCCGAGTACGGCGGCTTTTCGTCACCGAGGAACGCGCTCAGCACATCCAACTTGGAGAGGACCCCCACGACGTGTCCGCGGTCGTCCACCACCGGAAAGACGTTAAAGTCGTGGCGGTCGAACCGGCTCAGCAGGTCGGATACCAATGTCGCCGGTGACACGGTGACCGGCGAGATGCTCATGACATCGTGTACTAGCAGCATGGACACGAATCCGGTTCACGTGGCGCCTACGTACTGCGCCCTGCGCACGCTCGACGAGATGTCAATGCGAACAATAAGGTCAGACTGGAGCAGCGCAACGGCCTATGTGGCTTTCTCATCGCGAGCGGGCCCTCGCCCGGCCAGGCGGTCTCTGATACCCACGATCAAGTTGCCGCTAACGTCAACAGTCCGCCATGCTTCATCCACACTCTGTCTCGGAGCGTGGCACTAAGGGAGGTCAGTCATGGCCAGGAGAACGCCAGTTGGGAAGGTCCAAGATGAAAGCGATGCGGCGCGGTACGCGCGTCGGGTGAACATCGAGGCGGCTCATCGACGAGACTGTGGCACAATCGTTCCCCGCAAGTGATCCACCGGCGTGGGGAGTGATCGCGGACTTGCTCGAACAGGAAGATGGCGAGCCTGGCGGTATGCCGGGCCCCGCTAGGGCGTGAGCGGGGCGCCTCGACTACG
>CAWILD010000005.1:0-13513 GCA_963836815.1 uncultured Gemmatimonadales bacterium | reverse complement strand
CGTCCGTCTCCACCACCTCAGCGGCGCTCTTGGCATCCGCTTGCGCATCATGCACAGATGGCGTCTCGCCCCGACCGCAGGCCCGGCAGGTCTGCGTCTCGGGGTTGTAGGTGTCATTCGCGTACGTAGCTCGCGCTGGCACTGCGGGCAGCGGAAGGTGTCGTCTCCCATCCCCTCTAAACTGGAGGCCAGCGACAATATGTGCCAGAGGGCCGCTCGGCACAGGTTGGCTTGGGCACGCGGCGCTCTTCCGCCCCTCAACCACTGTATGCGTGCGCCCGGTCCCGCTCGGTGACGTCCCGGGCCACCGCGTAGATCAGCCCAGTGGCTGGCTCCGGGTACGACGTCCACTCCAGTTGCCGGTAGCTGCCGTCCTTGCAGCGATAACGATTCTGGAAACAGATGGTCTCGAGACCGTTGGCGAGCTCGCCCACCTCCGCGATTGTGTCGCTCCGGTCCTCCGGGTGGATTAGCTCGACGAAGGGGATTTTCAGCAGTTCCACCGTGGTGTAGCCCAAGACCCGCTCGAAGGAGGGATTGACCAGCTTGAAATAGCCGTCGATCCCTGCGATGCAGAGCATGTCCAGGGCATAGTTGAAGAACCGATCCAGGTCGTAGCGGGTATACTCCCCGGTGGCAGCCTCGCTCACCGAGACGCCGCAGAGGGAGCAGTAGCACGCGCCCTCGGCCAGCGGCGCCTGGCATCGCAGGCACGAGCCTTGAGAATCTCTTGTTGGGATCATCTCCATGATCGCACACCTCCCCAAGCTACGCCTACAGCGGGGCAATGCGGTCGGGCGCACTCCCGCTCACGGTTCAGTATGCCGGGGTGGCCGGATACCAAGTGTGCGCAGGCTCACTGACTGGCAGTCGAGATCTTTCGTTGTCGGCCGCGGCGACGACTCGCAGGCGGGACTCCGAATCTGACGGTTCGCTGTGCCTTGAGTACACACCGCCGGGGCGCCGACGTGCGAGCTGTGCGGCGGCCCAACACTGCATGGCGCCCTCGCCAAGCTCGACGCCATCCCGGACGACCCGGCAGTGAGCGGGCCGGAGCTGTCTGCCCCGCTCCTCAGCTGGGTGCTCGAGCTCCGGCCCGAGGGGCGGCTCGGCGGGGAAGTAGCCCTGGGGTTCGATCGAGTAACTGACGCGCCAATCCACGGCCATCGTGTTTTTCCTGGCGAACGGTAGTCCTCGCCTACTGAGGCGGCATGTCCCAAACTCCAGCAGGTCGCGGCGACAGGAGCCCGGCCCCTCGGCCACTTCCTCCCTTCACAGCTACTTACCCGGGTGCAGGAGATCGTTGCACCGTCAGCACACGGCACGGTGGAGGGCTAGCCCCACCACGTCGCCGCTGATCCGGAATCTGACTGCCATTCAGTGAGCCTGCGCACACCTTGTACCCGGCCATCCGGTCATACTCAACTGAACGCGGGGATGACTCCGACCGCATCGCCCCGCTGCGGGAATAGCTTGGGAGGAAGTGTGCCATCATGGAGACCATTCGAGAGGCCCGGCTCAAACGGGAGGCTGCAGACCGGTACCCATTCATCCCGGTTCGGATGTGGACCCAGGCCGCACGCATGGCTGACCTGGTGCGGGAGCATCTAGAGCACGTTGGCCGACGGGTACGCGCGCGGAGGCGGGCGCTCGTTGATCGAGACTTTCGCTTCCGCGGTGGCCTTCGCCATCCGCCCGGGGCTTACACGCGCCTGACGGATCCGGAGACTGCAGCAATGGCACGTGGCTCTTCCGGCGCAGCAGGAATCCAGGCCTGACAGGGCGCCCGGCCCCTCGGCTCGGTCCGCGGCCCGCCGAAGTGCCTTTCGCCAAGTTAGGCCTCCGCACGCCTCGAACGGATGGTTTTCTGTTCCGCCTCCTAGCGCCGGCGCACGGTGGCCGGTACCGATGGCCGTCCTTCCTCGCCCTGCCACCCCCGATATGTCGCATCGGGTCCAAGGGCAAGAATGTTGAATGAGCCTGGCCGCGCCTCGGGCGACCGGCTCAATCCTCGACGCTCGTCTCTTGCGTCTGATGCGGGAGCAAGAGAGGAAGGTGGAGCAGGTGGTCGCGGACGCGAAGCAACGCCAGCGCCCATAAAATCAAAGCGCCGGGGAAAATAGCCCCGGCCCATAGATCGAAACGGCCCGCTTGAGCGGGCCGCCAGTGAGCACTACAGTGCGGGATGCGTCCGCGCCCCGGCCCCCACCAGCCCCTCTCTCAGTCCCTATCCGCCGCCCGAGAAGCCGCAGAACGTGCCGCCGTGATCTGCGCGACTGCCGCCGAAGCCTGCGCAAGAGCCGAACGCATCGTCGCGGAATCCAAAGCTGCCCGCGAAACGCGCCGATCCTCCCGCCTCGGGGGGTAGCCCCATTCTCGGCGTTACGCTGAAACCGATACACTACCCCGCGCGGGATTCATGCTTCCGGAAAAAGCGGCCGCCGCACGGGCAAGCCATGCGGCGGTCTAGGGAGCAACCCCGGTAACTCCAACTGGACAGAGTTCCCGATTAGGGGGGTGGCGGGTTGAAAACCCGCCCGGGGCGCTCCCCTGCACCGCCTTCGAGGGACGGTACGCTTTAAGTATAGGTGCCGGTCCATCGCGGTACAAGATGT
Source organism: uncultured Gemmatimonadales bacterium (assembly GCA_963836815.1). Lineage (GTDB taxonomy): Bacteria > Gemmatimonadota > Gemmatimonadetes > Gemmatimonadales > GWC2-71-9 > CAVVWJ01. The sequence continues at coordinate 10,898 of CAWILD010000005.1, read as the reverse complement.
GACGGGTCAGGCGGCGAGGCGAAGCGAGGGTCAGTTCACGAGGGTCCGCTAGTCTCTGGCATGCCGAGACGTCTAGGCGAGTCCAAGAATCAGGAGGTGGACCGCGCCCGCGCGAAAATGCAGCACCAGGATCAGACAGGAACTCCACGACTACGGCGGACCACAGCAGCACACGTCGCGCGTTTACTCGGATGAGACTCGCCTGACACAGGGGGCAGCTCGCCCCGGTCTGAGTGACTGTCAGGCCGCAGCGTGGACAGTGGAATCCGCAGCGCTCTAGTAGCTTGGTCTGTGGGGCAGCGGCGGCAGCGGCCCGCGTGTGACTCGCTTCCCCCCCGACGTACGATCCATCTGATTCCGCCACCATCCACGGTCATGAAACCCAACGACGCAAACGGTAAGCTGCCGCCCGATGCCCGCCCTTTTCGGGTGCTCCTTATCGCCGGCTCAGACCGGCGCCAATACGACATCGCCGCCGGCCATCGGCTGCGGTGCAGACGTCGTAGCCCCGCTCCGTCAGCGCGCGAGCCAACGTCAATCGGACGACGGGGTCATCGTCGACCAGCAGGAGGAGCGGGCGAGCGGGTGGTTCAGTCATCGGGGCGGGCGGCCGCCCGCCGCAGCTCACGGGCCGCGATGACGAGGTCGATGGTCTGCACCCGCATCGTGCGACTCCTTTCGAGTGCTAAGGCGAGCTTGCTCAATCCGGCGTGCGCCCGCACAATCTCTGCCTCAGCGACGGCCGCGAGATCGGTGGCGCGAGTGATGGCGTCACGCACCGCGTGGTTGAGGTCGTCGGCGGTGAATGGTTTGAGTAGCACCCTGACGGGAGTATCTGACGACTCGATATACGGCACCGCGTCGGGGTCGGCGGACATGCAGAGAAGGGCGACGCTCGGCCGATAACGTCTCAGAATTTCGGAGACCTGACGCCCATCAACGTGGGGCATCGAGAGATCAGTCAGGACCAAGTCAAACGGCTCGGCGCGCGCTTGAATGAGTCGCAGCGCGGACTCGCCGTCCGAAGCCTCTTCAACGTGAAAGCCTTCGGCTTCGAGCATGCGGCGGACGATCCCGCGCAACGACGGGTCATCATCGATCGCCAGCACGGTGGCCCCATACCAGATAGGACCGTGAGGAGTGGTGAGGGCCGTGTCCATAAGGCACCTGCCGGGAGCAGGGTACCCTGCACATCTTCTTGAAGAGTGTTAGTTCAATGTAGACTGCGGGTTGCGCCGACGCTAGCTTGGCGCAGCGGCTCACAAAGCTGCGGGAGCGACGCCCACGGCCGGTGATCCCTCCCACAGCAGGGACCTCGGCAATCGGCCATCCTCCTCATTGTTATCGGAACGAGGAGTCCCAGGATGGCGCGCCAGGCGCGGTCAAGACGTATCGGTGGCGGCCGCCGGCGTCGAGGACCATACCGCGCCGCGAGACCAGAGGGAGTGTGCACGATGAGCATCGAGAACCTGACTACATACCTCAACGACCACCTCGCGGGCTCCATCATGGCGCTCGAGCTTATCAAGCACGCCGCGCAGCCCAGCGCCGGCACCCCGCTGGCCCGCTCTCTCGAGCAGCTCCACGGCGAGATTGAGGAGGATCAGACGGTGGTGCGCGATCTGCTCCGGCGCCTCGACGCCTCCGAGAATCCGGTCAAGCAGGCGGCCGCGTGGCTCGCGGAGAAAGCGGGACGGGTCAAGATCGATGCGTCGGACACCTCGGACCCCCTGGGACGGCTCGAGGCCCTCGAGACGCTGAAGCTCGGCATTCTGGGGAAGCTCGCGCTGCTTGTCGCGCTCGAGCACGTGGCCGGCGAGGTACCAGCCCTCGAGGGTCTCGACTTCCCAGCTCTCCGGCGCCGGGCGCAGGACCAGCACGACCGAGTCGAGAGCTGGCGGCTGGAGGCGGCGCGCGAGGCGCTCAGGCCGACCGCCGCCGCCGCTCTGCCCTAGGCGGCCGGCTCGGTGCCGGCGGCGTCGACCGCGATCGCGACAGCGTCGTTTGTCGGTGATGGCAGCGGGGCTCATGTAGGCGGGTGTGCCCACGGCCATCCCCGACTCGGTGAGCTGCCTCTCGCTCCCGGCGGCGAGCGCCTTGGCCAGGCCGAATTCAGCCACGAGGGCTTGGCCGTCGCTCAGTAGAATGTTCTCCGGCTTGAGGTCGCGGTGCACCACCTGTTCTCGGTGGGCGTAGTCCAGCGCCAGGGCTACCTGCCGGGCCAATTCCACGGCGACCTCCAAGGGAAGCTGGGCCTCGCGCCGGAGCCGGTCGCGCAACGATTCGCCGTGAACGTAGGGCATGGTGTACCAGAGCTGCCCTGTGGCCTCGCCGGAGTCGAGCACGGCTAGGATGTGCGCGTGCTGGAGCCGCGCCGTCGTGCGGATCTCGCGGAGGAACCGTTCGGGGCCGAGCGCGTGGGCGAGCTCGGGGTGCAGGACCTTCAAGGCGACCAGCTGGTCGTGGCGGAGGTCGCGTGCGAGATACACGGTGGCCATGCCGCCACGCCCGAGTTCTCGCTCGAGCAGGTAGTGATCAGCCAGTGCAGCCCGGAAGTGATCCGGCGGGTCGTTCATGGCATCGGGTCACAGATTGCAGCAATCACCACTTTCGCTCGAGCAGCCGCTGGAAGCGCGGGTTGCCCCTCAGTGGATCCCAGGTCGGATCCACCCTGAGCAGCGGGACGGAAACAGCGGAGGGCACGGAGAGGAAGTAGGCAAGCTGCTCCACCGCGGCGTCCGCGTCTCCGATCCCCGCCAGGATGCGAGCGAAGCGGGTGATCTGGGTCCGAGCCACGCCCAAAGGAACCCGCACCCTGCTGCTCCGGGCCGCGGAGACGATGGGCCGCGTGGCCGGCCGGCCCGCTACTACTTGAGCGTCAGAAGCGAGGTCGGCGCCCCGTTTTTCTTGTTCCCGTAGAACACGTTGTTCTTGAACGAGGCGATGATCCCCCCCGACAAGGCCGCGATTCCGGTGCCGTTGTAGACCAGGGTCACACCCGAGATCGCCGTCCAGTTCCCCGCCCCCGAGACGATGAGGCCGTTTCCCGCATTGTTGCGGATGGTGACCGACTGGAGAAACACCCGTACCGAGTCCGCGGACGCCACCGCCACGCCATCCAGCGTGAATCCGTCGATGACGGTCTCTTCGATCGAGACGCGCTTTGCGGCCACCACTTTGATCCCCGTCAGGCCGTTGCCCCCGCCGTTGATCGACAATCCGCGGAGCCGGACCGTCTTCGCCGTATCGGTGGCGTCGGTAATGTTGATCGTGACGCCGGTGGTGAGGTTGGCGAAGATGACACCGGTGGCACCTCGTCCATCGATGGTCACCGACCGGGTAATCGTGACGGCCCCGAACCCCCCGGGATCGAGCACGCTGATCTCGCCGTTCGTCGCCGTCCTGGAAAACGCACCGTTGAAGGTCTTGCACGGCGCGGTGCGGCTGCAGGGAAAGGCGTCGTCGCCGGTGCCGGAGACCCAGGTACGGCTGGCCTGCGCCTGAGCCGATACGGCCAGAACCGCGCTGAATATCGCGAACCACCCCGCCGATCGTTCACGCATCGTGGTTGCTCCGGCGTGAAAGGTTACCCTCGTTTCTCCAGTGGCTGCGAGTACTCTGGTCCGGGCCGGCGTCGTTGGGTGCGAGGGCGTGCGCCCGTCGAATCAGCACCAGAGCCCGTCGGGCGTCTGTCAGGGTCAGGACCGCCGACATCGCACGGTAGCCGTCGGCCCAACGGGGCCCGAGCCGGATGGCTCGCTGCGCAGCATCTCGGGCCTTGGATGCCAAATCGCCGTCCCGCTAAAGGACGGTGCTCAGCGAGAGGCTCACGAAGAACCCGTAGAAGAGCGCCATTCCCACGCTTCTGCCCGGGAAGGGGCTTGAAGGTGGCGGGCAAGGAGACCTGGTCCGGCAGAGTCCGTGAGGGACCATTGCCAGAACCCGAGGGCCGATACGCATCCGACTGCGGGGGCGAGGGCGGGCGGATGGATTTGAACGCTGCTCGACATGGCGCTACTGCAGTTCTCGTGGCGAATCCTGCGTCCCTGCGGTCTAACGACTTGCGCATCAGCGGCTGGCGATCATGCTCGCGCCCACACAAACGGAACGTTTCTTAGCCGCGCCACCCGGAGCGCGACGCCCACACGGAGCCTCGCGCCTCTCCGGCCCGGCGGCTGCATGCGCCTGTCAGCGTATAGAACAGCCACATCTCATACATCCAAAACGAGTCGGCTACTTCTTGGTCTTCTCGAACGAGAACTTCTGGCCGCCGACTGAGGCCTCATACATGAGGCCACCCTTGGTGGCGGTCATGACCGCCACGCCCTTGTTGTAGCCGAGGTCTGCCGACGCACCCGCCTTGAGGGCTACCGCCGAGACGCCCGCCGCGAACTCGAAGTTGCCACGCGTGAAGTCGTCCAGGGCTGTCTTATCCTTGAAAAAGATCACTTCCCTGAAGGCCTGACCGCCCAGCTGAAGCCCGAAGCTCACCGCCGTCAGCGAGGTCTTCCCAATCAGCACGCCGCCCTCGTATACCAGCCCTTTGCCGTGGGCGCCGCCGACCCCGATTGCGCCCTTGCCCACGGAAGGGAACACGGCATACCCGTGGGCGTCTGCGAACCAGCCCTTCATCCCCGGGTCGCCCTTCTCGAACTCCTGGATCACCTCCTGCACATCCTTCTCGCTCTGGGCGTGGGCCGGAAGTGTGGTCGTGAGAAGTGCGGCCACCGCCGATACGCCAATCGCCGTTGGGTTCATCGTGTTCCGTTCCTTTCAGTCCGTCATGGGCGGCCCGTGAAGAACACCAGCTCACATGTTTCTGGGCGTCGCTGCGCGGTGGCGCCGTCGCGCGAACGTCGCCTCCCCAGGCCGGGCTCTCTCGCGGCGGGCAACACTTAGACCCGGGCCAGAATCAAGCTATGGAGCGGCGCTGTGCGGCGCTACCGAACGGCCCCGCTTCACGGGGTGGTTAGGCCGCAAGAGACCGAAGATGGGGGGACTGACATTTTTTCGAGTTGTCTATATACCCCTGTCGGCTGCATGCGCGGGTTAGGCGGCGCCGATCGCCTGCCGAGTAATGCGGGGGAGCGACGTGATGCCGGCCAGGCGCATGACGCTCTCGAGTTCAGCCCGCAGGAGCTCGAGGGCGCGTGCGACGCCCGCCTCGCCAAAGGCGGCGAGGCCCCAGATGCATGGCCGCCCGATACAGATCGCATCCGCGCCCAGCGCCAGACCTTTGAAAAGATCGGTACCCCGCCGAAACCCGCTGTCGACGAGAACCGGGATCCGACGTGCGACGACACGGACTATTTCTGGCAGACAGTCCAGAGTCGCCCGTCCGGATTCCATGGACCGGCCCCCGTGATTCGAGACAATGATGCCGTCCACCCCGTAGCGGACGCATTGCCGGGCATCCTCAGCCGTCAGGATGCCCTTGATCAGGAGCCGCTGTGAGGTCAGATCGCGTAACCGCGCGACCGCATCCCAGGTCAGGTTGGAGGCGCGGAATTCCTGAGCCGTTACACCGGTGCCCAGATACATCGGCTTCCGCTGCAGGTCGCCGGTCGGGTCCGTGTGGCACTGCTTGCAGTCCCGGGGATCCATACGAGCAGCCTTGAACTGGGTTTCCCGGTTCGGTGACGTGGGATAGTCCGCGGTGACCACGATCGCGGCCGTACCGGCAGCGTCGGCGCGACGCACCAGTCTCTGGGCGACTTCCCATCGGGTAGTGGGGTAGAGCTGAAACCAGAGCGGAGCCCCTCGAGCCTTCGCGACCTCCTCGATAGGAGTGGAGGTGACGCTCGAGAGGATTTGGAGATGATTGTGGGTACGAGCGGCTCGCGCACTGGCAAGCTCTCCCTCGGCATGGAAGGCTCGCTGGCTGCCGATGGGGGCCAACACGATCGGTGTCGGCCAGTGGGTGCCGAACAGGGAGATGCTGGTGTCGACCGTGGTGACGTCGATCATCCGTCGGGGGCGAATGTACCACTTGGCGAACGCCTCACGATTGGCCTGAAGCGTCTTGTCGTCGTCCGCGCCCGAGGCGAGATAGCCAAAGTGTGCCGGTGGAAGTCGCTGGCGTGCCACCGCCTCGAGCTCGAAGACGTCGAGGGCCTGCTCGGGAGAAGAGATGAGGTCCCGGGCGGGAGGCCCGCTCGGGGTTGGCACACCCCCGGTAAGTTGAGCCCGACTTGACTGACCAGCTTGCTTGCAGGCCGCAAACGTGCCTAGCAAGGACCCTAGCGCGAGGGACTGCAGAAACGCGCGCCGAGTGGTTGGGGCAGCGTTATCGCAGTTCATTGGTCCCTCCCAGTGCTTCGCAAAAAGAGCTAGCCCGCCTGAGAAGAGCGTCTCCCTAACTGATATTAGACTGCAATCTTCGCCGCCTAACTCGGCCAGTGCCACACGCAATTGCTGGAAGGATATTGCGATGCGAACGGCGGGAGTCGAACCCGCACCCCTTGCGGGACAGGATCCTAAGTCCTAATGACCGGGTACACCGGGGACAAGAGCAGACTACGTGAGTGTTGTGGTTGTTGAACTTGTGCCTCGGTCCTGTTGTCCCGCGTAGTCAGCAGTTGTCTCCTGTTCCGGCACAGTTCCGGCACAGTACGTCACTCTGCTCGACCCCCCTCGAAGCCGGCGAGGCCGGTGCCTGTGTAAAGGCCTGGTCCCCATCGATGGCTCTCGCATCGGTCAGGATGTTCGGGCCGGGGTGTCTCGAAAAAAATTGCAATCAGCCGGCGAAAAATATCGGGAGCCCATGGACTCACGACGCTCTACGCATCTCACGGCGGCCTCCTACTTCCCCGCGACCAGCCGCTCGAAGCGCGGATTGCCGCGAAGCGGCGCGAAGGTGGGGTCGATCTTGAGCCAGCCGGGCGACAAGTAGTAGGGGATCTTCAGGAGCGGCTCGAGTCGGTCGAGTGCCTGCTCGGGCTCGCCCACGAGCAGGTAAATGCGGGCGAGCTGGTGCTGGTTGTAGGCACCGCTGTACGCGTCCTTCGTGATCGGCAGGAGCGCTAGGCCACGCTCACCCTCTTGGATCGCCTCGGCCGTGCGGCCCAGGTAAGCGAGCGCGACGCCATGGAGCGCGTGGAGCTGGGCGTCCTGGGGCGTGGCACGCAACTGTTCCGCATAGGCGACCCGAGCCGAGTCGGCATAGACGCGGGCCCGAGCGGAGTCACCCCGCAACGCGTAGGTCTCGGCGAGGGCCAAGCCCCAAGCGCCCCGGTTATCGTCGAAGGCGGTCGGTGTGAGTCGTAGAAGCAACCGTTGCTGCCCCTCGTCGAGCACCCAGTAGAGGTCCCAGAAGGTGGCCACGCCGGCCACCAGGTTGGTCGGCTCGACCTCCTTGGGCGCGCCGCGGAGCACGGCCCGGGCCCCGGCCAGGTCGCCTTGCGCCAGGTACACCATGGCCTTGCCCTGGTAGCGTCCGGCGTCAGTCGGCGCGAGCGCGATGGCGCGCTCGAAGGCCTGGAGAGCTTCGGGATAGCGTCGGAGCCAGAGGAGGGTGCGGGCGAGGCGCCGCATGGGGTTGACCCCGCGCGGGTCCAAGGTGGCGGCCTGCTGCAGGTGCTGGAGCGCCTCGTCCCAGCGCCCGAGGGCGAGCTCGGTCACGGCGGCGGCGGTGAGCAGCTCGGCATGCGGGGCTCCAGACGCTGCCCCCGCGCGTACTCGGCGAGCGCCCTCGCGTTGTCCGGCAGCACGGTTCCGTAGTAGTCGCCGAGGGCGAGGTGGCTCTCGGGCCGACCCGGCGCCAGCGCGAGCGCCCGCTCGGCCGCCAGCGGGCCGCCGCACGCGGTGGCGGGGGTGGGGCTGCTGTTGGCGTAGAGGATCGACTGCGCGCGCGAGAGCTGGGCCCAGGCCAGGGCGAAGGCCGAGTCGAGGGCGACCGCCTGCTCGTAGAACGCCACCGCCCGGCGGAGCCGCAGGGGGTTGCCCGTGGCCACCCGGTCCGCGGCCTCCTCGCCCCGGAGGAAGGCGTCGTAGGCGGCCAGGTTCTCCGTCGGCCGCTCGCCGAGCTCGCGCGCGCTCGCCCGCGCCGAGCGCCACGCCGAGCGCCTGGGCCACGCGCGCCGGCCACGTCGGCCTGCACCTGGAAGACGTCGGTGAGTGCGGCGTCGAAGGGCTCCTGCCACTTGGTCGAGGCGGTGCGCACCTGGACCAGCTCGGGGCTCACCTCCACCCGGTTCTGCCCGCCCTGGCCGCCCTTCTGCCAGCGCACCTTGCCCACGAGGAGGTAGTCGACGCCGAGTTCCCGCCCGATCTGCTCCGGGCGCTTGCGTCGTCCCCTTGTACTCGCCCGAGCTGCTGGAGGCCGTGACCTGGAGGCCGGGCAGCGCGGCGAGCTTGCCACGGATCGCGTCGGCGACGCCGTCGGCGAAGTACTCGTCCTGCAGTGGGTCCGAGGTTCTCGAAGGGGAGCACGGCGACGCGCTTCGCGCCGGCGTCGCTCGTGTCGACGTTCCCCGTACCGTGGCTGCGCAGCCACCCGAACAGCACCCCGAGCCCGATCAGGATCCCGAGCCCGAGCGTCACAGCCGCCGCGGGCACGCGACGGCGTGTCGCAGGCCGAGGGGTGGCCGCACCCGGTGTCTGCGCCGTGACTGCCGCCGACGCACCTAACGGCGCCGGCACTGCGGGCGAGTTGAGGGCGCGGGCGAACTCGGCCGCGCTCGGGAACCGGTCGGCCGGCGCCTTGGCCAGCGCCTTCAGGACAGCCTGCTCGACCGCCTCGGGCACCGTCTCGCGCACTTGGCGCAGCGGCCGGGGCGCCTCGGTGAAACGGCGGGCGACGGCGGCCTGCGGGGTGGGCCCGGCGAACGGCGGCTCACCGGCGAGCATCTCATAAAGGACGGTCGCCAGGGCGTACACGTCAGTCCGCGCATCGAGGTCGCGGGCGCCGCTGGCCTGCTCGGGGCTCATGTAGGCGGGGGTGCCCACGGCGAGCCCTGTCTGGGTGAGCGCCTCCTCCCCGCCCGCGAGCGCGCGGGCGACCCCGAAGTCGGCCACCAGGGTGTTCCCGTCCTCGGTGAGCAGCAGGTTCTCTGGCTTCACGTCGCGGTGGATGACGCCGTGGCGGTGGGCGTAGTCGAGCGCCTGGGCCGCCTCGCGCGTGATCCGCACGGCCTCGTCCACCGGGAGCTGCTTCTCCCGGCGAAGCCGGTCGCGCAGGCTCTCGCCCTCGACGTAAGGCATCGTGAACCAGAGCCGCGCCGCGGCCTCGCCCGAGTCGAGTACGGTGAGGATGTGGGGGTGCTGGAGCCCGGCGGCGGTCTCGATCTCGCGCAGGAAGCGCTCCGTGCCGAGCACCGCCCCGAGGTCGGGGTGCAGCACCTTGAGCGCGACGAGCCGCTTGTGCCGGATGTCTCGCGCGAGGTACACGATGGCCATGCCGCCGCGCCCGAGTTCCTTTTCGAGCACGTAGCGGTCGGCCAGAGCGGCTTTGAGATGCTCGACGGTACCGGTCAGTGCGAAGTCCTGGCGGGGGCTACGCGCCTAGCTTAGTGCTCTGACAGCCTTCTAGCCAGTACAACCCCAGCAACCAGAGCCCCGCCCCCGGGCCTCAGGCAGCCTCACTCCACACCGAGCCGCGCCAGCCCTTCCCGCGCTTCCGCCACGTAGGGCAGCAGCTCCCGATCTGGTCGGCGCCAGGCCGCCATCACGAAGCCATAGCACTCGGCCGCCTTCCGCGTGTCCCCGAGCCGTTCGGCGATACGGCCGAGCTCGAGCGTGGCGAGCACGAACGACGGCGTGCTGCCGCCGCTCCACCGCCAGCGCTCCAGCAACGCGCCGGCGCGCCGATCCTCACCGCGAGCCGCCAGGAGCCGCGCCAGCGTCAGGTTCAGGTGGAAGCAGTTGCCGGTGCGTTGTCCGCCAGGCAGAGCGTGTCGGGGATCGCGCTCAGCTTCCGAATCGCCGCTATTGAATCGCCCCGCGCCAGATCGAGGAACGCGACGCTCGTCTCTCCGAGCAGCCGAGCCCGCAGGGCCGCGCGCGGGGTGGGGGGTGCCCGCGCCGTGCGAGCCGCGAGGGCAGCGAAGCGTGCCAGGGCCACCGTGTCGCCCCGCGACAGCCACCACGGCAGTCCCCTCAAGTGACGTGGCGGGTAACCTCATCGGCCCAGCCGGCGGCGGACTCCAGGGAGCGTCCGTAGGTGGCGCGGGCCAGCGAGTCCGGAACGATCCCGAGCAGGCTGAGGTCGTGGAACGTGTCGAACCAACGGCTCCACGGCGAGGCGGAAGGCTGGCGCAGCAGGCGCTCATTTACCGCGAAGGCCTCGCGCAGGTGGCCGCGGAACGCGAGCGCGTGAGCCAGGTACTTCGGCCACGAGACCGAGTCGAGGACCCACGGAGACGCTTCCACCGGCGCCTCGGCCCGGCTCGCCGAGGCGCCGCAGCAGCCGGATCGCGGTCTCGGCCGTGTCGGGCCAGGACGCGAGCTGCTGGTTGATCGCGGCGCCCCAGACGGTGTGGACCGAAGCCGTGTCGAGCATCCGCTCCGCCTCGGCCCTGGCGGTCGCACTCGAGTCCAGCAACAGCGCCGCCAGGCGGATTTCGGATCCGTACGGAGCGGTCGAGTCGAGGGCCAGGTAGGTGGCCGCGGAACGCCGGGCCTCGTCCGGCCGACCCAGGGCCAGGAGCAGTGCCGGCATATGCTCGTAGGCCGGGCCGAACCCCGGATCCAGCGCGATCGCCCGGGCGAAGGTCTCGAGCGACACGGCCGGCGGCCCGCGATGGGCCACGGCTCGTGCGCCGCCATGCGCCACTCGCCGAGCGCATACCAGGCCATGGGATCTTCCGGGTAGCGGCGGACCACCTCCTCCACCGCCGCCACCGCGCGGAACTTCATGCGGGCATACTCCTCCGGCTCCGTCACCTCTCCCGCCGCCAGGT
>CAWILD010000004.1:0-12141 GCA_963836815.1 uncultured Gemmatimonadales bacterium | reverse complement strand
TTGGTGGTCGCCGATCGCGGTGCCGAGGCGCTCTACGGCTGGAGCGGAGACGAGGCCGTCGGCAAGGTCTCGCACCAACTGACGCAAACGATCTTTCCGGCGCCGATCGACCAGATCAACGAGGAGCTGCTCCGTACCGGCCGCTGGGAGGGGGAGCTGGTCCACACCAAGCGTGACGGGACCCAGGTCGTGGTGGCCAGCCGTTGGTCCTTGCAGCGGGACGAGCTGGGTCGAGCCACCGCGATCCTGGAGACCAACAACGATGTGACCGAGCAGAAACGGGCAGAGGCGGACCTGCGCGCCAGCGAAGGACGCTATCGCCACATCTTCCAGTCGGCGGGGGTGTCGATCTGGGAGGAAGACTTTTCCGAGGTCAAAGCCGCTATCGACTCCCTGAAGGCTCAGGGCGTCACGGACTTTCGCGAGTACCTCGCCACGCACCCGGAGTTCGTGCGGCGAGCGATCTCGATGGTGAAGGTCATCGACGTGAACGACACGACGCTCACCCTGTTGCAGGCCCGGAGCAAGGACGAGCTTCTCGTCTCACTCCACCAGAATCTTTCTGCCGGAGACGGAGGAGGTGTTCGCCCGCGAGCTGGTCGCCATCGCCGAAGGGCGCACCAGGTTCGAGGCCGAAACCGTTCTGCAGACCATGGAGGGCAAGCGGGTCGAGGTGCTGCTTACGATTGCCTTCCCTGCCGATGCGGCGACGCTCGACAGCGTCCTGGTGAGCATCATGGATATCACCGAGCGCAAGCGCCTCGACAACGGAGCTTCGCCGCAGCCAGGCGTATCTGATCGCCGCACAGGAGCTGGGCAATACCGGCAGCTGGTCTCGACGGATCTCGACGGGAGAGACGTACTGGTCGGAGGAGGTCTTTCGCATTTTCGGCCTTGATCCCAGGCTGGCGATCCCCAGTCGTGAGATGGCGACCCAGCTCTGGCATCCCGACGATCGCGAGTTTGCCAACCGCACGATCGATGAGGCCATGCGCGACAAGCGCAACTATGAGATGGATGTCCGGATCGTGCGGCCCGACGGCTCGACCCGCTACGTGCACATCCGAGGGCCAGCCGGTGTTCGACCAGACCGGTGAGACGGACGAATTCATCGGCGTGATCATGGACATCACCGAGCGCAAGCGCACGGAACGCGCCCTGCGGCGCGCGCGGGAGCGCGTGCTCCGAGCCCGCTTCGCCGCCGTCCTGGATGAACGCACCCGGCTCGCGCGTGACATTCACGACACGCTGCTGCAAGGGTTCACCGGAATCGCGCTGAAGCTGGTGGCGGCCAGCAGCCGGGTCACCGAGCCGCCCGAGAGCGTCGCGCCCTGCGAGATCTGGTCGGACTGGCGCAGCAGACGCTGATCGACGCCCGCCGCGCCGTGTGGGACCTGCGCTCGCCGGCCCTGGCGGCCGGCGACTTCCCGGCGGCGCTGCGGACCGCCGCGGAGGACTGCGTGCGGGGCACCCCGCTGGAGCTGGAGTACGACGTCGGAGGCGCCCCGCGCCGGTGGATCCGGATGTCGAGGCCGTGGTGATTCGAGTGGCGCAGGAGGCCATCACCAACGTGGTCAAGCACGCGGCCGCGCGCACGGTACGGGTGAGGCTCTCGTTCGAGCCGCGCCGAATCCGCCTGTCCGTCACCGACGACGGTCGGGGGTTCGCCGTCGCGTCCGACTTCCAGGCCTACGGGGGCCACTGGGGGCTGCTTGGCATGCGGGAGCGGGCCAGCCAGGTTCGCGGCAAGCTCTCGCTCCGGAGCACTCCCGGGCTCGGTACCGAGGTCGTGCTCCTGGTTCCGTATGTCGTGAAGCAGATCGCCTGCCCCCACCCCGCGTCCAGCTCCGCTTCCTGAGCCGGCGCCTATCCCGCGGCCTCTGCTGCCGACCGAAATCCTGGAAGTGCTCCAGCGCCAGACGGTCCTCCCGGTCACGGCATTGCTGTTGAATCTGCTGGTGGTGGCTTATCTGATCCATCACCTGCGTCCCTCGACCGCCGCGCGTCACGCGTAGCTGGAGGCGCTGGGAGAGAGGGAGCTGGTGTCGCGTAACGTTGGTGAACCTCGGCGTGGGGCACGCCTCATCAACGACCGGATACACGCGATTGGGGAAACCGGCACCAGCACCTTCCTGTCTCGTCCGCGACCAAGTTGTCGCCCCGGGTCTGCGAGATCTTGAAGCCTCTTGCTCCCCCGATCGGGGAGTCCAAAGACTCCCCGTCGCGGGAATGGACCCCACGCCCCCCCGAACCCACTTTGTGCCTGCCGGTAGGACTCGTCCGGGCGGCGCGTGGCCGAACCACGCAGAACGAGAACGGCACCGCCGTTCTGTGATGTACCAGGAGCGACCATGTTCATCATCCAGCCCACTCTGGCTACCTTGGCCCTCGCCCTCACTCTGGCGGTGCCCGCGACCAAGGGGCACCCTCAGACTCTGACGCCGCGGCCGTGATCGCAAAGTTCAAGGAGAAGGACCCAGGGCTGGCCAAAGTGTTCGACGAGTCGGCGGGTTACGTCGTGTTTCCGACCGTCGCCAAGGGCGGATTGGGTATCGGTGGCGCCAGAGGCAAGGGATACGTCTATCAGCACGGCCAGCTCATTGGACGCTCCACACTCACCCAAGTGACGGTCGGCCTCCAGGCGGGCGGCCAGGCTTACAGCGAGGTGATCTTCCTCAAGGACGATGCGTCGCTGGAGAACCTCAAGCGAGGGCACCTCAAGCTCGACGCCCAGGCATCCGCCGTCGCGCTGACCGCGCGAGTATCGAAGGATCTCGCCTATCGCGACGGAGTCGCCATCGTCACCATGGCGGAGGGCGGGCTCATGTACGAAGCGTCGGTCGGTGGGCAGAAGCTTTCCTTCCACCCGGTCGACAAGGCAGCGTGATCCTCCAGGACAGCCGAATCCACGCGCCACCCCAACGAGACAACATTGATGAGCTGATCAGCGACATTGTGATCGGCTCATCGCACGAAGGTTCATTAGAAGGCGACGATGGACGCGTTGACACGAGGCACCCAACGAGCCGAGAAGCCGGTGTCACCGGCCACCCGCCGCCCAGCGCCTTGTAGAGCGTGACCGCGGCCGTGACCTGCTGACCCTGAACCTGAGGAGGAGCTGGTGTCGCAGTGCCGTTGATGTCCCTGCGTGAGGCACGCTCACTAACGACCGGATGCACGCGACTGGGGTAAGACCGGCACCAGCTTCGAAACCAAAATGCGGCGCTGCGTAGGAGAGGGCTTGAACGCTGGTGCTCCCCCTTCGGGGGAGCGGTCAGCGCGACCGGGACCGAGTCCGCCGGTGTCACCGGCCACCCGCCGCCCAGTGCCTTGTACAGGGTCACCGCGGCCGTGGCCTGCTGACCCTCCACCTGGGCGAGGGAGAGCTCGGCGCTGAAGAGGCTCCGCTGGGCGTCGAGGAGATCGAGGTAGCTCGACGCGCCCGACTCGTAACGCATCTCGGCCAGTCGAAGCGCCCGCCGCAGCGCGTCCACCTGGGTCTGCTGCGCGGCCACCTGGTTGCGGGAAGAGCGAACCCCAGCCACCGCGTCCTCAACTTCTCGAAGGGCGGTCAACACCGTCTGTTCGTAGCTGTAGCGCGACTGCTCCGCTCGGGCTCTTGCCACGTCCACCTGCTTGCCGATCTTCCCTCCGGTGAAGAGTGGCATCGAAACCCCGCCCAGGATCTGGTAGATCTCGCTGTTCTGTTTGAACAGATCATCCACGTTGCTGCTGTAGGTCCCGTAGTCCCCCGTAACCATGAGTTTGGGGAGCAGATCACCCTTCGCAGCTCCGATTCGCGCCGTGGCAGCGTGAAGCTGGGCCTCCGCCTGCCGCACATCGGGCCGGCGGTCAAGCAGGGCCGAAGGTATCACCGAGGGCACCGTCAATTCACCCAGCACCTCGGTGAGTGGCCGACCCCGGGGGATGCTCCTCGGATTGCTCCCGACTAGAAGGCTCAGCTGGTTCTCGGTCTGGGTGATCTGTCCCTCGAGCAATGCGACGCTCGCGGCCGGGCTGGCCACCTCGGACTCGAACTGTCGCACATCGAGCTCGGAGATGAGGCCCTGATCGAACCGCCGGCGCGCAAGCCGGAATGTCTCCCGGTTCGCAGCGAGGGTTCTGCGGGAGATCTCGAGCGCGAGGTCCAGTTGGCGGAGTTGGAGATAACCAGTGGCGACGTCGCCCACCAACGTGAGGACCACGGCCCGCTGATTCTCCCGTTCAGCCAGGAGGTCATTTTGCGCGGCCTCGGTCGAGCGCCGGATCCGGCCCCAGAAATCGAGCTCCCAGGACAGGTCCGCCGTGGCCGTGAGCTGGTTGAAGGAAAAGGAGCCGAGGGCGCCGAGGGCGGTGATCACGGACTTGGTACGTCCCCCCTGGGCGTTCAGCGTGATCTGAGGGAAGAAATCCCCCTTGGCCACTCCGTACTGGGCTCGGAATTCGTTGATCGTGGCGATGGCAACCCGCACGTCGCGGTTCTCCCGGAGGGCGGTCTCGACCAGCTTCCGGAGCTCGGGGTCGCGCAGCAGATCGAACCACGCCAGGCTGCCGGTGGTGTCCGACAGAAGCACATCCGAGCCGGCGGAGGAGTCGACCCTGACCGCCTCAGTCTGGTTGGGATTGAGCGGGACGGTGTCCCGGTTGGCCCTCAGCGAGTCGTAGAAGGGCCGGAGCGAGTCGACCGCCGGGTCGGTGCGGCGCCATTCCGTCGGCATACCCAGGTTCGGGCGCTGATAGCCGGGGCCTACGGCACACCCCGCAGCCGCACTGAGAAGGACAGCAGCCAGAATGAGCCGGATCATCTCAGCTCCTCATCGGACTGGGGAGCGGCCCCGGCACCGGCCGGCACCGGCGCGATCGCCTGGCGGCGGAAGAGCCCCCGCTCGCCCAGCCGACCGATCAGGGAAAAGAAGAGTGGGATGAAGAAGATCCCGACCGTGGTCGCGGTGAGCATCCCGAAGAACACGCCGGTCCCGATCGAGTGCCTGCTCTGGGCACCGGCCCCGCTGGCTATCAGGAGTGGGCTGACGCCGAGAATGAAGGCGAACGAGGTCATCAGAATCGGCCGGAACCGCTCGCGGGCCGCCTCGATCGCGGCCTCGTGAATGGAGCGTCCCTGGGCCCGGAGCTGGCTGGCGAACTCCACGATCAGGATGGCGTTCTTTGCCGCGAGCCCGATCACGACCAGGAGACCGATCTGGAAGTAGACGTCGCTCGCCATCCCGCGGAGCCAGACGCCGAGGAACGCGCCGAAAGCCCCGAACGGAATGCCGAAGAGCACGGCGAACGGGATGGACCAGCTCTCGTACTGTGCCGCCAGGACCAGGAACACCATGAGGAGGCCGAACACGAAGATGAGTCCACCCTGGCCACTGGCAGCCCCCTCCTGATACGACTGGCCGCTGAAGGCGTAGCCCACGCCGCGAGGCGTGAACGCCGAGTCGGCTACTCGCCGAACCGCCGCGAGCATTTGTCCGCTGCTGAAACCCGGCTTGGGCTGGCCGGTCACCAGCGCGGAAGTAAACCCGTTGAACCGCTGGACCAGACTGGGTCCGCCTCGGAATTGGATCTGGACCAGACTCGAGATCGGGATCATGGCCCCGCCCGGGCCGCGCACGTACAGCCGGCCGATGTCTTCCGGCTTGAGGCGGAATCGTGACTGCGCCTCCAGCTGCACCCGGTAGGTCCGCCCGTACAGGTTGAAATCGTTGACGTACAGCGTCGAAAGCATGGTCTGCAGGGTCGAGAAGACCTCCGACAGCGGCACTCCGAGCGACTTCACCTTTTCCCGGTCTACGTTGACGTAGATCTGGGGCACATTCACCCGCATCAGCGACTGTCACCCCCTGCAGCTCCGGCTGGGCGTTGGCCTGCTGGGTATACTCGTTCACCAACCCGGCGAATTTCCGAATGTCGTTGACGCTCCGGTCCTGCAGATTCACTTCCAGGCCTGCCGTCGTTCCCAGTCCGGGGATCTCCGGCAGATTGAAGCCGAACGCAACGGCGTCCTTGAGCCCGAAGAGGAACTTGTTCGTCCCGGCCAACACGGCGTCGAGCTGATCCTCCTTCTTGGCTCGCTCGTCCCAGGGTTTCAGCAACACGAACATCGACGCCGCGTTGGTCTGATTGGTGCCCAGGACAAAGCTCAAACCGGAGAAGTTGACTACATACGCCACCGCGGGCTGCTTGAGGAGGTAATCCTCGATCTGCCGGGTGAGTTCCACGGTCCGCTGGAGCGAGGCTCCATCGGGCAGCTGGATCACCACCGCGAAATAGCCTTTGTCTTCGGTGGGTATGAACCCGCTCGGCACCCGGCGCACGAGAACCGCGATCAGCACCAGCATCACGGCGAACAGGGCGAGCCAGCGTGAGGGGCGTGCGATGACCCCGCCTACCGAGCGCACGTAGCGCTCGGTGACCCGGGCAAACCCCCGGTTGAACCAGCCGAACAGCCGATTGCGCGACTCGCCCTGGTTGGGCTTCAGCAGGACCGCGCACAGTGCCGGGGTGAGCGTGAGTGCCACCATCCCCGAGATCACCACCGACACCACCAGGGTGATGGCGAACTGAGTGTACATCTTGCCGGTGATCCCACCCAGAAAGGCCACCGGGAGAAACACGGCGCAGAGCGAAAGCACGATGGCAATCAGCGCGCTCGCCACCTGACCCATGGCCCGGTCGGCCGCCACCCGCGGCGACACCTTCTCCTCCGCCATGATACGCTCGACGTTCTCGATGACCACGATGGCGTCGTCCACTACGATGCCGATCGCGAGCACCAGGGCAAAGAGCGTAAGGAGGTTGATTTGGAAGCCGAGCATCAGGAGCCCGAAGAAAGTGCCGACGATCGCGACCGGCACCGCGAGCACCGGGATCAGGGTGGTGCGCCAGTTCTGCAGGAAGATGAACACGACCAGCGTCACGAGGGCCATGGCCTCGAAGAGGGTCTTGGCCACCTCGTCGATCGATGCGGTGATGAACGGCGTGGTATCGAACGGGACAAACCAAGACACCCCCGCCGGGAAATTCCGGGAGAGCTCGTTCATCCGGGCTACGACTGCCGCCTTCACGTTGAGCGCGTTCGCGCCCGGCCTGAGGTACAGACGGATGGCTGCCGTGGGAACCCTGTTCACCCGGCCAACCAGGTCGTAGCTCTGGGACCCGAGCGTCACCTTGCCGATGTCCCTCACCCGGACCATGGAGCCGTCGGAGTCGGCCCGGACGATGATGTCCGCGAATTGCTTCGGATCGGAGAGCCGGCCGAGAGTCGTCACTGGAATGGTGAGCTGATTGCCCTTCGGCGCCGGCTCCCGGCCGATCCGTCCGGCCGGATTGGTCGTATTCTGCTCCTGCACTGCCGCCTGTACATCCGCGACCGTGAGGCCAAGCTGGGCCATGCGGTCCGGATCCAGGCTCAGCAGCATCGAGAACTGAAGTGAGCCGATCGCTTGAGCGTCGCCGACCCCCGGAACGCGCTTGAGCTCATCTGTGATGTAGATCTGGGCGTAGTTGTTCAGGTAGCCCGCGTCGTACTGGGGATCCTTCGAGCTGAGTGCGATGACCGCAAGGATGTCGGTCTGCGCCTTGGTGATGGTGATCCCCTGCCGCACGACCTCCTGCGGCAGCTGCGGCTCGGCCAGGTTCACCTGGTTCTGGACATCCACCGCCGCCAGGTCGAGGTCCCGCGAGAGATCGAAGTACACCTGCAGATTCATCGTCCCGTCGCTCGCGTTCGACGACTTGAAGTACAGCAGCCCGTCGAGTCCGGAGAGCTGCTGCTCGATGGGCGCCGCGACGGCCGCGGCCACGTCCTCCGCCGTGGCTCCGGGGTACACCGCCGAGACTTGAACCGACGGCGGGGTGATCGGTGGATACCGGTTGATCGGCAAGGAGTAGAGCGCGAACGCACCGAGCAGCACGATCACGATCGAGATGACGCCCGCGAAGATCGGTCGCCGGATGAACAGGTATCTGATCTCGGGCGTGTCGCTCATCTTCGGTCCCCCAGCGTGGTCGACGGCTGGATCGGCGGCGCGGCCGAGGGCGGTGCGATCACCGTCGTGTCGGGCCGCACCGCCAGCGTGCTGTCGGTCTCGGGACGATACGCGACCGGGCGCACGGGGGCATCGGGCACGATCTTCTGCGTCCCATCCACGATCACCTTGTCGCCCGGATCGAGCCCCTTCTCGATGATCCACTGCGTCCCTTGCCAGACAGTGGCTGACACGTTGCGCGCGCTCGCCTTGTTGCTGTCGCCAAGGACGTAGACGAAGGGGCCAGCCAGACCCTGCTGCACCGCCCGTTGCGGCACCAGGATCGCGTCGTTCCGCTTGAGGCCGAGCAGCCGCACCCTCACGAACTGACCCGGCAACAGGATGTGCCGCGGATTCGGAAACTCGGCGCGGAGCTGAAGCGCGCCGGTATTGGGTTGGAGCGCCACCGCGACGAAGTCCAGCTTGCCCGTCTGCCCGTAGACGCTCCCGTCGGCCAGGGTGGCCTGCACGTCGAGCACGCCCCCGGGGAGCGCCAGGCGCTTGGCGGCGACGTCCCGCCGCCATTGGAGTACGTCCTGGTCGGACGGGTTGAAGTAGACGTAGATCGGATCCACCTGATCGACCGTCGTGAGCTGGTCGTTCGGCCCCGACGTGAGCGCCCCGAGCTCCATGAGGGCGCGTCCCGCCCGCCCGCCGACCTCGGCCCGGACGTAGGTGTCGTCGTAGTCCTTTTTCGCCGCGTCCACCGCGGCCCGGGCGTCGAGCACCGCCGCGCGGTCCTGGTCATACGCCGCCTGGGCGTTGTCGACATCCTGCTGAGCGACCGCCCGCTCGGCGAGCAGCGGCCTGAGCCGGTTCAGAGTCCGTTCGGCATTGGCAAACTGCGCCTCGCTCTCCGCCAGCCGGGCCTTGGCGCTCTCGTAGTTGGCCTGGTAGGTGCGCGGATCGATCCGGTAGAGGACTTTCCCCTTAGGCACATCGGTGCCTTCCACATAGGGCCGCTCGACGATCACGCCCGAGACCTGGGAACGGACCTGAACGCTCTTCGACGCGGCAGCCTGGGCCACCCACTCGTATTGCCCCGGGATGGTCTGCCTCTGGACGGTGAGCACGGTCACTTGCGGCGGAGGCGGGGCCCCTGGTGCCGTCTTCTTACGGCAACCGGCGAGCAGGACAGCCAGGCCTGCACTGACCAGGGCCGCTCTCCACGCCGATGGACTCGACTGCCGCACGGCTGTCGGATTCACGCCACTCTCCCATGCGCTGTGGGGACTCGATCGGAGGACCGAGGTGTCCGAAGCGTTCGGATCCCCCCAACATTCCACGGGGAGCACGGGACCGCTAGCACCGGAGTGCTTCCCCGATCGGGGGAGATCCGGCGCTCGAGCGTCATCGATGGAGGCGAGAGGGCTAACGCGTTACGACCAGGTGGCTTATCGGCGCTCGCGGCCGGGCGTCCTACTCGACCGTGACGCTGGCCGTCATGAATGGGTGGACGGCGCAGATATACGGGAAGACGCCCGGCGTGTCGAAGGTCTGGGTGAACGCCTCGCCCGGCGCGAGCAGCGGCGAATTCCACACGCCCTGAGTGCTGGTGGACGTATGGGACGGCGTGCCCGCCGGCTCGCAGTTGAGCCAGGTGACGCTGCTGCCCGCCCTGACGTGTAGATCGCTGGGCAGAAACGCGAAGCCGAGGATCGCGTCCAGCGTCGATCCGCCCACTCCAGGCCCCAGGGGGAGGCTGCAGAGGGCCGACGCGTCCGGTCCCGTGGCCGAATCCGAATGCTCCGAGAAGCAAGCGGCGGCGACGGCGCCGGCCAGCGCGAGCCCCAGCAGCGCGAGGCGCCCCCGACCGGCGGTCATTTGGCCTCCCTGACGATCACCACACCCTTCATGAACGGATGCGGCCGGCAGGAGTACTGGTAGGTGCCGGGCTTGGTGAACGTGTGCCGCCAGGTGGCTCCGGATGCGATGAGCCCCGAGTCGAAGCTGCCGTCGGCGGCGGTCACGCTGTGCTCGAGCGGATCGTTGTTGGTCCATGCCACCGTCGTGCCGGTCGTGATCTCGATCGGGCTCGGCTGAAAGGCGAAGCTCTTGATGCCCGCCTTTACGGCCGGCCCGGTCCGCGCTGCCGCCGAGGTGTCGCCGGGTGCGGTCGGCGCCGCCGTCGGCGGCGGGGGCTGCCGCCGGCCGAAGTAGCGGGACAGCGTGAACGGGATGGTGAACTCGAAGCCGTAGCGCCGCTCGCTCGTGCCACGGGAAGAGCCCTGCAGCGTCGCGGTGTTGGTGTTGGTCGCCTGGAGGGACAGTGTGTGCGGCGTGCCGGGGATCGCGACGTGGACTCCGGCGCTCCACGCGGGCTTCTCGTCGAGCAGCGAGTCGCGGTGGGTGAGCGTCACCAGGTCCCCGGCGAGCGCGATGTAGCGGTGAAGCCGAAGCACGAGCCCGCCGCCGAGCGCGACGTCCGCGTCGCCGCCGGACGGGTCGTCCAGGACCCGCGCGACGCCGATCAGTCGCGCCAGCCCGAACGCCCGCGCGATCGAGATCTCCCCATCGAACCCCTCCGCGGCGAGGTTGTAGCCCACCTGCCCGCCGAGGTCGAGCTCGGCGCCGCGGCTCCTGCGCGAGCGGAAGCCAGCGCCCGTAGAACTCCCACTCGTTCGGATAGCGCGGGGAGAGGGTGGAGTTGGTCGCGTAGAGGAAGCCGACCTGGGTGTGCTTCGGCAACCCGACGCCGATGACGAAGGTCGGGAAATTGGTGATCTTCCGCTCCGGTGCGTCGGTGCGCACGAAGCGGTGCAGGAAGTTGAACTGCACTGTGCCGTAGGGAGCGACCCAGTCCCCCGAGACATTCGGCGGGCGCTCGAGCAGGGACTGGGCCGCCAGCGGTGCGGCTGCCGCGAGCAGCGCCGGGAGGAGCGGGAAGCTGAGGAATCGAGTCACCATCGGCCCTCGCGTTCGGGCGGTAGACCCAGCAGTCTGGCACGGTGCCCCCGCCGGCGCCAGTGGGCGAAGCCGACCGGGAAATCTGAGGGCCTCCGGCTCTCGCCGGAGGCACTCTATTGGGTCATGTGAAGCGAGTTGGTCGCCGGCTCAATACCCCGCAGGTGGTGGAGTCGCCGGGGGCGAAGTGGCCGGGGGCGAAGTCGCGGGGGCGTCGCCGCCGCCAGCACGACGATCGTGCCGGTCATCATCTGGCCGTGGACGACGCAGTCGTACTGGTAGGTCCCCGGCGCGGTGAACGTGAAGCTGTAGCTGTTGCCGCTCCCGGTCAGAATCCCGCTGCTGGTAAAGCTCGGCGAGCCCGTGGATTCAACGCTGTGCGGCAACGCCTCCGAAGTCGCCCAGGTCCAGGTCACGGTCCCGTTGACGGCCACGGTATCCACGGCCGGGTTGGACGATCCGTTGAGGTCGCTCTTGAAGAAGATGTCCCCCACGGTGACGGCGGCGGTGGCCGGCGCCGCCGGCGGCGTGCTCGGCGGAGGTGTAGCAGGCGGCGGTGTAGCAGGCGGCGGCGTACTAGGCGGCGGCGTGCTGGGCGGTGAGGTGGTGGGTGGAGTACTCGGTGCGGTGGCCGAATCGTCGTCATCGCAGCCGGCGACCAGACTCGCCGCCAGCATGGTGGTCATCAGTAGCATCGTCACGGGACGCATGTCGTAATCTCCTGATCGTGATAAATGTGTTCAGCCAATGGCCGCCCACGCGGGCAACTAGCGCGAAGCTCGCCCGCTGGGCCGGGGTCTTCGCGGCATACCAACGGCAGGATCCTACCCTAGCGCAGGGGAGAGCGACGTGTGGATACGAGTCAGCCGTAACGTCGGATTCATCGGACTCGGAATGATGGGTAGCCGGATCGCCCGGAACCTGCTGAATGCCGGCTACCGAATAGGACCAACATCCTTCGCACTCCATTGAGGGATGCGTGACATCGGGAGCGGGACGGTCATTTCCCCGGCGTGGGGCAGCGTCTCATTCGCAACTTCCCGCCGACAGCCGCGTTAGCTCGACTCGCTGCTCTGGTGTGGAACCGCTCCCCGGGGCCGGTGGAGGCTCTTGCCCGCCTGGGCGCGCGTCCGGTGGCCACCCCCGAGGAGGCGTT
Organism: uncultured Gemmatimonadales bacterium; assembly: GCA_963836815.1. Lineage (GTDB taxonomy): Bacteria > Gemmatimonadota > Gemmatimonadetes > Gemmatimonadales > GWC2-71-9 > CAVVWJ01. The sequence goes on along the minus strand of CAWILD010000004.1, from coordinate 45 downwards.
CCAGGGAGACGTCGTACTCTCGATGCTGGCGGACGACGACGCGGT
>CAWILD010000003.1:0-17723 GCA_963836815.1 uncultured Gemmatimonadales bacterium | reverse complement strand
ATGGAGGGGAGAAGATCGTTCGTAAGTTACCGGATGTCAACCGGTTGCGGGAACGCTCTCGCGCCAGAAGGCCGCCGTCCTGGCGGCGATCGCCGCATCGGTGTGCTGGTCCATGATGAGACGCCGGCCAGCGCCGCCGAGTCGCTGCTCGCACCGTGGGGTCGTCGTGCAGCCGCTGGAGCGCCTCGGTCAGCGCGGCGACGTCTTCCTCCGGCACGACGATCCCCGTCCCTCGACCAGCTCGGGCAGGGCGCCCGCGGCGCTGGAGATCACCGCCACGCCGTGGGCCATCGCCTCCAGCGCGGCGCGGGGCGTCGCCTCGATCCACCGCGGCGCCGTGCGGGAGGGCAGGACCACGCAATCGAGCCGGGGCCAGATCTCCTCCACCTGATCGCGGGGAAGCGCGCCCAGCCAGGTGACCCGCCCCGCGATGCCCAGCCGTTCGGCCAGCCCCTCCAGCTCCTCCTGGGCCGGTCCCGTCCCCACGATCGGTGATCGTCCACCGGCCCATCAGCTTCACGGCGGCGCGGAACAGGAGATCGAGCCCCTTCTCCGGCACCAAACGTCCCAGGAATCCGATCGCCAGGCCCCGATCGTGGGAACCGGTCACGAGGCGAGTGGCAGTGGTCCGCCGACTTGGGAATGACGCGGGGCCGAAGGGCCGGGTTGTCCTTCATCGCGAGCCGCACCGCGAGCTCGTTGACCCCGATCACGCCGGGGGCGCCGGCGAGGGTCCGCGAGCGGCGGTAGCCCGCGCGGAAGCCATGGGGGGTCGCCACGCTTTCCCGCGCCAGCACCAAATAGGGTACCCGCTGGCGGCGTGCGACCCGGGCCGCGGTCGCGGCGGCCCTGCTCCAAGGCTCTTCCTCGATCTGCACGATTCAGGCCGAAAGTCCGTGATCAGCCGGCGCAGCGCGCTCGCGCTCCAGCCAGGGTCGGCACCGCGACCGACGGGACCGCGGACCGCGATCGGCACGGTCCTCACGCCACCATCGTCCCCGAAGACCGTCTCCTGGGGCGCCTGCAGCCCCGGCGGATCCAGCGCTCGGGCACGGCCGCCACGACGGAGACGCCGAGCCCGGCAAGCGCCTTCAGCTTGCCGCGCGCGGCGGGGTCGGCATATGCCTGGGAGAGCAGGGCGCCGCACATTTCCTCGGATTCGGGAAGGTGAAGTATGGCCGGGGATGGCCGCCGACTCCAAGGGCTTGCGGCACCGTTGACACCGGTCGCGACTCGTGGTGAGACTTGGCATCATCCCATGCGAATTCTCCACTTGGCGAAGTACTACTGGCCGCGCTCCGGCGGCATGGAGCGGGTGGTCCAGGGCCTTGCCGAAGGGGCGGCGAACCTGGGCCACCAGGTCGAGGTCGTGGCGGTGGAGACGATCGGGCGGGCGGGGAATGCCGGTCGCCAGCGGTCCTCGGTGACGCGGGCGTTCTCGCTCGCCGCGCTCGGCTCGCAGGAAATCGCGCCGGGCTACATCGCGGCCTCCTGGAAGCGCGCCGACATCATCCACGTCCATCATCCCCACCCGCTGGCAGATGTCGCGTGTCTGATGCGCGCCGGGCGGACCCCGGTCGTCGTGACCCAGCACGCGGATTCACGTCGCTCGATCTACCGGGCGGTGACACGGCTGGTGCTCCGCCGCGCCGCGGCCGTGGTGGTGCCGAGCCGCGCGCACCTGGCGCTGTCCGAAGAGCTCATCGGGTACGAAAGCAAGGTCGAGGTCATCCCGTTCGGGATCGACCAGAGCCGGTGGGAGGTGGTTCCGCCTCCGCCGCCCGGCGCGCCGCCTCGGGCGATCTTCATCGGCCGGCTCGTGGCCTACAAGGGGCTCGACATCCTGCTGCGGGCGCTCGAGCGGGTTCCCGACCTGCGGCTCGACATCGTGGGCTCGGGACCCGAGGGCCCGCGGCTGCGGACGCTGGCTCAGGCGCTCGCGGTCACCGATCGAGTGCGGTGGTACGGGGAGTACCCCGACGAGGACCTGCCCCGGCGGATGGCGGACGCGGACTTCCTCGTGCTGCCGTCGGTGACCGTGGAGGAAATGTTCGGGTTGGTCGTGCTGGAGGCGATGGCGGCGGGGCGACCGGTGCTCACCACAGCCGTGCCGAGCGCGGTGCGCGAGGTGAATGTGCCGGGGGTGACGGGGCTGGAGGTACCGCTGCGGGACGTCCAGGCGCTGGCACAAGCCCTCGAGACGCTATCGCGAGATCCGGAGCGGCGGCGGCAGATGGGTGAGGCGGGACGGAAGCGGGTCGCGGAGCGGTTCACTCAGGCCGCGATGGCCGAGAAGCACATCGGGCTCTACGAGCGGATCCGGGCGCAGCGAGGCTAGGCCGCGCGCTGGAGCCCGGCGGCCTCCATGACACGGATCGCCTCTTCCCCGGTGAGAGTTTCCCGCTCCAGCAGCGCTTCGGCCAGCGCCTCCAGCGCGGCGCGATGGGTGCCGAGACAGTCGAGGACGTTGGCGTACGCCTTCTCCAGGATCGCTCGCACGTCCTGATCCATCCGGCCGTGAGTCTCGGCACTCAGCGGACCGGAGTCCGGGTCGTAGACCATCAATCCCGTCGTCGTACCCATACCCAGTCGGTAGACCATCTGCTTGGCGACCCGGGTGGTGTGCTGCAGATCGCTCGCGGCGCCGCTCGTGATCTTCTCCTTGCCGTAGCAGATCTCTTCCGCAGCCCGTCCGCCCAGACCCTTCAGGATCTGCCCTTCGAGATAGCTTCGCGACGAGATGTGGGTGTCGTGATCGGGCTGGAAGAAAGCGACGCCCATGGCCCCACCTCGGGGTTGGATGGTCACTTTATGAAGCGGGTCGGCAGGACAGAAGACTACCCCGGCCAGGGCGTGGCCGGCCTCGTGGAGCGCGACCAGCCGGCGCTCGGCGTCCGTCACCGCGAGTCCCTCGCGCGCCCGGCCGAGGAGCACACGGTCGCGCGCCTCCTCGAGGTGCGCCCAGGTGACCTCCCGGCGGTCCTGCCGGACGGCCAGGATCGCCGCCTCATTGATGAGGCCCGCGAGCTCCGCACCGCTCGCGCCCACCATGAGCCGTGCGAGGCGGGTCAGGTCCACATCGGCGGCGAGCGGCACTTTCCGCTCGCGGACGTGGAGCGCGAGAATGTCGGCGCGCTCGCTGGCCGTGGGCAGCCCCACGCTGACGGACCGATCGAAGCGGCCTTTCCGCAGCATGGCGGGGTCGAGGTCGCTCGCACGGTTGGTGGCGCCGACCACGATGACACCGACCGAGGGATCGAAGCCGTCGAGCTCCACGAGGAACTGGTTGAGAGTGCGATCGTCCTCGCCGTGACCCTGGGGCCGGCCGCGACGGCCGCCGAGGGTATCGATCTCGTCGATGAAGATCACGGCGCCTCCGGCCTTCCGCGCTTTCTGGAAGAGCGCCTTCACCCGCCGCACGCCCTGACCGACCCAGATCCCGGTGAAGTCCGCCCCGCTGGCCGTGAAGCACGGCACACCGGCCTCGCCGGCGAGCGCGCGAGCCATGAGAGTCTTGCCCGTTCCCGGCGGTCCCTCGAGCAGCAGCCCTTTGGGAATTCTCGCGCCCATCGCGGCGAAGCGCTCGGGCTCCCTCAGAAACTCCACGATCTCCCGCAGATCGGCGAGCGCGGCACCGTTTCCCGCCACCTGTTCGAACGACAGGGTCGTCTCGGCGGCCTGGCCTGCGTCGGCGTCGACGCCGATGCCCCCGTGCTGCCGCTGGAGCATGACGACCACGAGTGCCAGGAGCCCGACTGTGAGCGCGATGCTGATGACGCTCCACAGATCGGGCGGCTCCTCGATGAAGCTGACGCCGACCCGCGCCGTCTGGGCCACCGCCAATAGGGGCGCCACGTCGCCACTCGAGTAAGCCACCCGGAACTCGCGCGTCTCACTCCCGGCCGCGGGCTGGGTGAACCACCCCTGGATCTCTCGACCCGGCGCCACCCGCATCGAATCCACCCGTCCAGCTTCCATGGCGCTCATGAGCGCCGAATAGCCGATCGTCACCGGCTCGGCTGAGGTCCGCTTAGTGGCGACCCAGACCAGGAGGGCGACGAACGCGACCGTTGCGGCCGCGACACCAGCCAGCTGGCGGCGCATGAGGTTTTCGCGGGACAGGCGCCGGCGAGGACGGCTCCGGGCAGGAAGGTCGCGCTTCGACGAGTGATCGGCCATGCGTAGATCCAGGGAACGAGCAGTGAACGCAGTGGGGGAGCTGTCGGCTGGAAGTGCAATGGACGCGCCAAAATGCGCAGTCCGGCCGATCGGCGGGGCGACAGCCCGGCCGAATGGCGCAACCGGCGTCAGGACAGAGAGTTCGCCCTCGCTAGCCCACTGGCCAGGAACGCCCGCCACCCAACGGATGGCGGCGACCCGTACGGCGCAGTGCGGTAAATGGCTATGGGTGCGGCAGTGGGTGATCAGCGAGAGGATGCGACGAGAACCCGGGCGGGTGCCTCATGCGGGTTGTGCCAGCGCCGCGCGACGCCGGCGAGGATGGTCACCGCGTCGCCGGTATCCAGCAGGTGATCGGTCGAGCCAAGCGTAAGAACGACCTTCCCCTCCACGACCATCGCGAACTCCTCGCGGGCGGGCAGATACGGATGCTTTCCGCTCATGCCGCCGGGCTCGATCGTGATGAGGAACGCGTCGAGCCGGCCCGTGCTATCGCCTGCCAGGCCTTCGATCCGTGCCTTCGACCACTCGCTGGTCAGCTGAACCCGGGTATCCGCCCGGACGATGGCCGGGGCGGCTTCCGCGCCGTGAAAGAACTGCGCCAGGGTCACGCCCAGGGCGGTGGCGATCCGTTCCATCGAGGCGATGGACGGCGACGCTTGGCCGTTTTCCACCTGTGACAGGAAGCTGGCCGAAAAGCCTGTCCTGGACGCGAGGGTTCGCAGGGACAGGCCCTGTCCCTCTCTCAGCCGCCGTATTGTTCCACCCAGATCGACTTCTGCCATTGATTGTCGTCCAGTTTTGCTACTGTGGAGGCATCGCGCGAGGAGTGACTGCGTCATCTCCGCATCACCAAAGTAAAGATCACCGGCCCGTTCGTAATGGGGCGCCGCGTCCAGCTCGCGACCGGCGGCTTCGTCGGTGACGGCGGTCCGGTGGCGGACCAGCTGGCCTCCCTGGGTCGCCGACCGACCGTCTATATTGCTAGAATGGCCCGGAGATGGCTGCAGAGTGTGAAGGCCGCGCTACTCGCCACGCTGATCTTGTGCGGCGGCGGGGGGCTGCCTCTGCTGGACGTGGTGCTCTACCACGGGCTGGCGGCCACGCACTCCGTGGACCAGCACTTCGAAAGCTCCGGCACCCGCCACGGGCACGGAGAGTACTGCAAGGCGGGCTCACAGCTCCCGCACTCCCCTCAGGCCGCACCGCTCGAGCTCGACCGATCGGTGGACACCGCCTCCTCCTGTGAGGCCGGTCTTCCGATCACCTCCCCGCGCTCGGCCAACCTCAGCCTTCTTCCTCGTCCCAGAGCACCGCCCAGTCTCCTGGTGTAGTCCCCTCATCTGTCGCTCGGTGCGGTCGGCACGTCCGTGCCTGTCCGGCGCCGGGCAATTCCTCGACAGGGAGACCAGGCGATGCCAGGTGTACTCCACGCATCCGCGTGGGCGGTCGCCACGCTCATACTCATTCCGAGCGCGGGCTGGACGCAGACGCCCGAACCAGCCCGCGCCGATTCGCTCCGACAAGTCGTCGGGCGGCTGAGCGCTCGGCTCGACTCACTCGAACGGGGCCAGTGCCCCGGCAGGGATTCCGTAGTACCCTCGGCACAAGCCCCCGGCGAGCACGGTGCGGACTCGCTGTCCGCCGCGGTGGATCAGCTCACCGCCCGGCTCGACCGGCTCATCGCGACCCGTTGCCCACCGGGTGCGGCGGTGCCGGCCCAGGCCGCGGACACCTCGGACGACCTCGCGGCACTGCGTGCGGCCGCCGCGGCCGCGGCCGGTGCACCCGACTCGGCCGCCGGCCCCGCACCCGAGCGTCCGCAGGCCGCGACGGGGGGTCCACGCGGCGCCAACCTGCTCAACCCCGAGATCAGCGCCACGGGAGACATCCGACTGCTGGTGCGGGACGAGGGTCCGCAGACCGACAACGCCATCGCGCGCGAGTTCGAGTTCTCCTTCCAATCCGATCTCGATCCGTACTCCAAGACCAAGATCTTCCTCACCTTCGAGCAGGAAGAGATCGGCGTCGAGGAGGGGTACATCTACTACACCGGTCTGCCCGGGAAACTCCGGGCCGACCTGGGCAAGTTCCGCCAGCCGCTCGGCGACCTGAACCGCTGGCATCTGCACGCGCTGCCCGAAACCGAATACCCGCTCGTGTACCAGCGCTTTCTGGGTGAGGAGGGGCTGAGCGGAATCGGGTTGTCGCTGTACACCACGCTGCCGCTGTCGATCGCCGGGGGCACCCACGAGGTATGGCTCCAGGGGACCACATCGGAGAGCGAGGCGCTCTACGAGGGTGGCCGGCAGCCGACGGTGCTCGGCCGCGTCCAGAACTTCTGGCAGCTGTCGCGCAGCACCTACACGCAGCTCGGATTCACGGCAACCGGCGGGAACAACAACGACGCCGATCTGCGCAGCCGGCTCATGGGTCTCGATTTCCGCTTGACCTACCGGCCGCCCGAGGCCGCCACCCGCCGCGACATCACGTTCCGCGCCGAAGGTTATCAACTGCACTCCACGCTGGTGGACGAGACCACGAACCGGTACGGCGCGTTCCTGGATCTCCAGGCGCGCACCAGTCGCCGCTGGATCTTCGGCGTGCGGTACGATTACGCGGAAGCGCCCCGTGGCGTCGAAGACACCGAGTGGCGCATCACGCCGGTGATCACCTGGTGGCAGAGCGAGTTCGTCTACCTCCGGCTCCAGGGGGAGCACGGGAACAGCGACCTCCAAGGCACCGAAAACCTGCTCACCCTTCAGGCCGTCTGGGCCATCGGGCCCCACAAGCATGAGACCTACTGAGCGCCCCAGGCGCCAAAGGAGTTCAAGATGGTGATGCTTCCGCTGCTTCTCGTCGCCGCACTGGGGGGGCCGCCGGGTACCTCGGCCAGTCCGCCCAAGATCGTCGCCAGTCTTCCCACCTATGCGGCGATCGCGCGGGAGATCGTGGGCGACGCCGCCACGGTCACCGCGATCGCCCAGGGGGACGAGGACCCGCACTTCGTCCAGCCGAAGCCCAGCTTCGTCTCGCTGCTGCGGGACGCGGATCTCTTCATCACGACGGGGCTGGATCTGGAGCTCTGGGTCCCGGCGCTGCTCGACCGAGCCGGCAACCGAAAAGTTCAGGTGGGCGGGCCCGGGTACGTGGCCGCGTACAAAGGGATCACGCTGCTCGAAGTCCCCACTAACCTGAGCCGCTCCGAGGGCGACATCCACGTGGATGGGAACCCTCACATCCACACCGATCCGCTCAACGCGATCTTCATCGCCCGGAACATTCTCGCCGGCCTGCAGCGGGTGGATCCGGCCGACGGCCCGGCCTTCGCGAAGCGGGAAGAAGACTTCGAGCGGCGCATCCTGGAGGCGACGATGGGCGCCGAGCTGGTGCAGATCCTGACGCCGGCCACGGCATTCAATCTCCTGCAGACCGACAAGCTGACGGGGTTCCTCGCCCAGCAGAAATACCAGGGCAAGCCGCTCGCCGACCGGCTGGGTGGTTGGCTCAAGCAGGCGGAGGTGTTTCGAGGGAAGGAGATCGCCTGCTACCACAAGGAGTGGGCCTACTTCAGCAACCGCTACAAGGTGACCTGCGTAGCGTTCATCGAAGCGAAGCCCGGCATCCCCCCGACGCCGGGGCACGTGCAGGAGGTGATCGCGCTCATGCGGGAGCGGAAGATCCCGGCGCTCTTCGCCGCGAACTACTTCAGCCGCAGCCAGATCCAGCAGGTGTCCGAGAAGACCGGCGCCAAGGCCGTGATCGTCCCCGAGAGCACCGAAGGCGCGCCGGGGGTTCATACCTATTTCGACCTGATGAACACCTGGGTGGCGAGCCTCGCCGCCGTCTTCAAGGACGTCGCGGTCAACACCGGAGCTAAATGATGGACCTCGGCCTCTTTCTGCCGCCCCTGGTGGCGTGCCTCATCATCGTCGCGATCCACTCGTATCTCGGGCTGCACGTGCTCGCCCGGGAAGTGATCTTCGTGGACCTTTCACTGGCGCAGATGGCGGCGCTCGGCAGTGCCGTCGCGATCCTGGCCGGGAGCCAGCCCGATTCATCGGTCGCGTTCCTGTACGCCCTCGGTTTCACCACGCTCGGCGCGGGCATCTTCGCCCTCACCCGAACCAACGAGCGGGGCAGGGTGCCGCAGGAAGCGATCATCGGAATCATCTACGTCGTCGCCTCCGCGGCGGCCATTCTGGTGGCGGACCGCACGCCGCGAGGCGGCGAGGCGATCAAGGACATCCTGGTGGGCAGCCTGCTGTGGGTGACCTGGCCGACGATCATCCGTCTCGCCGCGGTGTATGCCGCCCTGGGCGTGTTCCACTGGCTGTTGCGCCGGCGCTTCCTGACGATCTCGTTCGCGCCCGAGTCGGCCGTCGCGCAGGGGTGGAACATCCGGCTGTGGGATTTCCTGTTCTACCTGTCGTTCGGGATCGTGATCACGTTTTCGGTGCCGATCGCCGGGGTGCTTCTGGTGTTCTCGTTCCTCGTCGTGCCGGCGGCGATCGCGTTCCAGTTCACCCGGCGGCAGGGCGCCCTGGCCGTGCTGTCATGGATCGCGGGCGTGCTGGCCTCCGCAGGCGGGCTGTGGCTGTCGTTCCGGTACGACCTGCCGACGGGACCGCTCATCGTGTGCGCCTTCGGACTGCTGCTGCTGGTGGCGTACGCTCTGCGGCGGTTGATGGGGGTTCGGACGGAGCCCGTGCTCGAGGCGGCGCCCGAGCCGCGTTGATTAGCAGCACCGCGTCCAGGATCTATGATTGCCGCTGAGCGGCGGGAGGCACGATGAAAGCGATCGTGCAAGAGGGCTATGGCTCGCCGGACGCGCTGAAGCTGCGCGAAGTCGAGATGCCAGCCGCCGGCGACGACGGAGTGCTCGTGGAGGTGCACGCGGCGTCGGTGAACGCGCTCGACTGGCACCTGGCGCGGGGCGTGCCGTTCTTCATTCCGATCCTCGAGGCCATCGGCGCGCCGAAGCACCGCGTCCGCGGCGTCGATCTGGCCGGCCGCGTGACGGCGGTCGGAAAGAACGTCACTCGGTTCAAGCCGGGTGACGAGGTGCTCGGCGGGGCGGACGGCAGCTTCGCCGAATTCACCGCGACCACCGAGAAGCGACTGGCGCCGAAGCCGGCGGGCATCTCGTTCGAGCAGGCGGCGACGCTCAACATCGCCGGGCTCACGGCGCTGCAGGGGCTGCGCGACCGGGCGCGGGTGCGCGCCGCGCAGCGCGTGCTGGTCAACGGTGCCGGCGGCGGCGTCGGGACATTCGCCGTGCAGATTGCGAAATGGCTCGGCGCGCACGTGACCGCCGTGACGCGTGCCGGGAGCGTCGACGTCGTTCGCTCCATTGGCGCCGACGAGGTCATCGATCACGACGTCGAAGACTTCACCAGCCGCCGCGACCGCTGGGACGTCATCTTCGACATCGGCGGAAACAGGCCGTTCAGCCGCTGCCGGCGCGTCATGGAACCGGACGGAATCCTCGTCGCCATCGGCGGGCCGGCGGGAAGATGGCTTGCGCCAGCCGGGCGACTGCTCCAGGCCGTGGTGCTGTCGCCGCTCACCCGGCGCAGGCGGGTCGTCCCGTTCGTCGCGAAAAGCGATCCGCAAGGACTCGCGCTGCTGGCAGGGCTCGTCGAGCGCGGAACGATCACTCCGGTCATCGACCGGCGTTTCGCGCTGAGCGAGACCGCCGAGGCGGTCTGGAGCCTCGCTGCAGGACACAGGCGGGGTAAGGTCGTCATTAACACGCGCTGACGTGGTCCGGGACCGGGCGCGACGGGCCGGTGGGCGCGAGGCGCCGCTAAGGAAACGTAGCCGGCCTTGCCCGCCCGTCTGACCGGCCGCGGTGGTATCATTCAACGGATCATTCCGGCGATCCGGTCTCTCCGGTAGCCCCGTAGCTCTCCCGCCGGTGGCCTCCCTCTGTGTCCCCAGTTGCCGCGTCACTCGCCGAGATGCTGAGCGAACGCTATGTACTCGGGCGTGAGCTGGGCCGTGGCGGAATGGCTACGGTCTACCTCGCGGAGGACGTCCGGCACCGCCGTCGAGTGGCACTCAAGGTGCTCCACCCCGAGCTGGCCCACGCGCTTGGCCCTGAGCGCTTCCAGCGCGAGATCGAGACAGTCGCACGCCTCCAGCACCCGCATATCCTTACCGTGCATGACTCGGGGGAGACCGCCGGTCAGCTCTGGTTTACCATGCCCTTCGTCGAAGGGGAGAGTCTACGCGACCGCTTGCGCCGCGAGACGCAGTTGCCGGTAGAGGATGCACTCCGGATCGCCACCGACGCGGCCCGGGCGCTTCAGTACGCCCACGAGCATGGCGTCATCCACCGCGACATCAAGCCCGAGAATCTGCTCCTCACGAAGGACGGTAGCACGCTCGTGGCCGACTTCGGCATTGCCCGGGCCCTGAGCGCTGGCGACGACCGCCTCACGGAGACGGGCATCAGTGTAGGCACGCCGACCTACATGAGCCCGGAGCAGGCGGCGGGCGACCGGAACGTCGATGCCCGGACCGACGTGTACAGCCTCGGCACGGTGCTCTACGAGATCCTGGTGGGCGAGCCTCCCTTCACCGGAGCGACGCCCCAAACGGTGATCGCCAAGCGGTTCAGTGGCGAGGTACCCCGAGTGCGTCACGTGCGGCCGAGCGTTCCGGATAGCGTGGAGCAGGCGGTCATTAGAGCACTCGCCCCGGTGGCGGCCGACCGGTTTGCCAGCGCTGCCGAGTTCGCTCGGGCGTTGCAGGCGAGCGTCGTCACACCGACGACATCGCCCACCGAACCGCTAACACCCGCCCTAGCGTCACCCACGCTCCGCCTGCCGGCTCCGGCCGGCCGCGCCCGGAGCCAAGTGCGCGGTGGCCGCCATGGCCCTGGTGCTCGGCGTCCTCATCGGCCTCGGCGTGCTGTTCGCCTGGCGGCGGAACCAGGTAGGCGCGGGGGAGACGGGCGGCGCGAAGGTACTGGCGGTGCTCCCGTTCGAGAATCTGGGCGACTCGTCCCAGGGGTACTTCGCCGACGGCGTGGGCGATGAGGTCCGGGGCAAGTTGTCGCAGCTCGGGGGCCTCGCCGTCATTGCCCGGGCCAGCTCGAACGAGTACCGCCACACGAGCAAGTCCCCGCAGCAGATTGCCCGCGAATTGGGGGCTGAGTACCTGCTGACCGCCACCGTCCGCTGGGAGAAGCACCGGGACGGAACTAGTCGGGTACGAGTCAGTCCCGAACTGGTCCGGGTCGAATCGGGTGCGGCCCCCAGAACGAAGTGGCAACAGGGATTTGATGCGGGCCTGACCGACGTGTTCCAGGTGCAAGCCGACATCGCAGGCCAGGTGGCGCAGGCGCTCAATGTCGCACTTGGTGATAGCGCCGAGCACCAACTCGCCACGAGGCCTACGCAGAGCCTCCCAGCCTACGATGCCTTCCTGCGGGGTGAGGCTGCCTCGCGGGGGATGACGGTGCTCGACCCACCGAGTCTCCGCCATGCGATTGCGGCGTACGAACAGGCGGTGGCACTCGATTCGAGCTTTGTCGAGGCTTGGGCCCAGCTCGCCCGGTCGCACGCGCTCCTGTACTTCAACGGGACGCCCACCGCAGCCGGGGCCGACGCGGCCCGCCATTCGGCCGAGCGGACGCTGTCGCTGGCCCCCACGCGGCCGGAGGGCCGCCAGGCCCTTGGCGCGTATTACGGTTACGTGCTGGCTGATAAGTCTCGCGCGTACACTGAAGACAGCACTGCGCTCGCCCTGGCCCCAGGCAACCCCGACCTTCTCTGGGCCGTAGGGTTCGACGAACTCACGCTTGGGCGCTGGGAGGCGGCGCGCGGGCACTTGGAACAGGCCGCCCGGCTCGATCCCCGCTCCAGCGCAATCGCCCACCAGCTCGGGAACCTGTTGGTTTGCCTCCGCCAGTACTCCGAGGCCGAGCGGGTCCTCGATCACGCGCTCCAGCTCCTGCCGGAGGATCTGTCTGTGCGCGAGGATCGGGCGACGGTGGCGCTGGCGCAGGGCGACCTCGCTCAGGCCCGGGTCATTATCAACGCCGCGCCCAAGAAGGTGGACCCCACGGCGCTCGTCGCGTTCGTGGCGAACTACTTGGACCTCGTCTGGGTGCTGGACGAGGCCCAGCAGCAGCTGCTGCTGCGGCTCACGCCGAGTGCGTTCGACGACAACCGCGCCACGTGGGGCATCGTGCGCGCCCAGACCTATGCCGTTCGAGGCAACACGGCGAAGGCACGCGTGTACGCTGATTCGGCCCGGCTGGCCTTCGAGCAGAAGCTTGAGGTTTCGCCCAAGGATCCCCAACGGCGCGTCTTCCTCGGTCTCGCCCATGCCTACCTGGGACACAAGGCGGCGGCCATCCGGGAGGGCCAGCGTGCGGTGGCGCTCATGCCCATCAGCCGCGACGCCTTTGTCGGGCCCTACGTCCAGCATCAGCTCGCCCGCATCTACATCCTCGTCGGGGAGCACGAGAAGGCCCTCGACCAACTCGAACCCTTGCTCAAGCTGCCGTACTACCTCTCGCCCGGCTGGCTCAGGATCGACCCCACCTTCGATCCGCTACGGGGAAACCCGAGGTTCGAGCGGCTGGTGGAGGGCACCTGATCGCAGCAGCCGGGGACGCGGGCATGATCGCGCGCGTATGGCACGGCGTGGTCCCGAGCGAGAAGGCAGACGACTACGCGCAGTACCTGGCCGGCTTCGGGGTCCGAGACTATCAGGCGGTGCCCGGGAACCGCGGAGTCCAGGTGCTGCGCCGAAGTGAGGGCGTACACGTCCATTTTCTACTGCTGTCGTTGTGGAGCTCGCGCGAAGCGATCCAGGCCTACGCTGGCCCAGACATCGAGCGAGCCCACTACTACCCCTACGATCTCCAGTGCCTGGTCGACCCGGAACCTCGCGTGGCCCATTACGAGGTCGTGGCCGGCGCCGTGCCGCACGAGAGCTAGCCGCCCGGGGCCGCCATCGAGGCCGGATGACTGACATCAACTCTCATGGGCTCTCGCGGTGCATTCCGGCCGATGTCCGGCGCGAGGTCCGGCGACGCTCGAAATTTGCCTGCGTCATTTGCCGTCGAGGTTTCTACCAGTACGAGCATATTGACCCACCTTTCGAGGACCCCCTGGAGCACGATCCAGCGAAGATTTGCTGCCTCTGTGGAGGCTGTCACGATGATGTGACACGGAGGCGGATCTCGAAGGCCTTGGTCGCCCAGAAATACGCGGAGGTGCAGCAGAGCTCACCGGCATCACTGCAGCCGCCTGTCGGCCCCCTCGATTTCCACGACGGACGCGCTGAGCTCGTGATCGGGCGGCTGCTATATAGCCCCGCGGTTGAGTCTGTGCTCAAGGCAAGGCGCGATGGTGTGGTCCGGGCACGGCCCGATGGAGGAGACGCGCGTCAGCCCTGTGCGGCGAGGACGGCGGCTAGGATGGCGGCGGGGACTTCGGGGTCCGGCAACACCAGCACGGGGCTTCTTCCCGAGGCCTTCTCCACACGAATGGCATCGCTGAATACCTCGATTCCAAGTACCGACGAGTAGCGCAGCTGATACCCCTTATGTGCCCCGGTCAGGAGAATGCGCTTGCTGGCCCAATGAGACGTGGCTTGGGCGTGAAGGCCACAATGTGGACGGTCTGCGTGTCGCCTTTGACTAGGTTCTTCGCGATCGTGATGACCATCCCGTTGAAGACGTCCGGCGGCAAGTCGAGCCTCCCGCAATATTCCTTCTCGCCTCCGGGGTCAACGGCCCCCGCACTGTGCCGGGGTTGCGTCGACAACGCCAAGGCGGCAGCAGACACCGCACGGCGCCCGATGTAGCTCCGGGCCAGAGCAAGTTACTGGGCCATCTCGTGGTGCAGACGTCTGCAGTGCCCTTCCCGAACTTCCCCGCTGAGGTACATTCCCCTCACCCCTTTTCATCCCAGGATCCATGAGCGCAGTCGAGCCGGTCTCCGGTCCGCTGGTCCTCGTGGTGGACGACGAGCCCGTGGTGCTGTCCCTGATGCAGCGGGCGCTGGCGGAGGCCGGGTACCAGGTCCACCCGGCCCCCGATGGGCTCAGTGCTCTGGCCTTGGCCGCCAAGCTCCCGAGTCCACCGGCCGCTCTCGTCACGGACCTGCAGATGGAGCCCGTCGATGGCGCGTCCCTCTGCCGGCTGCTTCGGCAGATGTATCCCGAGATTCCGGTGGTCTTTGTGAGCGGGTTTGGCTCGCCGACCGAATACGGCGGCCAGCTCCCGGGGCCGCTCGTCCCCAAACCGTTCGACCCCGACACGCTGATCGGAACCCTCGCGGACGTCCTCCGTCCTCTCCAGGGAACGAGCTCGAGTGCCTGAGGCGCTGGCGGTTGGTTCTGTGCCGGGGAAGAACGCCCTCCATTGCCCTTGACTCCTGAAAAGTGACCGCTGCTATACTGAGTCAACCGATCGTCAAAGTTGCTCATGGAAGGGGCCATCTGTATGGCGCACCTTTCTCCCGCGGAACTCGTCGCCCTCGTCGCCGGCCAGCTCGTGGCCGGACGTGGCGACCATTCCGGACAGGTGATCTCGGAGTCCGTTGAGGCAGCAGTCCGGATCGTCGATGCCGCCGAGGCCGCTGTATCGGCACGCCACCATCCACGGTCATGAAACCCAACGACGCGAACGGTAAGCTGCCGCCCGATGACCGACCTTTCCGGGTGCTCCTTCTCGCCGGCTCAGACCGGCGCCAATACGACTGCCCTGGCATCGACTCCAAGGCCCGCGCCCTGATGTTCCGCATGGGGGACCGTCTACCGCAGGAATGGGAGATCGATCTCGAGGATTTGGGAAACGTATGGAACCGAGAACAGATCCGGACCTGCAATGCTTGCGTTTCGACTTCGATGGCGCTGTGCGTTTGGCCATGTAACTGCTACAAGAAGGGAAGCCGGGGTCAGCCGGACCTGATGTGGAACCTGGACCTGTACTCACGCCTCGATTTGGCGGACGCCTGGGCCATTATCGGGCCGGTAAACTGGTATAGCTCCAGCAGCAACCTCAAAGCGATGTTCGACCGCCTGGTATGCATGAATGGCGGGAACCCACGGGAGGACCTCATTGCCCATAAGGACCAGGCGCTCGCGATCCAGCTAGAGCACTCTCCTGAGTGGGAGAAATTGAGCCAGAACCACTTGGAGGGCAGGTCCGCCGCCTTCTTCTGCTACGGCGATGGGGGAGGCGATGAGCTGGACGAATCGGGTCGGCCCAAAATCCTGCGGCACCCCTCCTATTTCGATCCGGCGAGGGAGCCATTCGTCAGCATGCGTGACACCTACGCCCCGCTGGTCTGGCAATGCCGTTACAGCGGCATTGAGGTACCGGACCCGCTCTGGCGGTACGTCGAGTTCGGACGGGACAAGAAGTACAGCGATAACCAAGCGGAGCACATGGCGAGCGAGCCGGATCTCCTGCGGGAGTTCGACGAGTGGACCGATGCCTTCGCCGACCACGTCGCCAAGAAAGGCAAAGTGAGCCCGAACGAGTACCGCGCCTTCGGCTACCGGGCACCTCCCCATCTCTGGGCCGATCTCAAGACCAAGTGGCGTGGCCTCCGCATGGCCCTAGGCTTCCCGATCCCGGGGACCTCGCCCGCGATCCAGCAGGAGCGGGGCTTGAATCGGGACGCTACGATCTCTTACAAGAAGAGCGAGGGCGCAAAATTGCGGGACAGGTAAAAGCCATCGCCAGGCCGCGCTGCCCTGAGCCGCGCCTTGGACCCCCGAGTCCACCGCCAGAGTGGAGGCGGCCCGGAGGGAGCTCAGGCCCGCCTAGGCGGTTGGTTGCAGGGTTGCAGTCGGAATGCCGGGGTAAAGGCTCCAAGGCAATCAGCGAACGTGAAGCCAAGCGGGATTTCGACCGAAATCGACGCAGATTCCCCGCATTTTCCCCCACACAACAGCGACGGTGCGCAATGATCTTCCTTCTCAGCCTTGCATAAGCCGTAGTGACGGAGGACCTTTCCCGCACGCGGGCCCTTAGCTCAGTCGGTTAGAGCAGCGGACTCATAAGGGCCTGCTCGGCTTTCCTCGCCTGTTCCGCTCAGTCCTCCTCAGTCTCGCTCCGCCCACACCGACACTGCCAAGCCGTCCCTCTCGGTCCCCGCCAGTCACAGCCGGTGCTACCAGTCTGCCCCCAAAAATGCTACCAGTCGTGCCGCCTTCGGGGCTTGGTGGAAAAGGACCTCACGGCGCATCTCTCTATCATCGTCACAACCGTCACAACCGTCACAACACACCGTAGGTGATTGTGGAACACCACCCCTGTTTGTGACGGTTCTCGCGGAGGAACCGTCACACGACCCCGCGGAACCGACACACCGGCAGAGATTCGCGCTAGCCCGAGTTCCGCTGATTTATGGCGGGGCGTTCGGCCCACCCGTCTTGACAGCCCTCGTACGGAGCCCTAGGTAAGAGCGCACTCACCATCCCTCGATAAAGGCACACCCGGCGAAAGCCGGGGCCGCAAAGCCACGGGTCCTCGCCTCCTCCGCGACGCCTGATCTGTCCGACGCCACGAAGGACCCACGACCGCCGAGCTGCCGAAGGATCCGCTCGACGATTGGCTTCTCCTCACTCGCTCCACTCCAAGCGCTTAGAGAAGGAGGCGATTATGCGTTACGCGCGTCTCGCGCAACTACTCACTGTCTGCGCCGCCGCACTACTGGGCTGCAGTGAGTCGACACCAGTTACAGCTCCACCAGAGGTGCCAGACCCCGCTTTCGCCGGTGCGACCGTCGATCGTAACCTCGTGCTTAACGCGGTATTCGCTAGCGGCCCGCCAAACAATCTTGCGCTGAGAGTTGGAGATGAGGACACAGAACGCCAGTGCACAGGGCAGGAAGTCATTGCCTCACCACAACGCGGGCAGGCCGTCTTCACGCCCTCCGGCGTCCTGAACCTGCACTCGTTCAGCCAGGAAGTGTTCGTCGAAGTGTTCGACTTCGCTGGTACTGGCGGTTTCGGAGGAACTGACTTCTGTGATGTGTTCGGGGCCGATATCCTGGCGACTGGTACGGTCACGTTCACCGAAGTGGTGCATCTTCCGCGTGAGGCAACGGGCGTGGTTTCAGCGCACGTAACCGTCAACGGTATTGTTGACCTGTCTGCCGGTGGGCAGGCCCGTTTGCACGCGACAGCGCAATTCGTGGTAGGCGCGAATGGGATCGTGCTGGACCAGACGCAGATCAGTCTCACGCCAATCTGAGGCTGACCCGGCGACCGGCGCTGACCCGGCAACGCCACGGGTCCTCACGCTCGGTCAGACGGACGGGAGAAGGGCATGCACAAGCCAGGGAAACGAGGCGAGCGCCAAGTGCGCCTCAAGCCACAATACGCACACCTGTACCGAGGCATCCCCCCGAACGAGTGGTGGCCGGCGTGGCTGCTGGCAGAACAACTACTTGCGAGAGCGGAAGGCCAGGGAGTTCCCGAGCAGCAACGGATTTGCGATCCCAGCCATTTTGTGTTTCGGGGTGGGCAGAGCCGCGAGCTGCGTTTGCAGGATCTGCGAACCCGTC
>CAWILD010000002.1:0-285745 GCA_963836815.1 uncultured Gemmatimonadales bacterium | reverse complement strand
CTATCTGCCGGCGATCGTGGTGGTCCTTCGGCGATCGAACGAGACCGAGGCGGACGGCGCGGTCATCTAGACCTACTTGATGCGGACGAGCTCGAACGGGCGCCCTTCGGTCGACCAGTAGCTCGCATCCTCCATCGGCGGCAGGTCGGCTCCGAAATAGTGGCGGAGCACGAGCCTCATGGCGCTCACGGGCGTGATGGAATCACTGATGCAATCAGCGCTCACCCCAGGCAGCAGATAGGCAGCGAACACCGACATCCGCTCCCGCAGGCCATACTGATCTAGGTCCTCATCGTCAGGCAGGTGACGGCCTTGGCGGCCGTGTCCGTGGTCAGCCTGAAGCAGAATCACTGGAGGGCGACGAGAGCGTGTCAGAATCGAGTCGACGAGGACTGCAACCTTGCGATTCACGCAGCTGATCTGGTCGAGGTATCCCTTTGTAGCCTCTTCGTCTCCGAGCACTCCGGCATCGAATGGCCAGTATGGCTCCCGGTGCGTACAATCGGCGTTATAGAGGTACGGCTCGTGTGGCAGCGAGAGATGGGCGAGCAAGAAAGTCGGCACCTCCCCACCAGCCAGGTCCTTTATGCGCTCAAACTTCCAGTCCATGAAGTCGGCGCCCTCCGGCACGTATTGCAAGCGGCCAGCGTGACATCCTAGCAGAGCACAGCCCGCAGTCAACAGCTCAGGCAGCATCGTAGTCTGCTGCCAAACGGCGCCGAACTCTCCGCTTACTTCCTTCGGAACAGGGATCTGCAGGTCAGCGTTGCGATTCTGAGAGGTGAACTTGAACGGGGTCGGAAAGAACACGAAGCGATAGCCATGGAGTTTTAGAAACGCCGCAAGCCGGTTGTTCTCGATCAGATCGTACAGGTGCACTTCTCGGGGCAGATGGTGGACGTAATCAAGATTAAGCATAGCGGCTAGGGCGAGCTGAGTCTGTGGGTAGTTGGCCCGGCTGTGCTTCGGGAGGACGAAACCACGGGCCCGAAGGAACGCCTCGAACTCACCGTTGTCAAACCCGAAATGTTGCGAGAGAACCTCACTCCCCGTGTACTTGTCGAGAATAATGAGATAGATGTCGGGCAAGTCGGCAGTCCTTGCATGATCACTCAGGATGAGAGGCGGCGGAACAAGGGCTCGCAGATCCCGTTCCTGCCGTAGCCGTCGGTACAGCTGGACCGTGGTGTAACCGACGAGGAGGAGTGCCACCAAGGTCAAATATCGACTGTAGGAAGTAAGGTTCCGGCGCGTACGGTGTATGGCCAATGACGGGCCAAGCAGCATGATGGCGAAGAGCACGCCTAGGCCGATTTCGCCACCGATGACCTTTAACGTCCCGGGTGGGTGCAGGATCTCAGAGACATACCCAAGAACGGAGAAGGCTACGATCCAGAGCAGGCTGATCAGTGACGCCTTTTGCGCATTACGGCTCAGTGCATACGCCACCACCCAGCACAGGGTGCAGACGAGAAGGGAGATGTATGTCGGCCACACGAGATCTCGCAGCCCCTTCAAGGCTATGGCGTTGGACGCGGCGAGAGTGAGAACAAAGTAGAGACTGATGAGGAACGGATGAAGGAGCCATCGGCGCCCGGCCATGGTCGTTACCTTGGGCGACAACGGTTCATCAAGGCTCGTACAGCCCGCTTAAGAGTGCCCCACCATTCCTTTGCGGTCAGGGCCCCGCCCAGGAGGGCGGCGAAGGCGACCTGGAGGATGATGCTGCCGGCAGCGGGATGGACGTAGAGCATTTGTATGGCCTCTATTTCATGGAATCTACTGGGCTCTACGTCTTCTGCCGCCATTCAGAACTCGGGCACCATCGGCTGCAGCCAGCGGTCCGAAGTGAAGAAAAGCTCTCCGCGCTGAACTGGCCGTCGACGGAGCACGCAAGTTCCGTGCACCAAAACCCTATCCCCGGCACGTGGGTACCGTGATAGCAAGTAGCCATGTCACGGGGAAGTCATAGACGCTCGCCGGCATGAACGTCCCCGGCACTCAGGTCCCAAGCGATCGCGTTGGTTGTTCGGCTATCGAACGAGTCGGGGCGGACGGGCCGTCGTCGAGCACATCATCATCGGCCCCATCCTGCGGCGCCCTTGGTCGGCAGCCGCTGCACCCGCAAACTCATAGCGGACCAGCGCGCTACCGTTCTTGAGATGAGCGAAGGTCAGCCGCGTGGCGTCCTGTTGGAGCGCCGCGAACAGGTCGATTTCAGGCGCGTAAAACGTGGTGGCGATCACCCAAATTCCGGGATTCGCCGCAGCCTCGATTCGCTTCCTTTCGATCTCGACCCATCCGCTGTCCGGCACCACCACGTGCTCCTGAACCTCCCGCCACTCCATGCCCGAGGGTAGCCCGAGGACTTCCCCGGGTGCCTCGGGAGCAGGGGCCCAAAGCGCTCACCTCCTCGGCGCTCACTCGGCCGCGGCTTGGGGCATTCTCGAAAGCTGGCCCGCCCGAGTGGGCAGCCCGGGTCAGATACCGTAAGCGAAGCGTATCGGGCCGCTCCCAATCGGTGGAGTAGTAGATCCAGGCCGGCAACTCCTGGCAAACACGTAGACCGGCTCGCCCGGCTGGCGACGCTCGAGTAGCTCACGAACCAGGGGATCGAAGTGCGCGGAGGGCTCCACGGCGAACGTTCGCACGACTGCCTGGAACTCCATCGGCAGCACGAGCACGGCGGTCGCGATCGTCGAGCCGCCGCGGGTGCGATCGCTCCCGCACGGGCCAGGGCTTCATGCAGCCCAGCGACGAATAGCACGATCACCCCGGGCAACAAGGAACAGCGTCAGGCGTGGAGCTATGGGAAACAGGCCCAGCATGGAGGCGCCGAAGGTGGCCACGCAGGACCACAGAGCCACACAGATGCCGTCCAACCCCGGGTGCGCACGACGCGGAACGCTCCCAACGCGCACAGAACCACAACGACCACGCTTCCGACATGCAGGAGCCAGAGAAAGGGCCGGCGATCGACCAGCGGATCGCCAGCGACGAAGCCCCAGACCAGTCCTCCACCGTCTTCCACGTGTGACGCAGGAACGCGGGATGGCTCGGTCGAACGAACGCCAGCTCCCAGAACCGCTGCAGATAGGTATTCTGGCTCGCCGCCCGATACACGCTCATATAGGCCACGGCGCCGGACACACCCCACACCAGCGCCGACGCGAGCGCCAGGCGTGCCGCGCCGGCGCGCCCACGCATCGACTGCGCGATCAGGAGCACCCACGCGGTGAACAGGATGAAGACGCTTGTCAAGGAGAGCCAAGGGGCGAATGCTCCGAACGCGAGCACGCCGACGAGACGCGTCGGCCGAGCTCGTGCCTGAGAGCTCTTCCGAGATAGAGTATGAGGAGAACGGCCACCAACAGCTCGACCGAGTACTGCTTGACGATGTTGGAGTAGGTGATCAGCAGCGGACAAAAGATCCCGATCAGGGCGGCGAGTCGCGCCTCGGCGTCGTCGCTGAATCGCGCGCGAACTGATACAGCAGAACCGCCGCGGCCGCGCCCGCGATGACCGGAAGCAGTCGGAGCGCACAGTCGCCGTATCCGAACAGCACCAGCATCAAGCGTTCGCCCCACAAGAACAGCGGGGGCGCACTCTGGTCCATCTCGAGAGGGCTCAACAGTTTGGAGGAAGGAGCGTGCGGCGACGTTTACAGCCAAACGCGCTTCATCGAGCCCCAGGGACCTACAGTTGAGGAAGTCGATGGCGCGGATTGCGATTCCAAGAGCGAGAGCGCCAAGAAAGGCGAGCTGTGTCCTGGGCCACCTGCGATGGGCCTGGGCCTGCACATGCATGTCCCGTCCGGATTCGACCGCATCAAGCGGAGCCGCCGACTGGCGGTCTCCCGCCATCACGTCGCCACGTCTGTCGCCGGCGCGGAGCTGCTGCGCGCCGCTCCGCGTGGCGACAGCAGATCGAATCGCAGAATACGCCACAAGGCGGGGACGCCGTCCCGCCATCCGATCTTCTTGAATTTCTCGTAGGTACGACTGGAGTAGGAGATGCTCACCTCCCAGATGCGGGCCCAGGCCTGAGCCAGCCTTGCGTCTGATCTCGGGCTAGAAGCCGAAGCGATCACTCGTGAGGACGAGCGATTTCATCATCCCTGCGGCCAGAGGTAGCAGCCAATTTCGACGGAGTGTCACCGATGCGCGTGTGTCAAGGAGCAGGCGGCCGATTCGCCAGTCGCAAACCGATCCATGCAGCGGCCCCTGCTACCGGCAGCGCCGCTACCAGATCGATCACGTAATGCCCTCCGGCTCCGAGCGTGGCGAGCAGGGTGAGCGCCAACCAGGGAATGAGGAACAGCCACAGCGGCCCCAGCGCACCTCGTGCACCCCAGCAGACGAGGATCGCCCAGGCCGCGTGCATCGACGGCATCGCGTTCCGAGGAACATCAGCGGTCGGGATGGCCGTCCCGCCCATCAGAACCGGCAAGTCCCAGGGCCACTCCGGGAACACCCACCGCGGTCCGACCGCTGGAACTAGAGGATAGAAGATGGCCGCCATGACCGCCGCGACCGACCAGGTCCACAGCAGCTCGGATGGCCGCACGCCGCCGGCCCGCCCCCGGAGCGCCAGGGAGTAGACGACCGCGCCAACCAGCGCGAGCGCCACGTACGACCAGACCGAGGCCACCTGGAGCAAGGGATGGCGCGCCAGGAGACGCCCTGCGGCAAAGGTAAGATCTCCGAAGAGGGCGAGGTCGAGGCGGAGCAGCGCCGGGTCCACGGTCTGGGGGGTCGCACGGATCACGAGCGCGTGGAACGGCTCGGTCAGGAAGATGAACGTCGGGATCCCGATCGCCCCAATGACCGCAGCCCGAGGCGCCGGCCGCCACAGCTCCCGCACCGCGAGCAGCACCATACCCGCCAACCCGAGGTACGCCAGCGGCAGGCCGGGCTCGACCTTCACCCCGGCGACCAGCCCCTCCCACCCGCCCACACGCATCAGGAGCAGGAGCAGCGCGCCTACGACCAGAGCCCACCCGGTCGCCAGGGCCGGGGCCGCGACGAACACGATCACCGCGCTTCCCAGAAGTCCATAAATCAGGAAATGCGCCTCGGCCGGCAGGCCGACCGCCAACACGACCGAAAACCAGATGACCCCAACGACGAATCCTGCCCGAACCAACCGCCCGAAGCCGTTCATGGCCGGGAGTCCGCCCGCCGCCAGCGGCCGAGGCACGGTCACTGCCAGCGCTCGGGCCTCGGGTACCACTCGGTGAGCATGTTGTCGTCGGTCACCAGGCCCACATTCTCGAGCCCGGGAAGAATGGTCTCGCGCTCCACCACGAATCGGAGGTTCACCACCGAATCGAGGCGCGCCCTATCATCGGGCACCGTCAGGTCCAGGGGAGCCCGCCCATCGATCCGGTAGCCCTGCAATACCTGGTGGAATCGCGGCCGGTCGAACTTCAACGGGTCCGGGCTCACCGCCGCGAAATTGATGACCAGCACGCCGTGAGGGAAGACGGTCATGGCGGTCTTCAGCGCGGCAGGATGGTAGGACGTGTTGAAGTAGTACACTCCATCCGGCGCAGCAGATGCTGCTTGATGATCTGGAGGTACTCGACCGACAGGAGATTGGTCGCGTGGGCCCGCCAGTGCTGGGTCGTGTTCGAGACGATCAAGTCGAAGCGGCGATCCGGGTTGCGCCGCAGCCACCGGCGCCCATCGTCGATGATGATCTCCACCTTGGGGTTGCTGAGGAGGCTCGCGACCTCGGGATGCCGCGCGATCATCTCTCGGTAGCCCGGATTGATCTCGACGATGGTCAGCTTCTCGACCGAAGGATGATTCACCACCACCTGGGCCCAGGCGCCGCCGGCGAGGCCGATCATGAGCACCTGGCGGGGCTCGGGGTGCAGGGCGGCGACCGAATACGCGCGCACGATGAGATTGCGATCGTGTCGCAGATCGGTCGTGATTCGCCCGTCGTAGGCGCCGCTTCCGTAAACCGTGCCGTCCGGCGTCACGGTGATGACGCCGCTTCGGTTCTCCACCACTTCCGTGAACGGGGGCAGCTGGGCGGCCTGCTGCCCGAAAATGAGGCGCTCGTAGAAATGCTCGAAGGCAGTTGGTGTCCCGGCGACCGCCGCACCCCCGACGATGGCGACTCCCCCCCAGCCCGCCACCAGCCATCGGCGCGAGGGACGGCTGAGAACGAGCAGCACCCCAGCGACGCCGCATCCCAGAAGCGCCAGCAGCAGCGCTATGCTACGGATGGGAAGCACTTCCAGAAGCAAGAACCCGGTCAGGAAGCTGCCGAGCACCGACCCGACGATGTTGGCGACGTAGAGATAGGCGACGCTCCGACCCGCGAGCCGGTCGGCCTCGACGGCGAAGTGGCTGACCAGGGGCAGTACAGCCCCGAACATCGCGGCCGTCACCAGCACGAGGATGAGCGCCAGGGGCCAGAGGCCGTAGGCGCCGAACAAAGCGAACGATGGCAGGACCGATGAATCCTATCGCGTTGGCGGACAGCACGAAGATCGCCGTGCCGCGCAGGAGCTGGCTCTGAGCTTGCCGTCCGCGGCTCCGCACCACTTTCCAGCCAGGCGCGCCCCGAAGGCCAGTCCGAACAGATAGAAGCCCAGCAGCAGGCCGAAGGACACCGGCGCGGCCCCCGACGCGAGGGTGATCGCCCGGTACCAGAGGATTTCGTAGGACAGTGAGATGAACCCGCTCAGCGCGACGGCGGCAAGCGCGATCCCGAAGCTCATCCGGCCCGTACCCGTCGCGTGGATCGAAGCATCACCAAACCCCCGATCGTCAGGTTCAGCAACGCGGCGACCACCGCCGACCTCGCCTCACCCAAGTTGCGTAGCAGAAGGAACACGGTGGCGAAGGACGCGAGCGCCGATCCCGCCGTGTTCACGAAATAGAGGGTGCCCACCGTACGGCCGACATTCCCGGTCGCTCGGACGAGATACCCAACGAGCAGCGGCAGCGTCACTCCCATCATCGTGGTAGGGACCATGACGATCAGGGCCAGGAGGATCGCGCGTGGGGTGGAAGCCAGCGCCAGGGACGCGTCTCCGATCCAGCGAAAGAAGCCGACCGATATCAGCCCGAACGCTCCTATCGCGATCTCGACCAGACCGAACCCCCGCAGCAGCAGCGTGTCCTCGGCCTTGGCAAGCCACCCGCCCAGCAGGCTCCCGAAGCCCAGACCCGCCAGAAAGGCGGTAACGACTACGGTCACCGCTTCGACATTGACGCCGAACGCCGCGAAGAGGACCCGTTGCCAGACTACCTGATAGACCAAGGCACAAAATCCGGAGAGACAGAAGAGGACCGGCATCCACCGGATCATGGGGTCGGGCGCGGCCATCTCCGGCAGGTCGGGCTGGAGACCGAGGGCCCGAGCTTGGCTATCAGCCGTGGCTTGGGGCACGGGAGTCCGGCGGAGAGGTGCGGTCACACCACTGGAGGCGTGACGCCATCGTCCGGGGGTCGGGCGGTCAGAGGCAGATTGACCTGGGCGGCGGAAAGAGATTGTGCCGGACAATGTGCCAGATGGCGGCAACGCCGTCGCGCCAGCCGATCTTCTTGCCCTCGGCGTAGGTTCGGCCGGATAGGAGATCGAGATCTCCCACATCCGCGCCCGGGCCTGGGCCAGCCGGGCGGTGATCTCGGGCTCGAAGCCGAACCGGTCGCTGGTCAGCACCAGCGATTTCATCAGCGGAGCCCGAACCATCTTGTAGCAGGTCTCCATGTCAGTCAGGTTCAGGTTGGTGAACATGTTCGGACAGGAGGGTCAGGAAATTGTTCCCCACCGAGTGCCAGAAGTACAGCACCCGGTGATCGCCCCCGAGGAAGCGCGATCCGAAGACGGCGTCCGCCTTGTCCTGCGAGGATCGGCGCCAGCAGCCTGGGGAGCTCGGCCGGGTCATACTCCAGGTCGGCATCCTGCACCACGATCACGTCACCGCGTCGCTGCCGCGATGCCCGCGCGTACGGCGGCGCCTTTACCGCGGTTCACCGGTTGGCGTATCAATTCATTGACCAGCCCCTCCGCCCGTAGACGCTCGAGGATCAGCGCTGAGTTATCGCTGGACGCATCGTCCACCGCTATAATCTCCGTGTCGAGAGGAACGACGCGTATCCGCTGGACCAGCGCCGCGACGGTGCTCTCTTCATTGTAGACCGGCACAATCACTGAAAGACACACGGGCTTCGCCATACGAGACTCGAGCGCCATGGACGACGAACGCGAGAACAAACGGGACCAGCTCTGGTTCCGTTCGAATCAGAGGGAAGGGCTGAGATTTAACTGATCCGACTGTCAGGCGCCAAGAGCAAGTCCCGTGCCGGTCGTCACGGCGCTGCGATGTCACTAAGCCGCAGCGACTCAAGGGTTTCGGAGAAGGGAACGCGCATGACATGAACCCAGCCGCTGCGGTTGCGCCTCGCCCTGCTGGTCGCCGGCACCGCGGGCGCCGTGCTGTTCACCGAGATCGTGCTGACCAGGCTCTTCTCGGTCCTGCTGTATCTACCACTACAGCTTTCTTGCGGTGGGACTTGCACTCTTCGGTCTGGCGGCCGGGGGACTGATAGCGGCCAGACGCCCCACGGGGGACGACACACACGCGTTCGAACGCCGGGTGCGCAGCCGCCTGCTGGGCGCGGGCGTGGCCCTCCTGGGTCTCGCGGAGGTGCTCGCGTTCCTGCCGCCCCGTGCCGGCGATCCCTGGGTGGCCCGGCGCTGGCACTCCTGAGCGCCATTCCGCTCGCCCTCCTGGGCGAAGTCCTGGCACGCGCGCTGGCCTTCGGGCGAGGTGAAATCCATCGCCTCTATGCCCTGGATCTGGCCGCCAGTGCGGCCGCGGCGCTCGCCGCGATTCCGCTGCTCCATCTGGTGCAAGGTCCGCTGGCGCTGGGGGTCCCGGCATTCGGATGTGTGCTGCTCGCGATGGGGACTGGTCCGTTCCGAGGTCGTCCGGTCGTTGCGCTCGGGGCGGTAGCCCTCCTGGGCCTTTTCACCCTGGCGGCGGCCATGCCCGGCCCGGTTTTCCCGCTCGCGGATACGTGGGTGGGCCGTCCGCTGCTCGAGCGCTGGAATGCGCACAGCCGCGTCCGGGTAAGCGAGTCCAGTCCCGGTGTGCGCGAGCTGGTGATTGATCGAAGCGCCTTATCCAACATTCCCCGCGTGCCGGCTGACTCAGCAGGTCTCCCCAGCATCAATCCGAACTGGGCGCGGCAGTACCAGGATCCGTCGTACGCGTTGGGACGTCCTGTGGACCGGGTTGCGATCATCGGCGTCGGCGGCGGACCTGACATCCTCCCCGCCCTCGCCGCGGGAGCCAGGAAGGTGGTCGGCTTCGAGCTCAATGGGCGGATCGTCGAGCTCTTGTCCACGACACTCCTGGACTTCAACGCCATCGCCCTGCGCCCCGAGCTCGAGCTGGTTCACGACGAGGCCCGCCACGCCCTGAAGCATCGCACAGATCGGTATGACGTCATCCGCGCCAGTCTGATCGACACCTGGGCGTCGACGGCGGCCGGCGGCTTCGTCCTTTCCGAGAACTCGCTTTATACCGTCGAGGCATGGCGGCTCTTCCTCAACCGCTTGACGCCCTCCGGCATCCTCGCAACTACGCGCTGGTACCTGCCCGGGGCCCCGGCCGAAGCGGAACGGCTGATTGCGCTGGGTGCCCAGGCGCTCGACGAGGAAGGTCTCGTGCCCGCTGGAGATCACCTCGTCGCGCTTGTCCACGCCATCGAAGATCGAGGATCCGCTCAGCAGTGGCCGGGTTCATTTGATCACCACGATGGTCAGCCGCAAACCATTCACGCCTGACGAAGTCGCGGCCCTCGAAGCGCATGCCCGTCGGGGCGGCGGGACCCTTCTGCTCGCCCCCCACCGCTCCCCTGCGCCCGCGGCTCGAAGCTGGCCGGCACTGCTCACTCCCGACGCACGGGTCCGGCACGTTCGGGAGAGTCGCTGGGCCATCGACCCCCCGCGGGACACCAAACCGTTCTTCTTTCTCCAGCTCAGGCCACTCGACGTCCTCGCCCTCCGTGGCGACGCGTACGGACCGGTCAGTGCCATCACCATGAACGGCGTCCAGGTCCTCGTCGTTACGGTCGTCCTCGCGCTCGTGGGCTCTCTCGTGCTGTTGTGGCAAACCACGCGCCTGCCGGCGAGTGCCGGTCCAGGTCCCGGTGGACCGTCGCTGCTCAGCAACACCGGCCGGCTCTATTTCGCCTTTCTGGGACTCGGATACATGGCCGTCCAGCTCGCACTGCATCAGCGGCTGTCGATTCTCCTTGGGCACCCGACGGCAACCCTTGCACTCGTCATTGCGACGATGCTGCTTGGCACCGGCATCGGCAGCGCGGTCTCCGGACACTCGCCGTTCCGAAACGCACCGCGCCTTACCCTCGCCATACCGCCTCTCGCGGTGGCGTTGCTGGTGATCGCCTTTCCACTGGTGGGGCATTTCAGCGAGGCGCCCACGCTGCTTCTGACCGCCGTCGGCGCCGCACTCCTCTCCGGAACGATGGGAGTGGCGCTCGGTGTCGCGCTCCCGACGGGGATGAGGCTGTTCGCGCAGGGTGAGCGGGGGCTGGCCGAGGCCTGGGCGATCAACGGGGCGTTCTCGGTCCTAGGGTCCACGCTGGCCGCACTGGCCGGACTAATGCTCGGCAGCCGCTGGCTGGCTGGGCTCGCCATTCCCTGCTACGCAATCGTGTGGATGGTGACGTACGTGGCTACGGCCAAAAGGGCTGCTTCCGCGGGCGACACCATCGTCACGGCTGCTTCTGTGTCGGCGCCTGCACGGTAAGACGCGGCATTGGCGGACTCAGCATCGAGGCCCCCGACCATCTGCATGAGATGCTGTCGGAAGCTCGTCGGCAGGCCCTTGTTCAAGCAGGGGCTACAACGGCCCTGTTCCCAGCCATGCTGACCGCCGCCAGGCTCACGAGATAGGCGCCGATTACAACGACCACCAGGCTCCTGCTCCCGATGGCCATGCTCAGGTACTCGGCGAAGCCCCCGACCATCGCCCCCACGAGGTTTGCGCCGAACACGGCCGCGGGATAAGCGGTGCGCTTGAACGTACTGGAGAACACGAGACCCGCGAAGAAAATAGGCAGCGGCACGACCAGCGCGGTCCAGGCCACGCGGCCGGCGAACGGCAGCCCCAGGATGAGATCGTGGGGAACAGCATAGACCAGAAGAATGGACCCGATGAGAGGAGCGTACAGCCAACGCGAGAACTCGCGGAACCGCCCGGCCAAGGCATTCGCGAGCAGCACCAACAGGAGCACGCCTGAGATCACGATGAGAGAGACGATCCAGGTGGCGCCGAAGTACAGCGACGAATCCACGATGGACTTGGTCTCGAGCAGCAGGAAGCCGGCGCCCATGGCCCCGAAATGCAGCTCCTCGGCGCCGGCTCCCCTAGGCTTCAACCGGAGCACCGCCACCACCGAGATCGCCAGCAGGCTCAGGATGACCAGCAGGTAGTCCGAGGGAATCGTCCGCTGGCGTAGGTAGAGGTACGGCCAGTCGTCGGTCGCCGCCGGGCTCGCCAGGTCAGCGGCGGTCGGGCGCCATGGGACATACTCGCCGAATCCCGCGGGCGGATCTTGAATCGGCTGCTTTTCGGCAATCATCACCATGGTCCCGTTCGCGTACCGCGTAGACACGCGGCTGGCGGCCGGTCGCCTCCGTGACCATCCGGTATAGCTTCCCG
Source organism: uncultured Gemmatimonadales bacterium (assembly GCA_963836815.1). GTDB lineage: Bacteria > Gemmatimonadota > Gemmatimonadetes > Gemmatimonadales > GWC2-71-9 > CAVVWJ01. The sequence continues at coordinate 274,026 of CAWILD010000002.1, read as the reverse complement.
TCGAGCCAGGGCCGGCTCGCGGTCCCAAAGGCCAAGCTCAACACGCCGCGGTCGTTCAGCAGCTCCATGCGGAGCGGAACCCCTCGACGGTGTAGACGAAGCCGTCCAGTCTGATATTGGCCATCGAGCTGAAGAGCCCTTGAGAGTCGAGCAGCCCGAAGACGACGAGGTCGTATCCAGGGGTCGCCCGCTCGAAGAAGGCCCGCGCATCGTCGACGTGAAGCGTGACCTTCGGGTTCCCGTACACCCCGGCCGCGCTGTACCGGCGCGCGAGACGGACGATCGCCGGGTCGATCTCCACGGCATCCACGTGCTCCGCCCCGTGCAGGAGCGCCGACTCGACATCCAGCCCCCCACCGGCCCCGACAACCACCACATTCCGGGGTGTCGTCTGAAAGGCGTAGGGAATCAAGTACGGCACGCGGAAGCTGGCCGCGGCCTCGTAGGCCGGCGTCCCCGGCGTGAAGCGCCGCATGTCAGTGGTGCGGTGATACTGGTAGAAGTTCTGGTTCACGGAGAGCGTGTAGGATGGCGGATCCTGCATGGTCATAAGGTCCGCCGGCGGGGTTGGTGCCCGACTGAGCATTGTCCAGGTGGTCTCGGAGTCAGCGTGGATCGAGAGATGGTTGTACGCCGACCACGTGGCGCGCCACTCGGTAGTCGCAACCGAGACGCCGAGCAGGAATACGAAAAGGACGATCGTTCGCCCGTTCCGCACCTCGCGTGGAAAGAGCAGCGCGAAGAGCGCGACCGCAATCGCCAATCCGATCTGCGGTGAGAAATGCGTCACGGCGAAGACACCGAAGATCAGCGTGCCCGCGAGGCTGCCGCCGAGATCCCAGGCATAGGCCCGGAGGTTCTGGAGTCGGCGAAACTGCTGACCGATCTGCTCTCCGAGGGGAACAAAGAGCGCCGCGTTCAGGAAAAAGATTCCGAGCAGCGCCAGGTAACTCGTGACGCCAACTGCGGTGCGCCGTGTAAAACCGAAGCTCGACCGAGCTGCCGGGGAGCAGTACATGTCTCGACACTGCCAGAAAGAGCACGTTGGTGGCGAGTAAAGCCGGAAACCACCGGACGAAGTTGCGGCCACGCTCCGCGAGCATCGCCCCGAGGCCAATCCCGAGAAAGGAGCTGATCAGCATCAGGTTGGCGTAGTAGGCGACCAACCTGACCGATCCGGGCACCCATCGGATGATCGTCAGCTCGAGGAAGAGCGCGAGGAAGGACAGTGCAAAGAGTCGCAGGTGCGGCCGATCCGCGAAACCGCTGGATACAGCCAGCGCTCGACTTCCGTGCATCTGATCAATCGTATGCGCCATGAGAGGCGCCCTCCAGGTAGACGAGAACTCAGGCCGTGCGAGTCTAATGTGGGTGGCGGTTTCCGACGGAGTGCCAGAAGTAGAGGAGAACGATCAGGGAAAGTTTCGGAACGCTCGCGCCCGTCATCTCAGCCCGGGAACTCGTAGCGAATCAGCGCGGCGCCGTTTCGGAAGTCGTGGTACGTCAGGCGGGCACCCTCCGCCTCGAGCACGCGGAGCAGACTGCCCTTCCGGGCCGTAGAAGTGAGACAGAATGAGCCAGACGCCGGGATTCGCCACGTCGACGAATCCTGGCGCGCCTCGTTCTCCGACCATCCCAGATCCGGCATAGGGTTCGTGAGGCCGAACACCCGGGCCTCGAGACCGTCCGAGATACCGTATACCTCGAGCCCGCCGGACGCCGGAATAGGTCAGCTCAGATCCCTCGTCCCGAACCGCCCGCCCACGGCTCGGGGCATTCTCGAACGCGGGCCCGCCCGCCCGCGCGATTCGATGAAGTATCCAGCCGCGTCGTGATCAGGGGATTTCCAGTCCGTGGTGTACATGGCCCATGCCGGAATGGCACCGGCGAACACATATACAGGCTCGCCGGGCCGCGCGATGAGCCTGGAGCGACGCGACCAGGGGCCGAAGATGTTCCCTTGGCTCGGAATCCGTCAGCTCGGCGAGGGCGATCCAGCCGAGCGGAATGCATGCCGCGACCAGGACCGCCCATGTAAGGATCAGGCTGGCGCAGCTGACCCGCAAGCCTCCTCGACTCCCGCAGCGGCAAGGATTATCAAGGTCGGCATGTAGTACGTCGTCGTCCTGGCGCTGATCGGATAGAGCTGCACCAGAGACGCGAGGAATGCGAGGATGAGCGGGACCAATACGAGCATGCTGCCGGGAACCCCGATGGTTCTTGCGAGCCGTCGCACGCCGATGACGAGGATCAGTGCGATTACGATCGATACCGCAGGAGCGAACACGACGCTGGCCAGATCGGCCGGTCCGCCCCAACTATCCGTGGCCGTGGCTCCCCACAGAAGGAACAACGGCCCCCATAGAACGTCCCGAAAGGCAACTCCGGCATCGAGCAGGACACCCGGCCGTCCCGGGGTCAGAAATGCCTGGCTCCAGTAGTGGCGCAGGTAGGCATCGTGAACCGCATGGCGGTACACCCACAGGTACGCGAGTGCCCAGTGATCCGCCCCACCACACGACCAACTCCCGGTCAGGCGGACTCGCATGTACCCGGAAGCCCTGGTGCGAGGAGGAGGGCGAGGCCCGCACTGGCCAGCACGAACGGCTGCCGGGGTGGCGAGCCATATTGCGACCCGCCTAGAGCGACGAGAAAAGCCACCGACGCCGGTTCGAGGTGTCCTCCAGCCACCGAAGTCCCAAGTACATGACCGCACACGACACGCATGCCTCGACGGCGTACTGCTTGACCTCACTGCTGAAATGGATCAAGGTCGGCGACAGTGCGGACATCGCCGTTGCCAGGAGTGCCACCCGCCGGTCGAACAATCTCCGCGCCACGCAGTAGATCAGCGCCACGGTCGTGATCCCTGCGACGAGCGAGGGAAGACGCAGTGAGGCCTCACTGACACCGAAACAGAGCCGAAAGCCGCTCGATCCAGAGATAGAGCAGCGGCGCGCTTGATCGTAGTCGAGGCGGCGGCAACAGGCCCAGAAAGGATCGCGACGCGATGTTGAGTCCGAGCCGCGCCTCGTCGATCCAGAGCGACCGTCGCTGTGGCCACAGCGCGACCCTGACCGCCGCGCCCAGGAAGACGAGGGCCAGCGCCCCGATCCCAGGCGCGTGAAGTCTCTGGCCCTGCCACCGGTTGTGCCGGAACTCGCTCGGAAGTAGTCACCGGAGGAGCAATGTGCACATCTACTCGATTCTTGTGAACCGATATGGCCGGGACCATGCGGACCAATAGGTCACTTCCTCCAGTTCCGGGAGCTCAGCGCCGAAGTAGTGCCGCAACACCAATCGAGTGATGTTGACCGGGGAAATGCTGTCGGACACGGCAGCCGCGGGCACTCCCGGGAGCGAGTACGCGGCGAAGATCGAGCTCCGCTCGGCCACTTGCCATGGGGCTGCCGCCTCCAGCCCCGGGGCCGTCCGACCAAGACGGCCATGCCCGTGGTCGGACTGAAGCAGGATCACGGGCTGGGCACGCGATCGCTTCCGAAGCTCGTCTACCAGCGTTAGCAGCTTCCGGTTCAGGCACTCGATTTGGGCCACGTAGGCACTCTTGACGGAGATTGTGTCCGCGGCATCGTCGAGCGGCCAGTACGGCTCCCGATGCCGGCAGCGGCTGTCGTACACATAGGGTTCGTGCGGAAGGGTCAGGTGGGCGAAGGCAAAAATTGGCCGCGCGCCACCGGCGAGCTCAGGCAGCCGCGCAAACTTCCAGTCCAGGAGCTCGGCTGATTCCGGCGTATACGAGAACTGGTGCACCTGACATCGGAGCAGCCGGCATGCGTTGGCATGCAAAATCGGAATGGGCGAGTTCCAGAGCCACACCGCCTCGAACTCGGGTCGAATCTGCGACGGATCCGGCAGCTGTGCGTCCGCAATCCGGCTCTGACGCGTGGGGGCGAAGGCACTCGGGAAAAAAACGTAGCCGTACCCCTGTTCTCGAAGGAAGGCTGCTAATTGGTTGTTCTCGATCAGTGGGTACACGAGCTCCCACCTGTGATTATCCACTCCGAACCGATCTGGAAGGTCGTCCAGATAGTTCAAGTTCAGCATCGCGGCGAGCGCCAACGAGGTATGGATGTAGTTTGCCTTTGCGTGGGACGGAACGACGAACCCTCGAGCCCGGAGCGAGTCCTCGAACGGCCGGTTGTCGAAACCGTAGTGAGGCGCGAGCAGACGGGATCCCGTGTACTTGTCGACAATGATCAGGAAGATGTCCGGCGCGCGGGTGTCCCTATCCGCGACCTCCCGCGGCAGACCCTTCTGGACGGGAGCGATCGAGCGCGCGAAGCTCTCCGAAAGGCTCGCATCACGAGCGACCCTGAATCCTGAGTAGCTAACGAGAAGCGCGGTTACGAGATTGAGGTATTGGGTGGCGCCGATGAAGGCACCTCCATGGCGCCGAATCAGCAGCGCGGTGGCCACGATGCCATAGCTGAGCAGAATCACGAGTCCGGTCGGACCCCCGATGAGCGCCAGGGTCTCGCCCAGGACCATCCTCAATTGTCCATACATCGAGAAGCACACGATACCCAGTCCCGCCACGAGCGCTCCTCGGCGCACTCCTCGCGTCACCCACGCCGCGAGCACCCAGATGGACGCACTTATCGCTAACGAGAGCACGAGCGGTCGCCCGAGGTCGGCCAACCGGATGAGCTCGCTCCCATTTGCCGCGACTAACGCGAGAACGAAGTAGACGGCCGCGAGTAGCGGGTAGAACGGTACGTCACCGCGAGAAGCGCTGCCCTCGAACATTGCCTGCGGGTGCCCTCGTCTAAAGTCCAAGAGCCTGAGCACTGACGTAGACCCGGATAAGCTAGCCCCCACCCACACGCCAGAGGGCAATCAACGCGAGGACCAAGACCCGGGCCGACAAGGGAGCAAGGACCACTGTGAGGTGGCCGCCGAGGCGCATCGGCTCGCAGCCATGGTCACGACCGCGGGCGAAACCAGTTCAGGCCCGCTTGCACGCCTCGGCTTAGGGTTCCCCACCACCGCTTTGCTGTAAGGACGCCCCCGAGGATTGCGGCGAAAGTGACCTGGAGGATGACGCTGCCAGCCGTGGGGTCCACATAAAGCATCTGTATGGCCTCTGTTTCAGAGGATTCACTTCGGCAGTTGCGTAGCCTGGCGGGCCGTTGGGCTGACACCGCTGGCTAGCCCAGAGGGTCCGGGGAAAGAAGAACTCGCCTGTGCGCCAAAACGGCACGGTGTATACGCAAGTCCCGTGCGCTGGGAGGAAGTGCCTGGTGTGGCTGCTTTACAATGGCTTGGCAAGCGTCGGTGTTGCCACGCCACCGCAGTTGCTGCACCCCCGACCCCTAAACCGTCGAGGCGCGCACGCTGCCGACCGGCGGCAGGTAGGTCATCCTATGAGTCCGCTACGGTCGTCGGCTCGGCATCGATGACTTCCGCTCCGTCTTGGGCGCGAGCAGGATGTTTTTGACGCGGTGCACGATGGCCAGCTCCTCGTTCCCTGAACTCGGATCACGCCTCAGCAGCACCATCAGCAGCGCTGGCACATAGAGGCAAGCGAACATCACGGGCCAGCGATAAGCGAGGACCGCCTCGACCGGCTGCCCTTCTGGTTGCGGGTACAGGAGCACAGCGCAGAACGCGGCGGCATAGCTCAGGATGGCCAGAAGGTAGCCCTGCCACCTCGACCGGGGAATCAGGAAGAGAGGCAGGCTCTCGTACAGTCCCAGGGTATGCGGAACACAAGCGAGCGCCGCGAGCAACCGACCTTCAGGGAGGCGCCATCGGAGCAGTGCGAGCAGGAGGAGCACCCCACCCGGGCGCGCCACCGGGGGAAGCAGTGCCGCGCTCCGAATGGCGCCGAGCCACTCACCAGGCCAGGTGGGACGCACGAGTAGACTCAGGACCACGAGGATCACCCCACCGATAATTGCCTGCCGCGAGGGAAACCCGAGGAACAGCGCCGCCGAGACGCTCGGCTTCCCCACCCAGACAAACCCGAGCCACGGGAGGATCGCAGCCGCGGTGAGGTACGTGGACCACTGCCCTTGCAGGACGGTGTTAAGGAAACTGGCGCTCAGCAGAGCCACGAGGAGGCCACGCCCATACCGCAGGCCGGCCGCGGTAAAAAGTGCAGCCCCCAGCCCGGCCCAGATCGCCCGGGCAAGCTCGAGGGGCAGCCTGGCGAGCGGAACGACGAGGAGCACGGCGGGAAGCGGATAGTAGAGCGCGTAGTAGAGTGAGTAGCCGACGGGGGATCCGCGCCCCGCATCGATTACCGCCTGGAATGGATTGCGGCCGTCCAGCAGCGCCCGCGCGGCGACCCAGACCTGATCGATGTCCGAGCTCGTTGGGGGCGGAATTCGATGGCCGAGCCAGTTCAGGATGCCCGCGGCCAGCCCGACACCTGTCGCCCACAAAGCGGACCGCGGGAGAAGCAGATCGAACTCCCTTGCTCAGGGATATGGATTGGTCGGGGCGTTGTTGAGCTGAACCGCAGCGTTGTTGAACACGTTGCCGATGCTGTTCCGCAACACCAGGAGGATCGCGATCAGACCTACCGCCACCAGTGCAATGATGAGCGCGTACTCAACCAGTCCTTGACCGGAGTCCTCGCTCCAGAAAGCCTTCCAGCACGTCCGCATTCTCCCCTCCTCCGCCCCAGGGTCGGGCCTTTGCAATATGAGCAGCGACCTTCGAAAATGGACGGCCGCTTCAAGGCCAGCGCTGAACGACAAGAGCACAACCCCCGCTAGCTGCGGGGGAGGTTGTTCGTCGAGGGTGTGGCGAGCGGATGGCCTGAAGCGGGCGGCAGGACCCTCCTGCCGTCACGTCAATCTGGGATGCGGGACCACGCGGCGCAACGGCGGGCATGTCGGTCGCGGTTTGTCTGGGTTACTGATACATTACAGCATTGCTGGCCGGCACTCCACGCCAAAGCCGCGCGGATACCATGAACGATTTCTTAACGCAGGCGCTCTGGACGACGTGGCGCCTCCCCTACCCGCTGGTCGTCCTCCTCTTCGTGTTTGTCGCCGCCTGGACCGCGCTCCTCCTCCACGAGCTCGCGCATGCCTTGGTCGCCCGAGTGCTCGGGGTGCGGGTCTGGAGCGTCACTCTGGGACGGGGTCCGGTGCTCTGGGAAGGCCACATCGACGGATGCCGCCTCCGGGTCGCGCTGCTGCCCTTGCACGGCGAGATGAGTCTGCACGACGAGGATGCACAAGCGCTGGGCTACCAGAACATGACTCCACGGGCGTGGGCGTTTCACTGGCGCGAGGGCAGCTCCTGGCGGGCTCCGATCATATCAGCGGCTGGCAGTCTGGCCAACCTGTTCGGGGCCGCGGGAGTGGCGCTGTACTGGCTGTTGATGCCACGACTCACCGCGCCGTTGCACGCTCTGTCCATCACGTGCTTCGTGGTGAACCTGGCGATGTACCTGAATCTCGCGCCGATCCGCGGACTGGATGGTTGGCGTATGGCGGTCCATGCGAGCGCATGGCGCCGGCACCTCCCCGAATGCTGACGAGGCCGGCGGTCGCCACCCTGTCCGCCATCCCGTGCACCGTCGTGCTGGCGGTGACGCTGGGACTGACCGGCAGCCGCCAAGGCGAGCTCCTGGAGCTGACTTCGCTTGGCCTGGTGCTCTCGTATGCCCTCCTGCTCGTGGTCTCGGCAGCCTATGCGCTTGGCCAGTGGCGAGAGCTTCGGTGGCTGGCGCTCGCGCCCATTGCGATCCTCTTCACGGGCATTCCAGCCATCCCACGGGTGCGCGACGTTGACCGCGCGCTGACCGACCTGAGGTTCAGCCGTCACTTCCCTGCACTCGAGACCGCGGTGAGCCGCCTTGCGGTACCCCCCGGGGGCGCCCTGAGGCTCATGCCGACTGAGCTGGTTCCCAATAGCGGATGCTGCTACCGCACGCTCGTGCGGCGATCTGATGCCGGCGAGATATCCACGGTATTCATGCTGCGACCACGATTGGCCTACCTGTACGATCCCAGCGGGACGGCGTGGTCGGATGGGGTTGGCGCTCGCTGGCGAGAGCGGACGGCGGTGGGCCCGCACTGGTACCGTCTTGCCCGCTGACGCGATTCATCGACGCAATCCTGATCCATTCCCGAGACCAAGCCGCGCCGCCAGGATGACCACCACGGCATGGCTGCGGGCGCCGCCGCCTAGCGTAGCCGGGTGAAGTCGTACGGGCGCTTGGCCGAGGACCAATAGCTCGCATCGGGAAGCGACGGCAGGTCAGCCCGGAAGTAGGTCCGCAGCACGAGGCGGAACACGTTGACCGGGGTGACGGAGTCCCCCACCGCACCGCCAAGTACGCCTGGGAGGTGATACGCCGCGAACACCGACAGGCGCTCGGCCACCTGAGGCGCCGGCACCGCATCGAGCGCCGGCAGCTGACGACCGAGTCGGCCATGCCCGTGGTCGGCCTGGATCACGATGACCGGCGGCCTTGGCGAATGGAAGAGAATGCTGTCCACCACGCCAAGCAGCTTCCGGTTCACGCACCGGATCTGCTCCAGGTAGGCCGCCTTCACCGCCGCCGAGTCCTTTCCATTGTCGCTCACCGGCCAGTACTCGAGCCGCTCGCTGCAGTCCGATCGAAAAAGGTAGGGCTCGTGCGGCAGTGTGAGGTGGGCGACCACGAATAGCGGTCTCCCATGCCTGTCGAGGTGCCCGAGCTGCCGCAGCTTCCAGTTCAGCATCTCGGCCGTTTCCGGCACGTATGGGGGACCGGGAGGGCAGCCCAGCCTGCGGCACAGGCGTCCGAGCGCCGGGATAGCGGTCGTCCGGTACCACGCGGCGAGCAGCTCCGACCGGATCTCGTCGGGCGACGGCAACTGGCGGTCCGCGAACCGATTCTGCCGAGTCGCACCGAAGGCCGTCGGGAAGAAGACGAAGTCGTATCCCCTGCCCTTCAGGAAGGCCGCCAGCTCGTTGTCCTCGATCATCGGGTAGGTGGCGGTCCAGTCGTCGTTGGCGACGCCTAGCCGGCCCGGCAGGTCGTCCAGATACCGCAGATTGAGCATCGAGGCGAGCGACAGAAAGGTATGGGAATAGTTGGCACGGGCCGCGGAAGGCACCACGAATCCCCGCCGCTCCAGCTCGTGCACGAAACCGCCGTTGTCGAACCCGTAGTTGGCCCGCAGCAGCGCCGAACCGGTGTACTTGTCCGGCACGATCAGGTAGATGTCCGGTGGCGGCGCGGGAGGGCCGTCTTTTGCTCTGATGGTCGAAGCCCGCAACGTCAACGGCGTGGCTGTCCGATCGGTGGATCTTCCCGGCGAGTCGCGCTCCCGTCACACCGACCAGCAGGACGCCGAGGATGCTGCAGAATTCCAGAAACCTTCCGAACCCGTGGCCGGAACGCCGAATGACCAGCAGTACGGCCGACAGGGCCAGCGCATAGACCAGGAGCTGCACCGGCTCGCGGGCGACCCATGATCCCCGCGCTGGAGCGAGCAAGGCGGTGCACGTAGCCGAATGTGGCGAAGGCGGTCACGAGCAGCAGACTGACGACCGCCGCCTTACGGGCATCCCGGTTCAGGAGGTACCCCAACGCCCACCCCGCAACCGCGACGGCCAGTGTAAGGCCGATCGGGAGCCCGAGATCGCGCGGACGGACGAGGTCGGTGGCGCCGGCGGGAACGACCAGGGCGAGATACAGACTGACGAGCGCGGGAGCGAGTACCGCGGTGACGTACCGGCGGGAGGTCACCTCATTCACGGATCGTCAACCTGCGCCCGCCGGCCCAGGACCGGCGGGCATGACTGCGGTGGACCAGCGGCTCTTCCTCAACCCATCGCCCCTCCTACGATTCCCCCGCCACGATCCCGACCAGCATGAACAGCACGATCGCCGCCACAATGACCACGGCCGTGTACCCCATCGCCTTGTCCTGCGGGGCCTTCATCAGCACCGGCAACCCGGTGTAGAGCAGGTAGAGGCTGTACAGGCCCAGGATCGTGAGAATCCGCAGCCCCGGCACCAGGGCGAAGACCCCGGCCACCCAGCTCGCGGTGCTGGAGTAGGCCGCGACCTTGAGCGCCTGAATCTGGTTCTTCTGCCCGTTGAAGGTGGGCGCGAGGGCATCGATGATGAGCGCGAGCACGTAGACGCCGACCAGGGTCAGCACATAGCCCACGATCGCGCCGGTGATTGCGGTGCCGATCGGCGTCCGGTAGGTGCCATGAACGGCATGCTGATCCCGAACACCGACGAGCCGATCGCCTGCGCGATCGGACCGATCGCCGCCAGCGGTACGATGTAGCCGCTATAGAGGCCCGCCACGGTCGCGGGCTCCTGGTCGATGACCTGCCACTCTTCCTTCGGATTGAGCAGAATCTTCTTCACCCGGTCGGCCAGGGCCATGTCGGTCTCCGGTCGGATGTGGCCGGCAATGTTGCGGAAAGGAGCGCAGATATGATGCGCCCGGACCGGGGCAGCGTAAAGGGGGGCCTCCGAAACCCGGAGGTTGAGCCCGGCGTAGGATCGCGTCGAACTTCCCTGGCTGGCACCTTCGAAGGAGAGACCCGTGCATCGTGTTTCGCTCTGCACTCTGATCGGCCTGCTCGCGGCCTGCGGCTCGTCCGGTCAGCGGGCCGACTCCCCCGCTCCCGCGGCGACCACGGCCGGGATCACCCCCGCGGACCTGCGCACCCGGCTCTACATCTACGCGGACGACTCCATGCAGGGCCGCCGGTCCGGCACCCCGGGCGGGATCAAGGCGACCGACTATATCGCGGCCGAAGCGCGCCGCCTTGGCCTCGAGCCCGCCGGCGACGACGGGACCTACTTCCAGAACGTCCCCATGGTGTTCCGAGCGCTCGACCCCAAGTCGGCGATCGTCGCCGGCGGCACCACCCTGCGTGCCTGGGACGATCTGCTCCCGCGCGACCAGGGTCGCGGCACCCGCTCCACGGACGGCGTCCAGGCGGTGTACGGCGGAAGCTGGACCGAGCGGGGCGACCAGATGATTCCGGCGGAGGCCGCGGCCGGCAAGCTGGTAGTGCTCACGGCGGCGCCCGGTGCCGACGGAGCCCCAGTCAAGGTCGTGAACCGCGCGGCCACCACCGCCCGGTTCAGCAAGGCGGCAGGGGTCGTCGTCGCCACGCTCGACGCCATCGGGCCGACCGAGCGCCTCGATCTCGAGGACGCCGGAGCCCAGATCGCCACCGGTCACTCCTCCTCCTCGGCGCCGGCGACGCCGGCCTTCATGTACGCGACCGCGGCCGCTGCCGAGGCGATCCTGGGGGCGCCGCCGGCTTCGCTCCAGCCGGGCGCGGCCGGCCGCACCGTGCAGGGCGCGATGACCTTCGTGGACGCGCCGACGCCCTCACCCGCGCGCAACGTCGTCGCGGTCCTGCGCGGCACCGACCCGGTCCTGCGCAACGAGTACGTGGTACTCGGATCCCACAACGACCACGACGGCATGGCGCCGGTGATCGTGGATCACGACTCGCTCCGCGCCTTCAACCGGCTCATGCGTCCCGAGGGAGCCAACAGCACCCCGGGCGAGCCGACGGCAGAGCAAGCCGCCCAGATCAAGGCAATCCTCGACAGCCTGCGGAAGCAGCATCCGCCGCGCCGGGACTCGGTGCTGAACGGCGCCGACGACGACGGGAGCGGCACGGTGGCGATGCTGGAGATCGCCGAAGAGCTGACGCGCGGACCGAACAAGCCGAAGCGCTCGGTGCTGTTCGTCTGGCACGCCGCCGAAGAGCTCGGCCTGCTGGGCTCGGACTATTTCACCCGCCACCCTACCGTGTCGCGCGACTCGATGGTGGCCGAGCTCAACATCGACATGATCGGCCGGGGCGACGCGACCGACCTGCCCAAGGGCGGCCCAGGCTACATCCAGCTCATCGGCAGCCGGCGGCTCTCGACCGAGCTGGGGAGCATCGTCGAGGACGTGAACCGCGACGGGAAGCACGGCTTCACGTTCGACTACAGCTACGACGCCGACGGGCACCCGGACAACTACTACTGCCGGAGCGATCACGCGATGTACGCGCGGTACGGCATCCCGGTGACGTTCTTCTCCACCGGCAGCCACCAGGACTACCATCAGCCGACCGACGAGCCGCAGTACATCGACTACGACAAGTTCGCCCGGGTCACCAACCTCATCGCGGACGTCGCGATGCACGTGGCGGACCTGGATCATCGGGTGGTGGTGGACAAGCCGAAGCCGGATCCGGAGGCGCCGTGTAAGCAGTAGACGGCGGAACGGCGGTATGGCGCAACGGCGCTGTCGCGATCGCAATCCTGCTTCATCACGAGGGAGCGAAGCGACCTTGTTTGAAAAGATCCCTCGCTCCGCTCGGGATGAAGTCCGTTCCGTCGGTAGGGTACTCCCCTGTGACCCTAATCACCCCCACCGCACGACCCCCACGCCTGCCCGCGGCGCAAGCCACCCCTACCTTACCCCCATGAGACCACTCACCGCCGCTCTGCTCGCCGCCGTGGCCCTCGGGTGTGCCTCTGGCGCCTCTTCCCCGCCCGCGACCCAGCCAGGTGCCCCCGCGCCATCCCCTGGCACACCCCCGGAACGCGAGCCCGCGCAGCCTGTCTCGCCGCCGGAGGGTCGCCGGGGTCTCCACCGAGGAGGGCGAAGCCGTCGGGGTCCGGAGGCTGGGGAGCTTCCGCATGACCGCGATCGCAACGGCCGAACGCCTGGTCATCCGGGACGACAGCTCATACGCGACTCTCTGGTCGCGCCTGGGCGGCGGCAGGAGGCCGCCAGTGGACTTCGGGCGAGAGGTCGTGGCCGCCGCCGCGGCCGGTCCCGGGGCGGGGGCCATCTCCATGGGCCGCGCGGTTCGGCGGAACGACAGCCTCCTGATCGAGGTCGTACGGACCGTGCCCAGCGCGGATTGCCCTTCCCCCGAGGCCTCGAGTCACCCGGTAGCCGTGGTCGCGTTCCAGACCGGAGCGATCAAGGGCTGGGGGTTTGTGGAGCGGGAACAGGTCGGGGGCTGCGGCTTCTGACCTATCTCCCGACCTGGGGCCAGGATCGGGGTGACCCCGCCGTTTCGGCAGGAAAGGCACCGGCTTGCGGCATATCCGGTAATAGCAACGTATATTATTGATTTGACTGGAGTTATGCATCTCTTGACTTGCTCGATCCGGGGGTCGTAATTCCGGCTACCCCAGCCTCGAAAGAGCTCGAGATGTCGTCCAATCCCACCCGCGCCGCCCCTGCCGCCTCCACGTCTCCGGTCCGCTATCAAGCAGCGGCGGCCGAGCCCGTGCCCCCCGTGGCCCCCGCATCACCCGCCGTTACGACGATCCACGGAGAGTCGCGGATAGACGAGTACGCCTGGCTGCGGGACCGCGACGACCCGCGGGTGCTGGCCTATCTGGAGGCGGAGAACGCCTACACCCAGTCGGTCATGCGGCGCACCGAGGGACTGCAGGAGCGGCTCTACCAGGAAATGCGGGGACGCATCAAGGAGACGGATCTCTCGGTTCCGACCCGCGAAGATGGCTGGCTCTACTACACGCGCACTGAGACCGGGGGACAGTACCCGATCTTCTGCCGGCGCCGCGACCAGCCAGACAGCCCTGAGGAAGTGCTGCTCGACCAGAACGCGCTCGCCGCGGGACATGCCTACTACCGGCTCGGCGCGTTCGAGGTCAGCCCGGACCATCGGCTGCTCGCCTATTCGGTGGACACCAGCGGGGCCGAGTCGTTCACCTTGGTCGTCAAGGATCTGGTGACCGGCGAGCTGTTCCCCGAGTCGATCGGCAACACCTCGCCCACCGCGGCCTGGGCCAACGACAGCCGCACCCTGTTCTACGTCGTCCTCGACCAGGCGCGCCGGCCCTGCAGCCTTTACCGCCACGTCGTGGACAGCGATCCGGCGGCTGGACAGCCTGCTCCTGCACGAGAAGGACGAATCCTTCTTCCTCGACATCGGCCGGACTCGGAGCAGGCAGTATCTGGTGCTCGACCTGGCGAGCCACTCGACGTCCGAGGTGCGGGTCGCGCCCGCCGACGAGCCGGGCGCACCGTTCCGGGTCATCGAGCCCCGCCGTCCTGGAATCGAATACAGCGTGACCCATCACGGCGACCGGTTCTTCATCGTGACCAACGACGGTGCGCCGAATTTCCGTCTCATGTCGGCGCCGGTGGAGACGCCCTCGCGAGAGCATTGGCGCGAGGTGCTGCCCTACCGGCCGGCGGTCAAGATCGATTCGGTGGATGCCTTCCGCGACCACCTCGCGGTATGGGAGCGCGAGTCCGGGTTGCGCCAGATCCGCATCATCGAGCTCGCCGCTGCATCCGAACACCTGGTGCAGTTCCCCGAGCCGGTCTACACCGTCCGATACAACGAGAACCCCGAGTTCGACACCAGTCTGCTCCGCTTCAGCTACACCTCGCTGGTCACGCCGAGCTCCGTCGTGGACTACGACATGGCGGCGCGCACCTGGACGATCCGGAAGCAGACGGAAGTGCTCGGCGGGTACGACCCGAGTCTGTATCGGAGCGAGCGCCTGCTGGTCACCGCGCCGGACGGCGTGAAGGTGCCGGTCTCGCTGGTCTACCGGCTGCCGCTGGAGCGCGACGGCGCACGACCGCTGCTCCTCACGGCTTATGGCGCGTACGGCATGAGCTTCGATCCCGCGTTCTCTTCCACGACGCTCAGCCTGCTCGATCGCGGGTTCGTGTTCGCGATCGCGCACATCCGCGGCGGCGAGGAGCTCGGCCGTCCCTGGTACGAAGACGGGAGACTGCTGCGGAAGCGGAACAGCTTCACCGACTTCATCGCGGCGGCGGAGCATCTGGTCGCCGAGGGGTATACGTCGCCCTCAGCGGCTCGCGATCAACGGCGGCAGCGCGGGCGGGCTCCTGATGGGCGCGGTGACCAATCTTCGGCCCGACCTGTTCGCCGCGGTGCTGGCCGAGGTGCCGTTCGTGGATGTCGTCAACACGATGCTCGACGCCTCGCTGCCGCTCACCGTGATCGAGTACGACGAGTGGGGCAATCCCAACGAGCGCGAGTACTACGAGTACATCCGCTCCTACTCGCCGTACGACAACGTGGAGAGCAAGGACTATCCCCACATTCTGGTGACGGCGGGTCTCAACGACCCGCGAGTGGCGTTCTGGGAGCCGGCCAAGTGGACCGCCCGCCTGCGCGCCCGGAAGACCGACAGCAACCGGCTGCTCCTGCGGACCAACATGGGCGCCGGCCACGGCGGGGCCTCGGGCCGATACGACTTCCTGCGCGAGGTCGCCTTCAAGTTCGCGTTTCTGCTCGATGTGATGGGGATGGTGCGGTAGAAACCACTAACCCGGCGATCATCGTTTCTATTTTTACCACAGAGACACAGAGATCACAGAGGTCGCAGAGAACTACTTTGGTGTGAAGCACACCATACTGGTTCTCAGTATTTCTCTGTGATCTCTGTGTCTCTGTGGTAAGAAACACCAGCGTCGAAACGTGCAGCGAATCCCACCGGGCCGTGGACTACTTCACCCTTCGCCTACCATCGCCCTCACCATCGCCACCAACACGACCAACCAGATCGCGACGTACAGCGCGATGTAGCGCTGGCGGCGGAGGAGCATGTCGGGGAAGTGCACCGGCGTTCCGGCGAACTTCCCGCGCGGCTTGCTGGGGAAGAAGAACGTCTTGTAGGTCTCGGTGGTGGCGACGGTGAAGCCGGTGGCCGCGAGCCCGATGAGCAACAGATGGTCGTTGAGCTGTGCCATCGCGAGCGCGTAAAGTGATGCGATGAGCGGGCTGCGAAAGAACTTGAACACCTGGAATCCCTCGAACGGCGCGTCTTTCCAGGCCCCCCCGAACCGCACTGATCCAGCCACCAAGCCCTCCGACGAGCAGGACGACCGGAAGCGGGTACGGCCCGGTCCGGCCCCGGTCCAGGGCGTAGACGACCGCGATCATGCCCAGCAGAACCGCGGCGTACACGGCACCGGCCGTCAGCCGGGCGGCCCGGCTCTTCACCACCTTCCCGAACACCGCGAACTGCATCGGGATCGAGTATTTCGACTGATCCTGATCGCGGAAGAACGTCTTGTAGATCTCAGCCATCACCCGTTCCACCGCGTAGGTCGTCCCGAACAGGATGACGAGGTCCGCCGCACGCCGCGGATCGAGCCCGGTGAGCCGCGAGATGACGAGTCCCAGGCACGCCCCGAGAATGATGCTGCGCGCATACTTCCAGAGGGAGAATCCCTCGTGCGGGGCGTCTTTGTACATCCCCCAGGTGGCGGTATGGGCCCCGGCCAACAGGCCGACTCCGACGGCGAACAGCGAGGTCATCGCACCTCCGCGGTGGTGTAGACGGACTCGATCAGCTCGATGCCGCGTTGCGCGCGGTCCAGAGTCATGAGCGGCTCCCGGCCCGTCCGGATGGACGCGAAAAAATCGGCGAACATGGCGCCGTAGCCCGAGATGTCGCGGAATCCGGGGAAGACTAACCTCGGACGAGGGTTGGTGACGGCGAGGACGAGCCCATTGGACTCGAAGACCGCGGACCCGCGAGTGCCGTAGATCCGGGAAAGCCGGAGGCCCCGCAGCGGCGACGGAATCTCCCAGGAGTGGTAGAGCGTGCCCACGCCGCCGTTCTGGAATCGCGCCGCGATCACCATGCTCCGCTCGAGGCCGGCTCCCGGCGCCGGGCGGAATCCCTGCACCGATTCTACGACCAGGCCCAGGTGAGCCAGCAGGTCTACCCAGTGGACCCCGCCCTCGAACAGTGCGCCACCACCCGCCACTGCCGCGTCGTTCTTCCAACCTCCGCTGCGTTGCTGCTTGACCGCCACCAGATGGACAAAGCGCACCTCGCCGAGCGCACCGGATCCGATGAGGCGCTGAAGGGCGCGGGCCAGCGGCTTGTAGGCGTAGTTCTCGGCGATGAACACGCGCCGCCCTGTGCGCTCCGCGGCGGCCCGCACCGGGGCGAAGTCGCTCGAGCGGAGGAAGGCCGGCTTCTCCACGATCACGTGCTTCCCGTGCCCCAACGCTTCGAGCGTCAGATCGAGATGTGAATCCGGCGGGGTGGCAACGAGTACGGTGTCCACCCGCGGGTCTTCCATTGCCTCGCGGTAGGACCCGAACGCCCCCGCCCCGCCGAGAGTGCGGTTGAATTCCTCGGCGCGGGTGCGGTCCCGGCTGGCGTAATACCGGTGCACATCCCGCGAGCGCTTCAGCGTGCCGCTGTGCCCCTGGGTAATGTTGCCGCAGCCGAGGAACGCGAGGTTAATGCTTGACGGCGACACGGTGGCGGATTTGGGAGGCGTTCCCCGCGCGCGCGACCAGCCGCCGGGCCGCTCGGAGCGAGAGGGCGGCGATGGTGAGGCTGGGGTTCACTGCGGCCGACGTAGGCATGACGCTGCCATCCACCACGTAGAGGTTGTCGAGACCCCGGAATCGCGAGTCGGCATCCAGCGCCGAGGTGCGCGGGTCGGTGCCCATCCGCACCGTGCCGAGGGCGTGTGAAAACGTGTTCACCCGGCGCTGGGCCACAACCCAGGCGCCAGCCCTGCGGAGGATCGCCCGCGCGGTGGCACCGAGAATCGCCCCCGCCGCACGGTCTCGGTCGCTGTAATGATGATGGATCACCGCACCCGGCAGGCCGTACCGGTCCGACGCGGTAGCGTCTACCTGCACCCGGTTTTCGGGCTGTGGCTGATCCTCAGCGATGGTGAGCCAGCCGGTCAGATGCTCGACGGTCCTCGCGACCGCCGCGCCACGCATTCCGCCGCCGAGCTCGGCGCGGACCAGCGCCGGCGGCGGAGTCGTGACCTGTTGCATCCCTCCGAGCTTGCCGCGAACACCGGAGGCGGGATCGCCCATGTAGAGGTCGTGGATCCCCAGCTGCTTGTGAAAGACCCGGCCCGGGTTCGGCTTCCGCGGGAAGGCGCCGAACAATATCTCGTTGTAGTGGCGCATCAGGTAGCGCCCGATGACGTCGCCACCAGGGTTGTATCGCTCCAATCCGGATGCCAGCAGGAGATGGGGAGTTGCTAACGCCCCGGCGGCCAGGAACACGTAAGGTGCGCCGTACGAATTCCGCTCACCCGTCTCCCGGTGCGCCGCCTCCACCTCGGTCACTTTGCCATCCTTGACGTGAAGCCGGGTCACGACGGCGTTGGGCTCAAGCCGCAAGCCCCGATCCAACAGGGGCCGTATCACGACTGTCGCCAGGTCGTTCTTTCCCCTCACCGCACAGGCGAAGCCGTCGCAGGTGCCGCAGGAAATACAGCGTTTCTGGTTGATGGCGAGCGGCAACCGAAACGGGTTGAGACCGAGCTGGCGCGCGGCAGATTCAATCCGGCGCGAGATCGGGGCCAGCTCGGCGGAGCGGTGCGGATAGGGGGCGCTCCGGAACGGCTCGGTCGGATCCTGGCCGGTGGTGCCGGCGATGTCGAGTATTCGTTCCGCCTCGGTGTAGAAGGGCTCGAGCTCGCGGTAGCCGAACGGCCAGGCGGCACCGGAGTCGCCGGCGATTTCGGGGTGGGGCAGGAAATCCGACTCGCGGAAGCGGAGCGACACGCCGCCGAAGAACACGGACGGCCCGCCGACGCAGCGGTAGCTCCCCGCCCTCGGAGGACCGCCGTTGCCCGTCACTCGATACGCGTCGGCCGCATAGAAGCGCGTGAGCGGGCCGACCGAGTCGGGCAACCAGTTGTGCGCTCCCCGATCCACCCAGTCGCCCCGCTCGAGGAGCAGAACCCGCCACCCGGCGTCCACGAGGACCTTGGCGGACATGGCTCCGCCAAAGCCGCTTCCAACGACGATAGCGTCCAGCGCGTGTTCTGCCATTGCCCTAAATCCTGTCATCGTCGTGGGCCGGACGCGAGGGCAGTACGTCACACACCTTCGGACGACTTGCCCCGGTTCAAGGGGGCCTCTACGTTCCCTCGCTTCCCCTCGGATTTCATGATCGAGCTTCACACCCTTGGCGTCGTGGACCTGCGCGCTTCCGACGGTCGGGAGCTGCAGGCGGTACTTCGGCAGCCCAAGCGTTTGGCCCTCCTGGCCTACCTGGCCGTCTCCACCCCTCGACGGTTCCACCGGCGGGACTCGCTCCTTGCGCTCTTCTGGCCCGAGCTGGACCAGGAGCACGCCCGCGCCGCCCTGCGCCGCTCACTGTATTTCCTCCGCAACGAGCTCGGAAGTGAGGCCGTCTCGGGCCGAGGCGACGACGAAGTCGGCACACCCGAGGACCAGCTCTGGTGTGACGTGGGAGCGATGGAGCGCGCCCAGACCGCCGGGGACCCCGAGCGGGCGCTGACGCTCTACCGCGGTGACCTGCTCGACGGCCTCCATGTGGCCGGAACCGCTCCGGAATTTCAGGAATGGCTCGACCGGGAGCGCTCCCGGCTTCGCGAGCGAGCGGCGGAGGCGGCTCGCACGCTGGCCGACCAGGCGGAGCACGACGGCCGGCTGGAGCAGGCCTCCGCGTGGGCGCGGCGCGCCCTGGAGCTTGTGCCGGACGACGAGGCCGTCCTCCGCCGCCTGCTGATTCTGCTGGAGCGGAGCGGCGACCGATCCGGGGCCATCCGCGCGTTCGACGAGTTCGCCCGCCACACCTTCCAGGATCTGGAGCTGGAGCCTTCGGTCGAGACGCGCGAGCTCATCGAAGCGATCCGCTCCGGCGACCGCAGCGTCGAGCTCGAGATCGATCCCGATCGAATGGCCATCCTGCCTTTCTCCGTTCGCGGCGATGAGCGCCTGGCCTACCTCGGCGAAGGTATGGTGGAGCTGCTCACGACCAAGCTCGACGGCGCGGGGGAGATCCGCACCGTGGACCCGAGGGCGCTCCTTCATTTCCTGGCGTCGAACGACCGTGCTGCCGGCAACGCCGTGGAGCCCGAAGAGGGCCGGCGGGTCGCGGCCCACTTTGGCGCTGGGCGCTTCCTGCTCGGCTCGCTCGTGGCGGCAGGCGACCGGATCCAAGGGACCGCGTCCCTCTACGACGCGCGAGGCCGCGTGGTCGCGAACGTCCGGGCCGCTGCCGCCGGGCAGGCCGAGCTGTTCGACCTGGTGGACGAGCTGGCCCGGCAGCTGCTGGCTGCCGCCGGCGTAAGCCCCGGCACCCGACTCACCCGCATCGCGGCCCTCACGACGGACTCGCTGGACGCGCTCCGCGCCTACCTGCTGGGTGAGCGCGAGCTCAGGGCCGGCAGGTACTTCGACGCGATGGAGGGATTTCAGGCCGCGGTGGAGGCCGATGCCTCCTTTGCGCTGGCCTACTACCGGCTGGCCGCCGCCGCGGCGGGCTGCGCCCTGCCCGACCTGGCGCGCGCCTTCGCCGACCAGGGCTACGAGCACAGCGGGCGTCTCTCGCCTCATGACCAGCTCGTCTTCCGGGCGCAGCGAGCCTGGCTGCATGGCGCGGTGCAGGAGGCCGAGTCGCTGTACAACACGACCACGGGCACCTATCCCGACGACGTCGAGGCCTGGTTCCATCTCGGCGACCTGTTGTTCCACTCGAACCCGTTACGCGGGCGCTCGGGCGTGGAGGCCCGCCCGCCCTTCGAGCGCGTCCTGCGCCTGGACTCGAACCACCTCGGCGCCCTGGTTCACCTGGCGCGGATCGCGGCGATCAGCGGCCGCCGGGAAGAGATGCTCGCGCTCGCGGAGCGGGTGCAGAAGCTGAGTCCGGGAGGGGATCAGGCGCTCGCCATGCGAGCGCTGTGCGTGTTCGCCGGAGAGGATCGGGCCGCGATGGCCGCCCTGGCGGAGGAGCTCCAGTCGGCGCGGGCGCTGACGGTCGCGATCGCGTTCGCGGATGTCGCACTCTACGCCGGCCATCTCGAGGGGGCGGAGATGCTCGCCCGGAGCTTCATCCAGGTGGCGAGGTCGCCGGAGCTCCGGGCCCTCTGTCACATTCTCCTGGCGCACCTGGCCCTGGCGAGCGGAAGGCGCAGCGAGGCGGAGGCCGAGCTCGCGCAGGCCAGCACACTGGATCCCGCCTGGGGACGCGAGATGCGTGCGCTCTTCGCCACGCTCCCGTTCCTGGAGACGCCGCGCGACGACCTGCATCGGCTGCGCGCCGAGCTGGAGCAGTGGGACGCCGAGTCGGTGCCGCCGAGCATGTTCATAGTCTTCGCGATGCACAATGAGCTCCATCCCGCGATCCGAGCCTGGCTGCTCGGCAGGCTCTCGCTCGGCCTGAGCGACGTGACGTCAGCCACCCGCTGGCTGGGAGAGCTGTCCCGTCTGGCGAGCGCCGGGAATGCGATGATCGGGAGTCTGGAGACGGAGCTGCGGGCGGAGATCGCGAGGGCGGAGGGGAAGTTGGCGGAGGCGATCGCGACGCTCGAGGCATCGCCACCGCGGCTCTGGTATCAGCTCACGGTGGCCTCGCCCCTCTTCACGCTCTCCTCCCGGCGCTGGCTCCACGCCGAGTTGCTCCGTGAAAGCGGCCGGCTCGACGAGGCCGCCGGTTGGTACGCCAGCATCGCGGAGCGCTCGCCGTACGAGTTGATCTACGCCGGACCGGCGCGGGACCGGCTGAGGGAGATGGGAAAAGGCCGTGAAGAGTGAAGGGTGAAGAGTGAAGAGGGCTAGCTAGGCCCGGTTCAGCTCGCTGGTGATCCGCTTCAAACCGTTCCCTTCTCACCCTTCCACCCTTCACTCTTCACGGCCTTTCACCCGTTGACCGTCCGCATGCTCGCTTCCGGATACCGCTCCCCGGCCGCGACGCCGACCGGCGCCACCTCGTCGATTTCCTGCATGTCTTCCGGGCTCAGCTCGACGTCCACGGCGCGGAGATTCTCTTCCAGGTAGCGGCGGTGTTTGGTCCCCGGAATGGGAACGATGTCGTCTCCCCGCGCCAGCACCCACGCGATGAGCAGCTGGGACGGCGTGCACCTCTTCCGCTTGGCGATCGCCTGCACCTTGTCCACCAGATCCAGGTTCCGCTGAAAGTTCTCGCCCTGGAACCGCGGGGAGTTCCGGCGATAGTCGTCGGGCGGCAGGTCGTCGATCGAGCGGAAGCGCCCCGTGAGAAAGCCGCGGCCCAGCGGACTGTAGGCGACGAACCCGATGCCGAGCTCGCGGCAGGTGGGGAGGACCTCGTCCTCCGGATCGCGGGTCCAGAGCGAGTACTCGGTCTGCAGCGCGCTCACCGGGAACTCGGCATGGGCCCGGCGGATGGTCGCGGGCGCGGCCTCCGACATGCCGATGTAGAGGACTTTGCCGGCCCGGACCAGGTCGCCCATCGTGCCGATCGTCTCCTCGATCGGCACGGTCCGGTCCACCCGATGCTGGTAGTAGAGGTCGATGTGCTCGACGCCCAGTCGGCGGAGCGAGGCGTCGCAGGCCTTGCGCACGTAGTCGGGCCGGCCGTTGACCCCGAGGGAAGTGCCGTCCTCGGCGCGCTCGTTGCCGAACTTGGTGGCGACGATGACGCCCTCCCTCCGCCCGCGAATCGCCTGGCCCACCAGGCGCTCGTTGGTGAAGGGACCGTAGATGTCGGCGGTGTCGAGGAAGTCGATCCCGAGATCGAGCGCGCGGTGAATCGTGGCGATGGACTCGGCGTCGTCGCGCCCGACGTAGAATTCGGACATGCCCATGCAGCCGAGGCCGACGGCGGAGACGGTGAGGCCCTGTCGGCCCAGTGGGCGACGTTTGAGTTCGGTCATTGGTCTTTGGTCCTGGAGTGTTTGCCGTTAGTGTGGAGTCTAGACCAGGACGAAACCGTACTCCAGCCCAGCGAGCCCATGAGCAAAGATCAACCGCCCAAGTTCAACCGCATCTGTGTGGTTTGCGGCACCAATCCGGGCGCTCGGCCGGAGTACGGCGCCGCGGCGCGGGCGCTCGGTAAGCTGCTGGCCGACGAGGACATCGAGCTCGTCTACGGTGGAGCGAGCGTCGGGATCATGGGCGAGCTGGCCGACGCCGTGCACGAGGGCGGTGGGCACGTCACCGGCATCATTCCCCAGCAGCTCATGAAGAAGGAGGCGGCCCATACCGGGATCCCCGACCTCATCGTGGTCGCCTCCATGCACCAGCGGAAGTCGCAGATGGCCGACCTCGCCGACGGCTTCATCGCCCTTCCAGGCGGGATCGGCACGCTGGAGGGGTTCTTCGAGATCCTCACCTGGCGCCAGCTCGGCATCCACAACAAGCCATGCGGCGTGCTCAACGTGGCGGGCTACTTCGACTCGCTGACGGAGTTCCTGGACCACGCTGTGGCGGAGGGCTTTCTCACGGACGAGCATCGCAAGATGATCATGGTGGAGTCCGATCCGAAGAAGCTGCTCGAGCGGATGAGCAAGTACGCGCCGGCGGAAGGGGAGAGGCTGATGGGGAGGACGCATCGGTGAGAGACGGCGGGACGGCGGGACGCGACGGTAGGGCACGCGGAGCCGCTCTACGTCATCCCGAGAGCGAAGCGTCCCTCGGTCGCTTCGCTCCCTCGGGATGACGTAGGGCAATACCTTCCGCCGTCGCGCCGTCCGCGCCGTAGACCCTACCCTCCCCTACCTCCCCTTCTCCCCCGCCTTCCCCCCCGTCGCGGCTGGGGCCGGATCTTTCTTCGCGTGCGGCATCGGGCGGGGATGGGCGCCCTCCCACTCCACCCATGCACGGGTGAACTCCGCGCCGAGCAGCACGATCTGGGCGGAGTAGTAGACCCAGATGAGGAGCACGAGCACCGAGCCCGCGGCGCCATAGGCGGACGCCACCCCGCTGGTTCCCAGATACAGGCCGATCAGCGACTTCCCGACGGTGAACAGGCCCGCCGTCACCACGGCGCCGAGCCAGACGTCCCGCCAGGTGAGGTCCACGTCCGGCAGAACCCGGTAGATGAGCGCGAAGAGCAGGGTCACCACGCCGAACGACACCAGCAGGTTGACCGCGTTCCAGACCTCGGCCATGGCGGGAAACATGGTGCCCATATAGCGGTTCAGCGCTGCGAGACCGGCGCTCACGACCAGCGAGACGAGGAGCAGAAACCCCACGGCGATCACCAGACCGAACGACACCAGTCGCTGGATGAGCAGCTCCTTCCACCACTTCCCGCTCTCCTTCGGCTTGACCCGCCAGATGCCGTTCAGTGCGGTCTGCAGCTCGAGAAAGGCACCGGTGGCGCCGAGGAAGAACGTGAAGAGGCCCACCGCCGTCGCGACTCGGCTGTCGGACGGCTTCGAGGCCCCCTCGAGCATGGCCTGGACCGCGCGGGCTCCCTCTTCCCCCAGCAGACCCCGGATCTGAGCGACCACCTCGCCCCGCACTGCCTCGGGGCCGAAGAAGAAGCCCGCGATCGCGATGGCGATGATGAGAATCGGTGCGAGCGCGAACAGCGTGTAGTAAGAGAGCGAGGCGCCCAGCCGGGGAACGTTGTCGTTCCACCAGCCCGCCAGCGCGTGCTTGGTGATGGACCAGAGCGCCCCGGCTCCCATGGCTCAGGGCGTCGTCGGCTCGGGACGCCCGCCCGGATGCCATTCCGGGCGCGGGCCGTCCGCGAGCAGCCGCACCGCACGGCTCACCGCGTCCACGCCGGCCTCGAAGTGAGCGAAGTCGATCCTTCCGATCTCATCCGACGGCTGGTGATAGTCGCTGTGCATGCCATACGATGACAGGGTATGCGCCGGGATGCCTCGCATCGCGAACGCGATGTTGTCGCTGCGCATGAAGAAGTTGAACTGCGGGCGGGCATCGGCCACTACCGGAATTCCGGCCGCGGCCATCTGCCCGCCCATGGTGGACCGCTCGTACCCGGTGAGCCAGAATTTTCCCGGGCCGCCGACCAGCGAGTCCGGCCGGCCGATCATCTCCACCTGCAGGTCGGCGATGGTGCTGTCCAGCGGAATCACCGGGTGCTCGATATACCACATCGTGCCCAGAACACCCTGCTCCTCGCCGGTGCTGAGGAGGAAGACGACCGTACGCTTGGGCGCCGGCCCCTTCGCAAGGTCGCGGGCGGCCGTGAGCACCGCCACGACGCCCGACGCATCGTCGTCCGCCCCATTGTAGATCGAGTCTCCGTTCACCGGCGCGCCGATTCCCAGATGATCGAAGTGCGCGCCGACGACGACGGCCTCGCGTCGGAGCTCGGGATCGGTCCCGCGCACGATGCCGATCACGTTCACGTCGGACGTGGGCTGTCCCGCGCTCGCGCTGTCCGGGGCACCCTGCAGGCGGAGGCGCAGGACGCGCCCCTCCGCTGTCCGCTGCTCCAGGAACTGCACCCGCTGGAAGTACGCGCTGTCGCCGCCTGGCTCCAGGCCGAACTGCTTGAGGCGGCCGGCGATCCAGCGCGCGCCCCGCGCCGAGCCCGCGGTCGCCGCGGCCCGGCCTTGCATCGAATCGGCCGTCAGAATCTCCAGCATGGTGCGGGGGTCATCGGCGGTCGGACTGGGAGGAGCGCTCGGCTCAGGAGCGCCCCCGCAGGCCAGAAGGGCGAGGAGCGGAAGGCAGGCTGCCGGATTCTTCCGGATGCGACGCACGCGGAGTCCTTTCCAGGGAGGAAGAAGAAGCGGGTGCCGGCTGGTTGCCGCGACTGAACTCGAACGGCGTGCGCTCGAGGGAGACGTACCGATCATCCGGCTCCGGCGGCAGCTCGGCCCCGAAGTAATGTCGCAGCACGTTGCCGAGCACGTTGACTACCGTCACCGTATCGCCGAACGTCGTGGCGCCGGAGTCAGGAAGATAGTAGGCGCCGAACGCACCGAACCTTTCCCCGGCGGCCTCGGGATCTACCTCCGCAGCGGTCGGTGCATCGGAGACCTTGAGCGTGCTTGTGCCATGGTCTCCCTGGAGCAGGATCACCGGCGGCACGTCCGAGCGGCGCAAAATCTCGGTCACGGTGCCCAGCACGAGCGAGTTGAGACACTGGACCTGCTCGATGTAAGCCGTCTCCTGGCTCAGGGTGTCCGCCGAGCGAGAGGGGGTACGGCAGTTCCGATCGAACACATAGGGCTTGTGCGGGCTGATCAGGTGGGCGAAGGCGAAGACCGGCCGATCCACCCGCGGCAGTTGCCCCATCCCCTCGAGCGTGCGGCGGATGTAGTCGGCATCGTACCCAGCGCTCCGGTGCAGGAACCGGAGGATGGTCGTCCCGCGGACGGTCCGCCGGAGCTCGGTTCTGGAGAGCGCGTGGGACAGGTCGAATCCGGGCCACACGTTCACCACCGAGTCCGCCAGCCCGCTGCGGCGGGTGGAGGCCCACCAGAGCGAAGGGAAGAACACGTATTCGTAGCCCCGCTCCTGGAGGAAAGGAGCCACGCGGTTCCATTCCAGCAGGTGTTCACGAGCGTCGGGTCCCACGGCCCCTCCGGCAGCTCGCGAGCCACCGGATACACGTGCGCGCTGTTGAGCAGGGATGGCAGCGAAAGAATGGTGTGGACATAGTTGCTGCCGACGACCGGAGGGACGTAAAAGCCCAACGCGCGGAGACTGTCCTCGAAGGCCCGGTTGTCGTAGCCGAACCGGTCGCGCAGCACGGCCGAGTTGGCGTACTCGTCCAGCACGATGAGGTAGATGTCCCTTCGGGGACCGGGGACAACCGCGGGCCCGGCGATCGGGCGCTCCAACGCGTGCGCCAGACTGCTCTCCTCGACCTCCTCCGCGGCGCTGATCCGCGCGGCACCGATGGCGACGCCGAACCGGACGAGGAGCAGCGTGCCGGTCAGCGTGAGCAGCGTCGCGACGGCCTGCAGCGGCCCCGGCCGCCGGGCCAGCCAGCGCACCAGCAGCACTATGGCGGCTATGGCGGCGAGCGCGGTCGCGCCCAGCCGGGCACTCCGCGGGAGACCGTCCAGCCGTGAGAAGACGAAGGGGAACCCGAGCGAGGAGAGGAGTATGAGGAAAGTCACCAGCGCCGGAAGCCGTCCATCCGCACGGTTCCGGAAGATGGCCGCGGACACCAGATAGATCACGCCCGTGCCGGCCAGGACGACGGCCAGGATCAGCAGCAGGTCACCCAGCTCGAAGTAGCCGGGGCTCTGCCACGCAAGGTAGAGGACGTAGACCGCGGCGAAGAGAAAAGGATAGAGCGCGGTCAGTCGGCGAACCATACGGCCGCGCTCGCGCGAGCTTTATCGCTTGGTGATGGACCTGAAGAAGGCCTTGACGCTTTCTCTGACTCGGCCGATCATCGCGACGGCGGAGAGGGCGGCAGCGGCGAGGACCTGGAGCACCAGGCTCCCGGCGGTGGGATCGATGTACATGGCGGCCTCTGGATCAGGTCTCGAACGGATCACGGCCGTGTCACGGCCGGGTCACGAAACCTATCATAGACGCTGCCGGGGACGACAGGTGTGAGGTGGGTCACAACGGCCCCGCCGGCTGCTCAGCCGCCGACCCAGACCGCCTTGATATTGAGGAATTCGCGGATGCCGAACGGCCCCAGCTCGCGCCCGTAGCCCGACTGCTTCACCCCGCCGAAGGGAAGCCGCGGGTCGGAGGCGACCATGGCATTGATGAACACCATGCCGGCCTCGATCTCGTCGATCAACCGGGCCCGCTCCGCGTCGTCCCGGGTCCAGGCGCTGGCTCCGAGCCCGAACGGCACGTCGTTGGCGAGCTGAATCGCCTCGTCCAGGCCGCGCACCCGGAACAGCATGGCCACCGGGCCGAACACCTCGTCATCCCAGGCGGGGGAATCCCGGGTGATCCCGGCCAGCGCGGTCGGGGCGTAGTACCAACCCGGCCGGTCGAGGCGCTTCCCTCCGGTCAGCACCCGCGCGCCGGCCTCGACCGTCCGACGCACCTGATCCTCGATCGTCTTCACCTGACTCTCGGTGGCAAGCGGACCCACCTCCGTGGCCGGGTCCATCGGATCGCCCACCTTGAGTGCCGCCATGCCCTCGACGAACCGGCGCTCGAACTCATCCGCGATCGACTCGTGCACGATGAATCGCTTCGCGGCGATGCACGACTGCCCGTTGTTGATCACCCGCGCCTTGACCGCGGTGCGCACCGCCGTGTCGAAATCGGCGCTGGGCATCACGATGAACGGATCGCTTCCGCCGAGCTCGAG
Organism: uncultured Gemmatimonadales bacterium; assembly: GCA_963836815.1. GTDB lineage: Bacteria > Gemmatimonadota > Gemmatimonadetes > Gemmatimonadales > GWC2-71-9 > CAVVWJ01. The sequence goes on along the minus strand of CAWILD010000002.1, from coordinate 246,056 downwards.
CACACTCTTCTTGATGACCTTGCCCGCCGCGCTGCCGACGCTCGCGCCCGCGCCGGTGCTGCCGGTAAGCGTGACCGCCGCGATCCTGGGGTCCTCGATCACCTTGCGGACCTGCTCGGTCTCGACCAGCAGCGTCTGGAACACGCCCTCGGCGAACCCGGCCCGCCGGAAGATCTCCTCGATGGCCAGCGCGCACTGGGGCACGTTCGAGGCGTGCTTGAGCAGTCCGACATTGCCCGCCATCAGCGCCGGCGCCGCAAAGCGGAAGACCTGCCAGAAGGGAAAGTTCCACGGCATCACCGCGAGCACCGGCCCGATCGGCTGGTAGCGGACCAGACTCAGCTTGGCCGGCGTCTCGACCACCTCGTCCGCCATGAACCGCTCGGCATTCTCCGCGTAGTAGCGGCAGCCGAACGCGCTCTTGGCGGCCTCGTCCCTCGCCGCCTGCAGCGGCTTTCCCATCTCGGTCACCATCAGACGACCGAAGCGGTCCTTCTCCGACTCGAGGATCTCCGCGGCGCGGAGCATCAGGCGCGCCCGCTCCGCGAACGTGGTTCGGCGATGCCGCCGGTACGCCTCCGCCGCGCAGGCGAGGCGCGACTCCAGCTCCGCGGCGGTCAGCGGCGTGAACGTCCGGAGCGTTTCCCCCGTCGTCGGGTTGATGGTGGCGATGGGCATAGGAGAGAAGATAGTCGCCTTGTCCGCTTATCTTCTCCCCATGCACCCACTGCGACTGCTGCTCGCCGGAGCCGTGGACTACGCGGGTCTGTTTCCTCCCGCCGGACTGGACATGCCCGCCGCCGTCCGGAACTACCGGGACTATCTCGGCTCACCCGACCGCTGGGCCCTCGGACGGTTCGTCGTGCCTGTCGGGCGACTGGGTGAATTCGAGTCGGCGGCCGACCACCTCCTGCCGCGTGCGCCCGCCCCCGATGCGTGGCCTCTCGCGGTCCTGCTGGCCTCGGGGAGCCACGAGGAGGTCGAGACACTGGGCGAATTCAATGGCCGGCATGCCGCCGAGGACGCTCCCGCGGCCATGGGCGACGTGATCGAGGTGAAGGCCGGCTCGGTAGACGCGGTGGAACGCATCGCCGCCGCCGTGCCTCGCTACCTCACGACGTACGTCGAGGTTCCGATTCAAGGTGATCCTGGCGAGCTCATCGCGGCGATCGGGCAGGCGGGGCTTCGAGCGAAAGTGCGGACCGGCGGTGTCACTCCCGACGCCTTCCCCGCCCCACGGGAGCTGCTGCGGTTTCTCCGCGCCTGCGTTGCCGCTGGCGTCGCATTCAAGGCGACGGCGGGGCTTCATCATCCCCTCCGCGCCACCTATCGGCTGACCTACGAGCCCGACAGCCCGACCGGCTTGATGTACGGCTACCTCAACGTGTTCCTCGCCTCTGCCTGGATGCGGGAGGGGATGAGCGACGCCGACGCGGAGCAGTTGCTGCAGGAGCGATCGGCCGATGCGCTCCGGGTCTCGGAGAGCTCGATCGAATGGCGAGGGCACCGTCTGGACGCCGAGGCGGTCCAGCGGGCGCGCTCCGGCGGCATCAGCTCGTTCGGCTCCTGCTCGTTCACCGAGCCGGTGGATGAGCTTCACGCGCTCGGACTGCTTCAATGAACGACACCCACGATCCCCGCCGCACCTCCTGGGTCGAATCCGCGCAGGGTGCGACCGACTTTCCGATTCAGAACCTCCCATTCGGCGTGTTTCACGAGCGCGGCGACGACGTGGAGGACGCGCGGGTAGGGATCGCCATCGGCGACCAGATCCTCGACCTGACCGCCTGTCACGACGAGGGCCGCTTCACCGGCGTCGCCGAGCATGCGGCCGAGGCCTGCGCGGCGCCTTCGTTGAACCTGCTGATGGGATTGGGACGCGAGCACCTGGCGGAGCTCCGCCGCCAGGTGGTGTCGTTGCTCGACGCGGACTCTCCCGCGCGCAAGACCAGCAAGCGTCTGGGGGATCGACTTCTGGTTCCGATGGCCGAGGCGGAGCTCCTGCTGCCGGCCCGGGTCGGCGACTACACCGATTTCTACGCGTCGGTCCATCACGCGACCAACGTCGGCAGCATGTTCCGGCCCGACAATCCGCTGCTGCCCAACTACAAGTGGGTACCGATCGCCTACCACGGGCGGGCGTCCTCGCTCGTCCCGAGCGGGACGCCGGTGCGCCGTCCGCGAGGCCAGGTCAAGGATGCGAATGCCGAGGCTCCGGTGTACGTCCCTACGCGCGCGCTGGACTACGAGATGGAGCTGGGCTGCTTCGTGGCCGCGCCCAACCCGCTGGGAGAGCCGGTGCCGATCGACCGTGCCGAGGAGCACCTGTTCGGGATCTGTCTGGTGAACGACTGGTCCGCCCGCGACGTGCAGACCTGGGAGTATCAGCCGCTCGGCCCGTTCCTGGCAAAGAACTTCGCGACCACGGTCTCGCCCTGGGTCGTGACCCTCGAGGCGCTCGAGCCCTTCCGGGTCCCGGCCTTCCAGCGGCCGGCCGGCGATCCCTCTCCCCTCCCGTACCTGCAGTCCGAGCGGAACGCAGCAGCCGGTGGGATCGATGTGACGGTGGAGGTCTACCTGTCGAGCGAGCGGATGCGCCAGCAGTCGCTCGAGCCCGTGCGGCTGAGCCGCGGCCGGTCAGCCGATCTCTATTGGACCGCGGCGCAGATGCTGACCCACCACACGAGCAACGGCTGCAACCTTTCTCCCGGCGATCTCTTCGCCAGTGGAACCATCTCGGGCCCGTCCAAGGACTCGCGTGGCTGTCTCCTGGAGCTGACCTGGCGCGGCGCCGAGCCAATCGCGCTGCCGAGCGGGGAGACCCGCAAGTTCCTGGAGGACGGAGACGAGGTGATCATGCGGGGGTTCTGCGCGCGCGAAGGCGCGGTGCGTATCGGACTCGGGGAGTGCCGCGGGGTCGTGGTGCCGGCGTAATGGCACGGCGGCCACCGGTTCGCACGCAGGTCTCCGCCGGAGGGGTGGCCTTCAGGGCGGTGGAAGGCGGCGGATGGGACGTGGCCCTGGTACTCGTGGGCCCGGAAGCAAAGCCGCGGTGGCAGCTTCCCAAAGGCTTGGTGGACCAGGGAGAGACGCCCGAGGCAACCGCCGTACGCGAGGTGCGGGAGGAGGCGGGGGTCGAGACCCAGCTTGTCGCGCCGCTCGAGCGGGTCGAATACTGGTACGTCGGCACCGAGCCGGACGGGACGCGGGTCCGCTACCACAAATTCGTGCACTTCTTTCTGCTGCGGTACCTCGCCGGCGATGTAGCCGACCACGATCATGAGGTCCGGGAAGCCCGCTGGGTGTCGATCGACGCGGCGGGGGAGATGCTGGACTTCGCCAGCGAGCGACGGGTGATGGAGCGGGCGGCCGAGCGGCTCCGCGCCTCCTGATTCGGCTTCCCACCCAGCCGCCGGCGCGGCATATTCCTGCCAACTATCCAGGGAGTTTCAAGCCGTGGCCACCTTCCTCAAGACCACTCAGATCTCCATCGAAGGCGCCCACACGCTGCCGCGGGAGTACTTCACCTCGCCCGACATCTTTCGCGAGGAGTTGGAGAAGATCTTCCAGCAACGCTGGATCTGCGTCGGCCGCGAGGACCGGATCCCCAATCCCGGCGACTGGTTCACCCAGGAGATCGGCAAGGAGAGCGTCATCGTCCTGCGGGACAAGACCGGGGGGTTCCGGGCGTACTTCAACGTCTGCCGGCATCGCGGGACGCGCATCTGCGAGGAGCATACGGGCCGATTCTCCGAGACGATCCAGTGCCCGTATCACGCCTGGACGTATGGCCTGGACGGGAGGCTGATCGGCGCGCCGTCCACCAATGACCTCGAGGGGTTCAACAAGGCCGATTGGCCGCTGTTCTCCGTGGCGGTCGCCAGCTGGGAGGGCTTTCTCTTCATCAATCTCGCCCGGGACCCTGAGCCGTTCGACAAGGCCTGGAACACGCTGATGGGCCGCTTCTCCCGGTTCAACCTGCCCAACCTGAAGGTGTACCGGACCATCGAGTACGACGTGAAGGCGAACTGGAAGCTCCTGTTCCAGAACTACTCGGAGTGCTACCACTGCGGCCCGGTCCACCCGGCACTCGCCAAGCTTACTCCGCCGACCAGCGGAGAGAACGACCTGACCGAAGGTCCGTTCACGGGTGGGTTCATGGTGATCAACCGCGGGCACGAGAGCCTCACGATGAGCGGGAATTCGTGCGGCGTTACGGTAGGCGAGCTGCCCGACGAGGACATGAACCGGGTCTACTACTACGCGATCTTTCCCAACATGCTGCTCAGCCTGCATCCGGACTACGTGATGTTCCACACGCTGTGGCCCAAGGGAACGGATCGGACCCAGATCTTCTGCTCCTGGCTCTTCCATCCGGCGACGCTCGGCGATCCGACGTTCGACCCGGAGGACGGCGTGGAGTTCTGGGACATGACGAACCGTCAGGACTGGCACATCTGCGAACAGAGCCAGCTCGGCGTCGAGTCGCGGGCGTACGTGCCGGGGCCGTATTCGAAGCGGGAGAGTCTGTCGGTGCAGTTCGATCGGGAGGTGTTGAGGTCGTTGGGGAGGTAGGGGACGGCGCTACGGCGCTACGCGAAGTTAGCATCCTCCATTCGTACGTCATCCCTAGGGAGCGAAGCGACCGAGGGACCTTCTGACCCGGGTTCGATACCTTGGCGAAGTCGATGCTCGCCGGGGGACTCTGGGCCGCGAGTGGCATCGCGAAGAGCGTGAACAGGATAAAGAGCACGACTGTCACTGCTCGCTCCTCAGCATTTGGGCCGCCAGCTCCTTCGCCAGCTTGGCGGCGACGGCGGCGGAGACGCCACTGGGATCGTTCGACGGGTTGAGCTCCACGATATCAGCGCCGACGATCGGCGCTTCGACGCCCTGGATGATGGACAGCGCCTGGCGGACGGTGAACCCCCCGGGCTCCCGGTGGGAGATGCCGGGGATGAGCCCGGGCTCCAGCGCGTCGAGGTCGAACGAGATGTACACCGGGCCTTCGAGACCGAGCCGGCGACCGTCCCGCCAGTCCTTCATCTCGATCACTTCGACCCCGAACCTCCGAGCCTGTTCGCGCTGATGGCCATTCATGGTGCGGATGCCGACCTGCACCAGCCGGTCGAGCAAACCCTCTTCCAGGCACCGGGCGAACGGGCAGGCGTGAGAGTACCGATCCCCCTCGAGCTCGTCGTAGAGATCGGGGTGGGCATCGAAGTGCAGGATCGTGAGACGAGGGTGGTGGCGGCGGAATCCGCGCAGCGCCGGGTACGTGATCGAATGGTCGCCGCCGAACACAAGCGGACGCCGCCCGGACCCTGCGATGCGCTCCACCGCCGTCTCGATCCGTTCGCGCGCCCTCTCGTTCGGCTCCCCGTCGGTGAACGAAAGGTCCCCCTCGTCGTCCAGGGGCGCCTTCTGGAGGTCGATCCCGTTCTCCGTCCACGAGTTTCCCGCCTCCGACCAGAGCGCCTCCCGGATCGCCTTGGGCGCCCCGGCGGCGCCTCGGAGAAATGAAGAGCTGGCGTCATACGGCACACCCAACATTGCGATTCTCGTCATCTCGGTCTCTCCACATCCACTGATCCTCACCAAGATGCATGCGCCGTTCCACGAGCGAATACCCCTCGACCGCCGAGCGCTCGGGGGCGAGAAGCGAAACGACGATCCCCGCCAGGAACGACAACGGCATCGTCACCAGCGCCGGGTTCTTGAGCGGGAACCAGGCCTCGGCACGGCCGAGGATGTCGACCTGCAGGGTTGGCGAGAGATAGATCAGCGTCAGCGCCGCCACCGTCCCGGCCACCATGCTCGTGACCGCGCCAGCCGTCGTGTATCCCCGCCAGAAGATGGCGAGCACCAGTGCCGGGAAGTTGGCGCTGGCCGCGATCGCGAAGGCCAGCGACACCATGAAGGCGACGTTCTGACCCTTGAACGTGATCCCCAGCGCCACCGCCACGACACCGAGCCCCAGCGTGGCGATCCGGGCCACCTTGAGCTGCTCGCCCGCATCCGCGTGCCCTTTCCGCACCACGCTCACCCACAAGTCATGCGAGAGCGCAGCCGCGCCGCTGAGCGTGAGCCCGGCGACTACCGCCAGGATGGTCGCGAAGGCCACCGCCGCGATGAAACCGAGGAACGGCGTTCCGCCCAGCAGCTCCGCCAGCAGCGGGGCGGCCATGTTCCCGCCTTTGTCCACAGCCTGGATCGTCTCCGGCCCCACCAGCACCATGGCCCCGAACCCGAGGATGAAGGTGAGCAGATAGAAGAGCCCGATGAGTCCCGTGGCGATGAACACCGAGGTCCGCGCCGCGCGCGCGTCGGGCACGGTGTAGAACCGCATCAGGATGTGGGGCAGTCCCGCCGTACCGAACATCAGGGCCATACCCAGGGACAGCGCGTCGAGCGGGTTGGTGACCAGCTTTCCCGGAGCGAGCACTCCTTCCCCATAGCGCTCCGCCGCGGCGGCGAACAGCGCGGCGGGGCTCATGCCGAAGCGCGCGAGGACCAGGATCGCCAGCAGCAGCGCCCCGCTCATGAGCAGCACCGCCTTCACGATCTGCACCCAGGTCGTCGCGATCATCCCGCCGAACAGCACGTAGCCGATCATCACACAGCCGACCAGCACGATCGCGTGCTCGTAGCCGAACCCGAACATCAGCCGGATCAGGCCGCCGGCTCCCACCATCTGCGCGATGAGGTAGAGGGTGACCGTCGCCAGCGTGCCCAGCGCCGCCGCGATCCGGACCGGCGCCTGCCGGAGCCGCGTCGCCACCACGTCGGCGAAGGTGTACCGCCCCAGATTTCTCAGCGGCTCGGCGATGAGGAACAACACCACCGGCCAGCCCACCAGCCATCCCGTCGAGTAGATCAGCCCGTCGAACCCGGTCGTCGAGACCAGCCCGGCGATGCCGAGGAACGACGCCGCGCTCATGTAATCGCCGGCCAGCGCAAACCCGTTCTGGCCGGCGCTGACCGTTCGCCCGGCGGCGTAGAACTGCTCGGTGGTCCGCGTCCGGCGGGCGGCCCACCAGGTGATCCCGAGGGTGACGAGGATGAAGACGAAGAAGAACACCATCGCCACGGCGTTCGGCTGGCCGATCGCGGTCGACACCTGGCCCTGCGTCATGGGCGGTCCTCCTTCCCCAGCGCCGCGATGTGCGGATCGTAGTGGGCATTGGCCCAGCGGACGTAGACCCAGGTGAGGAGCCACGACCCGACGATCACGATGGCACCGAGCAGGATGCCGAGGCTGAGCCCGGGGATGACCTGAATGGCCAGGATGTGGCGGCCGTAGGCGACCATGGCGATGAATCCGAAATAGAGCAGCACGACGCCGCCGGTGAGCCGCAGCGCCATCCGCCACCTCGCCGCGTCGAGCCCTCGGAGCGACTCGTTCCCCCGCGGCGCGCTCATGCCTGCCTCCGCCGCCCGAACCGGTAGACCACGCCCCCGGCCAGCACGAGGAGAAGCGTGAGACCCGCGACTTTCGTCACGGCGAGCGCCTTGTTCGGCTCATCCGGGGCCGGGATCAGCGCCAGGCCGATCGTCAGCGTCGTGGTGCAGAACCCGACGAGGGCGAGCAGGATCGCTACTCCTCGCCCGCCAGGAACCCGGATCACCTCCGGTCCCGCGGGCACACCCTGCAGGCGGATCATGGAGGCGAACATGAACTGGTAGGGAATGAAGTAGGAGATGATGGACATGCTGACCAGTACGTCGTACGCGCCCTTCACGCTGGTGCCGGCCTGCCCGAGGAAGATGAAGACCGCGGCGATCCCGGCCTGGGTCAGGAGGCTCACGTACGGCGAGTTGTAGCGCGGATGGATCCGGCCGAACGCCGAGGGAAGAAACCGGTCGATGCCGGCCACGAACGGCAGTCGCCCCGAGGCCGCGAACCAGGCACCGGCCTGGCCCAATCCCCCCATCACGATCAGTCCCGCCACGACGGGCGTGACCCACCCCGCTCCGACCCGGTCGCTCGCGGTCTCGATCGCGCGCATGAAGCCGTCGAGGTTGAGGATCTCCGTCTGGGGCAGCGCCACGAGCATGGCGACGGTCGCGAGGATGTAGAGCGCCGTGATGAGCACTCCGCCGATGAGCAGGGCCCGGGGGATGTTCTTTCTGGGATTCTCGATCTCTTCGCCCATCATCGAGGCGCTTTCCAGCCCGCTCATCGAGAACGCGATGGTGGACCAGAAGATGATGTCCTTGAGCCGGGTGCTGGGCAGCAGACTTTGTGCGGTGAACTCCGTGGCCGAGCCGAAGCGGATCAGCGATACGATGCCCAGGCCCATCAAGAGCAGCGCGGGAATCCAGAGGCCGACCGCCCCCAGGTTGTGGAGCCATTTCCCGACGTTGAGTCCGCGGACGTTCAGCCCCGCGGCCACCACCAGCCCCAGCAGCGAGCAGACGATGAAGTACCCCGGCTCGGCGGAGAGCGCCTGCCAGCTCGGGCCGCCGATGTAGAGGGCGCTCGCGGCGGTGAAGTAGAAGAGGCCCGGGAAATACGGCAGGTTGCAGACCCAGTAGGTCCAGCCGGTGATGAACCCCGCGAAATCGCCGAAGGCGCGCTTGCTCCACACATACGCGCCTCCCTCGTTGGGGTACCGCGAGGAGAGCTCCAGCACGGTGAACATCAGCGGGATGTAGAACGCGACGCAGCCGAGCAGCCAGATCACCACCGCGCTCGGCCCGGCCGAGGCGGCGGTACCGACCCAGCGGACAGTGAACCCGGTGACGAGATAGAAGAGGAGGAGGTCGCGGAACCCCATCACCCGGTGGAGCTGGGCGGGCGCCTCCTCGCGCAGGGCGGCCGGTGCCGGGGCCGTCACACCATGTAGTTGATCGGAGGGTTCTCCATCTGCAGAATCGGACGATCCAGCCGGAACTCGGAGAGATCGTGCGGCGTGCGGCCGTCGATCGCGAGCTCCGACAGTATCCGGCCGATAAGCGAGGCGAACTTGAACCCGTGACCACCGCCGATCGCGACGGCGATCTCCGGGCGGCCGGGGACCGTGTCGATCACGAAGTCGCGGTCCGGGGTCAGGGTGTACAGACAGGTCTTCGTGTAGAGGACCGGCCCCAGCGCCGACGGCAGATATCGCTCGAGGAACTTGACGACCCGATCGCGCGCCGGCTCGTCCACGTCGAAGGTCCGGGTGTCGGCGGTGACCTCCTGCCCACCGGCGTCCTGCCCCACCTTGGGACCCGGCTCACCGAAGACCGGGAAGCCGTAGAAGCAGGGGTCGTCCATCCAGATCCAGACCGGGAATCGCTCGGGCTGGAAATCGGCGAGTCTGGCCGCGGAGAAATAGGTCACCTGCTCCTTGGTGACCCGAAGCGGGAGGTTGATCTCGACGTGCTGCAGGATGCGGTTCGACCAGGCGCCCGCGGTCACGATCAGCCTGCGCGCGCGATACGCGTGGCCGCCGGCGACGACCTCGACCTCGCCATCGAGATGACGGATGGATTCGACCGGCGTCCGGTCGAGCAGGGTGGCGCCGTGCTGTCTCGCCATCCGCACATGCGCGGCGTTGCCCCGGGCGGCCATGGCGATTCCGCCCTGGTCCTGGAACAGCCCGTGAATGTCCTCGCTCAAGCGCCACTGGGGCCAGCGACGCATGATCTCGCCGGCGTCGAGGTGCTCGTAGCGCACGCCCGCCGCGTCCATGCTCTCGGAGTAGGTACTGAGCGGAATCGCGCTCACCCGGGGGCCGAGGTCGAGGCCGCCCGTGCGAAGCACCAGCTGCTCCCCCGCCTCCCCTTCGACCTCGTGCCAGGCGGTGAACGCGTGCTTCGCCAGCTCGACGTAGTGCCGGGCGTGATAGGAGAGCCGGATGATCCGCGAATGATCCTGCGATTCGCCGCGTACGTGCCCCAGCTCGAACTGCTCGAGCCCGAGCACGTCCCCGCCCTGCCGTCGGGCGAGCCAGTACGCCGCCGCGCTGCCGAACCCGCCAAGCCCGAGGACGATGTATTCGTAATCTTGCTTCACGCGTGGCTTCCCGTCGGAGCCGTGAGCTCCGCCGCCGACAGCCCCAGCTTCTCCCCCACGTAGCGCCGGATATCGAGGCTCCAGCTTTCCATCGGTGCGTAGTACCCCGTCCGGAAGACGCGTGACGTCATCCCCCGCTGCACCGATTCGCAGATACCCCAGTCCTGCCGGTTCACCAGGTCCCAGAACTCCACCGCGTCGGACGGGTCGAAGCCGGGCTTGGCGATCTCAGTGGGATGGAAGAGGAACTCGCAGACCACCGTCGTGCGCCCGGGCGCGTGCGGTCGGACATAGAACGCGGCCACGTGCTCGGCCGAGAGGCTGAGCAAGAGGTTGGGATAGATCAGCTCTCCCTTGTGCCGGATGCGTTCGTCGTCGTCCAGCCCCTGGAAGGGCTCGCGGTTGGTGGTGCCGCTCGCGGTGAAGGTCCAGGCGCCTTCGCGGTGGGGGATGCCCCGCTCCCAGTCGAGATCGGCCCCGCCGCGCTGCTTGAAGGCCGGCACCAGCCGGCAGAGCTCCGGATGCACCGGGCCACAGTGATAGCACTCGTTGTAGTTCTCGAGCATCACCTTCCAGTTCGCCTGGATCTCGTAGGTGATCCGGTGCGCGACCCTGAGGTCGCTGAGTGGATAGCGGCGGATCCGCCCGGGAGCGCCCGCGAGCTGTTCGCCGAGGGGAGCGCCATCGCGGGGCGAAAGGTTGACGAAGATGAAGCCGCCCCACGTCTCCACGCCCACCGGGTGCAGCGAAAGGTCACCCTTGCTGAGGTCGTCGCCTTCGTCCAGGAATGGGGCTGTCCGGAGCGCGCCGTCCAGGGTGTACGTCCACGAGTGGTACGGACACTTGATGCCGCCGGCGAAGCTGCCGGTCGAGCACTCGGCGACCAGTCGGGAGCCGCGGTGGCGACAGACGTTGTAGTGCCCGGCGAGGCGGCCGTCCCTGGTCCGCACGACGAGCACGCTCTCGCCGGCCACGTCGTGCGCCACGTAGTCGCCGGGCGAGGGAAGCTCCTCCTCCCGTCCGACGCAGAGCCACTCCCGGCAGAAGATGCGTTCCTTCTCGAGCGCGAAGAGGGAGTCGGACAGGTAGAAGTCACGGTGCAGTGTGCGTTCCAGGGTGCTCACCTGGTCGGCCTCGCCGCCTTCGGGCCCATAGAACATCACCCACACCGCGAGATCGTCGGTGAACTTCTCGAACCGATGCGGCACGTTGGCCGGGACGAACAGCAGATCTCCCGGGCCGAAGCGATGCCGGACCCCGCCATTGACGAACTCCCCGCTTCCGGTGGCCACCACGTACACCTCGTCGCGGGTGTGCGGGGTCTGCGGATCGGTCCCGCGCGGGGCATAGAGCTCGATGCTGAGCGTCCCGTGCTTGAACAGCTCGACGTACCGCTCGCCCGAGGGACCGGGGAGCTTGGAGAGCGCATCGAGGACAGTGAGACGGTGGTCCGGCATGGTGGCTCGGATCGCGTACATGTGATTGCGCTTCGGGCTCGTGCGACGCGCTGCCACGCTTCATCCCGAGCGCAGCGAGGGACCTTGCTCCGGAATGGCTCGAGCGCCGCGGGCAAGATCCCTCGCTCCGCTCGGGATGAAGTAGAGCGCCCTACCGCCGCATATCCCTCAGAATCTCCCGGGCCGCGTTGTACCCGCAGGCGCCCATGACCCCGCCACCCGGGTGCGTCGCCGCACCGCACAGGTAGAGTCCGGGGACCGGCGTCCGATAGTCCGCATACCCCGGCACCGGCCGCATGAACGACAGGCTGCTGAGTGACATGACGCCCTGCATGATGTTTCCGCCGGTCAGCCCGAAGCGCTGCTCCAGGTCTACCGGTGACAGCACCTGCCGCGCGATGACCGACCGCTTGAAGTTGGGCGCGTACTGGTTCATCAGGTCGAAGCAGCGATCGGCATACTTCTCCTTCTCCTGCTCCAGCGACAGCCCCGGCGCAAGCCTGTAAGGGAAGTACTGGGTGAACATCGACATGACATACTGGCCCGGCGGGGCCAGCGTGTCGTCCAGCACCGAGGGGATGGTGGCCTCGATGATGGGCTGCGCCGACGGTCGCCCGTACTTCGCGTCGTCGTAGGCGCGCTCGATGTACTCCATCGTGGGCGAGATGTGGATCGTGCCGCGGTGCTGCGGGACCGGGAGCGGTGCCGGGAACCGCGGTAAAATCGGGGAGCTCGGAGAGGAGCAGGTTGATCTTGCAGCTCGCGCTGGCGTAGTCGATGTGCCGGACGGACTCCACGAAGGACTCGGGCAGAGCGCCCGCTTCCATGAGCTTGAGGAACGTGACGTTCGCGTCCACCCCCGACGCCACCCGGGACGCGTGGATCTCGGTGCCATCCTTCAGGGCCACACCCCGCACCGCCCCGTCCTTCACCAGGATCCTGACCACCTCGGCATTGGTCTGGATCTCCGCACCCTTCTCCCGCGCGGCGCGGGCGATCGAATTGCTGATGCCTCCCATGCCACCGCGCACGTAGCCCCACACGCCGCGGACCCCGTCGCACTCGCCCATCACGTGATGGAACAGGACGTAGGCCGTCCCCGGCATCGAGGGCGACGCCATCGCGCCGATGATCGCGTCGGTCGCGAGCGTCACCTTGAGCTGCTCCGACTCGAACCAGCGGTCGAGAATCGGAGTCGCCGCCCCGGTCAGGATCTCGACCGCCCGCTGCCCCTCGGGGCCGAGCTTGACGAACGCAAGTCCCAGCTTCGCGAGCTGCATCAGGTTGGACGGCCGGAACGACCACGGGTTCGGCGGCGTCTGGACCAGGGTCGGCTCGAGGAAGTCCGCCACCCGCTCCAGCATCGCCTCGTACTTGGGCAGCGCGACCGCGTCCTTGGTCGAGAACTTGGAGACCTCGCGATGGGTGAGCGCCTTGTCGGGACCGAGCAGCAGCGAGCGGCCGTCGGGAAAGGGCGTGAACGACGACGGACTCCGGGGCAACATCTGGAACCCGTGTCGCTTCAGCTCGAGGTCCCGAATGATCTCGGGACGGAGGAGGCTGTTGACATAGGCCGCAGTGGAGACCTTGCAGCCGGGCCAGATCTCCTCGGTCACGCAGGCTCCGCCCAGCACTTCACGGCGCTCGAGCACCAGCACTTTGACGCCGGCGCGGGCGGCGTACGCCGCTGTCACGAGCCCGTTGTGGCCACCACCGATGATGATGAGATCGTAGGATGCGGTCATGTAGAGGCGTTGGAAACAGGTGGGGAAACCTACCTCGGGCATGGAGGGGTGGGTAGGGCGGCGCTACGGCAGTACGGCTGTATGCAAGAGCTGCGCAGAGCCCCTACGTCATCCCGAGGGAGCGAAAGCGACCGAGGGACCTTCTCACCCAGGGTTCGAAGCCCGGTGAGAAGGTCCCTCGCTGCGCTCGGGATGAGGTAAGGGCTGTTCGCGTACCTTCCGCCGTCGCGACCTTCCCGCCGTCGTGCTACCAGCCCAGCTGAATCTCCGTCCTCGCGTACACGAACCGCCCGTTGTACCCGAACGGCGAGGCCGCCGCCCAGGGGAACGTCCCGAAGTTGTCGTTGAAGTCCTTGGCGGTGCTTCCGTCGTCGTCCACCACGACCTGCGAGCTGGGTGAGTCGGGGTACGTGTCGAACAGATTCCGCGCGCCGATGGCGAGCTTGATCTGATTGAACCGGTAGCCCACCTCGGCATCCACCAGCCCCTTCCCGCCGTACTCCTCCCGACACAGATCGCAGAACCCGGGCTGAGCCGAGGAGAACCCGCCGAAGTAGGAGAACCGACCCAGCGCGCTGAAACGGCCCTGGTCATAGTTCGCCTGCAGCGTGCCGCGCCAGTCCGGCCGCTCGTCTTCGATGCCGATCACGGTGACCGAGTCGAGCAGCCCGGGCTCGGTCGAGCCGGCATCCTGCAACACCTGGGGAAGCGGATCCACGTCGGTGATCTCGTTCTTGGTGAAGTTGAGCGAGCCATTCAAGACGAGCATCCCGTTTGCACCTGCCGGGACCCGCAGGTTGGCCGTGACATCCACGCCCTGGGTCCGCGTGTTCAGCCCGTTGGTGAAGTATTGCACCCCGCCGATGTCGGTGATCCCCTGGGCCGCCAGGATCGCCACTGTGACCGAGTCGTCGAACGTGGCTCCCAGCAGGATCCGGTCATCGATGCGGATGTGGAAATAGTCCACGGTGAGGAAGAAGTTCTCGGCGGGGCTGAAGGCAACGCCGCCGCTGAAGTTGAACGACGTCTCCTCCTGGAGCGGCTGGGAGCCGAGGGCCAGCGCCGCCGGGTCGTCCACGGGGAAGATCCCGACCTCGATGAACTGATCCGCGATGACGTTGGTCACCACCTTCCGGAACGCCACCTGGCTCAGACCGGGGGCCCGGAAGCCCGTGCCGACCGCGGCCCGCAGCGTGACTCGGGGGGACGGCTGGTACCGCATCGCCACCTTGCCGCTGATCCGCTCTCCGAAGTCGCTGTAGCTCTCGAACCGGGCCGCCACGTTGGCCAGCACCTTGTCCGACAGATCCGTCTCCGCGTCGGCGTAGAGCCCGAAGTTGGTGCGGTCGCGGTCGGTCTCGTCGTCGGGCGTGAAGCCGGGGAAGCCGGACGAGCCCGTGGGCGCCGCGTCCAGGTTATCGTCTAGCGTCCCGAACACGCCGTCGTCGCCGACGCTGTCCTGAGGCAGGTGAAACCCATTGATCCAGGAGGCAGTCTCTCCGGCGGTGATCCCGTATTGCTCCCGGCGGAACGCCGCGCCAAAGGCGAGGTTGAGCGGGTTGGGCAGCCCGACGCTGACCGGTCTAGCTACATTGACCGCCGCGATGAATTCCTCGCGCTCGACATTTCCCGAGAAGAAGGACAGCTGGTTCGGAATCCCCGGATCATCGGCGGTGCCGAGGATGCGGTCGGGACCCGGCGCGCAGGGAGTCTCGAGACATGGTCCCAGCGACGCGTTGTTTGTCGTGGTCATGTCGTAGTCGAAATCGTTGTGCCCGAACTCGGCGCCGAGGTCGTAGTTCCAGCCCGAGACCACGCCTCGCAGACCGCCTGCGCCCGACCAGTCGGTCGCCTGACCGCTGAAGGTGGGCAGGAACCCGAGGGGATAGAGCTCGGGCCAGTTCCGGTTGTTGCCCGCGTACCGGCGGAAGGCGTTGCCGGTCCCGTCGCGATGTCCGTAGCCGCCGAAGGCGTAGAGCTCGCTGGAGCCCGATTGGCTCAGCGGCATGCGGAAGTTGGCGAACGTGAGGATGTCCTCCTCCACCCCGTCGCCCCAGTGGTGATTCGGCTGATCCACCGGGTTGTTCTTCTCGACGACCTGGCCCTTGTCGTCGATCACGTCGGTGAGGCCTGTGCCCGCGTCCTCGAACGGATCGGCCCAGGCCCGGTTGGTCGCCTCCCGGTCCCGGTACTCGGCGAACAGGCCAAGGCTGCCGCCGCCAAGCGGGATTCCCCACCCGCCGTTCACGTTCGTGGTCGTGCCGTCGTCCTGATAGTCCCCGGTGGAATAGCGCCCTACGTCCGCGTTCACGAACGGGGTAAACAGGCCGTCCTTGAGCACCACGTTGACGACCCCCGCGATCGCGTCCGAGCCGTATTGGGCCGAGGCGCCGTCGCGCAGCACCTCGATCCGGTCGAGGGCGCTCGCCGGCAAGGCGTTGAGGTCCACGCCGCTAGAGCCGGCCCCCATGCCGTAGGTGAAGTTGTTCACCAGCGCCGTCTGGTGTCGCCGCCAGCCGTTGAGCAGCACGAGCGTATGGTCCGGGCTGAGTCCACGGAGAGTGAACGGTCGCACGATGTCGCCTGCGTCCGTCACGCTCTGCCGGGGGAAGTTGATGGATGGGGAGAGCGCCTGGAGGATGACGCCGGTCTCGGTGCTTCCCTGCTGCTGAAGCTGCTCGGCCGGGAACACGTCCACCGGCACGGCCAGCTCCTCGGCGGCGGTGTGCCGCGCGCGCGATCCGATGACCACGTCAATCGGCGCGAGCACCGTAACGCCCCGGGCGAGGGAGAAGTCCTGCGTCGCGTCCTCACCCGGGGTGAGCGCGACTTGCACCGCGGCGGCCTGGTAGCCGATCGCCCGCGCCCGAACCTGGTACGTGCCCGGGGGTACGCCCCGGATGTGATAGGTGCCGTCGTTGGCGGTCGCGGCGCGGAAACCGGTCCCCTCGACCGACACGGTCGCGTTGGGGATCGAACCGCCGCTGCTGTCGGTCACGCTGCCGCGGATCGTGCCTGCCTGCGCGCCCGCCGAGGTGACGCCGACGATCGCGGCCAGCAGGGTGCCTGTGCCTATCCTGACTATGGATCGCACGTAGGACCTCCATTTCATCAGGAGACCGGCGTCGCGCGGGACGCGCCCGCCGGGCGTGACTGCAGGGTGGAATCGGCCGTCTCCTAGATACCCATCCCGGGAAAAAGCGTCAAGCCAGTGCGGCTAGACAACGCGACCGGTCATGGCCACATTGGCACTACACTCCGCATCAGCGCTGCCCGCGGTGCTTGGACCGCTACGCAGGCATCCGCGCGACGTGAACCTGCCCATTCCGATCGAGGAAGAGAACAACCCGAACTCGGTGGGATGTTTGGACCGAAACCCCTAGGCGGCCCGCCGCAGCAGCCGGGGCCTGCACGATCCTAGGGGGAAGCGAGGGATCTTTTTTTGCCTGGCTCGGACCCGGGTGAAGAAAATCCCTCGCTTCTTCATTCGGGATGCACTCGCCTCTCGTTACCCGGTTCCGCCATCCCTCAGTACACCCCCAGGAACGACCTCGACAGGTCGTTCTCCAGCGTCCACTTGATCCACTGGCCGGGCTGCACGTTCAGGTTCTCGCTGGTGAAGAATTCCGGGTCGCCGATGGGGTCGGCACGGAGACGGACGTCGCCGCCGATACCGAGGCGGCGGAAGGGAAACACGAATGTCTCCGTCCTCAGCGCGCCCACCGTGCCGAGCCGCTCGGTCGAGCTCCCCTTCACCAGATAGATCACGATGTCGCTCCAGTTGTGGCTCTCCACCTCCAGAGCGATCTCGGCGTTCGCGCCCTCGACCTCCTCCCCCGATCCCCGGTGGACACAGGCCATGAGCACCATGGCTCCAAGGGCGAGGACGGTGCCGTACATCAGCGTTGCGCGGCCGCCGCCCCGGCGCTGCCGCCGAGGTACTTGCCGTACCAGCCGAGATACCGGCTCGTGCGGTCGGCGACGAAGCTGAGCCGCCGGATCTCGTGGGACTCGCCGGGATAGACGATGAGCTGCGTCTCCCGGCCCATGCTCTTGAGCGCCTGATACGTCGCCGCCTTGAATCGGCGGTCCCGCGCGATCACCTGGTTGGTCAGCATTCCTCCGTAGCTCCATCCGCCGACGCCGAGCCGCTCGGGGTCCGCGATGCCCTGCTTGACCGCCCAATCCACGCCCGCGAGGACGTTTTCGGCATCCTTTTCGCCCCACGCGGCCCAGATCCCCGTCGCGAACTTCTCGCCGCGACCGGAGCTGCCCCGAGGGTTCATGCCGAGCACGACATGGCCGTTCGCGGCGAACACCTGCCAGTCGAGGTTCGCGAAATCATGATAGTACTGCCAGACGGGCCCGCCATGGATCCGCAGGATGGTGGGATAGCGCCGACCCGGTCGGTAGTCGGGCGGCTTCACCATGAAGCCGTGGATATCCCGTGCCGTCCCGGCTTCGAACCGAGATCTCCTCGACCGGCGCCAGCCGCACCTCGGCGAGCCACGCGTCATTCTGGTTGCTGAGCTTGCGCAGCTCGCCACCCTCGACAGCGAAGATCTCGTCGGGTTGAGCCGGGGTGGCGGCGGCGACCGCGATCCTGCCGTTCGAGGACATGAGCTGCGCGGCCGAGAGGGTCGCGGCCTGGATCGCCTGCATCGGGGTCATCCCGTAGCGGACCATGTAGGGAAGCTGTCGCGCGTTGAGGCCATGGGGGTAGACCCCGCTGTCGGTACCGTACGCGATCCTCACGCCGGCCGCCACCGCCTTTCGGAAGCCGGCGCGCTGGGCCTCGGTCGTCTCCTCGTTCTTCCGAAGGAATTCCGCCGGCCATTTCTGCTCCAGGCCGACCGTAGCGATGTAGTCCCCGTTATAGATGTCCGCCACCAGCCAGGTACCGCGCTCCTTCATCAGGGCGATGCCCTCGTCGTCGATCAGCGACCCGTGCTCGATCGAGCGCACCCCGGCGCGCACCGCCCGCTTGATCCCTTCGGCGCCGTGGGCGTGCGCCGCGACGAAGGCACCGTACTCCGCCGCCTGCTCCACCGCCGCGCGCAGCTCCGCCTCGCGTGTACTCCGAGACCCCGGGCTTGGTGCCCTTGGTCAACACCGCGCCGGTCGCCAGGATCTTGATGAAGTCGGCCCCGCCGTTGAGCAGCGCCCGTACCCGCTCCCGGACCTCGTCCACCGAGTTCGCGACGCCGAAGCGGAACTCCGCAGGGATGGTGACGTCGTTCGCCGCGCCCACGACCTCGCCCGCGCCCTTGGTGACCGTCACGTAGGCGCCGGCGACCGCCATCCGGGGGCCGATCACCGTGCCGTCCTCGATGGCATCCCGCAGCGCGGCATCCACGAAGGCCCGGTAGGTCCCGATGTCGCGCACCGTCGTGAACCCGGCGAGCAGCGTCGCGCGGGCGTTCCGCACGCCGCTGAACGCCTCCTGGGCGGCGGAGCGCTCGAGCGGAAGCAGCACATCGGACAGCTCCGCCTCGCCGATCAGGTGCGTGTGGCAGTCGATGAGTCCCGGCAGAACGGTGTACTTCGAGAGATCTACTACCCGGGCCCCGGAAGGAATCCGGGACGAGGCAGGCTGGATGGACTCGATCCGGTCTCCTCGCACGAGGATGATCTGGTCGCGCCGGATCTGGCCCTTCTCCACGTCCACCAGCCGGCCGGCTCGGATCGCGGTCACGTCCTGGCCCGCGGAGAGGCCGGGGCCTCCAGCCATCAGTGCGACCGCGGCCAGCCATGACCAGCGCGTCATGCGGATCTCCCGGGATGTGCCGATCGGAAACGCTTGGGCATGGGGGCCGCCCGGTGGGACAATATACGCGCACAAGAAGAACGCCGCGGTCCCGTGGAGGAACCGCGGCGTCGGCACGAATGGCGGAGAAATTTACTGGGCTTCGGCCTTCCGCTCATCCGGAGTCTTCACGTCGACCTTTGGAACCGTGACTTCCTTCTTCTCCGTGTTCACGTCCACGTCGGGCACGCTGAGGGTGTCCTTGGCCGTGCCGGTCTCGACACTCGGTGTCTCGATGGTGTCGGTCTCGGTCCCCACGACCGGCTTCTCGACCTTGTATTCTCCCTCACCCGTCTTCTGGCAGGCACTGACGGCCACGACGGCTGCGATAGCCGCGGCCAGGGTAGCGTTGCGCACGATAAAAACCTCCCGTTAGAGCCGTTTCGAAGTCGCCTTACCTGTCACTTCAATGGGTGACAAAGTACGCGATTGGGAGGTCGTGGCCCGTGTCCGGGGTCACGCCGGGGGCGGGGAGTTTCTCAACACACGACACATTTCCCCATTGAATGTCGAGTATGTTGACAACATTTCTTCTATCTCGTTGTATAACATCGTTATATGTATAGATATGGAGTAATGATTTTTTACAATAGGTGCTGAGCACTCGCTCGACAGCGGCCAATTTGCACCGCGAGCTTCAACCCCTCGACAAACGAAAACGCGGGCCAGCGATTTCCGCTGGCCCGCGCCTCACCCTGCCGAGCGGCTAGCGCCGCACTCCGTCGCTCAGTCCTGAACCAGGATCAGGTACTTCGACGCGGCCCAGAACTCCTCCGGCTGGGCGATCTCGACGCTGCCACTCACCTTGCCGTCCTTGACGGCCGACGAGAGATAGCTCGGGCTCTGCCGGCTGATGATCTTGTACTTCTTGTCCGTCCGGGGAAGCGGGATCGACCTCTGCTGAGTCTTGTCGATCGCGGTGAAGGCCTCGGGGTTGAGATTCCGCGCGGGCTCCAGCCTGCTGCCGCCGAAGACCAGGAACTTGGACCCTTCCTTCGTGACGACGCCCTTCTTCACGAGCTCGTCCTTGGTCCCCACCGCGTAGTAGACCGTGTTCTTGTACGCCGTGAGGTTGCCGACGGTGTCGGCGAGCGCCGCCTTGTCGCTGCTGAGGCGGGTGTTCTCGCTGCTCAGCGTGTCCACCCGGCCAGCGAGGCTGGCGATCTGGGTGTCCTTCTCGGCCAGCGCGGCTTCGTACTCGGTTTTCTGTTGTTCGGCGGTGGTCTTCAGGTCTTCCATCGTCTTCTTGTAGGTCTCGATCTGGGCGAGGAGGCGAGCGTTCCGCTGCCGCGAGTTACGGGCCCGGCTCTCGGTCTGCGCGAGCTTGGCCTCGCTCTCATTCAGCTTGGCGATGACCGCCTTCACGCGCTGCAGGGCGGCGATCCGCTCCTCGCGATCCTTCTTGGCGCCAGGTACGCCGGGATCGGTGCCTGCCGACTTGACCGTGATGCTCTTTGCCTTGGCGAGCTCGCTGTTCATGTCGCTCACGAACTGCGTGGTCTCGAGCACTTCAGTGAGAAGGCTGTCTTTCTGGGCCTCGGCCGACTTGGCTTCAGCCAGCGCCTTCTTCAATTCGGCTTGGTTGCATCCGGTCGTCGCCACGACGGCGAGCACGATCAGCCAAGCGTACCTCATGCGTACCTCCCCGCTCTGCATTGATGATGGGCCCACGCTTCCAGACCCCAGGCGAAGAGTCCGCCGAGGTAGGCTGAAGGCTTGGAAGCGTATGTGGTAGCGAACGAAACTGTACAATAACCAAAGGGGTAGCCCTCTGGCTACCCCTCATGGACTGTCGTGATATTGTCCGCCCCACCCAGCTGGACCTAGCGGTATCCCACGATGCCGATTGGTCTTCCCCGCCGGGGCGGCGTCGGGCAGTGACCACCGCCTGCCTTGATGCCCTCACCAGCTCCGGTGGGCAGGTACACGTCGGCGGGCCCGGCACTACCGGGCCCGGCGGCGGCCGGCAGGACCTTCACGGTCTGCCCGGGCGCCAATTCCCTTCCACTCGGGGCGGGAGCCGGCGTCGGCGCCTCGGCGACCGCCACGGGAACTGGCGCGGCCACCAATTCGGGCGCCGGGGCCGCCTCTGGCGCGGACTCGCGCGTGGTCGGGGCCAGGGTGGGCTTGGGTGATGGCTGCCTTCTCGGACTGGGCTGTTTGTTCGGCTCGGGCCGACCGAGCTCGACAGCCGACGCCACCTCGAGCTCCGGCGTCGCCGAGCTCTGAAGCGTGATGTCGCGCTTGAGCGCCCCCGTGGCCGTGCCCCGCTCCACCTGAGCGGTGCCGCACGCCAGCAGACCTGCCGAAAACGCCGCCAAGCCCAGCGCGCTACGCATATGTCCTCCGGATCCTGACCACGGAATATCCATTCTCAGCTTCGGGAGACGAAGCATTCATGCCGAGTCACACCAGCCGCCTACACCATGATTGCCCTTGCCGGCGTCGTCGTCAACCTCGTTCCAAACCGAACATAGACGGAGCTCGCCTCAGGCCCCTTGTCGAGACCGACGCCATGCGCCGACCTTCCCGAGCACGCTGCGGGGCAGATGCCGGATTAGACCCACCAATACCCGGTAGCCAAGGCCCGGAATGCAGACTGTCGGACCACCCCGGTCGAGACTCCGAAGTGATGCTCGGACGACGCTTTCCGCGGTGAGCCAGAGGAACCCTGGCCTTCCCGAGGTGCTGTCTCCCTTGCGCTGCTGGAACTCGGTGATGGTGAAGCCCGGGCAGAGCGCTTGCGCCTGAACCCCGGTCCCCCGGAGCTCTTCGGCGATCCCCTCGGTGAAGGTCGTGAGGTAAGCCTTCGTGGCGCAGTAGTTGGCGTTGCCGGCGGAGTAGATGAAGGACGCGACGGACGAGACGTTGATGACCGCGCCTCCCTTCCGGCCGACCAGCAGCGGCAGCGCCACCGTCGTGAGCCGCATCGGCGCCATGCTGTGCAGCCGGAGCATTTGTGCCTGACGTTCCGGGTCGGCCTCCAGCAGGGTGCCCCGAGTACCGAACCCGGCATTGTTCACGAGGAGGCTGAGCGAGGAGACAGTGGTGATGCGGCCGGCCAGACGCTCGATCTCGTCCTCACGGGACAGGTCGGCCGGGAATGGCTCGACGTCGATTCCGAACCTGCCTTGCAGCTCGGTGGCGAGCGCCTCCAGGCGACCGCCATCGCGAGCCGCCACCAGCAGGTCGTGCCCCCGCGCCGCGAGCTGGACGCAGAACTCCCGCCCGATGCCCGTCGAGCCTCCGGTCACGACGGCAAGGCCGGGAGGGATCACCGCTGGAGTCCGCTCTTTACCGCCTCGTCGGCTCCGCGTTCTACCCCGCGAACTCCGGTCAGCCTGCGCGCCGCCTCGGCCAATACGTCCTCCGTCTTGCAGAACACGAATCGCACCAGGGGACGTTTGCTGCCCCGGGAGAAGAAGCTCGAGCCCGGCACCGGCGTGACGCCGACCTCGCGGGAGAGCCACACCGAGAAGGCCGTGTCGTCCAGGTCGGAGAGGTCGCCGTAGTCGGCGAGGACGTAGTACGCCCCTTCCGGTGGTGCGCACTTGAAGCCCGAGGCGACGAGCGCGGAGAGCAGCAGGTCGCGCCTCGCCCGATAGCTGTCGGCGAGGCCGGTGTAGAACGACTGGTCCATTTGGTCCAGCGCGACGGCGACGCCCTCCTGCAGCGGGGCCGGAGCTCCGACGGTCAGGAAATCGTGCACCTTCCGGATCGCGTCGGTGATTTCCGCCGGAGCCACGATCCATCCCACCCGCCATCCCGTGACGCTGAAGGTCTTCGACGCGCCGCTGATGGTGATCGTGCGCTCCCGCATGCCGGGGAGGGTGGCGATCGGGATGTGGTCGCCGACGAAGCGGATGTGCTCGTAGATCTCGTCGGTGACGGCGAGCGTATCATAACGGACGCAGAGGTCGCCGATCGCCTCGAGCTCGCCTCGGGTGAGCACCCGTCCCGACGGATTGCTGGGCGTGTTGACGATGATGGCGCGGGTCCGAGGGGAGAACGCCCCGGCGAGCCGATCCAGGTCCAGCGGCTTGCCGGGCTCGAGGGGAACGAAGACGGGACGCGCGTCGGCGAGGATCGTGTCCGGGCCGTAGTTCTCGTAGAACGGCTCGAACACGATGACCTCGTCGCCCGGGTCCACCACGGCGAGTAGCGTAGCGATCATCGCTTCGGTCGCGCCGCAGGTGACGGTGATCTCGCGGTCCGGATCCGCCTCGAGCGCGTACCACGCCGCGTACTTCCGTGCCAGCGCCTCCCGGAGGTGCTGAGCGCCCCAGGTGATGGCGTACTGGTTGATGTCGTCGTGGATGGCGCGCGCCGCGGCTTCCTTGAGCGCCGCGGGCGCGGGGAAGTTGGGGAATCCCTGCGCCAGGTTGATCGAGTTGTATTCGCGGGCGAGCCGGGTCATGCCGCGGATGACGGACTCGCGGAAACCGTGGGTACGTCGGGCGGTGGTCATGGAGAAGACTAGAGCAGGGAACCAAACGGGGACAACTCCCCTTTCAAACCGCAGGGAGGAAACGGCCATGAGCTCGACGGTAACCGCGTTACAGCTTCAGATACTGCTGTGGCAGAAGGAATTGGTGCGGCGGGCACAGCGCTAGCTTCGTTCGGGCCACTTTTGGCCCGACAGTTGCCTAGTTTTCCTGCATGCCCTCAACCGATCTTCCGTCCTTTCTCGACGTCCACAGCCACCTGGTACCCGGCGTAGACGACGGCGTCGAATCGGTGGACGAGGCGCTGACCTCGCTCTCCGCGCTCCGCGCCGAAGGGGTCTCCGCACTGGTTACCACCCCCCACCTGCTCCTCCCTCACCTGATTTCGGACGCCGCCGTCGATCGGCAGCTGGCCCTTCATCGGGACGCCTTCGACGAGGTGTCGGCGGCCATCGCCGACCGCGCCGACCTGCCGGCCATCGGCCTGGGTCAGGAGATCTGGGCGCCGGACGCGGAGAGCCTGCGCCGAGTGGCCAATCGGAGGGATATCGGCCTGGCAGGGACGCGATGGATGCTCGTGGAGTTCGGGTTCGACCTGCAGGGCACGCATGAGGACGTGGTGCGGGCGGCGGTCGCGGCCGGACGAGGGATCATCGTCGCCCACCCCGAGCGCTATCGCTACCTCGAGGGAATCGACCCGGTCGAGCAGATGCGCCGGTGGCGCAGGCTGGGCGCCCTGCTCCAGGTGAACGCGGGCAGCTTTACCGGACACTATCGCGGGCACAATCCCGGATCGATGCGGCTGGCGTGGGAGATGGTCGCCCACGGGCTGGTGGACCTGGTGTCCACCGATCATCATGGCTCCCGGCGCGCGGGCGTGTCGCCCCGGGAAGCGTTCGAGGCCCTGGTCGCCCGCGGCGAGCGTGCGCTCGCCGAGCGGGTCATGACCGGGGCCTCGATTCAGGTGGTACGGGAAGCGCTGCGTAGGTCCGGGCGGACCGCCTTCAAATCTCCCGCGGCAGACGCGTAGTTCCGATGGCCTGCAACAGGTAGTTCGTCGGTCCCACCGACTCCTCACCGCCGGCAATCCGGGTGGAATCGATCAGCGAGCTCACGTGCCGCCGCAGCCGGCTGTATCGCCGCGAGGCATCGATATCCTCGAACGCGATGGTGCCGTCCCCCAGGCGATAGGCACCCGCCTGCTCCGTGAGCAGCGCGAGCACGCTGTCCACGCCGAGGAGCAGTCTCGAGCTCAGCGCGACGAGCGCGGGAGACTCTTTCGGAACCTGACGGGTGTGCCACTGCCGCAAGGCCTTGGTGGACCAGCGCTGCTCCTTCGCCATCGCCGAAAAGCTGTCCTGGTACTCGCCTTCGATCAGCTCCTTCTGCTGCCGGTACACCCGCATGAAATTGGCGAACCCGGCGAGCCCGAGCCGGGTCTCGGTGACTCCGCCGTCGGGTGTGAGTCGGGACGACGCGAGCATCTGGGTCAGACGCGCCACCCGGATCCCGCTGGCGAGCCGGCTCAACGCGGAATCGTGGGCCGCGGTGTAGCGCTGGATCAGGGCCTCGACCGTCGCGTCGGTCGCCGGCGCGGCCGACTTCTCGCCGGTGGGCAACACTTCAGCCAGCGTCTTCATCCGGATGGCCGGCGCGCGGGGCAACGTGTGTCGAGGCTTCACCGGCTGCTCGGGCTCCTCCTCCGCGCTCTCATCCTCCCAGCTCGACGTGCTGGCGA
Source organism: uncultured Gemmatimonadales bacterium (assembly GCA_963836815.1). Classification (GTDB taxonomy): domain Bacteria; phylum Gemmatimonadota; class Gemmatimonadetes; order Gemmatimonadales; family GWC2-71-9; genus CAVVWJ01. Next base: position 220,862 of record CAWILD010000002.1, on the reverse strand, counting down.
GCGAGATCACCTGCTCGCTCCGGCTCGGCTCGTCCTCCTGGTCCACCGCGGGGATGGCCGGTATCTCTGCCCCGCTGCCCGCCCATGGCGGTCTCGGCCCGGAGAAGGCGAGCTGCACGCCGAACAGGAGCGCCAACCCCGCGACGCTGAGGGCGAAGAGCCGGCGCCATGGACGGGACTGACGCTCGACCGCCGGAGCGCCGCCCGCCTCCGGAGCGCCCTGGTGATGGTCGCGCTCGGTCTCCGGATTGGCGCCTTCCAGGGTCTCGCTCTGCGCGTTCAGATAGGTCCAGCTCCCGCGATCCTGCGCTGGGGCAGGAGGAGCGGCGGGTGGCTTCATCGTCGCGATCGCTTTGTAATGCGGGTGCAGCGTGATGGAAATCCACTTCGAGGTGGCCCGGTGGTAGATCCGGGAATGGACGTCCACGTCTCCCCGCCGGATGGCGGCGGCGAGATCGTCGCCCGTCCGATACAGCTCTTCCTTCCCTGGCCTCAACTCGACGAGATACATGGTCGGCTCTATCAGTTCGTGGATCGGGGAGCGACGGCGGCTGGCTGCCCTACCTCAGGTGCCAGATCCGTGCTCCCGAGACCCCGCGCTCGAAATTCTGCTCTCTGGAAGCGGCCAAGCTGAAAACCTAATCGACCGCAATCAAATCACTTACAACCCAAGACACCATTGGGTGCAAGACTTTGCCAATCTCTCGCCAAAGGCCAGGGATCCGCCCCACGGGACCGGATGAGAGGTGCGTTTTTCGCGAAGCTTGGTGGAATGCAAGATGTTTCCTTCGCTCCCATGATTGATTAGAGTCCGAGAGGTTCATCGTCCGGGCCTGGGCCCGGACCGGTTGTCGAGACAGCTCGCCGGCGGCCCGGCGATGGGAGGGTGCATGAGCAAACAATACCGCAGGTTCGACGACGACGAGACCGGCGGGCGGCGCTCCCGGGTGGGACTGGGGCTTGGTGCCGTCGTCCTGGGCACGGCGCTGGGCGTGGGGATCGGCCTCCTTGCGGCCCCGGAAGCCGGCACCAGGACCCGGCGACGCCTTCGCCACCGAATTTCCGCGCTCGGGAGCGAGCTCGGCGAAGGACTGGAAGGGGTACAGGAGTTCGGCGGGCGGGCGCGGGAGCGCATGCGGTCGCGCCTGGAACAGCTCCGCGCGCGCGAAGCCGAGCTGCTCGATGGCTTGAGCGATGAAGACGAGGAAGAGGACGAGTCCTCGGTCCTCGGAAGCATCCTGGCGGTCGCGGCGGGGGTCGCGGCAACCTACTTCCTGTCGAGCGAGCGCGCCGGTCCGGCCCGCGCGCGAGCCCGGGATGCCGCCGTCGATTTCCGGCGCCGGGCCGGCGACCGGTGGGAGCGTTTCCAGCACCAGCGGTCGGAAGCCAATGGGTTCGGTTCCCGAGAGTCTCAAAGTGAAACAACGGAGGGCATGGGGTCGTCAGGTGAGGCCCCTCGCGGGAGCTGAGCTCGGGTGTTGAACCGATGGCTGTCGCGACGGCCCCGCCTGGCGGGGCCGTTTCGCTTGGCTCTCCTCGCAGTCGGCGTCCTGCTCGTTCTGGCGCTCACTGCCTGGTCCTACATGCGCACCTGCGGCTTCGCCGGGTGCCCCAGCACTGCGGAGCTTCAGGCCTTCCGGCCGAGCGAGGGCAGTCGCATCCTCGATCGGAACGGAGTGCTGTTGGGCCGTCTCACCCACGTCCGCAGGCTCAATGTTCCGCTGGCGCGGGTGCCGAAGCATGTGCGAGCCGCGTTCATCGCGGTCGAGGACCGTCGCTTCTACTACCACCACGGCATCGACTGGCGGAGTGCCGGCCGAGCCGCCTGGCGCAACCTGCGATCGCTCGACGTCCGCGAGGGCTTCAGCACCATCACCATGCAGGTGGTGCGGAGCGCATTTCTACCCCATCTGAGTGGCCAGCGTACGCTCCGGCGGAAGCTGATCGAGCTGGAGCTGGCTCGCCGGCTCGAGCGTGCACTCTCCAAGCAGCGCATCCTCGAGCTCTACCTCAACGTCATTTATCTCGGCAACGGGACCTACGGAGTCGAGGCCGCGAGCCGGGACCTCTTCGGGAAGAGCGTGGAGAGCCTGACCCTGGGCGAGGCCGCGACCTTGGCCGGCATCGCGCGAGGTCCCTCGCTGTACGCGCCCCGGCGCCACCCCGAGCGCGCCACCGCCCGGCGCGACCTGGCGCTGCTGCTCATGGCCCGGGAGGGCTACATCACCAGCGCCCGTGCGGCCGGCGCCCGATCCGAAACGCTTCGGATCGCCCGCAATGGCTGGCGCCCACGTCGTGAGCCGTCCTACGCGCTCGACCCGGTTCGCGAGCTGGTGGATTCCGTCCTTGGCGATGCCGGGGGAGCAGGCGATCTCGTCGTCCACACCACACTGGACGCCCGGGCGCAGCGTGCCGCCGAGCGGGCGGTGAGTGACCGAGCGGCGGCGATCGAGCGCGCCGCGGGACCGCGGTATGCGCGCGAAGGCGAGGCCCTGGAAGGTGCGCTCGTCGCGCTGGACACTCGGCAGGGCGAGATTCGCGCGCTCGTCGGCGCCCGCCGGCACGCGCGACCCGGCTTCAATCGCGCGCTCGACGCGCGCCGCCAGCCGGGCTCGGCCTTCAAGCCCTTCGTCTATGCCGCGGCGCTCACTGACGGCTTCACCCCGGCGTCGGTGATAGACGACTCTCCCGTCGCGGTCACCGATGGGGAGCAGGTCTGGCGTCCCGCGAATTTCGGCGGAGAGTACGCCGGCCCGATCACGCTGCGGCGCGCCCTGATGCGCTCAGCCAATGCCGCCACCGTGCGACTGAGCCACGCGGTCGGAGAGCAGCGGGTCGCCGAGCTGGCGCGGCGCGCGGGGATTCACAGCCGTCTCGATCCGGTGCCCGCCATGGCGCTCGGTGCGCTGGAGGTGACCCCGCTCGAGCTGGCCGCGGCGTACGTGCCGTTCGCCAACGGAGGCCTGCGCGTTCGACCGTCGCTCGTGCGCCGCATCGAGACGCCTGACGGCACGGTCCTCTGGCAAGCCCCGAAGGCCAAGCCCGATCGCGTGATCGCGCCGTCCGAGGCGTTCCAGCTCACCTCCATGCTGCGCTCCGTCGTGGATGCCGGGACCGGGAGCGTCTTGCGCGAGTTGAACGTGACCGGACCGGTCGCGGGAAAGACCGGCACCACCAACAACGGCGCGGACGTCTGGTTCGTGGGATACACACCGTCGATCGTCGCGGTCGTCTGGTTCGGCTACGACTCGCCGCGTCCGATCGCGACCAATGCCTCCGGTGGCCGCTTCGCGGCACCTGCGTGGGCCGCGTTCTATCGCAACGGGTGGAAGGAGCGTCCGGGCACCGAGTGGGCTCCTCCGGCGGGCATGGTGAGCCGGAACATCGACGCCTACAACGGCGATCTCGCCAATCAGTGGTGTCCGGTCATCCAGAAGGAGTGGTTCAAGCCGGGGACGGAGCCGAAGCAGTTGTGCCGGGAACATGAGGCTCCGCCGGAGGATCCGATCGAGGAGCTGGGGAGGAAGCTGGGGGAGGCGATCAAGGAGCTGCTGGGGCTGTACGCGTGTCCTGCGCGCGTGACGGTCGTCATCCCGAGGGAGCGAAGCGACCGAGGGATCTTCTCACCCGGGGGTCGAGACCCCGTTGAGAAGGTCCCTCGCTTCGCTCGGGATGAAGTGAGCTGGGGCCTCCCAGCTACTCCGCCAGCCCCAACCGATACCCCGGGTACCGCAGGAGCTCGTATCGCACCTCACGCGCGGTCCGAAGTACCTTCGCCGGGTACCGCCCGCAGTTCGGGGTGTGCCGGCCGTTGACGCAACCGTTGTAGCGGCGCAGCGCCGTGCGCACGTTGCCGGTGCGCTTCAGGTAGTAGCCGAACACCTGCGCGCCATGGCAGATGTTGGACTCGACCTGACGGAGATCGTTCGACCCGCAGTCGTACTCGCCGGCGTGAAAGCGCATCACCTGCATCAGGCCGACCGCGCCCTGGCTGCTCACCGCCCGAGGCTCCAGTCGCGCGTTCTCGGTCAACAGCACCCCGGTGAGCAGGCTCGGCTCCACTCGAAGGCGCTTCGCCTCCTTCACGATCGCGCGGGCGATCCGCTCGGCCATTCCGCTCTGTCGGGTCTTGCTGCCGAGGAAGCGGGCGAGCGGCCGGTGGTGGAAGCGGGCGACGACTTCGCGTTCGAGCCTCGCGCTGTCCACCGGGCCCTCCTCGACCCGCGGAAACGAGACGGCCGGGGTGAGGGCGAGGGGTTGGAAAGGTGTCGGGGAAGCCGCTGGAAGGGCCGGCGTCAGCTCGATCGCACCGACGAGCCCCGCCAGGGCCAATGTGACTACGAAGGGGCGGCGCGGAGGGCGGAACGCCTCAACCGGGGCGGCCTGCGACGGGCTGATCTGCATGCGTTCCCCTCGAGCGGTGACACGACGAGACTTACGTGGTTACGCCCGGATGGCTAGCAAGATCCGGGCACACCGCGTGGGAACCGCTGTCCGAATTTTCGACGTTCAGGGAACGAACGACTGGAGCAGCTTCACCATCCGTACATCGTAGGGATCGGGAGAGGGGTCGTCCTCCGCCGGCTCGTAGTTCTGCTGCGGGGTCTCCAGGATCAGAGGAATTCCCACGCTCCGCCGGTCCTGCATCAGCCACCGAAACGGCTCCGCGCCGATCCGGCCATCGCCGATCAGCATGTGCCGGTCCCTGTTGGAGCCGAGCGCACCTTCGCTGTCGTTCAGGTGAAAGAAGGAGGGAGGGCTTCCGGCCGCGGCTTCGAAGGCATCGAGGATCGATTCCAGTTTGGCCGCCGACTCGGTGATGTCGAGGCCCGCGGCAAAGAGATGGCAGGTGTCGAGTCCGTAGCCGGTCCGCGGGCGCAGGCTGGAAGGTATCTCGCTCAGGATCGCGCCGACCTCTTCCGGCGTCCGGCCGACGGTCATTCCCGCGCCGGCCGTATTCTCCACCAGCACTCTGGTGCTTCCCGGAATCGCCTCCAGTGCGCCGGTGATCGCCTTCGCCACGCGGCGGACCGCCGAATCACGATCTCCTCCCGTCGCCGCGCCGGGATGAAAGCAGATCGCACCGATGCCGAGGGCCGTGGAGCGCTCGAGCTCCTTCTTCAACCCCGCCGCGGCGCGCTCCCACTTCGTCTCGTCATCGCTCGCCGTGTTGAGTACATAGGCGGCGTGCGCCACCACGTTCGCCGGTTCGATTCCGGCTTCCGCCAGCGCCGACCGGAAGCGGGTGACCCGCTCCGGCCGGATCGAGGTCTTGTCGCCGTAGTACTTGGGGATCGCCGTGAAGAGCTGCAGCGACTTCATGCCGCACCGGCCGGCGCGGAGCGCGGCCATGTGGATGCCGCCCGCGTCGACGGTATGGGCGCCGATCAGTCTCGCCACGATCGAAGGGATACTCCGAAATCCGCCTAGCGGTCGGAACCGGCCCGTGCCCGCTTCCGCGAGCCGCGCTTCCGGCTCACCCCGCGGCGGTCCGGGTGCCGCCGGCAGAAGAAGAGCCGGGCCGGCATGATGTTTCTCGGCTCGAACTCCTGATGCACCAGCGGGAACGTGGTGCGCAGGTAGGGCAGCACCGCCCGGGTGAACTGATAGACCAGGAACGCGCCGTGCGGGTGGAGCACGTCGTGCGTGGCGCGCAGAATCCGCTCGCGCACCTCCGTGGGCATGGTGCTGTACGGAATGCCCGAGATCACGTAGTCGGCGTTTCGCAGTTCCCGGTCGGCGAGGATGGTCTCGACGTCCGCCGCCGAGCCTTCGGCCACGTGCAGGCGACGGTCGTGGACGGTGCGGCGGAGATAGTGCACGAAGTCGCGGTTCATCTCGATCGTCACCAGCGAGGCGTCCGGCCGTAGCCGCCGCAGGATCTCCCCGGTGATGGTGCCCACACCCGGTCCATATTCCACGATGGTGCCGGCGCGTCCCCAGTCCACTTGGCGGAGGACCCGGTCCACCAGGAATCGCGAGCTCGGGATGAGCGAGCCCAACATGCGGGGATGTTTGACGAAGTTGCGGCCGAAGAGGAGGATTTGCTCGGATCGGGTGCCGTTCTGTTTGGGCACCAAGGTTGACGACGTCACTGGGCGACCTGAACGGCGTGGCGCATGGATTCCTCCTCGATGCTGGTGAGTGCTCCGGCCGAGCACGGCCGCGGCGGACAGCCTGCGCTCTGGATCGGAACGTCAGGCTATGTCTATCCGCACTGGCGGCACGGAGTATTCTATCCTGAAGGCCTGTCCGCGCGCGACGAGCTTGCCTGGTACTCGGCCAGGTTTCCCACCGTCGAGCTGAACAACCCGTTCTACCGGCTGCCCGAGCCGCGGACCTTCCAGCGGTGGCGCGACGCGGTACCGCCACAATTCCGGTTCGCCGTCAAGGCGAGTCGCACCATCACCCACGCCAGGCGGCTCCGGGACGTTGCCCCGCTCCTCGCTGAGTTCATGGAGCGCGCGGAACTGCTGGACGACAGACTCGGCCCGGTCCTGTTCCAGCTGCCCCCCACCCTCCGCCTCGACGTCCCCCTGCTCCGGGAGTTTCTGCGCGCACTGGCCTCGGGCCGCCGCTGGGTCGTGGAGTTCCGCCACCCGAGCTGGCAGGCATCCCCTGTCTACGAGCTTCTGGGCCGCGCGGGCGTGGCCCTCTGCATCCCGGTCGGCGGCAGGGTCCAACCCGACCTCGTGACCACGGCGCCCTTCGTCTATTTCCGGATGCACGCGGGCGCGGCACCGGGCGGCGGCTTCACCGACGACCAGCTCCGCGCCTGGGCCGGCAGAGTGCGGGCGCTCCGGCGGGCGGGTAAGGAAACCTACGTCTACTTCAATAATGACCGGGAGGGCCACGCCGTGCGCGATGCCGAGCGCCTCGGGCGCCTCCTCGGGGTGCGCGCCGGGCCGGACTAGAGGCCCGGACCTGCAGCGGAGATCTGCGCCTTATGCAGCTCGAGCCGCCGCTTGGCGAGGTCTACGTCCTTGTCGGCGACCTGCTTTTCCGCCTCGGCCTGCTGGCGCTTCGCCTCGAGCCCCTTGCCCTCGAGCTCAATGATCACGACATCTTGCCTCTGCGCACCCGCGGGGTCCGAGGCCGACGTCTGCGCCCGCCCGGCGCGCCGCGTGGCGAGTTGCTGCTCCATCTGGAGGGCGCTAGTCATCGTGACGGCCAGCTTCTGGATCGCCTTGGCCCGGTCGATCTCCGCCTCGTGCAGGTCCAGACGACGCTCCAGAAACTGCTTGTGGCGTTCGGCGTCCTTCTTCTCGGCTTGCAGGGCGACCTTTTCGCCTTCCTCCTTGTTCTTCTCCGCCACTTTCCGCTTGCTGTCGATCGAGGAGATCTCCTGCTTGCTCGCTGCTAACATCCCCTTCGTTTTCTCCCTTTCCGCCTGGGCGTTGACAAGCTCCATCTGCCCGTCGCGCCCGAGTGCCGCCGCGTTGTCGAGCAGCGCCTGGATCCGATCCGGGGTGCGGGTGGGGAGCACATCGACGAAGCCCAGCTGCGCGCCGATCGCTGCCCGGCTGCTAGCCGGGGCCACTGGAGCCGCGGCCGGCGCGGCGGCGGGGGTGGGCGCAGGGGCCGGGGCGGGCGTGGCGGCCGGGGCCTGAGCCGGTTGGGGTGCATACCCTTGCGGGGCTTCGGAAGCCGGCGGAGCCGCCGTCGTCTCCTGAGCGCTCGCACTCAGCGCCCGCCCGATCAACAACGCCACGACGGCTGTCATACCACGGGAGTACATGACCGATCTCCTTGCGACTGGATGGGACACCAACGGGTGGCTAGACGCCACAGTGGCGAAAATACCTCTGAAATCGACTCTCCGTAACACCTTCGGGAGGCTAGCTGCCCACCCAGTGGGTCAGCTCGACCGCGGGCCGGCGGCGCCGAGGCGAACCGGCCTCGGAGGGATAGCCCAGCGAGACGATGCCGGCGATCCGCTGGCCTTCGGCGAGTCCCACCAGCTCGGTCAGCTCGGGCTCCCGCATAATGCCACCGGTCCGAAGATACGTCCCCAGCCCGAGCGATTCCGCGGCGATCATCACATTCGCGATGGCCATCATCGCCGAGGCGTAGTCCTCCTCTCGAGTCCTGTCGTCGGCGCTGACCGCCACCATCACCACGATGAAAACGGGAGTCTCCGCAGTCTCCTGGCGCTGTTTGTCGGCGGCGGCCAACGCTTCGGGCGCCTTGGGCTCGGGATAGCGGGCCAGCCGGTGTCTAGCCCGAATGTCGGCATATCGGGCTTTGGCATCTCCGGCCAGGACGGCGAACCGCCACGGCTCGGTCAGCTTGTGATTGGGGGCGCGAACAGCGCACTCCAGCAGGCGTTGGACGATGTCGCGGGAGACGGGATCGGGGCGAAAGCGGCGGACCGAGGTCCGCCGCTGGATGGCGTCGATGGCGTCCATGCCCCCTAATCTATCCCAGCCTGATGATCGCGAACGCCGCGCCTTGGGGATCCTGCAGGATGGAGAACCGTCCGACACTGGGTACGTCGCTGGGCGGTACCAGGACCTTCCCGCCGAGCGAGGCGGCCAGTGTCGCCTTCGCATCGCAGTCGTCCACGGCGAAATAGACGACCCAGTGGGGTGGGATCGGGCCCATGTCGGGGGTGGTCTGCATCATCCCGCCGTTCATGCGCTCGCCCTGCTTGAAGTACGTGTAGACGAAGTCTCCCATCGGCTGCTTCTCGGTCTGCCAGCCAAGCAGGCCGGTATAGAAGGCCGCCGCCCGGTCCGCATCACCGGTATTGAGCTCGTTCCAGCAGAGAGAGTTGGGCTCTCCGACGATGCCGGCCCCCGGATGGGTGCGCGGCTCCCACAGCGCCACGACCGCGCCAGTCGGATCCTGGATGATGGTCATCCGCCCCACCTCGAACACGTCGAAGGGCTCCACGAGCACCGCCCCGCCGAGATTGCGGGTGCGCTCGGCCATCCCGTCGGCGCTTTCCACCGCGACATAGGAGAGCCAGTGCGGCGGAATTCCCTGGGACTGCTGCTGGGCGTCCTGCTGGTACAGGGCGGCCACCCAATTGCCTCCGATCTCGAACATGGTGTAGCTGGCGCCCTCTCCCATCGGCATGTCCTCGTAATTCCACCCGAACAGGCCGGTGTAGAATCGCTTGGCGGCGGCCGCATCGGTGGTCCCGAGGTCGGCCCAACAGAACGTGCCGGGGGCATGGGTCGCGACGATGGTCATACGCGTCCTCCAGAAGCTCGACGTAGACAGGCGGGAGTGCGTCCCTGGCCGGAGCGGCCGCCGGGTCGGGACTGCGGACCTACCCTTTAGACGACGGAGGACTGTGGTGCGGGTTTCAGGCGTGTCAGAATGAAGAGCGCGACGAAGTCATACAGGGCGTGGGTGACGATCGGGGCGAGCAGGTTCTGGGAGAGAAGATAGAGCAACCCGAGATACAGGCCGACGACTCCGGCCAGGATGGCGTAGGTGGTGCTGACCCAGTGGGCGACGCCGAACAGCAGGCTGGTGATGAGCAGCGCCGCCCAGACCGGCAGCGCGCCGCCGAGGGCCTCCTGAATGACGCCTCTGAAGAGCGCTTCCTCCCCCACGCCGGCGAGCAAGGCGAGCAACGCCAACTCGGGAAGGGCGGCACCCCGAAACAGCGGGGCGAGTTGCTCCCGCACCGTTTCCACGAGACTCGCGACGGGGTGCCAGGCCGTGGTGAGGCACCAGCGGAGTGCCAACAAGAGGGGGGCCGTGGCCCCGATTCCCCAGGCCAGGCCCCCAAGACTGAACCGCAATCGGTCGAACGGCGGCGTCTCGAGCCACCACCCCACTGCACCCGCCAGCACGACCAGCCCGCCCTCACCGAGCGCCGCGGGCAGCACGAAGCGGCCCCGGACGGCGTCCTCCGGCGCTACTTCGCCCGTTCCAGGTACACGCCCTCCCGCGGATTGACGCGGACCCGCTCGCCCTCGCCGATGAACTCGGGGACCTGGATGGTGACCCCGTTGCTCAGCTTGGCCGGCTTGGTGCTGGCGGTCTTGGTCGCCGTCTTCATGATCGGCGCGGTCTCCACGACTTCGAGCTCCGCGACGGCCGGGAGCTGGATGGCGATCGGTCGCCCGTCCAGCCACTCCGCCTGGAAAGTCATCCCCGGCTCCAGCCACTGTCCCTGGTCGCCGGTCGTCTCATCGTCCAGGGAGTACTGGTCGTAGCTGTTGGCATCCATCACGTGCACGCTGCTGCCGTCGCGGTAGAGCACCTGGAGCTCTTTGGTGTCGAGGCGGGCGTCATCCACGTACTCGGTGGCGCTCAGCCGCGTGTCGAACGTATTGCCCGAGGTCAGATTGCGGAGCCGGACCTGGACGAATGCCCGCAGGTTGCCCGGGGTCCGGTGCTGAAAATCCATGACCCGGCAGGGCTGGCCGTCCACGATGATCACGTGACCCTTGCGGATGTCGCTTGCCTTCATCGGTAATGAGCTCCACGGATACGGTCGGTCGAGACGGCGCGCCCCGAGGGGGGCCGCGCAGGGCTGGAAAATACACCGGTGGGTGACATCAGTCACATCCGCCCGCGCTTCACGCCCTCAACTTTCGCCCCACTACTATGGTCGTGGACATGTGGCGACGGCCAGCCGGCCGGGGAGGGGTCATGCAAGGTGAGGAGCAACGGCGCGTTCGGCGGGTCATTCGACTGCTTCAGGACAACAAGGTCGCGGGCAACCGGCGGTCCGACGAGAGCATCCGGGAGGAGATCTGCGCGTCACTCACGCGCCGGTCGCACTTGGACGCCTCGGCCGTCGAGGTGGAAGTGGAGGGTGGCGAAGTCACCCTCACCGGTCATGTCGAGGACCGCGATGCGCGCTGGCTGGCCGAAGAAGTCGTGGAATCGGTTCCGGGGGTGAGTCTGGTTCACAATCGACTGCGCGCCGCGACCAGTTGATTGTGGGGATGTGACCACCGCCGCGGGGGTCACACTCCTTCCCTGTGAGCCACACGCGACCAGCGAGCGGCTCGCGGGATGGCGCGCGAACGTAGGGTCCGCCGTAGCCTACGACCCCCCGGGTCCCACCGCCACGCCGCAGTACGACGCACTCGCGGTACTCAGCTGGAACACCTGGATCGGACGCGGCCGCCTCGGGGAGTTGATCGCGAGGGCGCGCGACGGGACCTATGCGTCGCTGGGCATCGAGCGGGACCTTCCCCTGGTCGTGCTGGTGCAGGAAGCGCTCCGCTCCGACGAGACCGTGCCGCCAAGCTCGAACGGACTGATCGCCCGCGAGGTCGTCTCTCGGGCGAGCGGCCGGGAGGATATCGTCGAGGTGGCGCGGCGGCACGGTCTCTACCTCCGCTACGCTCCTTCGATGCGGAACGGAGGCGACCGCAGCGATCGGGGCAACGCCATCCTCTCCAGCCTGCCTCTCGACGGCGCCTGCGGCATCGAGCTCCCACTGGTCCTGCAGCGCCGCGTCGCCGTGGCCGCGACCGTCGGGACGGGCGGGCGCCGGCTCACCTTCATGAGTGCGCATCTGGAGCCACGGGGCCCCGTCGGTTACAAGTGGCTTGGCGCCGCCGGGCGCGCGCAACAGATCCGGCATCTCCTGGACCAGCTGGAGGACGACACCGTCATCCTCGGAGCGGATCTCAACCTCGGCCGCGGCCGTGCCGAGCCGACCTGGCGGTCGCTCTCCGAGGCGGGGTTCGCGTTCGGCATTCCTCCCGCGGTGCCCGCCTGGCGCCACACCTACCACGCGCTGCCGCGCCTGGTGCTCGACTACATCCTGGTGCGCGATCGCGCGGGGGCCTTCGCCGGTGTCCGCATCCACCGGATCGACGAGCACCCAACCGATCGAGGGCCCACCGTCTTCGGCTCGGATCACCACCCACTCCTTGCGCGCGTGGATCTCCGATGAGCGACATCCTGGCCTGGCCGCTTCCCTGGTGGGGATGGACGTTCCTCGTGATCGGGGTCGTCTCGCTGGTCTCCGTCCTGGGTGCGCTGTTCTTTCCCGACTGGCCTCGCCCCGATCACCGGTTGGGCTTCAAGGCCGTGCCGGGATCCCAGGAGTTCGTTCGATCGGTCGGTGGCGTGCTGGGGATTCCGATCTATCGCGGAGGCGAGGCGAAAATCCTTCAGAACGGTGACGCCTTCTATCCCGAGATGCTCAGCGCGATCGGCTCCGCGCGCGACACGATCACCTTCGAGGTGTACATCTTCGAGCCCGACGAGGTCGGCCGCCGATTCATGGACGCGTTCATCGAGCGCGCCCGCAGCAACGTCGAGGTGCGGCTCCTGTTCGACTGGTTCGGCTCGATCAGGCTGAGGAAGAAGTACGTGCGGGAGATGAAGGCGGCCGGCGTCAAGGTGGAGTTCTTCCGGCCGCTGGCGCTCCGCAATCTCGTGCGGATGTACCGGCGGAGTCATCGGCGCGCGATCGTGATCGACGGCCGGATCGCCTTCACCGGCGGCGCGGCGGTCTCGAAGAAGTGGGCCGGCGATGCGAGAAACAAGGAGGAGTGGCGCGACAGCATGACCCGGGTGACCGGCTGCGCCGTCACCGGGATCCAGGCCGCATTCGCCACCAACTGGGTGTATTGCACCGGCGAGATTCTGGCGGGCCCGCGGTTCTTCCCGGCCGACGACCCCTCGGACGGGATCGTCGCCCTCGCGGCGGTCAGCTCGCCGTCGGACGCCATGCAGCCGATCCGAACCCTCTACTGGATGAGCTTCGCCAGCGCGCGCCAGCGGCTCTGGATCGCGAGCTCCTACTTCATCCCGGACACGCAGTTCCGCAAGGCGGCCAGGGAGCGCAGCCGGGAGGGCGTGGATGTGAGGATCTTGGTCCCCGGCAAGCACACCGATGCGGTGCCGGTGAAGCTCTCCGGACAGTCCTACTACGAGGAGCTGCTGCGCGACAAGGTCCGCATCTTCGAGTTCCAGCCCTCGATGATGCACGCCAAGACCGTCGTCGTGGACGAGGGCTGGACGCTCATCGGGTCCGCCAACATGGACGAGCGAAGCATGGAGCTGAACGAAGAGAACGCGCTCGGCATCGCCGACGAGGGGTTCGCCCGGGCGGTGGCCGCCGGGAACGAGGCGGATTTCGCGCGGTCCCGCGAGATCCTGCTCGAGGAATGGCTTCGCCGACCCTGGTACCACCGCGTGCTGGAGCGATTGGCCAAGGTGCTGGTGGAACAGTACTAGCCGGTCACCCGCCCGCGATCGCGGCCACCACCGTGATCTCGTCCCCTTCCAGCACCGGGGTCGAGAACCCGCTCCGGAAGCGGATGTCCTCGTCGTTCAGATAGAACGTGACGAAGGGATACGGGCCGCCCTGCTCGTCCCGCAGCCTCGGGGCCAGCCGGGGGTAGCGCCCCGCGATGTCCGCGACGACGTCGCCGAGCGTCGATCCGGTGGCCTGGATGTTGGAATGTCCGTCCGCCAGCTTGGCGAGCACGGTCGGCAGGCTAAAGGTCACGGCCATGGAGGGCCTCCAGTTCGCGTAGTCTCGGTGCGATGATCGGCGCTTCGGGCAGCGCGCCCGCCAGCGCTTCGACGGTCTTGAGTCCGTTGCCGGTGATGCAGAGGACGACCTCGTCGTCCGGCCCGAGGCGTCCGTTCCGCGCGAGGGCGAACGCGCCTGCCACGGTCGCGCCGCCGGCGGTTTCGGTGAAGATGCCGCTGGTCTCGGCGAGGGTCTTGATGCCGGTGACGATGTCCTCGTCGGACACCCCGGCGACCCACCCGCCGGTCTTCCGGATCGCCTCCGCGGCGAAGAGACCGTCGGCCGGATTCCCGATCGCGATGGAGCGCGCGATGGTATTCGGCACGACCGGCTGGATCTGCTCGCCGCCGGACTCGACCAGCCGCACGATCGGCGCGCATCCGTTCGCTTGTGCTCCGTAGAGGCGCGGAAGCTCCCCGCCGATGAGCCCGGCAGCGGCGAACTCACTGAAGCCCTTCCCCAGCTTGGTCACCAGCGAGCCGCCGGCCATGGGCGCCACGACGGCGGTCGGCACCCGCCAGCCGAGCTGCTCGACGATCTCGAAGGCGACTGTCTTCGATCCCTCGCCGTAATAGCTCCGGAGATTGATGTTCACGAGCCCCCAGCCGAAGCGGTCCGCCGCCTGGTTGCAGAGCCGGTTCACATCGTCGTAGTTGCCCCGCACGCGGACGAGATGGGCGCCGTAGACCGCGGTCCCCACGACCTTCCCCAGCTCGAGGTCGTCGGGGATGAAGATCCACGCGGGAAGACCCGCGCGGGCCGCTTGCGCCGCGACGGCGTTGGCGAGATTGCCGGTCGACGCGCAGCCCACTGTCTCCAGCCCAAGAGCGCGCGCGGCGTTGATCGCCGAGGCGACCACCCGGTCCTTGAACGAGAGGGAAGGATGGGAAACGGCGTCGTTCTTGAGCCACAGCCTCGCGACACCGATTCGGCGGGCCAGCTCGGGCGACTCGACCAGCGGGGTGAATCCCGTATCGAGCGAGAGCGTCGGCTCACCCTCGAAGGGAAGCCATTCGCGATACCGCCATAGGGAGCGCGGCCGGGAGGCGATCGTCGCCGCATCGGGCAGGGGCCGATCCGGGTCATAGGTCGGCTCCAGCGGGCCCAGACACTCCTCGCAGACCGCGACCGGTGCCGGCGGGTGGGTGGCGCCGCACAGACGACAGTGCAGCGGAAGGGGCTTGAGGCCAACCTCGACCTCGGGAATCAGGGCGGTACTCATGATCTCTCCGGTTCTCCGCCCCGGCCCCGCCAGCTTGGCACTCGGGCCAACGAAAAGCGCCCGGTGCCAAAAAGACACGCGGGACGCGAGGCTTTTTAGCATTTGTTTAACGTGGCTGCAATACGCCGCAAATGACCACGAGCCTACGGTTGTATGGCTACGTTATCGGGTCCGGCCCGGGAGCGCAAGAGGGAATCTTCACCAGTCCCGTTCGCCTCGTGGACCCCGCTGGCTCGGACGGCCCTCGTGAGTGGTGAGCTGTTGCCGCTGCACCGCATCAAGCAGCTGCCGAGCCTCCTCCTCGCTCAGCTCCTCCACCGATTCACCTTCGGCGGAGCCGAACCCCCCGCCCGCCATCGCGCCCACGGCCGCGTCGGGATTGCCTTCGTAGCCCGGCACGTTCATGTCACCTCGACCGTAGTCCGCGTTGCGCCCTCGGCCCGACGTGCCGCCGGGCGTCCGATCGTCGCCCAGCCGGCGGAGCGCGATCTCGAGATTCCATTTGGCGTCGGCGTCCGCGGGCTCGAGCCTGAGCGCCCCCTCGAAGGCGGCGACCGCGTCGAGCAGCGGCTCGGGCTCACCGGGCTTTTCTTCCGCCGCGCGGACCATCGCGTTCCCCAGGTTGTACAGCGCCCGGCGCCGCTCGGCCGGAGTCGTCGCTCCCCTCGCGGCGGCTCGGAACGCATTGGCTGCAGCCTCGTAGCGCTCGAGCCGGTACAGGGCAGCGCCGGTGTTGAACCGCAACCTCGAGGAGCTGTCCTTTGCCAGAGCGCTGGAAAATGCCTGATAGGCCTCGGGATACTCGGCGCGCGCGTAGTGACGTTCGCCTCGCCATGTAGCCGTGCACGAGCCAATGCCGAGCGCCGTGAGCCCGAGCCAGACGTACGTCATCCCGAGCGCAGCGAGGGACCTTGCCCGCGCGTACCTCGAGCCATTCCCGCGCAAGATCCCTCCGTCGCTCCGCTCCCTCGGGATGACGCGTGCAGCGAGGCCCCCCGAGCGCCCGAAGCCACCGAGAAGCATCTCCGCGATCAGCAGCACCACCGCCGGCGCCAGCACCCATTGAAATCGGTCCGCCCGCTCCGTGCCCGTGCGTTCTGCCAGCGTCCGAACCGGCAACGACGCCACGGCCTCCCGCATCGCAGCGAGATCCTGCGCTCTGTCCCACCGGGCATACCGGCCGCCGGTCGCCTCGGCCGTCCGTCGCAGGTCGTCCTCGGCCAATCGGGAGATCACCACCCGTCCGATGTTGTCGCGGTGATACGGGTCGGGCGCCTTGCTGCTATCCGCCGGCATGGGCGCCCCGGCGCTCGTGCCGACGCCGATGGTGAAGACCGGGAGATGTGCCAGCCGAAGCTCGTTCAGTGCGGCATCGAGATCCCCTTCCCCGCTCTCGCCGTCACTAGCCACCAGCACGGCTTGTCGCCCCATCTCACCTTCGTGCTCGAAGGTTCGGGCCGCAGTGCGCAACGCCACCGAGAGGTCGGTCGCGGGATCGCCCAGGTCATCGCTGCTCGCCGCATCGAGGAAGAGCTTGAGCGCGGCCTGGTCCGAGGTGAGTGGCAGCTGGAGGAATGCGCTCCCGCCGAAAACCACCAGTCCCACGCGATCCCCGGGTGAGGCCGAGATCGTCTCCCAGACCAGGCGCTTGGCCGCCCCGAGCCGGGTGCCGCCGGCGTCGGTCGCGTTCATGGAGCGCGAGAGGTCGAGGAGCACCAGCACATCCCGCCCGGTGCGCGCGAGCCCAGCGGTTCTTTCGCCGAGCTGAGGCCGAGCGACGGCGAGCAGCGCCAGCAGAAGCCCGCCGAGCCGGAGCGTCCAGCGGATGCCGGTCCTGCGCGGAAGCGACGAGCCGTGGGCCAGAACCGCCGGATCGCCGAACGCCTTCAGCGCGGCTCGGCGCCGACGCTCCGCGCGCACCACGAGCCACACCCCCACGGAGAGCAGCATCGCCGCGACGGCGAGCACCCACGGCTGGCCGAAGCTCATCGCGACCTCACGGCAGCGTCCGGAGCCGTGTGGAGCGGAGCAAGAGTTCTGCGGCCAGCAGCAGGACCGCGGGGATCAGTGCCCAGGGAAACAGCTCGCGGTAGTCCCGGGTCTCGCTGATGCGCACGTCGGTACGCTCCAGCGGATCGATCTCGGTCATGATCCGCTCGAGCGCCTCCGGGTCGGTCGCCCGGAAGTAGCGGCCGCCGCTCCGCTCCGCGATGCGGCGGAGCACCGCCTCGTCCGAGGTCGTGAGCCGGTCTGGCGTCCGACCCTCGCGCCAGATGAAGCCGTCATCGATCGGGGTGGAGTCGGGCGCGCTGACGCCGATCGTGTGGATCCGCACGCCGAGGGCCCGCGCCGCTTCCGCGGCGACGTAGGGCGTCGGCTGGCCGGTGTTGTTGGCGCCATCCGTGATGAGTACGATCGCACTCGCCTTCGCCGGCAGCTCCTTGACCTGGCCCAGGGCGAGCGCGAGTGCGGTGCCGATCGCGGTGCCGTCGGGCAGGAGTCCGATGTCCACCCGATCGAGCATCTCGCCGAGCAGGTCGGTATCGGGTGTAAGGGGTGCCTGGAGGAAGGAGCGGCCGGCAAAGATCACCAGGCCGATGAGATCCCCCTGACGCCGCCGCGCGAACTCCGCGAGCACGCCGCGGGCGACCTCGAGCCGGTTGCCGGGCTTGAAATCCGTCGCCTTCATGCTGCTCGAGATGTCCAGGGCGACCATGATGTTGCGCGACTTGCTGTGGATCTCCTGAACGTCGTGCGGCTGCTGTGGCCGTGCGAGCGCCACGATGAGAAGCGTGAGACCGCCGACCCGGAGCGCGTCCGGCAGCCGGGGCCAGCGCGCCGGGCGAGTCACGGGCGCGTCGTCGAGAAAGCCGAGCGCCGGGAATCCGATGCGGTCCCGTGGCGGTCGGCGACGATGGGCCCACATTCGCCAGCCATGGACCAGGGGCACGGCGAGCAGCAGCAGGAACCAGGGATCAGCGAATCGCATCGGCGGTCTCGTGCCAGCGCCGGAGCAGCTCGCGCGTGTCGCGGAGATGGGCGGCCGCCGCGAGCGAATCGGGACGGCTCCGGGCGAACTTCACCAGGTCCGCGTTAGTCAGCACCTGAGACGTAAGACGGCGAAGGCCGCCCTCGGTCAGCCTCGGCGGCATCGCCCACAGCAGCTCGCTGCTCGTGCGCTCCCGCGCTGGAATCTCCTCTGCCGCGCCCAGATAGTCGCGGAGGACGTCGATCGCGGCCTCGTAGTGCTGATCCACCGCCCCGCGGTCAGGCCAGCGCTCGAGCTCGATGGCGGTGAGCCGGTCGAGGGCGATCTGGTAGGGATCGGGGCGCGCGATGGGAGCGGGCCGTACGGCCGGCGCGTCCGGGACAGCGGCGGGAGCACGCTTGCGCCTGCGGACCAGGAACCAGACCACGGCGCCCACTGAGATACCAGCGAGCAGCAGCGAGAGCGGCCCGGGTGTGGCCGACAGCTCCGGATCCCGGATGTCGCGCAAGGCTGGGTTGCCGGCCGGTATGACCGGCGCGACCTCTACGCTCGCCGTCTCGGTCGCGACGGTGCCTCGGTGTCCCGTGACGATCTGGACCCAGGGAACGCCGAACGACGGGATCTCCCGCGCACCCGGCCGGTAGAAGGCCACGACGGCCTCTCCGGTAAAGGTGCGGTCGGGCCCGCGCACCAGCTTCTGGACCGAGTAGACCCGCACGCCGGCCGGGAGGTCCGCCACCGGCCGTGGTACCGTATCGGTGAGCAGGTCCCGCTCATGCAAGGTGAGCCGGAATCGCAGCCGCACGCTGTCGCCGACTGTCACGGTGTCCGGGACGGGCGTGGCGGTGAACCACCGGCCCTCATTCAGCTGCGCCGCGGCGAGGGTCGGCAGCAAGGCGATCGCAGCCACTGCCGCCTTGAGGGGTCCCACGCGCCTCAGCGCCACAGCATGCGCTCCCTGCGCCGGAAGAACGCCAACAGCGGCTCCGCATACGAGCGCCCGTTCTCGAGCCGCAGCAGATCGGCGCCCCGCTCGATCAGCATCCGCTCCAGCGCGCGGTCGAACGCGCTTGCCCGCTCGCTGAATCGCTCGCGCACTCGGCGGTCCGAGGTGTTCACCACCCGCCAGTCGCCCGTTTCCGGATCCCAGAGGGTGACCAGGCCGGCGTCGGGGAGCTCGCGCTCGCGCGGATCCACGATCTGGATGGCGACGAGGTCGTGCCGACGTGCCAGGCGCGCCAGCGCGGCCTCGAAGCCCGCGGTCAGAAAGTCGGAGACGAGGAAGATGACCGCCCGGCGGCGGAGGGAGGCCTCGAGCGTGCTGAGCGCGGCGCCGAGGTCGGTCCCTCGGCCCTCGGGCTCGAACGACAGCAGCTCGCTGATGACCCGGAGCGCATGCCGCCGGCCCTTGCGGGGTTGGGTGAACGACTCCACCCGATCGGTCGCGAGGACGAGACCGACCCGGTCGTTGTTGCGCGCGGCCGCGAAGCCGAGGACCGCGACCACTTCCGCGGCGAGGTCCCCGCGCGTGCGCACCACGCTGCCGAACCCGCCGGAGGCGCTCCGGTCCACCACGAACACCACGGTGAGCTCGCGCTCCTCGAGGTAGCGCTTGACGAACGCCGAGCCGAGCCTGGCCGTGACGTTCCAGTCGATGGTGCGGATGTCGTCGCCGGGTTGGTACTCGCGGACCTCGGCGAACTCCACGCCGCGGCCGCGGAACGCGCTCGAGTATTCGCCCGCGACGATGTCCCGCACGAGGTGGCGGGTGGTGATCTCGAGCCGCCGGACCTCGCGCGTGACTTCCTCGGGCGTCATGGCACCGGCACCGCCTCGAAGATCCGGCGCAGCAGCTCGTCGGAGTCGATGCCGTCGGCATCGGCTCGGTAGGTCAGGATCACGCGGTGCCGCAGCACGTCGAGACCGAGCGCCTTGATGTCGTCGGGAGTGACGTACGCCCGCCCGCTCAGGAAGGCCAGCGCCTTGGCGGCGCGCAGGAGGAAAATGGCGGCCCGCGGCGAGGCTCCGAACTCGATCAAGGGCGCGAGCGCCGCCAGGCCCGCCGCCCTCGGCTCCCGCGTCGCGGTGACCAGGTCGAGGACGTACTCCTTGATCCGGTCGTCGGCGTAGACCTGGTGCACGAGCCGGCGCGCGCGAAGGACGCGTTCGGGCTCGAGCACCGGGCGGGCCGTCGGCCCGGGACCGGACGTCATCCGGTCCAGCACTTCGCGCTCCTCCCGCCGCTCGGGATAGGTGACGACCAGCTTGAACATGAAGCGGTCCACCTGGGCCTCGGGAAGCGGGTACGTCCCCTCGTGCTCGATCGGGTTCTGGGTGGCGAGCACGAGAAAGAGCTCGGGCAGCGGGAAGGTCTGCCCGCCGATCGTCACCTGCTTCTCCTGCATCGCCTCGAGCAGGGCGCTCTGCACTTTCGCGGGCGCACGGTTGATCTCGTCCGCGAGCAGCAGGTTGGTGAAGATCGGACCCTTCTGCACACCGAAGTCACCGCTTCGCTGATTGTAGATCATGGTGCCGATGAGATCGGCGGGCAGCAGGTCGGGCGTGAACTGGATCCGGTGATAGCCGGCAGCGATCGTGGAGGCGAGCGTGCGCACTGCCAGCGTCTTGGCCAGGCCGGGAACGCCTTCCAGCAGGACGTGGCCATCGGCCAGCAGGCCGATGAGGAGCCGCTCGAGCATCGCCCGCTGGCCGACGATGACCCGACCCAGCTCATCCATCAGCTCGGTCACTACCCGGGACTCGTCGGCGATTTCCCCGGCGGAGGGGAGCGCGGCGTCGGCGGGCTCAGGAATGGAAGTCATTGGGGAATGATAAAGGCAGACGAACACGGCGGCAGCAGGCGAGGAAGCGGGGACGACGGGCTCCGCTTGATCGGCAAGACGACGGCATGGACCACGTCCCCGCGACCGTGGCTTCCTTGGCCGGTATCTCGATGCCGGGGGCGACTACAGCTACATCTTCGACGCCTATGGCACCTCGGCGACTCCTGCCGGGCAGCGCTGGGGTCTTTCGGGCTGGTGGGGGACCGCCGGGGACCGGCTTCGTGCGGGTCTACGGGGGCGGCTGGATGGGTGGGAGTCCGTCCGCCAATTTCGCGAACGTGCAGGCGGTGGCGGAATACAGGCCGAGGTAACCAGGGCGCCTGAGGTAGGCGGCCTTGCGCCCCCCTACACCGGCCCGTTGAACGCCGGATCGCTGGCGCGCGTCCGGAGCTCGGTGGCATCCCCCCGATACCATCCCCCACGAAACTCGAAGTGCTGCTCGTCGAGGATGCGGGTCGCCAGCGCGGCGGTCCCCTGCTGCTGGACCTGCCAGAGCAACACCTTCGCGCCCATCTCGGCGGCCGGCTCCCACACCCCGGCATCCAGTTGCGGGTACTGCTCCGCGAACTCCGGCTTCAGCCTGGCCTCGCGGGCGACGAACTCCATTCCTACCTCCGGCATGTGGTCGGGCGATTTCGGGGGGTGTCCAGGGGTGGTGGAAAATGCAGCGTTCCTCGCACTCGCACCAGTAGGTGCAAGTGGCGGGCCGGGATGCGCCCCCGAGCCAAGTCGCGAACTGGCTGGAAGAACGACAGCCGGCCCCCCGGCCCAGGGTGTGGCCCGTTGCGGGGGCGCCGCAGCGACTCGGCCCGCATATCTTGTCTGACCATGCGCATCGCCGTGGTCTTCGACACTCCCTACGAGGGGTGGCATCACCCCGAGCACGAGCGCCAGATGGCCAAGGAGGTCGCGGCCTGGCACCACGATGAGCCCGAGATGGAGTACCAGGTCGCCGACGCTCTCCGCCGGCGGGGTCACGACGTCTCCCTGCTCGGCGTCCGCGATGACCTGACCTATCTGACCGAGTCGTTGGCCGAGATCCGCCCCGACCTGGTCTTCAACTGCGCCGAGGCCTTTCACCACAACCCGACCCTCGAATACCTCGTCCCCGGCATGCTCGAGGCCGAGGGCTACCGCTACACGGGCTCCCCTCCGCTGTCGCTCCTGGTCTCACGCAACAAGGCCATGAGCAAGAAGGTCCTCGCGTACCACGGGATCCGGACGCCGGGGTTCGCGACCTTCCGGTCGGGTGAGCAGATCCAATTGCCCGAAGGACTGGGCTTCCCGCTCATCGTGAAGCCGCTCCAATCCGATGCCTCCGCGGGAATCGCCCAGGCCTCGGTCGTGCAGGACGAGGCGGCGTTGAGCGAACGGGTCGCGCTGGTCCACGAGCGTTTTCACCAGCCGGCGATCGCGGAGGAGTTCATTGACGGACGCGAGCTCTACGTGAGCCTGATCGGCAACGGCGACGCGCTCGATGTCCTCCCGCTCACCGAGATGGTCTTCGCCAAGGACAAGACCCGACCCGAGGAGCGCATCGCCACCCAATCCGCCAAGTGGGACGAGGAGTATCGCGCCCGGCGCGGCATCCGCAACGTCTTCGCCCGGCCGGTCTCCAAGGCCGCGCGCGAGCGGATCGACACGATCTGCCGCACCGCGTTCCGGGTGCTCTGGCTCCGCGACTACGCGAGGCTGGACATACGGCTCGCGCCGGACGGCGAGGTCTGGTTTCTGGAGGCCAACGCGAACCCCTTCATCAGCTACGGACACGACATGGCGAACGCGGCGGAGAAGGCGGGGATGGACTACTACCGGTTCATCGAGCGGCTGGTGGACGAGGCGGTCGGACGCTATGAGCGCGCGTAGCCGGCGAAGGAAGCGGACGCCCAGCCCCGAGCTTCGCTGCGTTTGCGGGCACGAGGTGCGGCGCTACTGGCGCCACTGCTCCAATTGCGCCCGCGCGCTCCGCTGGGGTGACGCCCGGGGCGAAACCGGGGCGGAATGCTACAACTGCGGATGGATCGTCTCCGACCGGTTCAGCTGGTGTCCCTGGTGCGGCGTGGACATCTACGAGGAAGGCGTCTCCAGCGAGGACCCGCTCAAGGCACCCAAGGGCTTCCGGATGGACGCGCGCTGTGACTGGGGATGCGGCGGCGGCGTGCAGTATCCGATGAGCAACTGCCCGTGGTGCGGCCGGCGGCAGCACTGGAACGAGGACGACCTGTTCGAGGGCGAATGCCCCAACTGCGGGCGCGGCGTGGACGATTGGATGAACGCCTGCCCGTGGTGCGGCAACGATGCCACCGGCCGCGACCTCATTCCCCGGGCGCTCACCCGGGTGCGGCGCCTGCTCCTGGTCTCGCGGATCCGTGACTGGGGATATCGGGTCATGCTTCGGCCGGGAATCTCGGGTGTGGATCCCCGCTGGCCCAAGATCGTCGAGATCGAGCAGCGCTACGTGGTCGGGAAGCAGCGGCGGGACGAGATCCCCTGGACCATGCTCGTCGGGCTCATCACCCACGAGCTGGGCCACAGCTTCCTCTATCATCACTGGGAATGGACCAAGTCCCGGCGCTTCATTCGCGCCTTCGGCGAGGTGGACAAGGCCTATCGCGGGATGGACAACACCTGGGTGTACTTCCAGAACCGGCGCATCGCGATCGCTCCCCGAGACCACGTCACGGCATACGCGGCCAAGCATCCGCAGGAGGACTTCGCCGAGACCTTTCGCTTCTACGTCACCCGGCGCGGCCGGCTGAGGGATCTGTTCGCGGAATTCGGGATGAAGCGGAAGGGTGTGATTCTGTACGAGAAGTTTCTGGTGCTGCACGACTACGTGCGGGCGCTGCGGGGATGGGGGTAGGGACGGCGCAACGGCGGGACGGCGAGGACATGTCATCGCTCCGCTCGGGATGACAGCTACCGGCCGTTC
Organism: uncultured Gemmatimonadales bacterium; assembly: GCA_963836815.1. GTDB lineage: Bacteria > Gemmatimonadota > Gemmatimonadetes > Gemmatimonadales > GWC2-71-9 > CAVVWJ01. The sequence goes on along the minus strand of CAWILD010000002.1, from coordinate 197,408 downwards.
GTCGCTCTGTCTCCATCCCGCAGCACTTCCATCGCCGCGTTCCGCCCGTTGATCCCGATCACGCTCCCACCCGGATACGTCCCCGCCCCGCAGAGAAACACCCCCGGCATCGGCGTGCGCGCGGAGAGCCTTCGGTCCCACATGTACTGAGGAAGGATCTCGCCCTGAAAGATGTGCCCGCCCGTCAGCCCCACCCTTCGCTCGATGTCGGGTGGGCCCAGCACCTCCATCCCCACGACGGCCGCCGGGAAGTTGGTGCAGAAGCGGGCGATCGAATCCACGACGACCTTCCCGACCTCGTCCCGCCGGGAATCCCAGTCGCCCTCGCGAAAACGGTGAGGCACGTACTGCGCGAACACACTGAGCGTCTGCAGGCCTTCCGGCACCACGCTCTGGTCGAACACAGTCTGGAGGTAGAGCTCGTTCCAGGTGCGGGGCGGCAGCATTCCGTCGTTCGCGGCCCGATGGTGGGCCCGCCATTCGTCCTTGCTGAGGGGGGTGTTGGCCTGTCCCGTGTGGTGCGCCTCGTGGGTCCCCGGTCGCGCGCGGAAGTCCGGCAGCTCGGTGAGTGTCATGTTGACCTTCACCGTGACCCCCTTCATCGGCACCGAGGTGACCTGAGCGGCCCATGCCGGATCCGCTTCGCCGTCGAGCAGCGCCAGCGTCGAGGACGGATCCGCGTTGGACACGATGACCGGCGCCAGAATCCGTTCGCCCGACGCCAGCTCGACGCCTTCACCCGGTAGAATCCGACCGACCGGTACGCCGGCGGCCACCGTCACGCCGAGCTCGCGGGCGATGTCGCAGAGGATGAAGGAGACCATTCCCATCCCGCCCATGACATAACCCCAGGTGCCCGGCATACCCTCCATCCGACCCGACGCGTGATGGAAGTAGACGGAAGCGGTCCCGGGGTCGTGCGGGCTGGCATTGGTTCCGATGACACCCTGCCCCAGCAGTGCGAGGTGGAGGCGCTCGTCCCCGAGATACTTCTCGACCAGCTCGACCATGGACCAGTCGAAGAGCAGACCCAGCGCGTCCCGATCGCCCCCGACTCGGCGCTCGATCGCTTCGCGGGTTGGCGCCGGGCCGATCCAGAGGTCTTCGGCACCGTCGGGCCGGAGTGCCTCGCGCACCCGACTCTTCAGACCCTGGAGCGCGCGCCAACCCGCGAGATCCCGCGGCGCCAGCCGCACGACTTCCTCCTCGCAGCGTGTCGTGTCCCCCCAGAGCTGGATGCTGGTGCCGTCCTCGAACGGCACGAACAGCCCGCCCGCGGCCGGGGTCCAGCGGAAGCCGTGCTCGGCGAGCCGCAGCTCCCGCGTGACGAGCGGATGCAGCAGCCCCGCGACGTACGCACAGGGGGACATGCGCACGCCCGGCCACGGCTCCTCCAGCGTGCAGGCGCCGCCCACGCGCTCCCGCGATTCCAGCACGAGCACCCGCCGTCCGGCCCGGGCGAGATAGGCGGCGCAGGCCAGTCCGTTGTGCCCCGCCCCGACGACGATCACGTCCCAGGCACGCTTCGCGAGGGCCGGGACGGGCTCCGGAAGCCCGATGCGCCCGAGCACGGCGGCGGTGGCACTGCGAGGGATTGGGCTGGTCATGGCGGTGAGCGGTAAATTGTCGCGACGTCTCTTGTGAAACGGAAGCCCGGATGACCCAGCGCCTCTACTACACCGACTCCTACTTGCGCGAGTTCGACGCCTCAGTCGTGGACCGTGATGAAGCCGGCCGGCGCGTCTACCTCGACCGCACCGCCTTCTACCCGACCTCCGGCGGCCAGCCGTTCGACACCGGGCGCCTCGGTGGAGTGGAAGTGCTCGACGTCGTGGACGAGGGCGATCGCATCGCGCATCTCCTGGCAAAACCTTTCATCGGGGACCGCGCCCGCGGGCAGGTGGATTGGGCGCGCCGGTTCGACCACATGCAGCAGCATACCGGTCAGCACCTGCTCTCGGCCGTCATCGAGGATCTCTTCGGCTGGGCGACGGTCAGCGTTCACTTCGGGAAGGACGTTTCGACCCTGGATCTCGCCACCGAGTCGTTCACCCCGGAGCAGATCGTCACAGCGGAGCAGCGGGCCAACGCCATCGCGGTGGAGAACCGCCCCGTGGAGATGACATTCGAGGAGGCGGCGAGTGTCGACGGCCTCCGGAAGGCGAGCGCGCGTGAGGGGACGCTCCGCATCGTCACGATTCGCGATCTGGATCGCAGCGCGTGCGGGGGAACCCACGTCCGCGCCACCGGTGAGATCGGTCCGATTCTGCTCGGCCGGACGGAGCGAGTGAAGAAACAGGTCCGCCTGGAATTTCTCTGCGGGGCCCGGGCGGTGCGCCGGGCCCGCGCGGATCGGGATTTGCTGGTTCGCCTGGCGACACCTCTCTCCGCCTCCCTGGAAGAGCTTCCGGGGTTGCTCGAGGCCCAGCGTGCGGAGCTCAAGGAGGCGGCGGCAGTCCGTCGCGCGGTGGAGGAGGAGCTCGACGGCTATCGTGCGCGGGAGCTGTACGCCGCCGCCGAGCCAGGCGCCTCGGGGATTCGAACCGTCGCGGTGCGGTCCGAGCCGGGCGGCATCGACCGGCTGCGCGGGCTCGCCCGGGCGGTGAGCTCGCTTTCACGAGGGCTGTTCGTGGGGACGATGCTGGATCCCCCGTCCGTGTTGCTTGCGAGCTCGGAGGATTCCGGCATCGATGCCGGAGCGGAGCTCAAACGGGCATTGGGGGAGGTGGGTGGGCGCGGCGGAGGCAATGCCCGTCTGGCGCAAGGAAGCGCGCCCGGTCCCGCGCTCGAGAAAGTGATGCAGGCCCTGCTGGCCCTCGGAGGCTAGCCGAGGTGGACGGCCAGCGCCTCGACGCTCTCCGGGCAGAGCGCGGCGCCCGCCTGGCGCCGGAGGATGACCATGACCTCATCCCGCGGCAGCCCCGCACGATAGGGCCGATCCGCAGTGAGCGCCTCGTACACGTCGGCGACCGCCAGCGCGCGTGAGGCCGCGTCCAATCGCTCGCCCGGCAGCCCGAGGTGGTAACCCTTCCCATCGATGCGCTCGTGATGGGCACTCGCGGTGTCCACGATGGATTCGAACGCCGGTACCCGGGCCAGAATCTGCTGGGTGAACGCCGGGTGCAATCGCACCTGGGCCATCTCCGGCTCGGTCAGCCGTCCGGGCTTATCCAGGATCAGATTGGAGACGCCGAGTTTCCCGATGTCGTGCAGGAGGGCCGCGCGGCGCAGATCCCGCAGCTCGGCGCCTTCCAGCTCGAGCATCTGTCCGATGCCGGTGGCCGCTTCAGCGACACCTGCTGAGTGACGGTAGGTGTACGGCGATTTGGCGTCGATCACGCGCGCGAATGCCGCCGCGATGACGTCGAGCCTGGCGTCGTCCGCGACCCGGATCTGGTCCTCGGGTTCGAGACCGGCGAGGTGCACGCCCGGCTCGGAGCTCAGCGCCTTTCCCCAGAATTCACGGTCCCGCCGCAGGCTTCTCAGCGCATCCACTAGGGCGGGATCGAACCACGCGCCCCTCCGCTCGCTTGCGACCGCGAGCGCCGAATCCACGCCGTAGGCCGAGGCGAACACTTCGACCGATTGGGCCAGTCCCACGATCCGTCCGCCCAGCGGGATCCGGTCACCGGTGAGGCCTAACGGCATGCCACGGCCGTCCCAGTGCTCGTCGAGCGCGCGAATGGCCTCGCGGGTCGCCTCGCCGAAGCCCAGCATGGCCGCGATGTCGGCCCCGCGCTCGCATCGCGTCTGCACCATCTCCCGGGCACTGCCGCGCTCCTTCACCGCCATCGAGGCGACCCGTAGTACCTTCGCGAGCGGCGACGCCTCGGGCATCGCGTGGCGGAGCGCGTAGCCAAGCGCGGGCATCGGCTCTGCCCAGTCGGTCAGCTTGTGCTCCCGCTTGAGCTCCCGATCATCGGCGCCGAAGAGCCCGCAGAGCCTGGATGCGTTGCTGGAGCAGCCGAGGTCTTTGAGAAGGAGCGCGTAGAAGAGCGAGCCGCGATCGGCTTCGGGATATCCGATGACGTCGGCCAGCCGCATCCCGATCAGGCACGTCCGCACCGCGTGCCCCTGCGGTTGACCCTCGGTGATATCGAGGGCGTAGGAGAGTGCCGACAGTATCTCGGAGAGCCGATACGACGAGTCGAGAGCTGCGGAAGGTAGACGGCTACTCGTCACGCGCGTCGCTCGTCGTCCCACCCATGTGGGTCTCCAATACCCCGCCCAGGTCCACACCCTGAGCACCCAGCAGACGGAACAGCTCCCATTCGGCGGCCCGTGCGGAGCCGATTCCGTAGCCGTTGTACATGAGCGAGATCACCAGCACGCCATCCTGGCGAGCGAGGTAACCTGCCAGCGTGGCGACCCGGTCCAGGGTACCTGTCTTGGCGTGGACCACACCGCGGCTCATTCCTCCCCGGAGCCGACGCAGCGTGCCTATGCCGTTCGCCGGCAGCAGGAGGGGAAAGCGCTGTTGCCCCGGCTGCTGGGGATAGCGGGCGAGGTAGAGCGCCTGCGTGAGTGGGCTCATGCGGTTCATGACACTGAGTCCGCTCCCGTCCACCATCCGGACGCGCGCGGCCGGGCCCACGACCTGTCGTATGTGCTGTGTCAGGAGCGCGGGACCGGCGGTCTGATTGCCTGTCGCGTAGTGCAGCATCAGCTCGGCGCCGATGTTGAGGCTGCGACGGTTGACCTCGATCGCCACGCTGTCGATCGGGGCCGACTCGACCTGGGCCAGAATCGGTGCCGGCTGCCAGGAGAGGCCCACCGGACCGCCGGAGTTCACCCACCGGATCCCGGCGCGGTCCAGCGCCGCCGCCCAGGTACTGACCAGCAGGCGCGAAGGGTCGTGCGCCACGGCCGAGATCCCCGCCGTGCGCCGATCGACTCCAATCCAGCCGAGCAGCGTCCATCCTCCATCGGGATCGGACCGAAGCGAGAGCCTCTTGCGCCCGCCCCCGACCGTGGTGGCCGCGATCCGCACCATGCTGGCCACGCCGTCGGGATAGGCACTCACCAGGGCCGGTGGCGAACCGACTTCCCTTCCGGGGCGGAAGGTGATCGACACCGTATTCTCGTGCAGGGCGACCGGCCCGACCGGGGGGGCGTAGAGTTGCCCCTCGTATTCCGGCGACCAGACCGACGGGAAGCGCGAGTAGGCGGGCCCGGTGCGGCTGGTGATGGTGAGCGGCCCCTCCAGCTCGCGAATTCCACTCTCACGAAGGCGACGGGCCAGCTCCCGCAGCCTGGGCCCCGCCCTGCCGGATCGGTCCAGGGTCGGGTCGCCGCCCAGCTCCAGCGCCCAGCTGCCCTGCCAGCGCCCGGTCGCCGAATCGATCCCGCCATACCCCACGACGCGAGTGGTGATCCGCGCGCCGCCACCCATTCGTGCGCGCGCGAAGCCGGTCGTGAACACCTTCGCCGTCGACGCGGGAATCAGCTCGAGATCCGGATTCATGCTCCACAGGACCGTCCCGTCCATCCGCGCGATGACGATCCCCCACATGCCTCGCGGGGTCCGCTCGGCGGTGCGACGGTACCAGGCATCCACCGCCGCGTGCTGGTGGGAGGTGAGCTCTTGTCCGACCAGTGGCTGCCGCGCCGATGCCGCGAACAGCAGCCAGGCAAGGACCAGCGTCGTGACCGTGCGATGGGCCATGGACGGAGCTCGGTTTCGCTGGAGCCGGTTGCAGGTGTGAAACGTGGATGCGTTCGGCCCCCGAAAAGGCAAGCGGCGGGCCACGCATCAAGTCATTGGCGTACGATGAGATGGGAGGGTGTTGTGAGCTACCGAATCGGGCGTTTCGCGGAAAGGGCGGGCGGCGGGTGCAGGGTCCTGCAGGCCTCAGACGGTTTCGAGTGCCCGCAGGAGGTCGAGCGCACTCTGCCAGCGGTCTTCGGCCCGTCGGGCGAGGGCGCGCAGCACGACCCGCGACAAGACCTCCGGCACTCTCGGATTCAACGTCGCAGGATTGGGTGGCTCCTCTTCCACGTGGCGCGCCATCAGGGCCATCAGATTGGGCGCATCGAACACCGGCCGCCCGGTGAGACATTCGTAGAGCACCGCCCCGGTGGAGTAGATGTCGGTCCGGTGATCCACCCCCTCGCCCAGCAGTTGCTCGGGGGCCATGTACTGGGGGGTCCCCACCACCACGCCGACCCCGGTCAAAGCCTGGCCGGGCTGGCCAGGCTTGCGCTCGACCGCTCCCTCGGCCAGCCGTGCGATGCCGAAGTCCATCACCTTCAGGAATCCGACCGGGTCCACCAGGAGGTTTTGCGGCTTGATGTCCCGATGGACGATGCCTTCCTCGTGGGCCACCTCGAGCGCCCGGCAGACCTGCTTCCCGATGGTGAGGGTCGCGGGTACGTCGAGGTGCCCGGCGTCGCGAATCAGGGCCCCTACCGTGGTGCCGCGCACGTATTCCATCGTGATGAAGTAGACGCCGTCGGCCTCCCCGAGATCGTAGGTCCGGACCACGTTCCGGTGGGTGATGCGCCGAGCCAGCCGAAGCTCCTGCTTGAAGCGCTCGAGCAGTGTCGGGTCGAGCGCGCCCAGCTCGGGCCGGAGCACCTTGATCGCGACCGTCTCCCCGACCTCGCGGTCGAAGGCGCGGTAGACCACTCCCATACCACCGGACCCGAGCACGTCGAGGATGTCGTACCGGCCGGCGAACCGCGCGCCGACGGAGATCAGGCCGTCGCCTCGTCCGGCCGGCCGTGCCTCGTGGTGCTCTCCCGCCCCGGCGCCGGTCCGCAGGTATTCGACCAGCCGGTCCTTCTCCCGCAGCTCCTCCACCATCTTGTCGAACGCGGTCGCGAGCTCCCCGATCTCGTCGGTGCTGGCGATCTGGATCCGACCCTCGTACTCACCGCGGGTCACCATGCGCGTCGCTTCCACCAGCCGCTGGACCGGCCGGGTGATCCGGCGCGCCATCAGCACGGAGAACGCCAGCGCCAGCAGCAGGCCGCCGGCAAAGGCCCAGCGAATGGTGCGGCTGAGCTGCCGGTAGGGCGCCAGCTCGGCGTCGCGCGAGTGGAGCCCGACGTAGCCGCCGATCGGCACGCCGTCGGCGGTCGAGAGCCGCCCGGTGGCGCCTTCGTACTGCACCCGGTTGGCGACCAGCCGGAACCGGGACGGCAGGCTGTCCGCCGCCGTGTCGGCCGGCAGCGCGCGGATCCCGTCGCTCACCGCTTCGCGCGGAAGGGTGGAGACGGCGACATGGGGCATGCCCAGTGTGTCGCGGGAGAAGAAGACGATCTCGGAATTGGTGTGACGTCGGAGCTGTTCGGCGAACGCGCTGTCCATCCGCACCGCGGCCACCACGATGCCCAACGGCGTGGTGACGCCCGGACTGGCGACCGGAACGCCGACGGCTTGGTAGAGCTCGTCACCTTGCTCACCGGGCTCCAGCCAAAGCCCTTCGGTTGGCTGACCCTCCAGGGCTCGGCCGATCAGCGCTCCGCGTGCGAAATCCTCGTCGAAGAGGTCGCGGTGGGCGGACCAGGCCTTGAGGATCCCGTTCTGGTCGGTGATGAGCACCCAGTCGGCGCCGGTCTGGCTCCGAAGCTCGTCGGCCTGGTCCAGCAGGTTGGCGCGGTCGTCCGCGCGGAGCGACTCGCCGATGCGAGAGACGTACGCCGGGACCTGCACCAGCGCTTCGGTGATCCGGACCAGCGTGCGGCTCCTGCCCTCGATCGCGTCGCCGATCGCGGCCTCCGTCGCTCGGATCGCGCGCGCGCTCGCGGCGTCCGCTGCGCTGTCGGTACGCTGCTTGGTGACCAGCAGTGCGAGACCCAGCGCCGCGACGACGACGAGTGCGGTGCCGAGAAAGATCCTGGTGCCGAGCGGCACGGTCAGTACCGCCGGCCCTGTTGCGGGTAGGGTTGGCCGAACTTGTTGAGGTGCGGCTTGAACTGATAGCCCCGCGCGTCGAGCTCGAGCGCCAACCCCGCGACCCCGTCCGCCGGCACCTCGACCTCTCGGGTGAGCTCGGGAGCGCGCTCGTGCCAGGCGTGCAGCTGATAGCGGCCGGGAGGAACGGAAGGAAGCGCGAACGCTCCGTCGCCGGAGGGTTGCGCGAACCAGGGATTGTCGCGCACCAGGACGATAGCGCTCATCTGGGCGTGCACGTTACAGTACACGCGCACGATGCCCGGCCGGGTGAACCGAGCCTCACGCGTCTCGCCCCGGCTGTACAGCCCGAGGTCGAACGGATTCTCCTCGGAGAGCGAGAAGACGTTATGGTTGAAGGGGTCGTGATTGGGAAAGGCGACGGTGGAGCCTACCGGAATCACGACGACATGCGGCGAGAATTGCTTCTCGGACGTGCCGATCTCGACTCGCACGGGCGATGTCGATGTCCCGCCTGAGCGATCGAGCCAGACGACGGCTTGCCCGACATCGTCCGCGGGCCGGTTGTCCTTGTCCAGGATAGTCACCCGACCCGCGACTTCCACCGCCGGCGGCACGGCCGCCGATGCCATCGACCACCCGAGCACCGCCCCACCGAACAGCAACGTTCGATGGATCGCAGTGCCATATACTTTACCTCGCATGCACCAACTTTACCGTTCGCCCCGGAACACGTCAACGCGAGCATTGGGCCTCGTAATGGCCTGCGTGGCCGGCGCCACATCGCTCGCGGCTCAGACGCCGGACATCGAGGCCGCGGTCCACGGCCTCATCCTGATGAACGCGTTCCACACCAGCGCGAAAGTCAACAACAGCGACGTCCCCCAGTTCGTCCTTCCGCCCGATCCGGCGGACAACCCGGCGACGAGCGCCTCCAGTGCCACCGTGAGGCAATCGCGGGTGACGGTGACGGCACTGGTCCCGTCTTTCGCGGGTGGCGCTCTCTCCGGAGAGCTCGACGTGGATTTCTTCGGCGGACAGCAGCCTTCCAGCGGGGGGCGCACGTTTCCCCTCCTGCGCATTCGACGCGCTTTCGCCGAATTGACCTGGAGCCGGGCCGCGCTTCTCGTGGGACAAGAGTCGCCGCCGATCGCCGCCGTCAGCCCTTCGTCGCTCGCGAGCATCGGATTTCCGGACTTCGCCGCCTCCGGGAATCTCTGGCTCTGGATTCCACAAATCCGCCTGGGCGGCGACCTCGCGCCCGCCGGCGGCGTCCGCGTCGGGGCCGAGGCCGCCGCGCTCGCACCCACTTCGGGCGACCCACAAGGCGCCTTCCTCACGCAGCCCGACATCGCGGAGCGGAGTGACCGTCCGTTTCTTCAGGGTCGCGTCCGCGCACGCTGGGGTGCGGGGGAAGAATTGGGTGAGGTGAGCTTCGGCGGACACTACGGGTGGATCGTCGACGCGTCGGGGGACAGGGTGCCTTCGAAGGCGCTGGCGTTCAGCGTGTGGACACCGGTTACCCGGTGGCTAGAGCTGCGGGCGGAGGCGTTCACCGGCCAGGCCTTGGCCGGGCTCGGCGGCGGAGGGATCGGGCAGAACATGGTGATCGACGGCGTGCCGGTGCGCACCAAGGGGGGGTGGGCTCAACTCAACGTGAAACCGTCGGCGCGCTGGGAGATCGGCGGAGGGGGCGGGATCGACGATCCCGACGATGAAGACCTGCTTCCCACGTCGCGGCTGCGCAACTCGGCCTTCGAGGGACACCTGTTGTGGCGGTACCCACCCCTCGTGGCCGGGCTGGAGGTCCGGGAGATCCGGACGCTCTATGCAGAGCCGGTGGGAACGCGGTCGGCCACCCACGCGAACCTCGGAGTGGGATTCGAGTTCTAGCCGTCCGCCGTCTGCTCGATGAACTCCGGGGTGGGCTCCTCTATCCGCGGTGGGAGCGGGTCGGCGTATTGTGCGGTGAGCGCCTCGCCGGCGACTCGAGCCTGGACTCGCTGCCAGACCATCTGGGCCGTCCCTGCCGACAGACTGAATTCACGCAGATACAGATCGGTCGACTGCTCCACCGGCATCACGGCTCGCAAGAGTCCCGCGAAGCCGATTGCGTTCTCGACGTGGGTCGAGATCACCGCCTCGGACGCCCGGGCTCCCACCATCTTCGCCAGCTGGAGCGTCCGCTCCTGATACCGGCGGCGATAGCGCTGATGCTCCAGGAGCAGGTCGAGCCTGAAGCGTTGCCAACCCTGGATCTCGGGCATCGTCGTGAGGGGCGGCAGGGACTCGAGCTCGAGTCCCGTCAGGGTACGCGTCCTGACGGATTCCTGCATTGCTTCCGGCACCGCCACCACCTGGAAGTACAGGTCGAGCGCGTCCAGCACGGGGAGGCGGGAGGCGAACTCGCAGAGAAACTGGAGCGCCTGGGAGGTGTGGGTGACGACGAGCGCCTCCCATGCTCCCGCGTACGCGATGCGAACCGGGACATGGAGCGATGGCGGGATTCGGCGGAGAGACATCCGGCTGGGCACACTCATCACGTCTAGCGCGCAGCAATATCCAGTCCCGGGCTCCTTCGCGGAACGAGGCTCGGGCATGATTCCAGACTGGGCGCCGGATGGCGTCCTTAGTTGCTTGGAATCAAGGGCTTAGGGGGAGGGGTTCTGACCGGTCCCGGCACGTCCGCGAGGTCCGGCGGCCCGAAATCTGCTGGACCGCCCACCGCAAAACGCCCGGCATCGGGCGCGCCGGGTCAGGTCAAGGACGTGGGAAGCGTGCGGCCGTACTGCCGCTCCCAAGCACTCAGCGACTCGAGCGAAAGGTGGTGCAGCTCCTCGGAGACGGTCCGGGCCGCGAGAACCGCCCGCTCCATGTCGCCCCGCTCGTCCAGCGCCGCCCGGCCCCGCAGTTCCGCCGCGCCGAGCATCACGGTGAGCTGGTTGTTGACTCGATCCTGGAGCATCACGCGCATCTTGTACACCAAGGCGCGACGCCGGAACCAGCAATGCCGGTGCACGGCCCAGATGAGGAATCCCTGGAACCAGACCAGCATTACGGTGGCCAGGCCCTGGGCACCGCGGGTCAGCTCCATCAAGGCGATCATGACCGCCAAAAGAACCCCGATGGAAGTGAGAAACAACTCGAAGTGTTCCATGAGGATGGCACGGGCACGGCGGCGCAGGAGCGCGGAGCGTCTCACGGTGGCCTCAACTCGGGGAGAACGCCGCGAAACGACGCCCTCTGGTGTGGGGGGACTTCCTGAAGTATCGGTATTCACGCCCCGCGCGTCCAGTCCCTCCGGAGTGCAATCTCTGGTGGACATGAAAAGCCCCGCACGGCGGCGCCGTGCGGGGCTTGATCACGATTTTTCCAGCGTCAGGCAGCCAGTTCGCGAAGCTTGTCGCCGTGCTGCTCTCGGAGCTGTCGGAGAGCCCGGTCACGAAGCTGCCGGATGCGCTCCCGGGTGACGCCCATCATCTGACCGATTTCTTCCAGGGTGCGACCCTTTCCGTCGTCCAGACCGAAATAGAGCCGGATGACCTTGGCGTCCCGGGAAGGGAGCGCCGCCAGCGCGGCCTCAAGATCCTCGGTCCGGCTCTTGGCCAGCGTGTTGGAGTCGGTGCCTTCCTGAGTCAGCGGAACGAACCGCTCCATCCGGCCGCGGTCGTCCGCCTCGCGGACGGGATGATCGAGCCGCAGCGCCTCGATGTGCAGCGCGCTGAGCGCGCGGACCGCGTCGCGGGTCAGCCCAGTCGCCTCGGTCAGCTCCTCGGTCGTCGGAATACGGCCCAGACGCTCCGTGAGCAGCGTCGTTGCCCGGCCGAGCCGGTTCAGATCCGCGGTCCGGTTGAGGGGCACCCGGACCGGACGCCCGTGCCTGGCGATGGCGGCCTGAATAGCCTGCCGGATCCACCATACCGCGTAGGAGATGAACTTTACCCCGCGGTCCGGATCGAACTTCCGGGCGGCCGTCATCAGTCCGACGTTGCCCTCGCCGATCAGGTCCATGAGCGGGACACCGCGGTTCTGGAACTTCTTCGCCACCGAGACGACGAAGCGGACGTTGTGCCTCGCCAGCCTTTCCTGCGCATCCACGTCGCCCTTGAAGGCGCGGCGCGCGAGCGCGGTCTCCTCCTGGACCGTGAGGAGGGGGATCCGACTGATCTCCTGGAGATAGAAGTCCAGGCTCTCCCGACCCTCGTCGATCGCCTTCGGCAGCTGACTTGCCCGGGACGAACGCCCCGAACGGGTACGCTTCTTCACAGCCACTGTCCAGCTCCTATCCGTCGCTGACCCGCTCTCGCGGGGAACCCCCTGCCGGCTGGCAAGGTGTTCTCATTCAATAACTTGGTGGACCGAACGCCGACCGGAATCCCGACCGGCCCACCTCTTGGGGTTACAAGCTCAGATGACTGTCGAACCCCGATCGTTGCACCCGCCACTCAATATGGAACTTCGCGATCCACAATCGTTTAACAGCGTCAGGTCACCCGGGGTTCCCGGGTCGACCTCTGGGTTTGGCTCTGCGCGTCGCTACCGCTTGCAAGGGATCTTCAGGCCAGTAGTGCCGGGGATACCGACCCTTGAGATCCTTTCTCACCTCGAAGTACGTCGTGCGCCAGAATCCCGCGAGGTCGCGCGTCACCTGCACCGGCCTCGACGCGGGGGAGAGCAGATGGATCGTGACTGGGACCCGATCTCCTCCGACCCGCGGGGTCTCGGTCAGACCAAAGACTTCCTGCAGTCGCACGGCCAAGGTCGGCGAGTCCGGCTTGGAGTAGTCCACCGGGATGCGCGATCCGCTCGGCACCACCAGGTGCGTCGGCGCCAGCCGGTCGAGCTCCTCTCGCCGCTGCCAGCCGACCAACTCGAGCAGGAGCTGGTACAGATCGAGGCGTTCAACGTCCTCCAGCCGGCGTGCGTCTCCCAGGTGGGGACCGAGCCACTCGTCCATGGACGCCGTCAGCGCCTCGTCCGACAAGTCGGGCCAGCTGGGGTCCAGTTGCCGAAGGAAGCTCACACGCTCCTTGAGTCGCTCCGCCTCTTCGCTCCAGCGTAACCGCCCCAGCCCTTCCCGTCTCAGCGCCTCGATAAGCACGGCGCGCACCCTGGCCGGCTCGGGCCGGGCCATTGCGGATTCCCGCAAAATCACGGCGCCCAGGCGCACTCGTCTGCGCGCAATGACCGCTCGGGCTGCGGGATCCCACTCCACCACGTCTTCGTTCGCGACCGCGTCCGCGAAATGCTCCTCGATCTCGTCCAGTGAGATCGGCGCGCCCAGAACGATCCGGCTCTCGCTGGTCCTTCCCTCCAACTCGGCGGCGACGATGTATTCCTCGCGGGCGAGCGCCTGCTGGTCCATGGCCGCGCCGGTTCCGTTCCTCAGCAGGTATCTCCCCTGCTGTCCCGCTCGTCGCCGGGCGATCCGGTCCGGATAGGCGAACGCGAGCAGGAGACCGACGCTCTCCGTTCGGCCCGGGCCGCCCCGGCAGTTCCTCGCTTCCAGGCGAACCCTCTTCAACGCCTGCTGGTCAGCGTTCTGCCGAATCGTGACTCCCCGCAGGAGGTCGAGTCTGGTTCTGATGTCCGCCTCGGGAACACCGTCATGCCGAGTGAGGACATCCCGCTCGGTCAGCAACGCGGCCAATTCACACGCCGTGCCGCCGGCACCCATCTCCCTCCCCCTCAACACCATATGCGCCAATCGGGGGTGCATCCCCAAGCGCCCCATCGCCCTGCCGTGCGCAGCGATTCGACCCGCTGGGTCGAGGGCACCAAGCTGGGTGAGCAGAGAGCGTGCCTCCGAGAAGGCGGCTGCGGGCGGCGGATCGAGCCAGGCCAGCTCGGCGGGGTCCGATACTCCGGCAACGGCCAGGTCCAAGGCGAGGGGCGCGAGATCGACCTCGACGATCTCCGGAGCGGCACGCGGCGGCAGGTCTCTATCCTGATGCACCGACCAGAGGCGATAGCACACTCCCGGCTGGAGCCTCCCTGCCCGGCCGCGGCGCTGGTCGGCCGAGGCACGGGAGACCCGAACGGTGGCCAGTCGGGTCATCCCGGTCCGGGGCGAGTACTTGGGTACCCGGGCGAGCCCCGTGTCGATGACTACGCTGACGCCCTCGATCGTCAGGCTGGTCTCGGCGATGGAGGTTGCCAGCACCACTCGTCGGGCCCCGGTGGGGCTCGGCTGGAGGGCGCGATCCTGAAGGTGCGGAGGGAGATTGCCGTGCAGAGGGATGACTTCCGCTTCGACCTCGGCGAGCAGCTCCGCGACCCTGCGGATCTCCCGCGCCCCCGGGAGGAAGACGAGGATATCGCCGCGCTCCTCGACCACCGCCCGACGGACGGCGCTCGCAGCGGCCGCCTCGATGCGCGTCCCGGGCCGGGGCGGCAAATGGATGGTATCGACGGCGAAGGAGCGTCCTTCACTGTTCACGATGGTCGCACCGCCCAGGAGCCTGGCTACCGGAGCCCCGTCGAGCGTTGCCGACATGACCAGAACCCGCAGGTCCTCGCGCAGCACGGACCGGCTCTGAAGGGTGAGCGCCAGACCGAGATCCGCATGGATGCTCCGCTCGTGAAACTCGTCGAAGACGACGAGGCCGACCCCTTCCAGCGCCGGGTCCGACAGGAGCATCCGGGTGAGAATTCCCTCGGTGAGGACCTCGATGCGCGTACCCGGGCCGACACGGGTGTCGTGACGCACCCGATAGCCGACCGTACCACCCACCTCCTGCCCGAGCGACTGAGCCATCCGCCGCGCGGCCGCTCTCGCGGCCAGCCGGCGCGGCTCCAGCATCAGTATTCGCCTGTCGGCGAGCCACGGCTCGTCCAACAGGGCGAGCGGAACCCTGGTCGTCTTTCCCGCTCCGGGCGGGGCCTGCAGCACGGCGGACACCTCGTCTCGGAGGGCGGCGTGCAGGGCCGGGAGCGCTGTGTCAATGGGCAGGGCCGCCGGGGGGCGAAACATGGGGACAAGAATAGCCCCCATGAAACCGAACCGCGGCGAGCGGCGTTATGTGAGTGGCACAGGACATGCGCAAGGGATGGCACGGTCGCCCAGTCCGGGGCGTCCTGGAGAGACGGGAAGGCAGGAAGACGTGCTGAGCTGCGACTATAACGGCTGGAATGACGCGCCCGAGGAAGAGCGCGAGTGGTTTGACCAGCATCCAGAGATCTGGGCCGGACCCGCGCGAGAAGTGTCCCTTCGTCCCTTCCGAGTGACACGACCGTCCATGGCAATACATCGGCGCGGTATGGCCGCCTGAGGTCGCCCGATCCCGGGCGACCTTTCACGTTTCCTCAATCCAGTCAACATGATCGAAGGCATTCGCCGCGAAGCGGCCTGGATCCGGCCGCTCCTCGTCGTAGCGGCACTGGTGTTCGCGGGCCTGGGGATGCATTGGTGGCGCACGCGTCCTGCCCCGACTCCCACAGTCAACTATTCCACGTTTCTCAATCGGCTCGACGCTCGCGACGTAGCCGATCTGGTGATAGTGCCCGGGAGCGAGATCCGCGGCACCTGGAGATCGGACCGGGGCGGTTTCCGGGTAGTGTACCCAACCTTCGAGGTGACCAGCCTGCTTGAGCGGGCGGAGCGGGGCGGCGTCTCGGTGACGCTGGACCGGCCGCCGGCGGATACCGGCTTCTGGCGCCAGGTCGCGCTACTGCTGGTCCTGCTGGGAGTCCTGATCTACGTCATGCGGCGACAGATGGGCGGCGCGGAGATGGGCCGGGTCGGCAGCTCGGCCCGCTCCAAGAGCAGCTTCGCGGACGTCGCGGGGCATGAGGGCACGGTCGCGGAGCTTCGCGAGCTGGTCGAATTCCTGAAGACGCCTGATGCGTTCCGGAACGTCGGCGCGCGGACGCCGAAGGGCGTCCTCATGTTCGGTCCCCCAGGGACGGGCAAGACCCTCATGGCGCGCGCCGTCGCGGGCGAAGCCGGCGTCCCCTTCTTCGCGATCAGCGGAAGCGAGGTCACAGGCTTCCTCATCGGCCTCGGCGTGGCGCGAATCAAGAGGTTGTTCCGGGAGGCCCGCCGCCGGGGAGGCGTGATCTTCATCGACGAGCTGGATGCGCTGGGAGGACGGCGCGGCCGCAACCAGAGCCACAACGAGGACGACCGGACGCTGAACCAATTGCTCGTGGAGATGGACGGGTTCTCTCCTCGCGAGCACGTCCTGGTCATCGGCGCCACCAACCGGCAAGAGGACCTGGATCCCGCACTGCTTCGGCCGGGCCGCTTCGATCGCGCGGTCGCGGTCGGGCTGCCGACCTCGTCGGAGCGGGAGGCCATTCTCCGGCTGCATGTCCGGCAGCGGGGAGTGCCGTTGGCCGATGGGGTCGACCTCGCCCGCCTTGCCCGGCTGATGCCGCAGACCAGCGGCGCCGATCTCGCCAATCTGGTGAATGAGGCGGCCATCGCCGCTGCCCGTGAGCGCTGCTCGGAGGTGCGCTGGGATCACGTGGAACAGGCGCGTGACCGGCTGCTGCTCGGCAAGGAGCGCACCGGATTTCGTGCGACCGATGACGAGTGGCGCGCGGTCGCCGTCCACGAGGCCGGCCACGCCCTCGCCGGTGTGCTCTTCCACCTCGAGGATGGCCTGCACAAGGTGACCATCCAGCCTCGGGGGCAGGCCATGGGCGTCGCGCATTTCTCACCGGGCGAAGTGGCGCTTCACACTCGCCGATATCTCGAAGGTCAGATCTGCAAGGGCCTGGGCGGCCGGGCGGCGGAGGAGATCGTGTTCGGCCCCGAGGCCGTGACGAGCGGTGCCCGAGCGGACCTGCAACAGACCACCAGAGTCGCCAGGGAAATGGTCTACAAGCTCGGAATGGGACCCACGACAGGGCTCGTGGCGTTCGACGATCGAGAGACCGGCGGGGCGGTGAGCGCGGAGCTGCATGCCGCGATGGATCGGGACGTCCGCGCGATCGTGGACGAACTCTACATCCGGGTCCGTGACGCGCTCGGCCGCAATCGCCCCGCCCTCGACGCCCTCGCCGAGGCGCTGCTGGACCGCGAGACGATCGAGGGCGCCGAGGTCCTCGCGATCTTCGATTCGCATGGTCTCGTTCCCCATCAGTTTCCCCTCCGGCGCGTGATTGATTGGCCGGTAGGCCCCCGCCGCGCGCTTCGGAAGGGTCCAACCGGCGGTGATCAAGGGCACCTGCCGAGCGACCGCAATGCCCTAGCATGACACCCGGTACAAAACGGGGTCGAGCGGGGCGTCCCTGAGTCAACCCCGGTATATTCCGCGCCTGCCGTGTCGGAGGCGCCGCCGGACCGGATGGGCGCCCGGCCTACAAGGTCTTCGAGTTTCCCGATCTCAAGGTGCGGATCGACTACCCGATGTGGTCACCCGATGGCCGCTGGGTGCTGTTCGATCGAGTCTCACCGAGGGGCGGAGATCTCTGGGTGCTCGAAGGGATCTGATCGAGCCTGGCGGGGTGTCAGGGTGTGAAGGTCTCCACGATGGCGGTCTGAGCCAGTCCGGCACGCGGCCCACCGGCGATGACGTAGATCTGCCCGCCGCGCACCGCGACCGCGAGGCCGTGCCGTGCCGTAGGCAACGGGGGCGCGGTACTCCACCCTCCTGCACGCACATCGTACACCTCGTGCTCCGCAAACACCCGCCTCGACGTCTCACCGCCGAATACGTGGATCCGGTCGGCGACGGCCACTGCCTCCAATCCGCCTCGCGCTGTAGGCATCGGGACCAGCTTGGTCCACAACGAGGTGGTCGGATCGTAGCGCTCGAGCCGATCGAAATTGCGGTCGGGATCCAGCGGTCTACCGCCGACGGCGTAGAGAACTCCTCCCACTACCGCGACGGCGAGATGGTCGCGCGGGGTCGGGATCGGAGCGCCGCGGATCCAGACCCCAGTCTTAGGGTCGTAAACGGCGATCGAGTCCAGCAGTCGGTTTCCTGATCCCACCCCGCCCACCACCACCACTCTCCCGTCAGCCGCCGCACCCGCAGCGCTCGCCCCTCTCGGCTCGGGCAGCGGCGCGCGATCGAGCCACCGATCGGCCGTCTCGTCGTAGACCCAGAGCGTCCCCGCAGGCACCATCCCGCTCGCATCGTATCCACCGATCGCATAGAGCGAATCGGCCGCGGCCACGAGCGGCATGTGGTGGCGCGGCGCGGGGAGATCGGCCACGCGTCTCCAGGTCTCGGCACCCGGGTCCAGCACATAGACCCGGCTGCTCACCTCGTTGCCGCCTCGAATCCCACCGGCGACGTAAATACGGCCCCCAAGCGTCGCGGCGTGGAGCTCCTGCAGGGGCTCGGGCAGAGAGGGACCGGCATTCCATCCGGCATCGTACTCGGGCGCGGCCTGAGCGCAGCCCAGCGCGAGGAGGGTCGCGATTACCGGATACGCAGATCTCGGGGTCACGGCCCTGAAAATAGGAGCGGACCTGGTCATCGTCACCTTGGGAATCCCGATTGACAGAGTCGTCTTTGATACCTAGCTTGGGAGGCTAAACTTATTGAAACTCAATCTCAACTAATCTCGAGAGATGCAAGTGATTGGAAAGCACCGCATTGGATTGGTTCTTCTCGCCGCCGTGTGTTCCTTTCCCACCCTGTACGCCTGCTCCTCAGACGATATCCAAGCACCCCCCGACGCCGGTGGAAGGCGAGCTTACCCTGGACGCCTCCAGCGCCTGGGCGTACGCCTCCCTCGACGAGGGTGAGGCAGTGGTGGTGGAAGAACCGACGTCGGCGCCAGGTTGGGACATCGGCTTCAACGCCACGCGAGTGATGCTTAACGGCGGCGCGGCCGGCCCCGGGGGAGTAGCCGGTGTCTGCCTCTGTCAGAACGCCGGCACAACCGACGCGCAGGTCGTTGCCTTCACCCCCGCGAGCGAGCTGCCCGACTTCGAGGCCGTGACGTCGGCCGACACTCCCGAGGACTCCGAGTTCCAGTCCGATGTGCTCATGCCTGCGGTGCACGGATGGTATGCCGGCAGCGGAGCGGCGGCGGTGGCCGCGCCAGAAAACAGTTGGCTTGTGCGCCTGCAGGACGGCACCTCCTTCGCCAAGCTGCACGTCATCTCAGTCACCGCCCCCAGCGCCGAGCATGCCGGCCAACTGACTCTGCGAGTACGCGGTCCAGCCGGCCGCCGACCAGGCCTTCGCGCCGACGCAGACCGTCACCCTCGATGCCTCGTCGCCGTCGAGTGTCGACCTCAACACGGGCGCGACCATCGGAGTAGAAACGACGTGGGACCTGTCGCTCGACGGGTTCACCATCCGGCTCAATGGCGGGGTGAGCGGGAGCGGCGCCGCCGCTGCCGCCGTGGCGACCGAGGAGTTTGCCGCCATCGCCACCGCCAGCACCGATCCGCGGGCCTATCTGCAGGACAACTTCGGCGGCGTCTTCAACAGTCATCCGTGGTACCGATACAACCTGACCGGTGAAAACATCATTCACCCGACGTTCGACGTGTATCTCATCAAGCGCGGCGACGATGTGTACAAGGTGCAGCTCATCAACTACTACGGATCGGCCGGCGAGCCAAGGCACATCACGCTCCGCTACGCCCGACTGACCGAATAGCCGTGCAACGCTCCCTGCTGCTGCTCGCCCTCGCCCTGCCCGGCACGGCGGCCATCGCCGCCGCGCAGGGTGTCAGCGGGCGGGTCGTGGAGCGTGGGTCCGGGACCCCGGTGGTGTCGGCCGAGGTGAGTCTGGCGGGCGACACGCACGCTGACAGATGGCGAAGGTCGGTTCAGCCTCGGCGCCGCGGGCCCCGGCGGCACCCTCCGCGTGCGACGCATCGGGTACGCCCCGGCGACGATCGAGCTCGCCGCGAGCGCCGGCGCCACGCCGCTCACGGTGGAGCTGACACCGCGCGCGCTGCCCCTCGACGAGGTCGTCGTCACGGCATCCCGTCGGGAGCAGCTGCTCGCCGACGTCACCGTGCCGACCGAGATCGTCAGCCGTCAGGAGCTGGAGGAGAGCGGCTCGTCGGATCTCTCCTCGGCGCTGATCGAGCACACCGGGATCCAGTTCGACGGAGGGCATCCCTCCGGCACCGGGGTGATGCTTCAGGGAATCGGCACCGAGCGGGTGCTGGTGTTGCTCGACGGCCAACCGCTCTACGGCCGCATCTCCGGCACCCTCGATCTCGCCCACATCCCCACCGCGATCGTCGAGCGGGTGGAAGTCGTGAAGGGACCGCAGGCGGCGCTCTACGGATCCGAGGCGATGGGCGGCGTGATCAACATCGTCACCCGGTCGCCGGAGGGAGCGGGGGTCAACGGCGGCGCGCGGCTCACCGCAGGCAGCAGCGGGCGCCGTGACGCAGGTCTGACCGGCGAGCTGCAGAGCGGTCCCATGGCAGCGCTGGTGGACGTGGGCCGGCGTGATGTGGATCGGGCCGCGGGTCGGCCGGCCGAAACCGGGGCGCTGGCCGAGCGCTTCGACGGCAACGTGAGAGTCTCGTATCAGGCCGACAGCACGGTGGCGCTCGAGGCCTCGGCGCTCTACCTCGACGAGCGGCAGCGCTGGCCGACCGGACCGCTCTTCGACTTCGCGGACAACACGCAGGTGAGTGCGCGGATCGGCGCCGATTGGCGAGCGAAGGGTCATCGCCTGCGCCCCACGCTGTATCTCTCCGAATTCGACCACCTGGCCCGTCGCGGCAACACTCCGCTCCCGATCGCCGGCACCGGTGACCGGCAGAACCAGCGGCTCGTCGAGGGCGAGCTGCTCTACGGCGGCCAGGTGCTCGGCCAGGCACTGGACGGCGGGATCGAAGTGCGGCAGGAGCGGATCAGCTCGACGGATGGGCGGATAGAGGGTGGGACCCGGACCCTGTACTCGGTGGAGCCATTCGCCCAGCTGGAGTGGTCGACGGCGCGCTGGAGCTTCGTGCCGGGCGTGCGCCTCAGCTGGAACGAGCGCTGGGGCTCGGCGTTCACCCCGCGACTCGCGGTGCGCTACCGGGCGAGCGACGCGCTCTCGATCCGCGCGGGTGTCGGCCGCGGCTTCCGCTCCCCGGACTTCAAGGAGCTCTACCTCCAGTTCACCAACGACGCGGCCGGGTATGCCGTCTACGGCAACTCCGAGCTTCGTCCGGAACATTCCACGAACCTCACCGGCGGCATCGAGTGGACCGGGACCCGCCTCTACGGGCGGGCCCAGGTGTTCTGGAACGACCTCCAGGATTTCATCGAGACCCGTGCCGAGCCGGACAACGGCGGGCCGCTCCTCCTCTTCCGCTACGCCAACGTGAGCCGGGGCGAGACCTACGGGACCGAGCTCGAGGGCGGGTGGGTCCTGCCCTGGGCTCGTCTCGAGCTGGGCTACGCCTGGTTGGGGACAGAGGACCGCTCCACCGGCGTTCCGCTGCTCGGCCGGCCGGAGCATTCCGCGCGCGCGGTTGCCACCGTGTCGGCCACCTCATCGTTGCGGGCGACAGTGTCCGGTGTCTACACCGGCGCTACCCCGATGGAGCGCGACGAGGCCGGCACCATCACGAGCGAACGGGATGCCTTCCTCCGTTTCGACGCCCGGCTCGCGCAACGGTTGCCCTTGGGCCTCGAGCTTGCACTCGGCGCCGACAACCTCTTCGATTCACAGCCCGAGGCCTGGGCTGACGCGGTGGGCCGGCAATGGTACGTCGGACTCACCTGGCTTTCGACCCTCCGCCCTTGAGATCGCCATGTCGCCTGTCCGCCGTTCCACCACCGTGTTCACCGCGGCCCTGACCGCGCTCCTCCTGGCGACGCCCGGCGCGCCGCAATCTGCCGGCGAGCCCGGCGCGGACGTCGGCACGCTGATCGTCGCCCATGGCGGCGGACCGGTGTGGGACGCCCTGGTGGAGGCCGTCGCGCAGCAGGTGAAGCTACCCGGCCCGGTCGGCGTGAGCTTCCTGATGGGCCCGGGGCCAAAAGCCATCGGTTTCAGGACGCGGTGCGAGAGCTGGTCAAGCGGGGCGCGCGTGAAGTGGTGGTCGTCCCGATGCTGGTCTCCAGCCACAGCGGCCACTACGACCAGATCCGGTATCTCGTGGGCGACCTCGATACCCTGGACCAGGAGATGCTGCACC
The DNA here is from genome assembly GCA_963836815.1 of uncultured Gemmatimonadales bacterium. GTDB lineage: Bacteria > Gemmatimonadota > Gemmatimonadetes > Gemmatimonadales > GWC2-71-9 > CAVVWJ01. The sequence goes on along the minus strand of CAWILD010000002.1, from coordinate 175,482 downwards.
ATCTGCACATGTCCGGGATCGACCGTGCGGACACCACCGTACCGCTTCGTCTGACGCGTGCGATGGACGACGCTCCCGAGATCGCCGAGGTGCTCGCGGAGCGCGCCAAGGGACTGGCGGCCGACGCCACCAAGCAGGCGCTGTTTCTGGTGGGGCATGGGCCCAACTCCGCGGAGGACTACGCGGCCTGGATGGCGAACCTCCGACGGGTGGCCGACACGGTGAGCGCGCGGGCGCGTTTTCGCAGCGTGCTGCTCGACCTGGTCCGGGATGACGCGCCCGCGCCGGTGCGGGCGGAGGCGGTGAGCCGGGTGCGGGAGCTGATCCTGCTGCAGCACGAGCTGCACGAGCCAGCCGGTGGTGGTGGTGCCGATCCTCGTGGCGAGCGGTAGAGTGAGCACCGAGAAACTGCCGAAGGATTTGGAAGGTCTCCCGATCGTCTACACCAGCGAGGGCCTGCTCCCGCACGTGGAGATGGCCCGCTGGGTCGAATCGAGAGTGCGCGCCGCGGCGACGACCACGACCATCGGCCGAGTCGACTGAGCGGGACTAGCCCAACAACCGCTCTCCTCCAGCGCTCACGATAGGCCTGCTTCGCCGCCCCGTGCTCCTCCTCCGCGCGACGAAGCGCGCGGACGAACTCCGGCGCCGTGCGGATCGGGTCCAGCCAGGGATCACGCACCAGCGGGGTGGGACAATGGAACCCCATGTCCACGACCCGGGTGAGCATCTCCAGCGCGAGCTGTCCCTCCCCCACGAACGCGGCGTTTCGCAGACAGAAGTAGAGGCCTTCCGGGTCGTGAAAGCCTGACTCCAGCACCCGGCGCAGGGCCGCCGTACATCGCTCGCGATCGCCCTCGAACGCGTGCAGCTGGGCCCTCAGATACCAGACGTCCGCGCCACCGGGCCAATACGCCTCGAGACGCTTCACTCCCTGCAGGGCCTCCTCGCGCTGACCCGAACATCCAGAGCGCTCCGTTGCGAAGCGCCTGGATCTCCTCCAGGTCGGTGACCATCACCTGCTCGTAGTTCCCCAACATCCAGTGGGTGTAGGCCACGCTGGTGCGCACGCCGGGGTTGATGCGACGCGCGCGCTGATCCGCCGCGAGCGAAGCGTCCAGCAAACCACAGAAACGGCAGGCGACCACGAGACCCGCGTAGAGATCGGCGTCGGCCGCCCGGGACTCGACCATGCGGAGCAGACGCAGCATCGCCTCCCGGGCCCGGGCGAGCTCCTCGATCTCGAAGTAGGTGTACAGGTTGTGCGCCAACGGCAGGTCGGGATTGATCTCCAAGGCGCGGCGGAACGCCTCCTCCGCCCGCTGGATGTCCTGGTTGGAATCGCCGTAGCCGTACTTCGACATGACCCGGTGCACACGTCCCAGGCGGGCCCAAGCCGGGGCGTACTCCGGGTCCTTCTCGAGACAGCGGGTGTAGAGGTCGCGTGCCGTGGTGAGCCGGCCGGGACTCGCCGATCCCTCGCTGATGTGGTTGGCGCGGAGGTACAGCTCGTAGGCCTCCGGATCGCGCGGCACGTCGTGGTGCAGCACGCTCTCCTCGTGTGCCGTGAGCGGTATCGCCAGCGCGTCGACCACGAGACGGGTCAGCTCATCCTGCAACTGGAAGATGTCCTTGAGCGGCGCCTGCGCGGTTCGCGTGGACACTACCGTCCCGCTCGGCGCCTCGACCAGCTGGGTGGAAAGCCGAACCTGATCGCCCGCCCGCAACAGGTTGCCGAGGAGGACGACGTCCACTCCCGCCTCGCTCGCGATGGCCCTGAGGTCGGGTCGCTCGCCGGCGTAGCGCTCGCCGGCGGCGCTCGAGCGCACCGTCAGCGTCTCGAGCCCGGACAGCGACGCGGTGATCGCCTCCGGCAGGCTCACCGCCAGGAAGTCGATCTCGGGATCGGGCCGCAGGACGCGGAACGGCAGCACGATCAGCCGCGTCATGGTTCGCACCCGCGGAGCCGGACCGGTGTCGAGCAAGGTCAGCGCCTGGCGAATCTCCTGCGCCATCGTGCCCGCGTCGGGATGCCGGTCCAGCGCGCGCTTGGCGAGGGCCCGCTGGATCACCCGATCGACCGCCACTACATCCTGGCCTCCGACCAGCGGCGGCGGCTGCTCGTGCATGATCGCGTGCGCCACCTCCAGGACCGTGGCACCTCCAAACGCATGCCGCCCCGTCAGCATCTCGAACAGGATCGCTCCCATCGCGAACAAGTCGGCGGCGGGCGTCGCCGGCTCGGAGCCGAGCAGCTCCGGCGCGAGGTACCGTGGAGTTCCGATGATGGTACCCGGCGCCGTCAGACCAGGATCGAGCTCGTCGGTGCTGCGCGGCCGGGCCACTCCGAAGTCGAGCAGCTTCGGGCCGTGGGGAGTGAGGAAGATGTTGGACGGCTTGAGGTCGCGGTGGACGATCCCCCGCGAGTGCAGGGCATCCAGCGCGGAGAGCACGCCCAGCGTGATCTGCAGGCTCTCGGAGAGCTGGAGCGCGCCCTGGCCGATGCGCTGGGCCAGTGTCTCGCCGGCGAGGAGCTCCATGACGATGTAGAGCTCGCCCTCGTAATCGCCGAGCTCGTACACCTGGCAGACGTTGGGATGACTGACACCCGCGGCCACCCTGGCCTCGCGGGAGAGGCGCTCCCGCAGAATCGGGTCGGTCGAGACGGAGCGGAGGCGTTTGATCGCGACGGAACGGTCGAGGCGTTCATCATACGCCTCGTAGACGACACCCATACCGCCCTCACCGAGCTTCCGGGTCAGGCGGTAGTGGTTGATGGTCTGCGGCTCGGCGCCCGGCGCGGGGGCCGGGGTCTTCCTCAGCCAGCGGAACATGGTGGAGGAAATCTCTCATGCCCGACCCCGCTTGTCACGTTGAGCTCTCCGAGCTAACGGAGGGCGGACGGCCGCGTCGAATTGCGCGAGTCAGTCATTTCACAAGGAGAAGGAAACATGCGGCATCACCGATTCCTCACCCTAGCCCTGGTCGCCGGGGGCCTCCTCGCTGTGTCGGCGCCACTGGCGGCGCAGCAGCGCGGCCCGGCAGCGCGGATATTGGAGCACCGCAAGGATCTCCAGCTTACCGACGCCCAGGTCAAGCAGCTCGAGACCCTGCAAAAGAATCAGGCCTCTCTAGGCGCGAAGGACGACTCACTCATGCGGGCGCACCACGCGGAGTGGGACAAGGCGAGGGCCGACGCCATGGCGGTGCTCACGCCCCCGCAGCGCGAGAAGGCGGATTCGATGCGGAAACAATACCGGGATCAGTACGACAAGGGCAAGAGTGGCAAGGGCCACGAAGCGCATCAGCCGGCACGTGACAGCACACCCGGCTGAGGCCATCGCAATGCGGTGACCACCATCACCCCCAGGGGCAGTGCGAGGCAGTATGATTGCCCCGCATTGCAAGTTCCACTTAGCCCTTGGGGGAAGTGATGGCAGACATCAGGAACTGGGACCAAGAAGATATCTGGTGGAGTGACAACTATACGACGCGGCCGTACGCGACCGGTCGCAACTACGAAGAATTCCGCCCCGGATATCGGTACGGATTCGAGTCCGGGTTGCACCATATGGGACGCAACTGGAAGGACGTGGAATCGGATCTGCGGACGGGGTGGGAACGCTACGAACACCGCGGACAGAGCACCTGGGAGAGCATCAAGGACGCGGTTCGGGATGCCTGGCACCGCGTGACCGGCCAGAAGGACGTGGACGTGGACAAGATGGCCGAGTCCGGGCGGCGGGCCAGAAATCTGTAGGCGCCGTTCGTCGCGCCGAGTACGCGAAGGGGGCATGCTTTCGGGCATGCCCCCTTCACTTCGTTCAGGGTGAAACCGGAGTGACGCGGTGCTCAGCCCTCCGGCGTCACCTCGTCTTCGTCCTCCACCGCGGCGGCGATCGCGGCCTTGAGCTCGCAGGCGAGCGTGCGCTCGCGCCGGAGCGCGGCGATCAGACCTTCGGCCTGCTTCATCTGCACGGTCAGCGCGCCGGCGGTTTCCAGGGCGTGATCCATGACGGTCTTCTGCGCCTGGAGCGACTCGACGGTGGACCGGACGCCGAGCGCCAAGGCCTCCGCCCGCGCCAGCCGCTGCTCCGCCCGCTCCAACTGACGCTTCCGCACCTCGAATCCCTGGAGTGAGTCCTCGGTCGCGCGGAACTGCACCTGGGTCTGCTCCAGCAACTCACGCGTCTCCTCGACCTCGCGACGCGCGGAGCCGATCGCCTGCACGTCCGCCACGGCCCGTTCGGCGAGACCGAAGACGTGCCGCACCTGCGCCTCCAGAGCCTCGACCGCGGCCGAGCGGGCCAGGGTCTGCTCCAGACCCTTGGCGGCCTCGCTCTGCGCCGACTCCCACTTGTCGAGCAACGACTCGAACTGGGAGAGCTGCCGGTCGATGACCTTGAGGGCCGTGGTCCGGGTCTCCAGCTCCCCGGTGAGCTTGTTGAGGCTCTTCGACCGCTCGTCGGCCTGACCGAGGGTGCGGCTGATGCCGGCGGTCAGCTCCTCCAGCCGATGCGCGGTTTCGGCCGCTTCCTGGCGGAGGGCAGAGGCCTGCGACAGGTGCTCGGTCGCCTTGTCGAGCGCGCCCTGCCGCTGCTCCAGCTCCTGGCCGAGCATCCGGATCCGCTCCTCCATGTCGTCGAGCTGCTGGGTTCGACCCTCGAGCGCGCGGACCGACGCGTCGACGCCGCCCAACCGGCGCTCGGCCTGCTCGACCGCGGTGTTGGTCTCGGCCATGCTCTGCGAGACCAGCTCCGCCTCGTCCGCCAGCTTGGCGAGCTGAACGAAGCGTCCCTCGGCCGCGTCCATGCGTCCCTTGAGGCCGTCCGTCCGCTCCTTGAGCTCGGCGCTCACCGCGCCCAGGTCGCCGAGACGCCGGTTCACCTCATCCACCAGCTGACGGCGATTCTCGATCTCCACCATCGCGCCCTTCACCTCGTCCACCTCGGCGCGCATCCGCTCCACGGCCGGCTGCATGCCGCTGAGCTCCTTCACCTCCTCCTGCACCTTGCGGGTCCAGACGTCGGTGTTGGTGAGCCAGGACTGGGTCTCACCGTGGGCCTCCCGGAGGCGGGACATCTCCTCGTATGCCAGACGCATCTGCTCCAGCCCATCCGCCATCAGCTCCCTCGTGCCCTTGAGGCTGGCGAGGTCCTTCACGGCCTCCTCGACGCCCGGGCGGAGCTCCTCGATGCGCCGGATGCGCGAGGTCACTTCGCTGACCGTGGTATCGATCCGCGCGACATCGCCGCCGAACGCGCCGAGCCGCCGGGACTCCTCGGCGATGCGGACGATCTCGCCATTCAGGGCGGAGGACTGCTCGCCGAGGGACCGCACCTGCGCCTGCACCGCGGCCGCGCCCTGGCTCGCGGCATCGAGGACCGCGAAGCGCGCCTCGCATTCCTTCACCGCGTTCCGGAGGTCGCCGATCCGCTCGCTCACCGCATGCAGACCGCGATTGTCCAGCTCGAAGCTCTCACTGCTCTTCCGCATCTGCTCGCGCAGGTCGTTGAGCGCCTGACGCGCCGACTGCTGTGCCTCCTCGGTCTGCTGCGACATGGACTGGAGCTCGTCGGAGCGGGCGAGCACCTTCGCCTGGGTAGCCTGAACCTCCGAGATCTTGGCCTCGATCTGGCCGAACCGGCGGATCTGCTCCTCCTGGCGGCGAAGCCAGGTGTCGAGCTCGCGATCCAGCCGGGTCAGCTGGGAGATCTGGGTCGCCGCGCGGTCCACCGCCTCGCGCTGCTGCTCCAGCATGCCGGTCTTCTGCGATACCTGGTCCGCCAAGGCCTTGAGGACGGCGAGGCGGTGCTGGAGATCCGGCACCTCGGTCACCGCCTGATCCACCGGCTCGAGGGCCCGGGAGACCGCCTGCACCCGCCGCTCGACCTCCTCGAGCCGGCCGGTCGCGGCCTGACTGTCCTCGTTGAACGCTTCCAGGCGCGAGGTACTGTGCCGATGCGCCGTCAACGCGTCGTCGGCCTGGGCGCGCATCCGGGTGACCTGCTCGGCGAACTCGGAGAGTTGGGCGCGCAGGGTGTCGTGCTCGCCCTGGAGCTCGGCGACCGCGCTCTCCTGGCCGAGGAAGTGGTCGAGCTGCTCGCGGAGCTTGAAGACCCGCTCGAGCTTGTCGTCCATCCCCTTCATCCGGCCCTGCAGCTCGTCCATCTCGGCCTGCGCCTCGGCCACCCGCTCAGCCTGGGCGACGGCCGTCGCCATCTGGGTGCCGAGCTTCTGGACTCCCGCCACCTGATCCTCCACCGCCACGCACCGCTCCCGCAGGGTGTCCAGCTCGGCCGACCGGTCCATCACCGGTATGAGCTCCTTGAGCTGGCTGACCGCTGCTTCAGCCCGGGCCACGAGCTTCTCCAGCGTGGCGGCGATGTTCGCTCCGCTCGAATCAACGGCAACGACGCTGTCGTCCGTGCGGCGGCGGCCTTTCAGGAAGGTGACCATGTCTACTCCGAAGGATGGCACGCGGGGCGGTGACTGAAGGGTCAACGGGCGGACCTGGGCTCCGTGTGCAACCGGTATGCCCGGGCCTTATTGAAGAACAGCTGCGTCAAGGAGGCCCGCGATGCATTCCTGTAAGTGGCCTCCTGGGCAGAGGTTAAACGCGTGGCCCGGGCCCGGGCTCCCGCCGTGTGGACGGACTGTCGAAAAGAACCGCGTAGGCGTGCTGCGAAAAGTCCGGGCAGGGCGCGGTGCCTCTAGCCGACCCGCTGGCCGCGCGGTAGATTGGCGCTATCCACCTTCACAACTGCTGCATCCCCCTGAGGCACCCATGCGTGGACTTCGTTCTATGTCGGTCGCGGCGGCTGTGTTTGCCGCCTCGGCTTTGATCCTTCTTGCCTGCCACGACGATCCCGAGACTACCGAACCCGCGCTCGCGCGGATCAAGCCGGATCGCGTTCTGACGGTGACCGGTGGTGGTACCGGGAGCGGGAAAGTCACCATACCTGTCACGAATGAGGTCGAGGACCTCGTTTGCGACATCACCAGCGGCACGTGGGGGACGGCGGACGCCGGCGAATGTGTCAGAAGCTATCCTTGGAAGACCGTTGTGACTCTGACTGCCACAGCCGATCCGACCAGCACGTTCACCGGATGGAGCGGCGCGTGCACCGGGACAGCTCCTACCTGCAAGGTCGTGATGACCCAGGCTCGCAGCGTGAGGGCGAACTTTGGAGGAGGGGGAACGGCATTCTTCGGGCTCAACGTCTCTGGCGAGGGCACGGGGGGAGGCACGGTACAGAGTCAGGCCAACCTCACCCCACCGATCAACTGCGCGATCGCCGCGGGCAGCGCGACCGGTCCCGCCTGTAGCGCGGAGTACGCCAGCCCAACCGTCGTGACCCTGTCGGCGCAGGCGTCCGCCGGACACACGTTCACAGGATGGAGCGGCGATTGCAGCGGTACCGGAAGCTGTCAGCTGACGATGAGCGCCAATCACGCGGTCACGGCCCGCTTCGCGGCGCCCCCGGGGCCGGAGGCCACGGTCGGACGCTGGGACGCACCTTCGAGCACGTCGGTGATCGGCCTGCACCTGAGCTTGTTGCGCACGGGCCGGCTCCTGCTCTGGGGCCACGGCGGCCAGCCGCACACCTGGAATCCGGCCGGGGGCGGTTTCAGCCGGGTGACGAACAACACCTGCAACGGCAGCAGCTGCGAACTCTTCTGCTCGGGTCACACGTTCCTGCCCGACGGCCGGCTACTGGTCGCCGGTGGCCACGACGCGGTCAACGGCAATGGCTGGGGCCTCACCCAGGCCAGCATCTTCGACGGCACCTCCTGGGTGGCCACGGGCCGCATGACCTCCGGCCGGTGGTATCCGACGCTCGTCACACTGGCGAACGGGGACGTCGTGGCGATGTCGGGCAGTATTAACCCGAATCTCAACGCCACGATTCCCGAGCGCTACAACGGGAGCAGCTGGACACAGCTCACCGGCGCCGACGACAATGTTCCGCTGTACCCGAGGGCGTTCCTGGAGCCCAAGAACGGCTGGATCTTCTACGCGGGCGAGGCCACCTCTCGCTATCTCGATCCGAGCGGCGCGGGGCGGTGGATCGGGCTCGGAGGCGGGGGCACGCATCGGCTGTCCAGTGTGAACTACGGCTCCGCCGTCATGCTCGACAGCAAGGTGTACTACCTCGGCGGAGGCGGCGGCTCCTGTCCTAGCGAGCCGGAGAACAGGATCGAGATGATCGATCTCGCCGCCGCGGCGCCCGCCTGGACCACCACGGGTCTGACTCCGATGACCTTCCGCCGGCGCCAGACCAACGCGACGATCCTGCCGACCGGCCAGATCCTCGTAACCGGCGGCACAGGGTCGTGCGGCTTCACCAGCGAGACCGGTGCGGTATTCGCGCCTGAAGCTCTACGATCCTCCGCCCACCGACAAGTGGACGACGTTGGCCAATGCCAGCGTCGTACGAGTCTACCATTCGACCGCGACGCTCCTGCCGGACGGGCGCGTACTGGTCACCGGCAGTGGCGACGGAGGCGGGGTCACCGAGCAGTTCAGCTATCAACTCTTCTCGCCCCCCTACCTCTTCAAGGGGTCGAGGCCGACCTACATACCCTCGGCGACCACGATGAGGTACAGCCAGCCGTTCCAGGTCCAGACTCCGAACGCGAGCGCGATCCGGAAGGTCACACTGATCCGCCTAATGTCGACGACACACGGGTTCGACATGGGTCAGCGGCTGAACACGCTGTCCTTCACGGCGGCGCCGGATGGCCAGTCGCTGACGTTGACGCCGCCCCCGTCGGGCCGGGCGGCACCGCCGGGACCGTACATGCTGTTCCTAGTGGACGACAAAGGAGTGCCGTCAGTCGCGGAAATAATTCTGCTCGGCTCGTAAGAAAGCGGTATTGACAGAGCCAGAGTGGGACCGTACTGTAGCTGTCCCGCGAGGTCGAGTGCATAGGTGTGGCGCAAGCCGAACCAGTGCTCGAGATCTCGCGGAGTCGCCGCCCAGCGAGCGCGTTTCGCTCGGTGACGGGTCGGGCGCCGGGACGCCGGCACCGACCGCTCAGAGGGTGATCGGCCCTACTGAGGCGATCGCGAGCTCGTCGGCCGCGGTCGGACAACCCAGCCGCAACCGCGCGGTTGATCAGGGAGCCTGATCCGGTCACCACACGTGGTGACACTGATCCATTGATCGACTCCCGCCGGCGACAGATCCCCCCGAGGCCTCACGTGTGGCGCTTCGGGGGGTTCTCGTGTCTACCGACCACCCGGAGCATCGATGGCTACTCTGGAGCGCGCGATCGCGATCGCCGCGGAGGCGCACCGAGGCCAGACGGACAAGGCCGGCGAGCCGTACATCCTTCACCCCATGCGAGTGATGCTTCGTGTCCGGGGAGAGACGGAGCGGACCGTCGCAATCCTTCACGACGTCGTGGAAGACGGCGCTCCCGCGTGGTCGCTCGAGCGGCTGCGGGAGGAGGGGTTCGGGGCCGAGGTGGTGGAGGCGGTCGACCGCCTGACGAAGCGGGACGGTGAGCCGTACGAGGCGCTGGTGGAGCGCGCCGCCGGGGATCCGATCGCGCGACGGGTGAAGCTGGCCGATCTCGAGGACAACATCAGCCTGACTCGCATCGCGGACCCGGGAGAGAAAGACCGCGAGCGCATCGAACGATATCGCAGGGCGTATACGCGGCTGTCGTCACTCTGACGATGTAGGCTGGACCAGGCGTGCCGAACGGTTCACGACCTCCAGCTCGGGCAATTCCGCCGATACCACCCCCAACTCCTTGAACCGCCGCGCCGAGACCATCACCCTCCCCTCCAGCGATCCCACCGCCTTGTTGTAGCTCTCGACCGCGCGATCCAGGCCGCGACGCAGCTCCTCGAAGTGTTCCGCCAGCGTGCCCAGCCGATCGTGGAGCTGACGGCCGAGCTCGCTGATCTCCTGGGCGTTTTCGGCGATCTGCTCCTGCCGCCAGCCGTAGGCGATGGCGCGCAACAGGGAGATCAGCGTCGTGGGACTCGCCGGGATCACCTGCTGGCCGACCCCGAACTCGATCAGCGACGGATCCTGCTCGCAGGCCGCGCTGAAAAAGGTCTCGCCCGGCAGGAACATCACGACGAAGTCGGGGGCCGGCTGGAACTGGCTCCAGTACGCCTTGCTGCCGAGTCCGATCATGTGGTCCCGGACCTGACGGGCATGCTCCCGCAGCCGGAGCTGGCGCGAACCCTCGTCGAGCTCGCCGTCGACGGCATCGAGGTAGGCGGCGAGCGGGGCTTTGGCGTCCACCACCACCGTCTTCCCTCCCGGCAGCCGAACGATGAGATCCGGACGGAACCGGCCGTCCTCGCTCTCGACCGTGGCCTGCTCCTCGAAGTCGCAGTAGCCGAGCATGCCGGCCATCTCGACCACCCGCCTGAGCTGGATCTCGCCCCATCGGCCGCGCACGTGGGGAGCCCGAAGCGCCTTCGCCAGGTTACCGGTCTCCGTCTGCAAGGCCTGTTGGCTCCGGAGCATCCCCTTCACCTGCTCCGCAAGCCCCGCGTAGGAAGCGATTCTCTCTTTTTCAACTTGAGCCAGTGTGCCGTCCACTCGGGCAAGTGCGGCCTGGATCGGGCGAATGAGATCGTCCACCGCGCGGTGGCGCAGCGCCATGTCCGACTCCGCCGACCGACGGATCTCCCCCAGCTTGGTCTCGGCAAGATCGAGAAAGGACCGATTGTTCTGCCGCAGGGCTTCCGCGGACAGGGACGCGAACGCGTCGCGCAGGGCCCGATGCTCGGCCGCGGAGACCCGGGCCGCGGCCCAGGCAACGAGCACGCCGACGAGCGCTCCTGCGGCGAGTCCCAGCAGAAAGGACGGCGTATCCATATGGGCTCTCCTGGGCGCCTTGCCGACGCCCTTCGGGAACGGAACATTATGGGGGATAGGTGGGACGGCGGGCGTGGCGCCCTAGTCCGCGCCGTCGCCGTAGCGCTCCCGAAGCGAGTCCACCAGCGGTCGCCAGTGGGGGGGAGCGCCTGTCGCGCGCTCCACTAAGGTAGCGGCAGTGTACCGCTGGCCGTGACGGTGAATGCGTTCGCGGAGCCAATCCAGCAGGCCGCTGAAGTCGCCCCGCTGGAACTGGCCATCCATCCCGGTCAGATCCCGGCGCGCGGCGGCGAAGAGCTGGGCCGCGTATACGTTCCCGAGCGTGTAGGTCGGGAAGTAGCCGAACAGCCCCTCGGCCCAGTGTCCATCCTGGAGGCACCCTTCCCGGTCGCTCGACGGCACCACGTCGAGGCAGTCGCGGTAGGCGGCCTTCCAGGCCTCGGGCAGCTCGGTAGCGGGCAGATCGCCGGACAGGAGCGCTAGCTCGAGCTCGAACCGGACCAGGACGTGGAGGTTGTAAGTGACCTCATCCGCGTCTATCCGGATCGTCGAGGCTTCCACGCGGTTGAGGGCGGTGAGGAAACCGTCGAGCTTCACCTCGCGCAGCGTCTCGTGGAAGACGCCGCGGGCGCGGGGCAGGAAGTGGTGCCAGAACGGCCGGCTCCGCCCGACGAAGTTCTCCCACAGCCGGGACTGCGACTCATGCAGGCCGATCGACGCGGCCTCGCCCATGGGGGTCCCGAAGTGCTCGGCGTCGAGGCCCTGCTCGTAGAGTGCATGCCCGACCTCGTGGAGCACGGTCAGGATGCCCCCGGCGAAGTCGCGGGCGGTGAAGCGGGCGGTGATCCGGCAGTCGTCGGGCCCGAGTGTGGAGCAGAACGGATGGACGGAGGTATCCATCCGGCCGCGGTCGAAGTCGAATCCGACGGCGCTCGCGACGGCCTCGGTGAAGATGCGCTGGCGGTCGATGGGATACTCGCGACGCAGGGCGGACCCCCTGCCCCGCCGCCCGTTGGATGCGACCTGCTGGACCAGCGGGACGAGCTCGCGGCGCAGCTCGGCGAAGAGCCCGGCCACCTGCGCGGTGGTCATGCCCGGCTCGTAGTCCTCGAGCAGCGCATCGTACGGGGTTTCCGGATAGCCGACCGCTTCCGCCTCCTCCCGGGCCAGCGCGATCTGGCGCTCGAGCCAGGGGCGGAACCGCTCGTAATCCGAGCCCTCCCGCGCGTCGGACCAAGCCCGCTGGGCCAGGGCGGTCACCCGGGCACTTTCCTCGACCAGCCGACGCGGGAGGCGCCGCTCGCGGTCATACTCGCGACGCAGCTCGCGGACGTTCACCGCGACCGGGGAGTCGGGGTCGGCGACGAGATCGGAGGCCTCGAGCACACCGAGGAGCTCGCCGACGCGGGGATCCGTGCTGCGCTCGTGCAGGAGACCGGCCAGCAGTCCGAGCTGCTCGCTCCGATGGGTCACGCCGGAGCGCGGGAGACAGGTCTCCTCGTCCCACTCAAGCACGTCCACGCACGACGCGAGGGTCGCTTCCTCGCGCGCGAGTCGGATCAGCTCGTCATAGGCTTGCTCAGGCTGCATCGGCCACCAAGATAGCGGGACACGGAACACTCGAGGAAGGCATGGACCAGAGCACCGTCGAGGCTGAAGGCCTCCGCCGCACACGGCTGGCGGCACGGGTGCGCCAGGCGCTCTATCACGTGCCGGCGGACGAGCTGGCGCGGGCCCATGAGCGGATGCGTGAAGCGTCGCTCGAGCGGCATCTGGACTATTTCATGGATGGCGAGGTCAACACCATCCGCGTCCTTCCCCTGCCGATCACCATCCTGCCGGAGCAGGTGCAGTACCTGCACACGATCGTCCGCACGCTCCACCGCGCGCTCCTTCGAATGCCGGAGCTCTATCTGTGCGATCCCACCGTGCGCGCGCTGCTCCGGCTGGAGCCGGAGGAGGACGAATGGCTCCGCGCCTGCTGGACGCCGGCGGTACAGGCCCGGAACCCGGTCTTCGACCGGCTGGACGGGCTGGTGGACTATTCCAGTCCGGTCTGGAAGGAGACGCTCCGGTTCGTGGAGCCCAACCTGACCGGCATCGGCGGCCTGCATCTCGTCCCGTCGGTCGAGGAGGTGGTGGACGGGACGATCGTTCCGCTGCTGGCGGCGCACGATCGGACGGTCAGGCTCTCCCGTCTCGCCGACGCGCGTGAGCTGCTCCTCGGGTTTCTCTCCGAGCACCTCGAGGCGATCGGCCGGCCAGGGGGGCGGGTCTGCTTCATCGAGCCCAAGTATGAGCTGGAGGGCATCGACGAGCAGCGCCGGCTGGTCGAGTACTATCGCCACCACCATGGAATCGAGATGCTCCATGCCGACCCGCGCGAGCTGAGACTCGTGGACGGCGAGGTCTTTTGCGACGACAAGCGGGTGGACCTGGTCTATCGCGACTACAGCGTCCTCGACCTGGTCGAGGTGGAGGCGGAGGGCGTCGATGTGTCGCCGATGCGGGCCCTGTTCCGGGAGAACCGGGTCGTGTCCTCCATCGCCGCCGAGCTGGACCACAAGAGCTGCTGGGAAGTGCTGACCGATCCAGAGATCGCGGGGCGCTATTTCAATGAGGAAGAGCGACGCGTCTTCCAGCACCACGTGCTCTGGACCCGCGTCCTCGCCGACCGACGAACCTCGCTGCCGAGCGGAGAGCCGGGTGATCTACTCGAGTTCGCGCGCCGGGAGCGGGAGTGGCTCGTCCTCAAGCCGTCACGAGGGTACGGCGGCGAGGGCGTGACCATCGGCCAGACCCTTACCGAGGGCGAATGGGAGTCGGCGATCAATACGGCGCTCGCCGATCCCGAGGTGTGGGTGCTCCAACGGCTGGCGGCGATCCCGGTCCTCGAGGTGCCGTCGCTCAGCGCCGACGGCACGCTCCAGCCGGAGCCGTTCTATCACGTGATGGGATACGCCTCCGGACCGGGTGACATCGCGATTCTGGCAAGGGCATCCCAGCGACAGGTGGTGAACGTTGCCCAGCGCGGCGGGATGGCGGCGGTGATGATCGTCGAGGAGCGCCCGGCCTGAGCGCCTGGCGTGCCAGCGTCAGCCGATTTGCGGCGTTTCGTGCGGGTGGGATCCCTTCAACAAGTCTCGAACCTTCTCCAGCAACTCCGCCTGCTCGAACGGCTTCCGAAGGAGCCGGAGCGGCACCTCCCGCACCAGCCGCACGACCCACTCGCGGGTGACCTCGCCGGTCATGAGAATGACCGGGAGCTCCGGCCAGCAATCCCTGATCGCATGCTCCAGCTCGAGGCCGTTCATCTCGGGCATCCGCACGTCGCTCAAAACCAGCGAGATCTGCCCGGGATTCGAGACGAGCAGCGCCAGCGCCTGGCGCCCGGTCTCCGCCTCTACCGTGCCGTAGCCCTCCCGCGCCAACATCTGGCAGGCGAGGCGGCGCACAGCCGGCTCGTCATCCACGACGAGGATGATCCGAGTCGGCGGAGCGGCAGCTGACACTGGTGAGTGCTCAGTTGGGGATGCCTCATGCTAAGGGCTGGGCCCGGAGCCCGCAAGCGGTCGCTCCACGACGTACGCCTCCATCGCGAAGTACTCGGCGAGCCCGAGCTTGTCGAGCTCGGCAGCCGTCCCCTTGTTGCGAGCCTCGACCCGCTGCCAGAACTCCCGCTCGTCCGGTCCGGGGAATGGCGCCGTGTCCTTCTGGGACTGGTGCTTGAAGATCGCCTGGATCTTGAGCCGCAGCTCTTCCTGGGAGAGCGGTACCAGCCAGGTTGCCTCGGTCACGGGCCATTCCTGCCACGCTCCGCGGTAGAGCCAGACCTCGGGGAGCGGATCGCCGCGGGTGGCAAGGTCCGCCAAGGCGCTGTCAATCGCCTCCTTGCACATCCGATGCGTCCCGTGCGGGTCGGAGAGATCGCCAGCCACGAAGACGAGGTCGGGCCGAACCTCCTCGAGGAGCGCACGAACGATCGCGACGTCCGGGGCCCCGATCGGGTCCTTCTTCACCTTGCCGGTCTGGTAGAACGGGAGGTTGAGAAACCGGGCGGCGCCTTCCTCCAGGCCGAGCGTTCGCAGCCCCGCGACGGCCTCCGACTCACGGATCATCCGCTTCACGTCCTGCACCTCGGGGATGTCCACATCGCCCGGCCGCTTGCGCGCCAGGAACTGCTCGACCCGGTCGCCCAGCTCACGGGCGGAAGATTCGCCCAGCCGTCGCTCGGCGGCGAGCCGGCGCAGGAAGTCGAGATGGCGCCGCACATCGTGATCGAAGACCGCGAGGTTGCCGCTGGTCATGTAGGCCACGACGACCTTGTTGTCGTTCTCCGCCAGCTTGCGGAGGATCCCGCCCATCGAGATCACGTCGTCATCGGGATGCGGCGAGAAGCAGACGATCTTCTTCCCCCGGGCGAGCTTGGACCGTCCACGGATCTTGGCCCCGAGGGCGTTGAAGACGACGCCGTTGAGCGCGCCGGGCGATCCGTGCGCGGCCACCAGGGAGGAGAGCCGATGCTCCGAATAGTCCCGCTGGGTGAGCTTGAGGATGGCCTTCCCGGTCTCGCGCGACAGCCAGACGACCGCCCGCACGGCGGCCGATTCGGTCCAGTCCACCGGTCCGATCAGCCAGGGAGTCGCCACCCGCGTGAGCGAGGCCGCTGCCGCGGGGTCCACGTAGAACGTGGTCTTCGCGTGGCGCTGGAGGAACGTCGCCGCGACCTCGTGGTCCACCTCACCTTCGACCGCACGGCGCACGATCTCGGCCTTGTGCTCTCCGGTAGCGAGGATCACGATCTCGCGGGCCTCGAGTATCGTCGCCACCCCCATCGTGACGGCCTCACGCGGAACGTTCTCGTCGCCGAAGAAGTCGGCTGCCGCATCCTTCCGGGTCACGAGGTCGAGGGTGATGAGACGGGTACGGCTCTCGAGCCCCGACCCGGGCTCGTTGAACCCGATATGGCCGGTGCGACCGATCCCCAGAATCTGGAGATCGATGCCCCCAACAGCGCGGATCGCCTCCTCGTATCGGCGGCACTCCTCCTCGACGCGCTCACGGGGAACGTCGCCCGGCGGGATGTGCACGTTGGCTGGAGGGATGTCGAGGTGGGAGAAGAGGTTCTCCCACATGAACCGATGGTAGGAATGGAGGCTGCCGGGATCCATCGGATAGTACTCGTCGAGGTTGAACGTCACGACGTCGGCGAAACTGAGGCCCTCGTCGCGGTGCAGCCGGATCAGCTCGCGGTACACCCCGATGGGCGTGGAGCCGGTGGCGAGCCCGAGCACCGCGGGCCGGCCTTCACCAGCGCGCGCCCTGATGAGGTCGGCGATGCGCCGGGCAACCATCCGGCCGAGGTCGTCGTGATCTTCGACGATGATGGTGCGGATCTTTTCTTGTGAGGTCATGGGATCAGGAGCCAAGGTAGACGACCCCGGCGGCAGTCACAACCTGGCGGCTCGGCAGCCTGCCCGATCTTGACAGATGGCCGTCGAAGCCGTAAGACCATACGGTGTAAGGTGCTTCCCGTAAGGTGGTTCCCTCCCGTTCCTGCTCGGTCCCTAATTCTGGAGGTGGCACATGGACGCGCTAGTCGCGCTAGGCCTCGCCATTGGGATCCTGATCGCCGGCTGGACCTACGTAGCACTCGGGGTGGCCGCGCTCCCTGTCTGGGCGGGGATCGTGGCGTGGGGATGCTTCTTTGCGGCAGGCGGGAAGACCGAGGGCCTGGTCAAGACCATCGCGTCGAACCTCTCCGGCGTGCTCTGGGCCTTCCTTGCCCTCTTCTTCTGGAACCGATTCGGCGGCGGAGTTCCCCTCCTGTCCCTTCTAGTGGGCGTCGCCGCGTTTGGAATGGTCGTGCAGGCCAAGGTCCCGGCCCTCGGCTTTATCCCGGGAGCGTTTCTCGGGGCGGCGACCGCGGTGAGCGTCGTCGTCGGAGCGAGCGGCACATGGGTCAACACCATCATCGCGCTCGTCGTCGGCGCGGTGCTGGGCTACCTCTCCGAGATGCTGGCTGGAATGCTCAGCGGAGCGAGCAAGAAGGCCCACGCGTAATCTCAGAACGACGGGTGCCGGGTTATCCCCGGCACCCGTCGCCGCGCTGGCTCACTTCCATTCCACCCCACACGGGCAGTGATGCCGCCCGATGTGCCCCGCGTCCCGATAGCACACGCAGGTATCCCGTCCTTTGCCGGAGCTGCACAGACACACATTCGTGTGCGCGCCGCTCTCCATCCGCTCCAGGTTGCGGGCGATCTCCCGCACGATGGCGCCGGCCCGCGGAATTGCGGTCAAGTTCACGTCGGCCCTCCTGGGAAAGGGGGCCAAGCTAAGACTTTCGATTCCACATCGCCAGAGTGTCTTGTCCACGCCGACCGCGTGGATTTGTCGAAAAGATCGGGAACACTCAGCCGCAGGTACCGTTTGCGGGCGGAGCTACCGTGATGCCCGTTACTGCAGCAGGTCTCCGCTTCGTGCACTCATAGCACTATGGCCGCTTCCGAAGCAGCGCCGCGCGTGTTCGTGCTCTCGCCGGCGCACGGAGCCGGGAAGCGCGCGGAGCTTCTCCTGAGCGAACGCGCGCGCTTTCCGCTGGCCATGAGGCTCCGAGCCGGCGAGCGGGTGGCCTTGGGTGAAGCATTCAGCTTCCTGAGCGGGCTCTACTTCCGAGGCAAACTCGCGTATGCCCGGGAATTTGCGAGGCCCCCGGCGGGCGAGCCGGGAGTCCAGGTGATCACGCCGAACCTCGGCCTGCTGCCGGCGGAGGCCGCGGTCGGCGCTGACGAGCTGAGAGGCTTCGGCGAGGTGGACATCCGGCCGGACGACCCCCGATACCGCGTGCCACTCGAGCGCGACTTGGCGCGACTGGCGGCCTTGGGGAACACCGAGATCGTCCTGCTGGGCAGTGTGGCGACGGGGAAATACGTGGACGTGCTGCTCGACGTCGTGGGCGAGCGGCTCCTCTTTCCAACCGACTTCGTGGGCCGCGGCGACATGAGCCGCGGAGCGCTGCTCCTCCGAGCGGCGCGTGAGCAAACCGAGCTCCCCTACGAGCCGGCCGCGACTGCGGTGCGCCGCGGTCCGCGACCTAGGAAGACAGGCGCGAGTGGGGAGCCGAAAGCGGACCCTGATACCGGAAGCCGATAGCACGACGCTCCGGGTCGGCCGGCGAAACGTCAGGCTCACCAACCTCGACAAGGTGTTCTGGCCCGAGCTCGGCCTGGAAAAGCGGGACCTCCTCCAGTACTACGCGGACGTGTCCGACGCGCTCCTGCCCCACCTGCGCGACCGGACGGTTCCGCCACGGCACCAGGTTTCTACGGTGGCGCCCCGACAAGGCGCCACGCCAATGCACCATGGAGCAGATCCAATGACGGCGAAGGACAAGCTCACCGAGTACCGGAGAAAGCGGGATTTCCGGAAGACCGCCGAGCCCCGAGGGAGTCGGCCCAAGCGGGCCAAGAAGCTCGCATTCGTGATTCAGAAGCACGCGGCGAGCCACCTGCACTACGACCTCAGGTTGGAGCTGGACGGCGTCATGAAGAGCTGGGCCGTGCCCAAGGGCCCAAGCCTCGATCCGGCGGTAAAGCGCCTCGCCATGGAGGTGGAGGACCACCCGATCGAGTACAACAAATTCGAGGGGACGATTCCGAAAGGCGAATACGGCGGCGGCACCGTGATGCTGTGGGACCGCGGGACCTACCGCTATGGCGGCGACGATCCGGATCCGACGGAGGGGCTGCGCCGGGGATACGCCAAGGGCGACTTCAAGTTCATCCTCGAGGGCAAGCGCCTCAAAGGCTCGTGGGTGCTGGTGCGAACCCGGCGGGGAGAGGCCAAGCGCCCGCAGTGGTTGCTGATCAAGCATCGCGACGACGTCGCGGAGCCCGGATCCGAGGTCGTGGCCGAGCATACGACGTCCGTCGCGACTGGACGGACAATGGAGGAGATCGCCGAAGGGAAGCGCGGGAGGAGCGGCAGGAAGGATTAACCGCCGAGAAGAGTGCCGCGCGGTCCGAGGCGCTGCCACGAGACACTCTTCGGCTGGCCGTTACGCGTCGATCTCACGTGAGTCCGGCTACGATCCCGTCGATTCGCTTCTGCTGGGTGGCGTCCTGTACCATCTTCCGCGCCTTCGTGTACGCCTCGATCGCCTGCTTCCGGTCCCCCTTCTTCGCGAGCCCCTCGCCCAGGCTGTCGTACGTGTTCCAGGAGCGGGGATAGTCCTTCACGTTCTTGCGGAACACGGCGATGGCGGAATCGGTCTTCCCTTGAGCCAGGAGCTGGTACCCGTACGTATTGATATCCGCCTCGTTCGCCAGTGTGAACGAGCGGGCCCGGAGCGTGGCCGCCGCCGTGGAGTCGCCCTGCTTTTCCAGGAGCGCCGCCTTCACCCGCAGATTGGTGAAGTTCTCCTGCAGCGCGATGGAGTGCTGCGCCCACTCGGTCGCCTCGGCGAGATTCACGTCGTTCGCATTGCACCAGGCCGCTGCCTGCGCCCACGGTTGCCAGAAGAACTTCGGCAGGCCCCGGAGCTGCACCCGAAGGCTGTCCGCGATGACCTGCTTGGTATTCACCGCGATCGTGAACGGAACCGCCAGCTTCTCCCACCGGAGCACGGCGACGACCGAGTCGGCGCCCGGTGCCTCGAACGTGTAGACCAGCCGCTCCTCGGGCTCCGAGGGCACGGGCTTGGTCTTCACCCTCAGCTGGTCCTCCTTGGGATCGTAGCTGAAGCTGCCCCAGGCGTTCGCCTGCTTGCTGAGGATCACCGTCCAGTCGCTCGCCGTCGGGATCATGTGCAGGCCGTACCGGCCGGCGGGAACCTCCTGCCCGCTCATGCGTACGGCCGAGCTGAAGTCGATCACGGTGTTCTCGTTCGCGCCCGCCCTCCAGACGGAGTCGTAGGGCACCAGCTTCCCCCAGATCTCCCGACCACCGACGGCCGGCCGATCGTAGGTGATCGTGATGGTGGTGAGGCCGACCGTCTGTCCCACGGTAGCCCGGGGGCTGACCTTGGGCATCACGAGGGTGGGGGCCTGAGCGCCGAGGCCGGCGGCGGATGCGCATAGCAGGGCTGTCGCAGCCCCGGAAATTCTTAGGGACATAGGACCTCTCTGGCGAAGGGATGTCATGCCCTACGGAAGCGAACCGCGGAAGGTTTAACGTTGGGGATGTTCCGTGCCTTGCTCCTGCCCGCGTTGCTGGTCGGCTGCACCCCACGTCCAAAGGTCCCGCCACCCGTCATTCTCGTCTCGATCGACGGCTTCCGCGCGGATTACCTGGATCGCGGGTTGACCCCGGTGCTGAGCGGGCTCGCCCAGGAGGGTGTCAGGGCCGCGGCCCTGGTACCGGTCTTCCCCACCCAGACCTTCCCCAACCACTACAGCATCGCGACCGGTCGCTGGCCGGGCATGCACGGCATCATCGGCAACCAATTCTTCGCGCCCGAGCTCGGGCGCCGCTTTCAAATTAGCGATCGGGACGCGGTGCACGATCCGCGCTTCTGGGGCGCGGAGCCGGTCTGGGTCACCGCGGAGCGGCAAGGCGTGCGCACCGCCCCGCTGTTCTGGCCGGGGAGCGAGACTGCGATCGACGGGGTGCGGCCGACCTACATGCTGCCGTACAACCACGAGATGCCGGATCGGGCGCGCGTCCAACAGGTCCTCGAATGGCTGGATCTACCACCCGACCGGCGTCCGGCCTTCCTGACCCTGTACACCAGTGTGGTGGATGCCGCCGGACACGATTTCGGACCGGACGCTCCGGAAACCCGGCGCGCGATTGTCCAGGCGGACAGCACGGTCGGACTGCTCCTCGCGGGGCTCAAATCCCGGCGCATGGAGCAGAAGGTGGACCTGATCGTCGTCTCCGACCACGGAATGGCGGCCACGTCGCCAAGCCGGGTGATCTACCTCGACGACTACGTGGACCGCGACGCCGTGGAGGTGGACGCTCTCTCCCCGGTTCTGATGCTGCGACCGCGAACGGGACTGGAGGACTCGGTCTATCGCGGTCTTCGATCCGCTCCCCACCTCACGGCGTACCGGCGAGGTGAGCTCCCGAGGCGGTTCCATCTGGCGGAGAGCCCGCGGGTCCCTCCGCTGGTTGGCCTCGCGGATGAAGGCTGGGTCATCCGTTGGCGGGGAAGGTCCGCGCGCGTCGGACTGGGCGGTCACGGATATGACGACTCGCTCGCGTCCATGCGGGCAGTCTTCATCGCCCACGGCCCCGATTTTCGGCGGGGTATCGTGGTCCCGGCGTTTCGCAACATCCATGTCTACGCCCTGCTCGCCGAGCTGCTCCGCATCAAGCCGGCGGTGACGGACGGCTCTCTGGACTCGGTTCGGGCGATGCTGAACCGCGCATCCACCACCAGTGGCACAGGCCGAGTACCAGGGTCGCCGTCAGCAGCAGCAACTCGCGGAGATTCATCCGCAGCGCGAGCACCGCGGTGAACGCCAGGCCCAGCACCGCCACCGCGGTCCCGCCCGGAATTCGAAACCACGGCGGGTCGGAGGAGCGTCGCCGCAGCACGAGGACAGCGACGCAGACGGCACCGTAGGTCAGGAGACGCGAGACCGCGGAAAGGCTCAGGTTCTGAAGGAACCCGGCGGAGGCGGCCATCAGCCAGGTGAGAGCCGCGAACACGAGCACCGACACGTAGGGTGTCCGGAATCGCGGGTGCACGGCACCGAGCCTGGGTGGCAGGTCGCCCTGCTCGGCCATGGCGTAGGTGAGCCGGGGAACCACGAGCATCGCGCCGGCCAGGTACCCGTACACCGAGATGAGGGCTCCGAAGGCCAGGCCGGCCGCTCCGGGCGCTCCCAGGAAGGTCCGCGCCGAGTCCGCGAGCGGGCGGGTGCTGGCGGCAGGATCCGGTAGTGTCGCGACTACTACCCATTGCACCAGGGTGTACAGGAGTGCGCAGACGCCGAGAGCGATGAGGAGAGCGACGGGTGCATCCCGCCGCGGATCCTTCGCCTCCCCGAGCGGAAACAGGGCCGCCTCGAACCCACCGTAGGCGAATACCAGCAGGAGAATGGCCTCCAGCCAGGTACCGAGTGGCGCGGCGGTCGCTGGGACTCCATGTACAACGGACTCCCGGGTGAGTAGAACTCCGATGCCGGCGACGACGAACACGCCCAGCGGAATGAGCTTGGCGGCGGTAAACGCGCTGCTCACCCCAAGGCCGGTACCTACTCCCCGATAGTTGGCGAAGGCGAGGGGGGCGATCATGAGGGCGAGAATGACCCGTGACGCCACCGGCTCGGTCGCTCGCGGCCAGAACTCGGCGAGGTAGATCACGAAGAGGTTGCTGTTCGTGGCCGCGGCCGTGAGGCGAACCAGGTAGCTGAGCCACGCCATCTCGATGCCGGCCAGGCGACCCAGGGCTATGCGGGAGTAGAGATAGGCGCCACCCGCCCGCTGGAATCGGCTGGAGACCTCGGCGAAACAGAGGACGATGAGGGTCATTCCCGCCGCCGCCGCCAGCCAGGCCCAGGGACTCGCGCCTCCCAGCTTGCCCGCGATGACCGACGGCAGGCCGAACACGCTGCTTCCGATCACGACGTTCAGGACGAGGCCGACGAGCGCCAGACGGCCGATGGCCCGGCTCAGATTCGACATCGGAGCCTTTCGAGGAGAAGGGATGGCAATTCCGGCGTTCGTGAATCCGGATGCTGGAAGCGCCCGGCAAGCCCTCGAAGCACTCGAGCGCGCGGGCGGCTTCAGCGTGCAGCTGACCCCGCCCCAGGAACTGTCCCGCCGGCTGGCCGCTGCGGTCGCCGCGGGAGCGGGGCGGGTGCTCGTCGCCGGTGGTGATGGCACGGTGGAGGCGGCCGCGGCAACGCTCGTCGGCACCCCCACCGCGCTGGCCATCCTGCCGGGCGGCACGCTCAACCATTTCCCCCGCGATCACGGCATACCCACGGATCCCGATGAGGCGCTGGTCGTGGCGCGGGAGGGTGCCGTCGCCACGGTTGACGTCGGGTACGTCAACGAACGGCTGTTCATCAACACCAGCTCGGTCGGCGCGTATGTCCGATTCGTTCGGACTCGGGACCGGATCGAGCGGCGCTTCGGCTACTGGCTCGCCAGCCTCCTCGCGGGGGCGCAGGTGCTCGTCAAGCTACGGCTCATCCCCGTCCGGCTGGAGGTGGAGGGGACAGTGAAGCACTACCGCACTCCCCTGGTCTTCGTGGGCGTCGGCGAGCGCAATCTTACCATTCCCCATCTGGGACAGAGGGTTCCCACCGGCGCCCGGGGACTTCACGTGGTCCTGGTGCGCGGCCGGCGGCAGGCCAGGCGATTCGCGCGCGCCTACGGCCGGCTCACTCGGGGACTCCCGGTCAAGGACAAACCAATCGGCTTGGACACCGCGCTGGTGAAGCAGTTCCGGCTGGACCTGCCCGGGCGCAGGGTGAATGTCGCCACGGACGGCGAGATCGCACCGGCGAAGACGCCGCTCGCCTATCGCCATGAGCCCGACGCCCTGCGGATCGTCGTCCCCAGAGATGCTGCTGCAGGTTACGCCCGTATCGGCGACGGCGCGAGGTGAGCACCGACACGGACGGCTCGATGTGACCGTGTCAGGTTTGGGCCTCACTCTCCGTTCAGGTGGAGGCACGCATGTCCGCAAGACTTCTGGCAGGGACGGCATCCCTGGCGAGCGCGCTGGTTCTGCTGCTGGGCTGCGGTGGAGGCGACAAGGCGGCGAAATCGGACACATCGGCGGCCGGGGCTCCGGCGGCAGGCGCAACGGCCACCCCGGCGCCTGCGCCAGCGGACACGGCGAAGGCTCCGGCGGACACGGCGAAAGCTACGGCGGACACCGCCAAGGCCCCGGCGGGAGGCGCCGGTGGCGTATCGCCTAAATTGGTGGCGCTGGGCGACAGTATCTTCCACGGGCAGGTAGGAGGCGCCGCCTGCACCGCCTGCCACGGACAGGATGCCAAGGGGACACCCGTCGGCCCCAACCTCACGGACAACGAATGGCTCCATGCGGATGGAACGTTGGAAGGGATCGCGAAGGTCATCACGACCGGCGTCCCGCAGCCCAAGAAGGCGCCCGCGCCGATGCCGCCCAAGGGCGGAGCGGCGCTGACCGACGAGCAGGTCAAAGCGGCGGCGGCATACGTGTACTCGCTGAGTCACAAAGGCTGACCCGCGCGAGGCGGCCCTGAAGCTCGCCGCAATCGTCGAGACTTCGCGCCGCCTCGCCGAGACCTCGGGCCGGCGGACCAAGGTGGGGCTGCTGGCCACCCTTCTCGGCTCGGTCTCGGCCGACGAGATCGAGGTCGCGACCGCCTATCTCTCCGGAGCGGTTCCCCAGCAAAAGCTCGGTCTCGGCTGGGCCACCATCCAAAGCGCCATGCCCGACTCGGCCGCGGACTCTTCCTCGGTCGAGCTTCCGGAAGTGGATGCGGTCCTCGACCGTATCGCGGCGGCCACCGGCAAGGGGTCCGCTCACACCAAGCAGCGTCTGCTGGCCGACCTCCTGTCACGTCTCACCGCAGAGGAACAGCGGTTCATCGCGGGCCTCCTCGTGGGTGAGCTGCGGCAGGGTGCGCTCGAAGGCCTGGTGCTGGAGGCCGTGGCCCAGGCATCGGAAATACCTGCCGCGCAGGTGCGCCGGGCTTGTATGCTGGCCGGCGACCTTCCCGGTGTGGCGAAGGCGGCCCTGACCCAAGGTCCCGAAGGTCTCTCCCGATTCTCCGTGCAGCTCTTTCGGC
The DNA here is from genome assembly GCA_963836815.1 of uncultured Gemmatimonadales bacterium. Lineage (GTDB taxonomy): Bacteria > Gemmatimonadota > Gemmatimonadetes > Gemmatimonadales > GWC2-71-9 > CAVVWJ01. The sequence goes on along the minus strand of CAWILD010000002.1, from coordinate 150,890 downwards.
CGATCCTGCCGATGCTCGCCGGTACCGCGGACACCGTCGAGGAGGCCGTGACCGAGCTGGGCGAGGCGGCCCTGGAGTACAAGCTCGACGGTGCCCGGGTCCAGATTCACAAATCGGGGGATGACGTCCGAGTCTACTCGCGGCGGCTCAACGAGATCACACCGGCGGTTCCCGAGCTGGTCGAGACGATCCGCGCCTTGCCCGCCCGCGAGCTCATCCTGGAGGGCGAGGCGATCGCGCTCCGCCCCGACGGCACGCCGCACCCGTTCCAGACCACCATGCGCCGATTCGGGCGCAGGCTCGATGTCGAGAGCGTCCGGGAGACACTCCCGCTCACGCTGGTTCTCTTCGACCTGCTCCAGCTCGACGGGGAACCGATCCTGGACCAGCCGCTGCGCCGGCGCGCGGCCCTCCTTGCCGAGATCGTGCCCAGCCCGTTGCTCGTTCCCCGCCGCGTGACGGGGTCGGTCGCGGAGGCTGCCGAGTTTCTCCAGAGCGCGCTCGCGGGCGGCCACGAGGGCCTCATGGCGAAGGCGCTCGACGCGCCCTACGAGGCCGGCCAGCGCGGGCGCCGCTGGCTCAAGGTGAAATCGGTTCGCACGCTGGACCTGGTCGTTCTCGCGGCCGAGTGGGGACACGGTCGCCGCCACGGATGGCTGAGCAACATCCATCTGGGAGCGCGCGACCCCGAGCGCCACGGGTTCGTCATGTTGGGGAAGACCTTCAAGGGAATGACGGACGAGCTGCTCGCGTGGCAAACGGAACGGTTGCTCGAGCTCGAAGTCCGGCGCGACGGGCACACGGTGTACGTGCGTCCCGAGCTCGTCGTCGAAGTGGCCTTCAATGATTTGCAGGCCAGCCCGCAGTACCCCGGCGGCCTCGCTCTCCGGTTCGCCCGGGTGAAGGGCTATCGGGCCGACAAGTCCGCGGCTGAGGCCGACACCCTGGCCACCTTGCAGGAGATCTGGCGCCGACAGACCGGCCTCGCACCGCCGCCCTGTAACCACCGCTGACGCAGCCTTATTATTGTAGTCCCCCAACCAAGCATTCAGCCCGCCGCCGCGGGCGCGCCCATGGCCGATCAACACGCGACCATAAACAGGCTTCGCTATGTCCCCGCGGGCGCCGCGGTGGTCTCGATCATGTTCGGCGTGGCCGTGCTCGAGAGTTTCGTGCTGGTCGTCGGTCTCCCAGCGCCCGCGCCGATTCCCCTGGATGCCCTGCTCTTCATGCTGGCCGGCGTCGCCCTCTTAGCCTTCCGGCTCGATTTCGACCCGCTGCGAATCGGCGCGGCGGGCGCGGCGGCGCTGATCTCGGCAGGAGTGCTTTGCCAGTACGTCTTCGGCGTCAGCCTCGGCCTCGACACACTACTGTTTCCGGACACCGTGACGCGGCTCCCGGGAGCTTACCCCGGCCGGCCATCGCCCATCAGCGCCCTCGTCTTCCTCCTGATCGCACTGCTGCTCTTCCCTTACCGCAAGATCGGTCCCCGGCTGCGCATCGCGCGCGTGGTCGCGGTGCTCGGCGTGGTCATCCTGCCCACGATTCCGCTGACCGGTCACATCCTCGGTGTCCCGGAGCTGTATGCCCTGGGCCAGGGGCCGGGCATGGAGCTCTACACCATCCTGGTCCTGGAGCTGCTGGCGATCGGCATCGCCCTCACCTTCTACGAAACCGGAGCGTTGGAGCTCCTGCTCGAAAAGGACCCCGGCTCCATCCTGCTTCGCTGGCTGCTGCCGGTGGCCGTGCTGCTACCGCTGCTCTTCACCGCCGGGAGTATCCACGCCCTGCGCCTCGGGATCTATCAGATCCACATCGTGCTCTCGCTCTACGCGGCGTTGTTCATCGGGCTTTCGGTCGGTGCAGCGTTCTGGGTCGCGACGGTCGTGCGCCAGGCCGACAGCGAGCGGCGGGCGTCGGACCGGGCCACTGCGGACCTCTCGCTCACCGAGCGGCTGCTCCATGCCGAGGCCGCGGCCGGAGCGGCAATCCGGGAGAGCCAGCGCCGCATCAGCGAGGTGCTGGACCTACTCGGCCACGCCCCACTGTTCGCGCGTGGACTCGACGGGCAGATCCGCTTCTGGAGCAGCGGCGCCGAGCGCCTCTACGGCTGGACCGCCAGGGCGGCCATCGGTCGAATCTCGTACGAGCTGCTCGAGACCGAGTGCGAGATTCCGCTGCGCGATGCCGAGGCGGAGCTGCTCGAGAAGGGGGAATGGCACGGCAGCGTGACCCGGACCGCGAGCGACGGGTCCCGGGTCGTGGTCACGAGCTATTGGATCCTGCACCGGGCCGATTCGGGAGTGCCCGATGCCGTGATCGAAGTCGACCGGGACGTGACCGGACAGCGACAGGCGGAGCAGATGCTCAAGGGAAGCGAGGCGCGCTACCGGGCGCTCGTGGCGGCGTCGGCTCAGATCGTCTGGACCGCCACAGCCGACGGCCGCCGCGGAATCGAGATGCATCAGTGGGAGGCCTTCACCGGCCAGCGTGCCGGCAACGCCCGCCGTCATTGGCTCGAGGCCATCCACCCCGACGATCGGGTCCAGGCCGCGGAGGCCTGGCGCGACGCCGTCCGCGACAAGAAGGTCCTCGCGACCCAGCATCGTCTGCGGCGCAAGGACGGTGAGTACCGCCAGATGGAAGTCCGAGCCGTCCCGGTACTGGACGACCACGGCAGAATTCGGGAGTGGATCAGCGCCTACACCGATATCACGGACCGGGTGCGGGCGGAGGAGGAGCTGGGCCAGGCCCGAAAGCTCCAGGCAGTGGGAACGCTGGCCGGCGGCGTGGCCCACGAGGTCAACAACCAGCTCATGGCGGTGATCGGCTTCGGCGACTTCGTCCTCGGGGCGCTCGGCCCCGACCACCCGCAGTCGTCGGACGTGCAGGTCATGATCCGATCCGCCACCCGCGCCTCGCAGGTCGCCCAGCAGCTGCTCACCTTCAGCCGGCGCCAGGTGAAGCAGACCAAGCCGCTCGACATGCATGGCGCCGTTCTCGCGCTCGTGCCCGTCCTGGAGCGCCTGCTGGGAGCGGACAAGCGTCTGGTGGTTCAGCCGAACCGGGCGTCCCATCATGTCGTCGCGGACCCCACTCAGATCGACCAGGTGCTCATCAACCTCGCCGCCAACGCCCGCGACGCGATGGGAACCGGGGGGCGGCTGCAGGTGGCCGTGGACGAGGTCCTCTTGGACGAGAGCTACGGGCGAACCCATGGAGTGAGCCACTTCGTTCCGGGGATCTACGTCCGGCTCACCGTGTCCGATACCGGTTGCGGAATGGATCGCACGACGCTGGCGAAGATCTTCGAGCCGTTCTTCACGACCAAGCCGGTCGGCGTCGGGACCGGGCTCGGCCTGTCGACGGTCTATGGCATCGTGAAGCAGCACGACGGATTCGTGTGGGCGGAAAGCGAGCCGGGCAGCGGGACCACGATGAGGGTCTACCTGCCGGCGGCCCAGACCGACGCGGGAGGGGTCGCCGAAGGTGGGGACGAGACCGTCATGAGCGAGCCCATGGAACAGGCGGTCGTGTTGGTGGTCGAGGACGAGGCATCCGTGCGGAGCATGGTCCGCCGATCGCTGGAAGCGGTCGGCCTCACCGTGGTGGAAGCGAAGAACGGACGCGAGGCGCTGGAGATGGTCGCCACTCGCTCGGAGCGGCCGAGACTAGTGCTCACCGACGTCATCATGCCGGAGCTCAACGGGCGGGAGCTGAGCGAGGCGCTGGCGTCGAGCCAGCCCGGGTTGCCCGTCCTTTTCATGTCCGGCTATACCGGCGAGGACGTGCTCGCCCGAAGCCTGCTACCGGAAACGGCTCAGTTCATCCAGAAGCCGTTCGCCCCCGAAGAGCTCGTGGCCCGAGTCCGGACCCTGCTGTCGGAAGGCATCGGCCCGCCTACTTCTCCGCGAGCGTGACGGTACCGGTCGCGCCCAGCTCCGCGGCCGCGAGGATCTCCTGCCGCAGGCGTCCCGCCCGAGCCAAGACCTTCCCCGGATACCGATGGCAGTCAGGCGTGTTCGCCCCGCGGACGCAGCCGTTGTAACGCAGCAGCGCGGCGGACGACGTCTTCGTTCGCCCGAGGTTGAGGGCCAGGATCCGAGTGCCGTGGCAAATGTTGCTGTCCACGTCCGCCAGATTCGCCGAAGGACAGCCCAGCTGGCCGGCATGCATCGGCATCACCTGCATCAGCCCCAGTGCACCCACCGAGCTCGTCGCCGTCGGCTTCAGGGTGGTGTTCTCGGTGATCAGCACGGCCGCGATGAGGGACGGGGCGACCTTCTGACGCTCGGCCTCACGCATGACGGCCCGGGCCACCCGTCGCACCAGCACGGGGTCGCTGTTGAAGCGCGCGAAATATCGTTCCAGCGTCGGCCGTACCTCGGCCCGGGTGAGCGAGGTCTCCAGTTGCAGGCTGTCCTGGGCGCTCAGCACGAGCGTCGGCATCGGCACTGACACAGAGTCGGCCACGGCCACGGTAACCGTGTCGGCCACGGGGGCCAGCGGCGCTGATTTCTCCACCTTCACGAACGACAGCATCACTACCAGCGGAACGCTCGTCGCGGCAGCGGGACGAGCCAGGTTGATCGAGCGGGCGAAGAGCGACGACATATCACCTCCCCGTTGATCCTGTGGCCGGCAGGATTGTCGGCCGGTGCCCCAGGGGAAGGCAGGGCCGAGACCAGGGAGGCCATAAACCACGTAAGATGTTGCTGGTACGACAGTTACGTGCATGGTACCGGTTTGGCCCCGACCGTCATTTCTGTGGCGACGCCACACCAGAAAAGGAGGACACCGACGAGACAACCGGTGCACCTGTGCAGCCAGTGTCAGCCGGGTGCAGCCCCTGTCCCAGGCACCAGTCCCTGCACCAGTCTCACCCGGATGCCGCCGTTCTGCGTTTCGAAGACGCGCTCCAACGGGATGCCGATCTGTCGCTCCAGTTCCCGGTGGGCCGAGAGCACCGCAAGCCGCCACCCAGCGCAGCGCCGCCGCGCGACATTGCCGAGCTGCGCGTAGAGGTTGCGAAGCTTGAGCCGGTCGCCGACCCGAGCCCCGTACGGCGGGTTGGTGACCAGCCATCCCTGACCCCCGGGCGGGTCGATCCCGGAAATCGCTGCTCGCTGGAACTCGATGTCCCGAGCCACCCCGGCCCGTTCTGCATTGGCCAACGCCGCCCCCACAGCGCCCTCGTCGCGATCGGAGCCGAGGATCGGGGCCGGGGCACCCGGCCGCACCTGGTCTACCGCCTTCTCCCTCAATCTCTGCCAGGCCCCGGCATCGAACCCGGGCCAGGCCTCGAACGCGAACCTGCGGTGCAGGCCGGGCGCGATCCTCCGGGCCAGGAGCGCGGCCTCGATCGGGATCGTGCCGGAGCCGCACATCGGATCGAGCAGGGGCGCCGTGCCGTCCCACCCGGCGGCGAGCAGCAGCGCGGCGCCAAGCGTCTCGCGGAGCGGGGCCTTGGCGGTGGCGAGCCGGTATCCGCGGCGATGCAGCAGGTCTCCCGAGCTGTCTACGCTCACGGTGCAATGGTCTCGGAAGAGACGCACCGTGATGAGCTGGCCCGCCGCCGGAGCTTCGGAGTCGTCCGAGGCGGTCGTCACCGCGGAATCATGAAGGTACGTCCGCAGGCGCTGAGCGATGGCATCCTGGTGATAGAGCCGGGACTTCCGCGAGGTGACACGGAACTCGACCTGCGCACCAGGTGACACGAAAGCGCTCCACGGGAGTCGGCGGGCATGACGCTCCAGCTCATGAAAGGTGGAGGCGTGGAACGCACCGATCCGGACGACGATGCGCGACGCGGTGCGCAGGTGCAGGTTCGCGGCCCAGACCCCAGCCTGGTCGGCAGTGAATTCCACTCCGCCTGGCTCCGGCTCGCCCACGGCGAGCGCCCGGTCCTTCGCCAGCGCGACCAGTTCACCGGTGAGCACGGGCTCGAGACCCACGGCGCATGCGGCGAAGCAGGTCCAAGAGGTCGGCATAGACAAGAATGTATCGAGGCTTGCTGCTGCGGCACTGAACCGCCAGATTGGCTGATTCCTTTCGTTCCAGCTGCAGGTCGAACCGAGGCGCTCTCAGGAGGCCGTATGTTCACGGGCAAGGCACGACGCCGAGCCGTCGGCGTGGCGGTGTTGAGTGTTGGGCTGGTGATCGGTCTGGCCGGGTGCGGCGATGACGACGATGATGGCGACGATGGCAACTTCGGGCCGGCGCAGACGGAAGGCCTCCCCACGCGCGAGGCGCTCCTGTCCGCGCTCGAGGGAGCGCAGGACGACTTCACCGGACCGGACGCGAACGGCGGACTCAACACCGAGATGTGGGCGACGCTCGTGGATCGCAGCGGCATCGTGGTCGCCGTCGTCTACTCGGGACCGGGGGTCGGGGACCAGTGGCTGCTGAGCCGCGTCATCTCGGCGCAGAAGGCGAACACCGCCAATGGGCTCAGCCTGAACGGCCTGGCTCTCTCCACCGCGAACCTGTATGCGGCCACCCAACCGGGCGGGAGTCTCTTCGGCCTGCAGGAGAGCAACCCGGTGAATCCGGAGCTCGCCTATTCCGGGGACATCAACAGCTTCGGGACGGCGGACGACCCGATGATCGGCAAGCGCGTGGGTGGCGTGAACGTGTTCGGTGGCGGGCTGGCTCTCTATAACGCGGCGGGCGAGAAGATCGGGGCGATCGGCGTCAGCGGAGACACCAGCTGCGCGGACCACAACATCTCGTGGAAGATGCGGGATGCCCTGGCGCTCGACTACGTGCCGGCCGGCGTGGCCGATGGCGGTACCACCGACAACATCATCTACGACATCGGGATCGGCGGCACGAGCGCCGGCGGCTTCGGCCACCCGGAATGCTCGGCCATTTCCACCGCGACGGCGGAGGCGTTTCCCACGACGCATCCGATCAGTACCGTAACACCATAGCGACGAACCACAGGGGCGACGCGTTCGGTGCACCCTATGTGTGGTCCGTCCTCCCGTCGATCGACGCCGACGCGAGCCTGCAGCTCTCCGTGCGCATCGAGCCTGCAGGACCGTGGCTGGCCGACGCCGATGGAAAGCGACAAGGCCGCCTCGCCCGGAGGCGAGACGGCCCTGAAGCTCTGCAGGGACCAGAGTGTTGCTTTAGAAGCGCAGACCGAGGGTGATCGGGATCATGTAGGCGTTCGCCTCTTCCAGCGTCTCGGCATCCACCGAGCCGTTCATGATCGTGTGGAAGCGAGCATCGGCGAACAGCTTGGCGCCGCCGAGCGCGAAGTCGAACCCGGCGCCGGCGTTGAACCCGAACTTGGTCTCCGAACCCGACGCATCGCCGACCGTGATCTTCTGGTCGTAGATGCCGACGCCGCCGAGCAGGTACGGGCGGACCGGGCTGGCGCTGGGGAAGGCGAACACCGCATTCGCGGTTCCGCTGATCACACGGTTGCTACCGTCGACATCGTTCTGCAGCCCGAAGCGGCTGTAGGACGCATCCACCTGGAAGCCGAGGGGCGAGGCGGCCGGCTTGAACTGGGCCACGGCCGTGCGCGTTCCAACCGGTGGACATCAGGTCGCCGTACGTGCCCGTCGGCATCACGACGCCGCCGCCGAGACCAAGGCTCAGGCCCTGGGCCTGCGCGGCCTGGGCACCGAGGACCACGGCCAGACCAAGGGCGGCACCACGGATCATGCTCTTCATCGTCGCTCCCTCACATGCGGGTGGAGTTGGGCGAAGCTCACTGGACTGCCGGGGACTTCCGTCCCAGGGGAGGGCAATCCGTCTGCCAAGGGGCGTCGAGCGCGCGGGACAGCTCGATCCAACCTCTGAAAACTTCGTGAGTTAGCACTCTGGAACTGTCCGGTTGGCAGGGGGTGGCAGTCGTCCGGGCATGCCGCACTGCGCAGGGTTGCAGAGCGTGATGCAATTGGACAGGGAGAGTGCAAGCCTTCGGCTCATGTCCGGTCCGACCACCGGCCGCCGCATACCCCTGCGATCGCCCCGAGACCCTTCAGCCAGCTTCCGGAGCCTGGAACGATGAGCAAGTATCGCGGACGCCTGCCGCAGCTACGCGGCGAGCTCTTCTTGACCGATGGCGGGATCGAGACGACCCTCGTCTTTCACGAGGGTGTCACCCTTCCCTGCTTCGCCTCGTTCGACCTGCTCAAGGACGAGACCGGCACAGCCGTGCTGCGCCGCTACTTCGAGCGCTACGCCGAACTGGCGCGGTCCTCCGAGCTCGGCCTCGTGCTGGAGACTCCGACCTGGCGCGCCAACGCCGATTGGGGCGCGAAGCTGGGCCATGCCGCGAACAGTCTCGCGGACGTGAACCGCCGCTCGGTCGCGCTGCTCCTCGACATCCGGCGCGAGTACGAGACGTCCCGCTCCCCGATCGTCATCAGCGGCAACCTCGGCCCGCGCGGTGACGGGTACAGCCCTGGCGCGCGGATGAGCGCGGCCGAGGCGGAGGAGTATCACGCGCCGCAGATCGAGGTGTTCGCCGGAACCGAGGCGGACATGGTGGCGGCCTTCACGATGAACTACCCCGAGGAGGCCGTAGGCATCGTACGCGCGGCGAAGGCGGCGAAGATGCCGGTGGCGATCTCGTTCACGACCGAGACCGATGGGCGGCTGCCGTCGGGCGCCGACGCTGAGGGACGCGATCGAGGCCACGGACGATGCCTCGGACGGGTATCCGGCGTATTACATGATCAACTGCGCCCATCCGACCCATCTGACCGAGGCGCTGGCGGGCACCGGTGGCTGGCGCGACCGCATTCGTGGTCTTCGCGCGAACGCCTCGCGCCGCAGCCACAAGGAGCTGGACGAGAGCCCCGACCTGGACGAGGGAAACCCCGAGGAGCTGGGGCGGGAATATCAGGAGCTACGTGGCTTGCTGCCGGAGCTGTCCGTGGTGGGAGGCTGCTGCGGAACCGACCACCGCCACGTCGCAGCGATCGCCCGGGCGATGGGCGGCGTGGCGGCGGGGATGCGGCCGGCCTGACTCAGACGGCGTAGCGTTCGGCCAGAACCTTCAGGTGGTGCCGCGCATGCCCCGCCGTGGCGTACGCCAGCGCCCGCACGCTGCACGGGTGGCCGCTCGCGGTGCCAAGGCGCTCCCATGTTCCTGCGGGAAGATGGCGGAACAGTGAGAGCGTGGAGCGCCGCACGTCCACCCATTCGGCGCTCAGGTCGGCGAGCGTGCGCTCGTCGGCCCGCATCTCGGGGGCGTAGGCGTTCTCGTCGAACCCCGGCAACGGAGTGGCATCGGCCCGCGCGATGCGGAGCGCGCGGTAGGCGAAGATGCGCTCCGTGTCGGAGAGGTGGTTCACGACCTCCTTGATGCTCCACTTCCCCTCGGCGTAGCGGTAGTTGCTCCGCTCCTCCGACACGGGCTTCAGACGGGCGAGCACGAGGTCCAGCTGCTCGGCCAGGACCTTCAGGATGTCTTCCTCGTCGCCGATCTGGCCGATGTAGCCGGCGAACCCCGGGGCGTACTCGCCGGCCTCGGGACGCCGCGTCGCAACCACCTGCATGATCCACTCCCTGGAAGGTTCCGCCTCAAGCTATGGCGGTCCCCGCCTGCCGCAACTGGCCGGGGTCACCACGTCAGGGAGTACTGCCCGCCGAGCGTGTACAGCGTCTCCGCCCCGCGCACATCCTGCGAAGGATCATCCTCCGGCCAGGCCATCCGGTGGCTGCTGAGGCCGAGGTTGAGCGAGAAGTTCTCCAGCACGCGCACCCCGGCGGTGAGCCGCTCGAGCGCGTCACGCCGCCGGGCGAGAATCGCGGAGCCGCCGAAGGCGAATGTCTTTTCGGCGGTGATCGTGATCGGGTGCCGGACGGAGGTCAGATTCCCGTTGACCGAGATCCGGGTGCTCGCGATCTGGAGCGTCTCCCGCCCGTCGGTCGAGAAGCCGAACTGCGAGCTGGCCGTGATGCCGCGCATCATCACGCTCGGGCCGATGCTGACTTGATATGCCGTGCGGTCGGCCGGCACGCTCCCGGGACGCTCGCCCAGCCACGCGCTGTGCAGCATGCCCGCATGCATGGCGAGGCCGTAGCTCAGACCATCACCTCCCTTGAGCACCCGCGACAGATCCAGCGAGCCTCCACTGTTGTCGTTGCCCAGGAATCCCTGGACCCGGCCGTTCCACCCATTACCTGCCCATTCGCCCTGCAGCTCCCAGACGCTGGCGTTGACCACATCCTCGAACAGAACCATCCGATTCGCCCCCCGGAGCGACCGCCGGGCAAAGACCGAGCTCCAGCCGGCCGTGAGAGCGATCGTCCGGTCGTTGCGCTCGGGGAGGATCACGGCGAGCTCGTGCTGGAACTCGCGACACCGGCCGTGGCGGCACGCTGCGATCCGGGCCGGCTTCTTCAGCAGGTTGAGCGTCTCCCCATTCACGTGCTCGGCGAACCGGCTCTTCGGCGCAGGCGTCGCCGAAGTCGGCGGTGACGACCGCGGAAAGCACGGGACCGGTACTCCAATAGCGATCGATGCCGTTGGCGGACTCGTAGACGATGCTGTCCGCCCCCGGGCTCCGGACGATGACCTGCGCCGCCTGGCCGGGACGGAGCCGGTCGCAGCTCATCTCCACGTCCACGGGGTCGGGGCCGCCGGCAAGACGGGTCGTGTGCCCCTGCATGGCGCAGCCGGTGAGTGCGATGCCGGCGCACGTCGCCAGGGCGACACGGGTGTGGGTGATACGCGTTGCACGCATATGCGCTGACTCCTCCGGGCGCCGACCGGATCGCACGACTGTTGGGTCTATGATGGAAGAGCGAGAGGCGGCCCCCTGAGGCGCAAGTCGCGCGCCCGAGGTAAGTCGTTGCAGTTGTTGCTGATAGGAGGCTGCATTCGCCCGGTTCGCTGTGACGACGCCACAGCGGGTGATGAGATTCGGATGACGGCCGCTTGATCGGCCGCCGGTATGCTGCTCCATGAGATTTCCGAGCAACGGCTGCGTCAGTATGAGCAACGACACCAAGGAGCACTCGATGCGCAGCGACTATGAGGGTCTGCCGGCCGCCGGGAGCGTGGAGCAAGCCATCACGCTGGCCCAGCTTCGGATCCTCCGGCAGCTGGAGCGGCAGCGGCAGGTGCGGTAGACCGGCTCAGCCTCCAGTAGCGGTGAGAAGGATGCGGCGATCGCCCCGTCTCATGGGCAACGCGGGTGCATTCGTTCACCACTTACCGAACTGGAGGAATCATGCGGGTCTGGAGAAAGCGCGCCCTGATAGCCCTGGCACTCACTGGACTGGGGTGTGCCGACTCGGGGCCAAACGACCCGGCCGGAACCCCGTCCAGTACTCGCCAATATGGCACGCCGGTGGAACTCGGCAACGGGCGGGCGCGGGTCTACGTGGTGCGGGACGCCCAGACCGGCCACCCGACGAGGTCGGCGTGGCGCTCGACGAGGCGGCTCTGGTCGGGCTGCCCGAGGGCGGCAACCTGGGCGGTGGCGGTCACGAGCACTACAACTCCTACATCCTGGAGCTGCCGGCGCAGCACGGCACCCCGTATCAGTTCGTCGAGCTCGATTGGAATCCCAAGGGCCACGGCGGCCCCTACGTGGCGCCGCACTTCGATTTCCACTTCTATCGGATCTCCCTCGCCGAGCGGAACGCGATCGATCCGTCCGATCCGACGCTACGCCGAGCGCGCCGCCAATCTTCCCGCCGCGGAGGAGATGCCCGCCGGCTACGCCGCACACCACACGCTCATGGGCATCACCCCGGCGCAGGCCGTCGTTCCCAAGATGGGGCTGCATTGGATCGACCTGTCGTCGCCCGAGCTGCCGCCACGCAACCAGCCCTTTACGGCGACGTTCATCGTGGGCTCCTGGGACGGGCGGGTGATCTTCGACGAGCCGATGATCACGCGGGCGTTCATCCTCTCCCAGCGCGGATGTCCCCGGGGCGAGCGACAGCATCATCCCGGTTCCATCGTCCCAGAAGTACACGCCGGCCGGTTTCTACATGACCGGATATCGGGCGAGCTGGGACCCTGCGGCCAAGGAGTTCCGGATCGCGCTGACCGGGCTTCAGGCGCGGAACTGAGCAGAGCGTCGAACCACCAAGGCTCGCCTGGCGCTGCCGGGCGAGCCTGTTGTGCTGCCCCTCGCCGGCTCACCGGCGAGGAGCGGCGACCGTCACAGCGAGGAGCAGGCCGACTAGCGCGGCATGTTGCTGCCCATGTGGACGATACGGGTCGCGACTACTGCTGGTACCCCTGCAGGCACAGGCCCCGCTGGCCGCAGGCGCAGAGCCTCGCCTGCCGCGCTACGCAAAGCCGACCGAGGCCCCCAGGGACCGGTCGAGGCGGAGATGCGGAACGTGCTGTACCACGTCGACGACCAGGTCGTGCTTCGGATCGCCCACCTGCGGGGCGCGCTGGACCCTACCTCCCGCGATGCCCCACCCTGGTTCGACGATCCGAAATCCTTCTCACTCGCCATCGACAGCGGAGAAGTCGCGATCGATCCCGCGAGCCTCAGCGCGCTGCTCAACCGCTACGTCTTCAACTACGACGATTCCCCGCTCAAGCGGCTGAAGGTCACGATCGAGAAGGGCCAGCTCAAACAATCCGGGACCCTGCACAAGGGCATAGACCTGCCCTTCACCATTCGGGCCGAGCTCAGCGCGACTCCCGACGGCCGGCTCCGGCTGCACCCCACCTCGGTGAAGGTCGCCGGCCTCCCCGTGAAGGGGCTGATGCACGCCCTCGGGATCGAGCTGGAGAGTCTGGTGAAGCTCCGTCCCGGCATGGGGGTCGAGATAGACAAGAACGATTTCCTGCTCGCCCCAGCCGGACTGCTGCCTCCGCCGAAGATCCAGGGCCGAGTCACCGGGGTGCGGCTCGGAGATAACGAGATCGTCCAGGTCTTTGGGGGATCCAAGCGGGAAGGCGCGCGCGAGCGACTGCACCCGAGCGACCCGAGAGCCAGAAACTTCATGTACTATCGGGGGAAGGTGCTGCGCTTCGGCAAGCTGACGATGGTCGACGCCGACCTGCAGATCGTGGACGCCGATCCCAAGGACCCGTTCGACTTCTACCTTTCCCACCTGAACGAACAGCTCGTTGCCGGGGAGAGTCACAACCAGCCCGACTTCGGCCTGGTCACCGTGATGCCGGACTATTCCGACATCCGTCGCAAGGTTTCGACTGCCGGCAGAGCGAAGTAGCCGGTGAAACGAAAAGGGCCGGGGAATCCCGGCCCTTCGTCTGCAAACTTTCGAGACCAATTACCGCTGCGACAGCTTGCCCCCGGTGACCTGGAATCCGGCCCGGCGGTTGAGCGCCCAGGCCGCCTCGTTGTTCGCGGGATCGAGCGGCTGCTCCTCACCGTAACCCTCGACCTCGAGCCTTCCCGCCTCGACCCCCTGCTGCACCAGGAACCGCTTGGCCTCGGCCGCACGACGCTTGCTCAGGGCCAGGTTGTACTCGTCCGAACCCCGCTCGTCGGCGTGGCCGTCGATGCGGAGGGTCAGATCGGGTGACGACCGGAGCACCTCGACCTTCTCCGCCAGCTTCGCGCGAGCTTCGCCCGAGAGATCGGAGCGGTCGAGCGCGAAAGTAGATCCGCTCAGCGAGGACCGAGCTACGGTTGTCCGGAGAGTAGGTGGGCGTTTCCACGGCGACCGGCGTCGGAGCGGGAGTCGAGACCGCCACCGGACGGTCGTTGACCGGCTCGGGGGTTTCGGCGGGGGGCTTGCCGCCGCACGCGCCATTGAGGGCCGCCAGGCCGAACAAGACTACCGCGAGCTTGCGCGAATGATCCATCGGTACCTTCCCGGAAGTGGTGTGAGGGGCGCCCGCGCGACCAGGCGGCGGGCCGTCGGGAGCGCCGCACGGAGCATGCCCGGCGGGCGAAACCCGAGACATCGGTCTAAGCTGTGGAGAGACTGTAGGTTGACGCTGAGCAAAATGCTGCGGTTTTGGAGTCGGCCGCCGGGCGCAATCGCAGCCTGCAAAGATTCGGCGAAGAGCGGGAGAGGGCGGCGGCGGAACCGCTGGTTCCGCCGTCGCCCATTCGTGCGTCAGCCGTTGGTGCACCGCGCCTGAGGATCGCTCGGCGGCGCGGGAGCATCGCTCTGCTCCGGCTCCTGACCACCCAAGCCTGAGAGTTGAGCCTGCTGCCGCAGCCGATGTCGAAGCTGCTGTGGCGTTGGGTGCGGCACGTACTTCGGGGAGACCCACTCGACCGACTGGATCGGCTCAGACGACGGCACGTCCCCCCGTACGGTGACACCCAAGGTGAGCCCCGCGGCCTCTGCCAACGCCAGGCTATTGCTGTTCTGCCCCACCCTGACCAGGAAGAGATAGGTCGGCGTGGGAGGAGTACGCGGGAACCAGGGCCAGTTGTCCTTCGGATCGGGCTCCCTGGGGGCGTCGGGATCGTTCGGATCGACGCCGGGGCTGGGCAGCGCCTCGCCGCAGCGGAGCAGCTGATCCTTGAGCTCCTCGAATGCCTGCGGAGCGCCGGTGAGGGACGCCTGGGAATGGCTCGCCACCGATCGGCTCACCCGCGACCCCTGCTCAGCCTCACCGTTCACAGTGGGCCACCACAGGCCGGTGGCCGGGTCGCAGGAGGCGATCATGATCGCCTCGTCCGCGTCGATGCCGTAGGCCAGGTTCTGGCACACGTCCACCGAGCCGGCAGGGGGTGGAGAGTAGTACATGCCAAGCAGGCGCGGGGTCTGGCCCTCCAGCTCGATTCCCGGCCCATAGCGAGCTGTCTCTCCAGTCATGGCCGTGCCGTCGTCCAGACTGATGGACCAGTTGGCGCCCGACTCGGCGGCGATGAGGCGGACCCGGTCACCGTTGGGCTCGAGGTCCATGGCGAAGTGGATGTCGAACACATCGATGATCTTGGGCGAGAACTGGGTGCCGCTCACCGGGGTGGCCTCGGCGGTGAGCGGGTCGATGGTGTACACCCGGCTGTCGTTGCCCACGCCGTACAGCTTGCCGTTCGACGGCCGCAAGGCGATCCCGATGATGCGCTTCAGAATCGGGAGCCCGGTGATCCTCATCTTCGCGGTAAGCACTTCGAAGCTCTCGGAGCCGATGACCAGGAAGTTGTTGCTCAGGTCAACGGCATACATCACGTGCCCAACCGGAGCTGGGCCAGGCCATGAGGCCGGCTGAGGATCGGAGGGACCCGGGTCGGATGGACCGGGATCGCTGGGCGCCGGATCGGTAGGGCCGCCGCCTCCGTCCTTGCCGCAGCCGGCGCTGGAGAGCGCCGCGGTGAACGCGAGGAAAACCAGCGCGGCGGCGCGGATACCTCTGTTGAGCGAGCTGTTGCGCATCGTGACCTCCCAGCCTGTCCGGATGGAGCCGCGGCCAGCGCGGCATGGTTGACGCCGGATAGGCTACGGACAGCCGGTCACCCCGATCTCAACCACTCCTCAATCACGATGTGCGTTGCCGGATGCCGAGTCGGCCCGCATGTTGGAGATTCCATGGCGCCAATGCCGGAGGACGACGATGCGCTTGCTCTGGCTATTCCAGTTCAGCGACCTGGCCCTGCTCCTGATGCGGCTCCTGATAGGCGCCATCTTCATCACGAGTGGCTGGAGTCACGTCAGCGACCCGGTAAGTCGTGGCAAGAGCATCGGCATGAGTCCGGGATTCACCCGGTTCCTCGGGGTTGCCGAGGTGGCGGGCGGGCTAGGGGTCGCGCTCGGTGTCCTGCCGCAGCTGGCCGCGCTCGGGCTCGTGCTCGTCATGCTGGGAGCGATCCAGAAGAAGGTGGTCGAGTGGAAGACCGGCTTCTGGGGAAAACACGGGACCGACGGATGGCACTACGAGATGATGCTCGTGGTGATGAACCTCGTCGTCGCGACGACGGGGGGCGGGAGGTACGTGCTCTTCTGACCGCGCGGAGCTCTAGACGGGGAGTGAGCGGGTCCAGCCGGCGATCGAGGTGACGAGTTCCAGCATCACCTCCTCGCCGGTTCTGCCGGAGCGCTTGAGCACGGCAAACGAGTGGTCTGCGCCTTCGACGACGTGCAGCGTAGCTCTCGGCCCCAATCTGGCGCAGACGGCGGTGATCAGCTCGAGGTCGGCCAGGTCGTCCCGCGTCCCCTGCAGAAAGAGCATCGGCGACTCGACCCGATCGAGGTGCTCCCCCCGCGTCGTCGCGGGCTGCTTCGGCGGGTGCAGCGGAAAGCCGAGGAACACCAGGCCTGACACTCCTTCGAGCGGCTCCCGGGCCATCGCGTTCGACGCCATTCGTCCACCCATGGACTTGCCGCCGGCGATCAAGCGAAGCTCGGGCGCGGTCTCTCGAGCAACGCGTGCCGCGGCGCGAACCGTCGCCTCGAGCACGGCGGGCGGATCGGGACGCCGGCTCGCCGACTCCATGTAGGGGAACTGATAGCGCAGGGTAGCAATTCCTCGCTCGGCCAAGGCCCGCGCCGCCTGCTCCATGAAGCGGTGCCGCATGCCTGCCCCGGCGCCGTGACCCATGACGTACAGGGCCCAAGCCTCGCGCGGTCGCAGGAGCAGCCCTGAGACCGAGCCGACCCGATCGCCCACGTGGATGCTGACCGCCGTCTCCCCGGACAAGTCGTTCACTTCCGCAGCTCTTTCATGAGTTGATCCAGCGCCGCACCAAGGTCCGGGGACAGCTCCAGCACTTCGGCCAGCGGGTCCGCGCCGAGCTTGCGCATCCGCTCCGGAACGGTGCGGATCGTATGTCGGCGTATGTCCAGCTTGCGATTCACTTCACGCCACGACAGCGGAACGGACACGGGGGCGCCGGGCAGCGGGCGCACGCTGAACGGAGCGACGATCAGCTTGCCCGATCCATTCTGGAGGTAGTCCACGTACACCCGCCCTTCCCGCTGCGACACCTGGCGGACGATGGTGGCGATCTCCGGCAGCCGTCCCACGATGCAGCGCGCGAGCAGCTCGCCGAGGGAGCGGGACTGCTCGTGGGTGCACTGCCGTCCGAGGGGGATGAGGAGGTGCAGACCCGAGGATCCCGTCGACTTCACCAGCACGGGCAAGCCGATCCGATCGCACAGGTCCTTCGCCGCGCGCGCGACCTCAACCACATGCTCGAACGGGGCGCCCTTGGGATCCAGATCCAGGACACACCAGTCGGGCCGCTCGAGCGTCGGGACATGGCTGGCCCAGAGGTGGAGCGGGATGGTTCCCAGGTTGACCACATACAGGAGCGAGTCCTCGTCGTCACACACGAAGTAGTCGATCTCGCGCTGGGTGTCCTCGCTCCACATCCGCTCGGTGCGCACCCACTCCGGCGTGAAGCCGGGCGCGTCCTTCTGAAAGAACGACTTGCCGCCGATGCCGTCGGGGTAGCGCGTCATCACGAGCGGGCGGTTGCGCAGGTAGGCGAGCAGCCAGGGGGAGACCGCCCGGTAGTAGTCGATGAGGTCGCCCTTGGTGTAGCCTTCCTCGGGCCAGAAGACCTTTTTCGTGTTGGTGAATTCGAAGAGGGGCGAGTTGTCATCCCGAGCGGAGCCTGGGATCTTCGCCGCCGGCTCCGAGCGCTCGCCGGCAAGATCCCTCGCTTCGCTCGGGATGACACCACTCGACTCGGCGATCCCCGTCTCCCTCACCCTCACGCACTCCTCCGGCCTCTTGTCCTCCCGGAAGCGCAGGAACACCGGCTGGCGCAACAGATCCTCGTCGGTCCGCTCGCTGAACTCGACCTCGCAGACCAAGACCGGCTCGACCCACGTGGTGCCCTTCTCGACCGGCAGAGGACCGGCGCAGGGCGCGTCGGCCCGCTTGTGGCTGTCGAGCGTCCGCCGCACCTCACCCAGCTGCTTGTCGGTAAACCCGCTTCCCGCACGACCGGCATAGGTGAGGGTGCCGTCTACGTAGTCGGCGAGGTGCAGCGCGCCGAATCCGCCGCGGGAGCCCTTGGGGGCGGTGAATCCGACCACGACGAAGTCGTCGGTGTGGCGCGAGCGGACCTTGACCCACGCCGGCGAGCGGCCGGCCTTGTAGGGCGAGTTGCACTTCTTCGCCACGATCCCCTCGAGGCCCAGGCGCTCGGCCTCCCGGTAGAGCGCCTCGCCCTCTTCCTCGACGTGCTCCAGATATCGCAGCGCGCCGAGCGGAGGCAGGACTCGACGCAGCACGGCCTTGCGCGCCGCGAGCGGAAGAGATCGAAGGTCGAAGTCCTCGAAGCCGAGGAGATCGAAGCCGTAGTAGGTGACCGGACAGTGCACCGCGGCGTGGCGGATGTCGATGGCCCGGTGCAGCCGCGCCCGACCCTGCAGCCGCTGAAAGCTGGGTTTGCCGGACGCGTCGAGCGCGACGACTTCACCGTCGAGGACGAGCCGGTCGAACGGGAGTGCCGCGACGGCGCGCACCACTTCGGGAAAGGCCGCTGCGCAGTCATTGCCGTTCCGGGTGAGGAGTCGCGGCTCGCTGCCGCCCCGCGAAGCCAGCACCCGGTAGCCGTCGAGCTTGGGCTCGAACAGCCAGTCCTTCCGCGTGAAGGCCGCGTCGGCCGTCTCGGCGAGCATGAGGCCGACGGATTTGACGTCCACGGGTCGGCGAGCGGCTCCGAGCCTCGTGAGCTCCCGCCGGATCGCCTCGCCCCGATCGGCCCCCTCGCCCAGCTCCCCCACCGTGAGACCGGACAGCACGGATTCAGCGGGAAGCTCCTCGCCGTCCTTGGATGCCCAGCCGTCGCGCTCCTTGATGAGGAGCCAGTCCTTCTCGCTCTTCTTGAGCTTCACCAAGGTCCACATGCCGTGGAGCTTGTAGCCGCGAAGCTCGAAGAGCAGCTTGCCCTTGGCCAGACCTTCCAGCGGGTCGCCTACCGGAGCCCACTCGCCCCGATCCCAGACGATCACCGCGCCGGCGCCGTAGTTACCGGCCGGGATCAGCCCCTCGAAGTCGCCGTACTCGAGTGGGTGATCCTCCACGTGGACCGCGAGGCGCTTCTCGGCCGTGTCGTAGGAGGGACCCTTGGGGACGGCCCAGGACCGCAGGACGCCCTCCATCTCGAGCCGGAGATCGAAGTGGAGCCTGCGGGCGGCATGCTGGTGCACCACGAACAACCCGCCGGCCCCATCGGGCGAGACCGAGCCCGCCGGCTCGGGGGTGCGCTCCAGCGACCGCTTGGCGCGGTAGGCGTCGAGATGGTCGGGAGTCGGCGTTTTCTTGTGTGGCATCAGCAGCAGACTCGCGCTGGCTGGAATCCCGCCCCCATCCTATCCTGGAGCGGCACGACCACGGCCGTGAACCCAGAGAACGACGCGATCATACTGCGGTCCATATGGAGGTCCGGATGTTTCGACTCCTGCTTCTTGCATCGGTCTGCCTGGCACCCGCTCTCCTGCGCGCCCAGGTGCCGGTCGCCGACACCGCCGACTCGAAGGTGAAGGAGGAAATCCGGCGCACACTCCGACAGTACGACGCCGACCTGCAGCGGCGTGACACCCAGGCGGTCGCCCGCCATTGGGCGGAGGAATACACGTTCGTGAATCCCGCCGGTGAACGGGTGGCGCGGGCCGCCAGGCTGGCCAACCTCCAAAGTGGGCGCACCACGTTCGATACCCTGAGGCCGAAGATTCAGGACGAACAGATCCGGTTGTATGGCGATGTGGCCGTCTATACGACGTTGATCACGCTGGCGGGCCGCTACAGCGGTCGGGCGCATCAGGGAGATTATCAGGCGCTGGTCGTCCTGGTCAAACGGGACGACCGGTGGCAACAGGTCGCCTCTCAGCTCACCGCGGTGAAATCGAAGTAGGCCTCAGGCCGCGCTCGGGTCGTTCTTGGATGCCCGGGGACACTTGGCCCACTCGTCGGCCCAGGCGCCGATCGCCGCGAAGACCGTCTTGAGGGCGCGACCCTTGTCGGTGAGGTGGTACTCCACCCGTACCGGTGTCTCCGCGTAGACCTGGCGCTCCAGGATCCCCTCGGCCTCGAGCGCCTTGAGCCGGGCGCATAGCATCCTGTCGCTGATGTCCGGGATCGCGGCTCGGAGCTCGCCGAAGCGGGTCGCCCCATCCATCATCTCCCGGACGATCGCCCCCGACCAGCGCTTGCCGATGAGCTCGACCGCCCGGTGGAAGTCAGGACAGAAGTTGGAGTTGTATCGCACGCTTTTACCTATGGTAAGTGGCCTACCACCGGGCAAGCACCAGCGATCCCGGCGCCTTCCTCTTGACTCCTCTAGTAACTCAAGATAAGCTGGTTACCCAAAGTAAGTAACCCCTGGCCCTGGGTCGGTCCCGATGGCCGGTGGCAAGCCGATATCACGCAAGCTCCAGGGATAGACCTGGATTGAAGCCCCCTGAGGAGGTTGCCCGTCATGCGTCGCAGTCTTGCCAGCAACCGCGGTTGGATCGCGTCCACGCTACTGCTCGGGATCATCGTGGCGATCGGAGCAGCCCTTGCGGCGTGGAAGTACTCGGCTCTGGAGAAATCCGCGGCGGAGGCCGCCAACCAGCCCGAGCCGACGGAGGTAGTTACGACCGCGGTCGCGGCCGAGCGGCAGCACCGCCCCACCATGACTTCCATCGGGACCGTCCTGGCCCTGCGCTCAGTCACCCTGCAAAACGAATTGGCGGGCACGGTGCGGGAGGTCAGGCTGATCCCCGGACAGATCGTTGACCGGGGCACATTATTGGTCGCGCTGGATGTGTCTGTCGAAGAGGCGGAGCTGGAGGCCCAGAAAGCCCAAGCGACCCTAGCCAAGACCACGCTCGACCGGCTCGAAGCACTGAAGCAGCACCAGGCCACTTCTCAGGAAGAGGTGGACCAGGCACGGGCCGAGCGGGAGATCGCGCTGGCGCAGATGGCACGCACCAGGGCGATCATCGCGCGCAAGATGATCCGGGCACCTTTCCGGGCTCGCGTGGGCCTGTCCGATGTGCACCCTGGCCAATACCTGAACGAGGGAACTCAACTCACGACGCTGCAAGGTGTCGCGGAAGCGGCGCACGTGGATTTCACGGTACCCCAGCGGGTTGCGGCCGGCCTGCACCCCGGTGACACCATCGGCGTGTTGTCTACCAGCGAAGGATCCCCGCTCCCCGCGCGGGTCGTCGCGCTGGACGCACGCGTGGACACCACCACCCGCAACGCGGTGGTACGCGCCACCCTCGTGGGCCGTGACGCGGCCTTGACCCCGGGCGCCTCGGTACGCGTCGTCGTGCCGATGGGCCAGTCTGCCACGGTCGTCGCCGTCCCGGTGAACGCCCTCCGGAAGGGCCCCGGCGGCGATCACGTCTTCGTGATCTCGCCGGACAAGCAGGGTAAGACCCGCGCGCATCTGCGGCAGGTGCAAAGTGGTCCGGTGCTCAAAGACGAGATCCTGATTCTCGAGGGTCTCAAGCCCGGCGAGCAGGTGGCGACGTCGGGATCGTTCAAGCTGCGCGAGGCGGTGCTGGTCGCCGTCGCGCCTGATTCGGCCGCCGCGGGCGATTCGGCGGCGGGCGCCAAGGGAACCAACTGAAATGCGTTCCTTCACCGACATTTTCATCCGGCACCCCGTCCTGGCGGCGGTCGTCAATCTCGTCATCGTGCTGGTGGGTTGGCGGGCACTGAACAACCTGCCGGTGCAGCAATATCCCCAGGTCGAGAGCACCTCGGTGGTGATCACCACGGTCTATTACGGCGCCAGCGCCGAGACCGTGCGCGGCTTTCTCACCACACCCATCGAGCGCGCGGTTTCGGCCATCGGGGGGGTGGACTACGTCGAGTCCACCAGCCGCGCCGGGGTCAGCACCGTCACCATCCGCCTCAACCTGAATCACAGCAGCACGGCGGCGCTGTCCGAGGTCAACGCGCGGCTGCAGCAGGTCCGCGCGGAGCTGCCCCAGGAAGCGGAACCGCCGGTGGTCGAGGTCCAGCGTGCCGACCGGCCTTACGCGACGTTCTATCTCAGCTTCACCTCACCCGAGCGCACGGTGCCGGAGATCACCGACTGGCTGGCCCGAAACATCCAGCCTCGGCTTTCCACCTTGCGGGGTGTACAGCGGATCACCGTCGAGGCGGGCCGGCCGATCGCCATGCGGGTGTGGATCGACCCCGACCGCCTTGCCGCGGTGAACCTTGCGCCGGGCGACGTGCAGGCGGCGCTCCAGCGGAATAACTACCTGGCCGCCGTAGGGCAGACCAAGGGCGACCTGATCCAGGTCAACCTGCTGGCCAACACCGACCTGCGCTCGGTGGAGGAGTTCTCCCAGCTGATCGTCGCCGACCGCAATGGCGCGATCGTGCGCCTGAGTGACGTGGCGCGAGTCGAGCTGGGAGCCGAGGAGGCGGACTTCGTCGCCAAGTACAACGACAAGGAAGCCGTCTACCTCGGCGTATGGCCGCTGCCGGGCAGCAACGAGATCGAGGTGGCGGGCAACCTGCGCGAGGGGATGGAGCGCATTCGCCCGAGCCTGCCCAAAGACATCGACATGGTCCTGGTCTACGACGGGACCATGTTCATGCGCCAGGCGCTGGAGGAGATCACCAAGACGCTGGTCGAGACGATGATGATCGTCGGCTTCGCGGTGTTCCTGTTCATGGGCTCGATCCGCACCGCGCTGGTGCCTCTGGTCGCCATGCCGGTCTCGCTGATCGGGGCCGGGATCGCAATGTTCGCCTTTGGCTTCAGCCTCAACCTGCTCACCCTCCTCGCGATCGTGCTGTCGGTCGGTCTGGTGGTGGACGACGCCATCGTCGTGGTCGAGAACGTCGAGCGGCATGTGCGGCTGGGTAAATCGCGAATCCAGGCGGCCATCGTCGGCGCCCGCGAGCTCGTCGGTCCGATCATCGCAATGACCGTCACCCTGGCCGCGGTCTACACGCCGATCGGGTTCCAGGGCGGGCTCACCGGCTCGCTGTTCCTGGAGTTCGCCATCACGCTCGCCTCGGCGGTGGTGGTGTCGGGCATCGTGGCCATCACGCTTTCACCAGTGATGAGCTCGCGCCTCGTGCACGCCCACGGCAAGGAAGGCCGGCTCACCTCGCTGGTGAACCGTGGCTTCGATGCCGTGCGCCAACGATACGGCAAGCTGCTCGACGGAGCGCTCCAGATGCGTTGGGCGATCGTGGCGGCCTCGATTGTCGTGGCGATCGCGGCCTGGCCGCTGTATAGCTTCTCCCGGCGGGAGCTCGCCCCGGTGGAAGACCAGAGCCACATCTTCCTGTTCCTCGAGGCGCCACCTGACGCGTCGCTGGTGGCGAACAATCGTGCCTCGCTGGATGTGGTTCGCGCCATCCGGTCGTTCCCCGAGACCGACTTCATGTGGTCGCTGACTGCCTCTTGGGGCGGCTTCGGTGGCCTGGTGGCCAAGAACTGGAAGGAGCGGGAGCGCTCGACCGAGGAGATGTACGGCGAGGTATTCGGCGCCGTGTCGCAGATTCCCGGCGTGCGCGTCTTCCCCCGTCTCGACCCGCCCCTGCCGACGCCCGGCCTGTACGATGTCGAGCTGGTGCTTCTGAGCGATGCCCCACCGGAGCAGATGCTGGAAACGGTCGGACAGGTAGTCGGCGCCGGCTGGCAGAGCGGCAAGTTCCTGTATGTGGACACCGACCTGAAGATCGACCTGCCCGAGGCGCGGGTCGTGATCGACCGCGAGCAGGTCGCCGACCTGGGTCTGGACCTGGCCAGCGTAGGCCAGGAGCTCGGCACGCTGCTGGGTGGTGGATACGTCAACCGGTTCAACTTCTTCGACCGGAGCTACAAGGTCATCCCCCAGATCGGCGAAGAGAGCCGGACAACCGTCGCGCCGCTGCTCGACCTCAAGATCAAGGCTCCCGACGGCCGGCTGATTCCGGTGTCGACCTTCACCCGGATCGAGTCGACGACCGCGCCGCGCTCCCTCAACCGCTTTAATCAGCAGAACGCGGTCCGGGTCTACGGTGGGGTGAAGCCCGGTGTCACCAAGGAGGAGGGCCTCCGCGTGCTGGAGGCCGCCGCCTCGGCGGCGGGCGGTCCGGACATCGTGGTCGATTACGCGGGCGAGTCGCGACAGATCCGCCATGAGGGCGGGGCGCTGGTGCTAACGCTGGGCTTTGCAGTGATCCTGATCTACCTGGTGCTCGCGGCACAGTTCAAGAGCTTCCGCGATCCGCTCATCGTGTTGCTGGGCTCGGTGCCGCTAGCGATATCCGGTGCCCTGTTGTTCAGCTTCCTGGACCTGACGACGATCAACACGTACTCGCAGGTGGGGCTGATCACCCTGGTGGGGCTGATTGCGAAGAACGGCATCCTGATCGTGCAGTTCGCGAACACGCTTCAGGAGCGCGGGATGCAGAAACTGCCCGCCCTACGGGAGGCCGCGTCGACCCGACTCCGTCCGGTGCTGATGACCTCGGCGGCGACCGTCTTCGGGCACTTCCCGCTGGTGCTCGTCACTGGTCCGGGATCGCAGGCGCGCAACAGCATCGGCACAATTCTGGTCGCCGGCATGGCCATCGGTACCGTGTTCACCCTGTTCGTGGTGCCGGTGTTCTACATGCTGATCGCGGCGGAGCACAAGGCGGCACCGGCGGAGGAGGCGGAGGAGGAGCCGGTGGGCCTGCAGCCGACGCTGGCGGAGGCATAGCGCTTCTCTATTTCCATCGGAGCGCACCTGTGCGCTTCGAGCCTCGGCCGAGAGCCGAATCAGGCCGCGAGAAGCCATCAGTCGGGCAGTTCGCACAATAGCCGCGCCTAGTAGAGGACAAATGCCCAGACCGGGTCCAGTGCGCCGCCGGGCAGACCGAGCGCAGTAATTAGTACCTGCGAGCGCATACCGTATCCTTAGAGTAGGTTGGTGCCTCCCCTTGCCCGTGAAACGCGGCGGGCCGCCGCTCGAGTTCGCGCATTATGACCGCCGGAGCGACATGCGTACTACCTGCTCGAGTCGACCCGAGCGTTGCGCCGGATCAAGGCTCCTTATGGCAACGGTGTAGGGAGGGCAACCAAGCCGATGCTCCTGATCGCGGCCCTCAATGGGGGCCGTTCCCAAGCCGCTCACGCCGCCGTGCCGGCGTCAGCCGCGGAGCTCGCCGCGGCCGCGCGCGACGCCGGTGAGGCCGGAGCTCAGGCGGTTCACTTCCACGTGCGCGGCCACGATGGCGCAGAAAGCCTCGCGGCGTGCGACGTCGCTCTTGCCGTAGAAGCCCTTCGCCCCCTCGGGCTCCCATTCGGCGTCAGCACCGGTGCCTGGATCATCCGCGACCCTGCCGCGCGCATGCGAGCGATCGGCCAGTGGACCGCGCTTCCTGATTTCGCATCCATCAACTTCGACGAGACCGGCGCCGCCTCCCTCGCGAGACACCTGCTCGAGCGGGGCGTGGACCTCGAGATCGGCGTCGCGAACCGGCTGGCGGCGGAGGAACTGGTCCGCAGCGGGCTGGGCGGCCGGTGCCTTCGCGTCATGTTCGAGCCCCGGGAGCAGATGCTCGGCGAGGCGCTGCGAGCCGTGGCGGAAGCGGAGTCCGTCCTCGACGCCGGCGGCGTTGCCTGTCCGCGGCTGCTGCACGGCGTGGACGCGACCGCGTGGGCACTGCTCGAGGAGGCGGTAGCTCGAGGCTACGACAGCCGGATCGGCTTCGAGGACATCCTCACCCTGCCGGACGGCCGTGAGGCACGGAGCAACGCCGACCTCGTGCGGGCCGCCTGGACGAAGATTCGCGTTTCCCCCTGAGCGCCTTGCGGCACGCTACGCACAGCGCACATCTTGACCCATCCGCTTCACCCCTCGGAGAACTTCATGCTCGACGCGGTCGGGCGGAACGTGCCGCGCAAGGATGGAATCGGCAAGGCGACCGGTCAGGCCCGCTACGCCGACGATCTCCGCTTTCCCGGCATGCTCCACGCCCGGACGATCCGCACGCACCATCCCCTGCGGTCGCCTGACCGGGGTGCGCCTCGACCTCGGCGCGCCGGGATTCACCGTCGTGGACCATCGTGACATTCCGGGCCGCAACGTCGTCGCGCTCATCGCAGGACGACCAGCCCTGCCTCGTCGAGCGCGAGATTCGCCACGTCGCCGAGCCCGTGCTGCTGCTGGCCCACGAGAGCCGCGGAGGCGCTGCTCGACGCCCGAGTGACGCTGAACGAGGAGCCGTCCGAGCCGGTCTTCGATCCGGAGCTGTCCCCCACCTCGTTCAAGGACATCCTCATCGAAAAGGGCGATCTCGACGCGGGTCTCGCCGCCGCCGCCCACGTGATCGAGGGAACCTACCGCACCGGTCACCAGGAGCACGTCTACATCGAGCCCAAGGGCGTCATCGCCGTGCCCGAGGACGGCGGCATGGCGGTCTACGGCTCGATTCAGTGCCCGTACTACGTCCACCGCGCGCTCCTCGTCCTGCTGGGTGACGCGGTCAAGCACGTGCGCGTGGTGCAGACCGAGACCGGCGGCGGGTTCGGCGGGAAGGAGGAGTTCCCCTCCGGTGCTCGCGGGACATGCCGCGCTGCTCGCGCTCAAGTCGGGCCGGCCGGTGAAGCTGGTCTACGACCGCGTCGAGGACATGGTCGCCACCACCAAGCGGCATCCCGTCCATCGTGCGCCACCGCACCGGCGTGACGCGCGACGGCCGGCTGGTGGCGATGGACGTCGAGGTGATCCTCGACGGCGGCGCCTACGTCACGCTCTCGCCGGTGGTGCTCTCGCGCGGCGCGATCCACGCCGCCGGGCCCTACCGCTGCGACAACGTGCGGATCGCCGCGCGCGCGATGTTCACCAACACGCCGCCCAACGGCGCCTTCCGCGGCTTCGGCGCGCCGCAGACCCAGTTCGCCGTCGAAGTCCACATGGAGCGCATCGCCGAGGCGCTTGGCCTCGATCCGGTGCGGCTGCGGGAGCGGAACGCTGCTCCGCGCCGGCGACACTCACCGCCACCGGCCAGCGTCTGCGCGAGGACAGCAGCGCGCTCGAGGTCCTCCGCACGGCGGTGCGGCGCTCGGGCTTCCGGCGGAAGCGAAAGGCGTACGCGGGCAGCCGGCGCGGGATCGGGCTCGCGCTGTACTGGCACGGCTCGGGATTCACCGGGAGCGGCGAGCTCAAGCTCGCCTCGCGCGCGACGGTGGAGCTCACGGCCACGGGGGTCCGGGTGCTCACCTCGAGCACCGAGATCGGCCAGGGCACCCGCACCATGCACGCGCAGATCGTCGCCGACGCGCTCGGGATTCCGTACGAGCAGGTCGAGGTCGCCGAGCCCGGACACCAGCGTCGTGCCGGACAGCGGACCCACGGTCGCATCGCGCACCTGCATGGTGGTGGGCCGGATCCTGCAGCGCGCGGCGGAGGAGATCCGCGCCAGCTCGGCGACCTGACGCCGGCCGAGTACTCACCGTCGCCACGGCCCGCTCTCGGTGACGAAACAGTACGAGCAGCCGGACTGGATCCAGTGGGACGACGCCACCTATCGCGGCGACGCCTACGCGGCCTACGCCTGGGGTTGCGACGTCGCCGAAGTGGAGCTCGATCCCGACACCTGGGAGGTCCGGCCGCTCCGGCTCACCGTGGTGACCGACGTCGGCAAGGCCGATCCACCCCGCGCTCGCCCGCGGCCAGATCGAGGGCGGCACGGCGCAGGGGCTCGGCTACGCGCTGCTGGAGCGCGTCGTCATGCAGAACGGCGTCGATGGCCAACGCCCAGCTCACCAACTACCTCATTCCCACGACGCTCGACACCCCGCAGCTGGACGTCGTGCTGCTCGAGCACCCCTACGCCGGCGGGCCGTTCGGCGCCAAGGGCCTGGGCGAGCTGCCCATCGACGGGCCCGCGCCCGCGGTGGTGAACGCGATCCGGCACCTCGGGACTCGACGTCCGCGAGATCCCGGCGCTTCCCGAGGCGATCCGGGAGGCCGCGTGCGCTTCACGCTGAACGGCACGCGAGGTCGAGGTGGACGCGCATCCCATGGCGCGCCTGCTCGACGTGCTGCGGGAGGACTGCGGCCTCACCGGCACGAAGGAGGGGTGCGGCGAGGGCGAGTGCGGCGCCTGCACCGTGCTGATCGACGGCGAGGCGGTCTGCTCCTGCCTGGTGCCGTCCGCGCAGGTCGAAGGCGCCGAGGTGATGACGATCGAAGGACTGGGGGACGAGCACCCGCTGCAGCGCGCCTTCATGGACGAAGTCGGCGCGCAGTGCGGCATCTGCACGCCGGGCATGATCCTCACCGCGCGTCTCGCTCGGGCCCCCGACCCAGTCTGGCGAAGATCCGGGCAGGGCTCGCCGGCAATCTCTGCCGCTGCACCGGCTACGAGGCGATCTACCGGGCGATCCACGGCGCGTCATGAGGACGGCCGTCTCCCGATTGGAGCTGCGCGCTCCCCGCACGATGCGCGACGCGCTCCGGATGCTGCGGGACGACGGTCCGCTCGACTCCGCTGGCCGGCGCCACCGACCTCTACGTCGCGCTCAACTTCGGCACCCTGCAGTCGGCGCGGTTCCTCGACCTCTGGGGCCTGGACTCGCTCCGCCGAATCACGGTTCGCGGGCGACGTGCTGTCGATCGGCGCGCTCGCGACGTACACCGCCATCATCCGCTCCCGGCTGGTGCGGCGGCGGCTGCCGATGCTGGTGCGCGCGGCGCGGGAGGTGGGCGGACTCCAGATTCAGAATCGCGGGACCCTGGGCGGCAACGTCGCCAACGGCTCGCCCGCCGGCGATACCCTCCCCGTGCTCGCGGCGGCCGACGCGGTGGTCGTGCTGCGGAGCCTCGACGGCGAGCGGCGGGTGCCGTTCGACCGAGTTCTACACCGGCTATCGCCAGAGCGTCCGTCGCGACGACGAGCTGATCGTGGCGCTCGAGGTTCCGCCGGTCGAGGGAGCGCAATGGTTCCGCAAGGTGGGGACCCGGGCCGCGCAGGCGATCTCCAAGGTCGTGATGGCCGCGGTGCGCGGGCCGGAGCCGCGGATCGCGCTCGGCAGCGTGGCGCCCACGGTCATCCGGCTCGTGCCGGACCGAGAGGGCGCTGGCTTCGGGGGCAGACGTGGACGCGGCGGCTCGTACGCTGCGCGACGAGATCACGCCCGATCGACGACCTGCGCTCGACCGCGGACTATCGGCGGGACGTCGCGGTGAACCTGCTGCGGCGGTTCTGGGAGGAGACGGGATGATGGCCTGTCATCCCGAGCGGAGCGAGGGATCTTGCCGGGAACGGCTCGAGCACGGCGGCAAGATCCCTCGCTCCGCTCGGGATGACGTAGCGGTGAGCCGGCCCACCCTCGTGATCCGCGGCCGACGGGTGGCCACACCGGACGGCGTCCGCGCCGCGGCGATCCACATCGCCGACGGACGGATCGTCGCAGGTCACCGCGTTCGAAGACATTTCCGAAGGCGCACGAGTGATCGACGCGGGCGACGCCCTCGTCTTCCCCGGGCCTGGTGGACACCCACGTTCACGTGAACGAGCCCGGGCGCGCCGAGTGGGAGGGATTCCGCAGCGCGACCCGCGCGGCCGCTGCGGGCGGAGTCACCACGCTCCTCGACATGCCGCTCAACAGCATCCCCGCGACGACCAGCGTCGCGGCGCTCGAGGCCAAGCGGTCGGCCGCGGCCGGCCGTTGCGCCGTGGACGTCGGCTTCCTCGGTGGTTTCATCGGAAGCAACGTCGCCGACCTGGAGCCGCTCCATCGCGCGGGGGTGTTCGCCTTCAAGTGCTTCCTGTGTCCGTCCGGGGTGGACGAGTTTCCCGCGGTGTCGGCCGCCGATCTCCGGCGCGCCGGCCCGATCCTGGCCGCGCTCGGCGCGGTCTTGATGGTGCACGCGGAGCTCCCAGCGGTGCTGGAGCGTGCGGCTTCGATCCGTGGGGAGCCGCGGGCCCACGCCACCTGGCTGGCCACGCGGCCGGTCGAGGCGGAAACCGCGGCGGTCGAGCTCCTGATCGATGTCGCTCGTGAGTCGGGGATGCGAGTGCACGTGGTGCACGTGTCGGCGGCGGAGACGCTCGGGCTGATCGCGACCGCCCGATCGGACGGCGTGCGGCATCACGGCGGAGACCTGCCCTCACTACCTCGGCTTCGCGGCGGATGAGATCCCCGACGGCGCAACGGAGTTCAAGTGCGCGCCACCGATCCGGGAGCGCCGGCACCGCGAGGCGCTCTGGGCGGGCCTCACGGACGGTCGGCTGGATGCGGTAGTCAGCGACCATTCCCCCGCCCCGCCGTCGCTCAAGCTCCGCGATGAGGGCGATTTTCTCCGCGCCTGGGGTGGGATCGCCTCGCTCCAGCTCGGACTGCCCGCGGTGTGGACGGCGGCGCGGGCGCGGGGCCTGGCACCGGAGCGGCTGGCCGCATGGCTCTGCGCGGGCCCGGCGCGCCTGGCCGGCCTCGAAGGCCGTAAGGGAGCCATCGCGCCGGGATGCGATGCCGACCTGGTGCTGTGGAATCCGGAGGAGGCGTTCGTGGTCGAGGAATCGATGCTGCGCCATCGCCACCACCTGACGCCGTGGCTTGGTCGCCGTCTCTACGGCGTGGTCCAGGCCACCTACCTTCGAGGCGAGCCCGTGCTCCGAGCACGGCGCGTCTCGCTCTCCCGCTCCGGCGCATGACCGCATTCACCGAGCTGCCGAACGTCGCCGCCGAGCGGCTTGGCGGACGTGTGCTCCTGGCGAACGACGAATTCTTCGCGCCCAAGGAGAACCTGCTCAAGGCTTCGAAGCCGGTCTGGCGGGAAGACGAGTACACCGACCGCGGCAAGTGGATGGATGGCTGGGAGACTCGCCGCCGGCGCACCCCCGGACACGACTGGTGCATCGTCCGGCTCGGCATTCCAGCCATCGTCCGCGGTATCGTGGTGGACACCGCCTTCTTCCGAGGCAACTATCCCGAGCACTGCTCGCTGGAGGCGTGCGCCGTCGCAGAGGACGCGACCGCGGAAGCGATGGCCACCAGCGACAGTGGCGTGGACCGAGATCCTGCCCCGCTCGGCCCTGCGCGGCGATGCCGAAAACCCGTTCGCGGTGGCCTACAGCGACCGGGTCACCCATCTCCGCTTCAACATTTATCCGGACGGCGGCGTCGCGCGGCTCCGGGTCTTCGGCGAGCCGCTCGCGTCTGCGGGTGCGCCGGGCGCGGTCATCGACCTCGCCGCGGTGACCAACGGCGGCCTGGTCGTCGGCGTGCAGCGACATGTTCTTCGGCAATCGGCACAACCTGATCCTCCCCGGCCGCTCGACCCATATGGGCGATGGCTGGGAGACCAAGCGCCGGCGCGGGCCGGGGCACGACTGGATCGTCGTGCGATTGGCCGGCCGGGGCACGATCCGCCGGATAGAGGTCGACACCGATCACTTCAAAGGCAACGCGCCGGAGAGCTGCGCGGTCGACACCCGCGACGGCGACGACGCCGAGTGGACTGAGCTGCTTCCCCGCACCGGGCTGCAGCCGCACTCCCAGCATGGCTTCGACGTCAAGTCCTCAGGGGCGGCCACTCACGCCCGCCTCGCCATCTATCCTGACGGCGGGATCGCCCGCCTTCGGTTGTTCGGGACCCTGGCGAAGTGACACCGGGCCTGACACGCCTCAACACGCTGCCGGCCCCGGAGGCCGCGGATGAGCTTCGGAGCTGCTGCGGGTCATCGAGGTGGGTGGACGCGATGGTCGCGCGACGGCCTTTTGGCTCGGTGGACGCCCTGCTCGCGGCCGCCGACGAGCTCTGGCGTGCAACCGGACCGGCCGACTGGGACGAGGCCTTCGCGCATCACCCCCGCATCGGCGAGCGCCACGCCAGGGCACCGGTGAGTTCCGCGGCGCGGACCTGGTCCGCCGACGAGCAGAGCACCGCGTCGGCCTCCGACACTGGCGTTCGGGACGCGCTCGCGATGGCCACCGCCGAGTACGAGCGACGATTCGGTTGGATCTATATCGTTTGCGCCACCGGCCGGAGCGCCGAAGAGATGCTCGCGGACGTCACGGCACGGCTAGGCAATGATGCCGAGCAGGAGCGTGCGGTCGCGGCTGCGGAGCAAGGCAAGATCACGCGGCTGCGACTCGAGAAACTCGCAGGGGCGGAGGCGTCATGACGCGGATCACGACCCACGTGCTCGACACCAGTGCGGGCCGGCCGGCCGCCGGGATCACGGTCCGACTCGAGCGGCTCGACGGCGCCCGCGTGGACCCGGTGGCGTCCGCCGTGACAGATAGTGACGGGCGGGTGCGCGATTGGTTGCCCGAAGGTGTCCGCCCCGGCCGGTACCGGCTGGTGTTCGAGACGGGGGCGTGGTTCCAGAGGGCCGGGCAGAAGACGATCTACCCGGAGATCGTCGTTCCCTTCGAGGTGGAAGGCGCCATGACGCACTGTCACCTGCCGCTGCTGCTCGCGCCTTACGGCTATTCCACCTACCGGGGGAGCTGAGGCATGCCCGCGCGACTGGCTTGGAGCGGCTATGGCAAGGCGGCGGTTCGCCTGGTGAAAGTGGACCGGGCCACGCCACGTCACGCGCTGCACGACCTGACGGTAGAAGTGCAGCTCCAAGGGAGGTTCGAGCCCGCACACGCCGCGGGCGACAACAGCGAAGTCCTTCCCACGGACACGATGAAGAACGCGGTGTACGTGCTGGCGCGGCAGGGTTCGGTCACCCCACCGGAGGAGTTTGCCGTGCGGCTGGCGCGCCATTTCCTGGGCGCTTCCGGGGCGGCTCAGCGGGCGGTGATCACGGTGGCCGTGCACCGCTGGGAGCCTACCGGGCAGGTATTCGTCCAGGGCACGACCGAGCGCCGTTTGGCGACAGTCACCGTCGACGAGAATGGCGCTCGGCACGAGTGCGGCCTCGACGGGCTCGGGCTGCTCAAGACCACCGACTCTGCCTTCTCCAAGTTTCTGCGCGATCCCTACACCACACTGCGCGAGACGGATGACCGGATCCTGGCGACCGACGTGGAGGCACGGTGGACCTACAGCCGAACCCCGGCCGACTACGACGCCGTGTGGAGCGCTGCTCGGACGGCGTTGCTGGAGACCTTCGCCGACCATCGTTCGGCCTCGGTGCAGCACACGCTCTACGCGATGGGCGAGGCGGTGCTCGACAAGTGTCCGGAGATCGGCGAGATCCGCCTGGTGCTTCCCAACCGGCACCACCTGCTGGTGGACCTCGCGCCTTTCGGGCTCGATAATCCCAACGAAATCTTCGTCGCGACCCGCGAGCCATACGGGCGGATCGAGGCCGTGATCGCGCGCCAGCCGTAGGTGGCCAGAACGCGTGCAAAAAACCGCACTCCGCCGTTCCCGAGCGAGACGCCGGAGGCTGGTATTTGTGGTCTTAAGTCTTGTTCTAGTATGGAGCTAGCAACTGTGACACCGCCCCCTCTAGCGGGGTCCGAATTCTGCCTGTATATCAGCCCACTATGCCCGCACGAAACATTGCTTCCGCGACCATCTCCTTCGGACTGGTTTCAGTCCCGGTCAACCTCTTTACGTCGAGCGAGTCCTCCGCCTCGATCAGCTTCAACATGCTGCACTCCAAGTGTGGCTCCCGCCTCAAGCAGCAGTACATCTGCTCCACGGAGGGGACGATCGTCGAGAAGGACGAGACCAGTAAGGGGTACGAATTCTCCAAGGGCCAGTACGTACGGTTCTCGGCGGACGAGATCAAGGCGCTGGACGAGAAGGCCACGAACTCCATCGACATCGGGGAGTTCGTGCCGCTGGCCGCCGTGGACCGCATCTATCTGGACAAGGTTTACTATCTTGGCGCCGGCAAGGGCGGTGAGCGCGCCTATCGCCTGCTGGTCGCGGCTCTCGAGGCGACCGGGCGTGCCGCGCTCGGCCAGTACTCGGCTCGCGGCAAGCAGCATCTAGTCCTGGTCCGGCCCATGGGCGACATCCTGGTGATGGAGCAGCTCCACTACCAGGAGGAGATCCGGAGCTCTGATGACGTGCCCCGCCCCGAGGTCGTCCTCAAGGACGCGGAGCTCGCGCTGGCGAAGCAGCTGATCGAGCAGGGATCCGTGGACGAGTTCAAGCCCCAGAACTACCGCGACACCGTGCGGGAGCGCGTGCTGGAGGCGATCCAGCGGAAGGTGGATGGGCAGGAGATCACCGATGAGCCGACCGAGGCACCGCAGACGAAGATCATCGACCTGATGGATGCGTTGAAGGCGAGTCTGGCGAAGCGGGGCAACGGGGGCGAAGAGAAGAAGTCCGCGAAATCAGCCTGCCAACGGGTCGAAGGCCACTCCCAAGAGAAAGGCGGCCGGCGCGCGCTAGCCGACTTATCGCCTACCGCTCTCCGTTCCTTCACCAGTTCGGCCTCCCATTGCCCGTCGCCTGTTGTGATCTGCCGGTCCCCGTTGTCATCCCGAGCGGAGCGAGGGATCTTCTCCTCGTGCCCCGTGCCATTCCACGGCAAGATCCCTCGCTCCGCTCGGGATGACGTGGCGTCGCTCGGAATGACGTGGCTTCGTTCGGAGTGACACCGGCATCCCCACGAGGCGACATGCGCATTCTCGTCGGCACCAGCGGCTGGTCGTACAAGGAATGGAAAGGCTCGTTCTATCCGGACGACCTTCCGGCCGACGACATGCTCCGCTACTACGCCACCCGGCTCCCTACGGTCGAGATCAACAACTCGTTCTACCGCATCCCGAAAGAGAAGGTCCTGCTGGACTGGGCGGCACAGGTGCCGGCGGAGTTCCGCTTCGTGCTCAAGGCGTCGCGCCGGATCACCCACATCAACCGGCTGGCCGACGCCGACACCTCGCTTCCCTACTTTCTGCAGACGGTCAATGTCCTGGGTGAGAGGCTCGGACCCACCCTCTTCCAGTGCCCGCCGACGCTCCGGAAGGACATGGCCCGATTGACCGACTTTCTCGGACGGGTGCCCCGGACCTGGCGCGCGGCGCTCGAGTTCCGGCACGAATCCTGGTTCGATGACGAAGTGTACGAGGCGCTTCGAGCGCACGACGTCGCGCTGGTCGCGGTGGATGACGATGAAGGGACGACCCCGCTGGTGGCCACCGCTTCGTGGGGGTATCTACGGCTGCGGCGTGCCGAGTACACCGACAGCGCGCTGGTGGAATGGGCGGGCAAGATCAAGGCGCAGCCGTGGACCGAGGCATTCGCCTTCCTGAAGCACGACGAGGACCGACCGACCGGGCCCGAGGCGGCCACGAGGCTCAAGGAGCTGACCTAGCTGGCGGCCGGGAGACTCCAC
The DNA here is from genome assembly GCA_963836815.1 of uncultured Gemmatimonadales bacterium. GTDB lineage: Bacteria > Gemmatimonadota > Gemmatimonadetes > Gemmatimonadales > GWC2-71-9 > CAVVWJ01. Next base: position 115,813 of record CAWILD010000002.1, on the reverse strand, counting down.
CGGCATATTCGGATTTGTCCTCAGCCCGGCGTACCCGCAGATGACTTCGGGCCCCATCACCCTCTACGTCGCGCTCGGTGACTCGATGAGCACCGATCACTACCCGACCTGCGACGTGCGCCAGCTCGAAGTTCCGCCCAACCGGCTGGACCCTATCGGTGCGGCCGCGCTCCTCTATCGCAACGACGACAAGCTCTGGCCCGAGTTCAAGGGAAGGGACCTCGAGTCCCACAGTCCGGGCGCGGACTTTCTCAACCTCGCCGAAGACGGCGCCATGATCGACGATGTCGTCACCGAGGAGCTGGCGCGCCTCGGGCACGACTACGACGACCCCGACATTCTGCTCACCCTCAATGCCGGCGGCAACGATCTTCTCGATGCCCTCTCGGCGGGCACGCGCCTGGACGCGATGGTGGGCCGGATCATGCGTCGCTACACGGATCTGGTCGAGACCGTACGCGAGGAGCTGCCCCACGCAAAGCTGGTACTCACCACGGTCTACGATCCCACCGATGGCACCGGCACGCTCCCGGGACTCGAGGATCGCGGCCGGTTGCCGCTCGAACAGCTGGAGCGCTTCAACGATCTGGTACGGAAGACGGCGGGACATGACGATCTCGTCGTCCTGGCCGACGTACACCGCCACTTCCTGGGCCACGGACAGAAGGCGCGGGATGGGGACCGATGGTACTGGAGTCGCAACCCGATCGAGCCCAATGCCCGAGGTGCGAGCGAGATACGGCGTGTGTGGTGGCAGACGCTCGAGGGCATAGTCTGAGGAGGTCGCTTCATGAGCACGACGTATCATCCCGACACCGACGTTCTCGACGAGCTACGGCAGGCTGTGCGAAAGATCGGACCGCTGATTCGTGAACACGCGCCGGCACCAGCGGCATTTATGCGAAGAATCCGCTCGAGCGCCATTTCCGCGACGCTCAGACGCTGCGGCACCATGGATTCATGTCGGAGAATCGTTTCGAGGCCGTCGGACAGGTGTACTGTGGGGTACAGCCCGAGTTTGCGATGGTGGCGTTCTAAGCCCAGGAGGCTGCGATGACCCGCCTAATGACCGCGCCCGCGGTCTCGCCCGATCGGAAGCCGCGGGACGATGAGATCGACATCTACGGACTGACCCACCCGGGAAAGGTCCGAACCGACAACCAGGATCATTTCCTGGTCTGCGCGCTCCGACGAGAGATGGTCGTGCAGCATACCAGCCTAGCCGACGCCAATGATCTCCTGAGCGGCAGCGAACGCGTCGGTCTGTTGATGATGGTGGCCGACGGGGTCGGCGGCGGGAACAAGGGTGAGGTCGCGAGCCGGAGCGCGCTCGAGGCCGTCGGGCGCTACGTCTCACAGAGCATGCACTGCTACTATGCGGCTGGGTCGGCCAACGATCAGGATTTCATCGAAGCGCTGCAGGAGGTGGCGACGCAGTGCCACGGGGAGCTGGTGCGCCGCGGGGAGGAAGAGCCGGAGTTCCGCGGCATGGCCACGACGCTCACCCTGTACCTGGGCGTGTGGCCCCGCGCGTACCTGCTGCAGGTCGGAGACAGCCGCTGTTATCTGCTCCGCGGCGACGATCTCACCCAGATCACCCGCGACCAGACGATGGCGCAGGAGCTCATCGACCTCGGCGTGCTGACGCGGACGGACGCGACCGGCACCCGGTACGAGCACACCCTCTCGAGCTCAATCGGCGGTCGCCAGACCGCCCCCGTCGTGACGCGCGTCGAGCTGGCCTGGGACACCGTGGTGCTTCTCTGCAGCGACGGGCTCACCCGCCACGTCTCGGACGAACGGATCAGGGAGCGCCTCCGCTCGATGACGTCCTCCCGTCAGGTCTGCGAGGACCTCGTGCAGGACGCCCTCGAGGGCGGCGGCTCCGACAACATCACAGTCGTCGTACGGCGGGCAATCGCGAGCGAGCTGCCTTAGCTCGCCGCCTGCTCCCTTCGTCCCGAGAGCAAGCGCTCGGTGAAGTCCAGCCTCTCCTCGAGGCTCGAGACGCGGGTCTCCAACGCGTCCACGTAGGAGTTGTCCTCGGTTTCCTTCCGGTACTGCCTGCGCTCCTGGCCGCGCCAGCACCTGCCGCGTGCCACGAAGCGCCAGATCAGAAACCCGACCAGCATCCAGAAGATCCATCCGCCCATCATCGGTTTCTCCTCCTTACTTCTTCGTGCCCCAGGCCAGTTCGACCTCATCGGCCGTACGTTTCAGGATGTCGGCCACCTGCTTGAGCGACGGGTGCTCCGGTCCGCGGCGCCAGGCCTGCCCGAAGGTCACCTTGGCCAGCCGCGCGAACGCCACGTGGATCTCGCCCATGTCCCCCCCGGCGAAGTCGCGGACGGTGTCGCGCACCCGCTCGAAGATCTCGTCCAGGACGTGGCGGTTTTCCTCGAGGAACTTCTCCCCCTCGGCCGTGATGTGATACACCTTCTTCCCCTCGGTCTCGACCACGCGGACGTAGCCCTGGTCCTCCAGCAGCTGGAGCGTGGGATAGACCGTGCCCGCGGAAGGCGTGTAGCACCCGGCCATCTTCTCTTCCAGCGCCTTCATGATCTCGTAGCCGTGCCGGGGCTTTTCCTTCAACAGGCGCAGGATGACGAACTTGACCTCTCCGGACTCGAAGATCTGATTCCGGCGCCGGGCCCCTCGCGGGCCGAAGCCGGCGCCCCAGCCGCGGGGGCCGAACCCTGCCGTAAAGAACTCGCCGAATCCCCAATCGTTTCGCTGGCCGCACATGGCGGACTCTCCTGTTCTGGTTTCCGTACTATCTTACGATATATCGTAAGAAATAGCGGGAAATCGCGCAAGCCCCCGCCATGGGCCGGTACCTGCTATCCTCCGAAGCAGCTTCCGCCCTGGAAACGTTGAGTGACCCCGACAACCGATCTGTCCCGGCCCGGTTTCCTGACCATCGCCGAACGTGGTATCGGCGACGGGCTGACTCTCCTCCCCAGCCTCCGTGCCCTGCACACCGCCCATCCCGAGCTCAGAATCGAGCTGCTCACACCAGGGCTGTTGTCACTCGCGGACAACCTGCGCGATGAGGTCACAGTCCTCGATCACCGGCCGCTCGAGGAGCTCGGGGAGGAAGGAAGGCTTGCCTGGCTTCGGACGAGAAATGTCGGGTGGGTCTGGAACACGGAAGCGGGTGGCCCCTGGGCGGCTGCCCTGCGGCGGTCGGATCAGCCGACATGGGTGACCACGCGCTCCCAACGGCATTGGGGCAGCAGGAACGTGTTGCAGGTACGCTTCGCCCAGCTTCGGGTGTGGTTCCCCGAGCTACCCGCGCCCGGGGAAGTCTTCCTGCCCCTTACGCCCGAGCAGGAGGCGGCCCGTCAGGCATTCCGAGCCGGCTTTCCAACGGATTCGCTGCTGGTCGCCTTGCAGCCGGGAGCCGGAGACCCGAGGCGCATCTGGCCGGAGGACAAGTTTCGCGCCCTGGCCTGCGCACTCGTGGAACGGCCGCATGTGACGGTCATTTTCTTCCTCAGCGAATCCGAGTCCCGTTTCGGAGTGCCTGGCTATCTACCCGCCCATTCCAACCTGCTCCGCGTCTCCGCGCGGCTGGAGGACGTCGTACCGAAACTGGCCGCCTGCGATCTTTGCATCGGCAACGACAGCGGCTTCTACCATCTGGCGTTTGCTTTGGGGTTGCGAGTGGTCGGGATTCACCGTTCGCTGCGTGGCGCGCAGCGGTGGGCATACCGCTCGCCTCGATCGCGGGTGGTGATCAACTGGATGCCCCGGCAGCTCGATCGGGACTGGGCTCGATGGGTCTCCGTGCCGCGGGTACTTCGGGCGGCGAGAAGACTCGCGCCAGGCCTCCGGTCAACTACCAGGTCAGAACCCTCCCCCACCGCCTCCCCCGGAACCCCCACCGGACGATCCGCCGCTGAACCCCGATCCGCCCGAGCTCCGCGGCGACGAGGTCATCGCGCTCCCTGCTCGGGTCGACAGATCCGACATCCGGCTGGTAAACCGCCCGGGATCGAAGGACCCGACGTTGCCGCCGACGTACCACCGCGGCGGCTCGCGCAGGATGTCCCTGAAACGCCTTGGCCCACTTCCGCTCCACCCCGAACGCCATGGCGAACGGCAGGAACCGCTCGAACATCTCCGGCGTCTTCACCACCCGCTCGTAGTTCTCCTCCACTCTGCGGAGGAACTCCTCGAAGCCCAGCACCTGCTCCAGCGCGCGGGCGCCCGGCACTGTGCGAGCCGGCATGATGCGGCCGAACACCACCACGATGAGGCCGCTGAGCCCGCGCGCGAGCACGAACGGCAGCGGGGTCAGGCTGAACTTCGCGGCGCCGATGGTCGAGCCCAGGCCGATCATGAGGATGGCCCAGGACGACGGCGACCGACGAGCCACCGGCCCTTCACCTGGTCGGGCCGCGAGCGGTAGAGCCCGCGCTCGACCAGCCGGTCGAAGATGCCCTCCTTGATCGCCGGCAGGTGCCTGTAGAACTCGTTCTCCAGCTCGGAGAGCTTCACCTCGTCTCCCGTTGCCCTCGAAGATCCCGTCGAGCACCCGCTGCTCGTGCGGCTGCAGTGGCGCCACTCCCGCCGGCGGCTCGAGCCGGTGGAAGACGTATTCCTTCCTGGTCATGAGTCCGAACAGTGCGCTCTCTTCGCCGCTCCTCGATCCTGAGGTACCCCCGCACCGCGAGGTCCACCAGCGTCGCGGTGATGTCCCGCATGTCGGCCGAGTTCGTCCATCAGCGTGCCGGCCTCGGCCGGGGTGAGCGAGTCCGGCGGCTCGTACTGCACCGCGACCGGGCAGCCGCCGCGGATCCCGCCCGCTCCGCCACCAGAGCGCGAACATCCCGAGCAGGACGGGCAAGCGGAATCGCGAGCGGCCAGTTGCTCGCCAGGAAGCCGAGCGCCTTGTCCACTTCGGTCGGCGGGGTGACCAGTCCCTTGTCCCAGCCCACCACGGCGGTGAGCCCCTCGTGGAAGCCCAGCGGGTGCGGCATGGCGACGCTGACGGTGGTCCCCTCGGTGGCGACCTTCGCGTCGCGCGCGGTCGAGCCGTAGGCGCCGTTGAAGGCGATGGCGCGGACGCCGGTGGCCCCGGCCGGCAAGGTGATCCGTGCGGTCGCGGCCTCGATCGGCACGTCCCACTCGTCGCCGGTGACGTTCCAGTAGAGCTCGTCGTGATCCTCGAAGAAGCGGAGCCCGTTCGCCGCCCGGTAGCGGAGCACGCACGGTTCGGGTGGCGTCCTCGGCCCCGGGCACCCAGATCTTGTACTTGATGTAGTGGCGCTCCCGGCTGGCTCTCCACCTTGAGCGTCTGGCCGCTCGGCGTCGGTCGCCCCGATGAGATCGCAGCCTGAGGGTCCAGTTGAATCCCTGCGGCGTGTGATAGTCCACCGGGACGGTGCGGTAGATCCCGTTCCATGCGCCGGTGAACTGGGCCGTGATCGTCTCGGTGACGTCGACGCTGCCGTCGCGCTGCACCGCGATCGCGGCGTCGAACCGCTTGATCGCGAGCGAGCGCTGCGCCTGCAGCGGCCGCGGCCAGCAAGCATCAGCAGCAGCCACGGCGCGATCCGCCTCATCGCCCGCCTCCCAGGTCGATCGCCGGCGCCGCGCCCTCGGACGGATCGCTCAGGCCGAAGAACTCCGCGCGGCCGGAAGCCGAAGGGCTCCCGCCACCAGGTTGGAGGGAAACTGCTGCGATCCTCGTGTTGAGTCGCGGACCACGGCGTTGTAGTAGCGGCGGGCGTTCTGGATGTGGTCCTCGATCTCGGTGAGGCTGCGCTGGAGCGAGAGGAAGCTCTCGCCGGCCTTGAGGTCGGGATACGCCTCCGCCAGCGCGAAGAGTCTGCCGCACCGATGCCGCGAGGGTCCCCTCCGCCGCGCCGGCGGCGGCGGGCCCGCCCGCCGATGGCGGCCCGGTTCCGGGCCTCGACCACGGCCTCCAGCGTTCCCTTCTCGTAGCCCGCGTGACCCTTCACCGCCGCGACCAGGCTCGGCACCAGGTCGTGACGCCGCTTGAGCTGGACGTCGATGTCGGACCAGGCGTTCCCGGCCAGCAGCCGGAGCCGGGCGAGGCTGTTGTAGGTGAGGGCGACGAAGACGGCGACGGCGAGGAGGACCAGCAGCGCAAGTCCCATGAAGGTCTCCAGCGGATCGGTTAGGTAAAAGCCTCTTCGGCGCACCGATTGCCGTCAAGGTGAGCGAGGTGCCTGCGGGAGCTACCGCGGGAACGCCTCCGGCAGTCCTCCATCCACGGTCAGGATGTCGCCGGTCGTGTATTTGAACCGATCGCTCGCCAGCAACACGGCGAGATCGGCCACCGCCTCCGGCGGAATCAGCCGCACGCCCATGAGGTTCCGCTTGCCGTAGCTCTCGAGCTGTTCCTCGACCGAGACTCCCCGAGCGGCCGCACGTTCGCGCACGAACTGCTGGAACAGCGGCGTGTCCACCTGATCCGCGTTGATGGCGTTCACCCGGATCCCGTCCCCGCCGAGCTCTACGGCCGCCACGCGAAGGGCCTGCATCAGGGCGGCCTTGCTGCCGCCGTAGGCTACCGCGTCCTTCCCCGGAACCAGCGCCGCCTTTGACACGGACGCCACGATGGAGCCTCCGAGCCCCTGATGGCGCATCACCCTGGCCGCGTGTCCCATCGCCGCGACCGCGCCGAGGTAGTGAACCTCGAGCTGCCGTTGGAGGTCCTCCCGCCGGATCTCGGTAATCGACGCAAACCGCGGAGGAAGGCCGGCCGTGTAGAAGAGACAGTCGAGCCCTCCGAATTCCAGCACAGTCCGGCGGAACAGTGCATCGAGACTGTCATCGCTCCGCACGTCCACGGCGGCTCCCATGGCTCGTCCGGGGAAGCGGGCCACGATCTCCGACGCGGCGCTGTCGGCGACGGCGCCGTCCAAGTCCGCCACCACCACGTGCGCGCCCTCTTCGGCGAAACGCATCGCCGCGGCTTTCCCGATTCCGCTTCCGCCCCCGATGACCAGGACGACGTGCCTCGGCAGGAGGCGACCGGCGCGATCCCTGGCGATCTGCTCCTCGATCTTTCGCCGCTCGAGCGGCCAGTGCTCGAACTCGAACACGTCGGGCTCGGGGATGAACTCGAATCGCCCGACGGCCTCGGCGTTCGCGATGCTCTCCAGCACGGCCCGGTAGCAGAGATTCGCCGTCACGGCGCCCCGCTTGTCACTGAACGCCGTGATCATGCCAAGCCCGGGAACGAGGACGACTTTCGCCCAGTCGGCGAGCGGCGCCTCGCCCGCCGCGGCGTGCCTCCGGTGGTACGACTCGTACTCCGCCCGCGCAGCGGTGATCCGGCTCCGGACCTGGTCGGTGACCTGCTCGGCCGGCGCCGCCAGGTCCACGTCGAGCCACACCGGCAGCCGCCCCGCGCGGAGCAGGTGCTCGGGCGTCGCCATCCCTCGGTGGACGAGCTCGCGGGTTCGCTCCCCACCGAGCATGCCGACCAGGTCGTCCCCGTCGTCGAAGTGCAGGACGACGCGGTCGGGCTCGCTCAGCGCACCCCGCACGGCGGGCAGCACCACCTCCGCGAGGCGCCGCCGCTCCTCCGCCGGAGGCGCGGGGGTCCGCGCCGCGCCGAAAGGTGTACGGCCGCGCCGGCAGGTCGCCAGGTACTGATCCGCCTGCGCCACGGCCTGAAGCAGACGCTTGTGGCATTCCTCCGCGTCGTCTCCCCAGATCACCAGACCGTGGTGGGCCAGCGCGAGACCGATCGACGCCGTCCGGCAGGCGGCCGACCATGTCGCTCACCGATTTCGCCAGCGGAAAGCCCGGACGGGTGTAGGGGACGTAGACGATGCGCCCCTCGAACAGCTCGTTCACCAGCCGTTCCGCGGTCGCGTCGCTGACGTTGGTCAGGCTCATCGTCGCCACGTCATGGGTGTGGGCGACGAAGCGGTGGGGAAGGAGCGAATGCAGGGGGGTCTCGACGCTGGGAGCGGGTCCATCGGCCACCATGCAGCCGGCCATGAACCGCATCATGTCGGCGTCACTCATCTCGTCGGCCTCACGCAGCCCATCGAGACGGGAGAGCGAGAGCCGGGTGAAGCCGTCGCTTCCGACCGTGCGAAGGTCGGTCCCGCTGCCCTTGACCAGGAGCGTGTCGCCGGCCTTGGCCGAGGTATTACCTCCGCCCGGCTGTACCAGGCGCGGGTCGCGACCGACGAGGTTCGAAAGGCGGACCAGGCTGTCGAGAAGATCAGTCGGGTGGGTCATGGAGGGGAAAGATGCTCGTTCATGGAACCCCGCGCGAGCGGCCTGAAACCGCCCCGAGCACCCGGCGTAGGTCTATAGATAGGGCACCTCCCCGAAACAACCTGCCGTTCACCATTGAAGCATCGCTGGAGGACCACATGCGACACGCGCAACCCGTTCCCATTCCTCGGTCTTGCCCCCGTCCTCCTTGCCGCGGCGCTCAGCGGCTGCGACTCCGGAAAGGCCGGCACCGAGACCGCCAGCGCCGGAGCCACGGTGTCCGCGAACAAGGGCGCCGTCCCGATCACGACCGCCTCGGAGGATGCCCGCCGGCTGTATCTGCAGGGGCGCGAGCTGTCGGAGCAACTGCGGGCGCACGACGGCCGGAAGCTGTATGAGCAGGCCGTCGAGAAGGACCCCTCCTTCGCGATGGCCCACTACCAGCTGGCCGTCAACTCGGCCACCGCGAAGGACTTCTTCGACCACCTGAAGGAAGCGGTCGCGCTCTCCGGGCAGGCGACCGAAGGCGAGCGGCTGACGATTCTCGCGACCGAGGCCGGCGGCAACGCCGATGCGGCCAAGGCGCTGGAGTACCTGGAGGAGCTGGTGGCCAAGTATCCCGACGACGAGCGGGCCCATTTCCAGCTCGGCAACAACTACTTCGGCCGGCAGGAGTACGACAAGGCGGTGGAGCAGTATCAGAAAGCCAATGCGATCAACCCCAGCTATTCGCCGGCGTACAACTCCCTGGGCTATGCCTACCGCCCCCTGGAGAAATACGACCAGGCCGAGGTCGCCTTCAAGAAGTACATCGAGCTGATCCCGAACGATCCCAACCCGTACGATTCGTACGCCGAGCTGCTGATGAAGACCGGCCGCTTCGACGAGTCCATCGCGCAGTACAAGAAGGCGCTCGCCCAGGACACGAACTTCACCGCTTCGCGCGTCGGCATCGCCACCAACCTCATGTTCCAGGGCAAGCACGCCGAGGCGACCAAGGTGATGGATGACCTCTTCCGCCGGGCCCGCGACGACGGGGAGAAGCGCACCGCCCTGTTCACCAAGGCCGTGATCCTGGTCGACGCCGGGAAGACCGACGCGGCGGTGAAGGAGATCCAGAAGGAGTACGATCTCGACGAAACGCTGAAGGACTCCGCCAACATGAGCGGGGATGCCCAGCTCATCGGCAACATCCTGCTCGACGCCGGCCGGACCGACCAGGCGGCGAAGCACTTCCAGCAGGCGCTGGATCTGGTGGAGAAGTCGAGCCTGTCGGACGACCTGAAGCAGGACACCCGGCTCGCCGATCGCTACAATCGCGGCAGGATCGCGCTGGCCAAGGGCGACCTCGCAACCGCCAAGACCGAGGCCGCCGCGTATCTCGAAGGCGCCCAGTCCCGGCAGAACCCCTTCCGCATCCGGCAGGGTCACGAGCTGACCGGCACCATCGCGCTCAAGGAGAAGAAGTACGACGACGCCATCGCGCATCTGACCCAGGCGAACCAGCAGGATCCCCAGGTCGTCTATTGGACCGCGCTGGCCTGGAAGGCCAAGGGCGACGCCGCCAAGGCCAAGGAGCTGGGCGCGAAGGCGGCCCAGGCGAACTTGCTCCCGCTGGTGACGTACGCTTTCATCCGGGAGGATGCGAGGAAACTGGCAGGGGGGTGAGTCGGCATTCGGCCCTGTCAGCCTGAGCGAAGCGAACGAGACATGCCTCAGCTTATGGCTCCCTCGCTTTCGCTCAGGATGACAAAGGAAACTACGTGAAACAAGAGGCTCCGGTATCCCGCCGCGCGGCGATCGGCCTGATGGCCGGGAGCGCGGCGGCGCTGTTTCTTCCCACGTCGGCGCTGGCCCGGACGAGCCCGATCACGCGGGCGATTCCCTCCAGCGGTGAGAAGCTTCCCGTCGTCGGCCTGGGCAGCTGGATCACGTTCAACGTCGGGGACGATCCCGAGCTGCGCGACGAGTGCGCGGCCGTCATGCGGGCCTTCTTCGGCGCGGGCGGACGCCTGATCGACTCGTCGCCCATGTACGGCTCCTCGCAGGAGGTCATCGGATACGGCCTGGCCAGGCTTGGCAGGCCGTCGTCCTTGTTTTCGGCCGAGAAGGTCTGGACCTCGTCCGGACCCGGTGGGCCGGAGCAGATCGAGGAATCCCGGAAGCACTGGGGCGTGAAGGGATTCGACCTCCTTCAGGTCCACAACCTTCTCGCATGGGAGGACCATCTGCCCATGCTGTTCGCCATGAAGGCCGAGGGTCGGCTGCGATACGTGGGAATCACCACCTCGGAGGGGCGGCGACACGGGGAGATCGAGCAGGTCATGGCGAGCCGGCCGATCGACTTCGTCCAGGTCACCTACAATGTTCTGGATCGCGAGGTCGAGCAGCGCATCCTGCCGCTGGCCCGGGACCGCGGCATCGCCGTCATCGTCAACCGCCCGTTCCGCCAGGGCGCGCTGATTCGCGAGGTGCAGCGTCATCCCCTGCCCTCGTGGGCCGCGGAGGTCGGGCGCCGCCAATTGGGCCCAGTTCCTACTCAAGTTCATCGTCTCCCATCCCGCGGTCACCTGCGCGATCCCCGCGACGAGCCAGGTCGAGCACGTGATCGAGAACATGGGCGCCGCCTCCGGCCCGCTTCCGGATGACGCCATGCGCCGGCGGATGGCCGCGCACGTCGCGGGACTCTGATGTCGGAGTGGTGGACCTACGGGCTCTCGGATTTCCTGCTGTTCTCGCCTCGCACCTACTACCGACTGATCGAGCGTCACAACGTCGGCGTCTGGCCGGCGCAGCTCGTGACGATCGGACTGGGGCTCGGGATTCTGTGGCTGCTCCGCCGGCCGGCACCGGCGCGGGCCCGCGCCATTTCCGCCGTCCTTGCGATCCTGTGGGCCTGGGTGGCGTGGATGTTCGTCTGGCGTCGCTACGCGGGCATCAACTGGGCTGCAGGCTATTTCGTGTGGCTCTTCGTGGTCGAGGTAGCCTTGCTGACTTGGATTGGAGTCGTGCGCGGACGGCCTGGCATTCCGGGTCGGGCGGGATGTGATCGGCGTGCTCGGCCTGGGTCTGGCCGTGGTGTCGGTGCTGATCTATCCGTTGCTTGCCCGGCTCGTGGGACGGGACTGGGGCGAGGCGGAGATCTTCGGCATCGCCCCGGATCCGACGGTGGTCGCCACGCTCGGCCTGCTGCTGTTGGCCACCGGCCGTGCGCGGTGGGCGTTGCTCGTCGCGCCGATCCTGCTCTGCGGTATCAGCGGCGCCACGCTCTGGGCGATGGGATCACCCGAGAGGTGGATCTTGCTGGGAGCGCTGGCGGCGACCGGCGCGGCCCTCAAGCGAGGTTCATCTTCGCGAGCAAGGCCCGGAACCGCGGGTGCGAGCGGAGGGGCTGGAAGAGAAACGAACCTTTGACGCCATACAGGCTGCCGGCCCGCTCCTCGTAGGCGCGCTCCAGCAGGTCCATCGCCCGGTCCAGCTCGCCGAGACCGGTGTAGACATAGGCCAGGTGGTAGGCGAGACGTACCGCTCGCCGCGCCATCTCCTCCAGCTTCCTGAGCACCTGCCGCGCCTCCTCGGACCTCCCGGTGAGACCGTACGCCTCCCCGAGCTGAGCAAGGTACAGGCTACTCCCGGGCGCAAGGTCCACCGCCTTCCTCAGCTCGGTGAGCCCCTCTTCCGACCGGCCGAGCTTCAGATAGGCCCACCCCAGCGTGGATCGCCCGCGCCCGTAGTCCGGCTCGAATTCGACGCCCCGCAGGGCCGCCTGCAGCGCCTCCTCGTACCGTCCCGCCCTCAGCAGCGTTGTGGCCATGTCCGCCTGGTGGGCCAGCGGGTCGAGCTCCTGGGCCCGCTTTGTCAGCACGAGTGCCTCGTCGATTCCGCTCGAGCGCCCAGCAGAGCCAGCCGTAGTGATCGTAGATGTCCGCGCTGCCGGGGCTCAACTGCAGGGCAAGTCGGAACTCACGCTCCGAGCCGGCCCAGTCGAAATCGTGCACGCACATGAGGAGGGCAAGCACCGAATGGGCCTCGCCCAGACCGTTGTCGAGCGTCAGCGCCGTGGTGACCGCCTTCCTGGCCTCGTGGTACGCCTCGTCCTCCCGGAGTGTCCCGCCTCCTGCCCCGGCCGCGAGCTCCGCGTATGCGAGGGCCACACCCACGTGCGCCATGGCATAGCCCGGATCGGCGGCGATCGCCTTTCGGAAGTACTCGATGCCCTTCAGGTAGCCTTCCTCGGTGTACCGGACATACCAGTACCGGCCCTGGAGATAGAGCTGATAGGCATTCACGTCGCTGGTGGGCTCCCTGCCGATCCTGATCCGCTCGGAGGAAGAGAGCTCCGCCTTGAGCTCGGTGGCGATCTGCAAGGCGACGTCCGTCTGGATGGCGAAGATGTCGGTCAGCTGCCGGTCGTACGTCTCACCCCACAGTGCTGGTCCGTCTCGACATCGATGAGCTGGGCGACGATCCGCACGCGGTCACCGACTCGCCGGACGCTGCCGTCCAGGACGGTCGACACTTCCAGCGTGGCGGCGATCTCGCGGAGATGACGCTCCCGTCCCTTGAACGGCATGACCGAGCCCCGCGAGATGACCTTCAGGGAGCGGATCCTCGCGAGCTGCGCGATCACGTCCTCGGTTATCCCGTCGGCAAAGTATTCGTTGTCGGGATCGGCGCTGAGGTTGAGGAACGGAAGTACGGCGACCGACGGTGGCCGGCTCGCGCCGGGTTCGGTCGTGGTGAGAGCACGCGCGAGCTCGCCGGCGGAGGCGAATCGGTCGGCGGGCACCCTCGCCAGCGCGCGCACGAGCGCCTGTTCGACGGTCGAGGGGACCGCGGGGCGCGCGCGGCGGATGGAGGGCGCCGGCTCGGTGAACCGCTTGGCGATCACCGCCTGCGCGGTGGGGCCGTTGTAGGGCGGCTCTCCCGCCAGCAGCTCGTAGAGCACGCAGGCCAGACTGTAGACATCACTGCGCGCGTCCAGGTCCGGTTCTCCCGAGGCCTGCTCGGGGCTCATGTATGCCGGTGTACCCAGCGCGAGCCCCACCGCCGTGAGCCGCGGGCCGAGTGAGGCCGCGCTCTCTGCCAGGGCGATCCCGAAGTCGGCGACCATCGCCTCGCCCTCGTGCAGCAGGATGTTCTCCGGCTTGATGTCACGGTGGATCAGACCGTTCGCGTGGGCGTGGTCCAGGGCGGCGGCGACCTGCCTGGCGAGGCGGAGAACTTCGTCGATCGGGAGTTGCTTTTCGCGGTCCAGCCGCTGGCGCAGCGACTCGCCCCGGACGTAGGGCATGACGTAGAAGAGGAGGCCGTCGACCTCGCCGGAGTCGTACAGCGGCAGGATGTGGGGGTGGTTGAGGCTGGCGGCGACCCGGATCTCGCGGGAAAAGCGATCCGGGCCCAGCAACTTGCCGACTTCAGGCCGGAGGACCTTGATCGCCACCTTGCGGTGGTGCTTGAGGTCGTCGGCCAGGTAGACCGTCGCCATGCCGCCCCGGCCGAGCTCGCGCTCGACGGCGTAACGTCCGGCCAACTCCCCGTTCAGCATGATGCTGCAAGCTACAGGGGTCCGCGCACCCCGCAATTGCGGGTCTCACGGCCTCCCCTTCGCCCCCGACCCGGCATATACTGCGCCATCCACTGCGCGCGTTCCCACCTGAGGTCCGCACCATCGCTACGTTCAGCCCCCGCCAGATCCTCCAGGGTCTCAGCTCCCGCCGCACCGACGCCCGGGAGGAGCTCGTCGCGGGGCCCATTCAGGGTGAGCTGCTCGGAATCGAGCACCTCGTCGAGCGGGCCCGCGAGGTCGCCGCCGGCCAGCGCCTGTCGCGGCGCCGGCGGGCCCGGGGCCCGACGCCGCTGCTGGCTCGCCTGGACGAGACCCGCGGCATCCTGGCGAGCGCGCACGAGCGCTTGACCGTCGCGGCCGATGGGAGCTCGGACATCGGCCCTGCCGGCGAGTGGCTGCTCGACAACTACCACGTCGTGGTGGAGCACATGGGCGAGGTGCGCGAGAGCCTCCCGCGCGGCTACTACCGGCAGCTCCCCGAGCTGCGGGCCGGTCCGCTCTCGGGCTACCCGAGGGTGTACGAGTTGGCCATCACGCTGATCTCGCACAGCGAGGGCCGGATCGACCTCGCCAACGTCAGCGGGTTCCTCGCCTCCTTCCAGGAGGTCAGCGTGCTCACGATCGGGGAGCTCTGGGCGCTGCCGGCCATGATCCGGCTGGGTCTGATCGAGAACGTGCGGCGCATGACGCTTCGCACGGTGCAGCGCCTGGATCAGACCGAGGCCGCCGACGCGGCGGCGCGGCGGATCGCACGCGCCGCCCAGGAGGGCTCGGCCGACCTCCGCGACGAGCTGGACCGCTTCGTCAGGCGCCCGCCCGAGCTCACCCCGATCTTCGTCTCCCGCTTTCTCCATCAGCTCCGGCTCGAGGGCGTGACCATGGCGGCCCTCGCCCGGCTGGAGCACTGGATCGCCGAAGAGGCGCTGAGCGCGGACGAGGCGACCTCGCGCGCAACCCGCCGGATGGCGCTGACGCAGGTCGCCATGGCCAACAGCATCACCAGCCTGCGCACCATCGCGCGGATGGACTGGAAGACGCTGGTCGAGGCGGAGAGCCGCATGGAGGCGGCACTGCGCGAAGATCCTTCCGGCTGGTATTCACGGATGACGTTCGCCACCCGCGACCGGTATCGCCACGTGGTCGAAGCGATCGCCAAGCGCACGCGGCTGCCCGAGGAAACGGTGGCCCGGCGCGCGGTGGAGTGTGCCCGCGCGGCGGCCAAGCAGAACGGTGAGGATCCGCGCCGATCACACGTCGGATACTACCTGATCGACGACGGACTCCAGGAGCTGGGGCGAACGACCGGCTACCGCCCCGCGCCGGCCGACGCGGTGCAGCGCTGGGTTCGAGCCCATCCCAATGTCGTCTTCGTCGGCGGAGTGGTCGCGGCCACGATCCTGGCGCTCGCCGCCGTGCTCTGGCTCGGCGGATCGCCGGCTCGCGCCGTCTGGCCGGCCGTGCTCCTGCTAGGGCTCATCCCTGGCATCGACATCGCCGTGAACGTGGTGAACCAGCTCGTCACGGCGTTCCTTCCACCGCGAAGGCTGCCCAAGCTCGACTTCCGCAAAGAGGGCGTGCCCAGCGAGTTCCGGACCGCCGTGGTCATCCCCACGCTGTTCGGCAGCGTCGAGGCGGTGCACGAAGCGCTCGATCACCTCGAGGTGCAGTATCTCGCCAATCGTGAAGCCCACCTCCATTTCGCGATCCTCAGCGATTTTACCGACGCGCCGACCGAGACGCAGGCCACCGATTCGGCCATCCTCGCGGCAGCGGTCGAGGGCGTGCGCGCGCTCAATGCGCGCTACGCGTCCGGCTCTGCGGATGCCTTCTACCTCTTCCATCGCTCGAGACGCTACAACCCCCATGAGGG
Organism: uncultured Gemmatimonadales bacterium; assembly: GCA_963836815.1. GTDB lineage: Bacteria > Gemmatimonadota > Gemmatimonadetes > Gemmatimonadales > GWC2-71-9 > CAVVWJ01. The sequence continues at coordinate 100,163 of CAWILD010000002.1, read as the reverse complement.
GGTCTGGATGGGATGGGAGCGGAAGCGCGGCAAGCTCGCCGAGTTCAACCACTTCGTGCTGGAAGGCGAAAAGGGCGGCTTTGGAGTGATCGAGGGCGACATCGAGCCGATCCGGAGCGTCCGGTACGTCATCACCCTCGACGCCGACACCGTGCTCCCGCCCGACGCGGCGCCGCACCTGGTCGGCGCGCTCGCCCATCCACTCAACCGCGCGGTCTACGATGCCTCGCTGGGTCGGGTCACGCGAGGATACGGAATCCTGCAGCCTCGCGTGGGCGTCTCCCTTCCGAGCGCCCACCGGTCGCTCTTCGCGGCGATTCACTCGGGACACCCCGGCGTGGACCCCTACACCACGGCCGTGTCGGATGTCTATCAGGACCTCTACGGCGAAGGCAGCTTCACCGGCAAGGGGGTGTACGACGTCGCGGCGTTCGAGCGGGCCACCCGGGGGCGCTTCCCGGAGAACACGCTGCTTTCCCACGATCTGATCGAGGGCAGTTACGCGCGGGCCGGACTCGCAACCGACGTGATCGTCTACGACGACTACCCCAGTCGCTATCTCACCTTCACCCGCCGGAAACATCGCTGGATCCGGGGCGACTGGCAGCTGCTGCCGTATCTGGTAGGCAGCGCCGAGCGCCTTTCGCTGCTCTCGCGCTGGAAGATCCTGGACAACCTGCGCCGGAGCACGGTGGAGGCGGCGGTGCTTCTCTTCATCGTCGCGGGCTGGACGATGCTTCCCGGCAGTCCGCTCCGCTGGACACTGCTCGGCCTCGGCGCGATCGCCGCGCCCTGGATCGTGGCGCTCCTCCTGGCGCTCTTCCGGCCACCGCTCGACAAGTCCTGGCGAGCATACTATGCCGCGGTCGGCCGCGACGCGCTGACCAGCGTCAGGCAGGTGACACTCGCGGTCGTGTTCCTTCCCCATCAGGCCTGGGTGTCGGCCGACGCGATCGGCCGCACGCTCTGGCGGCTGTTCGTCTCGCACCGGCACCTGTTGGAGTGGCGGACAGCCTCGCAGACCGAGGAGGGGACGTCGGATTCGTTCCGGGCCGTGTGGCGGGGGATGTGGCCCGCAGTGGCGGTCACGGTCGTCGTCCTGGCCATCGTGAGCTGGCGGGTGACGATGTCGTGGGGGGCCGCGGCGGCGATCGTGCCGGTCGCGATCGCGTGGCTGGCATCACCGGCCATCGCGCACGCGCTGGGTCGGCCGGCGGTGCCGAAGGAGCAGCGGCTCGGCGGGGAGGCACGTCGCCAGGCGCTCCGCTACGCCCTGCTGCACTGGCGATTCTTCGACCGGTTCGTCGGCGCCGACACGCACTGGCTCGCGCCCGACAACTTCCAGGAAGAGCCGGCGCCGGTGGTGGCGCTACGCACGTCGCCCACCAACATCGGTCTCCAGCTGCTCTCCACGATGAGCGCGCACGACCTGGGCTTCATCTCCCTCGACGATCTCGTGAAGCGGCTCGAGCGGGCGCTCCGCTCGCTGGAGCGGATGCGGCGCTTCCGCGGCCATTTCTACAACTGGTACGACCTGCGGGACATGAGCGTGCTGGAGCCGGCGTACGTGAGCACGGTGGACAGCGGCAACCTCGCGGGCCACCTGATCGCCTTGCGGCAAGGCTGCCTGGCGCTCGCCGCGGAACCGGTGCCGAACGGCCGCCAGGGCCGAGCGCTGGAGACCGCGCTCGGATTGGCCGAGGTGCGGCTCCAGGATCCGGGCGACGTCGTCGCACGCACCGAGGTCCGAGCCGCGCGGACCGGGCTCGCCTCGACCATGAGCGACGCGCGGCCGGCGCTCGAGCGGGCGAAGGCCGCGCTTCGGCCGGATCATCCGGCGCTGGACTGGATCGAATGGAGCCTGCGCAGCCTGGCGGCCCACGAGGCCGCGCCGAGCGACCGGGCCGAGCTGGCGGCCCGGCTCCGCACCATCGGCGACCGGGCGTACGCCTATGCCATGGAGATGGACTTCCGCTTCCTGATCGATGGCCAGCGGAAGCTTTTCTCCATCGGCTTCCAGCAGGCCACCCACTCGCTCGACGACTCCTTCTACGACCTGCTCGCCTCCGAGGCGCGGCTCGCGAGCTTCATCGCGGTCGCCAAGAACGAGGCTCCGCTGGAGCACTGGTTCCAACTGGGCAGAACGCTGACGTCCGCGGCAGGCGAGCGCGCCCTGGTGTCGTGGAGCGGCAGCATGTTCGAGTACCTGATGCCGCTGCTCGTCATGCGGGCGTTCCCCTCCACGCTGCTGGCGCAGACCTACGAGGGAGCGATCGCGCGGCATCGGTCGCACGGGGCGGAGCGGCGGGTACCGTGGGGGGTGAGCGAGAGCGCCTACAACGTCCGCGACCGGCACGAGACCTACCAGTACCGTGCGTTCGGGGTGCCCGACCTGGCGCTCAAGCGCGGTCTGGGGCGGGATCTCGTCGTTGCTCCCTACGCCTCGCTGCTGGCGACGCTGGTGGACCCGCAGCCCGCCCTCGCAAATCTCGGTCGCCTGGAGCAGCTCGGCGCGCTCGGCCCCTACGGTTTTCGAGACGCCCTGGACTACACGCGGCCGGACCCCGATCGCCGGCTCGCGGTCGTCCACACTTACATGGCCCACCACCTCGGCATGGGTCTGGTCGCGCTCACCAACCTGCTCTGCTCCGGTCTCTGGCAGCGTCGCTTCCACGCGGACGCGCTGGTGCGCTCGGCAGAGCTGCTGTTGCACGAGCGCGTGCCGCGCCGACTGATCCTGCGTCCGGCGCAGGACGCCCATCCCGACGAGGCGCTTCCCGAGCCCGATCTCGAGCAGCCGGCGGTCCGCCGGCTCGACGCGGTGGACACGCCGTGGCCCCATGTCGCGCTGCTGGGCCACCTGCCCTACACCATCATGGTGAGTCACTGCGGCGGAGGGTACAGCCGCTACGGCACCCTTGCGGTGACCCGGTGGCGCGCCGACGGCTGTCGCGATGCGACGGGGCAATTTCAATATCTCCGTGACGTGAGCAGCGGTCGGGTCTGGTCGGCGGCTCACCAGCCCGTGTGCGCCGTCGCCGACCGCTACCATGCCGAGCTCGCGACCGACCGGGTCTCGTTCGAGCGCTCCGACGGGGCCATCGAGACCAGCACCGAGATCGCGATCGTCCCCGAGGATTCGGCGGAAGTCCGGCGGGTGACGATCACCAACAACGACGAGGTCGAGCGCGAGATCGAGGTCACCAGCTACGGCGAGATCGTGCTGGCGCCCCCCGAGACCGACCGCTCACACCCGGCATTCGGCAATCTCTTCGTCGAGACCGAGTACCACGACTGGTGCACGGCGATCACCGCCAGCAGACGGCCGCGCTCGGTGACGGAGCAGCGGCTGTGGGTGGTGCACGTGGTGAGCACGGGCCGAGAGCTGGTCGGAGAGGTCAGTTGCGAGACCGACCGGGCGCGGTTCATCGGCCGGGGACGCTCGACTCGGGATCCGGTCGCCCTCGAGAGCGCGGGACCGCTCTCCGGCACGACCGGAGCGGTGCTGGACCCGATCTTCGCGCTCCGGGCACGGGTGAGGCTGGACCCCGGGCAGTCGGCATCGGTCGCGTTCACCACGCTCATCACCGACAGTCGGGAGCGGGCGTTCGAGCTGGCCGACCGGTATCGGGATCCGCACGCGGCGCAGCGCGCGATGGACCTGGCGTGGACCTCGAGCCACGTGGAGCTGCGCGAGCTGAACATCTCCCCGCCGGACGCCGCGGTCTTCCAGGAACTGGCCGGATACCTGTTCTATGGCAACCCCGCCCTCCGCGCTCCGCAGGCCGAGCTGCGGCGGAACAAGGGCTCCCAACCGCAACTGTGGGCCCAGGGGGTTTCGGGGGACTGGCCGATCCTGCTCGCCTCGATCGACTCGGAAGACGGACTGCCGACACTCCGCCAGCTCCTCGTCGCCCACCGCTACTGGCGGCGCCGCGGCATGACCGTGGATCTCGTCGTCCTCAACTCCAACCCGCACGGCTACCAGCAGGAGCTGGCCGACCGGATCACTGCTGCGGTCGGGGCTCTGGGAGAGACGAGCCTCTTCGACCGGCCGGGGGGCGTCTTCATCCGGCGGCGGGATCACCTCAGCCCTAATGAGCTCCTCATGCTGCGGGCCACCGCCCGCGTGCACATCGCCTGTGACGGCCGGCCGCTCAGCCGGACGCTCGCCACGGCGCTGACACTCGAGGAGTGGGAGGAGCCGGAGACGGACGAGGCGCCTCGCCCACGCCCGCCGGAGCGCAGTCATTCGCGGGTGGTTCGGGCCGTGCTTCGGATCGGATCCAAGATTCCGGACCTGCTCTCACCGTTGACGGCGCCCGAGACGGAGAGTCTGCCTGCGCGTTCGAACGGAAACGCCGTGGCCTTCGGCAACGGATTCGGTGAGCTGGCCGACAGCGGCGACTACGAGATCCGGGTGCGCGGCGACCGCGTGCCGCCGGCTCCGTGGTCGAACGTCATCGCGAACCCGCACGGCGGCTTTCTGGTGACCGAGCGCGGGGGTGGCTTCACCTGGGCGGAGAACAGCTACTTCTACCGCCTCACGCCCTGGCACAACGACCCCGTCAGCGACGAGGTGAGCGAGGTCGTCTATCTGCAGGACGCCGAATCCGGCGAGTTCTGGTCCGCGACCCCCGGCCCGGTCCGCAGCGACGTCGAATACACTGTGTGTCACGGCGCCGGTGTCTCGTCCTTCGAGCATCGGCGCGGCGGTATCGTCACCGAGCTCCGGCTTGGCATGGCGGAGGACGCGCCGGTCAAGCTCGCGCTGCTCCGGCTGACCAACAGGAGTGAGCGCGCCCGCACCCTGCGGGTAACCACATATGTCGAGTGGAGTCTGGGCGTGCTTCGCGAGCACACCCAGCATCAGGTGCACACGGTGTTCGCAAAGGAAACGGGCGCGTTCTTCGCGCGGAATACGTTCGACGCCCAGTTCGCGGCGTGGACCGCGTTTCACGGGGTCAGCGAGCCGGTCACCGGTCACACCGGGAGCCGGCGCGAGTTCCTCGGCCGCAACGGATCGACCGCCAGTCCGGCGGCGATGCACTCCGGCGACCCGCTGTCGGGCACCACCGGCGCGGGGATCGATCCATGCGCCGCGCTGCAGTGCGTGCTCGAGCTGAAGTCGGGAGAGAGCCGGGAGATCGCGATCGTCCTCGGCGCCATGCCTGACGAAGCGGCGGCGCACCGAGCTGCCGAAGAGTATCTCGACGTCGAGCGTACCCGGAGCGCGCTCGATCGCTCCACCAGCGCGTGGGCCGAGCGGCTCGGGGTCATCACGGTGCATACGCCGGAGCCGACGTTCGATGCGATGCTCAACCGCTGGACGTTGTATCAGGCACTGGCCTGCCGGATGTGGGGCCGTTCGGCGCTGTACCAGAGCAGCGGTGCCTATGGCTTCCGGGATCAGCTGCAGGACGTCATGGCGTTCGTCTACGCCCAGCCGGACGTCGCGCGCGCCCACATCCTGCGGGCCGCTGCGCGCCAGTTCGTGGAGGGCGACGTCCAGCACTGGTGGCATCCGCAGAGCGGGCGGGGCGTGCGGACGGGCTTCTCGGACGATCTCGCGTGGCTCCCGTACGTGGTGGACCACTACGTGCGCACCACCGGGGACGGCTCGGTGCTCGACGAGGAGGTCCCCTTCCTCTCCATGCGTCCGCTCGGCCCGGGCGAGCACGAGCTGTACGATCTGCCCGAGCTCTCGCACGAATCCGCCAGCGTGTACGAGCACTGTCTCCGAGCGCTCCGCCGCGCGTGCACCAAAGGCGCGCACCGCCTGCCGCTCATCGGCACCGGCGACTGGAACGACGGCATGAACCGGGTCGGGGTCGAGGGACGGGGCGAGAGCGTGTGGCTGGGCTGGTTCCTCATCGCGACGCTGAGGGCGTTCGCGCGCCATGCGGAGTCGAGAGGCGATGACGCGGTGGCAGCGGAGCTGCTTCAGCAGGCCGACGAGTACGCGGAGGCGGTCGAAACGCATGGGTGGGATGGAGCGTGGTACCGCCGCGCGTACTTCGACGATGGCACCCCGCTCGGGTCGGCGGAGAACGACGAATGCCGGATCGATTCCATCGCGCAGAGCTGGAGTGTGATCTCCCGCGCGGGCGATCCCGACCGGCAGGCACGGGCCATGCGCTCGCTGGAGGAGCATCTCGTCCGAGAAGACGCGCGGTTGCTGATGCTCCTCACCCCTCCCTTCGACGCCACCCTCAAGGATCCCGGCTACATCAAGGGCTACCTGCCCGGCGTCCGTGAGAACGGGGCGCAGTACACGCATGCCGCGCTCTGGGCCGTGCTCGCCACGGCCATGCAGGGCAAGGGCGACCGGGCATTCGAGCTGTACCAGATGGTGAACCCGCTCACCCACGCGCGCACCCCCGACGAGGTGGCGGTTTATCAGGTCGAGCCTTACGTGGTGGCGGCCGACGTCTACACCGCGGAGGGCCGCCTCGGCCGGGGCGGCTGGACCTGGTACACCGGTTCGGCCAGCTGGATGTACCGGGTGGGGCTGGAGGCGATTCTGGGATTCACCAAGCGGGGCGATACGCTCGAGCTCCATCCCTGCGTGCCGTCGGGCTGGCCCGGATTCACCATCGAGTACCGCTACGGGAAGGCGCGATACGTCATACAGGTGGACAACACGGGCGCGGTGGGGAACCGCACCGAGATCAGCCTGGACGGCCAGACGGTGGAAGGGGCGGGCATTCAGCTGCTCGACGACGGCCGGGAGCACGCGGTGGTCGTCAGGCTCGCGAGGGCACATGGCGACTGACCTCGATACTCGCACTACCCTGCTTCGGGCCGACGAGGGTCCCTCGCAATCCGGCTTGGCGACCACGGCCTGGACCTTGCCGCCCGATCTCCTCACGGAAGCCGTGCGCCGTCTGCAGGTCTCCGCGCTGCTGTACGCCATAGCGTATTTCCTCGCGAGCTTCGGCCCTACCCTGCTCATCCCCGAAGACCGCGCGATGCTGCTCGCCGACCCGCTGCACTGGCTTCCGGACATGCTGTCGGTCGGCGGCGCTCTGTTCTTCGCCTGGCTGATGTCCCGTCCAGCGCTCTCCGCGAAACAGAAGCTGTACGCCGGTCTCTGCTTCGAGGTCCTGGGCTCCCTCGGCATCGCCGCCGCGGAGTACATGGACATCACCGCTCCGATCATGCTTGGACGATCTGGGCTACGGGGGGTTCGGGCTCTCCTGGGTCGCGGCGTTCGTCATTCTCTTCAGCGTGATGGTCCCGACCCCTTCCGCGGTCACCGTGCTCTCGGCGATGATCTCGGTGTCCATGGTACCGCTGGTGTACGCGTTCGGGGTTTCGCGCGGCAGCAACCTGCCGCTCGACGCGAGCTCGTTCTTCTTCATGCTGGTCTTCCCCTATCTCGTGGTCGTTCTCATGGCCTATGTGGGCTCGCGCGTGGTGTACCGGCTCGGTGCGCAGGTGCGCGAGGCGCGGGAGATGGGGAGCTACCGGCTGGTCGAGCGCCTGGGGGAAGGCGGCATGGGCGAGGTGTGGCGGGCCCAGCACCGGCTGCTGGCCCGGCCGGCGGCCATCAAGCTGATCCGCCCCGAGATGCTGGGCGCCAGGGATAGCGCGAGCCGCGAGCTGCTGGTCCGGCGGTTCGAGCGCGAGGCGCAGGCCACCGCTCTCATGACCTCGCCGCACACCATGGCGCTCTACGACTACGGCGTGGCGGAGGACGGCACGTTCTACTACGTGATGGAGCTGCTGGACGGGTTCGACCTCGATGAGATGGTGAAGCGGTTCGGGCCCCTGCCGCCCGAGCGCGCCGTGTACCTCCTGCAGCAGATGTGCGAGTCCCTCGCCGAGGCGCACGCGGCGGGGCTCATCCACCGGGACATCAAGCCGGCCAACCTCTACGCCTGTCGCTACGGCCGTGAGGTGGACTTCATCAAGATCCTGGACTTCGGGCTGGTGAAGCGGGAGTCCAGGCCCCGGGCGGATGCCGACGTCGTCACGGCGGAAGGTACGCCGAGCGGAACCCCGGCCTTCATGTCACCGGAGCAGGCGCTGGGCGACGAGCGGGTGGATGCACGGAGCGATCTCTATGCGGTAGGCTGCGTGGCCTACTGGCTCCTCACTGGGACGCTGGTGTTCAAGGGCGCCACGCTGATGGAAACGATCGTGATGCACGTGCACCGGGAGCCCGAGCCGCCGTCGCGCCGGTCCGGGTCCCCGATCCCGTACGAGCTCGAGGCGCTGGTGATGGCGTGTCTCTCCAAGCAGGCCGCCGATCGGCCTCAGACCGCGGACGAGCTGGCCGGGCGGCTCGCGGCCGTGCCGCTCGCGCATGAGTGGACCGCGGATCGGGCGCGGGAGTGGTGGGACCGGCATCGGCCCGCGGGGGACAAGGTGTGGCGGGTGCTGGAGGAGGCGGTGAGGTAACGGCGGGACGGCGCTACGGCGGAACCGCGCTACGGCGCAAGGTAAGCGATATCCGCGGTACGTCATCCCGAGGGAGCGAAGCGACCGAGGGACCTGTCACCCGGGGTTCGATACCCGCGGAGAAGGTCCCTCGCTGCGCTCGGGATGACGTAGGGCAGCCCTCAGTGTACCTACCGCCGCCGCGCCGTCCCGCCGTTCCTCACACCGGCCGCTGAATGTGGGCGTGCACGAACGTCACCGACATCGACCCCTCCCCCACCGCCGACGCCACCCGCTTCACCGAGCCGCTGCGGACGTCGCCGGCGGCGAACACACCGGGCAGGTTGGTCTCCAGCAGAAACGGCGCGCGCCCCGCGTGTTGCCAGCGCTCGAGCTCCCTGGTCTCGGGCGGGAGCGAGCTGCCGGTGAGCACGAAGCCCCTCTGGTCCAGCTCGACGCAGCCGCGGAGCCACTCCGTGTTCGGATCGGCCCCGATGAAGAGGAATAGGGAGCTGGTTGGGAACACCTGCTCCTTGCCGCCGTTCCGCGCGTGCACGGCCCCCAGGTGGCCGTCGCCGTCGAGCGCGGTGATGCCCATCCCCAGGTGGACCGTCACGTTCTCCAGCTTCTCGATCCGGTCCACCAGATAGCGCGACATCCGCGCGGCCAGGTCTTTGCCCCGGCAAAGCACGTGCACGTGGCGGGCGGACCGCGCGAGATACACGACGGCCTGACCCGCCGAATTTCCGCCACCCACCACCACGACCTCTTCCCCCCGGCAGAGTCGGGCCTCCATCTCGGTCGCGGCGTAGTAGATGCCCGCCGACTCGAAATCGGAGAACCGTGGGACGTCGAGTTTGCGATACTGCACGCCACTCGCGACGAGCACGCAGCGCGCGAGTATTCGGGTGCCGTCGGCTAGCGTGACGACCCGGTCGCCGCCGACCAGCCCGAGCGACCGGACCATGCAGGGAACGGTGATCTGCGCGCCGAAGCGCTGGGCCTGGACCGTCGCGTTCCGGGTGAGCTCGGATCCCGAAATGCCGGCCGGGAAGCCGAGATAGTTCTCGATCCGCGAGCTGGTGCCGGCCTGCCCGCCGGCGGCCACGGAGTCGGCCGTGAGCACGTCGAGTCCTTCGGAGGCCGCGTATACCGAGGCGGCGAGTCCGGCCGGACCGGCGCCGACCACGACCAGGTCGTAGACGTGGTCGCCCTGGAGACTGACCGTGAGCCCGGCGCACTGGGCGAACTCCTGAAGCGTCGGATTCTTCTTGAACTTGCCGTTGTTCCCCAGGACGACCGGCGTGTCGGCGGGCGTGATGTTGAACTGCCGCAGGATCGCGTCGGCCTGCTCATCGGTCTCGACGTCCACCCACTTGTACGGGATGAGATTCCGGGTCGCGAAATCGCGGAGGCGGTGGGCGTCCGGCGAGAAGCGGGAGCCGATGATCCGGACGACAGCCAACCCGCTCCGGAGGAGCAGCTCGCGGCGCATGAGGAACGCCTTGACGATCGTCTCGCCGAGATCGGGCAGCTCGTCCACCGCGTGCCGCAGCTCGGTGGCGCTCAGCTCGAGCACCCGGCCGTCCTCTGCGACCCGGGCGGTGACCACCGCCCCGCGTCCCGTCAGCATGTCCACGTCACCGCTGAACTGATTGGCGCGGTGCACGGCGACCGGTTCGGCGCCGTCCGCACCCGGGTTCACGATCTGGATCGCGCCCTGAAGCACGACATAGAAGCAGAAGTTGCGGTCGCCCGCGGTGAACAGGATGTCCCCAGCCCGCACGTCGCGCGGGTGGCCCCGCGCGGCGAGGGCGGCGACGTCCTTCTCGCTCAGCGTTGGGAAGGCGACGTCGAGGTCGTTAGCCATTCCCGCAATCTAGCCCGATGCCGGTCCAGTGCGTCCAGTAGGCGCTCCGGTTGGTCCATGGACGGATCGTCGGCGGCATCGTCGATCACTTCGAGGGGCCAGCCGTACCGGCTGCTCGCGGCTTCGGCGACGGTCAGGCTCGTCGCGAGATCCTGGCGACCCCAGATCAGGGTCGTCGGAACCGCGATTCGGTCGAGTACTTCCGGTGCGATGGCAGGAAACCCGAACTCCTGCATCAGCGCGTGCAGGGCCGCCTGGGCAAGCGGTGACTGTGCCCGGTCGAGGCTGTAGGCCTCGAGCGTCGCCCAGCGTTCGCCGAGGGCCTCCCGCACGCGGTTCAGATCGAACGCGCAGCGACGCCAGAGCTCTTCGTAGGTCGTCGCCGTGGGCCGCTCCAGGAAGGCGGTGAGGGCCAGCCCGAACTCCGGCGCCGGCTGGAAGGGCGCGAGGCCGAGCGTATCCACGAGGACCAGCGAGCCGACTCGATCCCCGTGGTCGGCGGTGAACCGCGCGGCGATCGCGCCGGCCATGGTCTGGCCGACGAGGACGGGAGCTGTATCGCAGGTGCGGCCGATGACCGCGTCCAGCCACGCAAAGACGCGATCGGCATCCAGGGGACCGCCGGTCACTTCGGACGCCCCGTGCCCAGGCAGGTCGGGAGCGACCACACGGTAGGACTTCATGAGCGCCGGGAGCACACGCAACCACTTGGCCGCGAACTCCCCTGGTCCATGCAGCAGGACGATCGGGGGCCCGTCGCCTCCCTCCACCAACAGCGTGGAGACGCCTGCCAGCAGCAGCGTCCGTTCGGTAGTCGGCATGCCTGCCAGGAGCTGCCGACGGGCGGTCTTGTCGTTCATCGTCGCCTCCAGGTAAGTGACGACCTAACCTGGGCGGGCGACGGCATCCGCGCGTCGGGAGAAATGCTCACGCTTTCAGCGGGAGTGTCTGGGTATTTCTATGTAGGCGGGCCCGACTGCACGAGCGAGTGGCGGTAGGCATAGGCGGCGGCTGCCGCTCGGCTGGACAGACCCAGCTTGACGAAGATGTTGCTCACGTGTCGTGCGACCGTCCGCTCGCTGATCCGCAGCTGCCCGGCGATCGCCCGGTTGCTCGCGCCGGCCGCCACCAGGCGCAGGACCTGCAGCTCCCGCGGGGTGAGGCCGGTCGGTTCCGCGACCGCGTGCGCGCGTCGCCGCTGCTCGACTCGCTCCAAGTCGAGCGCGGCCCCGAGCTGCCGGAAGGCCGCGCAGGCGGCATCGAGCTCGACCTCGCAGCCACTGACGTCGCCCAGCTCCCGGCAGGCGAGACCCAGCAGCGCCCGCACACACGCGACCTCGTAGGGCGCCTTCAGCTCCTGCCACACTCGCTCCGCTTCGCGCAGGCTCCGCAATGCTTGCCGGCCGTCTCCCTCGGCGAGACGCACCGCGCCGGTGATCTGGGCTGACAACGCGATCAGGTACGGCGCGCCGATCGCGACTGCGAGCGCGGCAAGCTCGTCCGCCGCGGCCCGGGCCGCGGCGACATCCCCGGCGGCCAGCAGGATGTGGGCTGCGGCGGCCAGGACCCGCGGCCGAGTCCGTGGCGCCTGCGATTCCTGCACTACGCGCCGGATCGACGCCACGGCCGCCTCGACCTCGCCTTGGGCCAGCCGGAGCAGCGCGAGCCCCGGCTCCGGCATCCGCCCATGCCGGTTGGCTTCCTTGTACTCCGTCTCCGCTTCGTCGAGCTCACCGCGGAGCCGGTGCAGCTCACCGAGTTGGTAGTAGGCGGCGCCGAGTCCCGGCTGGCCGGGTGGCTCCACCAGACGCTCGCGGGCTCGGCGGGCTTCCTCCATCGCCTCGAGCCACGCGCCCCGGAGCTGCATGACCTCCGCCCGGCGCAGCAGACACTGCCCCCGGTAGTGCACCATGTCCGGCTGACCGGCACACCAGCGGGTCAGCGCGATGGTCCACTCCTGTGCCCGACGCCAGTCGAAAATTTCCTGGCAGCCCGAGATGACACCGCAGTAGACGTCCCCGGCGGCGATCGCCGAGACCTCGCCCGCGGTCACGGCCACCATCGCCTCGTCGAGGAGCGCGACCCCTTCGGCCAGTCTGCCCAGGCGGATCAGGGCCCTGCCCTCCCCATGGCGGGCCAGCGCGATCAGGTCGGGCTCACGGAAGCGCTTCCCGATCGCTGCGGCCTCCCCGAAGCCGGCGTGCGCCGCCGCGATATCGCCCTCGGAGATATGACGGATGGCTTCGGGCAGCAGCAGGTACCCCGACTCGACGCAGTCGCGTCCGCACTCATCGAGCAGGCGGCGAGCGCGTGCAAGCCAGCCGCTCGCGCCGGCGGACTCTCCCCGCTCCAGGAGCCCGAAGGCCAGCCAGAACGCGCAGCGCGCGGCCCGCTCAGGCTCGTTGCGGGCGGTGAACTCGCGGTGCGCCCGAGCCCAGATCTCGTCGCTCTCCGTGTCCTTGCCGATCAGGTAGGCCGCGGTCGCCAGGCGCTCCAGGTCTTCGGCAGCGAGCGGGCACTCGCGATCGGCGGCCCAGAGATCGCGGTAGATCTCGCTCCAGGCATGGCTCTGGTGGGGTGAGACGAGTTGTGCGCTCACGAATTCAAGATAGGGCGGTGCTGGCAGGAAGGCGCCTTCCGGGAGTAGGTTGATCGCCATCACCCCGAACAGCTCGACACTCCTCCAGGAGGCCCCATGGTGAGTCTCGGTGCGCTCTGGCTGCCCATTCTTCTCTCCGCAGTCTTCGTCTTCATCGTCAGCGCGATCATCCACATGGTCCTCAAGTACCACAACAGCGACTATCGGCGGCTGCCGAACGAGGACGAGGTGCGGACTGCGCTACGGAAGGGCAACCCGGCGCCGGGTATGTACGTCACGCCGCACATCGCGGACATGAAGGAGATGGAAAAGCCCGAGGTCAAACAGAAGTTCGTCGAGGGGCCGGTGGCCGTGATCAACGTGCGCCGTCCGGGGGCAATGAGCATGGGGCCGGCCCTGGGTCAGTGGTTCGTGTTCTGTCTCGTGGTGTCGTTGTTCGTGGCGTACATCGCGAGTCATGTGCTACCGCCTGGAACGCCCTACCTGAGCGTGTTCAGGGTCGTCGGGGCCACGGCGTTCCTCGCGTATGCGGCGGGCGACGTGCCCGGCGCGATCTGGATGGGGAAGCCTTGGGGAGTCGTGGCGAAGGACGTGTTCGACGGGCTGGTGTACGGACTGGTCACGGCCGGGACGTTCGGGTGGCTGTGGCCTAGGTGACGGCGGGACGGCGGCCTGGCGGAAGATGCGGAAGGTTGGCCTACTTCATCCCGAGGGAGCGAAGCGACCGAGGGACCTTGTTGAGAAGGTCCCTCGCTGCGCTCGGGATGACGTAAGGCCGCCTTCCGCATCTTCCACCGTAGCGCCAGCCCGCCTAGCGCCAGCCCGCCGTAGCGCCGTCCGCCGTCCGCCGTCTACTGCGGCTCCACCTGCAGTGTCGCCGAGGTCCGTCCGGGCCGGGTCATCAGCTTCAGATGCAGCATGCCGGTGCCGGTATCGTACCAGTACTTGTCGCCGGTGCCGGCGTCGAGCTCCTCCAGGCTTGCCGCGGCCGGCAGTGGCTGCGAAGTGTTGAAGTCCCGGATCACCCGGAGCGCCGCCTGCGGGTAGGGCAGCGTCAGCCGTATCCCTTCGCCTTCCACGGTGCGGCTCAACGACAGCCGCGGCCGGAGCGGCACCGCTCCCGTGAACTGGAGGGTGTAGCCGCGTCCCGGCACCATGGACGTGTTGGCACTCCTCGGGTTGTCCGGCACGCCGACCAGGGTCAACGCCGCCGCATCGTCGCGAACGAGCGTCAGGGGCGCGACATTCTCGGCGTCACTCCGGACGTTGAAGCCGACGAACCGGTGGGGGCAGACGTAGGCATTCCACTCGGGCCGCGCGGTACACGAGGCGGTCGCCAGGAACGGTGAGTTGGCGACGACATAAGAACCCGCGCCGCCACTCACCGCCCCGTCACGATCGAAGAACACCGCCGCCTTGTCGCCGTCCTTGTCGGCATGCGGCGTCTCGAGATAGAACTGGTTCGCGTTCACGAAGGTCAGTGCGCCCGCAAAATTGGCCGTGCTCACCGAAAAGCCGTTGTTGCGGTTGAACCCGAGCGCGCTCGACGGGATCGATCCCGCGGCGGTGTAGTTGACGAAGGTGACGCGATCGGCTCCCACCCGACCGTCGTAGAACTCGTAGCCCCGGCGGGGCGTCCCGGACGAGAGCGTGCTGCCGTTGTTCGCCGACTCACCCACGAACAGGGCGTCCTCCACGAAGGTCTCACTGGACGCGAAGGTCGCGCCGATCGCGTTGTCCGCGAGGATCGAGTTGGACAGACGATGGTCCCGTCCGCGCAGCCAGACCGCACGGCTCGAATGCTTGTAGGCCGTGAGCCCCGTGAAGTTCGCGATGACGGCCGTATTGGCATCGGCAGGATCGCTGCGAGGCGAGTAGAAGACGACCTCGGTGTTTCCGTCCGGCATCGGCCCGTCGTCCACGTTGAGGCCCACCCGCCGGTTCGAGTGGGCGACGTTGTTGCTGAACTCGCGGAGTGGCGTGATGCGGGGCAGGTCCGCGCTGCCGGTGGACAGGCCGGTGGGCGAGGCGGGCAGCGCGTACCAGAAACCGAATGCGTCCGACCCCGCGGCGGCATTGCCGCGGACAGTATTGTCCGGATTGGTGATCCAGAAGGTCGCCGCGCGTTGGTCCGTCGGGAGCGGGCCCTCGCCACTCGCGGCGTTCCGGGTGCGGAGGCCAAGGTTTCCGGCGATCAGGTTTCCGGTCTCGGCGCCGTCCTCCAGGAAGTAGCCGTGCCCCAGGTGGTCGTAGCAGACGTTGTCTTCCACCCGGGCGTTGTCGGTGCCGTGGACCGTGACGCAGCGATTGAAGCTCTTCCAGACGCTGCTGCGGGCAAAGTACTGGCCGTCCACCGGTCCCATCATGTGCCAGTGCATCGGGTAGCGGGCCAGCAGGTTCTTCTGCCCCATGAAGTGGAGCTCGACGCCTTCCACCCGCAGCGTCCCCGCCATGCCCATGATGTGCCCGCCGAAGCCGGCGGCGCTGGAGGCGCTGTCGCCTTGAACCACGATGTTGCGGGTGAGGAGCCCGACCTCGGCGCGCTCGTCCAGGGTACGGCCTTCGATGGTCTGGAGCTCCCCGTAGTGGGTGAAGGCGAGCGGCTGCTCGATCGTCACCGTCGTGCCGCTTCGGCTCACCACCGTCAGGACCTCGGCGCGGGTCGGATCGAAGTCGGTCGAGGCGACGACCAGCTTGTCGCCCGCGCGCCACTCCGGGGCGCTGGCCAGGGAAAGCGTCGTCGCGCCCGCCGCGGCGGTGGCCGCGAGCCGAGTCCAGCCCGCGCGGGGCTCTCCGTGCAGATCGAGGGTGCCGTTCATCACGCCCAGCACCCGGTTACCCATCCCCTCGACGGAGGGCGCGTCCGGGCTGCCGGTGAGGGTGATCGTCGCGCGGTTCAAGTACGGATCGTTGGTGGTCCCGACCCGGAACGTTCCCTTCACCAGGATATGGCCCGCGGTGAGATCCAGGTCCTTGTCGTCGAACGTCAGGGCGCCTTCGACCGTCAAGCTCGCGAGCGGCGGCGGGCTCACGTCGAGCAGTACGGTCTTGTCCTGCGGGATCGTCACCGCGGCGCCCTCGACGGGAACGGCGCCGCCGGGCCACGCAGCGGGGTCGGACCAGCGCATGGCCGGATTGAGCGGGGGCTCGGGACCCGGATCCGTGGGACCATTGGGATCCTCGGCGGAGCACGCGAAGAGTGCAGAACAAAGCACTCCGACGCGGACGCAAAACGCCAGTTGGTCTCGCATGGTGGCCTCCCGCGGGACGAGCAGAAACGGCTAAGTGGCGGTGGTGTGGGATTGCGGGAGAATGCGTGGCAAGAGTTGGGCGAGTTTCGGATGCAATGATGCGCACGATCCATAGCATCAGACGTCACATACGTCATCCCGAGCGAAGCGAGGGGTGAGGCGCTGCCTCCCATGGCGGGCCGCACCGGCAGTCCTTAGAATCCCTGGAGACTCCCTGCACCAACCCCGTTCCTCGCATCCGAGCGCGGCCCGTCTCTTGAGCGCCAGCACGTCGCCCTCCCGGCCAGCGGTTTACATCCTGCGCGTCCTGGCGCTCGCAGCCGTCTATTACGCCGCCGCGCGACTCGGCCTGCGCTTCGCCTCGATCGGGCAGACCATCTCACTCGTCTGGCCGCCGACGGGCATCGCGCTCGCGGCCCTAGTCATCTTCGGCCCAGGGGTATGGCCCGGCATCGCCATCGGCGCCTTCCTCGCCAATGCCGCGACTCCACTGCCGCTGCCCATCGCGGCGACCATCGCTGCGGGCAACACCATCGAGGCCATCCTCGGAGCCGCACTGCTCGTGCGCTCGTCCGGTCCCACTCCTCGCCTCGATTCCATGAGCACCGTCCGGACGCTGGTGCTCGTTGCGGCGCCGCTGAGCGCGCTGGTGAGCGCGCTCGTCGGTGTCGGCGCGCTCGCGATCGGCGGCGTGCTCGCACCGACCGCTCTTCCCACCGCGTTCGCCGTGTGGTGGACCGGTGACCTGCTCGGCGCACTCGTCGTCGCTCCGCTCCTCCTGGCCTGGACCCTGCACCGTCCACCCGCCGGCGGCGCACGCGGCCCGATCGAGGTTGTTCTCCTCTGCCTGGGCACCGTGGTCGCCGCCGAGCTCGCTCTCGGGCGCCTGATCCCGGTCCCCGATCTCATCCGCGGGCTCGAATACCTCTACTTGCTGTTCCCCTTCGTGATCTGGGCAGCGCTCCGGTTCGGCGCGCGCGGCGTCTCTCTCATGACCTTCGTGGTGACGATCATCGCCGTGTTCCGCACGGTCCACGGAGGCGGCCCGTTCAATACGCCTACCGCGGGCGGAACACTCTTCGCGGTCGCCTGCTACCTGGCGATCGTCGCCGTCACCGGCCTCCTGCTCGCCGCGGCCGTCAGCAACGAGCGGGAGACGGCCACCGAGGCGCTCCGGAGCCGTGACGAGCAGCTCCAGGTCGCCCTCGATGCCGCGCGGATGGGGGTGTGGTACTGGTCCGCTGTCGAGAACCGTCTCACGTGGGACGACACGCTGCGCCGGATCTACGGGCTGGGCCCGGGCGACACCGTCGCCACCTACGACGATTTCATCAGCCGGGTCCATGCCGAGGACCGGGGGTTCGTCGAGCGGACCGTTCGCACAGCGCTGACCGATGGCGGGAGGCTCGACTACGAGTTTCGCATCGTCCTGCCGGACGGTCGCGTCCGGTGGATCGCCGACCTGGGCCGCGTCGTGACCGACCGGACCGGCAAGGTCGTCGCGATGACCGGCACCTGCCAGGACGTCACCGACCGCCGGACGGCCGAAGAGCAGCTCAGGCTGGCCCACCGCATGGAGTCGGTGGGCCGCCTCGCCGGCGGCGTCGCGCACGAAGCCAATAATCAGATGACGGTGGTGATGACCGCGTCGTCATACATCCTCGCCAGGCCCGACCTGCCGCCCGCGGTTCGGGCCGACGCCGAGCACATCCGGAGCGCAGCCGAGCGAACCGCCGCGGTGACCGCGCAGCTCCTGGCGTTCAGCCGACAGCAGCTGCGCAAGCCCCAGGTGCTGAATCTCAATGCCGTGGTCGAAAGATTCCGGCCGGTACTCGAACGCACTCTCGGCGCGGATTGCACGGTGACGCTCAGACTCGAGCCCGCGCTCAGCCCGGTGCGCGCCGATCCCGGACAGATCGAGCAGGTGCTGCTCAACCTGACGCTCAACGCGCGGGACGCCATGCCGCGCGGAGGCACGCTCTCGGTCGAGACCGCCGAAGCGAAGCTCCCGGAGAGCTCCGGTGAGCTGCCGCCCGGCGTGTCCGTGCGACCCGGCCCCTACGTGCTGCTGGCCGTGAGCGACAGCGGTCATGGGATGGACCGCGCGACGCTGGCCCAGATCTTCGAGCCCTTCTTCACCACCAAGGGCGTAGGACGGGGGACCGGGCTTGGGCTCTCGACCGTCTATGGGATCGTGAAGCAGTCGGACGGCTATGTGTGGGCGTACAGCGAGCCGGGGCATGGCACGACGATCAGGATCTACCTGCCGGTCTCCGAGGCGCATCCGGAGCCGGCGGCGACCGAACCGGTCCGTCAGCCGGCTGGGAAGGGGCAACTGGTGCTGGTGGTGGAGGACGAGGACGCGGTCCGGGCGTTCGCCGCGCGTGCCCTCGCCGAGGAAGGCTATCGCGTACTCGAAGCGGAGAGCGGCGACCGCGCGCTCGAGCTGCTGCGCGCCGGAGGCCACCGACCGGTGGTCATCGTCACCGACGTGGTCATGCCGGGCATGACCGGCTCGGAGCTGGCGGACGAGGTTTCCCGGCTGGCGCCCGGCACCGCGGTCCTCTTCACATCAGGGTATCCCGACGAAGAGATCCTGCGCCGCGGTCTCCTGGAGCCCGGTGCCGCATTCCTTCCGAAGCCGTTCTCACCCGAGGCGCTGGTGCGGGCCGTGCGGAGCAAGACTTGAGCTGCCGCGCTGCTTGACACCCGCAATTTAGGTGTATATCCTCCTATCCATGAGCGACGACCTGCCCCCCACCCGCGGCCTGACTGCCACCGTCCACGACTGCACCTGCAACAACCTCCGCAAGGCGGCCCGCGCGGTCACGCAGTACTACGACGAGGCACTCCGGCCTTCCGGAATCCGCGCCACTCAGTTTTCCCTGCTCTCGGCGATCAAACAGTTCGGCACGGTGAGCATCGGGGCCCTGGCGGAGGAGTCGGTGATGGATCGCACGACCCTCACCCGCAATCTCAAGCTGCTCGAGGACGAGGGACTCATCACGGTGACGCCTGGAGCGGATGCCCGGGTGCGCGAGGTCTCGCTCACGCCCGTGGCGCACGAGAAGCTGGCCGTCGCCCATCGGTACTGGAAGAAGGCTCAGACGCACATGGCCGATGCGATGGGCGCGGACCGGGTGCGGCGCCTGCTGCGGGATTTGTCGGGCGCCGTTGAGGCCGCGCGGGCGGACTGACCGAATTACTGGTTCACAATAGGTGTAGATACATACTTCAACGGAGACGTTCCCATGACCGTCCTGACCGCGGAAACCTCCCAGACCGCACCAACGCAGTTCCTCGAGGCTGAGGGCATCCGCTTCGCTTACCGCCGGCTCGGCAAGGCCGAGGGCGTGCCCCTTGTCCTTCTCCAACACTTCACCGGTACCATGGACATGTGGGATCCGACCGTCGTGGACGGTCTGGCGTCCGCCCGGCCCGTGATCCTGTTCGACAACGCGGGTGTGAGCCGGTCGAGTGGCCAGACACCGGATAGTGTCGCCGCCATGGCCCGCCACGCACTCGCATTCATCCATGCCCTCGGGCACGAGCAGGTGGACCTGTTGGGCTTCTCCATGGGCGGGTTCGTCGCGCAGCTACTCGCGGCGGAGCACCCCGACCTGGTGCGGAGGGTGATCCTCGCGGGCACCGGACCGGAAGGCGGCGAGGGCATCGCGAATCTTCCCCAGGTGCTGCAGCAGGCACAGCAGCGCTCGCCCGGGGAGCTCCGACTCTTTCTCTTCTTCTCGCCGACGGATAGCAGCCAGGCCGCCGGGCGCGCATTCATCGACCGTCAGGCGCAACGGACCGAGGACCGCGATCCCCTGAGCGGCGAGCAGACGGTCGGCGCGCACTTCAAGGCGATTGTGGACTGGGGGCTCGGCTCGACGGCCGCCTCGGCGGACCGCCTGCAGCGGATCCGGCAGCCGGTGCTCGTGGTGAACGGGAAGGAGGACGTCATGGTGCCGACCATCAACTCGTACCAGCTGTTCCACCAACTGCCGAACGCGCGGCTGGTGCTGTATCCGGATTCGGGACACGGAGCGCTGTTCCAGCACGCGGACGCGTTCGTGGAGGAGTCGCTGGCGCTGCTCGCCGACTAGGCGGCCTCGCTGAAGAACCGGAGCAGCTCCTCGGAGGTCTGCTCCGGTATCTCTCCGGAAAGAAATGGCCGCCATCGAGGGCGAGCGCACTCGTCAGCGGCTGGCCTCTCGCGCGGTGTCGCTCTCGAGCCCTTAATGTTCTCCGAATCCCTATCTCGGAGCGCCGCAGATGTCCACGGGCCAGACGTCGTCCTCATCACCCAGCCGTCGCCGACCCGTGAGGGTCCTCGTGTTCGGCGCTTCGCTTCGCGAAGGATCGCTCAACAGACGTCTCGCGGGACTCGCGGCCACGGTCGTCGAAGCCCAGGGCGCCACGGCAGAGCTGGCGCGTCTCTCCGATTTCGACTGCCCGTCCTACAACCATGATGTGGACGTCGGACAGGGTGTCCCGCCCGGCGCGTCGCGGCTCTGCGAGCGGCTCCTCGCCGCCGACGCATTCCTCATCGCGTCGCCGGAGTACAACGCCTCGATGCCGGGGGTGCTGAAGAACATCATCGACTGGACCAGCCGGATCCGCCCGCAGCCCTTCAACGGGCGCCAGGGTTGCTGATGTCGGCCTCGCCGTCCATGGCCGGAGGCAACCGGGGCCTCTGGGCCCTTCGGATCCCGCTGGAGCACCTGGGCGCACGGGTCTACCCCGACATGTTCTCCCTCGCGCAGGCCCACCAGGCGCTGGATGCGGACGGCCGGATCGCCGATCCGGAGCTCCGCGCGCGTTTCGAGCGCACGATCGAATGCTACCTCGACCTGGTCGAAGCGTCGAAGCACTATCCGGCGCTCAAGAAGCAGTGGGTGGAGTATCTGGGTGAGAAGCCCGACGCGGCGGACCGGGTGGAGCACACGGAGGTGGGTGCGTCTTGAGGGAGCGCAGGCCTAGCGGGACCGCGGGGAGGGGTGCTCCGTAGGGGCGCGTTTAGAACGCGCAGAGGAGGAGACCGGGCGCAGTTTGCCCGGGCTCCGACCGGAGCGTTCGCCAGCGCCCCGGAGGAGCATCCCTCCCCGCGGTTCCGCTTGCAGCGATCCTACCTATCTTGCGAATAGACCGACCCCGATCCAGGAGAGCCCAGCATGTGCCGTAACATCCGCACCCTCTACCACTTCGACCCTCCCGTCACGCACGACGAGATCCGCGCCGCCTCCCTGCAGTTCGTCCGCAAGGTGAGCGGGTTCACCAAGCCGTCCACGGCCAATCAGGAGGCGTTCGATCGGGGGGTGGACGAGGTATCCGAGGCAGTGCACCGGCTGCTCGACTCGCTGGTGACTTCGGCCCCGGCCAAGAATCGCGAGGTCGAGGCGGCCAAGGCTAAGGCGCGGGCGGCGAAGCGATACGCCTAGGAAGCGAAAGGACCTGAGGTCTCATGAATGCGCAGCACCCCAATAGCTGCCGGATCGTCGTCACCGACGACGACCCGAATCTGCTGACGTTCGTTGTCACCACTCTGCGCGACGCCGGGCACTGCGTGTTCGCCGCCTACGATGCGAAGTCGGCCTGCGAGCTGGCCATCGCGATCTCCGAGCTGGATCTGATGATCACCAACACGCGCCTGGGCACGGTGTCGGCGGGGACACTGATCCGTCAGGTCAGACACCAGAAGCCGGGCCTCCCGATCCTGCACGTGGGTGACCCTCTGCCGAATCCGGACGGCTTCCTCAGCGACGTGCCCACTCTGCAGGAGCCGTTCACGGCCAATGAGCTGCTGGCGGCGGTAAGGAGCCTGCTGGCGCGCCGGGAGACCCGAGCCTAGACCTGCCGCGGCTCCTCGAGCTCATCCGAACAGCAGCCGCACCGTCCACACCGCGATGATCATCGCGGCCGCATCCGCGATCAGTCCCGCCGGCACCGCATGCCGCGTCTTCTTGATGCCCACCGCCCCGAAGTACACCGCGATCACGTAGAAGGTCGTCTCGCTCGACCCGTACATCACCGCGGCCATCTTCACGAAGATCGAGTCCTCGCCGTACTGGTTGATCATGTCCACCACCAGCGCCGCCGAGCCCGAGCCCGAGAGCGAGCGGATGATCGCCATCGGCAGCAGCTCGGCCGGGAAGCCGATCAGTCCCAGCACCGGATCGAGCCCGCGGGTCAGCGCTTCCATGGCGCCGCTCGCCCGGAACATCGCGATGGCGAAGAGAATCGCCACCAGGTAGGGGATGATGCGGACGGCGACCTGGAATCCTTCCTTGGCCCCCTCGACGAAGCTCTCGTAGACCGGCACCCGCTTGTAGAGCCCGTAGAGCGGGAAGCCCACCAGGATGAGCGGGAGGACGAAGAAGGAGAGGAGGCTGATGACGTTGCGCGCGGTTTCCATGGCGGCCTCAGGCCTTCCGGTTGGGGTCGGAGGCGCGATAGCCGGGGAGCCGGCCGAGCAGTCTGGCGGCCACGATGGCGACGATGAGCCCCAGCCCCGTCGTGATGAGGATCGGGAAGATGAGCGTGTTGATCTGGGTACCCATGAGCGCCAGCAGCAGCACCGGCGGGACGAGCTGCATGCCGGCCGTGTTGATGGCCATCAGCATGACCATGGAGTTGGTGGCGGTGTCCTCGGAGGGGTTGAGCTTCTGCAGCTCCTCCATCGCCTTGATGCCGAAGGGCGTGGCGGCGTTGCCGAGCCCGAAGACGGTGGCGGTGAGGTTGAGCGCGATCATTCCCGAGCGCGGGATGGTCGGGCGGGACCTCGGGAAAGAGCGGGCGCAGGATGGGCCGGACCAGCTTCACCAGGGCGAACACGATGCCCGAGTCCTCGGCGATCTTGAGCAGGCCGAGGAACAGCGCCAGCACGCCGATGAGACCGAGCGCGATCTCCGCCCCGGTCTTCGCGAAGTCGATCGCCGCGGTCGGCGATGGCGTTCAGCTTCACGAAGCGCACCGGCTCGAAGACGACGCCGGCGGTCCCGCCGCTCGGCGTGAGCCGCCAACGCTGCCCTGGAGCTCCTCATCGCGCGAGCGGGAGACCTTGCCGATGGTGGCGAGCGGCTCGGGAAGCTTGGAGCCGGCGGCGAAGCGGAGCTGGGTCCCTTCCTTCGTCTGCAGCAGGTAGCCCGGAGTAGCTCGCGGCGGGTGCCTGCTCGGTCCGGTAGAAGCTCGCGTACTGTCCGGGCTCGATCCGGATCTCCACCGGCACGCGGCGGGCGGCCGGGTCGTAGCCCTCGGGAAAGGCCAGCTCCACCGGGAGCGGCTGGCCGTTCCGGTACCTGTCGCCGGCGATGTCGCGGACGTCGTAGCCGAGGGCGAAGAGGAAGCTGGAGATGATCAGGCCTGCCCAGATGTAGTTCAGCATCGACCGGCCGGGTTGTGGTGGATGCTGTGGGGGATGGGAACGAATACGACAGGGCAGTGGGATCTCGCAAGCGCGCGCGATGCTCGCGCCATGGCGGGCGACCATCTCGCGTCGCCGCGACTCGACGTCAGCGACCGCTCGACGCTGCCCTCAGCGCGCCAACTCCAGGGGATCGATCCCACCCTCCAGCTGAAGGACGATCCCGTCGCGCCGATCACAGCTGTCTTCCGGGTGAGGCCGCCCGCTGGCGGATGCGGAAGACCGCCTCGATGCCGGTGCAGTGGGCTCCCAGGAGGTGGCCAGTCCGTAGCCCTTCAGCTTCGTCGCTGTCCACTCGATGGTCTCGTCGTCGGCTCGAAAGAGGTGCAAGCCCCCGATCACCGCGAACGCCGGTGCCGCCGCACGGCGCTACGCGCGTACTCGATGGTATTGATGATCCCGGCATGGCCGCAGCCGGTGATCACCACCAGACCCTCCGGTGTATCGATGATCAGAGATGCATCCTCAGGAATGGAATCCTCGACCACCCCCTCGGGTGTCTGCAGGCGGCCGAGTGGGGCCAGAGGCGCTCGGGGTGCGGCGCGGACCGGACCGGTCAGCCAGACGCCGGAGGATCTCCACCGGTCGGCCGTGAACGAGAAACCTGCCGCCGGCAGCCTCGTAGGCGCCCGGCGGCGATCATCGGTTCGTTTCCTGCCATCCTCCGGCGACGGTCGGCTGAGGAAGATGCCGTCGCCCACGTGAGCCCGCGACAGTGCAGCAGGGTTCTTCTTCGAGAGCGCCTCGCGCAGGCGATGAGCCACCGGTGTGATCTCCGTGGTGATGGCTCAGAACGAGATCGGTACGCCGGAGAGATCGATGCCGAGCTCGCGCGCGTTGTCGAGTACGGTTTGCGGCGTGCGCCGGTGTCGAACAAGAGGCGGCGCCCGTCGACCTCGACGAGGGCTGCGAAGCCCCACTCGCCGACTCCGTGAAAATCCGCAAGCATCGTCGAGAGGACCGTGACGCGAAGCGACTTTACCTGGTGCGACGGGCCGCGCGGCGGCGAGCTAGTCTACGCTGGTTGAGCGAAGGCGACAGGTCAGACCGCGTGAAGAGCCCATGATTCTCCTTAGCAAGTCTCGTCAGTGTCGCGAGCGGCTCGGGCAACTTGGATCCGGCGGCGAACCGCAGCTGCGTCCCCTCCTTCGTCTGCAGCAGGTAGCCGGAGTAGCTCGAGTCCGGGGCCTGCTCGGTCCCGTAGAAGCTGGTGTACTGTCCCGGCTCGATCCGGATCGCCACCGGCACGCGGCGGGCGGAAGGATCCTGGCCCTCGGGATAGGTCAGCTCCACCGGGAGCGGCTTCCCGTTCCGGTACTTGTCGGCCGAGATGTCGCGGATGTCGTAGCCGAGGGCGAAGAGGAAGCTGCTGATGATCAGGCCTGCCCAGATGTAGTTCAGCATCGACCGGCCGGGGTGTAGGGATGTGTGGGGGATGGGAACGAATACGACGGGGCGGCGGGGTGACGCAAGGCGTGGCGTGGTGCAGGCGCGGGCAAGGCTCAGTCCTCAGTCAATGACCGTTCGCAACACGCGCAACCGGTTCGGTGAACTCGCGCAGCATCCATCGACCGTGGCCGCGTTCCCAGAGATCGCCGAACACGCGGTCTCCATCATGACCGCCGTAAAGCAGCATCGAACCGCGGTCGGCGGCGGTAACCATCGTTGCATGATTCCGGCTGCTCGGTCCGTCGCCCTGGAAGCGGACCCAGCCCTCTTCTTCCAGCTCCCAGGTGTCGGAGGTGCGTTCCTTCCCGTCCCAGCCGCCGAACCGGGCCAGCCGTTTGGTGGAGGGGTCCCAGGCCATCACGGTGTTGAAGCGGCCGGGTGCCGTTGGCACCGGGAGGAGGGTCCAGTCGCGGCCGTTCCACGACCAGGTGTCCCCGAGCGGCCCGCCACTGCCTCCGAAGAGCACGACTGCCTGCAGCCCGGGATGATAGGCCATGGCGGCTCCGCTCCTCGGTGAGGGCCCTGGGCTGCTCATTCGAGTCCACTGGCTTCCATCCCATTCCCAGGTATCACCCAGTCGGACGGTCTTCCCGTCCACCTCGTAACGACCACCGAACAGCACCGTTCGCCGGCGTCCCGGGTCGTGGGCAATCGCGGCTTCGGCCCGCTGCGGAGGTCCGGCCTCCGCCATCCTGAGCCAGGTATCGCCTCGCAGTACCCAGGTGTCGCCCAGCATCGCCGTCGGCCTGATGCTGTCCCCGAACAGGACGCGATTGCCCCCGAAAAGCACCACTTCACCACGCGCCGAGTCGTAGGCAAGGGCGGGAAAGGTCCGTGGACCGGGGCCGTCGAGCGAGACGAGGCGCCAGGTCCCAGCCTTCCAGCGCCAGGTATCGCCGCGGACCGCGTCCGCGGTGGCGCCGCCATAGAGCACGAGGGCGCTGTCGCGCAGGTCGTAAACCGTGCCGTGGGCATTGCGTGGTCCGGGGCGCGCGGCGCTCGACTGCACCGGCAGTGCCCAGATCCTGAGCGGGAGGGACAGCTGAATAGCACACAACAGGGCCAACTTCATCGTTCTCTGGCCTTCGGTGGGGATACTGCCTCACTACGAAGTCCGCGGCGCACGGGTTGCGATGACTGAATCGCGTAGATTCCGTTGTGCTCCCTGCCCTCCTCGCGACCCTCGCACTCGCGCAGTCCCCCACGCACGCCGGCGATCCACCGCTCACGCGCGGCGTCTCGCTTGCGCTCGCGCGGCATCGCGCCGCGACCATCGCCGACGTCCGCTACGACCTGCAGCTCGATCTTACCGCCCTCGACAGCGCCACCGGCCGCGTGACGGTGCGCTTTCAGTACATGGCAACCGGTGATCTGGTGCTGGACTTCCGTGGCCGCCGCTTGATCCGCGCCGTCGCGAACGGCGCGATAATAGAGCGATCGACGGTCACCGACGGCCATCCCGTCATCCCTGCCCGTCTGCTCCGCACTGGCGAGAACGAGCTCGACTTCTGGTTCGTCGCCGACATCGCGGCGTCCGGGGCGAGCATCATCCGAAGCCACGACGCGAGCGACGGCAGCGACTATCTCTACACCCTGCTCGTCCCCGCCGACGCGAGCCAGCTCTTTCCCTGCTTCGACCAGCCAGACCTCAAAGCGCGCGTGAGTCTGTCGCTGACGACACCAGCCGCCTGGCTGACCGTCGCCAATAGTCCGGCCGCCTCTGCGGACACGACTACCGGCCGGATCACCACGAGGTTCGCCGAGACCCCGCCCATCAGCACCTACCTCATCGCCTTCGCCGCGGGGCCATGGCATCGGGTGAGCGCGACGGAGCGCGGCCGCACCATCAACGCCTACGTCCGCCGCTCCCGCGCCCGGGAGGCGGACCTGGACACGCTGCTCGCGCTCAATCGGCGCGCGCTCGACTGGATGGAAGGCTACTTCGGGCGGCCGTACCCGTTCGAGAAGTTCGACTTCGTGCTCGCGCCCGCGTTCCCCTTCGGCGGCATGGAGCATCCCGGCGTCGTCTTCTACAGCGAGGACGGATTCATCTTCCGCGAGCGGCCGACACTGCCCCGCCTGCTCGGCCGGTTCTCGACGGTCCTGCACGAGGCGGCACACCAGTGGTTCGGCGACCTCGTCACCATGCGCTGGTTCGACGACCTGTGGCTCAAGGAGGGCTTCGCGACCTTCATGGCGTCCAAGGCGCTCGCAGCGCTGGTGCCCAAGGCGGGCGCGTGGAAGACCTTCTACCTCGGCAACAAGCCGTCGGCCTATGCGGTGGACCAGACCGCCGGCACCCGGCCGCTCTGGCAGGAGCTCGGTAACCTCGACCAGGCCAAGAGCAACTACGGCGCCATCGTCTACAACAAGGCGCCCTCGGTGCTGAAGCAGCTCGAGTACCTGGTGGGTGACCGCGCCTTTCAGGGTGGAATCCGGAGCTTCCTCGAGACGCACGCCTACGGGAACGCGGACTGGCGCGACCTGCTCGGCGCGATCGGGCGCGCGGCGGGGCAGCCGCTGGACAGATTCGGACGGGACTTCATACTGCGCCCGGGGATGCCGCTCGTGAAGCAGCGGATGACGGTGCGCAAAGGGCGGATCGCCCGGCTGGAACTGGTACAGCACCCGGCGCAGACCCTGTCCGGCGACCAGCCCTGGAGGCAGCGCACCGAGGTGCTCCTCGTCTCTGGCCGCCGCGCGCCGGTCCGGATTCCGGTTGAGCTCCTTGACACCGTCACCGAAGTGAGCTCCGCGGCCGGCAAGCCTGCTCCCGACTTCGTCTTCGCCAATGCGGGCGACTACGGCTACTTCCTCACCCTGCTCGACAGTGCCAGCGTGCACGCGCTCGAGGGCGGTGCACTCGGCCGAGTGAAGGACGACCTGCTGCGCGCGATGCTGTGGGGAGCGCTGTGGGACCAGGTGCGCGAGTCGCGCATGGAGCCCGAGCGGTTCGCCCGGATGGCACTGGAGGAGCTGGCCAGCGAAGAAGATGAGCAGATCGTGCCGGTGGTGCTAGCGCGACTCGACCGAGCTGTGCGGGCCTACCTCACGCCGCAAGCGCGAGCCCGGATGCAGGGCAGCGTTGAGCGAGTGCTCAAAGACGGCCTGCAGGACCCCAGGCGTCCGTACGGTATCCGCAAGGCGTACGCCGATACATTCATCGGGCTCGCTGCCTCGAACGCTGGCGTGGTAACCCTCGACTCGCTGCTCTCCACGGACTCACTCGCCGGCGAGCCGCTCCGCGATCCGACCCGCTGGGCCATCGTCGCCCGACTGCTCGAGCTGAACGCCGCCACCGCCGACGCACGACTGGCCGCTCAGACGAAGCGCGACACCACCCCCGATGGTCGCCGCCGCAGGTTCATCGTCGGCGCCGGAAGGCCGGACGCCGCGACCAAGCAGGCTTACTGGGTGCGCTACTTCGCCGACTCCACTCTCAACGAAGAGTGGGCCTCCGAGAGCCTGGAGGAGTTCGCAGCGTTGGAGCACGAGAAGGTCACGCTCCCGTACCTGCGACCGGCGCTCGACTCGCTCCCGTTCATCCAGACCAATCGCCGGATCTTCTTTCTCGAGAGCTGGCTCGCCGCGTTTCTCCGGGGTCAGACGAGCGACTCGGCCCTGGCGACGGTGCAGCGCTACCTGGACGACCATCCGCGGTTGCCGGAGGACCTCCGGCGCAAGGTGCTCCAGCACACGGACGAGCTGGCGCGGACCGTGCGAATCCGCGGCGACAGCTAGGGCCGCCGGTAGACGATCCTCCCCTGCCGCACCGTGTACCTCACCCGCGCCAGCGCCCCGATATCACGTGCGGGATCCCCCTCCAGCACCACCAGGTCCCCGTCCATGCCGGCGGCGACGCGGCCGCTTCGATCGCCGAAGCCGAACCGGCGCGCCGGGTTGGTCGTGAGCGACGCCAGGATTGCCGGGAAATCCATCCCCGCCTCCGCCATCAGGGCGAACTCTTCGGCGGTGTCGTAGTCCAGCATGTAGCCGACGTCGGTGCCGAACAACACCGTCCCTCCTCCCTTATGAAAGGCGCGCAGCTCGTCCACACCCGCCTGCGCGAACGGCCGCGCGAACGCCAGCCTGGCGCTCCGGGTCTCGTACCGCCACAGCTTGAGCGTCGGAATCACTGCGACTCCCGCCTTCACTATCTGTGCGACGAGCGAGTCGCCCCAGGTCTTCATGCTGGGAGCGGTATGCACGACCACGTCCACGCCGCCGGCCAGCGCGGCCTGCAGTCCTGCGGCATTGGAGGGATGGGCGAAGAGGAGCTTGCCCCGGGCGTGCGCCTCCGCCGCGGCGGCGGCGATCACCGCCTTGGGCATCACCACCGGCTCGCCGAACCAAGTGGCCGCGTACACCTTGATCCCGTCGGCGCCCGCGTCCAGCAGCTCGCGCGCCCGCGCGGCGGCCTCCTTTGGCGAGGCTACTTCGTGCTGTGGCTCGGTGATGAAGCCGAGCGCCTCCATCAGCGGCAGCGACGGCACGCCGCCCTTGGGCCAGATGATGCCGCCGGTGGTGAGGATTCCCGGCCCCTCCACCTCTCCGGCCGCGACCCGGCTCCGGAGCGCGAGGGTGTTCTTCAGCGGAGATCCGATATCGAACACCCGGGTGAATCCGTGACCAGTCAGCATCTGCCGCAGCTGCTCCGCGGCCTCCGCGGGGGGCAACTTCTCGGCCTGCTCCCATTTCCGCTCGCCGAAATGCACATGGCTGTTCCAGAACCCGGACGTGATCGTGAGACCGGTGCAGTCGATCGCCTCGGTGCCGGCCGGTACGGCGACCTCGCTCCGGCGTCCTACCGCGGCGATGCGGCCGTCGCGCAGAAGCACGACGCCGTCGCGGATGGCGGGCTGGTCAGGTGCGGGATAGATGGTGGCGCCGGTGAGAGCGAGCGGAGCGGCAGGTGCCTGAGCGAGACCTTCGCGGGCGAAGCATGGCCAGGCGACAACTAGAGCAATCAGGCCTACGGTCTCGAGCGCCGACGACATGGGCCAGCCTCCTATGAGAGGCTGGCCCTACGCCTGCCGGCGCCGACCGGTTTCAGCGTGGAACTAGAAGGCCCACGGGCGATACCAGGGGCGATAGTGGAAACCGAAACCCACTCTCGGCCCCCAGAATGGGTCGTAGCCCCACCAGCCGTACCGGTCATAGGGCCCGGGGTAGAGCTCGCGAGTGTAGCGCTCCGAGGCCACATAGGTCGCGACGTCGTACTGGAACCGACCACCGGACGGCTGCATCTCCTGCACGAGAGCGAGTAGCCCGACCTCGGGATCATTGCGCACCTGCTCGGTGGACAGCGCCTTTGTGTCCCAATGGCCATCCTTGGTGAACCGGTCCATCTGGAAAGGCGACTCGGAGACGGCGGCGAGCACGGTGCCGTGACCGTTGGTGTCGTCCGCGATGAAGGACTCCCGCCCTCCGCGGCCCTTCAGCTCGTACTTCTTACCGGCGCCGATGTGCTGATCGTCCTGGGGATCCACCGGGAAGAGCACCCGGACCCGCCCGGACGCGTCCGCTCGGAGGACGAGCAAGTAGCCGTTTTCCGCTGACTTGGCGTAGACCTTGGCCCGGTCGCCCAGGGCGTAGTCGCCGTCGGAATTGAACCAGACACGGATCGGCGGGTCGGGAGCCGCCGTAGGCAGGGATGTGAGAGTGGGGGTAAGTGCCGACGCAGCAAGCAACAGCATTGGGGTGAACATATGACTTCCTCGACGAACCTGCTTTCTACCCGGCACGCCGGGAAGACCGCTGTCTTCTGGATCCGTCGTGCCTTCCACCAATAAGAACAGGGGTGGTTGACGGGGTGTTCCCCCGGGCGCAGGGAGCGTCAGCTACATCTGTCATCCCGAGAGCGGTCATCCCGAGCGCGGGACGTCATCCCGAGCGCGGCGTACCTCATCCCGAGCGAACGCGAGGGATCTTGCCGGGGAATGGCTCGAGCGCGGTGGAGAAGGTCCCTCGCTCCGCTCGGGATGAGGTACGCGGCGCTCGGGATGACAACGCCTACGGCCTACCCCGCCCCCTCACCGCTCCTTGCGATACATCCGCATCGCGATCGGCGACGGCCACGACCACGATGACCGCGGACGCCATCAGCACCCAGGCGACATCCGCCCCCACCGGCTTGCCGTGCATCAGCCCGCGCGACGCGTTGGCCAGGTGCGTCACCGGGTTCCGGCCGACGACCGCCTGGAGCCAGCGGCGGCATGGTCGACAGGTCCACGAAGATGTTGCTCGCGAACGTGAGCGGCATGAGGAAGAGGAAGCTCGTCGTCATGACCGACTCGGGCGTGCGGACCAGCATGCCGATGATGATCCAGCAGCCAGGAGAGCGCGAAGCAGAAGATCATCACCAGCGCCACCGCCAGCAGCACGCCGAGCGCGCCGCCCTGCGGGCGGAAGCCGAGGATCAGGCCCACGATGAGGATCAGCGCGGAGGCGACCGAGTAGCGGAACAGGTCGCCCGCGAGCGCGCCGAACAGCGGCGCCGGCTGCCACATCGGAAGCGAGCGGAAACGGTCGTACAGCCCCTTGTGTGATGTCGGTGTTGAGTCCCATGCCGGTGTAGACCGTGATGAACACGATCGTCTGCACCAGCACCCCGGGCAGCAGGTACTGGATGTACTCGCGCGGCGACCCCGCGAGCGCGCCGCCGAAGATGTAGGTGAACAGCAGCGTGAACATGATCGGCATCACGGTCACGTCGAACAGCTGGAACGGCACGTGCTTGATCTTGAGCATCGCGCGCCAGGCGAGGGTCGCCACGGCGGACAGCGCCGACGCGGGCCGGGGCCGCGCGTGCATCGCGAGCAGCTGGTGGGTCCGCTCGCCGGTGGGGAGGACGTCGGTCGTCATGGCGTGGCCTCCTGTGCCGCCTCTTCCGCGGGACGGCCGGTGAGCGCGAAGAACACCTCGTCCAGGCTGGGATTCCCGACCGAGAACTCGGCGACGTCCACGCTGGCCTCGGTGAGCGCGGCGAGAACGGCGGCGGCCTGGCCGGTGCTGGCAAGCCGCGCGGTCACGCGTCGCCGGATCGGTCACCGGCAGCACGCCGTCGCCCAGCACCCGTGCGACCAGTTCCTGCGCCCGCGTCGCGCTGGTCCGCGCTGGCGAGGCGCACGTGCAGCGCGCTCGACCCGACCGAGGCCTTGAGCTCGCGGCTGGTGCCCTCGGCGATGACGCGGCCGTGGTCGATCACGGCCAGACGCTCCGCGAGCCGGTCCGCCTCGTCGAGGTACTGGGTCGTGAGCAGCACGGTGGTCCCCTCGGCCGCGATGCGGCGCACCAGCTCCCACACCTGGTTCCGGCTGCGCGGATCGAGACCGGTGGTCGGCTCGTCGAGGAACAGGATCTCCGGGATCGCCACCAGGCTGGCGGCGATGTCGATGCGCCGCCGCATGCCGCCGGAGTAGGTCTGCACCTGCCGCCCCGCGGCCTCGGCGAGGCCGAAGGCCTCGAGCAGCTCGGTGCGCGCGCTGCCTGGCGCTCGCGCCACGAGAGGCCGAGCAGGCGGCCCATGAGCACGAGGTTCTCGTGGCCGGTGAGATCCTCGTCCACCGAGGCGTACTGCCCGGTCAGGCTCACCTTCTGGCGGACCATCGCGGCGTCGCGCACGACGTCGTGGCCCAGCACGGTGGCGCGTGCCGGCGTCGGGCCGGAGGAGCGTGGCGAGGATGCGGATGGTGGTGGTCTTGCCCGCGCCGTTCGGGCCGAGCAGGCCGAAGACGGACCCTTGGCGGATGCGGAGGTCCACGCCGTCCAGGGCGCGGGTGTCTTTGAAGTTCTTGACGAGACCGTGGGTCTCGATTGCGTCGGACATCGGTTCATCCCCCAGTTGCTGCGGGCCGTCTACAATATTGCGCAAAAGCCGGCGGGGACCGGTCATGTTGGCGCCGGCATCGGCCTGACGGCCGCGCAGGGGCCTCGACCGGGACCGAGCCCGGTCTTCCCCTTACGCGGAGTCGTTCGTGGAGGAGTCGCTGATATTGCTCGCCGACTAGGTCGTCGCTCCGGCGGCCGCCGGCACCTTGCCGAGCTGGCGCATGAGGACGGGCATTTCCATATAGACACGCCCGCGCTTGATCATGCCGGACTCGAGATCGTACATCACGCAGAAGGGCACGCGAACCGAGCGGCCGGTGGCGGGAATACCCGCGAAGTCCCCGATGTGCTTCCCGACGAACTCCGCTTCCAGCACCGCCTGGCTCTCGCCGAAGACTCGGGACCGGATCTCGGCCGTGGCGTCGAAGGCCTGCCGGTACATGTAGTCCAGCATTCGCCGGACCCCGTCCGGCCCCCGATGCTCATCGCCGGTGGCCATGTGGGTAAAGACCACGTCCTCCGCCATCATGCTCACGTCCTGGTGCTCGGAATCCCAGTAGCGGGACATCACCTCGCGAGTGCGATCGATCGGCATGGGTCCCTTCTCCGGTAGTGGTTTGCTGCCGCCGCCCCCCATACGCCCCGCGGATACGATGTCGCACGTACCGGACGTGGGCAAGGCCGGGGCCCCGCGCACCGAGCACCCTAGCGCGGAGCCAACTCGCAGACCCTGAGCTTCCTGAGCGGGTCGAACACCGGCGTGCACCCCGGATTCTGCTCCCTGCCGAGAAGCTCGTGCCGCTCGAGGCTCCGGGCAAGTTCCCGCACCGCATTCACGCCGACCGCACCTCATCCCGAGCGAAGCGAGGGACCTGCTCAGCCGAGCTCGATGCCCGCTGAGCAGGTCCCTCGCTTCGCTCGGGATGAGGTAGGCGGAGACTCGCCCGCCGTACCCCACCCTTCCCTACTCGTCCGGCCCTACGGGATGGGTGGTCGGTAGATCGTTGCCGATGTCGATGTGGTTGCCCTGGCCTTGGGTATCGAAGCAGGTCGGGTGCTCGAAGCCGTCGAGCGTGCCGTCGATGTAGATGATGTTGTCGGTGTTGCTGTCGGCATCCGGACCGGCGGGCACGTTGTCCAGATTCAGCGAGTGGCGCAGCTTCCAGGCGATGATGTGATCGGTGCACGAGGTGTCGCCGCTCACGCCCAGTCCGCCGAGGAGCGTGCCGTCGGGCGCGTAGAGCGCCAGCCCGCCGCCGAAGACGTTGATCCCGCCGATCCGCTCGCCGATCATCGGATCGTTGGCTGCCCGTACGCCGGACCGGCCCCTTGTAGGCCACTGCGGGTGTCCACCGGATTGCTCTCCTGCAGGCCGAAGAGACTCCCGCCGGGCTGGACCGCCGCGAAGAGATTGGCGGTGCTCAGCGCGAAGCCTTCCAGGCTGAAGGCGTTGGCGGTGTTGGCCTTCTGCGCCGAGATCACCCGGCTGCCGGGCCACTGGTCGCCCCGGTTCTCGCCGCTGAAGACCACGTCGACCACCTTGCCGTTCCGATCCAGGATGGTGGCCCACATCTCGAAGCCGAGGCCGCCGTTCTGCTCCTCCAGAACGGCACGCAGCTGGGCGCGCAGCGTATTGTGATCGGGAAGGAGCTTGCTGAGCGCGGTGGCCTGGACTGCCGGATCGGTGACGCCGCCGCCTTCATCACCGCACCCTGCAGCAATCAGGACGCACCCGGCCACCAGGGGGAATGCATAGAGTGAACGCATGGCAGGAGACTCCTTTCGTTGAGTGCCGACGAATGACCGCTACTGCGTGACCGCGGAGACCGACCGTATGCCGGTCACCGTGCTGTCGCCTTCCGCGCCGAACGTTCCCCGGACCGTCACCCACTGGTCCTCGACCGACGCATCGTCAGCAAGGAAGCCGCGCGCCCGGATCTCGTACGTCCCGGAGATCCGGCCGTCCTCGGCGGCGATGATCGTCACCCAGCCGGACTCCCCGTGGAAGAAGCCCACCGGACGCTCCACGGTCCCGGCGACGATGCAGGGGTGGAACCGGCGCCCGGCGAACGGCTGCTCGGGCAGCGAAGAGGCGACCGGATACCGGCCAGGGCGAAGGGTCTCGTCCGCGTAGGTGTAGAGCAGGAGCGCCACATCGCCTTGGGTGGCGCCGAGTGATATGCCGAGCACTGGACGCTGGTTGACCGGCTCGGGCATGAGCTCTAACCGCGCGTCCGCGCTGCTGACCGCCAGCCGGACGGCGCCGCTGGACTGAAGGGTGAAGTACGGCGCGCCGGGGTCGGCCGGGAGTGAGAGTGTGACCGTGGCGAGCAGGCCGACGACCGATGAACGGGCGAACATTGGAGACCTCCGGATCGGGTGCTGGGCCCCGGTGACGTCCGGGAAATGGGACCGCACTCCACATGCGCAGGTCCGGCCGAAATCCCGCCACCCGCGTTGCCAGCCCCCCCGGCCGGCCGTATCTTCGCCGAAGCAGGCACCCCGAACATTCCCCCCGATGCTCCGCGGCGTGCGCGGCGCGGAATCGCGGATGACGGCCATCACCGATTTCCTGCTGGAGGCCCGAGCGGGCCACCGCGAGGGCATCGACCGGCTCTTCGGCTCCGTCTACGAAGAGCTGCGCCGGATCGCCCACCACACCCTCCGCCACGAGCAGACCGGCCACACCTTGAGCACCACGGGCCTGGTGCACGAGGCGTATTTCAAGCTGGTGGACCAGGCCGGGTGGAATGGCGCGATCGGGGTCACTTCTTCGGCGTCGCGGCGAGGGCGATGCGGCAGATCCTGGTGGAGTACGCCCGCAAGCGCGGCGCGGTGAAGCGAGGCGGGCGCATCCGGGTCGTTGCGCTGGAGGAGGGACTGGTGCCCGCGGACGAGCGCGCCGAGGCGCTCCTCGCCGTGGACGAGGCGCTCAACCGGCTCGCGGCGCACGACCCGGCCATGGCGCGGGTGGTCGAGTGCCGGTTCTTCGCCGGTCTCACGGAGGAGGAAACCGCCGAGGCGACCGGCGGGAGCGTCCGCACCGTGCAGCGGCATTGGCGCCGGGCGAAGGCGTGGCTGTATCAGGAGCTCACCGCGTGACGGCGGGCGCCGACTACCGCTGGGACGAGGCGACCGGCTGTTCGACGAGGCGCTCGAGATCCCGTCGGCCGACCGCGGGCGATGGCTCGCCGAGCGCTGCGCCGGCAATGCCGCGCTCCGGCAGCAGGTCGAGTCCCTGCTGCGCGCCGACGCGGCTGCCACGCGCTTCATGGAGCTGGAGGGCTGGCGCCTGACCGTTGCCGCCCGGAGCGAGTCACCCGAGGCGGACCCGGCCGGGCGGACGATCGGCCCCTACCGGCTGGTGCGCGAGCTGGGCCGGGCGGGATGGGCGCCGTGTTCCTCGCCGAGCGGGCCGACGGGCAGTTCGAGCAGCGGGTCGCCCTCAAGCTCGTCAAGCGCGGGATGGACTCGGACGAGCATCCACCGGCGCTTCCTCGCCGAGCGGCAGATCCTGGCCCGGCTCAGCCATCCGCACATCGCGCGGCTGCTCGACGGCGGCGTGAGCGCCGACGGCGCAGCCCTACTTCGTCATGGAGTACGTCGAGGGGACCGGCCGATCACCGCGCACTGCGAGCGCGCGGCCTCGGACGTCGGAGGAGCGCCTCCGGCTGTTCCGCGACGTCTGCGAGGCGGTGCACTACGCCCACCAGAACCTCGTGGTCCATCGCGATCTCAAGCCCGCCAACATCCTGGTGACGCGCGACGGGCAGGTGAAGCTGCTCGACTTCGGGATCGCCAAGCTGCTGGAGCCAGGAGCCGGGCGGCCGAGACCGGGCTGACACCGAGACCGGCGTCCGGTCATGACGCCGGAGTACGCCGCGCCCGAGCAGATGCGCGGCGAGCCGGTCACGACCGCCACCGACGTCTACGCGCTCGGCGTGCTCTACGAGCTGCTGACCGGCCGGCGGGCGCACCGCTGCGAGCGCCGGACGCCGACCGAGATCGAGCGCGCGGTCGATCGTGACCAGCGTGCCCGAGGCGCCGAGCTCGGTTGCGGCCGCCGGGCGCGGGCGCGCGCTGCGCGGCGATCTCGACACCATCGTGCTGAGGCGCTCCGCAAGGAGCCCGACCGCCGCTACCCCACCGTCGAACAGCTCGCGGCCGACATCAACCGCTACCTGGACGGCCTGCCGGTCACGGCGCGGCCCGACACCTGGGGCTATCGGGCGACCAAGTTCGTCGACCGCCACCGGCTCGGTGTCGCGGCGGGCGTCGCGGTCGCGCTGTCGCTGGTGGTGGGGCTCGTGGGGCACCGCCTGGCAGGCACGGGTGGCGGCGGAGCAGGCACGGGTAGCGTCGGCCGAGGCGGCGAAGGAGCGGGCGGTACGGGACTTCCTCGTCCGACTCTTCGTGGCGGCGGCGCCGGGACAGTCGTTGGGCCGGGATCTCACCGTGCGGGAGCTGCTGGATCGGGGCCGCCGCGATCTCGACACCGCCCTCACGGCGCAACCGGTCGTGCGCGCGCGACTGTTGAGCGCGGTCGCGGCCGTGTACGGCGCGCTCGGACAGGTCCCGCAGGCGGACACGCTGTTCGGCCAGGCCGTCGCACTGCTCCGGACGCTGCCGGGCGAGATGGACGCGGACCTGGCGACGGCGCTCAGCGATTGGGCCGGCAATCTGATCGTGCAGAGCAAGTTCGATCGCGCCGAACCGCTGCTGCGCGAGGCGATCGAGCGACTGCGTCGGCGGCATCCGGACGACCCGTCTCTGGTGATCCCGCTCGAGTCCCTTGGGCGCATCCACACCTTCACGGGCCGGCACGAGGAAGCCGAGGCACTGCTGCGCGAGGCGCTCGTGATCGCTCTACGACACCACGGACCGGGGAGTCGAGAGGTCGCGGGAGTCTTCGACGACCTGGGCTACGAGCTGCTCCGCCAGGGCGACCTCCCGGGAGCGGACAGCGCGATCGGTGCGGCACTGACCACCTGGCGCAGGCTGCTCCCGCCTCACCATCCCTCGCTCCTGTGGACGCTGAGCAATCTCTCTGCGGTGCGCGAGGCTCAAGGCAACGTCGCTGAGGCCGAGCGGCTGCTGAAGGAGGTCATCGAGGGGCAGCGACGCATCTACCCGCAGGGGCACTCGGAGCTGGCGCACTCAGTGATGTGGCTGGGGTCGCTGTTGGCGAAGGGTGGGCGGTACGCCGAGGCCGAGTCTCTCACCGCGCCGGCGGTCGAACTGCACCGGCCGTTGCTGGGGCCGGACAACAGTCATGTGGCCATGCTCTTGGAGAACTTGGCCGACTTCCGCTACCGGCAGGGCCGGTTCGAGGCAGCCGAACGCGACCTCAGAGAAGTGACCGGAATCTGGCGGCGGACACTCGGCGCGGAGCACCGCACCACGCTGGCGTCCATGGACGAGCTGGGCATCGACATCCGCGAGCAAGGGCGATACGACGAAGCGGAAACACTCTTTCGCGAGACACTGGCCGCGCGCCGGAAGCTGCCGGGCGACTCGAACCCGGACGTGGCCCGCAGTCTGCTGAACCTCGGCATCCTGAAGCGCCTCAGCGATAAGACTGCTGAAGCAGAGCGGCTTCTTCGCCAGGCGCTGGCCATCGACCGGGCATCGCAACCGGAAAGCCTCGAGGCGACGCGGGCACTCGGCCAGCTCGGTGCCGTGCTGAGCGATCGCGGCCGGCCAACCGAGGCGGAGCCCCTCCTGCGGGAAGCGCTGGCCACCAAGACGAAACTGCTCGGCGCAGGACAATCCGAGACCTCGGCCGCGCGGCGAGACCTGGGGTACGCACTTGCCCTCAAGGGTAGCTACTCCGAGGCGGAACAACTTCTGCGCGAGGCCTATCGCGAGCTGCGGGAGCGAAGCGACTACTGGAGCGGGAGGGAGCGACAGGAGACGTTGCGGCGGCTGGTGGAGCTGTCTCGGCGCACGGGAGCAGCCGCGGAGGTGGGGCGTTACCAGCGGCTGCTCAGTGCGGAGAAGTAGCGCGTCAAGCGGCGGGCGGTGTCAGCTCCGGAATCGGGTTGAGCTCGTGCACGCCACACCAGTTGAGCAGGCCCGCGACATCGATGGCATGTTCCTTCGTGTCGACCATCACCTCGGTCTGCTCGTTGGTCACGACCGGGACCACCGTGAGACTCTTCCGTCCCGGCCGCCTCACCCGCCGCTCGGTGGGCCGCCACGGCCCCGGCGCCGACCTGAGGTTCACGCCGTCCAAGCGCGCTTCCTCGGCGAGCCGGTAGACCAACGTGGGCTCGTAACTCCCCTGCGGTCTTGGTTGCCTGGACCTCATCTCTTCCTCCGGGTTCGGCTTCTCGTGATAGAGGGCCATTATCCATGGAGGGCCCGACTCTGCTGTAGGTTTCGTCTTTCGGCAGGGATGGCGCAGTGATATCCGTCACCGACAGGAGGGTAAGGCCCCTACGGCCACCGGGACCCCGGGACCGTATTCCAGGGGCATCGTTTCTCGCGTTCCGGCGCGACCCACCGGAGTTCCTGCGGCAGATCTCCCGTACCTATGGCGACCTCGCCTACCACCGCCTCGGCTCGATAGACCTCTACCTGGCCAGTCACCCGGACCTCGTCCGCGAAGTGCTGGTCACCAACGCGAGGCACTTCACCGGCCTCGCCTTCGAGGCCGGCAAAAGCGTCACGGGCGAGGGTCTGCTGAGCGCGCAGGGCGAGGCCCACCGGAGACAGCGCCGCCTGCTCCAGCCGGCCTTTCATCGCGATCGTCTGTCGGACTACGCGAGCGTGATGGTGGAACACGCGCGCGCTGGAGCGAGCGGCAGGAGGCCGGCGAGGTCTCGCTCCGCACCGAGATGATGCAGCTCACCCTGGGGATCATCGCCCAGACCATGTTCGGCAGCGGAGAGGAGGACGCGGGTGAGGATGTCCGCGAGTTCCTGAATGCGGCCCTGGCGCTCTTCACGCCGTTCACGTTTCCGTTCGCCCGCGTGCTCGAGCGTCTTCCCCTACCCCAGACCCGTCGCTTCCTGCGGGCGCGGGCCCGTCTGGACGACCGGGTCTACCGTCTCATCGAGCTACGGCGACAAGCTGAGGGAAACACGCAGGATCTCCTGTCGATTCTTCTCTCGGCGCGGGATGTGGAGGGCGACGGGAGCGGGCTGAGCCCGCGGCAGATCAGGGACGAGGTGGTGACCTTCTTTCTCGCGGGGCACGAGACGACCGCGAACGCGCTCACCTGGTGCTGGTGCCTGCTCGCGGATCATCCCGAAGCGGAGCGCGAGCTCCACCGTGAGGTCGACACGGTGCTGGGCGGGCGGCCTCCGCGGCCGGCGGATGCGCCGGACCTGACGTACACGGGCTGGGTGGTGGCGGAGACGCTCCGCCTGCGGCCCACGATCCCGATGATCTTCCGGCGGGTGGTCACCCCGCACGAGCTGGGCGGCTACGTGCTGCCGAGGGGCGCCGTGGTCATCCTGAGCCAGTACGTCACCCACCGCGATCCGCGCTTCTACGCCGAGCCCGACCGGTTCGACCCGCGGCGCTGGGCGCCGGAGGAGCGGGCCGCGCGGCCCAAGTTCGCGTTCTTTCCGTTCGGCGGTGGGCCGCGGGTCTGCATCGGCGAGCACTTCGCGACGCAGGAGGCCGTGCTGCTCCTGGCCACGATCGCGCAGCGGTGGCGGGTGTTGCCGGTGGGCGACGGGCCGGCACCGGCCCCGGTGCCCGCGATGCTCACGCGGCCGCCGGAGTCGTTGGCGATGCGGCTGGTGCGGCGGGGGGCTTGAGCGCGTCGCTGTCATCCCGAGCGGAGCGAGGGATCTTGCCCGGCGTGGCTCGAGCCAGGCCGAGCAAGATCCCTCGCTTCGCTCGGGATGACACCCGCAGGAGGCAGTCTCTACTCCACTCCCACCAGCGCCGCGGCCCGCGCAGCCGTCCGGCCCATATCCCCCTCCCCTGACCTCCAGCGCTCCGCGACCCGCCGGTACATTGCCGCCGCCCTGTCCCGGTCCCCGCGCCCCTCGTACATCTCGGCCAGCCGGACGCTGATCGGCTGCAGCTCCACCGCGTCCAGCTCGAGCCGCTTCATCCACGGCGTCCGCAGGTAGCGCTCGTACACCGCGACCGCCGAGTCCGCGCGCCCGGCGAGCTCGTAGCTCCGGCCCAGCGCGGGCAGGCTGCAGAGGGCGCATTCCTCCTGCTCGGCCGCGAGACGCAACTCCGTCTGCGCTTCGAGATAGCGGTGCCGCGCGAGGAGGATGTTTCCGCGGAGCCGGTGCCACTCGGCCTCGGCGAAGCGGTCCTGCGTCAGCCCGTGGCGCTCGATCGCTGCCTGCATCTCGGCCGCGCGGTCGAGGTCGCCAATGCCCGCGTAGAGGATGCCGAGGCGGACGTACGGCCGGGCGCCCGCCGGGAGCGAGTCGAGCGGATGCCGCCGCAGGGCGTCCTCCACGACCCGTCGCGCGCGGTCCGGCCGGTGGGCGAGCGACGCCTCGGCGGTGGCAACCGCCAGCACCTCCAGGTAATAGCCCGCCAAGTCGCCGTTGGCCTCGTACGCCCGCATGGCCTGCTGACGCAGGCGGGCGGACTCGCTCATGCGGCCGCGCAGCAGGGCGGCATTGGCGAGCGTGCTGAGAGCCTCGCCCCGGTGGTCCGCGTCGTCCGGCGAGAGCTCGAGCAGACGGCGCGCGTGCGCCTCGGTGCTGTCCAGGGACTCGGTGGCAGCCGCGAGATAGATCTCCTCCCACTCCGCGAAGAGGTTGCCGGGGAATCGCCGTCGGAAGGCGGCCAGCGTCGATCGCGCGGCATCCAGCCGGCCGAGGTTGATACGCGACTCGATCAGCCCGAAGTACAGCGCGGTGAGGGTGGAATCGGACTCCATGGCGCGCTGGTAGCGGCGCTCCGCCCGGTCGAACTCGCGCAACCGGAAATGCAGGTAGGCCGCGCTGCCGAGGATGCCGGCGTCGTCCGGCGTCGTCACGAGCTGCGAGTCGTAGTCGGCGAACGCCCGCTGGTAGTCGCCCGTCACCATGTGGTACTCGGCGCTGACGAGATGCCGCTCCCGGTCGGTGAGCCGATCGCGGTGTCGATACGCCCGGGTGGCCGCGTCGACCATCGCGTCACGCGGGCCGAGGCTGCCATACAGGATGCTCAGCGAGCGCCAGGCGAGCGCGAACGTCGTGTCGAGTGCCACCGCTTCCTCGATCAGCTGCCTTCCCTTGGGCCGGTCGCCCACGGCGAGGACGGCCTGCCCTTCGGTCCAGCGGCGTAGCGCCGGGAGCGAGGCGGTGGTGATCTGGCGGAAGGGCGGCGCCGCGCGGACGGCGCGGGCCGACTCGCCGATCCGCTCGCGCAACTCGCGGGCGACCTCGTCGATCGTCTCGAGCAGGTGGGTCGAGTCGGCCGCGGTCTCGCGCACCGTCACCAGCGGGCGGCCGGTGGCGGGCATGACGAGCTGGGCCGAGATGACCGTGCCCGGCCCGACGCTGGAGACGTCGCCGCGCACCACGAGGCCGAGACCTTCCCGTGCGGCGAGGAGCTGGGCCACGGTGTCGCTGAGTGGCGCGAGCGGGTCGGGATCCTGCATCCGGCGGCGCGCCGCCTGCGCGGCCGACGGGCTCAGCACGCGGACCAGCGGCGACTGCGACAGCTGGAGCCGCAACGCGGTGGTGACGACGTCGGCGAGGATCGAGTCTCGGCTGTGGTTCTCGAAATCGGCCACGATGACCCGGTCGCCCGGCTCGAGGCCGGCGGTCGAGAGGAGGGTCGGCTCCGCCGGGCGCCGCAGATATAAGAGGAAGGCGACGGCCAGGAGGAGAGCGACGACGAGGACCCAGGGCGTGCGGGAGGGTGCACGGGCGGTGGCGAGCGCGGGAGTCTCACGCGGCGCACCTGTGGCTTCACCCGGTCCCGCCTCTGCTACCTCCCGGAGCGAGCGGGCCAACGCCGTGGTCTCCGCGGACGGCGCCGTCTCGTACTCGGACGACAGCCGGCGCGCGAGCCGTTCATATACCTGCAGCGCCTGAGCCCGGTCGCCCCGGCGGTCGAGGAGCTGCATGAGACGCCGCGCGCCCGACTCGTCGTCGGGCTGGAGGTCGTGAGCCGCGCGCGCCGCCTCGACCGCGCGGCCGAGGTCCCCGGCGTGCTCGGCCTCGCCTGAGAGCGCCGCCGCCGCCTCGCCAGCCGCCTGGTGCAGGCGCGCCCGCGTCCCCTCGATCCACTCCTCCAACTCGACGC
Organism: uncultured Gemmatimonadales bacterium; assembly: GCA_963836815.1. Lineage (GTDB taxonomy): Bacteria > Gemmatimonadota > Gemmatimonadetes > Gemmatimonadales > GWC2-71-9 > CAVVWJ01. Next base: position 57,141 of record CAWILD010000002.1, on the reverse strand, counting down.
TCACGTCGGGAAGGTGCACGCCGGCCAGGAACTCGTTGCGGTAGAGCGCCAGCGCCTCGCCATGCCGGCCGGCCGCGACCGCTTCCTCGAAGGCCACCGCGTCGCACCAGATGGAGCGCTGCCGCAGCCCCACCTGGTCGTCCGGCCGGCTCTCGATCGGTCCCTCGCCCACAGCGCCGCGCAGGTGGTGCAGCGCCTGGCGCAGCGCCCGACGGGCCTCTTCGCCGCTCAGCTCCGGCCAGAACAGCGCGAGGAGCGTGTCGCGACGGTGGAAGCCCCGCGGGAGCGCCAGGGCAAGGTATGCGAGAAGGGCGAGACGCTTGGGCTGGGTCGGGACCAGCCGGACCCCCGGCGGCTCGCCCTCGAGCAGCTCGAACGATCCAAGTGTCTGGAAACGAACCATTTAATTGCGTCGCTGGCCGCAGTAACGGCGGTAGAACAGCAGGGTAACACGAGGCGGGTAGTCTTCGGAACCTACGAACTTGTCAGACTGCCATCAACTCGTCCGTCGCCCGGTCTTCGTCGTGGAGATGCGTATGCGATCGCTCCATCGTGCCTGCCTCCTGTCAGCGGCGACGGCGGCATTGTTCGGTGTTCGCCCGAAAAGGCGATCTCTGAGATGAGCGCCGCGGGTCCGAACCGCCCGCCTTCCTCCATCGGAGCCGTTATGCCCCGCCTCCTCCTGTCCCTCGCCTTTGGTGCCGGCATCACCCTGCTCACCGGGTGTGCCGACGATGCGCCGACTGCCCCCGCGCGCGCGACCGAGCTCTCCGCGGCAACCGCCGCCACGCTGGCCCAGGAGGTCCGGGTCCTCGCCGCAGGGCGCGGGATCGGTCCGCTGGGGCGGCCGGCGCCGATCCGCCCCGAGCTGGTCCAGCTCGGCCAGGCCCTCGCCTTTGACAAGATCCTGAGCGGCAACCGCGACATCTCGTGCATGACCTGCCACCTGCCGGCGTTCGGCACCGGTGACGGCCTCAGCCTGTCGATCGGCCAGGGCGGCACCGGGCTGGGGCCGGGTCGCTCCCATCCCGCCGGGGAGTTCATCCCGCGGAATGCCCCGTCCGGCTTCAATCTCACAGCGCTGGGCCCGCTCTTCTGGGACGGACGGGTGGTGGTCGACGAGCAGGGCAACTTCGTGACGCCCGCGAGGCAGCGGGTCAACCCGCACATCAGCCGGGTGTTCGAGTTCGGCGCCCTCTCGGCGCTGCCGCTGTTCCCGGTGCTCTCGCGCGAGGAGATGCGCGCGGGCACGGGCAACGAGCTGGCGCGGATCGACGACAAGCAGACCCAGCAGGTGTGGCGTCTGTTGATGGATCGGCTGGGACGGATCCAGGAGTATCGCCGGATGTTCGAGGCGGCCTATCCGGGGACGCGCTACGCGGAGATGAACTTCGGGCACGCCAGCAACGCGATCGCCGGCTTCCTGATCGGCCGGCTGGCGTTCAACGACTCACCGTGGGACCGCTTCCTGGCGGGCGACGACGCAGCGATGAGCGAGGTGCAGCTCCGCGGGGCCAAGAACTTCCTGAGCGCGCGTTGCTCGATCTGCCACAACGGCCCGGCGCTCACCGACAACAAGTTTCACAACGTCGCGGTCGCGCAGTTCGGGCCTGGCAAGGGCGACGGTCCTTCGGGTCGCGACGACTTCGGGCGCGAGCGCGAGACGGGCCTGCCGACCGACCGGTACGCGTTCCGCACGCCGCCGCTCCGGAACGTCGAGCTGACGGCGCCCTACGGGCACGACGGCGCGTTCTTCAGCCTGCGCGAGTTCGTCGCGCACTACAGCGAGTCAGACATTAAGCTCAGGAACTTCGATGTGAACGGGCTCGAGCCGGTGCTGCGGGGCACGCTGCTGCACAACTTCGACGATATCCTGGCGACGCGGGACACGTTGCTCAACGGCGTGGTGTTCCCCGACGTGGTCATCGACGAGGTGACCGAGTTCATGAAGGCGCTGACGGACCCCGCGGCGCGGGACCTCGAGCGCGATCGCGCCGGCCACCGTGCCGAGTGGGCTGCCGGTGGATCGGCCGTAAGGAAGTCCTGGGCGGGTATTCGAAAGGCGCGGCGGAGCGGACTCCGCCGCGCCTTGGCTTATCCGCTAGACCCACGCATCCACGAGCCCCCGCGCCCGCGGCACGACTTCTGTGCCGGCATCCGCGCGGATGCGAAGTGCGCCATTCGACTGGACCAGCGCATTGAGGATGTCGTAGGTGCCGGGCTCCGGTACGCTGATACCCTCCAGGATCACCTCGCTCGGCAGCGCGCCGCCGTCGCCTGGGTCGAGCACTTCGCGCACCCGGATCGAGCCCATGTTGCAGAAGAAGACGACGCCGGCATTCGGCGCCGCCGCGCCGCGCCAGTTGCTCTCGGCCGTCACCCGGATGCCGGGCAGGTCAGCCCTCACTTCTTGTCCGTGTCCCACCGCGGCCTCGGCCATCCGTTCCCGGAGGCGGTGAGTCTGTGAGTGGGCGAAAACGCGCGGTTCCATAACGACCCCCTTCTCAGTGCCCGGCGTGGCCGGGCGGACAGTACAACTCAACGATCTTATGGTAGGCTGCCGGAATGTTCCTGTCGGTGGGTTCGAAGCATGCGAGGTGGTGGCGCGGGTCACCTCGCGCCCCGTTTGACTCCGGCGTCCATGCGGGCCGCGCCTAGCCGACACCGGGTGGCGGTGATATAGGTATCAGGGTGTGGTGGTCGCTATCCGGGAGGTGTTCGCCGACCTGCAGGCCCCCCAGGAGGTCTCATGACGACGTTGCTGCCTTGTGGCATTGCGGCAGGGCTGATGATCGCGCTGGTCGGCAGAGACGTGGATAAGGACTCCGCTGCCCAGGGCGATCTCTGCGCGCTTCTCACGGAGGCAGAGGCGGAGGCGATTCTCGGAAAACCGCTGGCAGCGCCGGAGTCGAAGCCTGGCGGAGACTGCTGGTACCCGGAGAAGGCGGGCGGGATCGGTGGAGGAGAGATCATGCTCCACCTGCTGCCGGTCCAATTCGACTCGAAGGAGAAGTTCCACGAATTCCTGGTCAAGGAGCACAAGGACGCCGATGAGAAGCTGAAGAAGCAGATGGAGGGCACCGGAGCCACGATCAAGCCGACCACTGTCGAGCCGGTGCCGGAGGTCGGGGAGCCGGCGTACTACGCGGATCCGAGCCTGTTCGTGCTCAAAGGCGGAAAGGTCCTCGCGATCTTCGCGAGTCGCCCGCAGGCGGTTCAGGTGGCCGCGAAGGCGCTGCCCCGGTTCTAGGTGTAGTACACCCCGAAGCCGCGTGCTAGACTAAAGTTCCGCTGCAGGGGTCGGGCTGGGGGCTCCGCAGGGGCGCGTTAGAACGCGCAGAGGAGGAGACCGGGCGCAGTTTGCCCGGGCTCCGACCGGAGCGTTCTTCAGCGTCCCCGGAGGAGCCCCCAGCCCGACCCCTGCGGGGCGACCATCTCGCCGAACGACGCGCTCAAGCTCCGACCGGAACTGGCGGCCGTGATCAGTAACCGAAGCGATGTCACCTTGAAGCAAGTCGCTTGACATGCCTCGTCCCCCGCGGTAGCCTCCTCCCACTCCAATCCGCCAACATGCAGGTCCCTTCTCCGCGGCCACCCTGCACGCGCGCAGCACTTTCCGCCCCTCCCGAACTTCTGGCCGCGTTTCCCATGTTGTGCACAAGGAGCTCTCCATGCGACGAAGCTCTCCGCTGCACTTTTTCATCGCCTACACCATGATCGTTTCGCTCGTCAGCTGCCGCCCCAGCGATTCCGAGACCGAGACCGCGAGCCGGAACGCCTCGGACACGGCGGCCGCCGCGCACGACGCCGAAATCCCCGTGACGTCCGCCTCGGACGAGGCTCGGACACTGTATCTCCAGGGCCGCGAGCTGAGCGACCAGCTCCGCTTCCACGACGCCCGAAAGCTCTTCGAGCAGGCCGCCGGGAAGGACCCAGCGTTCGCCCTCGTCCATTACGATCTCGCCATCGTCTCTCCGACCCCGAAGGGGTTCGTGGAGCACCTGGACGAGGCGGTCAAGCTCTCGAGCCAGGCCTCCGAAGGCGAGCGGCTCATGATCCTGTCGCTCAAGGCGGGCAGCACCGGCGACTCCAAGAAGTCGCTGGAGTACACGGAGGAGCTGGCCGCCAAGTACCCGCGTGACGCGCGGGCGCAGACGCTGCTGGGCTTCGCCTATTCGGGTCAGCAGCAGTACGACAAGGCCGTCACGACGCTGACCAAGGCGACGGACGTCAACCCGTCCTACGCGCCGGCCTACAACCTGCTCGGCTACATGTACATGCCGCAGGGGAAGTACGCCGAGGCGGAGACGGCGTTCAAGAAATACATCGAGCTCGTTCCCAACGACCCGAACCCCTACGACTCCTACGCCGAGCTGCTGATGAAGACGGGGCGGTTCGACGAATCGATCGTCCAGTACAAGAAGGCGCTGTCGGCCGACCCCCACTTCGGCATCGCGCACGTCGGTATCGCCGGGAACCTGATGTACCAGGGCAAACACGACGCGGCTACCGCGGAGGTGCAGAAGCTCTACGACGCAGCCCGGGACGACGGCGACCGGCGCAACGCGCTCTTCACCCGGGCGGTGATCTATGTGGACCAGGGCCGGACGAAGTCGGCCATGGGGGAGATGGAGAAGCTCTACGCGCTCGACACCAAGCTCGGCGATACCGCCGCGATGAGCGGTGACGCCCTGCAGATGGGCGACATCCTGCTCGACGCCGGCCAGGCCGACCAGGCCGCCAAGCGCTACCGGCAGTCGCTCGCGCTGGTCGAGGCATCCGGCCTCTCGCCCGAGATCAAGGAGAACGCGAAGGTGGCCGACCACTTCAACCTCGCCCGCGTGGCGCTGGCCAAGGCCGACGTGGCGGCGGCCAAGGCGCACGCGGAGCAGTACCGGACCGCCGTCGAGCCCACGGGGGACGTCGGCCGCATCCAGGCGGCGCACGAGCTGGCCGGGACGATCGCGCTAAAGGAGAAGGATTACGACGGGGCGGTGACCCATCTGGGCCAGGCGAATCAGCAGGACCCCTACGTGGCCTACGTGCTCGCGACAGCGTACCAGAAGAAGGGGGACTCGGCCAAAGCGAAGGAGCTGGCCAAACAGGCGGCGGGCGCGAACATCCCGATAGCGCTCAGGTACTCGATGGTGCGGGCGAAGGCGATGAAGATGTCGTAAATGCCGGTTCAGTTGCTCCCGCGTTCACCCCTGGCGCCGGAGCAGCGCCTGAAATGCCGGGTCCCGCCGGATCGGATCCCACGTCGGATCCGATCCGAGCCCCGGCACCGAAATCCACGAAGGTACCGTGAGCAGCAGCCGGAGCTGCTGCACCGCCGAGTCGGCCTCACCCAGCGTAGCGTACACCACCGCCAGGTTGCGGACCATGTCCACTCCCAACCACGTGTCCTTCGAGGGCGGGCGCAGCTCGACCGCGCGCCGGCCCTCCCGGATGGCGGGTTCGCGACGGCCCAGGCCGGCATACGCCAAGGCCAGCTTGGCGCGAAGCTCGGGGTCGTCGGGCCGGGCGCGGCTTCTTCCTTCCAGCACCACCGTCGCGGAGTCGAAGTACGCCGTGGCCGCGCGCGTGTCGCCACGGTAGCGGCGCGCCTTGGCTTTCCCCAGATAGTACGCCGCCGAATCGGGGCCGAACTCCTCGATGCCGACCTGGTCCACCGCCGCTCGCGTGGTGCTGTCCAGCTTGCTCCACAGCGCGGCGCCGAGCTCGGCCTGCGGAGTCCAGACGGCCATGTCCTCCACGCCGGCTCTGTTGATTCCCTCCTTGATGGCCTCGAGCGCGCCCGCGAGGTCGCCGTCCCGCGTGACGAGCAGGAGCGCCCGGTAGATGTAGACCGGTGAATGAGGCTCCAGCTCCAGGGCCCGAGTGAGGTATCTCTCCGCTTCGGCGTACTCCCGCCGCCTGAAATGCACCTCGAACAGATCGAGACTCTTGACGGCCGATCGCGGGTCCAGCTCCAGCGCCCGTCGCAGGTCCGCGATGGCCTGATCCCATTGGCCGAGGCGGCGCTCGACCAGCCCGCGGGCCCAGGCCAGGTCGCCGTTGCCGGGATCGGCAGCGTGGGCGATCCGGAATTCCTGCAGCGCCGCCTCGTAGTCCAGCTCACCCCAGTAGTGGATCTGTCCCAGCGCGAGGTGCGCCTCGGCGAGATTTGGCTGGAGCCGCAGGGCCGAATCGGCGGCGCGCCGGGCAAGGGCGAGCCGGGCCGGGGTACGCTCCGAGAAGTGAAACTGCGAGATGTAGATCCGGGCGAGTCGGGCGAAGGCGAGCGCGAAGGCCGGGTCCAGCTCCGTGGCCCTGGTGTACATCTCCTCCGCCGCGCGGTTCGCCTCGGGGGTGGGACGATCGAAGTGGTCGTTCCCGCGGAGGTAGAAATCGTAGGCGCGGAGATCCTCGGTCGGTTTTGCGGCGAGTGCCTCGTGATCGGGCTCCTGGAGCGCCATGTCGAGGGCGGTCGCGACCTGCTCGGCGATCCGCGACTGTACCTCGAACACTTCCTCGATCGTCTCGTCGTACCGCCCGGCCCAGAGGTGACGGTCGTCGGACACGCGGATGAGCTGCGGGGTGACCCGGACCCGGCTCGAGCCGCCGACCCGCTGCCACCGCACGCCGCCCTCGAGGATGTAGTCCACCCCGAGCTCCCGTCCGATCTCCTTGACCGACTTCTTGCTCTCCCGGTACTGCTTCGCGCTGGTGCCGGAGATGACGCCGAGTCCGGGAATCGTGACCAGCCGGCTGGTGATCTCCTCGGTAATGCCGTCGCTGAAGTAACCGTCCTCCGGGGCGCCCAGGTTCTGGAACGGGAGGACGACGATCCTCGGCGTCTCGGGCGGCTGCTCCCGGCGGTCGGACACGCCGAGCGCGAACAGCAGCGCGGTCGCCGCGACGGCACCCAGGCCGACCAGCAGGGCCGTTCTGCCCCGCACCGGGCGGCTCTCGCGCCGGTCGGCGGACCCGGCACCTTCGAGCGCCGTAGCGAACTCGGCGGCCGATGCGAACCGATCGCCGGGCTCCTTCGCCAACGCCTTGGCGAGCGCTCCCTCGACCGGCTCGGGCACATCGGACCGTCGCGAGCGGATCGGGAGCAGCGGCGCCACCACCTGCTGCGCCATGACCGACTGCGGTGTGGGTCCGACGAACGGCGGCTCCCCGGCGAGCATCTCGTAGAACACGCAGCCCAGGCTGTACACATCGCTCCGGCCGTCGATCTCCGACCCCCCGCCGGCCTGCTCGGGGCTCATGTAGGGCGGGGTGCCGATCGCGAGGCCGGTGCCGGTGAGCCGATCCGGCCCCGCGGACTCCTCCATCGCGGTGGCGATGCCGAAGTCGGCGACCACCGCCTGGTCGTCCTGGAACAGGATGTTCTCGGGCTTGATGTCGCGGTGGATCACGCCGTTCCGGTGGGCGTAGTCCAGCGCGAGCGCGATCTGGCAGGTGATCCGGATCGCGGTCGCGACGGGCAGCCGCCCCTCGCGGACGAGCTGCTGGCGCAGCGACTCGTCCGTGACGTAGGGCATGACGTAGTAGAGCAGGCCTCCCGCCTCGCCCGAATCGAAGAGCGGCAGGATGTGGGGATGGGACAGTCGGGCGATGAAGTGGATCTCGCGGAGAAAACGCTCGGCGCCGACCGAGGCGGCGAGGTCCTCGTGCACCACCTTGAGGGCGACCCGGCGGTCGTGCCGGAGGTCGTGGGCCAGGTAGACGGTCGCGGTGCCGCCGCGCCCGAGCAGGGCGAGACTCCCGTCGGGCCGGCGTTCGATCCGGTAGCGCTCGGCGAGAGCGGCCGCCAGGCGTTCGTGGGCGGTGGCCGAGCTCGACGAGGGGGTGTCGGGCATGGGTGAAAGCTACCGCGACCCCGGCACTTTCGCGGCCCGCGCTGCTGGGGCAGCCAGCGTGCTGTCAGCGGCCGCTAAGGCAGCGTGAACCAATCTGCCGAATAGGTTCACGCAGACTTCATCCCCCCCTCACGATTCCGAACCAAGATTGCTGCACGGCGCTTGGAGGTGCCTTATGTCCGTGCTCAGGAAAGACGTGTGGGAAGTGTCCGAGCATGACTTCCCACGAAGCTCGCCCATCGAGGCTCAGCTCGGTTTCCTGCTCCGCTACGCCATCCTGGCCCCTTCGTCGAGGAACAGCCAGCCCTGGGCGTTCTCGGTTCAAGGCAATCGGATCTATCTCCTCGCCGACTTCAGGCGGGACCAGTCGGTCGCGGATCCCAACCGGCGCGAGCTGTACATCAGCTTGGGCTGTACGCTGGAGAACCTGCTCGTGGCGGCCGAGCACTTCGGCTTCCGGCATGGGGTCACCTACTTCCCCGAGCAGGGGCATGCCGATCTGGTAGCGACAGTGACCTTCGCGCCGGGCGGGGCGCCGTCCCAGGCTCGTGCCGGTGCGACGGTAAGCGCGATCCTCCGGCGCCACAATGACAACGGGGTGTTTCGATCCGCCCCGGTGCCGGAGCAGCTCCGGCTGCGGCTGCTGGCCTGCTGTGTGGAACCGGATCTGCGTGTCCACCTCACCGACGATCATCACTTCCGCCGCTGGATCGACGCGCTCACGCTCGAGGCCGACCGGATGGAGTTCGCCGACCCGGCTTTCCGGAAGGAGCTGAGCTACTGGATCGGTCAGGGAGTCTTCGGGGCCCCGCCGGTGCTGGCGGGGCTGGAGCGGGCGGTCGTGTCCCGAGTCAATCTGGCCGAGCCGGTGGCTCGCGCAGGACCACGCAATAGTGGAGAGCGCGGCGCTACTGGGTCTCGTCAGCGCAACGGGCGATAGCCACCTCGCTCACGTGCGGGCCGGGCAGCTCTTCGAGCGGCTCTGGCTCACGGCCACGGCGATGGGCGTGAGCATCCATCCGATGAGCCAGACCATGCGGCATCCGGAGCTGAGGGCCGCGGTGGGGGAGCTACTCCCTTCGCCGGGGTGGACACCGCAGCATCTGTTCCGGGTCGGGTTTTCGTCGAAACCAGAGCAGCACCACACCCCGCGGCGGCCGGTGGAGGACGTGTTGGTGTGATCTCAGCCGGGCTCAGCGCTCGTGGAAGGCCTTGAGCCAGAGATAGAGCATAGATCGGTTCCCTCTTCACTATGTGCATGAACGATTCTTCAGCACCGGTTCAGAACCCCTTCAGTACGAGTGCGGCATCATCCTGACCGTGGGGTTCTCTGCACCGGGAGGCATGATGGCGACTCAACTGGAGAACATGACACGGCTCGGGGGGATCGATGAACTCGGGGCGGCCTTGGGCGGAGCCCCGCTGCCCCAACCGGTCCCCGGCGAGGACGAGAAGGAGGCCCGCAAGCGGCGGAAACGCGAGTCAAGGCTGCGGCAGGACGCGCAGCGTCCACCGGACAGCTTCGAGCGGTTCCGGATCCTGTCGGAGCTGGTGAAGGAGGGCCGGCAGGTGATAGAGATGGCCGACCACAGGGCCCGCTACTCGCTCGTCGTGATGGGCGTGCTGAACGCCGGCGTCTTCTCCCTCATGTCCCGGTCCCATCTGTTCGGCGGTGTGTCGTACGCCGCCAAGCCGTGGCTCATCGGATTCCTGGTCGTCTACGCGGCGCTGAGCTTCCTGTTCGTGTACTACGCGGCGGATTGCCTGAGACCACGGCAGCTCGGGTACGGGCACACGATGGCGTTCTCCGGCGACGGACATCTTCCGCGGGGCGTCCTCTACTGGGAGACCATCGCCACCTACGACCTCGATGCGTACCGGCGAGCCTGGAGCGGCGTGCGAATGGAGCAGCTCAACGCCGAGGTGGTGGTCATCGCGCATACCATGTCGCGGCTGATCCGGATCAAATATGTGGCGCTGGGCCGGCTTTACGTGGGGATGGCCGCGCTCGCGCTGCTGGCCGGCGCGCTCCTCGCGGTGATCACCTTCTTCGGAGTCGTGGCCTAGTTCGAACGGGGCGCCGCCTCGCCCCGCGCCATGAGCGCCATGAGCGGATAGGCCAGCAGCATGAGCGCTCCCCTGCCTACCGAGCCCCCAGCACTCTCGAGGCCCGCGCATAGTCGCGCGGCTTCACCCACAGGAGCATGCCGTAGCGCCCCTGCCCTGCCGCCACGGCGTCGGCCGCGGTGACGTTGATACCCGCGTCCCCCAGCTTCTTCAGGTGGCGATGCACGGCGCCTGCCTGGTCGGTTCCCTGGACCAGGAATCCTTTCTTCACCTTGCTCAAGCGCCATCCGTTCCGCCGTGCCAGCCGGCGCAGCGGACCGACGTCTTCGACCACGAGGTCGAGCTGCGATCTCCCGCCTCCCACCGGAAAGCCGGAGTAGGCGAGCAGGTTGATACCTGCGCGGGCGATCTCACCGAGAATCTTGGCGCCCTGCCCCGCGCGGTTGGGAACGATGGGATAGCAGTAGTTGACCTTTTTCACTCGGTCCGGCATAAGTGCCTCCTGGTGCTAGTCTAGCTGCATCTACCTTTCTTGACTCAAGGGATAAGATGGTGGAACCTCATGCGTATCGCGACCTTCTCCCTGGTGGCTCGAGCGGGCGCGGCCGACGTGCGGTGGCACCGGCCAGCAGCCTTGACCGCCGCTTGACGGCTGTCGTATAGGTCTGGATCTGGATCCACGCCATCCCACTCCGGCGTTCCTGAGGCTCCTATGACCATCGCTCCGCGGTGCTGCGCCGGTCTCGCTCCTCCTGTTGTCCCTGCTGGGTGGGTGCTTCGTAGTTCGCCATGTGTCGGTGACCGAGGTAGATCGCGCTGTCGACTCGGTGCAGGTACGCACCCCAGTCAAGGCGCACCTGCTGGATGGGTCCACCGTGTCTACCGCTCGGGAGTACTGGTTGCAGCCAACCGGTTGACCGGCGCCGGAATCCGATACGATCTCACGCTGCCAATCCCACCGACATCACCGAGCTGCCGCTCGACAGCGTGGTGGGCCTGGAGAGCTTCCGCACCAGCGTCGATGGGGCTGCCACGGTCGGGCTGTCCCTGCTCGCCACCGCCGGCACCATCGGGCTCGGCGTCGCGATCGCGTGCGCGATCGACCCCAAGTGCTTCGGCTCCTGCCCCACGTACTACTCCGACAGTGCCGGCACGCCCGTGCTCGAGGCCGAAGGTTTCTCGTACAGCATCGCCCCCCTCTTCGAATCGCGGGACGTGGACCGGCTCCGGGCGAGACCCACGGGTGACGGAACGCTGCGCCTGGAGGTGCGGAACGAGGCGTTCGAGACCCACTTCATCAACCATCTCGAGCTGCTGGAAGCGACCCACGCCCCGGGCGAGCTCGTCGCGCCCGACCCGCGGGGACATCCCGTCGCCGTCGCCGAGCAACGGTCCCCGCGCGCCGCCTGGGACCGAGCCGTCGCGACGTGCGGGGACCGCTCGCTTCGGCCGATGGGCTCACCTATGCCACCGCTCCGGAGATCCTGGCGGGCGTTTCGGCGGCGGATCTGAGGACGAGATCGAGCTCACCTTCGCGGCTCCGGCCGGCAACGATTCGGTGGCCCTGATCCTCCGGCTCCGCAACAGCCTGCTCAACACGGTGCTGCTCTACGATCTCATGCTGGGCGACCCTGGTGCCCGCTCGCTCGATTGGCAGGCGGAGGAGCTGTCCCGCGTCGGCACCGCGCTGGAGCTCGGCAGCTGGTACACCTCGCGCATGGGACTCGGTGTCGAGGTTTGGCGGGATAGCGCGTGGGAACAGATTGCGCGGCTGAAGGACACGGGGCCCGTAGCGTGGAAGGATCTTGCCGTCCCACTGCCGAGAGTCTCCGGCGATGAGGTGCGCGTCCGGCTGCGCTTTCCGGCGGACAACTGGCGGATCGATCGCGCCGCGCTGGCGTCGCAGGTTCGGCGCCCGCTGGTACGCACGTTACCTCTCGGACGAGTTACGGCCATGAGCGGCGCACCCGAGCCACAGGCCCTGGCGAACCTCGTCGCCCCCGACGGGCGCTATCTGGAGACGGGACCAGGCCAGTCGTTCACCGCGAGCTGGGATGTCGGGCTCGACTCGGCAGGCGTCCAGAGAACGTTTCTGCTGGCGTCGCAGGGGTACTACGTGGAGTGGGTACGGCAGGGCTGGATCACGGCGGCGCGCACACCGTGCCGTTCCGTCCCGGCGACGCCTCGTTGCTCCGCGCCCTGGAGCGGTGGCGTGAGGTCCAGGACACGCTCGAGCGCCGCTTCTTCGCCACCCGCGTTCCGGTGAGGTGAACGTGCGAGCCATTTCGGGTGCGCTCCTAGCGCCCCTCCTCCTGGCCGCCTGCATGGTCGGCACATCGGCTCACGGCTACGCACCGGCCAAGGGCCCGGCCGGTGCGACGGTTTCGATGGAGCTCGACGACAAGCGCAGGATCACCGGAGAGCTGCTGGCGGTGGAGGAAGCCACGCTCCTGGTACTCCAGGACCGCGAGGTCATCCGGGTACCGGTGAGTCGTATACGATCCGGGAAGGCACCGAAAATCAGTTTCACCGGGGAGAGGCTAGTCGGCACGACCCGCGAGGAGCTTCGGCTGGTCAGCCGCTACCCGCAGGGCGTCTCCCCCGAGCTGGAGGCGCGGCTGCTCCAGGCTTACGGCACGACCAGCGTCCGGGAGATCTCGTGAGGCGCGCGACCGCGCTACTTGCGCTCTCGCTCGCGGGAACGCCGCCGCGGGACAGTCGCCGCCGGCAACCAAAGACGTCGCCAATTTCGTTACCGCCCTGCGAGCGGCCACCGAGCGCTACCGCGACCAGGCCAACGCCATCGCCGACGGCTACCGGCGGATCGGGCCCGACTTCCCCAGCATGGGAGAGCACTGGCTCAGCATTCCCCTCGTCGTTCGAGGTGAGGTGGACCCGCTGCACCCGCCGATTCTGGAGTACATCACCGTAACGGAAGGCCGATCCTGCCGGGTCGCCTACACTCAGCTGGTGCGGGACAGTGTGCCGCCAGGCCCGATCCCGGCTCCGCCTCCGCCTGGCACTATCACGCGGGTCGGTGGACGAGGAGAGCTTCATCCTAGCCACGCGCAGAACAGCGGAGCGATGATTCCTCCAGCAAACCTCGGATCGCCGTGCTGCATGCCTGGACCTGGGTGGAGAATCCTGCCGGCCTCTTCGCGACCGACAACTGGGCGTTGCCTTGGCACCGGCTCCGGATCCCGGCACCTCCCGAGAGCAATGGGCCTTCTCCGGCCGGGATGGCCGCGGCGCTGGCGAGCGGCGGCGAGCCGTACTTCCTAGCGCTTCTGCGCCTCCGAACGGACTGACCTCCGAGACTGCGACCAGGTTGCCCGACTGATGGAACGCCACGGCGGGCTGGAGGGAGAGGCTTCGGATCGTGGCCGACGGGAGCCTCCCGTCACCCTTGCGGAGCTGACCTCTGCCTGGTCGGCGCTTGAGGCCGAGCTCCACCCGCTATGCAGCGGCTGCTCGCTGCTGCCGCATCCCAGCCACCATTGATGAGCGGGGCGTTTTCGGCGGCGGCAGGCGCACGTCCAACCACGCCGCGTGGGTCGAACTCCATGTGACAGCATACCGCTAGTCTAGCCGCGTCTACCTTTCAGGAGTCAAGGGATAAGATGGTGGAACCCGATGCGTATCGCGACCTGGAACGTGAACTCGCTCAAGGCGCGCCTGGAGAAGGTCACCTGGTGGCTCGAGCGGGCGCGGCCCGACGTGCTGCTGATGCAGGAGACCAAGCTGGCGGATGCAGCCGCGCCGGTCGCCGCGTTCCGCGACGCCGGATATGAGCTGGTGCACCATGGCGAGGGCCGATGGAACGGCGTAGCGATCGCCAGCCGCGTCGGGGTCGGGGAGGTGGTGACCAACTTCGGCGAGCCCGTTCACCCCGCGCGGACCCCGGACGTCGGTGATGACGAGCCGCTGGCCGAGGCGCGGATGATCGCCGCCACCTGCGGGGGCGTGCGCGTCGTGTCGGTCTACGCACCGAACGGCAGATCCGTCGACTCACTCTTCTACCAGGCCAAGCTGGCCTGGTACGAGCGCCTCGCCCGCTGGCTCGACAGCGCGGCCGATCCTGCCGAGCCCCTCGTGATCGGGGGCGATTTCAATGTCGCCCCCGAAGACAAGGACGTGTGGGACCCGGGGGCCTGCCATGGCGGGACGCACGTCTCGCCGCTGGAGAGGGAAGCGTTCTTCCGGCTTTGCCGCTGGGGTCTCGTGGATGCCTATCGCCTCCATCATCCCGAGCCCGGTCGCTACACCTGGTGGGATTACCGCGCCGGGGCCTTCCATAAGAACTTCGGGATGCGGATCGATCACCTCTTGGTGACGCAGCCGGTGGCGGGGCGCACCGTATGGGCGGAGATCGACCGTGAGGCGCGGAAGGGCAAGCCGATCCCGTCGGACCATGCGCCGCTGGTGATCGACCTTGACGAGCCGGGTCACGCCTTCAGCGCGGGGTGGGCGGTGGGTGGCTCATAACCTCGTCGCGGTCGGCATTGTGCGAGCGCAGGGATCGGCCTGGGGGCTACTCCGGGACGCTGCAGCCCGCTCCGGTCGGAGCCCGGGCAAACGGCCGCCCGGTCTCCTCCTCTGCGCGTGCTGACGCGCCCCTACGCAGCCCCCAGGCCGATCCCTGCTATGCGAGCATTTCGAGCGGCGTGGATCCGCGCGCCTTCGGGGGGGAAGCCCCACTGCGCCGGTGTGACCCGCGCCGCGGACGCCGGTCCCCGCGGCGCCTACGTTGAGCCGGGTAACTCGCCCGATCCCTTCACGAGGAGGCTCCATGCTGAAGCTGATACCCGTACTCCTGCTCGCGCTTTCATCGTCGGCATGCGTGGCCGCGGCCGCCGGGGCCGGCGCCGCCGGGGCGGTCTATCTCACCAGCCGCGGCGCGGAGTCCATCGTGGAAGGTCCGGTGGATGAAGTAGCGGCCCGCGCCAAGGCGGTCATGGGCGAGATGGAGATCGTGTCGGACGCCGAGAGCACGAAGGAAGGCGGCGACAAACGGGAGCTCAAGGGCAAGAAGGGCGATCTCGACGTCACCATCAAGCTCGAGCGGCAGGGGGACACCACCACAAAGGTCGAGGTCACCGCGCAGAAGAACCTCGCCGAGTGGGACAAGGATTACGCCCAACAGATCCTGCGGCGGATCGTCGAGAAGGGGTGAGCCGGCGCCCGCGGGTGCGCGGGCTCCTGGAAAGCTCGCTCTATGTGGACGACCTGCGACGGGCCCGCGACTTCTACACCGGGCTCTTCGGATTCCCGGTGCTGACCGAGGACGAGCGCCTGTGCGCCCTGGACCTGGCCGGCGGCGCGGTGCTGCTGCTCTTCCGGAAGGGCGAGACCAGCGAGCCGGTCCGT
Organism: uncultured Gemmatimonadales bacterium; assembly: GCA_963836815.1. Taxonomy (GTDB): domain Bacteria; phylum Gemmatimonadota; class Gemmatimonadetes; order Gemmatimonadales; family GWC2-71-9; genus CAVVWJ01. The sequence goes on along the minus strand of CAWILD010000002.1, from coordinate 41,857 downwards.
ATCCCCGGGGGCATCATTCCGCCGCACGACGGGACTGGCCATCTCCACTTCGCGTTCGCGATCGACCGGGAGGAACTGCCGCGCTGGGAGGAGCGGCTCCGCGCCGAGCGGATAGAGATCGAGAGCCGCACCACTTGGCCCCGGGGCGGCGTCAGCGTGTATTTCCGGGACCCGGACGGGCATCTGGTCGAGTTGGCGACGCCCGGGGTGTGGGCCACCTACTGAGGTATCGGATCCGCGGCGGCGGTGCGCAAATCGGGTCAGGCCGGTGCGAGTGCGCGGCGCTGAGGCCCTCCCCGCGGGCGATAGAGCAAAGGAGGAACAGTGGAGCTGCGCCGCCTTCTACTCCTGGTGCTCATTGGCTCCGGCTGTAGCCGCACCGACAAGCGCTCGAACAGCGTCGCCCCCGAGGTGAGCCCGGCCCGTCTCGAGGAGCACGTCCGCTACCTCGCCAGCGACCGGCTCGCCGGCCGCGGGACCGGGACGCCGGGCTACGATTCGGCGGCCCGCTACGTCGCGGAGCACTTCGCTGCTCTCGGCCTGGACTCCGCAGGGACGGAGGGGTACCTCCAGCCGGTTCCCCTGCTTCACTCCCGTGCCGTCGAGGGGAGTAGCCTCGTGCTCGTCGGGAGGTCGGGGCGCCGCGCGCTCACCGCCTATCGCGACTACGTGCCCGTCCCCAACTTCGTCACTCCCCGGGCCGAGGTGACCGCGCCGCTCGTGTTCGTCGGCTTCGGGGTGACGTCACCGGAGCGAGGATACGACGACTACCGTGGTCTGGACCTCAAGGGGAAGATCGTCGTCCTGCTCACCGGCGCACCTTCGTCCTTTCCCCCAGCCGAGCGCGCGCACTACGCCGCCACCCGGGTGAAGCGAGAGAACGCGGTTGGCCGAGGCGCCGTCGGCATGCTGATCGTTCGAACCCGGGACCAGACCTTCCCCTGGGATCGATTGGTGAGACAGTCCCGAGGCGGTGACATGCGCTGGCTCGACGGGACGGGTGCGCCCGCCGATGTGTCGCCGGCCATACGGGGCGTGGCGGGGCTCTCCGACAGCGCGGCGGCATATCTCTTCGAAGGGGCGCCGCACTCCCTGAACGAGATTCTGACCGCCGCTGAAGCAGGCAAGCCTCCCGTCTTCGACCTGCCGGTGCGCGCCACCATCCGCACGGTGAGTGTGCACGACCGGGTCGAGAGCCCCAACGTCGCCGGGCTGCTGCGCGGATCCGATTCCAGCCTTCGGGAGGAGGTCGTGGTATACAGCGCCCACCTCGATCACCTGGGGATAGGCGAGCCGGTGCAAGGGGACTCGATCTACAACGGCGCGCTCGACAACGCCTCGGGCAGCGCCGGGCTGCTCGAAGTGGCCAGGGCCTTCGCCGCGCTGCCCACGGCGCCCCGCCGCTCGGTACTGTTCCTTGCCGTGACGGGTGAGGAGGAGGGACTGCTGGGCAGCGACTACTTCGCCGAGCATCCCACGATGCCGATCGAGCGGATCGTGGCCGACGTGAATCTCGACGGTCTCGCTCTCCTCTATCCCCTGCGGGACATGATTGCTTTCGGGGCCGACCACTCGACCCTGGACTCCACCGTTGGGCGGGTAGCGAAACGGCTGGGAATCACGCTCGCGCCCGATCCCTTCCCGCAGGAGGTCTTCTTCGTGCGGAGCGACCAGTATTCGTTCGTACGCCGAGGCGTGCCGTCGCTGTTCCCTTTCATGGGGCTGCACAGCGATTCGGGCGTGGATGCGGCCGCGCGCTTCAAGGAATGGCTTGGCCACTCGCTACCACACCCCCCAGGACGACATCGACCAACCGATGAACTTCGAGTCCGGCGCCAGACACGCGCAGCTCGGGTTCCTGGTGGGGCTGGAGATCGCCAACGCGGACGAGCGGCCGGCATGGAAGAAGGGGGACTTCTTCGAGCGCACGTTCGGGCGGAAGCAGGTGGAGACGACCGCCTCGTCCTACTGAGCGGGGTACCGCCGCTCGCCGCGTCGCCGCCTTTCCGGCGGGCGACATCACGCGGCGCCACGAGGACGCTCCCCTCAGCGACGCGCCAAGACGCTGTGTCATCCCGAGCGCAGCGAGGGATCTTGCCAGGCTGTGGTTCGAACCACATCCGGACAAAATCCCTCGCTGCGCTCGGGATGAAGAGCGGCGATGATGCTTGTGAAGCTCAGCTCTCGCGAGGCTCAGCTCGGCCCGGCTCCTCCCATCGGCTTCGCGTCCGGCCGCAGGGCACGGAGCTGCCGATCCAGCGAGTCGAGCGACTTGCTCACGTCGTTCTGTAGCTCGTCCCAGTTCGCGGCGGTGGCGCCGGCCAGCCGGTCGACGTCGCGCCCCACGGCCTTCCGAGTCTCCCGGGCAGCCGCGACGGCCTTGGTATACGTCTCCGCGGCATCCTCGTTGACCCCCTTCCCAGCTCGGCGAGCTCCTTATCCATCGCGGCGAGCCGTTCGTCTACGTCCTTGCGGAACGCGTCGCGGCGCTCGTACGAGTAGGAGGAGATGCCGACTTCGTCGGCCGCTTTCTCGACGGCGTTGCCGGCGTCGTCCGCGGCATCGCCGGCCTTGTCGCCCGCGTCCTTCGCGGCGTCCTCGGTCTTGTCGGCGGCGTTCTCCGCGGCGTTCTCGGTCTTGTCAGCCGCGTCCTCCACGGCGTCCTCGGTCTTGGCGGCGCCCTCGCGAACCTCTCCACTGGCCTGCTCGCCGGCGGCCTCGACGCGGTCGCCTGCGTCCGCGCCGGCATCCCGGCGGTCTCTGTCCCCGCAACTCGTTGTGAACGCGACCGCGAGCGCGGCCGCCACCCAGGCAATCGTCCTCATAGGAACGGCTCCTCCCCCTCGATCGGTCAGTGAGTGCTTTGTTGCTTGTGCGCTCACTCTAAGGGAATCGGGCTCGCAGGGTGGTGACGGCGCTCACGATTCGCCCCGACCGGCACTACCGCCTCCTCATCGGCGCCGCGGCCTTCGTCATCGTCGCGGGTTGGGCGCGGGCGGAGGAGCGCGTGGCCGCGCGTCGCACCAAGGACCGGTGATAGCCGCTGGACCGCCGGCTATGAGCTGCTGCACCATGGCGAGGGCCGATGGAACGGCGTAGCGATCGCCGGCCGAGAGATCGGCCGGCTGCAGCCCATTTCGTGTAGATCGCGGCAACGGCTGCAGTGCGTTGCAGGCACTGCACGAAATGCCACGGTGAGATGAGAGAGCGGCCACCTGGAGACTCTCTGCGGTCTCTGGGCTAACCCCTTGCCTGCCTGAGCACTGTCCGTTCCTCGCAAGACCGGCACCCCCGTTGCGGCGCCTGTTTGTATGCTCACGGTGCTTGGGGTCCTCGCCCTTCTCTGGGCTTGTTTCGTAGTCGCGATCTGCGCCATCTGTGCCGCAGGAGGCGCGGCCGATGAGCGCTCGGAGGAGTGGTACAGCGAACAGAATTGCAGGACCGAGGACGTAGACCAGCAAGAGCGCGGAGCAGCCTGATAGCGAGGGCTCAGCCGACCCGGAAGCGAAGATTCACCACTGGTCCCGACTGGCTGAGTCGGATGAGCTCCAGGTCGACCAGCTTCGCGTCAATGCACTGCCAGGCGACAGAGGCGCAGTGGTAGCTTCGCCTGCCCACCAGCACAGCCCCCAGCGTCCGGAGAACATCCTCGACCTCGGGGTTCGGTCCGGAAACGAACTTGAGAACCCCGGCTCATTGCGTGCCGGGACCGGCCATGCTGCGCGTCGAGGGCACAGTTCGCGGCGCTGACCTATCTCCGGTCCCCGACGCCGGTTGGGGCCCGGTAGGCGGGCGGAATCATCGGATCCGCAGAGCCCGTAGGGATTGGGGCCCAGGAGTTGTCGATCCAGGGCCCGGTCGTTCGACTAGTTGATGTAGCCGACGAAACCACGCGCGAGGTTAATTTTCACTCATGCTGCGCCGCGGTAATGGAGCCGTCCTCGAGTCGATCCCCGTAAGCGACCGCTACACGGTCGACCGAGAGCTGGGCCGGGGCGGGATGGCGGTGGTGTACCTGGCGCGCGACCGCAAGCACGACCGCCCCGTCGCGATCAAGATCCTGCGCCCGGAGATCGTCGTCGGCCAGGCCGCCCAGCGCTTCCTGCTCGAGATCCAGATCCTGGCACGGCTCCAGCACCCCCACATCCTCGCCCTGCTCGACTCCGGCTCCACCGACGAGACCCCGCCCCGGCCGTTCTACGTCATGCCGTACGTGGACGGCGAGACCCTGCGCCAGCGGCTCACCCGCGAGGGCCCGCTCCCGGTGGCGGAGGCGCTCCGCCTGGTGCGGGAGACCGGCGAAGCGCTCCACTACGCCCACGGGCAAGGGCTGATTCATCGCGACGTGAAGCCCGAGAACGTCCTGCTCTCGCAGGGCCACGCCCTGGTCGCGGACTTCGGGATCGCGCGCGCCGCCGGCCTCGCGGCCGGCGACCGGCTGACCCGCGACGGGCATGAGCATGGGGACCCCCGCCTACATGAGTCCCGAGCAGGCCGGAGGGCGAGCGCGAGGTCGACGCCCGGGCCGACCAGTACAGCCTCGCCTGCGTCCTCTACGAGCTGCTGGCGGGTCAGCCGCCCTTCACCGGCATCACCGCGGTTCGCGGTGCTGTCGCGCCAGGTGCTCGACCCGGTGCCGCCGCTCACCACGCTCCGCCCCGGCGTGCCGGGATCGGTGCGACGGGCCATCGAGCGGGCGCTGTCCAAGGTCCCGGCGGACCGGTTCGGGAGCGTGCTGGAGTTCCTGGCGGCCCTGGAGGCCCCGGAGGCGCCCGCGGCCGCGGCCGCGCCAAGAAGGCCATCGTCGTGCTGCCGTTCGCCAATCTGAGCCCCGATCCCGACAACGCGTACTTCGCCGACGGCCTGATGGAGGAAGTGATCGCCGACCTCTCCCGGGTCCGCGCGCTCACCGTGATCTCCCGGACCTCGTCGGTCAAGCTCAAGGAGACCGGCTGGGACCTCCGGCGCATCGGGCGCGAGCTCAACGTCCGCTACGCGCTGGAGGGCAGCGTGCGCCGGGCGGGCTCCGCGCTCCGGATCACGGCCCAGCTGATCGACACCGAGACCGATGCCCACCTCTGGGCCGAGAAGTACTCCGGCACGGTGGACGACGTGTTCGACCTGCAGGAGCGGCTCTCGCGCCAGATCGTCGAGGCGCTGCGGATCACGCTGTCGCCACCGGAGGAACGCGAGATCGCGGAGCGGCCGATCGCGGATATCCGCGCGTTCGAGTACTACCAGCGCGCGCGGCAGGAGTACTACCGCTACACGGCCGAGGGGATGGTGGCGGCGCGAGCGCTCGCGGAGCACGGGCTCGCCGTGGTGGGGCCGAACGAGGCGCTGTACGGGATGCTGGGCACGGTGTACGCCTGGTCGCCGATCGTTCTCGTCGGCGACGAGGAGACGGACCCTGCGGGAGGCCGAGGCCTGTGCTCGCCGCGCCTTCGAGCTGAACCCGGGCTCGGCGCAGGGCCTCTCGATCATGGGCCAGGTCGCCTACCGCCGCGGCCAGACGGGAGAGGCCGTCCGGCTGCTGACCCAGGCCTGCGCCGCCGACCCCAACAATCCCGACGCGATGCACCAGCTCGGCGGCGCGTACCTGCTGGGCGGGCGGATCGGCCCGATGCGGGAGGTGCTGACCCGGCTGGTCGAGATGGACCCGCTGACGGCCAGCAATCATTGCCTGCTGGGGATGAGCTACTGCTGGGCGGCGACGCCGCCGGGGCGCTGCCCTCGCACCGCCGGGCGGTGGAGCTGGATCCGCGGAGCACCATCTGCCGGTTCTGCGCCGGGGTCGCGCTGGTGGCGGCAGGCCGTGACGCCGAGGCGGCCAGCCAGTTCGAGTGGCTGGAGCAGCAGCCCGCGGACGATCATCTGGCGGCGGTGGGGGTGCGCTTCTGGCGCGGCCTCACCGGCGACCGGGCGGCCGTGCTGTCACCGCCGAGTCGCGGCGGAGCGGGCGATGGCGGAGTCGGACGAATACTGGGCGTACCTGATGGCGGGGGCCTACGCGCTGGTCGGGGAGACGGACCAGGCGCTGAGCTGGCTGGAGCATGCGGTCACGGTGCGGGGGTGGATCGACCACGTGTACTTCACCCGACACGACCGGTTTCTGGAGAGTCTGCGCCCGAACCGGCGGTTCCAGGAGCTGATGGCCTCCGCGCGGGAGCGCTACGCGCGGTTCACGGACGACGGCGCGCCGACAACTCGCCCCGGTTGACCTTGCTCGGTGAGGCTACCGACCTACCCCGCTCAACTCGCGCGCGATGTTGACGAGGGCGGAGAATCCGAAGGAGAGCGTGGTGCTGACCGCGACGTCGCCGGCGTTGCCGTCGTGCTCCCAGGCCATACGGGAGAAGCTTCCGGCGTACGCCCCGGCAATCCGGGGGACCGAGAGGGCCCGGCTCCCGTCCGCGCGGTGGTCGGTGAAGGTCTCGAGCAGGGCGTGCCCGATCCGGGGACCGAGTCCCCGGCAGTCGCAGGGCTGGTAACTGGTGCTGCGGTCCATCAAGGCCGCGAGACCGTGCCGGACGCTGAGCTGGACCGCCGCCTGCCCGGCCCGCGAGAGCATCTGCTCGGCCAGGGCATCGCTGTCCCGTAGTGAAGGTTCCTCCCGGAGATAGCCGACCAGGGGCCCGCCCGCCACGCCGATCATCGTCGCCGGACTGGTCAGATCGTGCAAGTAGTTGTGGAGCCGGTCGTTCGTCGGGCCGGCGCGGAGGGACTGCGGCCTAGGTCCGCGGTCGGGAGCAGGTGCCAAGGGCTGCTGGGCCATCGGCTGGGCCACCGGCACCTGGGCCGCTACCCTGCCGGCCCCGCAGGGGCCAAAGCCATTGTCAGCATGCAGCTTCGCGCCAGACAGCGGCACGCCGCTCCGATTGGGAGTTCCTTCAGGACCGCCCCACCTTCTTAAGTTGGGAATCTCACGACGCCCGGATGGCCGATCGGCCGACGTGGAATATCGCCCCGGGGGTATCTGGATTACAAGTCGCGGCGGGCTTGGAGCAGGCCTGCGATCCCGTACGGCGGTTCCTTATCTTGCCGCGGTGGGGGAGGTAACCATGGACCATTACCGCGATATACTGTGCCGATGAGTGCCAGCCCCGGCGCCTTCCCGATCGCGCCCCCGATCGAGCCCATGCTCGCCACGCTGGCAGACACCCTGCCCGCCGACGGGGACTTCCTCTTCGAGCCCAAGTGGGACGGATTCCGCGCGATCGTCTATCGTGGCGGCTCCGACGTGTACATCCAGAGCCGCGACCTGAGACCGCTCGACCGCTATTTCCCGGAGTTGCACGATGCACTGCTGGAGCAGTTGCCGGAGGGGTGCGTCGTAGACGGTGAGATCGTGATCACGACGCCGCGGGGACTCGACTTCGACGCCTTGCAGCTCCGGCTTCATCCCGCGGCATCGCGCGTGGCCAAGCTCGCGAAGGAGACGCCGGCATCGTTCGTGGCGTTCGATCTTCTGGCGCTGCAGGGACGCGATCTGATGGCCGCGCCGCAGCGCGAGCGTCGCGAGCATCCTCGAGCGTTTGATGGCGGAGCTCGGCCCGCCGCTGTACCTCACGCCGATGACTCTCGAGCGCGGCACTGCCGCTCGGTGGCTCGACCAGTTCGAGGGCGCGGGCCTCGACGGCGTGGTCGCCAAGCCGCCGAGAGCCCTTACCAGCCCGGCAAGCGCGTGATGATCAAGGTGAAGCACATCCGCACCGCCGACTGCGTGGTTGCGGGGTTCCGGTGGCACAAGACCGGGAAGGATACCGTGGGCTCGCTGCTCCTCGGCCTCTACGACGATCGTGGGGTGCTGCAGCACGTCGGGGTCACCTCGTCGTTCACCATGGCGAAGCGCAAGGAGCTGGTGAAAGAGCTGGCACCGCTGCGCCAGGATGCTCTCGAGGGTCACCCCTGGCGCGCGTGGGCGGAGGCGGACGCGAGCGCGCTCAACCGGATGCCCGGCGCGCAGAGCCGCTGGAGCGCCGGCAAGGACCTGTCCTGGGAACCGTCTGCGCGTCGAGCGCGTGTGCGAGGTGAAGTACGACCACCTGCAGGGAGACCGCTTCCGCCACGCCGCCGTCTTCCTGCGATGGCGGCCGGACAAGCGGCCGCGCGACTGCCGCTACGATCAGCTCGAGATCACTCCCCCCTACGAGCTCGCCAAGGTCTTTTCGTCCGGGTCCAGAGGTTCCTGAGCCGGCCGGAGATCGGCCGGCACGTGCTGCAGGTTGACGCGAATCCGGGTCCAGGTGGAGAAACGGCCCCGCATGGCGTCCACCAGCACGTCCGCCGGCTCCAGGTGCGCCGCCGCCTCGGGGTGGCGCGCCTTCCAGCGCTCGAGCCCGGCGAGCGCATCCTCCTTGCGCTGCGCGCGCCCGATCTCGATCAACGGATGCTTCGCGGCCCGCGCCCGGGACGGCTGCACCCGCTTGGGTTCCCCCTGCTGCTTCTCGTAGTGAGGAGGCCACGGGGCGTCGCCCAGGCCCTCACGTTCGTGCCGCTCGGAGAGCTCGAGCAGGGATTCGAGCGAGCAGGGGTGGGCGTCGATGGCCGAGTGCGGATCCCCGATCCTGGTGTAGCGCGCCGGCATGGTCGCCAGAGTGAAGTCCGCGGGGTCGCAGCTGGCGAGCTCCTCCCAACCGATCGGCGCCGACACCCGCGCGTCCGGTTTCGGCCGCACCGAATAGGCCGAGGCGACGGTGCGGTCCTTGGCGTTCTGGTTGTAGTCCACGAACACGCCGTGGCGCTCCTCCTTCCACCACTTGCTGGTGACGATCTCCGGCGCGCGCCGCTCGACCTCGCGCGCGAGCGCCAGGGCGGCGCGGCGCACCTGGGTGAAACTCCAACGCCGTTCGATGCGCAGGTTGATGTGGAGCCCGCGCGAGCCCGAGGTCTTGGGCCAGCCGGTGAGCCCGAAGTCTCCGAGCGTGGCCTGGACCACCTGGGCCGCTTGTCGCACCTGGGTCCACTCGACGCCGGGGACCGGGTCGAGGTCCACTCTCAGCTCGTCGGGGTGTTCCAGATCGTCGGCGCGGACGGGATGCGGATGCAGCTCGAGGCAGGCGAGGTTGGCGAGCCAGGCCAGTGCCGCGGCGTCCCGCGGCACGATCTCCTCCGCACTCCTTCCCGAGGGGAAGCGGAGCGACACGACCTCGATCCACGGCGGCCGTGAGGTGGGTGCGCGCTTCTGGTAGAAAAACTCGCCGGAGATCCCGTTGGGATAGCGCACCAGCACGTTGGGCCGCCCGCCGGCACCGCGCAGCGCGCCATCGGCCACGGCGAGGTAGTAGCGCACGAGGTCGAGCTTGGTGTACTTCGGTTCGGGGAAGAGGACCTTGTGCGGATTGGAGATGGAGATCTCACGGCCGCCGACCACCAGCCGTTCAGGCCCGCCACCGTCTTGCCTCGTCTTCGCACCACCTGATCTCGGCATGGTGACGAAGTTAGCGCATCACCGGTGAGCTAGCTCGCCCGGAGGTGTCCTCCGAGCAGCAGCACCGAGTCGCCGAACTCGTGGTGGCGGTAGCCCGCGCGATCGAGCTCGTGGGCCATCCGCGACAGCGTCGCATCGTCCACCAAGGCGCGCAGCATCTCCCAGTGCGACGTTCCTGGCTCGTGCACGCCGGTGAGGATGCCGTGCACCGCCCGCAGCGCCGTCTCCGAACCGATCCTTCCCGTCGCCCTGCCCGCACCAGCTCGCACCTCGCCGGTCGCGAGCGCCGCGTGCTCCAGGGCGCGCACCACCGTGGTTCCGATCGCGATCACTCGCCGCCCGTGCCGCCTCGCCTGCCGCACCGCGCGCGCGGTGCGGACGGGGATGCAGTACGGCTCGTCGAGCGGGAGGCGCGCGTCGAGCGCGGGATCGCCGGTAGAGGAGATCCCCGCCGCGTGGGTCAGCGTGGCGAAGCCGACGCCCCGCGCCCGAAGACGGTCGAGTGTCGCCCAGCGGAGCGCGAAGCCCGCCGACGGCGGCTCGAAGGCGACGGGACGCGCGGCGAGCGGGGTCCACACGTCCCAGAGCGCGAGCGGCTGGGGCACGTGCGCGTACTGGATCGGACGTCCGTGCGCGGCGATGCCGGCCCACACGCGCGCGGCGTCGCCATCGAAGTCGAGCAGGACGAGACGGGGGTGGTCCAGCCACCCGGTGACCGTCGCGCACAGCGGGCCGAGCCGGAGCCCGTCGCCTGGCAGAAGAACGGGAGGCGGGGGCCGGTGCTCGGTCGGCGTGTGCCAGTCGCCCGAGCCGAACACCACGGCGACGAACCGGTGCACGTCGTCGGCTCGCAGCGTGGGCCGGCCGGCGAGTCGGATCTCGACCTCGCCGCCGGTCCGCTCGTGGATTCCGCGGAGGCTCGCGGGGATGGTGGCCGCGTCGTTCGCGACGAGGAGGTCGCCCGGCTGGAGCAGCTCGGCGAGCCGGTCGCGGCCGTGGTGCTCGAGCTCGCCGCTCGCGCTCACCATCAGCAGTCTCGCCGCGGCGTGGGCGACCGGGGCGTCGGCCACGACGGTCATGCGGCCAGCTCCCGTGCGACGACCTCGAGCAGCTCGTCCGCCGCGGTCTCGGGTCGCTTGAGCGTCGCGGGATCGGCGTCCGGCACGGCGAGCGCGTGCAGCGGCGTGTCCATGTCACCCGGGTCCACCGAGAGCACGCGGATGCCGAGCTCATGGAGCTCCTGGTCCCAGATGGCGCTCAGGTGGCGGAGCGCGGCCTTGCTCGCCCCGTAGGCACCCCAGCCGGGATACGGCTGCACGGCGGCGTCGCTGGAGACGTTGAGCACGACCGGGTGGACGCCGGCCCGCGCCGACGCCGCGAGCGAGCCGAGGAGCGCGCGGGTGAGCCGGAAAGGGCCGACGACGTTGGTGTCGAGGGCGAGCTCCAGCTCCTCGCACTCCGTGTCGGCCAGCGGAGCGAGCGGGACGGGACCGAGGCTGGAGGCGTTGTTGATCAGAACGTCCACCCCGCCGAGCCGGCCGGCGAGCTGGAGCGCGATGGGGTGGATGGCGGTCTTGTCGGCTACGTCGCCGACCACGGCGACCGTGTCCGGCAGCTCGCGCGTGACGGCGTCCACGCTGGAGCCGGTGCGGGCGACGAACCCGACCCGCGCGCCGCGGCGGTGCGCGGCGCGGACCAGGGCGAGGCCGAGGCCGGAGGTGCCGCCGGTCACGACGACGCGCTTGCCCGCGAGGGGGTCTCGATGAGATGAAGGGTGATGAAGCGGAGCGGCGGTCATTGCAACCTCCCGAAGAATTATCCAAGCTTCTTATTGGATAATGATCGGGCCGGGATTTAGCAAGGTCGCGCTTGGAGAATTAGATTTCCGCGCATGCGACCCGTCCCCTCCCCCGCTCCGCCGGCGGCCTCGGCGCCGGCCGACCGGATCCTCCACGCGCTCAAGACCCGGGGTCCCCTGTCCACCGGCGAGCTGGCGTCCCTGCTCGGCGTGACCGGCGAGGCGGCGCGGCAGCAGATGGCGCGGCTCGAGGCCGACGGGCTGGTGGCCGGCGCGCGTGAAGGCGGCGGCGTGGGGCGTCCACGTCAGAGGTGGTCGCTCACGGACAAGGCGCAGGGCCGCTTCCCCGACAGTCATCCCGAGCTAACCGTCCAGCTCATCCGGTCCATCGAGCGCTCGCTGGGCCCGGCGGCGCTGGATCGGGTGATCGGGGCCCGGGAGGAGGAGCAGCGACGCGCGTATCGGGAGGCGGTGGCCGGCGCGCGGAGCCTCAAGCAGCGGGTGGAGCGCCTCGCGGCGGCGCGGTCGGCGGAAGGCTACATGGCGGAGGTGACCGAGCAGCCCGGCGGACGCGGGCTCCTGCTGGTGGAGAACCACTGTCCTATCTGCGCGGCGGCGCGGGTGTGCCAGGGGTTCTGCCGGTCGGAGCTCGAGGTGTTCCGCGAGGTGCTCGGCCCGGAGGTCGAGGTGCAGCGGGTCGAGCACATCCTCGCAGGCTCGCGGCGGTGCGCGTATCGGATCACGCCGGTGCGAGCGGGTCGCGCGGCGCGACGCGCTCGCTAGCTGCCGCCAAGCGATCACGCGGGCAACGTCGCACCTCCGGTCCACACGCCGGTTGCGGCAGCCTCGCGCGCAAACTCGGAGAAGCCCCGCGGGGCCGCGCCCCAGCGCCCGCGGGGTGCCGTCGGTTTAAACTGCGCCCGGTCTCCTCGCCGACGCGTTCTGACGCGCCCCTACGTAGTCCCAGGCCGATCCCTGCTATGCGACCATTTCGGGTGGTGCGGCTGGATGCAGGGCTTCAACCTGGAGTTTGAATGCGGCCAACTCGGGTGCTTCCCGCCCGGCGATCCAGCGCGCGATCCGAGGCGAGTACCGCACCGAAAGGTTCTCGACGGCAGCCTGGAACGCCCTCCCTTCCTCTATAAGGAAGGGCGCCCACCGAGAGTCCCGGCCTTGCGGAGCCGGCGGGCCAGCCTCTGGCGGAAGTCCTTGAAACCTGGTGAGGGACGTGATGCGGATGGGCGTGCTAGTCTGCGGCATGCTCATGGTACCGAGGCCGCGATCCTCGATCCGCTGCGGCGAGGGCGGCCTAGACTTGCCCCGGCTCCTCGAGCCGGTCGAACTCGAGGCCCGCGCTTGCCTCGCGCAGCCCCGAGTCCTTTCTCCTCCCCACCCAGAAGTGCACCTCGCCGGTGCAGTCGATGGCTCCGCGCCACCGCCGCTGCACCCGCAGCCCGACCCGTGGAATCTCTTCCTCGTTGAGCCGCCAGGATTCGGCGATCAGGCGGCCACGATACTGGCGATTGCTGCGGTCGCCGTCGGATCGGTGCGGCCCCGACGTAGGCCGATCTGCGCCGAAGCCACGTTCCCCGGCTGGAGCAGCGCCGGCAGGTAGGGAATCCAGTGAGGAGCCAGCGGCGTGGCGAGCCGGTACCGCGGCGCGCCGGCCAGGTCCGGTATGGGGGTGATCAGTGGGGGCGGTGGTGGCCGGCTCTCGTCCGCCCGGCTGACCCGTTCGCCGCGCGCCATGTCGAAGTAGGACTCCTCCACCCCCCAGACGAGGTTGGCTTCCTCGTCCCGGATGAGCCGCACCTCCTCGAGCAGGTCGCCCTCGACGACCGTGCCGCCCCGCGTTAGGAAGAAAGAGGTACTCGCCGGGCCTCGTCGCCCGCACCGAGTCCGTCGATCCGGAAGAGCCCCAATCGTCACCGCCGTCCCCGGCCCCTATCGGGGCGACTTCCGTTGTCACCCCGAAGGTGTCCGCCGCCCGCGTCGTGCGCAGGCGGCGAAGGTGCCCCGCTGGGTGCTCCAGCGGCACCAGGAACCAGTTGTTCGCGTCGAGATAGAGATACTCGTTGAGCAGCGTCGAGAGCGCGTTGGGCTCGGGGTCGAGCGCGGGATCGATTGACGCCAGTCCTGCCTCCTCAAAACGCCACCAGCGCGGATGCGGCATGCGGTCCACGAGGAGCGTCGTCGGCACGCGCGCGCTCGGCCCGTCGCCGCTCGCGGGCGCCGGCTCGACTTGGGCGGCGTTGAAGTGAAACCAGTCGAGGTCCCGTCCCTCGTACTCCCCCGCGTCGAGATCCCAGGTCCCCACCTCAAGCCCGAACCGATATTCCAGCCTCGCAGGGTCCCACGCGGCGGACGCGCCGTCGGCCCCCTCCTGCTCTACCGTACTCTCGAGCGGGTCGTCGGCATGAGTCTCGCGCGCGTCTCGCCGAGCGTGATGTGGTCGACGGCCCAGCTCTCCCACTCCACGTCGAAGTGCACCGGTCTTCCACCATTCTCCGCCTCGAACTCTCCGGTCTCCCATTGGCGCGCCAGAAACCAAAGCGGATCCTTCACCCGGGCTTCAGCCCCTTCCCGGGTGTCGGGTGCGGTGCTGTTCGGTATCAGGATCTGGCCCCGGAAATCGGGGGCGAACAAGATGAGAATGACCGGCCGGGGATGCGGTTGGGGCGTCGGTCGTGGACGTCGGGGAGGCGGCATCGTCGCTACCTCATGGCTCGCGATCGAGCAACGTGGAGGCCTTACGCTGCGGTGGCGGGGCTCCGGCCACGACGGCCGTGACGGCGACCATGCCGTCGGGACGCACCACGAGCGGGCGAGTCCGCACCGGTATTCGGGCCTGCCGGCCATCGGGCGGCACGACGTTGAAGAGCTGTCCCACGGACTCCCGGAGCGCCGCAACCCGCGCGGGGAGCGCCCGCACCTGCATCAGCCGAATCGTCTCCTGGACCAGCGCCGCCGCGTCTTCCACCGCCCATGCCGATCGCGCCGCGCGCTCGGCGACGCCGAGCAGTAGCACGTGCGGCGGCTCGCTCTGCGGGGGCGTCGTAGTGGACGGCGAGCGCGGTACCCGCATCCGGGAGGGTCGGAGGGCCGACCGCTCGTCCGCGACGAATCCTGCGAGCATGCGCCTGCCGTCCGGCTCGCGGTCGAGCGGGCCGCCCGCGGGATCCCGATAGATCGCGGCATACTCGTTAAGCGGCCGCTCCTCCTCCGGGCGACCTTCGGTGGGATCGGCATCGTCCGCCCGAACGGTCGAGCGTGGAGGCGTCTTCCATGTCCGGAGCAGTAGCGTTCGGGCGAGGGCGACGGCGTCCCGGAGGGCCGGGCGCACCTGGACCCAGGGACCAACGGTCTCCGGCACTCGGGGCGCGGCATCGAGTTGCGGTGCGGTCGCGTCCGTCTGGAGGAACGGAGGCCAGACCGGAAACGCGTCGCCGTCGCAAGCATGGCGGATTGCGTCACGCAGCACGCGTAGCACGGTCTCGCGGCCGCGCAGCGAGCTCTCGCCGGACGTGACCGAGGTCGCGGCCTCCAGCCGGCCCCGCTTCTCGGCGAGCGCGTTCAGGACGCGGCGAATCGTCGCGAACCAGCCGTCTCCCGAGTCCACCAGCTCGCCCGTGGCGAAGGGGAGCAGGGCCTCGGAGAGCGAGAACCGCGAGGCGGCCACCAGCGCGTCGTCCAACTCGTCGCGAGCGTCGTCCAGCCGTCGAGCAATGGCGCGAGTGCCTCGCGGCGCTCGCCGGCGGCGAGCCGGCGGCGGATTTCGAGACTCTGCGCCTCGGTATCGGCGATCGAAGCGTCGAGCGCGTCGAGCGCGTCCCCGGCTGCGCCCGGCAGCGCCGTGCATCTCGCCTCCAGCACGTCGATGGCCTCCCCGGCATAGGTCGCCCGGTCCGCCTCGTCGAGCGCCAGCTCGGGACCGGCCGCCGCGCTCAGGTCGGTCGGGTCGAGGGGCCGCGCCTTCGAGACGACACGCGCGCAGACCCGGGCGCGCGCGAGTAGCGTCTCCACGGACGGCGATCCGCCGGTCAGGTCCGCGTGACCGGCCGGGCCTGATTAAGAAACTCGCCGAGTCCGCCGGAAGGGAGCGCGCCGAGCCGGTTTCGCAACGCGGCACGCGTCCGCCACTGCTGCACGAGAAGCTGCCGTGCCCGCAGGACCACCTCAGTCTCACCGCCGAGGACGAGATCCACCGCCTCAAGCCCGAGATCGGCGGCGACGGAGTACGCGATCTCGTGCGTCCCACCGTCGGGTCGCGGCACCCGCACCCGCACCTTGGCAGAGGACCACTCCGGCAGGAGCTTGGCCGCCAGCGCCGCCAGCGTCGGTTCGCCGAGCACGCGGGGGTTGTTCCCCTCGCTGGGTCCCCGGCTCGAGCACGCACGCGACCCGGTACTGCGTGGCCTGTCCCTCTCGACGAGTCCGGAGGAAGGAGAGCACCGCGGGGACCGGCTCGCCCGAGAGCACCTGCATCCACGCCTGCGCCGCGCCGCTGTTGCCGAGCGACAGCTGATGGACCGCTTCGGCGACGAGCACGTCGCTCAGTGCATCGAGATCGTCGGCCAGCACGTCCCGCACCCTGCGCATCACGCCTCGCTGTGCCGTGGACAGCGCGGCGAATCGCAGAGTCGGACGCCCTTGGCGAAGTCGAGCCCGTCGCAGAGCCGGGGCATTCGGCACGTCCGTACCGGTATGCTCGAGCGGGAAGAGCGCACGCGCCTCGCCGATCAGCACATCGGCGCCCCGATCGTGCAGCAGCCGCTCGGCCTGATAGCCGAGCTGCTCGGTGAGCGGGACGCCCTGGCGCAGCCCGGCGAGCAGCCGGAGCGCCGAGCGGACGCGGGTCGAGCTGAGCCGCACCCCGAAGGGGCCGGCGTCCCCGTGGCGGCGTACGGCGGCGCGAAGTAGTCGGCGGAGGTCGCCTGCGCCATGCTCGGCGCCTGCACGTACCGCCCGAGGCACCGGTCGCGGCCTCGGGTCGAAGGCGGCCGAGGAAGCCGTAGTATCCGATCTCGGTCGCGCCGACGCCGCCGCCCGCTGCGCTCGCAACCGGGACGTGGCGAGCGCGGTGAGCCAGGCGTCCGCCCGATGGTCGAGCAGATCGAGGACTTCGAAGGCGAGCACTTCGAGGCGCCGTCGGTCGACCGCGGCGAGACGTCCGACGGCGTCGTGGAATCGCCGCACCCGCACCAGGGTCGCGGCCGGGAGCGCTACGCCCGCAGACCCTCCGGCCAGCTCACGCTGCTTGCCTGCTTGGAGACCCACAGGCAGCTCGCGCTGAATCGCCTCCCATGAGAGCTCCACCAGATCCAGAGGAGCGGAGCCCCACGTTCGCGTGCGGCCTGCCGCTCGCCCTGGTCGGGTGGCCGGTCGAGAAGCCGCGGGAGATACTCCGCCGGCCGCCACTCCTCCGATTCCACGAGCGGGCACCCGAGACCATTGGCGCGCGGGCACGTTCGCCCACCGTGCCGAGATCAGCCGGTATCGACGGGAAGTCGTCGGAGGATGGTGGCGAGGCGGTCACCGACATCGGCATCGCCCGGCTGGATACGGGGGTGCCGGCGACATGCGCGAGATTCGCGCCAATGGCGGCGTTGGCGAGATCGCGCATGGCCTCGAACGCGCGGGCGGCCGCGGCCGGCTCCGCGGTCGGCGCCTCGAGCGTGTCCGAGAGCGCGATCGGCAGCACGCCGTAGGGATTCCGTCCAGACGGACCACCGGCAGCGGGCCGCGGGCAGACGCGCAGGAGACCAGCAGGTCGATCAAGTCGGCTTCGGTCGCGACCTCCGGAGGAAGCCCCTGGAAGGTCGTGCCGACCAGCCCCGGCACCAGCGCCGCCGCCATGTCGCCGGCGCGTTCCATGTCCCGCTCGGCGGCATTGGGCGCGCGTAGACGACGTCGGCCGGCACGCCGATCGCCTCGGCGAGCGCATCGGCATCGGTGGCAGGCGCGGCTGCGGGACCGCGCTCGAGCCAGGTCGAGCGGCGGAGCACGTCGAGCGTGTCGCGCGGATCGAAGCGATAGCCGGTCGGCCGGCCCGGCGCGTTGTTGGTGGGCGAATCCTGCGGACGATCTCGAGCTCGCCCGCTATGATCGACTTCGCAGGTGCGCCTCGAGCTCTTCGGAGCGGTCGCCCGTGCCCACCCCAACGGCGATGATCCACTCGGCGCCGAGTGCCGCCTTCACCGCCTCCCGGTCGCTGATGCGGACGCCCATGCCTGTGGCGACCGCTTGGTCGAAATCGGTGAGCCATTCTCCCGCACGGAGCGCGCGGGGCGTGTAGCGGAGGCCGGCGGCAATGGGCGAGCCACCGCCGATGGGGTCATTCGCGCGCCGCGTAGCGCGTAGAGCCGCACCGCTCGGGCAGGGCTAGCAGCAGGCCGGCGTCCTCGTCCGGCGTCTCGGGGACCGTGCCTCGCATGAGCGCGAGCGCGCGATAGGCGCCCACCTCGCCGGCGAACCGCTGCCAGGCTTCGGCCACGGTCGGGTTCGAATCATCGTGCCATGCTGCACCCGCTGCCGCGACCGCGACACGAAAGCGCTCCCTCACGCTCTTCTCGCGCGCTGGGCGGCGGCGGCGTCTCGGACGCGAACGGATCGTCGGGGTACCAGCGGAACCAGATCTCCTGCCGCCCGGGACGCTCGGTTCGAAACCGCAGCGGCGAGATACCCGGCGCTCGGCGTCGAGCCGTCTCGGCAGCTTCCAGTGTCGCTCTGGCGCGCACCGCGCCTGCCCGGTTGCACGATCCGGTACTCCAGCCGGAGCGGCAGGAGCAGGAGGGAGGCGCCGGGGTGGAGACGGATCCCCCAGCGGGCGGGCGTCCCGGGCGGGTCGGCACCACCGGCCCGATCGGGGGCCGCGACGGTGTGATGGGGCGGCCGGTGAGGTCGCGCAGCGGCCCCGTCACGTCATCAACCTTCGCGCGGGCACCACCGCGCACACCGGCTTCTGGATCGTAGCGCGCGCGATGCTCGCCCCATCGCGATCCGCGCCCCACACGTCGCTGCCGTCGCCGATCGAAACCTGACGGCCGAAGTCGATGTAGCCCGACGGGAGCAGCTGCATCTGCTCCCACGACAGATCGTCGATCGTGGCCGGCACCGGACCCGCAGGCGCCGGCGTCTCATTCAGCAGCGCCGCGGGGAAGATCCGGGCCGCCCGGCGCTGGGGATCGAGGCCGCCAAGGGGGAACCCCACTGGCGCGCGCGTCAGCTTGCGCCGCGCCGAGCGGACCGCGTAGGTCGCGATGTCCAGACCGAACCGGGGCCGGCCCGCGGGCTCGTAGAGGAGAAAGAAGAACTGGTCGAGCGCCGCGAGGACCACGTTGACGGAGATGTCGAACCCGAACCCGACGGCATCGGTGCCGAGCGGGAGCGCCCGCGCCGAGGCGTCGTGGTGCCGCGGTCGTGCTTCCATGCCCCGCCCCGCGGGATCGTCTGGCGGTTACACGCCGCGAGGAGTCCGGGATAGCGCCGCACGATGTCCCCGCGGATCACCAGCGCGATCGTGGGCCCCGGTCCCCCGCGGAAATGCGCGTCGATCGCTCCGGTCCAGGTGTGCAGCGGCAGGACATCGTCGTCCGTCTCTTCCGGCCCCGCCATGGTCCGGGGCCAGAACCGACCCAGTACGGTGCCGCGCATGTCCGTCGGGAATTCCCGCCAGCGAAGCTCCCGCGCCATCTCCGCGTTCGCGCCCACGACCATCGCGGCGACCACCGCTCGGTTCTCCACGAAGCAGGCACACCGGTTCTCGCCGAGCGCCGCGACATTGGGGACCAGGAGCTCCAAGCTCTCCTCGCCGACGTGCGCAGCGAGGGGTGATAGCACGCGAGGCGGTCGCATGATGGGATCGAGGTTCTCCAGCTCCGAGCTCCCGCAATCCCTCCAGCAGACGTCCGGCCTTTCGAATCGGCAGCTCGACCAGGAGCTGGCGCGCCGCCGTCACGATGGTCGAGGGCTCGACGCGACCGACTTCGGCGACGGGAACTTCGAAGCCGGTGAAGGTCTCGGTGGCGGCGAGCGGCTCCGGCACCAGCGCCAGCAGCCCGCTGCGAGCCCGGGCCGCCGTCAACGCGGCGGCGCGGCTCGCCCGCGCGGAGCTGAGCGTGGTCGCGGGCGCGCGCCGCGGGGCGACCACTGAGTCGACACCGGGGACGGGCGGGTTCTGGACCACGACCCGGCTCGGCGAGCGACCTCGGAGGTCGCGGACCGGCCGCTTGGCCGCCAAGCGGCGCGCCGCCGGCTGCAGCGTGACGGGCGCGATCCCCTTCCGGTCGAGCTCGGCCGCGACCGACGGCCTCGCACCGCCGGCCGGCGTCGAGCCCTCCGACGACGGCAGCAGATCGAAGAGCGGTGCGGCGAGCCGGAGCGCGGTCTCGGCGGGGAGCGGCACGAGGTGCCGGTTCACCAGTCGCTGGGTGAGCTCGGCAGCCACAGCCCGCCGGGCCCGGCGCCGGTTCGCCTCCAGAATCTCGCCGACCTGCCCCCAGCAGATCTGCATGAACTCCTCCTGATGCCGCTTGACGATGCGGGCCCCGGCACCCGCCACCAGGCGCAGGCGCAGGTCGAGATTCACCTGGTGCACCCACGCCGGTTGCGGCGCCGTCGCGCGGATGTCATCGGGCTGCGCGAAGGTCCGCCCGTAGACCGGGAGCGACAGCAGGGGGTCGTCGGCATCGGGATCCGCCATCGCGGCCGGCAGCGCGATCTCGGACTCGACCACCTCGCTCAGGGTCGCCTCGAGACGAGGGGTGAGCACGGTACGTTGAATGATCGGCGTAGCGCGGGTCCAGGTCGGGCTCTGGAGCGCGCCTTCCATTTCCACCGCCAGCCTCGGATCGGCGAAGCCGGCGAAATACCCCGGCTGGCCCGCGAAGGCGGTCCGCGTGCCACCGACTGGCGAGCCGGCCGCCTGATGAGGCTGCAGCCGCCGGGCAAGCGACTCGAAGTCTTCGAGCGTGCTGGTCCGGAAGCTCCACACTGGGCGTGGTCCGGCAGCCGGAGCGGTCCGTTGGTGGATGGTGTCCACGCCGGGGCGTTCCAGGGATCGGGGACGCCTTCCTCTCCGTTCCCCGTCCGGCGGCCGGCCTCGTACGTCGGCACCAGAAACAGGAAGTACGCGGCGCTGTCCCTGAGCCGGCGGGTGCACAGCAGGCGGGCGTGATGGCGCTCGGGACGCGCGGTGAGAAAGGCCTGGACCTCCGCGGCGCTCGGAGCCTCGGGCAGTCCGCTCGCGTCGAGCTGGGTGTGCCCGAACACCCAGGAGTGGGCGAGGTCCGGCAGGCACACGCGCGGGTCGGCCACCTCGATGGCCGGCAGCGGGCCGATCCGCGCGTCGAGAAAGGTGAACTCCGTCGCCTCGAGCGCCACCAGTGCGACCCACGTGGGGCAGCGCCGGGTGGGGCCGGCGTGGAGGCTGTAGCGCCAGGGAAAGTCGGCGTCAGCGAAATCCACGTAGGGGAAGTAGTTCGGCTCGACGGCCCGCGAGGCGCTCGACGGCTCGACACCACCGACCATCGCGCCGAGCAACCCGGTGACGTCGCCGGCACCCAGCAGGCGCGCCACCAGCTCGCGCGGGTCGAGTTGATCCGCACCGTCGGCCCGGATCGGGACCCGCAGCCGTATCCGCCGGCGGCCTTCGCCGGCCGCCGGCGCCTCGGCGAGCGCGACGAGGCGGCTTCGCACCCCCAGGCAGGAACAGCAGCGGCGCGGTCATTGGCCGACCGCCGCGAGGTGTCGCGCCAGCACCCGGCGGCCGGAAGCCACCCGGCGCAATGCGTCGATGGAGCCTATGGCTCCGGGTGTCTCCGCGACGCGCGGTCCGTCCGGCAGCACCTCCTCGTTCACCACCGCGAACCGGTTCGGCGCTACCGTGATGCGGCTGCTGGCCAGCTCGGGCGCCACGAAGCCCGAGTGGAGGGGCGTCGCCACGGCTCTCGAGGCGAAATGGTTCCACGCCGTTGCGAGCGGCGCGTCCAGCGCCACGGCGCCGGCGAAGCCCGGCTCTCGCCCTCCACCTCGCCGACCATGAAGTACTCGTAGCCCTGGTCGAACCGCCTCGGCCGGAAGTCCACGTCGAAGGCGTCGCCCGCGTCGAGGTCCAGACCCGCGGGGATAGCGGGCCGTGGCCGGACCGCGCAAGCGGTCGTCCTCCTCCAGCTCGAAGAACTCGCCGCGGACGAACTCCTCCTCTCGCCGATCACCCGCGACCGGTTAGCCCCTGGTGTCTTGGAAGACGAGATCGAAGGTGTCGAATGCGCCCGCGAGGCGGGACGTGCCGATACGTTCGAGCTTGATCCACAGCGGCAGCGCCCGCTGGACGAAGCGCAGGCCGCCGCTGGGATCAACGAGGGGCTCATCCGGCTTGGGCGCGGTGAAGGCGACGCCGCTCAGGCGGCTGGTCGCCTGGATGGGTTCGAAGCCCCCCGCGGCCTCGAGCGCCCGAGCACCACCAGTCCGTCCGCCGTCTGGGGAATCTCGGTTACCTGCTCGCCCCACTCGTGCGTGACCGAGAAATCGAGATCCACCCCGCACACCGTGACCCAGACCTTGCCGCTGATCTTATACTGATTCGGGCCGCGCAGCCGCAGATCTCCGAGGCCGCCGCCGTGTCGCCGTCGATCGTGAGGCGGAGCCCGAGCGTGAGCTTGGCGTCGAACTCGAACGGATCGAAGTGGACCAGCGCGTCGAAGCCAACCCAGCCTTCGGCTGCGCAGCGACCCACGAACCAGATCTCGGGCCTCGGCATAGAGGCTCGCGTACGCGCCGGCCTGGACCGAGTTCAGCGTCACGGCCATGTGCGGTCAGCGTGACGCTGGGATTGTTGCTGCCGAACGCGATCGTGATCGCCTGGAGGGTGGGGAAATTGGCCGGGACCGGGAACTGCGGATGGAGGCCGCCGACCGACGCCACCAGCCCGGCGCTCGGACCCCAGCCCGTACGGAGCGCGGCCTCGCCGCTGATCGGCCAGGCGAGGATGCGGCTGTTGATCAGGGTCGCGTCGAACGCGATGGCACCGGTGGCGAAATCGATGCTGCCGATGAAGTCCAGGTTCAGGACGACGATTGCGGCGTCCTTCACCGGCAGCATGGACGTAATCGACCCCAGGATGAGCAATCGCGCCTGCTGCCCGATCTCGAGCACGACGCCGAGTTTGCCCTCGATCAGCGTCGGAGTGCCCCAGGCGATCCTCGCCATCGGGCCGAACAGGTGCTGATCCTTCCGGGCGGGAAAGATCGACGCCATGTCATTGAGGATGACGGACGCGTCCTCGATGGGCTCGCCGGGAACAGGATGGAATCGAGCCGGCCCGCCGCCAGCGTCTCCCGCAACGCCTCGACGTTGGCGCCACGGTGGACGCCGATGACGCCGCCTAGACCGGTGAGCTTGAAGCCGTAGCCGAGCTGAATCTCGAACTCACCGAAGAGCGAGGCGAGGAATGAGAATCCCTGCTCTCCACCCGGCAGCCGCGTCGTCAGGATCGCGAACGCGGCCAATCCGAAGGACTGGAACTTGAGCGCCAGCGCGCCGCGATACTCGTGATCATAGATGAAAAGCCCGCCTCCGCCCTGGATCGGCCCAGCGTTGAGCGCCGCCGCGTACCCGGTCGGGAACTGCAGGCCGGGAACGACGTCGAAGCGGCCGAACTGGCCGTTGTCGTTCTTCACCAGCGTGAGCCCGAAGCCCGACCCTCTACGGCGAGGAAGAGCGGACCGATGGTGGCATCGGCGTTCACGCTGAGCAGCGTCGCCGGGTCGGGCGAGAAGATGAGATCGATCCCGATCTGATGGATCGTGATCAGCCCCAGCTCCCGCTCGATCGGGATGCGCACCTTGATCCCGGCTCCTTGCTCGAAGTAGATGCCGCGGCCGACCCGCCAGCCGGCGACCAGATCGCCGGCCTCCACCGTGATCGGCGCGCTCACCAGCTGGCCGAGCAGCCCGTCGGAGGAGAGGTCGAGGACTAGGCGGAGCGCGGTCGCGCCGCCGGCGATCCACAAGTCTCCGTTCTCGCCGCCGATGCCCGCGTGCAGCGCGCCGCAGTCGAGTCGGGTCCCGGCCGGGTCGCCGATCAGCACGATGGACTCGGCCCCGGCGGCCGGCACCTTCCTCAGCTCGACCTTGAAGGTGGCGTCCCCGGCGGTGGACAAGACGTTCGCCGTGTAGCGGAGCGGCGGGTTCTTCGGGTGGCGCGCGAAGACCACTCCCCCCGCCAGGCTCGCGTCAGCGGCGACGGTGAGGGTCAGCGTGCCGTCGTCGCTCAGCGGGTGCGCCGCGCCGACGTTCCCGCGGAGGTAGGGCATGATGCCGAGCCCGGTGTCGCTCGCGTCCTGCCCTTTTGCCGGGACGCCGAGGAGGCCGAATTCGCCCCTGGCGCCACCCACTTCGGTCTGGAAGAGGGGGAACTCGATGGCAATTGGCTCCAGGAGATCGACTGGAGGCGGAGAGGAACCGCGTGGCGACGGCGTCCACCGGCTTCACCGGCGTCGCCGGCAGCCCGACGCTCCAGAAGGTGAGCGCCAGATTGTGGAGCAACCCGTTGGCGTCGAAGGCCGCCGTCCCCCACCCGTAGACTTCCTCGGCGACCGCGCCCGGATCCTCGATCCAGCGCGACAGGCGGTCCCAGCGCAGGACATACCGGTCGAACGGCACTTGGCGCGCGCCCTGATCGCGGACGGGCCGGAGGTGCTCGATCCGGAGCACGCCTAGGAGCACCAGGAAGCGGAAGAGGAGCGGGAAGCGGTAGTACAGGTACTCGACGAGCAAGTAGTCGAAGACCTCCCCGAAGAAATCCTGCAGGCCGAGCGAGCTGAGCTGACCGGGGAGCTGGCGCACGCCGTTGAAGACGGTGGCGGACAGACTCGAGGAGCTGGGCCACTTCCGGCGCGGTCGGACCGCGGTTGTCCTCCTCGAGCTGCTCGACGAGGGCGTTGAGCTGGTCAAGATCGGTTCTCGCTGAAGCGAGCGCCGTCACGGCCCCGGCGAGATTTGCCTGGGCGCCGTCATAGCCGAGGGTTTGGAGAAAACGTTCCAGACCCTGCGGTGATGCGAGCGCCGGATAGAGTGGAGCGAAAAACTGGTCCAGTTCGGCGAGCAGGTCTTCGACGCGAGCAGTCAATGGCAATTCCTGAGCGGCACTTGGCTCCGGGGCCGTCGATTCACGGGGACGATCCGGCGGCGTGCTGAGAGCGTGGCGTCAACTGCGGGTCGGGACAATATTGGTACGACCGGCCTACTGCGCCAGAGTAACCACGCCTCTCACTGCCGCCCTGATTCATGGCCCTTCCGCCAAAGCCTCCCAGGTACGCGATCTATCCCGGGGTCGGCATCGCCCGCGTGGGTGATAGTCCGGAGTACTACGTCCATCCCGACGAGCCGACGCTGGATCTCTACCCGGTCCCGTTCAAGCTGCCCTTCACGCCGGTCTCCGACAACTTGCACCAGTTCCGCGATACCTCGAAGCGCATCCGGCGCCAAGGCGCCCGCTTTCGTGTGTACGAGGTCAAGTGGAAGAAGTACCGCAACAAGACCTGGATCCCCTCCGACCCGGTGAAGCTGATCAAGGCCGGCGGCGGTGTCGAGCTCCGCTGGAAGGTCAGCGTCTGCAACGCAAAGCACTTCACCGCGCTCACGGCGTCCGGAGCGCCCCCGGCGCTCGCCACGCGCACGCGACTCGAGGCCAGCGCCGACATCAGCAGCAAGCCGCCCCGCACGCACAAGGATCTGAAGGTCGTGAAGGGACCGGGCCGGCCGAAGGACATCCTGCTGGGCGCGGTCACGGTGGACGGCGACGGCAACCTGATCCTCGTGGGTGGTGAGGGGCAGTGCTTCTCGGACGGGGCGCCGCTCATCCTCGGCGACGGCGCGCTGTTCCAGGCGAAATGGTTCGACGACGTCTGCGACGGCCGCGTCGAGTGCGAGGTCTTCGAGGGAGGCGTCTCCACGGGCAAGGCGCTGCCGGCCTGGATCGTGACCGGCAAGCCCGCCTTCTCCCAGGGCATGCCACACTTCGAGTCACTGTACGACATCGCCCGGGTGATGGCGGTCAACTGCGGGAGCTGGCCGTTCGATCGCAACACGTCGTTCGTCAGGGACATGTATCCCGTGATCCGGGCGATCGAGCGCCTCCGCTGGACCAGCGGCCTGGCCCGAGCCCACTCGACCGCGCCGCCGCTGGTCGACAAGTCCCCGGCGCTCGCCAGCTTCGCCGACAAGGCCGACGCTGCTGGCAGGACACGACGACAGAGGCTCTTCAGCCGGATCACCCGGCCGAAGCTGCCGTTGCATTCGTATCGGAGGCCGAACGGCACGATCGACGAGGATTTCGACCACGCCTTGGGACGGGCCTACAGCAGGGTCCCGGCCGCGCCCAAGAACATGCCGATGATGTGGGACACTACCCTCGTGGGCACCAACTACCTGCACCTGCACAACCTGGCGAACGACAACTACGCCGACGACTACGACCGCACCAAGGGCGTCCCCGCCCAGCGTCCGTGGAGCGCGCAGACGCCGCTCGAGCAGCTCGACACGCTCAACCGCGCGCACATGGGAACGATGCTCGGCGGCTCCACCATGCCGGGCCTGGAGGTCGGCTTCCGGGTCGGTGAGGATGCTACCTGGATGATGGCCTTCCGGATCGACCACGCCAGGGTGAAGCCCGGGGACCTCACGGCGTCGCTCTCGGTGCCGTGGCCCAAGGACTATTCGAACTGCGCGTACGAGGATCCTCTGGAATGGTGGCCACCCGGCCGGCCGATCCTGGTCTTCGATGACGCCGGCAATCTGGCGGACTGGTCGAGAAAGTGGGCCGACGCGCCGGGCGATGGCGTCGCCTCGGAGTGGAAGGGACTCGGCTTTCTCAGAGTCAACGCCTTCACCGGAGAGTATCGGGAGAGCGAGCGCACCCTCCCATAGGAAGGGGTGCCGAGCGTGGCGTCAATTGCGGCTCGGCACAATATTGCTCCACCGCGCGTCTCACTGCCCCCGCGGTCCTTCAGTTCAGCGTAGAGGTATGCATGGCCTTGCCGCCGAAGCCCCCCAAGTACGCGATCTATCCCGGGGTCGGCGTCGCCCGCGTAGGCGACAGTCCGGAACTCTACCTCCATCCGGACGAGCCCACCCTGGACCTGTTCCCCATCGGCTTCAAGCTCCCGTTCACCGTCCTCTCCGACAACATCGGGAAGTTCCGCGATACCTCGAACCGCATCCGGCGCCAGGGTGCCCGGTTCCGCGTGTACGAGGTCAAGTGGAAGAAGTACAACGGCAAGACGTGGATTCCTTCCGATCCGGTGAAGCTGATCAAGCACGGGGGCGACGTCGAGCTGCGGTGGAAGGTCAGCGTGTGCAACGCCAAGCATTTCGCGGCGTGCACGCCGGCCGGCTCGCACACGCCGCCGCCGCTGGCCACGCGCACGCGACTCGAGGCCAGCGCCGACATCAGCAGCAAGCCGCCCCGCACGCACAAGGACCTGAAGGTCGTGAAGGGCCCGGGCCGGCCGAACGACATCGTCCTCGGCACCGTGACCCTCGACACCGACGGCAATCTGATCTTCGTGGGTGGTGAGGGGCAGTGCTTTTCCGACGGGGTCACCCTCCTCGCTGGTGGAGGCACCCTCTTCCAAGCGAAGTGGTTCGACGACGTCTGCGATGGCCGGATCGAGTGCGAGGTGTTCGAGGGAGGGGTCTCCAAGGGAAAGGCGCTCCCCGCCTGGATCGTGACGGGAAAGCCGGCGTTCTCGCAGGCCATGCCGCACTTCGAGTCGATGTACGACGTCGCCCGGGTGATGGCAGTGAACCGGGGCATCTGGCCCTACGACCGGAACACCTCGTTCGTGCGCGATGTCCACCCCGTGATCCGGGCTATCGAGCGACTCCGCTGGACCAGCATCCTGGCCCAGGCGCACGTCACCGCCCCGCCCCTGCTAAACAAGTCCCCGGCCCTCGCCACCTTCGCCGACAAAGGCGACGCGAACGGCAGGACCGCCAGACAGAAGCTCTTCAGCCGGATCGCTCCGCCGAAGCTCCCGCTGCACTCCTACCGGAAGCCGGACGGCACGATCGACGAGAATTTCGACAACGCCTTCGCCCGCGCCAAGGCGGCGCGGCCCGCCCCGCCCAAGAACATGCCGATGATGTGGGACACGTTTCTGGTGGGCACCAATTACCTGCACCTGGAAAATCTGGCGAACGACAACTACGCGGACGACTACGATCGTGCCAAGGGTGTGCCGCTTCAGCCCCAGTGGAACAAGCAGACGCCACTCGAGCAGCTCGACACGCTGAACCGTGCGCACATGGAGACCATGCTCGGCGGCTCGAACATGCCGGGCCTGGAGGTCGGCTTTCGCGCCGGGGAGGAAGCCACCTGGATGATGGCCTTCCGGGTGGATCATGCGAACATCAAGCCAGGCCACCTCACCGCCTCGCTCTCGGTGCCCTGGCCCAAGGACTACTCCGCATGCTCCGACGGCGATACTCCCCTGGAGTGGTGGCCCCCCGGGCGTCCCATCAGCGTTCTCGATACCGCGGGCAGCAAACAGCGCTGGTCCAGAAAGTGGTCAGGCGAGCCGGGCAACACCGTGGCGACGGCCTGGAAGGGACTCGGATTTCTGAAGCTCAACGTCTTCACCGGAAAGTATCAGGAGGACGAGCGCACGCTTCCCTAGGATCGCGAAACGTGCCCGACGTGCTCGTCGCGGGCGCCGGCCCGGCCGGGGCGTCGCTCGCGCTCCTGCTTGCCCGCCGGGGCCTGCGGGTCTCCGTCGCGACCGGAGGAGGCCGCGGCTCATGGCAGGTCGGCGAACATCTTTCGCCGCTCGGCTGCCGCGCGCTCCTGCGCATCCGGCCCTCCGCCGCATTTCTGGCAGGACATCTTCGCTGCTCGGGTATCGACGCCGCCTGGGGCGGCGCCGAGCTGCAGCACACCGACTACGTGGTCGAGTCGAACGGGTTCGGCCTGCTGCTCGACCGGCGCGCGTTCGATGCGGCGGCCGTTGCCGCACTGGTCGAGTATGACAACGTCACGCTGGTCGGCGGTCGCCTCATCGGCACGCCCGAGCGCAGGCGGGGGCTCTGGACGGTCCAGGTGGGGGCCGGAGAGACGATCGTCCCCCTACGCGCTCGCTTCCTGGTGGACGCCACCGGGCGCCGGAGCGTCCTCGCACGCGCGCTCGGCGCGCGCCGCCGCCGGGTGGACCGCCTGGTCGCGGCCATCGCGTGGTTCGACGGGGTCGACTCATCGACGGCATCGGCCGACGAGTGCGCCAGGTTGTTGCTCGAGGGAGCCGCGGAGGGCTGGTGGTACACCGCCGAGCTTCCGGGCCGGCGCAGGATCGCGGCCTTTCTCACGGACCCCGATCTCCTGGGCGGCGCGACTCTGGAGGCCTGGCGGCGGCGACTGCGCCAGACCGAGCACGTGCGGCGGGCGCTCCCGACCCGCGGCCGGCCCGGTCGCTTCCTCGTGCGTCCCGCCGAGAGCGCGATCCTCTCCAGCTCCGCCGGGGCGGGCTGGGCTGCCGTGGGCGAGGCAGCCCTGGCGCTCGATCCGGTTTCCGGATCCGGGCTCCGATGCGTCTTCGACGACGCCGTCACGACGGCGGAGGCCGTGACGGAGGCCCTGGAGGGGGACGGCGACGCGTTGGCGGCCCGCGAGGAGACGCTGTCCGCGTTCTTCCAGCGCTATCTGATCGGACGACGGGAGATCTACGGGCAGGAGACGCGATGGTCGCGACGGCGGTTCTGGCGCCGCCGGCGCGCACCGCTCGCCGCCAGGCTCACGGCCGCGTCGCTTCGATAACAGGAAGCTGCTGGAGGTGACGCGGCTCGTGGAGTTGCTCGAGCAGGCTCGGTCGGCACGCGCCTACCCCCGCAGCAGCGTCTCGAGCCGCCGGACGACCGCCTCGCGCACTTCCGCCGGCTCGAGCACCGTGACCTCCGGACCGTACTGCAGCACGTGGCGCACGGCCCAGTCCGTATCGGCCAGCGGGTGCTCCATCGTGAGCGAGCCGTCCTCAGCGAGCGTCTTCCCTTCCCGCTCGGCGATCCAACGCGCGATCCGGGGCGAATACCGGAGCCGAAGCGTCCCCGGCTCCGCCGCCTGGAATGCCTTGCCTTCCTTTATAAGGGCGTCCAGTGAAAACCTGCGCGGGGACTCGAACCGCGCGTCCAGCGTCTCCACCTGCTCCACCCGGTCCAGCCGGAAGATCCGGATGCCGTCGCTGCTCTCGCAGTGGGCCACGGCGTACCACATCCCGCTGGCGAAGACGATCCCGTAGGGGCAGATCACCCGGTGCGAAGGCGCGTCCTCGTCGGCTTTACGGTAGGAGAGGCGCACCTTCCGGCGACGGCGGAACGCCTCGCGCAGGGAGCGCAGGTGACCGAGGTCGCCCGCGGTCGAGAGCGACGCAGCGCGGAAGTCGTCGGAGCGCTCGTCGTCCGGCAGCTTGGCGACGACCTCCTGCAGGCGGGCAAGCGCACCGTCGATCGCGCGGTGCTCGTCGGGCGGCCGCTCGCCCCGTAGCATCGTGAGGCCCAGCTCGAGCGCGAGCAGCTCGCTCCGGGTGAGCCGCATGGGGCGGAGAAAGTGGCTGGGGACGACCGAGATGTCGTCGGCGTCGATGAAGATCTGAAGTCCCTCGACGAATCCGCCGGGCACTTCGAATCGCTCGGAGATCGATTGGATGTCGCGGAGGACTTCCGCCCCATCCACGCCCGCGCGTCGCGCCACGGACTTCAGCGAGTGCGGCTCGCCGTCGGCGAGGTGCGGGATGAGATGGAGCACCCGGCGGAGCTGCTCGGCGGCGTTGACGGTCATCGCGGATCGGCGGCGTGATGGGCGAGGGTCTCGCGGACCAGGCCGTTGTACTCGTCCACGATCTCCCGGGGCGCGACCGGCACGAGGTCGCCGCCGAACGAGAGGAGCCAGCGGGCGAAGGCGTCGGTGCGGCGGATCCGGAAGCGGCGACGGTCGGGGTGGCCTTCGACCGGCCTCGCCGAGCCGGAAGGCGGCGGACGCGGCGCCGGTGCGGGCGTGGAAGGCGACGGTCGCCTCCACCGCGTCGCCCGCGCCGAGCTCCCAGGCGTGACGCGAGCGGGCGTGGTCCCGGAGGTGGAACGACTCGGGGATCTCGTAGTCGGGCGCCTTTGGCTTGGTCCTGTTCACTTCCGCGGCTTCGATGCGGTTGAGCCGGAAGTTCTTCACCAGCTCCTCGCCGGGCGCTCGCGCGGCGAGGTACCAGTGCTGGTTGAGGAAGAAGAGCCCGAACGGCTCGACCTCCCGCCGACCGGTCGAGTCGCTGCCCATCGTGTGGTAGCGGAACGTCACCCGCTTCCGGCTCTCGAGCGCCTGGCCGAGCGTCACCAGCAGGTCGGCGGCGGCGGCCGACCTGGCAGGCACCACGCGCGTGTCGTCCGCCTCGGCGCCGCCGCTCGCCGCGTCCACCGGCAGATCGCACGCGAGCTTCCGCATGGCCGACTCGGCGTGCTCCGAGAGCAGCGGGTCGCCGAGCTGCCGGACCCGGGCGGCGGCATCGGCCACGGCGGCCAGCTCCTCCGGCTCGAAGCTAAGGATCGGGAGCGTGCGGTAGCCTTCGCGGTCGAGCTTCCGCGGCTTGGGCGCGCCCTGCGAGCGGAGCGTCAGATAGGGCAGGTAGAAGTCGCGGTGCCGGAGGCGGTAGCCCTGCGTCTCCTCGTCAGTCTTCTCCACCGTCTCGATGGGTATGCCGAACTTGCGGAGCTCGTCCTTGTCGCGCTCGAAGGTGCGGCGGCGGCTCTCGGGGTTCTGCTCGGCGGCGTAGGCGGGGACCTCGCGGATGAGCTGCTCGAACGTCACCGGGAAGCGGTGGCGGAGGAGGGCGGCGAGGAGGTCGAGCCAGCGGTGGAGCTTGGGGGCTTTCATCGCGTTGCGTGGATCTCGGATGAGGATGGTGGGAATGGGGGCTCCTCCAGGGCGCTGACGAACGCTCCGGTCGGAGCCCGGGCAAACTGCGCCCGGTCTCCTCCTCTGCGCGTTCTCAATGCGCCCCTCCGGAGCCCCCATTCCCACCATCCAAGACAAGCATCGGTGTCGCCGCAGATGTGGCCGCCCGCTCCTCGGCGTACTGTACCAGGTGGCACAGCAGGTTCACCAGCTTCATCTCCTCGACCGACCGGCATCGCACGTCCATCAGGTCGGGACTCCCCACGACGATCGCCAGCGCCTCCGCCCTTGAGACTGCAACATTCAGCCGGTTGGGGCTCAGCAGGAAGGATGCACCGCGAGGCGCCTCCTCCAAGGTCGAGGAGCAGAGCGATACGATCACGACCGGCGCCTCCTGTCCCTGGAACTTGTCCACGGACCCGATCCGGATCCGCGGATCCAGGCGGCCGCGGAGGCAGCGGACCTGCAGGTTGAACGGTGCCACGATCAGGATGTCATCGTGCGTCATCTGCCGTTCCACCCCGTCGCGGTCCACCACGCGGCGCCGGAGCAGCTCGTCGACGATGGCGACGATGGCGTCGCACTCCTCGTCGCTCGACTGGGTGTTGCCGTCGTGCTCGACGGGGTACCACACGATGCCGGTCTCCGCGGGCACCAGCTCGGTGTCCGGCGCACGAAGGACGCGATGGCGCTCGGTCGCGGGGATGCTGCCGAGCCGGCCGTCGTAGACGGCTTCGGAGATGAACCGGCAGACGTCCGGGTGCATCCGCCGCGAGCGCGCCGAGGAAGATGCCGAGGTCCTGCGGGACGGTGGCGTGGCCGTCGAGCAGGTACTCGAGGCAGGAGAGGCCGGTGTCGCCGGGGTGGTGGCCCTGGGTCACCTGGGAAAGCTGCATCTGGTCGCCGACGAGGATCAGGTTACGGGCGGACTGACCGACAGCCACCGCGTTCGCGAGCGAGACCTGGCCGGCCTCGTCGATGAAGAGGTAGTCGAAGCCTCCCGCGAGCTCTGGCGCGGCTGAAGACCCATGCGGTGCCGCCGACGAGGACCGCGCCGTCGCCGAGCGATGCCGGCGACATCCTTCGACTCGATCTCCTGGATCGGGCTCCCCTGCGGCAGCGGTTCCTCGTCGCTACCCATCACCTTGTAGAGCGGTGCCGTTTTCCCCTCCCGCCCGAGCGCCTCGATCACCGCATCCATGAGATTGAGGATGACCTTGTGGCTCTGCGAGGTCACCCCGATCCGGTGGCCGCGCGGAGCAGGTCCACGATGATCGCCGCGGCGGTGTAGGTCTTGCCGGTGCCGGGCGGGCCCTGGATGCAGAGGGTGGTGCCCTCGAGCCCGACGACGATCTCCCGCACGCGCTCGAGCGGATCCTCGGTCGCACCGACGAGCGGACCGCCGCTGTGTCCCGCGATCCGGGGCTTCCGGCGGCGCAGCAGATCGTCCACCGCTTGTGAGGCGACCTCGCCCCGCTCCCAGGCCTCGGCGTATCGCTTGATGGCCTTCTTGATAGGATCGGCCGACCTGTACTCGTCGGGAATCAAGCACAGACCGATCGGGCAGCGACTTGCCCGGGCCGACCTTGAGCTCCACGAGCCCCGCGTCCTCGTCCATTGTCTCGATCACGCAGGCGAGGTCCGTTCCCGCCACGAAGCACCGGTCGCCGGCGTGCACCTTTGTCGTCCTGCGCCTTGTCGTAGCCGTACTCGAGGCCCGAGGAGCGCTTGATCTTCCGAGCGGGCGTGTCGGTTCGCGTGAGCGCCGTCGAGGCAATCGCGGTCGTCGTACCGCTCTCTCGATCGTCATGTCGTGCCGCTCGAACATCCGCCACCACATCGGCTTTTCCTCGCGGCGGTGGAACTCCACCAGCCAGCCGACGAGTTGGTCGAGCCGCCCCGCCTCCGGCTCGGAGGCGAGACGCGACATTCCGCGCTCGACCAGCCGGGCCGCGAGTGCCTCCGCCTCGGCGCGGTCGGGATCGGGCTCGGGCGGCTTCCCCCGCAGCCGGATCGGGTAAGTACGCGATCCCGCTCTCCCGCTGCCGGTCCAGCAGCCAGCTCCGGAGCGCCCAGGTGGATTCGCAGTCCACCCGGTTGTACTCCCGGATGCCCTGCAGGATCGGCGACCTGTCCCACGCGCCGGGCTCCGCGCTGTCGATCCACTTCTGGTACTCGACCACCGACCCGCCCGCCGACAGCACCGGACCGGTCCGCTCCGGCATGTAGAGATGCTCGATCGCCTTGAGCGAGTAGCTCGGCGTGCCGATCACGAATCCCTGGCGCACGACGTTGTAGAGATCCACGAACACGCCGCCGCGCAGCAGGTCGTCCACCTCGGCCTCGCGGGTGGCGTGCTTGCCCATGAGCCGCTTGACCGCCGACTCCTCGTACGAGGCGTAGTGGTAGACGTGGAGCGACGGGTGCCGCCGGCGGCGCTCGACCAGCCAGTCGATGAACCCCTGAAACGCCGCGCGCTCCTGCCGCTCGTCGTGCGCCCACCAGTCGTGGTAGACGGGCGTGATCTCGTCCACCGTCGACCGCGCCGAACAGGTACTCGAGCCCGCCGATGGCGTAGGGGAAGCCTTCCATGTCGAAGAAGACGTCGCCGTCCGAGGGCGGCGGGAGCAGCGCGAGTCCGCGACGCGGCTCTTCGGGTACGGGCGCGCGGTGCTGCCAGAGCGGTTGGAGTCGTCCGTGGGAGTCGCGCTGGAGGCGAGCCTGAAGCCGAAGCCGCTCGAACACCGAGTCGGTCACCTTGTGGATCCGCCGAGGAGATTCGCACGCGGCGAGCGCGGTGAGCGTCGGGATCCCGGCCTCCTCGAGACGGCGCACCTGACCGCGGGTGATGTTCGCGACCCGGCTCAGGTGATCGGACGCTTCGAGCAGCTTCTCGGCAGTCTTCTCCCAGCCTCCCCAGCTCCGGTCGAGACCGGGGTCGGGAATCCGCGACACGTCCCAGCCCGACTGAAACGCGACGAAGGACCGGCGGAGGTGCCGGTAATAGTGGAAGAAGTGCCGGGTCGGAAACGCCTGTTGCACGCCCTGGCCGAACACGAACACGATCTCGCCGGGCCGGAACCCGCTGATCGCTTCGACCAGGTCGGCGTAGGCGCAGAGCTGGAGGAGGAAGGCGGGTTTGGCCGAGCGGGCGAGCTTGGTGTCCCAGGGCGTGTAGTGCCAGCCGCGGGTGGCGCAGAGGTGGCCGGGCGTGGTACAGCGGACGAGGAAGTCGGGAAATCCGCCCCAGCCGTCGGACACCAGGTGGGCCTGATAGATGACCGGAACGCCTTCCCCCATCGCGGCGAGGGTGCGCGCCGGGCCCTCGGGGTCCGCACGATCGAGCTCGAGGATCGTCGGATAGCGCTCGCGGAAGCTCCGGAGATGGCGCTGCTCGTGCTCGTTGCCCAACCGGATGGCGAGGGCGGCCTCCGGGTCGTTCTCATCGGGCGTCGCCCACTCCAGCTCCGCGGGGCCGGCTCCCCCGGCGTGCTTGCGCTCGGCCTGCATGCGATCGCACCACGCGGCGAAGTCCCCCTCGAGGTACGCGACCAGGTCTCGCGGGAAGTACCGGAAGGTGCCGTCCGGGAGTGGGATCATGCGAGGAGCGCCTTGTCAGCCGGATTGGGATGCGGGGGTCGCTGAAGGTGCCGACCAACGCCGATCTGCACAAGGTGGGGTGGCGGTGTGACACAGCGGGCTTGGTGCGGCTTCTCACCACGGAGGCACGAAGGAGCGGGAGGAGGCCGAGTGGGTAGTCATGTAGGTAGGTGGTTGGGTGGCACTCGACTTGCCCGTCGGGGGACGCGGCCACTAGCCTTCATTTCACAACGAGCGAACGGTCAAGCACTTACCCGGGGCGACAGCCTCGGGAATGCAACAGGAGCGGGGGCAGTAGTGATGGGCGGGTCCTACAGGCAGTGCATCCAGTGCGGTAAACGGGCGCTGAGTATCGCGACCCGGTGCCCCGGGTGCGGCTGCGAGCTTCCGGAGCCGGAGGTTCCGAAGCACGGTGGTGTCCGGGATTGGACCCGTTTCCTCATGCCGGCAGGGGTGGTGGCGGTCGTCGCCGTTGTGGCGGTCCTCGCTTTGGGCAGGCTCGGCGGAACGAGCCATCCCGGGGAAGTACAGTCCGCCTTCGCCGCGGACTCCATCACTGCCCCCACCGAGGTTGCGTCCTCGATGGCGGCCACGACCCCGCCGGCCGGGGACGCGGGCGAGCTCCGAGTGGCGCGGACGTGGACCAACGTGCGGAAGTCGCGGAGTGTGCGAGCCCCGCTCGAGGCTATGCTCATGCCGGGCGACACGGTGCTGGCGGACTCGCTCGGACGGGGTTGGTACCGCGTGGCGCTGGATGGGGAGGTGCTCGGCTACGCCCACCGGTCGACGCTTGCGGGGGTGGGGACGCGACGAAACAGTAAGTCGGAAGGCACCCGAGCCAATATTTCTGCGCGGTACGTTTGCCACCAACCCTTCCAGCGCATTTACCGCACACGCCATTCCCGCCGAATTGATTCACAGTCATGAAAAGGGTGTGGCCATAGCTGCCCCGGTCGTCAGCCGAGCCCCGGACGGCGCGGCGAGCTCGCGTTCGACCTTGGTCAAAGTCAGAAGTTGCCGGCTGTCACACTCGCGGCCGACGCCGGCTCACCCGCTGCACGTAATCGGCCTTCGAGTCGCGACTGGTCTCCACGCCTCGTGCGCCGAAGGCTACTCCTTGCAGCCCGCCACATAGCGTTGCGCGAGGTCGCCCGACTTCTTCGGGAGAGCGAATCGCGCAACCCTTTCTCCAGCTCATTCCCTCAAAAGCCACAGTCAGCCTCTTCGAGTAATACATGTTATTCCAGGAACGCGTCCCATGGCATAGACCGCCTCCCTGCCTGGTGCCTTTAGTCCAAGCTGCGGTGGTGCTATCTGGAAGCGCCAAAGCGCCCGTCTTCAGCCTTACGGTCGCCGAAGCGGTAGGAGATACGCGTGGTCGGAAATCTGGTCGAACAACAGCGTTGAGCTGGGTCTGAGCGCTGCTGGCGTCTGAAATAGCATGTAGCCTGCCGCCCCGGCTTTGCACACGAGAGCCAATACGACGCCACTGGAATCCACGGCTCTGAGTCGAGCCACGTAGCTCCGCTCCTCGTAGACCGCACTCATCTCGCTCGAGTCCACCTCCCAGGTGTCGCTTCCATGCGTTCGTGCGTGCCGGGATCAGCCCACGAACGATAGTGCTAGCGGTCGGCGCGCTCAGCGCAGGTGAGCGACCGAACCTGGACCGGCTCCGTCACAAGACCCAGAGCGTAGCGAACCGGCACCGCGAATTGAGCTGTTGGCCTTCAGCGAATCTGACTCGTAGCGATGGCAAAGACGCGCCCCTGCGTGTCAAGGACAGGCCCACCGCTCGAGCCTGGACTTATCGAGGCCGAGATCTGGATCAGCTCACGCCCCGCCACGATGCGCTTCGCGCTCACGATCCCCTCGGTCACCGTATGCACAAGTCCATGCGGGCTCCCGATCGCTATCACCTTTGCCCCCTAGTGGCGGTACTTCAGGTGTCGAGGTGAGAGTCGGCAACCCGTAGCCGGGTATCTTCAGGACGGCGACGTCTCTGGACGAGTCAGCGTCGACTGCCTCCACTCGGCCGTAGCGCTCGCCATTCGCCAGGATGACCACGGCAGAGGTCGCCCGCCGAACGACATGAAAGTTCGTCACGATCACGCCGCTGGCCTGAACCAGAACCCACTGCCAAGCCCTAGAGTGTCGCCGCCTTGGTCAAACGTGATGATCGTAACGGTCGCTGGAGTGGCTGACGCGGCGATCTGAGTGGTCGAAGGCTCCACTGGTGAGGCTGCCCCCGCAGTACCCACCCGTGTCTGGCCTTGGAGCGCATGAGAAACACTAGGAAGGAGAGAAAAGACCAGCAGGAGCCCCATAGCGAAGCTGGACCCCAGCCCGGATGTGGACATGAATGAACCTCGATCGGAGCGGCACGCAGGTTTATTACAGTGGGTTCGAGCCCTGGGCATTCTGGCAAGGGCCAGGCCATTGGATCCGAGGGTCTGATCTCGAAGCGGAACAAGCACTTGAGACCTATCCGAGACGCTCGATCCACTTGTCGTCGCCGGTGCGATGCGCGCTCGAGAGTCATTCTGCACGCTTGAACACAATCGCCGTTGGGCCCGGCTGAGCCCTGACATGCTGCAGCCCCTTATCCTGGGCGTCCCGCATGTGAAACCAGACCCGCTCCATCCGGCTCCCATCTGGCCATTCCAGACTGTAGCTGAACAAGTCCTGGTCCACCTTCCCGCCTTCACTTCGGAGGTACGCGATTGCCATCCGATGGCGGCCACGACCCCGCCGGCCGAGGACGCGGGCGAGCTCCGAGTGGCGCGGACCTGGACCAACGTGCGGAAGTCGCGGAGTGTGCGAGCCCCGCTCGAAGCTGTGCTCATGCCGGGCGACACGGTGCTGGCGGACTCGCTCGGACGGGGTTGGTACCGCGTGGCGCTGGATGGGGAGGTGCTCGGCTACGCCCACCGGTCGACGCTTGCGGCGCCTTGATCGGACGCACCTTGCACCTGCCATTCTGACGAAGTGAAGGGGGACCATGCGGCGCATGGTCCCCCTTTGTTTCCCCGGAGCCACGGTCCTTCCGCGAATACCTTGACGAGCCAGGTACCACGTCCTATCTCAGCCACAGCGGCCCGCTTCGACTCCGAACCCCACAACCGATACGGAGGAACTCCCATGTCTACGCTCGAGCAGAACAAGGAGATCGTCCAGCGCATCTTCAACGAATTCTGGCTCGCCGGAAAGACGAGCGTCCTGGACCAGTTCCTGGCCACGGACGTCACCAACCACGAGCTATCGAAGGAGGCGGTGTCCGGCCGCGACGCGTACAAAGAGTGGGCGACCGGCTTTCGGCAGGTGACTGGAACGGGATTCCCGGATATGCGGATCGCCCTGGACGCACTCGTCGGCGAGGGTGACCTCGTGGCGAAGCGCTGGACATTTCGCGGTACCCACACCGGCGATTACATGGGGCTTCCAGCCACTGGAAGACAGGTCGTCATGGCCGGGATCACGATCTACCGGATCGCGGGTGGCCAGGTGCGCGAGACCTGGTGGAACTACGATGCGCTCGGGATGATGCAGCAACTGGGGGCAATTCCGGCGGCGACGGAGCAGGCCGGCGCGAGGGCCTGAGCAGAGCCCTGGATTCGCCCATTGCACTCGAGGCCGTCCGGGCCCGGATCGTCGCCTGCGAGCGATGCCCGCGGCTCCGCGCCTGGTGCCGCCTGGTCGCGGAGCAGAAGAAGAGGGAGTTCAGCGGCTGGAGCTACTGGGGCCGGCCGGTTCCCGGGTTCGGCGACCCTCGCGCTCGCCTGCTGGTCGTGGGGCTCGCGCCCGCGGCGCACGGCGGCAATCGCACCGGGCGGGTGTTCACCGGGGACTCCAGCGGAGACTGGCTCTACGAGGCCCTGCACCACTTCGGGTTCGCCAACCAGCCGCTGTCGGTGGGCCCGGGCGATGGGCTGGAGCTCCGTGACTGCTACATCACCGCGGCGGCCCGCTGCGCCCCTCCCGACAATCGGCCCACTCGTGAGGAGCTGGAGCGGTGCCGCGGCTGGCTTGCGCAGGAGCTCGCGCTGCTGGACCGAATCGGGGTGGTGATCGCGCTCGGCAGGATTGCCCGGGAGGCATGGCTGCGCGCGTCAGGGTGGTGGGATCGGCTCCCAGCGCGCGAGCGTCCCGCCTTCGGGCACGGCGCGGTCGCCACCCTGCCAGACGATACCGTCTTCATCGCCAGCTACCATCCCAGCCGACAGAACACCAACACCGGGCGGCTCACCCGGGAGATGTGGTATGGGCCGTTTCGCGAGGCGCGCGATGTCCTCGCCCGACCTGAAGCCATACCGGGTCTGAGGACGGGTTAGGCCGTCGTGCCCGCTCCCGCCCGGGCCTCCTCCAGTTTGGCCACGTCGATCTTCTTCATCTCCATCATCGCTTCCATTGCCCGCTGCGACCCCGGGTCCGACGGGTCGCCCACCAGCTGCTCCATTCCCTCCAGAGCCACCTGCCAGGAGACCCCGTACTTGTCCTTGAGCCACCCGCACTGTTGCGCGGCGGGGTCGCCGCCCTGGGTGAGCTTGTTCCAGTAGTAGTCGATCTCCTCCTGGTCCTTGCACCCGATGAAGAGGGAGATGGACTCGTTGAACTTGAACTGCGGGCCCCCATTGAGGGCCATGAACCGCTGCCCCTCGAGGGTGAAATCGACCACCATCACGGAGCCAGGAGGACGCTTGTGGACATCCTTCCCGGCCTCCCCGTAGCGGGAAATCTTCCCGATCTTCGAGTTCTTGAAGATGGAGACGTAGTACTTCGCGGCCTCTTCGGCCTGATTGTCGAACCAGAGGAACGGCGTGATCTTCTGAATCCCTGCCATGACTGCCTCCTTATGTACGGTCGAGCCTGCATCTGGTAACCTAGTCGGGGAGACCGGAGAGTCTACGGTACGGAGTACATTGCGACGAGCCAGCGAGAGGAGCCCAACGCGATGCTTGGACTTCCTTCCGAGGTCATCGCCTGCCTGTTCGACCTCGACGGGGTCCTGACCCGCACGGCCTCGATTCACGCCGAGGCGTGGAAGGCGACGTTCGACCGCTTTCTCCGCGCACGCAGCGGCGAGAGCGGCGAGGAGTACGTGCCCTTCACCCAGGAGGACTACGACGCCTACGTGGACGGACGCGTTCGGCTGGACGGCACCCGCAGCTTCCTCCGCTCCCGCGGCCTCGAGCTCCCCGAGGGCGACCCATCCGACCCGCCAGACGCTCCCACGGTCCACGGGCTGAGCATCGGCAAGAACGAACGGGTGCTGGGGCTGTTGTCCGCGGGAAAGGTCGAAGTCTATGAGGGGTCAGTGCGCTACGTGCGCGCCTGCCGGGAGGCGGGCCTGCGGACCGGGGTCGTGTCCGCCAGCGCCAACACAAGGGAGGTGCTCGACAGCGCCGGGATCGCGGAGCTGTTCGCGGCCCGAGTGGACGGCAAGCGCAGCGAGGTGAGTCGAGACGGCTCTGCGGCACAAGATCACGGATGTCAAAGTAGCCCTCTGCTGTTGCCATCGCTCACACCTCGAGGGTTGTTGCAGGTAGCCGATCGGGCGTTGCTTTGCATAGGGCGCCCTGAGCGGGCCTCGTCGCTCGCGTAGTTGGCGCGACGGTCAACGCGCGACATGCTTGCCTAGTCACTACGGAGCGTTAAATCGGCTGACGTCGCTGGAGGCGGACTGGTGGTCACGCCACGATCTCCACGCGCAGGCCGTGGGAGTCTACCTGACCCTCCTTGGAAAGCGAAGGTACTCTCCTCGCAGTACCCGCCGAGCCGTCCACAGCATTGCATAGGCATCAAGTAGGTCGTCGAGGGCTGCCCGGAAGGCCTGGGGCGCTCGATGAGGGTTTCGAGTTCAGGAAAGTGGGGCTGCAAGAGGCGTAACCGACTTTCAGGGCCAGCGCGCTTCTTCTTCTGGGTAGGTAGCGCCACTCCGTCGTTCAGTACGGCAAACGTGACTTCGGGATGGCCCTCCTTTACTCTCGTCTGCAGATCTCTCGTCATGTAGGAGTCTACTTCAGCAATCTTCGCTAGAATGCCGAAGGCCTGCCGAGACATGCGCTTGCTATCGATGTGCTGGCGGAGCGCACATGCCTCGAGGTAGGTGCCGGGCCGCAACGACCGGACGATATGGCGCTGGGAAGACACAACAGCCGCGAGCGCCGAGGAAGCGCCTTGCCGCGAGGTCGGCCAATCGAGGCTCAGTGTCCATGAGCCCAACAGGTATGTCGACTACCGCAAGTTCGAGATCGTTGATGCCAATCAGCTCGGCCAGAGAGGTGATCTTCTCGACCGTTCGAGAGCCGTTTCGTTGGTCGAGAACCGCTACCCAGCCGCCTTTACAGCCGTCAACTCCAGCAAGCATTAGCGCACCTCATCCAGTGCTGCCTCCTCGGTGACAGCGAAGCAGGCAAGCTACCTAGCCAGGAATGTCATATCCCGCTGATCGCAAGTATTCCACCACCCCCGGACTGTGGAAACGCGCGAACGGGGACGTTTTCCGCACCTGGAGGGCCGCGCGTCTCACAAGCTCAAGATGCGATCCGCGTAGCGCTGGAATGAGGCTAGGCTGTTGGACCGGAGCAATCTCCAACCGCGAGGCCATGGGCTGAGAAGAATATTCGTATCGCTGAATTCGGAGGCCGCTCGCCTGAAGCAGAGATCGTGCCTCCACACTCACCTTCGGTCCGTATACCACCACGCGAACACCGCTGTCAGCGTGAACCCCAAACAGCTCTAGCATCCCTACGTTGAGTCGAAGAACCCACCCGCCTGAAGCGTAGAATGTGATGGTCCAACTCTGCCGATTGTTTCTTGAAGCCTCCTGAATGCATTCGACCAGCCTGTCGAGTATTAGCCGGCGCCGCCCTTCGTCCGGAATGCAACTAGCGATTACGCTCTCACGATGGCTGGGTTCTTCCTTGCATGGGACAGGTCCTCACCTCTCGGTTTTTCAAGGAGCGCATCCTCTGGCAGGTACCCTCCGTCATCCTCCTCACCTATCTCTGCACCCTCGGACTGAGTATCAAAGGCTATCGGTGGCCCAAAGTCAGCCCTCGCTCGGTTAGCATCGATTCCAGCCGGAGGCGCGAGGTCGATTC
>CAWILD010000001.1:0-100533 GCA_963836815.1 uncultured Gemmatimonadales bacterium | reverse complement strand
CCCTCGCGCTCGGCATCGGCGCCAACACCGCGATCTTCAGCGTCGTGCGCGGCGTGCTGCTCAAGCCGCTGCCGCATCGCGACGGCGATCGCCTGGTCTACCTGCGCCACTCCACCGACGGGCCCGGCGGCGAGAACATCGCTCTTCTCGGTGCCCGAGATCCGCGACTTCCGCAAGGGCGCGAAGTCGCTCGGCGGCATCGCGGAGTACTCGCCCTGGTACGCCACGCTGCGGGGCGATGCACGACGCGGTCCGCATCGACGTCGGCCTCGTCACCGGCAACTTCTTCGACGTCATGGGCCTCTCCCCGGTGCTCGGCCGCGCTCACCCGCGCCGAGCGACGACGGCCCCGGCGTCCCGCCGGTGATGGTGCTGACGCACGAGTACTGGATGAAGCGCTTCGGCGGCGATTCCAGCATCGTCGGCCAGCCGGCTCCGTCATCGACGGCAAGTCGGTGACCGTGATCGGCGTGCTGCAGCCCGCGCCCTACTTCCCGGACCAGGTGGACTGCTCTCACTCAACATGGTGTTCAGCGAGCACCACCTGAGCGCGACGATGGTCGAGGGTCGCACCCATCGCATGACCGAGATGATCGCGCGGCTCGCGCCGGGCGCCACGCGTCGAGCAGGCGCGCACCGAAGTCGCCACCATCACGCGCGCGATCGCAGCGACAGTATCCCGAAGCGTACGATCCCGGCTCCCACTATCGGATCGCGGTCATTCCGTTCAAGCAGGCCATCGGCGAGCGCGCCCAGCTGACGCTCTGGCTGCTGATGGGCGCCGCGGCGTTCGTGCTCGATCATCTCCGCGGCGAACGTCGCGAACCTCACGCTGATGCGCGGTGTGCGACGCGAGCACGAGCTGGTGGTGCGCGCCGCGCTCGGCGCCGGCGTACGGTCGGCTGCGGCGGCTGCTGCTCGTCGAGAACCTCGTGCTCGCGTCGTGGGCGCCGCGCTCGGTCTCGTCGTCGCGCTCGGCGGCGCTCGAGCTGCTGATCCGCCTCGCCGCGCGGTACTCGCCGCGCGCCGACGAGATCCAGCTCGACGGCACGGTGCTCGGCTTCACGCTCGCGCTCTCGGTCGCGATCGCGCTGCTCCTCTCGTTCGCGGCATCGCTCCCGCGAGGACGCCGAGCGGCGCGCTGGTCTCGGCCGGCGCGAACCGGTCAGCGGCAGCTCCGCGCAAGCAGCGGCTGCAGCGCGGGCTGGTCGTCGCGCAGATCGCGGTGTCGGTGGTGCTGCTCGCCGGCGCCGGCCTGCTCACGCGCACGATGATGCAGCTGTCCGCAGGTCAACACCGGTCTCCGGACCGAGGACGTCCTGACGATGCCGGTGCCGTTCCGCGCCGACGCGATGTCCAGCAGCCGAGGCCGCCGCCAAGCAACGCTTGGGCGAAATGGCGGCACGAGATCGCGGGCGCTTCCCGGCGTGGAGGAGGTGGGCATCGGCTCGACGTGCCGCTCGCGCCGCCCTCCTCAACCTGGAGCTCAAGGCCGAGGGCGAAGCCGCTGTCGCCGGCGAGGCGATGCCGCGCGCCGAATGCCGCACGCCGACCCCGACTACTTCCGCGCCGCCGGCATCCCGCTGCTCAGGGGCGGGAGTTCGCCGACCGACCGACCGGAAGGGGTCGGGCCAAGTCGCGATCATCAACAAGACGCTGGCCGACCGCTCTTCCCCGGCGAGAGACCCGATCGGCCAGCGCATCGCGTGGACCGGTGACGTCCTGCGATTCATCCGGTCAGCGGGGACTGGCGGACCGTCGTCGGCGTCGTGGGCAACACCAAGGACGGCGGGCTCGACGCGGCGCCACGCGCCGTCGATGTTCATGCTGTTCGCGCAGGAGTTCACTATGCCGGCGGACTGGTGATCCGCGCCGACAGCGACGTGTCGGCGCTCGCGCCGAGCGGCGACGCGCATCGTGCGCGGCATGGCGCCGGCGACCCGATCGAGAACGTGCTGACCGTGGCGCAGATCAAGGACCAGAGCGTCACGCCGCGCCGGCTCAACGCGGTGCTGGTCTCGTCGTTCGGGTTGCTCGCGCTGATCATCGCGGCGGTGGGCATCGCCGGCGTGCTGGCGTTCTCGGTGAGCACGCGTACCAACGAGATCGGGATCCGCATGAGCCTCGGCGCCGACCCCGGCCGAGTGCAGCGGATGATTCTGGGCGAGGGCGGGGTGCTGCTGGCGCTCGGACTGGCGCTGGGCCTGCTCGGCGCGCTGTCGCGGCGCGCGCGATCCAGGGTCTGCTGTTCGGTGTCGCGCCGCACGATCCGGTGACGTTCGGCGCCGTGGCGCTCGTGATGGCGGTCATCGGCATCGCGGCGAGCTGGATTCCGGCGCTCCGGGCGTCGCGGGTGGACCCGGTGATCACGATGCGGGCGCAGTAGGCGCCGGGGCGATCGCTCATTTCGTATGCTCCAGGAGCGCGGCACGCTCCTCCATC
This sequence comes from uncultured Gemmatimonadales bacterium, assembly GCA_963836815.1. Lineage (GTDB taxonomy): Bacteria > Gemmatimonadota > Gemmatimonadetes > Gemmatimonadales > GWC2-71-9 > CAVVWJ01. The sequence continues at coordinate 98,091 of CAWILD010000001.1, read as the reverse complement.
GCCTGATCCACCAGAGGCCTCAAGCCGGGATCGCTTCCCGCCAAAGAGCGAGAAACGCATCGTAGAGTCTGGCGGCTTCCTGGGCTTGGCCGAGTGCCGCCAGGATGCGCGCCTCTGCAAGGGTCGCGGGCCCAAGGAAGACCAGCTCGTGTGCGGTGTTCTCGCCCAGGCCCCGGTACCAGCCCAACGCTTCCTCCCTCCGGCCTGCGGCCCGGAGCAGCTCCGCCCGGGAGAACCGCTCCAGCGCTCCCGCGTAGAACGGGGATACGAAGGTCAGCTCGTACCATCCCTCGATCCGGAGCGCCGCGAGCTCGGCAAGGGCGCTGTCGGGCCGGTCCTTCGCGAGAGCGATCCGGGCGTTGAGTCCCTGGGCCAATTCCAGCGCGAGCGGGGGTCCATCCGCTGCTCGTCCGGCTGAGTCGAGACTCCCCGCCAGCACCATGGCGCGGGCGGTGTCGCCCAGACGAGCGTCGAGCAGACCGAGTAGATAGGTCTTCAGGACCTCATGCACGCCATTGTGGGCGCTGTAGAAACCGCTGGCCTGAGTACTCCGGGTGACGACTTCCCTTGCGTCCCATCTTGCGAGCTGCGACCTCGCGGAATCGAGCTGCGCCCGGGACTGGGGGACGAACGGGAGCGCCCTGAACCAGGCATCCACCATCGGACGTTCAGAGCTGCCGAGCTGGCCGGCCGCGTCGAGTTCTCGCCACGCCGCCTTCACCCGGCCGCGGGCAAGCTCGAGATGCGCCAGCAGGATGTGCCCCTGCGCCCGTACATCGCGCGGCCGCGCGGGCTCGGTCAGGAGACGGGCGATCCGCTCGGCGCCTGGAATGTTTTCCGCGAAGACGGCGACCGACCATACTGCGATCGGGAGGATGCGATCCGGCGCCCTGCCGAACTCGGCCACCACCGAGTCGACGGCGGCGGAGTCGTGCGTGGTGTAGGCCTGTAACGCTCGGAGCTCGAGGGTCCGGTCCCCGGCAGGGCTGAGTTGAAAGGACCGAACAGCGATGGAGTCGAGCTCTCTCGGGTTGCGGTCGCGCACGGCGATCCGAGCCAGATGATAGAGCGCGCCGAGATCACCCGGATCGAAGAAGAGCGCTCGCGAGAATGGCTCCCTGGCGGCGAGCATGGACTTGCCGCGCAGAGGGCTGCCATGAAACTGGATTTCGCCCAACTGATACCACGCCTCCGCGTCGTCCGGATAGGCCTGGACGATCGCGCTGAGCTGCTGCTCGGCGTCTGCCGACCGCGCCCGCCGCATGGCCAGCACCGCCTCGAGGAAACGTCGGTCGTGCACCGAAAGCCGGCTGCTGTGGCGGAAGGCGAGCTCGGCGGAGCGGCGCGAGTCGTCGATCATCACGAGGCGCTCCTGGGCCATGCTCAAGCGGTAAAAGGCAAGCGCGAACGCGGTGTCGGCGCCGACGGCCTCCTGAAAGGCACTCACCGCCGCGGCATACTGCCCCGCGCGATAGGCCTGCTCGCCGGCCAGGTAGGCCTTGAGCGCCGGAATCGAGGATGTCGTCACGGCTGCTGCCCGAGTGAGACGCGCTCCGCTTTCGGCGTACTTGTCCGCTGCCAGGCGTGTGGCGAGGAGATCCACCAGCGAGAGCAGCTCGTCCGCCGGTCCATCGGCCGTCGCCTCGGCCAACGGGCGAGCTCCCCCGCTGCGGTCGAACAGCGAAGCGCTCAGCCGGACCTTACCGTCCACTTCGAGCACGTCACCTACCACGAACAGCCCCGCCTGGAAGTGCTCCGCCACGCTGCGTGCGCGCTCCAGGCTGATCGCGGGCGCTCCCTGGCCCACGAAGCCCGAGCAGGGCACGCGCATTGACGCTTCGGATGCCTGCGGCGCCATCGAGGCTGGCACTGAGCAGCTCGACCAGGCCTTCTCCGAGGTAGGCAAGCTCGGTACTTCCCCGCACGGTGAAGGGGAGCACCGCCAGCACGTTGGGTGATCCGGTGTCGCGCGGCGGGCCAACCAGACGCCGGATCCCGAGCGCCGCAGCCACGAGGAGGACGAGCGTTCCGCCGACCGCCACGATGCGCCGGCTGGTCCACCACGACACGCGGTGCGACCCGGTCGTATCGATGGCACCGAGCCCGGTCACGACGTCCGCTGCCGATTGCCAGCGCTGGTCGGGGCTCTTGGCCAGGCACCGAACGATCAGGGCGTCCAGCGCGGGAGGACAGTCCGGACGCTTCAGCTGGATCGGCACCGGGGCTTGCGTGACATGTGCCGCCATCTGCTGCTGGGGCGTAGTCGCGATGTACGGCGACTCCCCGACGAGCATCTCGTACGCCACCAGCCCCAGGGCGTAGAGATCGGCACGATGATCCATCCGTGGATCGGCCGCTACCTGTTCCGGGGCCATGTAGGCGGGCGTACCGAGTGAAATGCCGGCGGTGGTCAGTCCCGGTTGGCCGGTCGCGTCGCTCAACGCTTTTGCGACGCCGAAATCCAGGACCAGCGCGTGGCCATCGGCGAGGAGGACGTTCTCCGGCTTGATGTCGCGGTGCACCACGCCGGCCTTGTGCGCCTTGGCGAGGGCATCGGCGATCTCGCCGGTCAACCGGACGACCTCGGCCACCGGCAGGGGGCCGCTCCGGGACAGTCGGTCGCGAAGGGTTTCCCCTTCGATGAAGGGCATGACGTAGTACGGCAAGGTCTGGCCTTGCCCATCAATGAGCACACCGGAGTCCAGCAGGCCGACGATGTGCGGATGCTGCAGTTTTGCGGCTAGCCGGATCTCCTGCAGGAATCTCTCAGGACCGAGCGAGGCGCCCAGCTCCGGCCGCAGTACCTTGATGGCGACCTCGCGATCATGCTTGAGGTCCCGCGCCAGGTAGACCGTGGCCATCCCGCCCTGGCCCAGCTCCCGCTCGATGCGGTATCGGTCGGCGAGCGCCGCAATGAGCCTAGGGGTGTCGGGCACGGGCACTGGGTGGGGAGCCTTGCAACTGATGCACCGGTGCCTCGCTGTTCGAGGATGGCGCTTGTGGAGGGGAGCTGGGGTGAGGCAAATATGGCCCGCGGTGGCTGCACCAGCCAGCCACCGATGTCACCACGGCCCTGGAGCCGCCATTCGATCGGCAGGACCGAGAGCCAGCCGGACCAGCCGGCGACACTGGGGTAGATTCGTCTGATATGAAACACCCGCCGGAATGGCCTCCCTTCTATTGGAAAGCCATGGCCTTCCTTGGGGGCCTCTTTCTCATGCTCAATCACTTTCATGACCAGGGAATCAGATATTGGTAACAGCTGACGCTCATCCTCGATGCGGTTCCGGTAGTCCAGAGTCCGGCGGTCACGATCGTCGACCACCCCGCCAGTTATATTCCCCCCGCCGACCCACCCGCGCCGAGGAGCCGCCCGTCGTGCCGAGCATCCTTCCCGTCCGCCACCAACGCCCCCTCCCCCTCGACCAGCTCATCCTGAACGACCCGCCGTCTCCCGAGGCGGTCGAGATGGACGTGCTGATCGTCGGCGCCGGGCCCGCGGGGCTCGCCTGCGCCATCGAGCTGGCGCGGCTGGCAGGCAGGCGGCGGCGGACGGCGCCGAGCTCAACATCGCCGTGCTCGAGAAGGCCGGGAGCCTGGGCGAGCACAACCTCTCCGGCGCCGTCGTCAATCCCCGCGCCTTCCGCGAGCTCTTCCCCGACCTCGGCCCCAGCGACCTCCCGTTCCGCCAGCCGGTGCCGGGCGAAGCCGTCTACTTCCTCACCGAAGGCTCGCGCGCAGCGCATCCCGACGCCGCCCACCATGCACAACAGCGGCTACTACATCGCCTCGATCTGCGAGATCGTGCGCTGGCTCGGCGAGCAGGCCGAGGGGCTCGGCGTCAACCTCTTCGCCGGCTTCCCGGTGGACGCCCTGCTCGTCGAGGGCAACGCGGTGCGCGGGGTGCGCACCACGCCGTCGGGCCTCGGATCGCGACCGGACGCCGGACCGCCGACTTCACCGAGCCCACCGATCTCACCGCGCCGCGTCACCGTGCTCGCCGAAGGCACCCGCGGCCACCTGGGCCAGGCCTACCGGGAGTGGCAGAACATCCGTTCGCCGAACCCGCAGATCTTCGCGCTCGGCGTCAAGGAAGTCTGGGAGACGAAGAAGCCGCTCGACGTCGTGATCCACACGCTGGGCTGGCCGCTCCCCACCGACGCGTTCGGCGGCAGCTTCATGTATCCGATGGGCCCCAACCGGATCGCGCTGGGCATCGTGGTCGGGCTCGACTATCACGACGCCGGTCTCGACGTCCACGAGCTGCTCCAGCGGATGAAGCTGCATCCGCTCTTCCGCCAGTACCTCGAAGGTGGCCAGCTCCTCGAGTGGGGGGCGAAGACGATCCCCGAGGGCGGCTACCATGCGCTGGCCGAGCGGTTCAGCGGCGCAGGGGCTGCTGATGGTGGGCGATACCGCGGGCTTCGTGGACGTGCCCTCGCTCAAGGGGATCCACTACGCGATGCACTCGGGCATGCTCGCCGCCCGCGCCGCGTTCGCGGCGCTCAAGAGCGGCGACACCTCGGCGGAGGGCCTCGCGGGGTACGACCGTGCCGTGCACGAGAGCTACATCGCCGCCGACCTGCATCGCACCCGGAACATGCGGCTCGCGTTCAAGGACGGGCTCTACGTCGGGGGAGTGAAGGCCGGGCTCATGACGGTGACGGGCGGGCGGTTTCCCGGCGGGAAGATCGACATGCCCGAAGACGCGGCCACGCCGCGGCGGGTGGAGGAGCCGGCGCCGTTCAGCGCGGACGGCAAGCTGACGTTCAGCAAGCTGGATGCGGTCTTCAAGTCGGGGAACGCCACCCGTGACACGATCCCGTCACATCTCCTCGTGGGTCAGGACATCACCGGCGAGGTGGCGGACTTCTACGCGCACGTCTGCCCGGCCGGCGTGTACGAGCGGGTGGGGGACGAGCTGCGGGTCAACCCGCCGAACTGCGTGGACTGCAAGGCGACGGACGTTCTGGGCCCGCGCTGGACGCCGCGGGAGGGGGGAAGCGGGCCCAAGTATCGGGACATGTAAAGAGGCCGGTCTTCTGTCACCCTGAACGAAGTGAAGGGGCACAGGCCAGGAATATGCCCCTTCACTTCGTTCAGGGTGACAGGCAAGAGACTGCAGCCCCCTGCACCTGCAATTTCCGTCGCGCTCGAAATCATGACGCTGTCGGCTTCCTAAGAATTGCGCGTTCCCCGCCGGATTCCCACCATTCACTCACCCTTAACCCCCTCTTGCCCGAGCGATTCGGCGGGCGGCAGGTGGTGAGCGGTGAGCGCACTCGTTTCTCGCTCGCCGACCGCCGTCTGACCGCCCGCCACCTGCATCCAGGAGGCAACGATGTTCGGCCATCGTGTACCGACGGCCAGCGCGCTGGTTCCGATGCTGCTCCTGCTGCTCGCGTCACCTGCGGTCGCACAGACGCGTGCGGTCGCCTCGTCACGGCCGAGCTCGGCAGCGACACTCAAGAGCGCCCTGCGCTCGGTGGTGGCGGCCCAGCAGCAGTTCCGCGAGAAGCGCGGGCGATACGCGCAATCGCTCGAGCAGCTGGCGCTGCGCTTGGAACCTGGCGTGGGTGTCGAGGTCATGGCCGCTGGTCCGTGGGGCTGGCAGGGGCGCGCCGTGCACCGCGAGCAGGCGGGCAAGAGCTGCGTGATCTTTGTGGGACGGATCGAGGGGCTCGAGGCGCCGCGCACGGATGGCGACCGCGAGATGGCCGGCGAAGACGGCGTCCCGCTCTGCGACCGGATGCGGTGAAACCGCGCAAGTCGGACACCTGGGTCGGCGGCACGTTCAAGCTGGCAGCCGGTGGGCTGTCGGCCGGCGCCGCGCTGGTCTCCATTCTGAGCTACACCACGGCCTACTCCCCGCTTTCCTCGCAGGCGCACCGGCTGGCCGTCACGCCCGTACGCGACACCGCCACCTCGATCGGCGACACGCTGCAGCTCGCCGCGATCGCCACGGACGACCGCGGCGCGGCGCTGACCGGCGTCACCCCTTCGTGGACCAGCGCCGACCCCCAGATCGCTGTAGTGGACCAGGCGGGAACCGTCGTGAGTCGGGGCCCGGGGGCGACGGCGATCATCGTCCGCGTTGGCGAGCGAGAGGCGCGGGCACGGATCGCCGTGGTGCAGCGCGGCGCGGCACTCACGCTCACGGATACCGTGCTGCGGGTGCCGGAGGGGGAACACCGTCAGGCCGCGTTCCGGGTGGACGACGCGAGGGGCCACCGGCATCCGGGGCGCGACCGTGCGCTGGGAAGCGGGCGACGCCGCCGTCGCGACCGTGGACAGCGCAGGGGAGGTGGACCGGCGTGAGCCCGGGGCGGAGCAGCCTCACGGCGACCTTCGACCAGCTCCGCGCCACGCTGCCGGTCGAAGTGGTCCCCGTTCCAGCCTCGATCACGGTGGTCGCCGGCGAGGACCAGCGTGCCCCCGCGGGTAAATCGCTGGCGGCACCGATCTCGGCCCAGGTCGTGTCTCGCACGGGCCGGCCGGTGGCGGGCGTTCCGGTCTCGCTGGTCCTTCGCAGCGCTCAGGGAACCGTGCAGCCCGAGGTGGATACTTCGGATGCCCGCGGCATGGTGCAGGCCACCTGGACCCTGGGCGCGGTGCCGGGGCGCCAGCAGCTGGCGCTGCAAGTCGAGGGCGTCTCGGTCTCGCCGGTCCTGACGGCGGAAGCGGACCCGGTCGCGGCGAACACGCGAGTCGCGATGGTCGAGGATACCCTCTCCGCTCAGGTGTCGGACTCGCTCGCGGAACCCGTCGTCATCCGCGTCACCGATTCGCTCGGACTCGCATTGGCGGACGTCCCGGTCACCTGGAGCACTCCGGACGGCGGCGCCGTGACCGGGCTGGGCACCCGCACCGATTCCCTCGGCGAGGCGCGCGCCCGGTGGGTCCTGGGCCCCAAGGCGGGCCGCCAGCGGGTCCGGGCGCAGGTCGGGAACGCCCGGCTCGTCCCGCCCTTCACCGGCCACGCCATGGCACGCGCGGGAGCGGCGGTGTCGGTCGCGATCCGCGGCGGCGACCGTCAGAGTGGAACAGTCGGCAAGGCGCTGGCGCAGCCCGTCGTGGTTCGGGCGCTCGACCGCCACGGCAACGCGGTGGCCGGCGCGTCCATCGCCGTAACCGCGGCCGCGGGACGCGCCGCGGACACCCTCGATCACCACCGACTCGGCAGGATTGGGGCGGATCCAGTGGACGCTCGGGCAGACCGCCGGATCCCAGCGGCTCGCGGTTCGCGTGGCCGGGCACGACTCCGCCGTGGAGGCCACCGCCCGAGCCCGGGCGGGTAATCCGGTCAGCATGAAGTTCATCACGGCTTCTGCGACGACAGGTAAATCGACGGCCAAGCCCGTGGTGGTCGAGGTGGCCGACGCCTACGGCAACCCGGTGGCGGACCGGACCGTGACGTTCAGTCCGACCGGGCGGAACCTTGTCCTCGGCGCGAGTAGTGACGAACTCGAGCGGGCGCGCGTCGGTAGTGTGGAAGGTGACCGCGAAGACGGGCCAGGGAACTCTGGTGGCGAAGCTGTCGGGGACGGACGTACGCGCCACGCTCAAGGGTCGCCCATCGCCCTGACTACTCCTCCCACCGCTCCGGCCGATCACTGGCCGAGAAAAGACCACGGCAGTAGCCTATAGCGTAGCTCTCGGGACTCCCCGCTGATCGACATGCTCAATCGCCTCCAGGCCGCCTTGGCCGACCGCTACGTGCTCGAGCGCGAGCTGGGCGGTGGGGGTATGAGTCGCGTCTTCGTTGCCGAAGAGACCGACCTCGGCCGGAAGGTCGTGATCAAGGTCCTGCCCCCGGATCTGGCAGCAGGCCTGAGCATCGAACGGTTCCGCCGAGAGATCCAGCTCGCGGCCTCGCTACAGCATCCTCACATTGTCCCGCTGCTGGCCGCCGGTCACGCCGGCGATCTCCTGTACTACACCATGCCGCTGGTCGAGGGCGAGTCCCTCCGGGCGAGGCTCGCGCGAGAAGGCGAGCTGCCCGTGGCCGAGTCCGCGCGCATCCTGCGCGACGTGGCGGACGCGCTGAGCTACGCCCACCGCCACGGACTGGTCCATCGCGATATCAAGCCGGACAACGTGCTGCTCTCCGACCATCATGCCCTGGTGACCGACTTCGGGGTGGCCAAGGCGCTGGACGAGGCGGCGCGGACAGTCCTCCCTCACAGCGACCGGTCTGGCCCTCGGCACCCCGCCTATATGGCACCCGAGCAGGCCGCGGCGGACCCCCACACCGACCAGCGTGCCGACATCTACGCCTTCGGTGTCCTGGGATACGAAATCCTCGCGGGTCGGCCTCCCTTCACCGGTCCCTCTCCCCAGGCGATCATTGCGGCGCAGCTCACTCGGGCACCGCCGCCGCTCGCCGAATCGCGCGCCAGCGTGCCTCCGGCTCTCGCCACCATAGTGATGCGCTGTCTGGAGAAGAGACCCGCCGACCGCTGGCAGAGTGCGGCGGACTTGCTCAAGGCGATCGAGGGGCTGGGCACGCCTGGCGAGGCTGCGCGAGCGACCGGCGTGACGGCTCCTCCACCGGAAACCGCTCGCCTGGCGGCCGAGCCGGCGCTCTCGTAGCGCTGGGTGTCGGTGCTAGTCGTCGCCATAGCTGGATACTTCATGACCCGGAATCGCGGGATTCCGGGTCACTCGACCCCGACCTGATCGCCGTGGCACCGTTCGATGTTCCCGATCCCGAAGCTGTCGCTTTGGCGTGAGGGCCTGGTAGACCTTCTCTCACGGAACCTGGACGGGGCCGGCCCGCTCCGGAGCGTGCCTCCCACGACGGTTATTCGCCGCTGGAGGGGTCGCGCCGATCGGCCCTCCGCGGTGGCGCTGGGCCGGAGCACGGGCGCGCGTCTCCTGGTGTTTGGAAGCACTGATCCGGGCCGGGCCCGATTCGGCGCGCCTTACGGTCACGGCGCTCGACGTGCAGGAGCAGCGTCCCATCGCCGAAATCGAGCTCCGTGACGCGGCCGATCGCATGGACCGGCTGAGTGACTCCCTTACGGTGCGGCTGCTGCGCGAGCTGGGTCGCACTCGCCGAATCGAGGCGTTCCGGACGGCTTCGCTTGGATCCACCTCGCTGCCGGCACTAAAGGCTTTCCTCCATGGCGAGCAGTGGTTCCGGCGGGCGGCGTGGGATTCGGCGCTTGGCCTCTTATGAACAGGCCATCGCGCTCGACAGCGCGTTCCCGCTCGCCCTCCGGCGCGCCGGACAGGTCCTGGGCTGGCAGCGTTCGACCTCCGATTCGCTCTACCAGGCTCTGGCGCTGCGGGCGGGTGCGCTGAATCACGGGCTCGCCCCTCGGGACAGTCTGCTCGTGACCGCCGACTCGCTGTTCGCGCAGCGCCGTACAGGACGATTCCGGTCGTGGACTGGTCGATCATCCGGCGGGTCCATGCGGTCGCGCAAGAGCTCACCCGTCGATACCCGGACGACTTCGAGTCGTGGTATGCCCTGGGAGAGGCTCGGTATCATCTCGGCAGCTCGGGGGGAGCTCTCCTCGCCTGGCGCTCGAGGCCTTCGCCCACGCCATCGCGAGCGACTCCTCGTTCGTCCCGTCATACATCCACGCGGTCGAGCTGGCTTCGTGGCTCGAAGGCCCCGAGGCAGGAGCCGGATATGCGAAGAAGTACCTCGCATTGGTCCCGACTGACGAGTCCTCATCCGGCATGGCTTTGGCCGCGCAGGTCCTGGAGGCAACCAGAGCTCGACCGGCGGACATCCCGCGGCTGTTGCGGCATGCCTCGCCCAGCGCGCTGGATGATGCGTGGGTGATTCTGCGCCGGGTGGGGGATTCGGCCGAATCGGGCATCGAGATCGCGCGCGCCTTCGCGGCCGCACCGCCAGGGAATGAACGGTGGCGTCACACCGCCAGAACGCGTGCGAATGACTCGGTGTGACGATGCTTTACCGCGGGCGGGTCAGGGACGGCACGAAGATTCTCTTTGAGAACCCCATGAGCATTCCCCCGCAACTGGTCGAGGCGGCCCTCCTGAGCACGGCGCCCCCAGATAGCGCGGCCCCCGTGTTCCGGCGTTGGCTCGCTGACCGGTCCGATCATCGCGGCGGCGCACGCTCTACCGTGGTGGGCGGCCCAACGGGACAGCGGGTCGATCCGGGCGCTCAAGCGGCTAGGGGATTCGGCGTCCCGCTCATTACCGGCCGGCGTCGATCGCGACCTCGCGGCGTACGCCGCGGAGGCGGCGCTTGCCTATCTGGCGCTGGTGCGGCGGGACACAGCGACCGCGGTGCGGCGTTTCGAGGAGTTGCCGGACTCGCTGTGTCCCATCTGCTATTTCGAACGCCTGACCCTCGCGCAGCTCCTCTCGGCCAGGCATGACGACCAGAAGGCGGCGAAGCTGCTGGACCGTTGGCTGATAGAGCTGCTGGTGCCGAGCCAGGTTCTCTGGACTCTGGAGCGCGGCCGCGTGGCCGAGCGGCTGGGTGACCGCAACAAGGCGGCCCGCGACTACCAGTACGTCGCCGACGTCTGGCGCCATGCCGACTCGGGACTTCAGCCGTACGTGACCGAGGCCAGAGAGGGGTTGGCGCGCCTTGCAGGTGAACCTCGAGACTGAGGGATCGACCGATCTCGTCAGCGGTCGCCCATCACCTTGATGATCACCCGCTTGCGCCGTTGACCGTCCCACTCCCCGTAGAACACCCGCTGCCAGGGCCCGAAGTCGAGCTTCCCGTCCGTGATCGGCACGATCACCTCGTGACCCACGGTGAGGCTGCGCAGGTGGGCCGCCGCGTTGTCCTCCCCGGTCTCGTTGTGCCGGTACCGGTCCGGGTCCCACGGCGCGATCGTCTCCTCCAGCCATTTCAGGATGTCCTGCCAGAGCCCCGACTCGTGGTCGTTGACGAAGACCGAGGCGCTGATGTGCATCGCCGACACGAGCACGAAGCCCTCGCGAACCCCGCTCGCGCGCACCTGCTCCTCGACCTCGCCGGTGATGTCGATGATCTCCTGGCGCTTCTTGGTCTCGAACCAGAGGTAGTGGGTGTGGGTGGCCATCGCGTTACCTGAGCAGGTCTTCCAGCTGGACGGCGGCGTCCGTCCGCTCGTCGCGATACTTCACGATCACCGGGGCGTACAGCGCCGATGCCCTCGCGCGCCCCGACGCCGCTACGGACCATGCGCGTCCCCGGCACCACGACGGCGCCCGCCGGAATCTCCAGCGGCCGATCGCCCTCGCGCCGGTAGACCCGGTCCCGCACCAGGTCGAACACCGCTGTTCCTCCGGTGAGCAGGGTCCCCGGCGCGAGCACCGCGCGCTCGCGCACGACGGTGCCCTCGTACACCCCGCAGTTCCCGCCGACCAGCGCCTCGTCCTCGATGATCACCGGCAGCGCGCCCGCCGGCTCCAGCACCCCGCCGATCTGGGCCGCCGCGCGCTCAGGTGCACCCGCTTGCCGATCTGGGCGCAGGAGCCCACCAGGGCGTGGGAGTCCACCATGGTGCCTTCGTCCACGTACGCGCCGACGTTGATGTACATCGGGGGCATGCACACGACGCCCGCGCGCGACGTAGCAGCCGTCCCGGATCGCCGAGCCCTCCGGGCACCACCCGGACGCCATCGTTCGGGCCCAATGGCGCGAAGCGGGTAGGTGTCCTTGTCGTAGAACGGAAACGGGCCGCCCGGGGCCGCCGGTCCCATCCGGCCGAGGCGGAAGCCGAGCAGGATACCGGCCTTGACCCAGGCGTTGGCGTGCCAGCGTCCATCCGCGCCCGCTCGGCGGCGCGCACGGTGCCCCGCGTTGAGCGCCTCCTTGAGCTCGCGGAACGCCTCGAGCGCATCGGGCTCCTCGCCCTGGCCCGACTCCGTCGGCGAAGCGCTCCAGGCCGCTGCCTGCAGGGTCGCTTCCGCGCGGCTCACTGGAGCGCGCACTCCAGCGCTTCGCGCAGCGAGCGTGGCAGGTCGCCTCCGACGCCGGCACCAGCGGCAGGCGGAGCACGTTCTGGATGCGCCCGAGCAGGCGCGAGCGCGGCCTTCACCGGCGCCGGGTTGGTCTCCAGGAAGTTCGCGTCCATGAGCGGCAGCAGGCGGTAGTGCCACCGGCGGGCCGGCTCCAGATCGCCGGAGAGCACCAGGTGCACGAAGCGCCGTCATCGGCGCCGGGCACCTCGTTCGACGTCACGGAGATCAAGCCGTCGCCCGCCCGCGGTGATGACCGGCAGCGTGAGCCAGTCGTCGCCCGAGAGCACGGCGAATCGCCGGCGGGCGGCCGCGCGAGGATCTCCATCACCTGCTTGAGGTCGCCGCTCGCCTCCTTGATGCCGATCACGTTGGGGTGCTCGGCGAGCCGGAGCGCCGTGGAGGCCTTGAGGTTGACCGCGGTGCGGCCCGGCACGTTGTAGAGGACAGACCGGCTTCTCGGACGCGTCGGCGACGGCCGCGAAGTGGCGGTAGAGGCCTTCCTGGGTGGGCTTGTTGTAGTAGGGAGTGGCGCTGAGGATGTAGTCCGCGCCGAGGCGGCACATTCGCCTGGTCTCGGCGACGGCGCGGGCGGTGTCGTTGCTGGTGGCCCCCGCCATCACCGGCACCCGGCCCGCCGAAACCTCCACCACCGCGGCGACGACCCGCTCCCGCTCGCCGTCGTCCAGGGTCTGGGCCTCGCCGGTCGAGCCGCAGGGAACCAGGAAATCGATCCCTTCGCGCGATCTGCCAGTCCACCAGTGCGCGCAGCGCGGGCAGAGTCCAGCGCTCCCGAGTCGGTGAACGGGGTCACGAGCGCGGTGCCGCAGCCCTGAAGCGGCGTCATCCGGTGCTCCCGAACAGCATGTCCTCGAGGCTGAAAACGCCCGACGCGACCGGGAAGCCATTCCGCGGCCGCGAGCGCGCCGGCGGCGAACCCATCCCGGCTCCGGGCGACGTGGGTCAGCGCGATCCGCTCGTACCGGCCGTCATAGGCGATCGTGTGCGTGCCGGGTGTGGAGCCGGCGCGGACCGAAGTGATGGGGAAGTCGCGACCGGGGTCCACCTCCCGCAGCCGCTTCTGCAGCAGCAACGCCGTGCCCGGAGGGCGCATCGCGCTTGGTCGCGTGGTGCTCTTCGGAGATGAACGCGCCGAAATCCTCGTCGCCCCGCGAGCTGCCGGCCGAGCTCGCGAGCGGCACGGAGAAACAGCTGGACGCCGAGCGAGAAGTTGGCCGCGTACAGGAACGCGCCGCGTCGCGCGGTCACCAGCTCGCGATCGCGTCGTGCCGCATCCCATCCGGTCGTGCCGCACACCGTCGGGATCCCAGCCTCGATCAGCCGGCGAGACGTTGGCCGCCGCCGCGTCCGGACTGGTGAACTCCAGCGCGACGTCCACCCCTGCCAGCCGCTCCGGCGTCAACGCCTTTCCACCGTCGTTCTCCTCCTTGCCGATCAGCGCATGCACGGTGTGCCCGCGCTCGGCGGCCAGTGCCGCAATCGCCTTACCCATCTTGCCGTTGCCGATGATGGCGAGTCGCATGGAAATCTCTGTCACCACGAAGGCACGAAGGATCACGGAGGGTGACAAGCTCTGACCCAAAGAACTCGGTGATGGAGCCGGCGCACCACATCCGGGCCCATCCTCTTCGCGGACCACGAACGTCATGTTGATCGCCGACGCCCCCTGCGAGATGACCTCGACGTTGGCCGGCTGCACCGCCTTGAACAGGCGGGCGGCCAGGCCAGGGGTGTGCCGGATACCGATGCCCACGACCGCGATGATCGCGCGCTGATCCTCCACCCAGACCTCGCCGAGCTCCGAGAGCTCCCGCACGACGGGCTCCAGCCGGGAGCCGTCTTCCACGGTGAGCGACACGCTCACCTCGCCGCTCGCCAGGACGTCCACCACGACCTCGTGGCGCTCGAAGACCTCGAACATCGCGCGGAGAAAGCCGTAGGTGCCCAGCATACGGGGCGCGCGGACGTTGACGACCGTGATGCCCCTCTTCCACGAGATGGAGCGCACGGGGGAATCGCCCAGCCGCTCGAGCTCGGCCGAGGGCGTGATGGTGGTTCCGATCCGGTCGGGGTGCCTCGAGTTGAGCACCACGATCGGGATGCCGGCACGCACCAGCGGCATCGCCGTCGCCGGATGGAGGACCTTCGCGCCGAAGGTGGCGAGCTCCGCCGCCTCCTCGTAGCTCGCCACCCGCAGCGTGCGCGCGCCGGGGACGATCCGGGGGTCGGCCGTCATCAGCCCGTCCACGTCGGTCCAGATCTCGACCCGCTCCGCGCCGAGCGCGGCACCGAGCAGGGCCGCAGTGAAATCCGAGCCTCCCCGCCCGAGCGTGGTCGGCCGGCCGTCCGGCGTCGCGCCGATGAACCCCTGGGTCACCGGTATCGCGCCGGCCTCCAGCAGCGGGCTCAGACATTCGCGTGCCCGGATCCCGAGACCTCGCTGGTCCGGAGTCGCCCGCCCGAAGCGGTCGTCGGTCAACATGATGGATCGAATGTCCACCCAGACCGGCGAGCAGTCCCGCGCCCTCCATCGCCGACGCCACGAGTCGCGAGCTCCAGAGCTCGCCCCGTCCGACGATGGCGTCGAGCTCCGCGGCCTGCAGAGTCCGACCCAGCGCGGCCCCCGACCTCGGCGCCCAGGGCCGCGAGGTCCTCATGAATCGCCTGGAGCGCATTCTCTCCGCCCGGCAACTCACGCGCGGTGGACTCGTGCCGCCGTGCCAGGCCTTCGAGCAGGCTCCGCGTCTCATCGCCGTGTCCCGATTGGGTGGCCCGGGCGAGCGCGATCAGCGTGTCGGTCACCCCCGCCAACGCGGATACCACTACCAAGGGACGCTCCGATTGCGCGTCGCGCGGCGATCTCCACCAATTGCCGAATCGCGCCGGCGTCCGCAACCGAGGTGCCGCCGAACTTGCAGATGATCATCGGGGACGCTCCACCCGCCCGTCGGCCACCAGCAGCTCCGCGATCTGCACCCCTTGCCCGGCCGCGCCGCGGATGGTGTTGTGGCTGAGCAGCACCAGTCGGAGGTCGAGGATGGGACACGAGCGAACCCGGCCGACTGTCACCGCCATCCCGCCGCCCCGCTCGAGATCGAGGCGCGGCTGTGGCCGGTCGGGTCTCTGATCCACTTCCACCGGCGGATGTGGGGACGAAGGCAGGTCGGCGACGCACGGCGGCGCAACGAACTCGCGGAGCGCCTGCACAGCCTCCTCCGGCGTCACCTTCGCCTTGAATCCGACCGACACCGTCTCCAGGTGGCCATCGAGCACCGCCACCCGGTTGGTGTGCGCGCTCACGGAGAACGCTGCGGGCTCCACGCCCGCTTCGCCGAGCGTGCCCAGGATCTTGCGGCTCTCCCTTTCGATCTTCTCTTCCTCGCCGTCGATATGCGGAATGACGTTGCCGACGATGTCGAGCGAGGCGACGCCGGGATATCCCGCTCCCGAGACCGCCTGCATCGTCGAAACGAAGAGCCGGTCGATCCCGAAGGCGCGGTGCAGCGGTGTCAGGGCGAGCACCAGGCCGGCGGTGGAGCAGTTGGGATTGGCGAGTATCGCGCCGCTCCACCCGCGGGATTCGCGTTGCCGGTCGAGGAGGACCAGGTGGTCGGCATTGGCCTCGGGCACGAGAAGGGGCACATCGGCGTCCATCCGGTGGTTGCGCGCGTTGGTGACGACGTACGCCCCGGAGCCGGCGAACGCCTGCTCGATGGGCCCGGCCACGTCCGCATCGAGCGCGGAGAAGACGATCGGTCCGGCGAGTGGCGGCACGCATTCCTGAATCACCAGCGCGGCAACACGGTCCGGGAGGGCCGTCTGCTCCCGCCACCGGACCACGTCGCCATAGCGCTTCCCGGCACTCGCGGCGGATGCCGCGACGGCCCCGATCTCGAACCAGGGATGGTCGGCGAGGAGCCGCACGAACTTCTGCCCCACCGTACCGGTGGCGCCGAGAATGGAGACGGGGATCTTGCCGGTCATGACGACTCCCGGGCGAGCAGGTCGGTGGCCAACCGCACGTAGAGCTCCACGCCGCGGAGCAGGTCGGCCTTGCGAATGTGCTCGTGGGGGGAGTGCGCGACCCTGATGGTGCCCGGGCCGAGCTGATATCCCTCGCCCCAGGAAGCGAGGAACGGCAGGTCGCTGGAGAAGCTCACGACGGTTGTGTCCCACCCCGCGGGCGCGGTTCCGCCCTTGTAGAAGGGAAGCTCGACGGGAAACGACGCAGACACGTTGGGCGCGAGCAGGGCGAGAATCTGCTGCTTGAGTCCGGCAGGGGGCTCCACGGTACGGAACAGGACCTGCGCGGTCGCATGCGGCGCGAGGACGTTGGGGGCGATGCCCCCGTTGATGAGGCCGACGTTGAGCGTGGACGGGCCCAGCAGCGCATCGCTGGGCAGCGGCATCCGCCGGATGCGCTCCAGCGTGTCCAGCAGTGCCGCGATGGCGCTGTCCCCCTCGTCCGGATACGCCGAGTGCGCCGCTCGGCCCTCGGCGTCGAGGTTCACCCGCAGCGATCCCTTCTGCCCGATGGAAAGCCGGTTCTCGGTCGGCTCCCCGTTGATGATGAACCGGCCTCGCGGGCCGAAATCGGCGGCCGCCCGCGCGCCGTCGGAGCCGTTCTCCTCGCCGACCAGGAAGAGCAGCCCGATCCGCCGCTCGCCACGGGACGCGAGCTGCTCCGCCGCGGCGATCATGGCCGCCGCCAGGCCTTTCGCGTCGCAGCTTCCGCGACCCCGGATCGTGTCGGCATCCTCCGAGAGGGGGACGTAGGGTGGCACGCAGTCGACGTGGGTGGAGAACACCAGCGCGGGCGGCTCCCGGAAGGCGAAGAGGTTGTGCCTGCCGGCCGAGACCTGCTGGCGGAGCGTGGTGTACCCCGCCCGGCTCAACGCGGCGTCGAGGAAATCCGTGGCCGGACGCTCCGAACCGGTCGGCGTCTCGAGGGCTACGAGGGACTTGGTGAGTTCCAGAGGGTCCATGAACGAAAACGCCCCGCCGATGCATTGCACGGCGGGGCTCCGGGTCGAGGGTAGTTGACGTCCCTAGGCCGAGCGGTGCCCGCCGCTGGAGCGGCGCTTGGTGGTCATGAGGGGCGTCGTCATGTGATTAACGTAGGAGACTGGGGCGGCGGAGGGCAAGTGCCTTGTGCCCAGGTCAACCTCCGCGTGAACTGTGGGGAACCGCCTCCCGGTCAGTAGGCTCCGGCGCGCGCACCTGCGCCTCGGCCGCGCGCGCGGCCCGTCTTCCTTCCGAGATGTCCACCGTCCACAGTATCGCCGCGCCCACCGCGAAGAACGCGATGACCGAGAGAATCGCGTTCCGGCTGCTACCGGAGGCCGCGATCGTCAGCGCGAAGATGAGCGGCCCGAAGATGCCGGCGAACTTCTCGAAGATGCTGAAGAAGCCGAAGAACTCTCCGGACTTGTGCTGCGGGATCATGCTGGCGAAGAGCGACCGGCTCAGCGCCTGGGTGCCGCCCTGCACCATTCCGACCAGGCCGGCCAGGATGAAGAAGTGGGTCGCGCTGGTCATGAAATAGCCGAGGATGCTGATGGCGGTGTAGGCGAGGAGACCGAGAAAGATGGCGCGCTTGGGACCGATCCGGCCCGCCAGCATGCCGAACAGGAAGGAGCAGGGGATGCCCACGAACTGCACCAGCAGGATCGCTCCGATCAGCGCGCTCTGGGCGATGCCGATCTCGGTCCCGTAGGCGGTGGCCATCTTGATGATCGTCTGGATCCCGTCGTTGTAGATCAGGAAGGCGAGCAGCATCAGGAACGCCTGCCGGTAGCCGCGCAGCTCGCGGAACGTCTCGCCCAGCCGAACGAATGCCACCCGCAGCGGGCTCTCGCTCGTCGGCTCGTCGGACTCGATCCGCCTGGGCGGCTCGGGAACGCCGCGGAACAGCGGGATGGAGAAGACCAGCCACCAGACCGCCACCGATACGAACGCCAGCCGGACCGGCAGGTTGTTCTCGGGTCGAGCAGGCCGAACCACTCCGGCTTCTGGATCCATGCCAGGTTGAGCGCAAGCAGCAGCCCGCCGCCCAGATATCCCAGCGCGTAGCCGGCGCTCGAGACCCGGTCGATCTCCTCGGGCGTGGCGATGTGGGGCAGGAGCGCCTCGTAGAACACGAAGCAGCCGCTCGCCCCGACCAGGACGGCGATGAAGAGCCAGGACGCGAGGTCGATGTCTCCCGTGTTCACCATCCAGAGCGCGGCCGTGGCGACCAGGCCGAGACCCATGAACGCGGCGATGAACCGCTTCTTGACCGCGCTGTAGTCCGAGATGGCGCCGAGGATGGGCGAGGCGACGGCGATGATCACGAGGGCGATCGTGTTGATCGTGGCGAGTCGCTGGGTCGCGCCGCTTTCGGGCAGCCCGGCCCCCGCGACCTTCACGAAGTAGATCGGGAAGACGGCGGTGATGATCGTGGTCTGGACGGCGGAGGTGGCCCAGTCGAACATGGCCCAGGCGCGGAGCTCGGGCCGGTGGAGCCCGAGCCGGGCGAGGAGAGATGCGGAAGGCATGGGAGGAAGATAGGGGCGTTCGGTGCATGGGAGCCGGACGAGCTGTGAGCACACCGCACTTCATCCCGCCGGCCTACGCCGCCTGGCGAGCCTCCCGCGCACTGCGCCGGAGCGACAGTGCGACCGCGGTCGCGAGCGTCACGAGGATGACGGCGAGCGACAGGAGGATCGGGATGTGGAGCCAGTAGCTCAGCGTCATCTTGACCCCGACGAAGATCAGGATCAGCGCCACGCCGGGCTTCAGATAGACGAACTTGTCCATCATGCCGGCCAGGACGAAGAAGAGCGCCCGGAGGCCCAGAATCGCGAAGACGTTGGAGCTGTAGACCAGGAACGGATCCCGGGTGACCGCGAAGATCGCCGGGATCGAGTCGATGGCGAAGACGAGGTCCGACCACTCGACCACCAGCAGCACCAGCAGAAGCGGGGTCGCGAGCAACTTCCCGCTGCCGTGGCGGGTGAAGAAGTGGACCCCGTCGTAGGACCTGGTGAACGGCAGGAACCGCCGGGCCAGCCGGACGACCGGATTCTTCTCCGGCTCGATCATCTCGTCCTTCTGGGTCAGCATCCTGACTCCGGTGAGGAGGAGGATGCCGCCGAACACGTAGATGATCCAGTCGAACCGGTCCAGCAGCAGGGCGCCGAGGGCGATCATGATGAACCGCATCACGATGGCGCCCAGGATGCCCCATTTGAGCACCTTCGGCTGGGCCTGGGCCGGCACGCCGAAGTACGAGAAGATGAGGATGAAGACGAAGAGGTTGTCCACGCTGAGCGAGAGCTCGATCAGGTAGCCGGTGTAATACTCCAGCGCCGGCTGAGTCCCCTCCCGCCACAGGATGAACAGACCGAACAGCAAAGCGAAGGCGATGAGCCCGAGACTCCAGCTCATCGCCTCCTTGAACGACAGGACGTGGGAGCGCCGGTTGAGCACTCCCAGGTCGAGGATCAGGAGCGCTCCGACGAGGGCCGTGAAGCCCAGCCAGACCGTCGCGGAGTGGTGCCCCAGGCCGAACAACTACCGGCCCACCGCGAGCGCCTCGAGCCGAGCGACCCGCTCCTCGGTCGGCGGGTGGGTACTGAAGAGCTTGCTCGATCCCGCCGCCGAGCCGGCCAGCGGGTTCACCTGCGCGAGCGGCGCGGCCGCCGGCGCGACATGCATCGGGATGCGGTGCGCCATGGCGTCCAGTCTCCGGAGCGCGTTGGCCAGCGGCATGGGCCTTCCGAGAATCTCGGCGCCCACCCGGTCGGCCTCGAACTCCCGCTGCCGAGAGACCGCGAACTGGATCAGCATGGCCCCGATGGGCGCCAGCAGCAGCAGCGCGAGCTGGGCGAACGGATGCCCCCCATCGTCGTCGCTCGACCCACCGCCGAACATGAGTAGATACGGCAGGTTGCTGATCGCGCCGGCGATCCCCGCCGCGAGGGTGGAGATCAGCATGTCGCGGTTCTTCACGTGGGCGAGCTCGTGGGCGATCACCCCTTCGAGCTCTTCCTGCGGCATGTACTTGAGGATGCCCGTCGTCACCGCGATGACCGCGTGCTTCGGGTTCCGCCCCGTGGCGAACGCGTTGGGCTGCTCGTGCGGGGCCACGGCCACGACCGGCATCGGCAGGCCGGCGCGCTGGCGCAGCCGGTCCACCATCCGGTACAGCTCGGGAGCCTCCGCCTCGGTGACCACGTGGGCGCCGTACATCCGGAGCACCAGCCGGTCCGAGAAGAAGTACATGATGAAGTTGAACACACTGCCGAAGACCAGGGCCAGGATGAGGCCCTGCGAGCCCCCGAGCAGCTGGCCGACGAGGAGGAAAAGCCCCATCAGACCGGCCATCAGTACGAACGTCTTGACGTTGTTCATACATCCTCCGAGGGGTCTAAAAAAAGAGCGAGACCCCGTCCGCTCCGCGCGCCACAGGCGCTGCGATGGACGAAGGTCTCGCTCTGGTCGGGAGGCGACGTAGGTGCACGGCCTCCTGACCCCTGCCGGACCGTGCACGCCGTAGCGCGCAGTCTTGACGATCCGGCTGTCCGCCTCACGGCGGATAAGCTACTCCCCTTCTAAGCCAAGGAAATGTAACCACCTGCCAGCACGGATGGAAGCCTCAGCGGCTCCAGGAAACCCCCCGCTCGGGAGCCGGGCTGTTGGTGATGTTGACCGCCCCCGCGCCGCTCTTGGACATGATCCAGATCTCGTCGCCCCGGATGTAGGCGAGGCGCTGGCTGTCCTTGGACCAGACCGGCGTCATCTCATCCACCGAGTTCGCTCAGCGCCGCAGGTAGACCCAGGTCAGCCCGTCGAGATCCCGCTGAATGAGCGAAATGCGGGTGACGGCGGCCGTGGTCGTTCGTCCGTTGCTCGACAGCAGCGTGACCTCTCCCGACGACTGGTCGAGGGGCGAGGCGACGAACCGCCAGGTGCCGCCGTTCTCGAGCACCCGGGTATAGCTGGCGCCCGCCGCGTCGTAGCGTGTGGTGAGCGCGCGGTGGTAGCTCCCGTCCGACTCCAGCCGGAGCTCGCCCGCCATGATGCGGCAGCGGATCACGTCGCCGTCCCGTACCCCGGTCTCGTCGACCGGGGCCGGGAGCACGCGCCCGTTCACCTTCATCAGGTCGTACGCGCCGGTCACCCTCGACCGGCTGGCCTGCATCGCTTCGATCACTTGCTCAGATCGATCTCGAAGGGAATGCCGCCGAACTGCGTCTGCGCCGTCATGGCGTTGCCGCTGATCGTGCCGGACTCCATCCGCTGCGGGTCGCCGGTCGGGTCGAAGTCGACGCTGTTGCCCGCCACCGAGTAGTTGCCCTCGTCGGTCATGGTGAGCCCGTTGCCGTTGAATGCGGCCTCGACCTCGAGCGTATAGGTCCCGTCCTGGGCCAGCACCAGCACGCCGGTCTCGAAGGTCAGAGTCGAGCCGCCGCCGTCGCTGAACGTGACCGGGAGGCCGTTGCCGCCGCCGCCCAGGTTGCCAAGGGAGCGGAGACGGAGGAGCTGGTAGGTGCCGGACACGTCGGCCGGCGCGGGAGCGCTCGGGCCGGTGCTGTCGTCGTCGCCGCCGCACGCCGCCGTGGCGAGCGAGACGACCGCGAGTGCGGTGCCGAGATACCGGCGAAGAGAACGCGAGAACATGGGTGACCTCCGAAGCGAGTGGGCTGACAGACCAGCGAGCGTTTTCGATGGCGACACGATACCGATGACCGTTCACCCGGATCTCACCCCGATCTCATCCGCGGCAGCGGCACTTGCCTCGAGCCGAAAGGACCGCGCGGGTGACAGGCTCCTCCGTCGTGAAGGGTCGGTTGCGCTGTCCGGGTTCGTGATTCACGGCACCAACTGACTGTCGAACGAGCCGCGCACCGTCACCTGCCGGCTCTCATCCTCGGGGGAGCCGGCCAGGAAGCCGGTGGCCGTCAGCTCGAAGTGCCCGCTCACCCGACCCTCGGTGGCGGAGGTGATCTCGATCGTGCCGGCATCGGCGTGGAAGACGCCTTCAGGCCGCATGGCACTGCCGGCGAGATAGAGCGCCCGGAATCCGCCTACCCGATCCATGGCCGCCGTATTGCCGACGGGATACCGGCCGCGCCCCGGGGTGACCCCGTCGAGCCGGGTGAAGACGATCGCGCCTCCCGCATCCTTGGCACCCAGCGTGATCGTGAACGAGGCCCCGGGCTCGCCGGGCCTGCCGACCGGGCCGAACGCGACCTTGCCGGTGGAAGTGACGGCATAGGCGCCCTGGACGTCGGCCCAGAAGTGGGACTTGTCGGGGCGATCCTCCGATGCGACGACAGGTGCCAACGCGGCGCCGGTGACGAAGGCGAGGAAGCCAAGGCCGACTACGGTTGCGGACTTCATGGTGAGCCCCCTGCGGTTGGGTGTGGCGCGTCGTCCTTTCGACGGCGGAACACTACCGGCCGGGGTTCACCGCGATCTCAATCGGATCTCATCTCGGAAAGCGATGCGGGGCCCCCGTCATGGGGGCCCCGCGGGGGAGGCACGTAGCGGCAACGTGAGATCCCGCCCTAGAACGGGGGCTCGAGCTGGTGGATGGAATCGTCGAGGCGGAGCGCCTGGACGGTCGCGCCAGCCGGGGTCTCGAACTGGCCTTCGGGGATGATCAGAAGGGCGTTGGCGAGCGCCATGGACGTGAGAATCCCGGAGCCCTGCGGACCGGTCAGACGCGCGAGCGGGCCGTTCGGACTTTCGGTGACGACCCCCCGCAGAAAATGCTGCAGCCGGGGCTTGACGCTCACCGGCTCGGTGAGGCGCACGGGCACGGACCGGCGGAACGGCAGAGCGTGTCCCGACATCTTCCGGATGGCCGGCCGGACCAGGAGCTCGAACGTGACCATCGTGCTGACCGGATTCCCCGGCAGCCCGATCCAGGGAACCTGGCCCAGCAGCGCAAACCCCACAGGCGCCCCGGGACGCATCCTGATCCTCCAGAAGCGGTGTTCCGCGCCGAGCTCGCTCAGCACCGAGCGCAGGTAGTCGTGCTCGCCTACGCTGACCCCCGCCGTCGTGACCAACAGGTCGGCGTCGAGCGCACGCCTGGAGCTTCGAGCGCAGGCTGTCCGGCGAGTCCCGGGCGATCCCCAGATTGACCGGGACCGCCACCCGCCTGCCGGACCAGGGCGAGGAGCGTGTGGGTGTTGCTGCTCGCCGTCTTGCGCCCGCTGAGGATCTCCTCGGGCTGGTCCACGTCCACGATCTCGTCCCCGCTTCCGAGGATCGCGATCCTCGGCCGGCGATGCACCAGTGGGTGGGCGACCGCCAAGGAGGCGAGCACGCCGAGGGCGGCCGGACCGAGCTCGGTGCCGGCCCGCAGCACGGTCGTCCCCCGCGCGATGTCCTCGCCGGCCTTGCGGACGTTGGCGCCGGCGTCGCGGTCCTGCGTGATGCTGACCGTGTCCACGCCGTGGTCGGTGTCCTCCTGCCGGATGACGCTGTCCGCGCCGTCCGGGACCGCGGCGCCCGTGAAGATGCGGGCGCACTCGCCCGGCCCAATGGCCCGGGTGGGGAAGCGGCCCGCCGGCAACTGTTCCACCACCCGTAACCGAACCGGCCGCTCCGGGCGACGCGCCGCGGACGTCTTCGCTCCGGGCCGCGTAGCCGTCCATCGCCGAGTTCGCCCTGGCCGGTATGTCCAGCGGGCTCACGGCGTCCTCGGCGAGCACCGCGCCGAGGGCGTCGTCGAGGGGGATGCGAAGGGGAGGTTGGCGGCGGACGTCCTCGAGGATTCGCGCCGCCGCCGCGCCGCGGGGTAAGCGGTCCGGTCACCCCGGAATTACGCGGGCCTGGTCCCACGCCAGACTGGCGAGGAGCTGAAGCCACATCGTGTCCTGGAAATGGAGAAGCGGACACGCCGCGTCGAGTTTGGGATCATCGGTGACGATGGCGACCCACTCGTCCGCGTTGGGGGCGTCGGGGTCGTAGAGCGGGGGATCGGTGAGACGTGGAGCGATAGACCTCGATCTTGGGGAGATCGGAGCGCTTGAAGCCCTCTACCAGGACGATGTCCGCCCCGGAGAGATAGCGGCGAGTGAGGCCGATCGGATCGTACTCGTCCTCGCTCCGCTCGAAGACCGCTCGCATGGTGGGGGTCGCGAGCAGCACCCGGTCGGCCTTGCCCTCGTTGAAGTGGCGCCAGCTGTCGCTGCCCTTGGAGTCCACTTCGGCCGAGTGATGACCGTGCTTGATGGTCATGACCCGATGGTTGCGCCGCGCGAGCTCGCTCGCGAGCGCGACGGTCAGCGTGGTCTTTCCGGCGTTCTTCCGGCCGATGATGGAGATGATCCGCGTCGTCGCCAGAGCTCGTCTGCCTGGGCGAGATCGCTCGCCGTGTTCACGTTGAAGAATAGGAGCGCGGGATCTCCTCCGCGCGCGACCTCGGCGAGTGGGAGGATACTGACTCGGATGCGCGCATGGAAGCCGACGGCTCGAAGATCGCCCCGGTCGAGGCTCGCCGCGATCGCGTCCCGGCAGGCGGGCCCGTAGGCGGCGCAGAGCGGCTCGACGCCGGCCGGGCCGTCGCTCCGGGGCAGCACGGCGTCGTGGTCGCGAAGCCCCTCCGCCAGGCGGCGGATCAGGGGAGCGGACAGGAATGGCATGTCCCAGGCCACGCAGACGACGGGGGCGGGCGCTTCGACCACCGCGGTGTAGATCCCGGTCAGGGCACCGAAGCCGGGTCGCAGGTCGGAGACGACCCGGAGATCCGGGCGCCAGTCGGCGGCCTCTGGCGCGTTCGCTACCAGGAGGGGCGGCCGCCCGAGGGCGTCCGCCATCGACGGCGGCGAGCCGATCGAGGATCCGCTCGCCCCCAACGCGCTCGAGCCCTTTCGGTTTGCCCTCGAACCGGGTAGCCCCACCACCGGCCAGGATGGCGCCCCGCACTTCGCTCAATAGCGGCGGCCTTTCTGGCGCTCGAGGATCACGTCGAGCCCGATGAGCACGCTCCACACGTGCTCGAAATTGGTCTCGTGAGGGGGGACCGTGCCCACCGTAGCGACTGCACCGGTCACCTCCTCGACGCCGACGATGTTGTCGCGCACCTCCCACCGAAGGTGATACCCCCGGCTCAGGACCACTGTGGCGCCGACGCCGAGGCCGATCGCGGGACGCACCCGACCCTGGGCGTCATCGTCGTAGATCACCAACAGTGCCCCGTTGTTGCTGACGCTGACGCCCTGAGTGAGAAGGGAGCTCTGATTGCTGATCAGCACTCCGACTCCGGCTCGCACAAAGGGTGAGATGAACTCGCGGCTGGCGATGCGGAAGATGCCGCCGACTGAGAGGGCGACCGCCGAGGCGGACTTCTCCTGCCGGTCGATGTCCTCGCAGACTTCCGACACGTAAAGCGAGACTTCGCCGGACGACGTGACCTGGCAGGCGTCGTCGGCGCCGAGTCCAAGGAGAAAGGCCTCCGCCGTGAGTCCCCATTGGTCCTTTGGATAGTAGGTGGCAGCCGAGGGAGGCGCCAAAGGTGGACGTCGTGCTGCGGGTGAGGGCGATATTGGTGGGAGACGCATCGACAGCGACGCGTTGCTCCGGGACGCTCCAGAGTCCAGTGCTGCCTATGTAGGCGCCGGAGATGGTAAACGCCAGCCGCGCCTGATCTCCGGTGCCTTGCGCCGCCGAGATGGCGGTCTGGGTCGTGAGCAGAAAGCCGACGGCGACCGCCGCGCGAATGCGCATCAATCCCCCGACGAATGATGTGGTCCCAACCCGGGTTCCCCGTGGAGACGGCACCGTAGCCCGGCGCCAACACAGCGGCCGCGGTGGGGGCCGTTCAGGGGATGCCGGTGCAGTCGGCATAGAGCGTCGGATCCTCCAGGATACGGACGCGCTCCAGGGTCACGCCGGACGGCAGGCGGGCCGCGATGCGTGGATAGAGGTGCGCCGCGATCGCTTCGCAGGTGGGCAGCATCCCTCCGGGGCCGAAGGCGGCAACGTCGAGGTTGAGATGCTTGCCGTCGAGGGGTGCCACCACTTCGTCCCGGAGAATCTGGTCGAGATGGCCCAGATCCATCACCATTCCCATGGGTGGTGCCACCGGCCCTCGCACCGTCGCCGCGCACACGTAGTCGTGGGCGTGCCCCGGAGGATCGCTCAGCGGGCCGAAGACCTCTCGGTTCTTCGTTTCACTCCAGTCGGGCCGGTAGAGCCGGTGGGAGGCCCGGAAGCCGACCGTCCTGGTGAGAGTGATCGGCACCGTCAGAAGGTGAAGGAGTAACCCAGGCCCCCCTGGAACCAGGGCTCGAGGGTCCACTCGCTCACGTTGCCGTTCCTGATGACTGCGTTCGAGTTCGGCGGTATTCCGGGCTCGAGCGGCGGCTCCTGGGTGAAGCTGTCCGGATAGTTCATCTTCCAGAACGCGACCCGGGCCTCTCCCCGGAGGTGAAGCCGCTGGGTCAGAAAGATCCGAACCCCGGCGTGCGGCGCAAAGTAGATCTTGTTGCCGAACTCGTACCCGCTCGATGTCCGCGGGCGTCTCGCTGGCGAAGGTGAGGCCGACGGCCGCACCGACGAAGGGCGCCAGCCGATGCCAGGTCTTGCCACCGGTCAGGTTGAACTGGAGGTCCGCCTCGAGGAACGTCACCCGCTGATCCACGGGGCCGCTCACCCGGTTGGCCAGCTCCACGAACGGGTCCACGATGAGGCGCTGCAAGTCGCCTTGCGTGACCTGGAGCCCGAGCTGAGTGGCGCTCGCGGTTCGGATATCGAAGCGGATGCCGTAGATCGGCCCGTCGTGTGGTCCGATCCCGAACCGGCCCCCGTCGCCGGCGATGTAGCCCCCGATGGCGGTCAGGCTGTAACCCTTGTAGATGTCGCGGTAGGGCGAGGAGCTCGGCACATGCCCGACCTGGCCGAGCACCGGCGTGGCGAGCAGACTGAACGCGAGCAAGCCGAGCGCGGCGATGGCCGACAGATGTCTTCCCCTCAAGCCCTCAGATCCTTTCCAGTCATTTCCGTGGGTGGCTCGATGCCCAGGAGGCGCAACACCGTCGGGGCCACGTCCCGCAGCGATCCGCCGGGGCGCAGGGCCTTCGCGCCCGCCTCGACCGCGACGAACGGCACCGGATTGGTCGTGTGGGCGGTGTGCACGCCCCCGGTCAGCGGATCGATCATCATCTCGCAGTTGCCGTGGTCGGCCGTGATGAGGACGCTGGTGCCCGCCTTCGCCCGCACTCGCCAGCATCCGGTCGAGGCACCGGTCCACGGTCTCCACCGCCTTGATGACGGCGGGCAGCACCCCGGTGTGCCCCACCATGTCCGCATTGGCATAGTTGCACAGGATGAAGTCGTGCCGGCCGGCCTCGATCGTCCGGCACAGCGCCTCCGTGATGCCGGCGGCGCTCATCTCCGGCGCCAGGTCGTAGGTCGCTACCCGTTGCGAGGGGATGAGACAGCGTTCCTCCGCCGGGTACGGTGGCTCGTACCCGCCGTTGAAGAAGTAGGTCACGTGGGGGTACTTCTCGGTCTCGGCGGTGCGGAACTGACTCCGGCCGTGGTCGGCGAGGACCTGGGCCAGGATGCGCGCGAGGCTGAATGGGGGAAATGCCTGGGGAAGGGGAAAGGTCTGATCGTACTGCGTCATCGTGACGCAGGCGAGGTCGGGCCGGCGGCCGGTATCGAACTCGTCGAACCCGTCGATGGCGAGGGCGCTCACGATCTGTCGCATGCGGTCGCTGCGATAGTTGAAGAACAGCACGCCATCGCCGTCCCGCATCGTGGCGACCGGCACTCCTCCCCGGTGGTGCACCATCGGGCGGATGAACTCGTCGGTCTCGCCCCGCTGGTAGGCGCCCTGGACCGCCAGGACGGGATGCTCCACCGGGGTGCCGATCCCATGGACCATCGCGTCGTACGCCAGCTTGGTGCGGTCCCACCGGCGGTCCCGATCCATGCCGTAGTAGCGGCCGATGAGCGAAGCGATGTCCACCCGGTTGCCGGCGATGCGCCGCATGTCCTGCAGCAGCGTGCGCACCACCTCGGCGCCCAGGGTAGGGGCGGAGTCCCGGCCGTCGAGGAAGCCGTGGATGGCGATCGCCGGCACCCGGTGGCGCACGCCCAGCTCCACGCAGGCGAGGAGGTGCCGATCGAGCGCGTGGACGCCACCCGGTCCCAGCAGTCCCACCAGGTGAAGCGTGCCGCCCCGCTGGCGCACGCCGGCGCACAGCTCCACCAGCGGGGGGAGCTGGTAAAATTCGCCGCTCTGGATGCTCTGGGAGATCCGGACGAGGTCCTGGGGCACCACCCGGCCGGCGCCGAGGTTCAGGTGGCCGACTTCGCTGTTCCCCATCTGCCCTTCGGGGAGGCCCACGGCCAGCCCGCTGGCGTCCAGCAGGGTGCGCGGATAGGAGTCCCACAGCCGATGCCACACCGGAGTAGAGGCCAGCTCGATCGCGTTGCCTTCGCTTTCGGGCCGGTAGCCCCAACCGTCCAGCACCACCAGGACGACCCGGTTCCGGGGGAGTCCGTTTGACATGGCTCTCCGCGTGTTCTACAATGCCGGACTGTGAGTTACGCGCCGCAATCTAGTCCCGGCCCGGTCCGGCTACCAGCCTGCGTGCTGGCCCTCCTCCTGCTCTCCGGAACCCTCGCTGCGCAGGATCAGCAGCAGTCCCTTTCCACACCCGCGGACCTCCACCGGGAGCCCGAGGGGACCCCGCTCGTCACCCTGCCCGCGGGCGCGCCGGTTGACGCCGGCACCGCCAAGGGGGACTGGCGCGAGGTGACGGTCGAGGGGTGGATCTACACCCCCTCCACCGAGCCGACGAGGCGCGACGGCTTCGACCTGGTCGTGAGTGAGAAGGAAGGGGAGAACCTCCGCCGGTCGCCCAACGGCCCGGTGGTCGGACGGGCCCGCGAGGGGACGCTGCTGGAGCGGGTGGGGCAGAAGGGGAAATGGAGCCGGGTGCGGCGGGAGGGCTGGGTGCCCCGGGGCGCCATGAAGGCGCCCGCGAGGCGGGCCCAGGGTACGGCCCAGAAGCCCGCTCAGAAACCGGCTCAGAAGCCCGCGCCCGCCGTGGCCCCGCCGAAGCCGGCCGCCGTGACCGGCCCGGATGCGTTCGAGGTTGCCCGGGAGACCGGACTCAACGCCACGGCCGGAGGACCCGTCGTCGCGACGCTCCAGCCCGGGCATCTCCACCAGGGTCCTGGGCCGGACGGGCGAGTGGGCCCGGGTCCGCCTGGAAGGTTGGGTACGGGAGGCGGACCTCCAGCCGAACGACGGCGGCGCGCTCGCCGGCGTCACGGCGGCGGAGGTGCGGTCGTCTCCCGACCGGTACGTCGGACAGGTGCTGGAGTGGCCGGTCCAGGTGATCGCGGTGCAGACGGCGGACGAGCTCCGGGCCGAGATGGCTCCGGGCCAGCCGTACCTGCTGACGCGCGGGCCGCTCCCCGAGCCGGGCTTCGTCTACGTGGCCATCCCGGCCGATCAGGTGGACCGTTTCCGCTCGCTGCCGCCGCTGCATGAGGTCGTGCTGCGGGTGACGATCCGCGCGGCGCGGACCCGGTATCTCACCACGCCGGTGGCGGAGCTGGTGTCGGTGGTCTCCGGTGTGGAAGGAGAGTAGGTAGCGCCATGAACGATCTGCTGAAGCAGCGCATCGCCCGCGCGCTCGAGGGGCTGAGCGACGAGCGGGGGTACCAGATTCTCGATTTCATCGAGTTCCTCGACAGCAAGTATGCCGAGCGCTCGCGTCCCGGCGGCATCTTCGCCAAGGTGACCGAGGCCGTCGAGGACACGATGCGCGCCGGCAAGCTGCCGATCCAGGCGATCAGCGGCACGATGGGCCTCATGGACAGCGCCGCCAAGGTCATGAAGGGTCTGGCGGCGGCGGGGCAGGCGGTGGTGGAAGAGGCGGTGAAGGCGGCGGAGACTGCCTCGAAGCCGTCGGAGAGCACCTCGCAGCCGTCGGAGACGAAACAGCTGCCGGAGTCGAGGTCCGGCACCTGACAGGGTTGTCATCCCGAGCGCAGCGAGGGATCTTCCTCACCACTCGTCGAGCCATTCCCGGGCGCGGCACTGACACACCCACACCAGCGAAACTACCCCATGGCCGCACCGACCCAGGCGCCCGCCGCGCCCACGCCGTCGTCCTCCGAGTTCGTTCGCGGCATCGGCCCGCTCGCGGCGATCTCCCTCGTCGTCGGCTCGATGATCGGCTCGGGCATCTTCATCGTCTCGGCCGACATCAGCCGGCAGGTGTCGCCCTGGGGGCCCGGCGGGCTGCTCCTGGTCTGGGTCCTCACCGGGCTCATCACCGTCGTCGGCGCGCTCACCTACGCCGAGCTCGCGGCGATGATGCCCAAGGCCGGCGGGCAATACGTCTTCCTCCGAGAAGGGTCTGTCGCCGGCGGCCGGATTCCTCTACGGCTGGACCCTCTTCGCGGTGATCCAGACCGGCACGATCGCGGCGGTGGCCGTGGCGTTCGCGAGATTCCTCAGCGTCCTCGTGCCGGGCATCAGTCCGGACGTGTTCCTGCCGCTCGGCCAGCTCCGGCTGCCGGGGGCGCGCCGACGCCATCCAGCTGGGCCTCTCGCCCCAGCGCATCGTGGCGATCCTGTCCATTCTCCTTCTCACCGCGATCAACGTCCGCGGCGTCGTGCTCGGCGCGCGGATCCAGACGGTCTTCAGCGTCGCCAAGGTCGGCGCGCTCGCGGCCCTGGTGCTGTTCGGGCTCACGTTCTTCCGGCGCCCCGATGTCGCGGCGGCCAACTACGCCACCTTCTGGGGCACGGGCGACTGGAGTCTCGCCATCATTCCGATCCTCGGCGCCGCGATGGTGGGCTCGCTCTTCTCCAGCGACGCCTGGAACAACGTCACGTTCGCCGCGGCCGAGGTGCAGAACCCGAGCCGCAACCTGCCCCTCGCGCTGGCCCTCGGCACCGGCATCGTGAGTCTGCTCTACATCCTCACCAACGTCGCGTATCTCAACGTCCTGCCGTTCTACGGCGACGCCGAGCGGGCAGGACGCGCTCGCGCGAGGGATCCAGCACGCCGCGCAGGACCGGGTCGGCACCGCCGCGATCGAGGTGGCCCTCGGCGCGGGCGGCGGCCACGGTCATGGCGATCGCCATTCTGTTCTCGACCTTCGGGTGCAACAACGGGCTGATCCTGTCGGGGCCGCGGGTCTACTGGGCGATGGCGCGCGACAACCTGTTCTTCCAGCGGGCCGGCCAGCTGCATCCGGAGTACCGGACCCCGGTGTTCGGCCTCATCGCCCAGGCGGTCTGGGCCTCGGTTCTCTGCATCAGCGGGACCTACGGCCAGCTGCTCGACTACGTGATCGTCGCGGCGCTGGTCTTCTACTTCCTCACCGCGCTCGCCCTGTTCCGGCTCCGGCGGCTGCAGCCCGATCTGCCCCGGCCGGTCAAGGCGTTCGGCTATCCCCTGTTGCCGGCCCTCTACATGGTCGCGGTCGGCGGCCTGATGATCATCCTGCTGTTCGAGAAACCGCTGTACACCTGGCCGGGCCTGATCATCGTGGCGTCCGGGATTCCGGTGTACCTGTTCTGGCGGCGCGGCGCGGCGGCTCGGCGTGCTTGATTTCCCTGGAACCGCCGCCTAGTCTTCGAGATGGATCAAGTTACTCCTGGCCTGCCGACCGCCTGCCCCGGGCTCCGGCGGGCCTTCGTGTATCGGGGGTCCCCGAGCGCATGACCGTCATTCGCCCCAAGCCCGGGCTCACCTTCGACGACGTCCTCCTCGTGCCGCGGTACTCGGCCGTCCATCCGCGCGACGTCTCGACCGCCACCCGCTTCACCCGCACCATCCCCCTCAACATCCCGCTCGTCTCCGCCGCCATGGACACCGTCACCGAGGCCGACATGGCCATCGCGATGGCGCGGGCCGGCGGCATCGGGGTCCTGCACAAGAACATGTCGGTCGAGCGGCAGGCGGCCGAGGTGGACCGGGTGAAGCGGAGCGAGAGCGGGATGATCCTGAACCCGATCACGCTGGGGCCGGAGCGGCCGCTGCGCGAGGCACTGTCGCTCATGCGCCGGTTCAAGATCTCCGGCGTGCCCATCGTGGACGGCCAGGGCCGGCTGATCGGCATCATCACCAACCGCGACCTCCAGTTCGAGCGGAATCTCGACCAGCCGATCAAGGCCGCGATGACGCACGAGAAGCTGGTGACCGCCCCGGTCGGCACCAGCCTCGACGACGCGGAGCGGATCCTGGCCCAGCACCGGATCGAGAAGCTGCCGGTCGTGGACGCCAAGGGCGTGCTGAAGGGCCTGATCACCGTCAAGGACATCTTCAAGCGCCGCGAGCATCCCGACGCCAACAAGGACCAGCACGGCCGGCTGCGCGTGGCCGCCGCCGTCGGCGGTGGCTCCGACGCCTCCGGCCGCGCGAAGAGCCTGGTGGACGCGGGCGTGGACGTGATCGTGGTGGATTCCGCTCACGGGCACAGCGAGGGGGTGCTGCGGACCGTGTCGCAGATCCGTGAGGCGTTTCCCGACGTACAGCTCGTGGCGGGCAACATCGCCACCGAGGCCGGGGCGCGCGAAATGGTCAGCCGGGGCGTGGACGCCATCAAGGTAGGCATCGGCCCGGGGAGCATCTGCACCACGCGCGTCGTGACCGGGGTGGGTGTCCCCCAGGTGACCGCGGTGATGGATGCGCTCCGCGGAGCCGAGGACGTCCCGATCATCGCCGACGGCGGAATCAAATACTCGGGAGATATCGTCAAGGCGCTGTCGGCCGGCGCCTCGAGCGTCATGATGGGCTCCATGCTGGCCGGCACCGAGGAGAGCCCCGGCGAGTCCGTTCTGGCAGAAGGCCGGCGTTTCAAGATGATCCGTGGGATGGGCAGCCTCTCCGCCATGCAGGACGGGTCCGCCGACCGGTACTTCCAGGAAGGTGAAATGGCGCCCTCCAAGCTCGTCCCCGAAGGAATCGAGGGCCGGGTGCCCTACAAGGGGCCGGTGGCGGACGTCCTGTTCCAGATGGTGGGCGGGTTGCGCAGCGGCATGGGGTACTGCGGGGTGGCGTCCATCCCGCAACTGCAGTGCGACGTCGAGTTGATCCAGATCACCTCGGCGGGTCTGCGGGAGTCTCACCCGCACGACGTCACCATTACGCGGGAAGCACCGAACTACAGCGCCTGAAGCAGGACGACGGTCGGCGACGGTAGGCGTTTCTACGTGTAGCGTGGCTGTCGTCGCGCCGTCTGCCGTCCGCCGTCCGCCGATTCTCGATAGTCATGGCTCGCCGCTCACCCACAAGGTCGAGGTTCGCATGAGTCTGTTCCGTCGCAAGGATCTGTCCGCGCTCCAGGCCGAGGTGGCTCAGGACCACAGCCTCAAACGCGCGCTCGGCCCGGTGAACCTGGTGACCCTCGGCATCGGGGCGATCATCGGCGCCGGCATCTTCGTGCTGACGGGTCAGGCGGCCGCCAACTACGCCGGCCCGGCGATCGTCTACTCGTTCATCCTCGCCGGCCTGGCGTGCGCCTTCGCGGGCCTCTGCTACGCCGAATTCGCCGCCATGATCCCGATCGCCGGCTCGGCCTACACCTACGGCTACGCGACCCTGGGCGAGCTCTTGGCCTGGATCATCGGCTGGGACCTCATCCTCGAGTATCTCTTCGCCGCCTCCACGGTGGCGGTGGGCTGGTCGGGCTACGTCGTCTCGTTCCTGCGGGACCTGGGGATCGACATCCCGCCGGAGTACACCTCCGCGCCCTACACCCACGTGGCGCCGCCCGACGCCGGGCTCAACGTCTGGCGGCTGTTCACCGAGGGATGGAGCAGCACCGGCGCGGTCCTCAACGTGCCGGCGATGTTCATCGTCGCGGTCATCACCATCCTGCTCATCGTCGGCATCAGCGAGTCGGCGACGTTCAACAACATCATCGTGGTCATCAAGCTCACCGTGGTGCTGCTGTTCATCGCCTTCGGCATGCGCCTACATCAACCGGGAGAACTGGGAGCCGTTCATTCCGCCGCCGGCGGGCGACGGGCAAGTACGGCTGGGACGGGATCGTCCGCGGGGCGGGGGTGATCTTCTTCGCCTACATCGGATTCGACGCCGTGTCCACGGCCGCGCAGGAAACCAAGAACCCGCAGCGGGACATGCCGATCGGCATCCTCGGCTCGCTGGCCATCTGCACCGTGCTCTACATCGCCGTGGCGCTGGTGCTCACCGGCATCGTCAACTACACCAAGCTCAACGTGCCCGACCCGATCGCCGTCGGCATCAACGAGGCCGGCGCCGGGCTGGCGTGGCTGCGTCCGGTGGTGAAGATCGGCGCGATCGCGGGTCTCTCCTCGGTCATCCTGGTCATGCTGCTCGGGCAGCCGCGCATCTTCTACACCATGTCGAAGGACGGGCTCCTGCCCCCGATCTTCAGCGCGGTGCATCCCAGGTTCCGCACGCCCTGGCTCGCGAGTGCGGTCACCGGCGTGCTGGCCATGGTGTTCGCCGGGCTGCTGCCGATCGGCCTGCTGGGCGAGCTGGTCTCCATCGGGACCCTGCTCGCCTTCGCCATCGTGTGCGCCGGGGTGCTCGTGCTCCGGTACACCGACCCCGAACGGCCGCGCCCGTTCCGGACGCCGCTGGTGCCGCTGGTTCCGATCCTCGGCATCGTGGCCTGCGTCTATCTGATGGCGGGTCTCCCGGTGGACACCTGGGCCCGACTCATCATCTGGATGGCGCTCGGCCTGGCGATCTATTTCCTCTACGGCCGCCGGCATTCGAAGGTTGGGTTGATGGCGAGGTAGGACGGCGAGAGGTCGGGTACATCATCCCGAGGCAGCGAAGCGAGCGAGGGACCTTCTCGAGAAGGTCCCTCGCTGCGCTCGGGATGACGTCGTTTCACATCTGCGCGCGCCGTAGCGCCGTTCCGCCGTAGGTGACCCAGCTTACAATCGCCGCCGGTCCCCACCGTATTATCTTGGCCCCATGCCGTTCTCTCTTCCCCCCGAAAAAATCGCTGCCGCCCGGGCCTTCGCCGAGGTGCTGCGCCCCGGCCAGCGGGTCTGCCTCACCACCCACGTGAATCCCGACGGCGACGGTCTCGGAAGCGAGGCGGGCCTGGTGCATCTCCTGCGGGCCCGCGGAGTGGACGCGGTCATCACCAACCCGACGCCGACGCCGACACGATTCAACTTTCTGTTCGACGACCTTCCCGGAATCGATCGCACGCCGGAGGCGGTCAAGGAGCTGCGCCGGGCGGACGTGATCGCCGTGCTCGACATCTGCGACCTGGGCCGCCTCGGCATGCTCAGCGAGACCGTTCGCGATCGCGGCGTGCCTGTGGCCTGCGTGGATCACCATGTGAGCACCGGCGTGCTGCCACCGGGCCCGCGCTATCTCGATCCCGAGGCCGCGGCGACCGGCGAGCTCGATCTTCGAGCTCGCCGTCGCCAACGGCTGGGAGATGCCGCAAGCGGCGGCGCGGGGACTCTACGTCGCCCTGGTGACCGACACCGGCGGCTTCCGGTTCAGCAACACCAGGCCTCGCACGCTGCGTATCGCCGCGGAGCTGCTCGAGGCAGGCGTGGATCCGGAGGAGATCTACCTCGAGGTGTACGCCCGCGCGCCGGAAGGACGGCCGCGCCTGTTCGCCGAAGCGCTGCAGACGCTCGTGGTCGAGCCGCAGCACGGACTGGCCTGGGTCACCGTGCCGCCCGGCGCCATCGAGCGGCTCGGCGTCTCCTCCGACGATCTCGAAGGCGTGGTGGAATTCCCCCGCTCGATCGAGGGCGTGCGCATGGCCCTCCTGTTCCGCGAGGTGAGTCAGGGCCGGGTGAAGGTATCGCTGCGATCGGTGGGCAGACGTGGATGTGGCCGCCTTCGCCAAGCGCTTCGGCGGGGGCGGACACACCAAGGCGGCCGGTCTGGCGCTCGCCGGGTCGCTCGCGGAGGTCCAGGCCACCGTGCTGGCGGCGGCCCGCGCATACCTTGGCCCCAACGGGGTGCACCCGGACGGCCGCGGTTGAACCTCCGATTTGGGCGCCGTATATTCCCGAATCCCGAGGTAGGAATTCCCGGCCGGTGACGCATGGACACCATTGATCGTATCGAACGCACCCTGGACACGCTCCGTCCCTACATCGCCTCCCACCGGGGGCACGTCGAGGTCGTGGACTTCGATGAGGGCGAGGGCGTGCTCCTGCTGCGCCTGGGCGGGACCTGCCATGGATGCGCCGCATCCACCATCACGCTCAAGCAGGGCATCGAGAGCCGCCTGCGCGAGATGGTCCCCGAAGTGAAACAGGTGCAGGCGGTCTAGTGGCGGAGTCCCTCGAAGGCCGGGTGACGGCCGCGCTCGCCGCCATTCGCAATCCCCGACTCGACAACGATCTCCTCTCCGCGGGCATGATCCGGGACCTGGCGGTGCGCGAGGACGGGAGCGTGAGCTTCACGTTCCTGCTCTCGCCCGAAGACCCCGCGACCCTGGTGCGGCAGGCTCGGGCGGCGGTGCAGGGCGTCGAGGGGGTCAAGAAGGACGCGGTCAAGATCTCGGTCAGCAATCCGAGCGGACCGGCCCAGGTGACCCACGGCCCGCCCACGGATCAGCCCAATCTCGGCCGCATCATCGCGATCTCGTCGGGCAAGGGCGGCGTCGGCAAGTCCACGGTCGCGGCCAACCTCGCGATCGCGCTGGCCGAAGCCGGCCATCGGGTCGGCGTGATGGACGCGGACGTCTACGGGCCCAACATCCCCCGGATGTTCGGCGTGTTCGAGCGGCCTCCGGTGCTCGGCGGCAGGATCCAGCCGCTCGAGGCCCACGGCGTCCGGCTCATGTCGCTCGGCTTCCTCGTCGAGCGGGACGCCCCGGCGATCTGGCGCGGGCCGATCATCATGAAGATCGTCCAGCAGTTTCTTCGCGATGTGGACTGGGGCCAGCTCGACTACTTCATCGTGGATCTGCCGCCCGGCACCGGTGACGCGCAGCTCTCCCTGGTGCAGGCCACCCAGGTGTCCGGCGCCGTCATCGTGACGACCCCCCAGGAAGTGGCGGTGGGCGACGCGCTGCGCGGCGGGCGCATGTTCGAGCGCGTGAGCGTCCCCGTGATCGGCGTAGTCGAGAACATGAGCGCGTTCGTGGACCCGGAGACCGGGCGCCGCTTCGAGCTCTTCTCCTCCGGCGGCGGACAGCGCCTCGCCGACGAGCTCGGCGTTCCGCTGCTGGGCAGCATCCCGCTACAGCCGCAGCTCGCCGAGCTGGCCGACGAGGGCCGGCCCGCCGTGGTGGCCCAGCCTAACAGTCCGGCAGCCGCAGTCCTTCGCCAGATCGCCGACCAGCTGCAGCAGAAGACGGCCGGCCCGTCCGTCGCCCTGCCGATCCTGCGCGGTTGACTTCCGCTGACCCTGCCGGCGATTCACTTCCTTCGCCGGCAGCGATGTATGCCGACCGCCAGGATGCCAGCCCGCCGCTTCCCCCGCCGCACGATCCCGGCATAACCTCGGGGCCACTCCGGCCGGCGATCCTTCGTCTGGCGCTGCCGGCCGTCGGCACTACGCTCTTCCAGGTCCTCTTCAACGTCACCGATACCTTCTGGGTCGGCCGAACGCTCGGCGCCACCGCGCTGGCGGCGGTCTCGCTCGCGAGCTACAGCATCTGGGTGCTGGTCTCGGTCGGGGAGCTCGTGGGGGTGGGACTTACGGCCGTGGCGGCCCGGCGGCATGGGGAGCGTGATCCGTTGGCAGCCGCCCGCGCCACCGGCACGGCCCTCGTGCTGGCGATGACGCTCGGCGCGGTCGTCGCCGCAGGGGGCGTCGCGGGGCTGCCGGCGATCCTCCGGCTCATGAACGCGCGAGGAGAGGTCGCCGCGCTCGCCCGGGACTTTCTCGTCATTCAGTTCATCGGCGCATTCCTGGTCTACGGCTACTTCGTCATCACCGCCGCGTTTCGGAGCGCCGGCGACACCCGCACGCCGTTCTACCTGCTGGGCGGCTCCGTGCTGCTCAACCTGGTCCTCGACCCGCTGATGATCCTCGGCTGGGGCCCCGTCCCCGCGCTCGGCGTCTACGGTGCCGCCTTGGCGACCGTCCTCACCCGCGGCCTCAGCTTCGTCGTCGGTCTCGAGCTGCTGCGGCGGCGGGGTGCGATCGTGCTGGGCTTCAAGCCGGCGGTGGCGAGGACGATCCTCCGCATCGGGCTGCCGACCATGCTGACCGGCGTGCTCTTCAGCGTGATCTACATGCTGCTGGTCCGCGTCGTGGGGACGTTCGGCACCCCGGCGATCGCAGCGCTCGGGGTCGGGCACAAGATCGAGGGCATGAGCTACATGATCTGCATCGGGTTCGGCCTGGCGGCAGAAACGCTCGTCGGGCAGAATCTGGGCGCCGGCTCCCCTCGCCGCGCGCGCGGAGCGGGCTGGCTCACGGCCCGGATCGCCGCGGTGCCGAGCGGGGTGCTCGCGATCATCTTCCTGCTCATTCCCGAGACCTTGGTCGGCATCTTCACATCCGACCCCGAAGTGATCCACGCGGGGTCGCTCTACCTTCGCACCGCCGCGCTGGCCCAGTTCACCATGGCCTTCGAGACGGTGCTCGAGGGCGCGCTGACCGGGGCCGGGTACACCTTCTGGACCATGGTCGCGGTCGTGGTGCTCAGTGCGATCCGGATCCCGCTCGCGGCGCTGGTGGCCCCGGACTACGGGCTGCTGGGCGTCTGGTGGATCCTCGCGATCACCGCCATGGCGCGCGCGGCGGCGCTGACGTCGCTCTGGCATTGGGGACGCTGGGAGAAGGCGAAGGCGTGAACGGTTTACCTTAAGAATGCCGCTCATCACGCTGCTGACCGACTTCGGCACCACGGATTCGTATGTCGCCGAGGTCAAGGCCTCCATCCTGCGGGTCGCGCCCGACGCGACCCTGGTGGACATCTCCCACTCCGTCCCGCCGGGCGACATCCGCTCCGCCGCCTATCTGCTGGGACGCACCTGGCAGCTCTTTCCGGTGGGCACGGTGCATCTGGCCGTCGTGGATCCGGGCGTCGGGACCGAGCGCGGTGCGCTGGCGGTCCGGGTCGGCGGCCATGGGTTCGTCGGTCCCGACAACGGCATCCTGACCTCGCCGCTCCGGAGCGGGGAGGTCGAGGTCGTGGTTCTGCCGGTTCCCTCGAGCGCGGCCCCGACCTTTCATGGGCGCGATCTCTTCGCCCCGGTGGCGGCGGCACTCGCGTGCGGGACCTCCATTTCCCGGCTGGGTGCGCCGTTTCGGGGGATCGCCGGAGCTGCTCGCCTACACCGTGCCGCACTACGAGGGGAAATCGGTCGTCGGGGAGATCGTGTACGTGGATCGGTTCGGTACGCTCGTCACCAACCTGACACCGGATCTGGTGCCGCCCTACGCGGTCCTCGAGGTGGAGGGGCTCGACATCGGGCCGCTGCGGCGTACCTACGGAGATGTTCCCACCGGCGGGCTGCTCGCCTATGTGGGCTCGGGCGGTGCGGTGGAGATCGCCGTGCGCGACGGGTCCGCCGCTCGGCGCCTGGGGATGGGTGTGGGGAGTCGGATCAGGGCGCGGCTGGGGTAGCCGGCGGACCGCGCAGCTTCTCCAGGGCACTGCGAAAGAACGAGAACAGCTTCCAGATCACCAGCACGGCCAGGATCACCAGCACGACCACGATGCCCGCCGTGATCAGCGGGTGCTCCGCTGCCATCCATGCGAGGAACACCACCAGTCCGTCCTCCAGCAGGCTCAGCGTCCAGTTGCTGACCGGCTCGGGGCTGACGTTGGCGGCGGCCCGGGTGCTGGCCTTGGCTCCGTGGGACGTGAGTGCCACACTGCCGGCGAGGAGAGCCGCTCCCAGCTTCCACTCCTCGGGCACCCCCTCGCCGGCGAACGAGCTGTAGGACAGGAGCGCGGCGGCCGGTGGGCGGATGAAAGTGTGGGCGGCGTCCCAGACGGTGTCCACGTAGGGCACCTTGTCGGCCACGAACTCCACCACGAACAGCGTGAGGGCGATACCGAGCACGACGGGGTGCGCCAGCACCTGAAGCGACTCCGGCAGCTGCACGATCCCGAGCCGCTGGAACAACCCTGCGGCTGCTACGGTGAGGTAGAGATTCAGCCCGGAGGCGAACGACGTACCGAGGGCGAAGCCGAGGGTCTCGAGGGGAGACATGGGAGGGAACTTAAGGGCGTGAAGAGTGAAGGGTGAAGGGTGAAGGGGCGTGAGCTCCTGGCTCTCTTCACCCTTCACTCTTCACGCTTCCCGCAGTTCAGTCCGCCCACTCGACCCGAACCTCCCCCACCGCCGTCGTCACGGCGATGTCCAGCTTGCGCTCCGCTTCGGCGTAGCCGGCAGACTCGTAGCGCGTTCCCTGCTGCTCGAGGCCCGCCGGCTGGAAGCTCGCCAGGAACTTGTCCAGCGCGATGCGCACGCCGACCTGACGAGGCAGGCGGAGAACCAGCTCGCCGACGGCCATCTTCACTCCCACGTCCGAGCTCACGGACCAGGTACCGCCGAAATCGAGCGTCATCTTCCCGATGCCACCTTCGAAGTCGAGCCGGTCGCACCGGCTGTTGCCGAGGCCGAGCACGGTGAGGTCGGCCGCGCCGGCAGCTGACCGCTCCGGACCGGCACCGCGTGCCGTTGGGCTGAGAGAAGCGGACCACCGCCTGGCTCGCGCCGGTCTGGACTTTCCAGCCCGCCACCCGAAGGCCACCCAGCTCGATGTCGGCGTCGCTCGCCCCCAGCGCGAGATCGACGTCGAGGTCCACGCGAGGCGAAAAGGTGACGCTGGCCGTTTGCCGGAGCTGGTTGCGGGAGACGACGCGCAGCCCGCCCTTGCCCGTGGCCTTGAGCCCGAGCGCCACCGCACCATGCGAGGCGTCGAAGTCGCTGATCGGCTCGTAGCGGTCGCCGTCGTAGGAGACATCCATCCGGTAGAGCTCGGTGGGGCGGCCCGGTGCCACACGCAGCGATCCTGCCGCGTAGTCCAGCGCCGCCGTCAACCGGGTCTCGCCGTGAAGCTGCCGGTAGGTCGTGAAGGGGCGCATGCTCTGCGCCGCCACGCTCCCCCCCACGAAGACCAGGGCGAGGGCCAGCGCCACTGCGCGCACCGTCAAAGCCCCTTGGTGGGAGTTCGCGTGCCGGGGGCCGGTCGGCGCGCCGCCGCCACGCCGAACTGGGGCGTCGCCCAGAGGTACTCGTCGGTGAGCGCCTCGGGTGGAATGAGGCGGCCCGCGAAGTTCTCCCGCACGCCCGCCCGGCTCAGGAGCGCCGCGCCGAATCCGGCGGTCGCCAGCAGCCAGGTGACGAGAAACGCCGCGCCCCGGATCAGCTCGCCGGCCACCGGGACCCAGCCGAAGATGGCCCACGCGAACCAGAGCGACGCGAGGGCGGCGAGTCCCACCAGCAGATAGCGATAGCTGTTCGGGGAGCCGAGCAGTGTACCGAGCGCGAGCTGCCGCCGGGTATAGGTCTCGCCCATGGCGTGCGCGACGGCGAGGAACCCGCCGACGGCACCGACGATGACGAGCAGGGCGTACACGATGACTGCGAAGGGGAGCAGCAGGATCCCGGCGACGCTCAGGATCAGGCCGACGATGAGCATGCCGAAGGTCGGCAATAGCAAGATCTGGCCGAGCAGGCCGGTCACGAAGGCGCGACCGAAGGAATGCGAGACCGTATCGGAGACGACCTCGAGATTGGGCCGTCCGAACATCACCAGGCCGAATCCCAAGCGCGCTCAAGGTGAGGAACACCCCGATGACGCCCGCGGCCCGGCGGGCCACCGTCGCGATCGCGCTCGGCTCGGGCTCCGCCGCAGGCGCCGGAGTGAGTACGGTGGTGGATCGGAGCGTGCGCACCTCGCCCCCGATCTCTCCTCCCATGTCCCGCACATCGCCGCCGAGCGTGAGGATGTCACCCGAGACCAGCCCGCCGGGATGCAGGATCACGTCGCCCTCGACCGTCACGACATTCCCCATCAGGCGCCCGTACACGTCCGCATCGCCGCGCAGCACCAGCAGGTGTCCGGTATGCGTCTCGGTGGAGCCGACGCTGTAGTCGCCGAGGTGGGCCGACCCGTCCGTCACCGTGAGTCGGGTGTCTTCCAGCCTCGGGGCTCACGGCCTTGCGGAGATGGTTCTCGACCTCTGTGGGATCGCTCAGTTCATTGAGCGAGATGCGGGGGCCGTCCGCGCCGGCCGCGGGAACCGCCTGGGGGCGTGGCCGAGGCTCCTGGCCCTGGCCCGAGGCGAGGGTATGGACGTCGTTGACGAGGTGCCAGAACTCGCGCACCACGTGGACGGTTCGGGAACCGGTCGGCTTCGACGGTGTATCCGCGTGTGCGACCGACGGAGCGAAGAGCAGGCTCGCGACGACCGCAAAGCTCCGGCTAGAGGCTCGCATGGGCTACCCCCGGCGTCGGGAGAGCCAGGAGGCGGCGCAGGGCAAGGACGCCGCCCAGGTAGGCGAACGACGCCAACCCCGAGGCGAGCGCGAGGCGCGTGGGATTGCCGACCAGCACCTTGGCCCCTTCGTACCAGGGTTGTTCGATCACGTTGGAGGCGACGCCCCGGATCGCGAGCCAGGCGGCCTGCCCTCCCTGGGCCAGGATCCACGTCCCGAACGCGGCGAGCGTATCCTGGTTGTTCAGGCTCCAGACGATGCTGCCGGCCATCGAGCCTACCAGCACCAGCAGCAGGCTGGCCGCGGTTGCTACGGAGCGCGGGTTGGCGAAGAGACGACGGCGGGCGGTCGAGATCGAACGAATGGCGAAGGGATCGGGAACCGAGACCGATTGCATGACCCGCTCGGTGAAGCCCGCAGTCGGGCTCATCAGCGGCAGTGCCGAGATCTGCTCGACGATCTCCCGCTCGGCCAGGGCCATCTCGAGGCACTGGCGGCACGCGTCCAGATGGCGCGCGCGCTCGGCGGCGAGGGTGCCGTCGAGCCAGAGATCGATGTCGTCCGGCGAGAAGTGGGGCCCGGGTGCCTGGGTCATAGGTGGACCCTCCTACGGTCGGGGTTCGGGGAAGGTTTCATTCCTTTAAGTGCGCCAGTGCTTGTCTCAGCTCGTTGCGGGCGCGATGGATGTAGGTCTTCACGGTACCCAGCGGCAGGTTGAGGATCTCGGCGATTTCCTCGTAGGCTCGCCCCTCGACGTGACGCAGCAGGATGCAGGAGCGGTACTCCGGCCGCAGCCGCCCGATCGCCTCCTCGATCATGCCGCCGAGCTCCCGCGCCTCGACCGCGTCGAGAGGGGACTCCTGCCGCCCGCCGATCTGGAGTGCCGTCGCCTGCATGGCCTCGGGCGTTTCGGCATGCGGAGACCCGTCGAGCGAGAGCGTGTCCAGCTCGCGCCGGCGCAGGTGATCGATGGCGGCGTTGTTGGCGATCTTGAAGATCCAGGACGAGAACTTGAACTCGGGGCGATACGACTCGATGGCGTTGAGCGCCTTGATGAAGGTCTCCTGGGCCAGGTCTTCGGCCAGCTCCCGGTCCCGCACCATCCGAAAGAGCAGGGCGAACACCGGCCGCTCGTAGCGCCGGATCAGTTCGCGGTAGGCGGCATCCTGGCCGGCGCGGGCCTGCAGGACGACCTCCTGATCGGTGAGGCGGACCCACTCCACGCCCTTAGCCATCACCCCGTCGCCTTGCCAAGGCTCTCGCCACGGGACTACATTGTGCGCCTATGTTAGCCTCGGATCGTGAGTTACCAGTTTCCGGCGGACCCGAGAAGCGAGCCTATGTCCGCGAGATCTTCACCGCCATCGCCCCGACCTACGACCGCGTCAATCGCATCATCAGCTTCCGCCTCGATCAGCTCTGGCGGCGGAACGCGGTCCGGAGGCTGGGTTGGGAGCGCGCGCCTGAGGGAGTCTACCTCGACCTCTGTGCCGGCACGATGGACTTCGGGGCGACGCTCGCCCGCCAGTCCGGCTTCCGGGGTCGGGTCGTCGGCGCGGACTTCGCGCCGGCGATGCTCCGTCTGGGACGGGCGAAGTCGGACCGGCTCGCCCCGGTGACGTCGGATGCCCTGGAGCTGCCGTTTCCTCGCGCGGCATTCGACGGCGCGATGGTCGGTTGGGGGTTGCGGAACCTGGTGGACCTCGATGCCGGCCTGGCCGAAGCGGCCCGGGTCCTGAAGCCGGGGGCGCGACTGGTCATCCTCGACATGACGCTTCCGCCTCGCCCCCTTCTGCGCCGAGTATATCAGTTGTACTTCCGGCGGATCATGCCGTGGATCGGTCGCCGGATTTCGAAACATACGACGGCGTATGACTGGCTTCCAGAGTCGACGCAGGCGTTCCCGCCGCCCGCGGAGCTGGCGCGCCGGGTGGAGAGCCAGGGGTTCCGCGACGTGAGGTTCAAGCTGTTCGTCGGTGGAGTCTGTGCGCTGCACGAGGGGACCCGGACATGACCAGCGAGGGCCAGACGTTCGCGGGCGAGTCGCTGCTCGTGCGCTACGTCAACTTCGTCAAGCTGCCTCACACGCTGTTCGCGCTGCCGTTCGCGCTCCTCGGTGTGCTCGCGGCATCCATGACGACGCCGGTCACCGTGCGCATGGTGGCACTCGTGGTCCTGGCGTTTTCCGCGGCCCGCTGGGCGGCGATGGGCTTCAACCGGCTGGCCGACCGCGACTACGACGCGCGCAATCCCCGCACCGCCAAC
This sequence comes from uncultured Gemmatimonadales bacterium, assembly GCA_963836815.1. GTDB lineage: Bacteria > Gemmatimonadota > Gemmatimonadetes > Gemmatimonadales > GWC2-71-9 > CAVVWJ01. Next base: position 53,501 of record CAWILD010000001.1, on the reverse strand, counting down.
CGCGAGCTGCCGCGAGGCGCGCTCACTCCGGCGCAAGCCTGGCTTTCCGTCACCGGCGCCGCCGTGGTGTTCATCGCGGCCGCCGCTATGCTCAATCCCCTCTGCCTGCTGCTCAGCCCCGTCGCGCTCGGCTGGGTTCTGCTGTACAGCCTGACCAAGCGGTTCACCTGGTGGCCGCATCTCTGGCTCGGCATGAGCCTGGCGATCGCGCCCGTGGGAGGATATCTGGCGGTAACAGGACGCTGGAGCGAGCCCGCGTGGCTGCTGATCGCCGTCACCCTCGCCGTGGCGACCTGGGTCGCCGGGTTCGACATCTTCTACGCCTTGCCTGACGAGGGGTTCGATCGCGCGGAAGGACTGCGCAGCGCGGTGGTCCGCCTGGGTCAGACCCGCGCGATCCTGCTGGCCAAGCTTCTGCATGGCGTCACGATCCCGGCGCTGGCCCTGTTCGGCTGGGCGGCCGGCTTCGGCCTCTGGTATTTCGCCGGCCTCGCGGTGGCGACCGGGATCCTGGCCTATGAGCATCACCTGGTGAAGCCGGGCGACCTGTCGCGGCTCGACGCCGCGTTCTTCACCATGAACGGCATCATGAGCGTCACCGTTTTCGCCTTCGCCCTCGTGGACCGCCTGGCGTGAGTCGCCGGTGACGCGGCATCCGGTCGTCCTCGCCATCACGGGCGCCTCCGGCGCGCCGTACGGCGTGCGGCTGCTGGAGGTGCTGGCGCGAAACGGGGTGCCGGTGTGGCTGGTCGCCACGAGCCACGGATTCCGCCTGCTCAAGGACGAGTGCGGAATCGCCTCGCTGGACGAGCTGCGTGCCGCGACCGGCGGGGACTGGAGCTCGGTCACACCCTTTCCCGACGGCGATCGAGGAGCGCTCCCGGCCTCGGGCTCGCAGCGGACCAGCGGCATGGTGATCTGTCCCTGCTCGATGGGCACCGTCGCCGCCATCGCCGGCGGCACGAGTCGCTCGCTGGTCGAGCGCGCGGCGGACGTCACGCTCAAGGAGCGGCGTCGGCTGATTCTGGTCCCGCGAGAGGCGCCGCTGTCGCTGGTCCATCTCCGCAATCTGGTCGCGGTCACCGAAGCCGGCGCCGTCGTGCTTCCCGCGGCACCGGGCTTCTACCATCGCCCCGCCCAGGTAGTCGAACTGATAGACTTCATCGTCCAGCGGGTGCTCGACCAGCTCGACCTCGGCATCGAGGTCGCCCCACGCTGGACCGGTGATGATTCCTGAGGGCACCCGCCATGCGCGCAACAGCTCGGTTCCGGCCTGCGATCGTTCCGTTTCTGCTCCTCGCGGCGTCGTGCGGCGGTGATTCGGATGGTCCCTCCGGGCCGGTAGACGAGGGCCAGACGCCCGTTCCGGGCTGCAGCGACGGCACCATGTCGAGCGGCGCGCTCTATCGCATCTGCTTTCCCGCCGAATGGAACGGCGAGCTCGTCGTCTACGCCCACGGCTACGTTCGCCCCGACGAGCCGCTGGCGATTCCGGACGACGCGCTCGCCGGGACCTCGCTGTCGTCGGCCGTGACGAGCCTCGGATACGCGTTCGCCACCACGAGCTACCGGGCGAACGGACTGGTGGCCGACATCGCGGTGGACGACCTGCTCGACCTCGACGACCGTTTCCGACAGCTGTATCGGCCCGATCCCACGCTCACATACGTGGTCGGCGCGTCCGAGGGGGGCCTCGTCGCCGCGCTCGCCGCCGAGCTGGACCCGGCGCGCTTCTCCGGTGTCCTCGCGGCGTGCGGACCGATCGGAGACTTCGCGACCCAGATCGACTACTTCGGCGACTTCCGCGTCGTGTTCGATTTCTTCTTTCCTGGGGTGCTGCCCGGCACCGCCGTCGAGGTGCCCGACGAGGTTCGCGCCAACTGGGAATCGCAGTACATCCCCGATATCCTCGCCGCGCTCGCCTCCGATCCCGCTTCCGCGCTCGAGCTGATTCAGGTCACGGGCGCACCGGTGGACGACAACGACATCGCTTCCATCGGCGAGACGGTCGTCGGACTCCTCTGGTACAGCGTGTTCGCGACCGAGGACGCTCAGCTCCGGCTCGGCGGGCAGCCCTTCGACAACACTACGCGCCAGTACGCCGGCTCCTCCGACGATCTCGTCCTCAACGCCGCCGTGTCCCGCTTTGCCGCGGACCCCGCCGCGCGGCAAGCGATCGGCCGCTTCAATGTGTCGGGCGATCTAGGACTTCCGGTGGTCACTCTGCATACCACCGGGGACCCGATCGTCCCGTTCCTGCACGAAGCGGTGTATGCCGCCAAGGTCTCCAACGCGGGAGCCACCGGGCTGCTGACGCAACAGAGCGCCGATCGGTACGGCCACTGCGAGTTCGCACCGGCGGAGGTTCAGTCGGCCTTCGCGACGCTGCTCCAGCGCGTCTCCGCCGCGGTCGCGCTTCGCCCCTAGGCCGGCGTGCGACTCGGCATCATCTCCGATACCCACGGACTGCTCCGGCCCGAGGTCTTCGAGGCGTTTCGCGGCGTAGATCAGATCCTCCACGCCGGCGATGTCGGCCCGGACTCGATCCTCGTCGAGCTCGAGGCGATCGCACCGGTGACCGCCGTGTACGGCAATACCGACGGGTGGGACCTCCGCGCCCGGCTGCCCCAGGTGGCCAGTCTGGAGCTCGACGGATTCCGGATCGTCGTCACCCATGGCGACCAGTTCGGGTCACCGTCACCGGAAAAGCTCCACGCCGCCTTTCCCGAGGCCGAGATCATCGTCTTCGGGCACACTCACCGGCCGCTGCTCACGCTGGTGGATGTGGTGGTCACCGTGATGAACCCGGGTGGCGCGGGAGCGCGGCGGTTCAAGCTTCCGCCCTCGGTGGGCATCATGGAGCTCGAACCGGGAATTCCGCCCCGGGCCCGTCTCGTCCCGCTCCTCGACTTCGATCCGGAATGATGCGCTGACGCCTCTGCTTCTCCTCGCGCTCGTGCTGCAGTCCGGGGACACGGTGTTGGTGCGCCGGGTCGAGCGGCCGCCGGCGCTGAGCGCCCTCGAATCGACCGCGCTCGGAGATCCGGTGCTCCGGCTCGAGCTGGCCGCCGGGATCGCCGCGCTCTGGCTGCTGCGCAGTGCCGACACGGTGTTCGTGCTCGGTCACGTTCCCGACTCGACGCGGGCGTGGAGCGATGAAGTCGTCGTGAGCCTGCACCTGGGTGGCGAACCGGCGGCGACGCCGCAGCACGAAGACTTCCAGTGGGAGCTGCATCGCACGCTCGACAGCAGCGTGGTGTACCGGGGGCGAGGCAACCGCTGGGAGCCGCCCCGGAGTGATCCGACCTGGCGGCTCGGCCCCGAGCACTCGGGAGGTGGATGGGCGGTGGCGTCGAGGGAAGTGGCCAGGGGATGGTGGGTCTTGCTGCGGCTGGAAGGGCCGTGGCTCGAAGCTGAATCGGGAGCGTCGCCGCGGTTCGCGATACGGGTGCGGGACAGCGATTCATCCCGGTGGGCCGTGTGGCCGTCGGCGAATGTGCACCCGAGCGAGGTGGAGGCCTCGCCGGCGAAGTGGGGGGTGGTGGCGGAAGCTCGCTAAGCGAGTACTTCATCCCGAGCGCAGCGAGGGACCTTCTCAGCGGTCATCGAACCCGGCCGAGAAGATCCCTCACTTCGCTCGGGATGACAAACGTCTAGAGCCCGATCCGAACCCCCGCGCCCAACACCCAGTTGTGCGTGGTCTTCGTATTCACCTCGATCGCGGTTGCCTCCTTCGCGTCGAACTTCCCGATATAGTCCTTCGCCATCAACTGCAGTCCCACCCTCGGCGCAATCCCGATGTCCACGCCGCCCCCGACGTTGTAGGCGAGGCTGGTGGAACGGGTCGCGACTGACCCGACGTCGACGGTCTGCCGCATCTGGCCGACTCCGCCTTGAATGAACGGGCTGACCAGCGGGATGGCGAGCGGGACGTTCAAGCGTAGACCGGCATCGTAGAGCAGCACGGAAGTCTCCCCTACGTTCACGCCGCCGATCACTGGGGCGCCGATCTCGAGCTGCGGTTTGGAGTACGCCACGTTGCCCACGAGGAACAGCCCGCGGGCGATTCCCAACGCCGCCTCGGCCCCGTAGATCGGTGCGCCGCTGTTGCGGAGCGCCGTGCCGACCGGCCCGTTCACGATCACGCCCGACTTGAGGTAGCCGGCGTAGGGGGTGATCTGAAAGCTCGGCGCCTGCGCCTCCGATCGAGACGGCGCGGCCACCGCGAGGACGGCGGTGAGGCCCGCCCAGAAGAAATGTTTCGACATGTTCCCTCCGATGGGTGCTTGTCACGTGGGCGCGCCAAGTGCGCGCATGGCCGGAGGGGAGAGAGCAGAGTAGATGCCAGTTCTTGCAGGATTCCAGGTTATTGATTGCCAGTGGCTTAAGCTGAACGAGCCGAAGACGATCGTCCTCCCGAGGTGACACCCTAGGCGGCTACCCAGTCGCGGAGCGGCGTGGTCCGCCGGAGCGCGTCCGGGTGGGCTCGGAACCAGGCCATGAGGAGCAGAATCTCGTCGATCGCGTCGAGTGGAAGCGGCCCGGGTGGCGGTAACGGCTTGCTCGCTTCCGTCGCGACGGCTGCCTGGAACGCTTCACGCTCGATCGGTGTGGACGGGAAGGGGAACGCGGCCCGCACTACGCCCTGCACGATGACGTACGCGCGATCGTCACCGAAGTCCCCGGGATCGCGATAGACGAACGTGAGCAGATCGATCGCGCTTCGGGCGCGGCTCGTGGCGGCGAGCAGCCACTCGAGCTGCTCGAACTTCCCTCGCCACCGCGCGGCGAGCTCGTACTGTCCCCCCGCCGCGGCCTCCTGCATCGCCGCGACCACGCGGTCGAGCGGTTGGATCGTGCGTCCTTCCAGGAAGGCCGCGGCCGTCTCGGTCTTTCTCCGATACTCCAGCTCGGTCACGAACCCCGCGCAGGGGCCGCTGCAGAAGCCGAACTCGTGGCGCAGACAGCCTGCCTGTCTCGGCTGATCGAAGAGATCACCCTGCCCCGCGAAGACCACGGGCATCGTGGCCGCGCAGTCCCTCAGCCCTAGGAGATCGTTGAGAGTGCGCACCGCGTCGAGGGTGCGGCCGAGGGAGTGAAAGGGGCCGTAGCAGCGCAGGTCGTCGCGCGAGACCGTGCCGCCGGCGTAGATCCGAGGCGCAGGCCCGCCCGACATTTTGATGAACACCGACCGGCGGGTGATGTTGCCGCGATGATTGAAATAGGGACGATACCGTCGGATCTGACGCAGCTCGCCCAGGTAGGCGGCGAATTCACTCGGGACATAGTCCCAGGCGATATCGTTGGCGGCGTACAGAATCCGCGCGCCCTTGTCGTCCGGATACTCCGCCCGGAAATAGGTGAGGAGTCTGGTCCTGAGCCGCTTGGCCTTGCCGACGTAGATGATCCGGCCGGAGGCGTCCGTCATGCGGTAGACCGCGGGCCGGTTCTCGGCCAGCGCGCGCACGCGGTTGCGCAGCTGATCCAGATCGGTCGCGGGGAGCGGACGCCATCCGCTGGGCGCTTCGGCCGCGGCTCATGATTGACACCGGTGGCAGAAGACCGAGATGCGTGCGTCGATGGCGTGGGTGCCCGTGAGCCGCGTCCCGCATCGCCGGCACGGCTCACCTTCGCGGCCGTAGACGAAGAGCTCCAGCTGGAAGTTCCCGGTCTCGCCCGTCCCGGTCCGGTAGTCGCGGAACGTCGTGCCGTTCGACGCGATCGCGGCGCTGAGGATCCGTCGGATCTCGGCGTGCAGCCGGCGGTGATCGTCCGGCGTGAGGCGGACCGCCGGTTTGGAAGGATCGATGCCGGCCGCGAACAGCGCCTCGTTGGCGTAGATGTTCCCCACGCCGGCCAGGTGTCCCTGGTCCATGATGACCTTCTTGATCGCCTGTCGCGAGCGGCGAAGCGCCATCCCGAGCTGTTCGGCTGTGAACTCCGCCTCGAGCGGCTCGGGCCCGATCGCACCGGTGTACCGCTCCCAACCCTTCTGATCCAGGAGCAGCAGCGTCCCCAGGCGACGGACGTCGCGATAGACCAGGGTGCGTCCGTCGTCGAGAGCCACCCGGAGCACGGCATAGCGCTGCTCATCGGCGGTGAGCGGGCCGTCGTGCACCACGAGCGAGCCGGTCATGCCGGGCTGGATCACCAGCCGGTGCCGGCCCACGTCGATGACGGCATGCTTCGCCCGCCGGGACACTTCCCGCACGGTGACGCCGGTCAGGTCCCGGAGGAGACGCCGACGGCTCACGCCGCGGAGCACGTCATCGTGGCTCAGACTGACGCGCTCGAATCGGCGGCCGAGCAGGGCGGGACGGATGTCGCGGACGATCGTTTCGACTTCGGGAAGTTCGGGCATTGCCCCAGAAAACTAGACAGGCAACCGCGGGTTTGCCGCCCCTCTTCCGGGCGCGTACTTTGGGCACGTATGGGTCCCGAGACAGAGCGGCTCTCGCCGGCACTCGAGGATGTCATCGGCCAGTTCACTGGCATCCTCAGGCACGTGTGCTGGCGGCATCGGCTGACCGGTGCCGACGCGGACGAGCTGGTACAGGAGGTGCGGGTCCGGCTCTGGCACGCCCATGCCGAGCGCGAAGGGGCTGCTGAGCAGATCGCCCGGGTCCCTGCGTCCTATATTCGTAGAACCGCACGCTCCGCCGCCATCGACCTGCTTCGCCGCAGGCGGGCACGGCGGGCCGACTCCACGGTTTCGCTCGATGAGGGTGACGATCCACCTGGACCGTCCAGCCCCGACGAGACACTCGCCGAGGCCGAGCTTCGGGCCCAGGTCGAGCGGGCGATCGATTCCATCCCAGCATCCCGGCGTCCGGTCGTTCGCATGCACCTCCTCGGGCACCCCCGCGACGAAATCGGGAGGGTTCTCGGCTGTACCGACAACCAAGTGCGTAATCTGCTTTCTCGCGGCCTAGCGGACCTGCGGGAACGCCTGAGGGCGGAGGGGGTTCGATGGACGACCAAGACCTGAGCGACGAGCAGCGGCTGGGCCGACTGTACTCCGCCGGTGTGAGCGAGCGGCAGGTAGTCGACCGCGCCGCGTGCGTTCCCCCCGAGGCGATCCTCGCCGTCATCCTCGGCGAGAGTCCCGAGGCCGACCGGCTGACGACGCTCGACCACGTGATGTCCTGTCCCGCCTGCCACCGCGACTACGAGTATCTGTCCGCGGTCGAGGAGACGGGCACCAAGCTCGAGCGCATCGCCGAGCGCCGGGCGGCCCCTTGGCGCCGGCTGGTCCCCCTGGCCGCGGCCGCCTCGATCGTACTGGCGGTTGGCACCTTGATCGTCATGGACCGACCGGGAACTGCCGGTGATGGAGCCGAGCGCGGCGGGGGGAGAGAGATCGCGCTGTACACGCCGGGCGGCGAAGTGGCTGCGTCCGACTCGGTCGCGTTCGCATGGACACCGGTTCCAGGGGCGTCGCGCTATGTCCTCGAGGTGCTGGGGCCCGACGGCGCCGTGATTTTCAGCGACTCCACCGCCGACACTTCCGCGACGCTCGCTCCGTCGGGGGCGCTCGTCCCCGGCACAACCTACCGGTGGTCGGTGAGGACGCTTGAGGAGGGCGCTGATGAGCCCGCGGCTTCGCCCGTAGGTCGCTTCCGCGCTGCTGGCCGGTAGGAACGCCGCACCGCCATGGCGCCAGGGCTTTGGGAAGGTCCCGGGCTCTGCGCGCCTCACCCCGATAGAACCAGCTCATCGCCCGGCCACGCTTGAGGCTCGCCCTCTCCGCTTAGCCCCGCCGATCCCCCAGTCGACAGCGCGGTCCCTCAGGCCAATCCCGGGAGCCGGTCGGCCGCGCTGAGCTGTCCCTGCGCCGTGAACACTTCCTCGAACGAACCCGCGCCTCACCCGGCAAGTGAGACGCGGCGAGGAGCCCTGCGTCATCCCTCGTGAGCCTGACCCTGACCACTCTCACGGAGGATGTCTAATGCCGTTGTTGCTCACCCTGCGCCGTCGGCGCGTCGGCCTACAATCGGCCGCCGCGCTCGCGCTTGTGCTGCTGCTCGCCTGCAGCGGCGACGACGCGAACGGTCCGACGCCGCACGATCCGGACGGCCCGCCAGTTCCGCCGCCGACCCAGCCCCAGCCGAACGAGCCGCCTCTGCCCAACGAGCCGCCCGTGCCGAACGAGCCGCCCGTGCCGGTGCCGAACGACCCGACGCCCCCGGACCAGCCGCCGGCGGACAACCTGACCGGCGTCTACGTCCTGAGCCAGATCAACGACGGCACCCCGGGGCAGCTGATCACGATCGCCAATCCCGACGGCAGCGTCGCCGGCCTGTATCGCTTCTCCGGCGGCACGCTCGGGATGACCGGCGACGGGACATGGGACCTGTCGCTCGAGTACACGGACGACAAGGTGGACTTCGAACTCGAGGACCTGGGCGTCTTCACCCAGAACGGCAGCGACCTGGTGTTCCAGTCCGAAGTGTACGGCGACCAGTTCCCCGGCTCAGGCCGGGACGGAGTGGTGGCCTTCAGATACGACTTCGACGGGGATGGAGAGACCGACGTCGTATTCGGGTTCGTCCGCATTCTTGCGCCCGGTTCCTGAGCCATCACGACCAACGAGAGGGAGACTATCCAATGCACTTCTTCAGACTTGCCCTGATCGCCTCGGCGCTGGCGGCGCCGATCACGACGGCACATGCACAGCGCGGCAGCCACGGGCGCGAGGCGGCTTCCGCGCCAACCGGACTGATGCTGAACGTCCATGCCTTCACGACCCCCGGGTTCGGCATCAAGGGGCCCGACGTGGCCGGGGAAATCGCAACCTCGCTGGGCCCCGGACTGGGCGCGCGGATCGGCTGGGGGATCACCCCGCAGTGGATGGTGTTCGTGGGTGCCGACCTCGCCCGGCTCGGCGCGGGTAACGGACTGGAAGGCCACTGGGGCTTCGGCGCCATAGAGATCGGCGGACGTCTGAGCTTCCCGTCCGCGCGAGGCCCGCTGACGCCCTACGTGACTGCGGCCTACGGCTGGCGCGGGATCGGCGCGAAGGTGGAGGACCAGGGGCAGAACCAGGGTGACGTGTCGTTCGATGGGATGTCGCTGAGCGCCGGCGGCGGGGTCCAGTACCAGATGTCTCCGGCGCTCGCGCTCGACGGCAACGTCTCGTTCGCCTACGGGAAGTTCGGCAACTACGAGGATCCGTTTCAGACGGCTGACCTCGACGTGGACAACACGCTGACCGCGCAGGTGCGCCTCGGCGTCAACTTCTACCCCTCATTCTAGGAGGAACTTGTGAACGCGTATTCATTGCTGCTCGGGGCGTTGGCCCTGTGCTCGACGCTGGTGCTGACCGGATGCGGTGGATCCGATGGCGGCACCGGCCCGGGAGGCGGCGGGATCGGCGGGCAGTACGAGCTCGTCGGGATCAACGAGGACGCACTGCCAGAGAGCGAGGTGATCGAAAACTGTTCGGAGACCGTGTTCTACTCCGGCTCGCTGAGCCTGGACGGTGACAGTTTTGAGATGCGGGTTGAAAAGGACGACCTCGATGGCGAGGATTGGTTCGGAGACCATGGCACCTTCGAACGGGATGGAAACGACCTGCACTTCTGGTCGGAGGCCTGGGGCGACGAGTTCGAGGGGGAAGTGGAGGGGTCACTCGTGGTGCTCTACTACGACTACTGCGCCAACGGTGTGGCCGACGTGGATCTCGTCTTCGAGTAGGAAGTTCAGGAGAGCAGGGCGCGTGCGCGCCCTGCCTCCCGCCAGCCGATGTCCCGCCGGAACACCTTCCCCTCGAACTCGATCGCGTCCGCTGCCTCCCGACTCAGCCGCTGTGCCTCCGCGAAGGTGGCGGCGACCGCGGTGACGTTGAGCACCCGTCCGCCCGCGACGCGGAGAACACCGTCGTCTCCCCGCGAAGTGCCGGCATGAAATACCGTGACGCCCTCGGGGAGGTCGGACGGGATGCTAATCGGCGCGCCCTTGACCGGGGCATCAGGATAGCCGCGGGATGCCAGCACGGTGGTGACGGACGCGTGATCGGCGAGCGAGAGTGGCGACGGCGACTCCCCTCGAGCCACTCGTTGGAGACACTCCGTGAGTCCGTCCGACACCAGCGGCAGGACCACCTGGGACTCCGGGTCGCCCAAGCGGCAGTTGAACTCGACAACCCACGGCGTCTCCTGGGCGTCCACCATCAGCCCCGCGTAGAGCACGCCACGGAATGGCGTGCCCCGGCGACGCATCTCCGCAAGCGTGGGCAGGAGCACTTCCCGGCGAGTTCGTTCCAGCAGAGTCGGTGTCGCGACCGAAACCGGGCTATAGGCCCCCATGCCGCCGGTGTTGGGTCCCCTGTCGCCTTCGAGCAGGCGCTTGTGGTCCTGCGACACGGGCAGCAGCTCGACGTCGCTGCCGTCGGTGATTGCGAGGACGGAGACCTCCTCGCCCTCGAGAAACGCTTCGATGACGATCGTCCGTCCGGCCGATCCGAACGCGCCGGCGCCAAGCATGGCGCGGACCGTGTCCGCGGCTTCGCGACGGGTGGCGCACACGACCGCGCCCTTGCCGGCGGCCAGGCCGGAGGCCTTCACCACCAGCGGCTCCGGGTGTCGAGAGACGTAGTCCAGCGCCGCCTCGAGATCCTCGAACGTGCGGCTGGCCGCGGTGGGGATTCCGGCCTCCGCCATGACCTCTTTGGCAAACGCCTTGGAAGCCTCGAGCTGAGCGGCTGCGGCGCCCGGCCCGAACACCGCCCGCCCCTCGGCGCGCAGCCGGTCCGCGAGGCCGAGCGCGAGCGGCACCTCGGGCCCGATGACGGTGAGGTCGATGCCGTGCATGTCGGCCGCGTCGGCGATGCGGTCGAGATCGTCGGCGGGGATCATCAGGTTCCGCGCCACCTCGGCGGTGCCGGGATTGCCTGGAGCGCAGTAGATGTCGGCGGTGGGGTTCTCGCGGCGGAGTGCCCAGCAGAGCGCGTGCTCCCGGCCTCCGCCGCCAATGACCAGCAGCCTCACGGCTTCTGCTGGGCGTTTCGGAAGGCTTCGCGCGCCTTGTCCGCGGCCCGACGGGCGGCCTCGGCCACGTGGGTGGCCAGCTCGCGGGCCTCACCCGCGTAGTAATTGCCGGCTGCGGCGAAGTCCTGCCCGACCGAGCGCTCCTTCTGCTCCGCGCCGCGCCGCACGTACTCGCCCCGCAGGATGCGGTCGTATTCGCCGCTGCTCACCCATCGCTGGAGCTCGGCTGCGCGCACGGTGTGCATCGGATGGGTGAGCGCCAGGGTGCTCAGCACCTTGTAAACGACATCCAGGCCTTCGCCGCTCGATGCGTACTCGTGGGCCTGCTGCATGAAGGCGTCCACGTTGAGCTGTCCCGCGAAGCCGTCGCCCCTGCCGCCGCCCGCCATCTTCATGTCGAGTCGGTGCGCGACGACGATGTCCTGCGCACCGAGCAGACCCGCGCGGTCCGCGGAGAGCTCCGATTTCCGGGACCACTCGAGAAAGGCGAGCCGCACCGGCAGCACCGCGATGCTCGCGAGGATCGGGAGCGCGCCCAGGCTGATCAGGGCGAGAATCGCCGCGATCGTGCGGTAGAGGGCATGCCCGCTCATGACGTGGCCCAGCTCGTGGGCCACCAGCACGCGGAGCTCGTCGTCGTCCAGCAGCTCGATCGCCGCCGAATGGATCACGATGAACGGCTTGTCGATGCCGTAGGCGCCGGCGTTGAAGAACGGCGTCTGGGAGACATACAGCTCCGGCACGTCCGGCCAGTCGAAGGTGGTGCAGACCTCGGTGTGCAGGTGCCAGAGCTTGGGAAACTGCGCGGGGCCGATGCGCACCGCGTTGCCCTGAAACAGCAGCCGGACTCCGCGCTCTCCGCCGAGCAGTGCCAGGACCTTGCGGATCACCTCGTCGACCCCGGGGACGGCCCGAAGGGCCTGCAGGGCGGCGCGATCGGCTGGGTGCTCCCAGGAGACCGCCGAGATCTCGGGGAACGACTGGCGGGGCCTGGGTGCGGGAAGGCTGGTCATGCTGGGCTCGAGGTTAGGGATGGCATAACTACGAGGTGCAGGGGTAGTTGTTTCAATTTGCGACGGACGCTACTTCATCCCGAGCGGAGCGAGGGTCCGCTGGTATCGAACTCTTCCCGGGCAAGGTCCCTCGCTTCGCTGAGGCTGAAGTACTAGCGAACTGCCTGAAACGCCCGATCCAAGTCCGCGATCAAGTCGTCCGTATCCTCGATCCCGCAGCTCAGTCTGACCAGACTGTCGGTCAGCCCCATCCGCTGCCGCATCGCCACGGGCACCGCCGCGTGGGTCATCGTTGCCGGATGGCCGATCAGGCTCTCCACTCCGCCCAGTGATTCGGCGAGCGCGAAGAGGCGGGTACTCTCGACGAAGCGCCTGGCTCTGGCCGCGTCCCCGAGCTCGATGGAGATCATGCCTCCGAAGCCGCCCATCTGCCGGCAGGCCAGATCATGCTGGGGATGATCGGGCAGGCCCGGATAGTACACCCGCTGCACGTCCCGCCGCTGTCCCAGCCATTCCGCGATCCGCCGGCCGGATGCGTCGTGCTGGCGCATCCGAAGCGGCAGGGTCTTGAGGCCCCGTAGCGCGAGCCAGCAGTCCATCGGGCCCGGCACGGCGCCCGCCGCATTCTGGATGAAGCCCAGCCGCTCCGCCAGATCGTCGCGGCCGGTCACCAGCAGCCCGCCCACCATGTCGCTGTGACCGTTGAGGTACTTTGTGGTCGAGTGGAGCACGATGTCGGCGCCGTGGTCCATCGGCCGTTGGAAGTACGGCGTCGCGAAGGTGTTGTCGACGACGAAGAGATAGCCATGCGCCTGGGTGAGATCGCCCGTGGCTCGGAGATCCACCAGGTTCATCATCGGATTGGTCGGCGTCTCGCAGTAGACCATCCGGGTCGCAGGAGTCAGCGCCCGCTCGATCGCCTCCACCTCGCGCATGTCCACGAAGGTGAAGCTGAGGCCCAGGGCGGCGTAGATGCGCTCCATCAGCCGCTGGGTCCCGCCGTAGACGTTGTCGCCGCACACGACGTGGTCGCCCGACTTGAGCAGCTTGAGGACCGAGTCCAGCGCGGCGAGCCCCGACCCGAACGCGAACCCGTGGGTGCCGCCTTCCAGACTCGCCACGTTGCGCTCGAGTGCCTCGCGCGTGGGGTTCTGGGTGCGGGCATACTCGTACCCCTTGTGCTGGCCGAGCTTCTCCTGGACGTAGGTGGAGGTCTGGTAGATCGGGGTCATGACGGCCCCCGCGAGGGGCTCCGGCACCTGCCCGGCGTGCACCGCGCGGGTCGCGAAGCGCTGCTCATGATCGTGGGGGAGAACCCTGGTCATCCGCGGTCCGGGAGGAGAGGAGTCAGAAGCGTAAGGCGGCGAACAGGGAGCGGCAAGCCGTTGAGAGGGCCTTTCGCCCGGTGTACCTTCGGTTGGTGAATTCCCCTATGTCGATCGACGGTACGGCGCGATGTCTGGTCGTGGATGATGACGCGCAGGTCCGCCATGCGCTGGCCAAGGTGATCGAAGGCCACGGCCTGGCGACCGCCCAGGCGTGCTCGGGCAAGGAAGCTCTCGAGGTTCTCCAACTTCATGGCGAGATCCCTCTGGTCATCTCGGACATCAACATGCCCGAGATGGACGGGATCGCGTTCCTCAAGGAAGCGCTGCGGCTCTATCCCGACCTCGCCGTGATCATGCTGACCGGCGTAGCCGAGGTCTCGACCGCGGTCGAGTGTCTCAAGCTCGGCGCGCTGGACTACATCGCCAAGCCGGTGGTGATCGAAGAGGTGCGGGCGCGGGTGGACAAGGCGCTCGAGAAGCGTCAGCTGGTGCTCGAGAATCGGTTCTACCAGCACAACCTCGAGCTCCGGGTCCGCGATCTCGACCGGCGCAACCGCCAGTCTCTGGTGAACGGCGTCCAGACCCTGGTCCACGCGCTCGAAGCGAAGGACGCCTACACCAGCGGCCACTCGTCACGGGTGAGCCGCTATGCCGTGAAGACGGCCGTGCAGCTCGGGTATACCGGCGAGCTGCTGGAGCAGATCCGTCTCGGCGGCGAGCTGCACGACATCGGGAAGATCGGCACGCGGGAAGACATCCTGAACAAGCCGGGCCCGCTCACGCTGGATGAGTTCGAGCACGTCAAGGCGCATTCCGCGCTCGGCGAGAGGATTCTGGCGCCATTCCTGTCGGAGTCGCCGACGGTGCTCCGCATCGTCCGCTTCCATCATGAGCGCCTGGACGGCACGGGCTTCCCCGACGGGCTGCAGGCCGCGGACATCCCGCGCGAGGCCCGCATCGTGGCCGTGGTGGATGCGTTCGATGCGATGACCACGAACCGGGCCTACCGCCCCTCCCGTACCACCTCGGACGCCGTGCTGGAGCTGCAGCGCTGCGCCGGCACCCACTTCGACACCGAAGTCGTCAACGCATTCCAGCGCGCGTTCCCCGACGTCTCCGTTCTTCCCCTCAGCACCTGAGCGCCGCGGCGCCCCGAGCGATGTCCGACACTCTCATGATCAGCGTTTCGGGGATGCGTGGCCACGTCGGCACGGATCTCACGCCCGAGCTCGTCGCCCGGCACGCGGCCGCCCTCGGCGCCTGGGTGCGGCTCGCCACCGGACTGCGGCCCGCGGTGGTCCTGGGTCGCGACGCCCGCACCAGCGGCCCCATGTTCGCTCACGCCGCTACGGCGGGTCTGATGTCGGTGGGAGTGGACGTCATAGACCTTGGCATCGTCCCCACGCCCACGGTCCAGCTCGCGGTCGAGCATCACCACGCCGGGGCGGGCCTGATCCTCACGGCGAGCCACAACCCGATCGAGTGGAACGCCCTCAAGTTCGTCGGTCCGGACGGGATCTTCCTGGACGCGGCCGACGGCGAGCGGGTCCGACAGCTCGCGGAACAAGGACCGCCCCGAATGGGTTGGGATGGGATCGGCCAGGTGCGTACCGATCCCGATGCGGTTCGCCGGCACCTGGACGCGATTGTCGGACTTGGCATGATCGATGTCACCGCGATCCGGAAGCGCCGCTTCCACATTGCGCTGGATTGCGTCCGGGGCGCCGGGGCCACCGCGATGCTCCCGTTGCTGGAATCGCTCGGGTGCCGGGTCAGCGGGATCAACCTCGAGACCGACGGCCGTTTCCCGAGAGCTCCGGAGCCGGTGCCGGAGAACCTGGGGGAGCTGGGCGATCTGGTCCGGTCGAAGTCAGCCGACCTGGGGTTCGCGGTGGATCCGGACGTGGATCGGCTCGCGGTGGTGGACGAGAAGGGCCGGGCGATCGGGGAGGACTACACCCTGGCGTTCGCGGTCCGCGCAGTGTTGGACAGGCGCAGCAGTTCCGCGGACGTCCCCGTCGTGGTCGTGAATCTCTCGACCAGCCTGGTGGTGGAGGACGCCGCCCGCGCGGGGGGAGCCCAACTGTTTCGCGCGCCGGTGGGCGAAGCCAACGTGGCTCGGGCGATTCGGGACAAGGGTGCGCTGATCGGCGGTGAAGGAAACGGCGGGGTGATGCTGCCCGCCCTGCACATCGGGCGGGACGCCCCTCTGGGTGTGGCCCTGATCTTGCATCTCCTTGCAGCGAATGGGGTAAGAGTATCGGAACTGGTCGATTCCGCTCCCCGATACGCCATCGTCAAGGCCAAGGGCCCGCGGAGCCCGGAACTCCGGCCCCTGTACGACCGATTGCGACGCCGCTTCGCCGAAGCCGCAGCGGATGAGCGGGACGGGCTGCGACTTTCCTGGCCGGACCGCTGGCTGCACGTCAGACCGTCCGGCACCGAGCCGATCGTCCGACTGATCGCCGAGGCCCCTTCTCCGGCAGCAGCCGAAGAGCTTGTGGCCGCGGCTCGCGAACACTTGCAGTGAGGATCATGACGCCATGTGCGGCATCGTAGGCTATATCGGGCCCCGGAAGGCGGCGGAGTTGATCATCGAGGGGCTTCGGCGGCTGGAATACCGGGGCTACGACTCGGCGGGCATCGCGGTCGTCAACGGGCAGGGCCTGAATATCGTGAAGGCCGCGGGCAAGCTCTCGGTGCTCGAGCAGGAGCTGGAAGCCGACATGCCGTCGGGCACCCTCGGCATCGGCCACACCCGGTGGGCGACGCATGGCGCGCCGACCACCCCGAACGCGCACCCGCATACCGATCAGTCCGGCCGCATCGCCGTCATTCACAACGGCATCATCGAGAACTCCACGGCCATCCGCAAAGCGCTGGAGCAGCGCGGGCACGCTTTCAAGTCCGAGACCGACACCGAGGTGCTGGCCCATCTCGTCGGCGAATTCTACGACGGGAACCTGGAGGAGGCCGTAGCCGCGGCCCTTCGGGAAGTGGACGGGGCCTACGGCCTCGCCTTCATCTCCGCCGACGAGCCGGGCGTCCTGGTCGCGGCGCGGAAGGGGTCGCCCCTCCTGGTTGGCGTCGGGGAAAAGGAATGGTTCATCGCCTCCGACGCCTCACCGCTCCTGCAGCACACCCGCTCGGTGGTCTACCTCGACGACGGCGAGATGGCGGTCCTCACGCGCGACGGCTATCGGGTGCGCAATCTCGAGACGACGCGGATCAGCAAGCCGGTCAGCCAGATCGAATGGGATCTCGCGCAGGTCGAGCGGAACGGCTATCCGCACTTCATGCTCAAGGAGATCTGCGAGCAGCCCGACAGCCTCTGCAACACGCTGCGGGGGCACTTGCTCGAGGACGAGGGCACCGCCCGAGTCAGCGGACTCAACCTCTCCGACGACGACCTCAAGCGGATCGAGCGGATCGTCATCACCGCCTGCGGTACCTCCTGGCACGCGGGGCTCATCGGCGAGTACATGCTGGAGGAGATGGCCAGGATTCCGGTAGAGGTCGAGTATGCCTCGGAGTTCCGCTACCGGAACCCGGTGGTGGACCAGCACACGCTCGTCATCGGGATCTCGCAGTCCGGAGAAACGGCCGATACCCTTGCCGCGATCCGGGAGGCCAAGCGGCGCGGAGCCCGCACGGTCGGTCTGGTGAACGTGGTGGGCTCGACCATCGCGCGCGAGGTGGACGGCGGCATCTATCTCCACGCCGGTCCCGAAGTCGGCGTGGCGAGCACCAAGGCCTTCACCAGCCAGGTCGCCGCGCTGGCCCTGGTGACGCTCCGCATCGCCCGGCTCCGGAACCTGAGCATCCTGCAGGGCAGGCAGTTCATCCAGGCCCTGCGCATTCTGCCGCATCAGATCAGCGAGATCCTGGAGCGCTCGGGCGAGATCGAGCAGCTCGCCGAGCGGTTCCTTCGGACGGCCACCAATTCGCTCTATCTGGGCCGGGGCGTGAATTTCCCCGTCGCTCTCGAAGGGGCGCTGAAGCTGAAGGAGATCTCCTACATCCACGCCGAAGGGTACCCCGCGGCCGAGATGAAGCACGGGCCGATCGCGCTGATCGACGAGAACATGCCGGTCGTCTTCATCGCGCCACGCGACGCCGTGCACTCGAAGATCGTGTCCAACATCGAAGAGGTGAAGGCGCGGGGCGGGAAGGTCATCGCCCTCATCAACGAGGGCGACACCGAGATCGAGCGGCTGGCGGACGCCACCTTCACTATTCCGGTGACGCTCGACACGCTGACGCCGATCCTCACCAGCGTGCCGCTGCAGCTCCTGTCCTACTACGTGGCGGTCGCGCGCGGCTGCAACGTGGATCAACCGCGCAATCTCGCAAAGTCGGTGACGGTGGAGTAAGCGGCCGACCAGACCCGCCGGATGGTGGGCCGGGGACGAAGCACCGCGAAGCCGGCGAACCGATAACGCCGCACGCGAGCCGAGTCCTCGGCTCTTCCGTTTCTACCGCTGCCCATCACCCTCCCGCAACAGCGAGGTGGCCTCGCGGACCGCCCCATGGGTTCCGGCGATAGCCAGCACGTCACCCGCCTGAACCGTCTCGTGACCGGTCGGCAGGAGGATGTGCTGGCCGCCGCGGTTGATGGCCAGCACGACGGCGCCGGTCCGACTCCGCAGATCGAGCTCCGTGAGCGAGCGTCCCACGGCGTGGTCCGCAGGCTCGACCCGGAGCGCCACCGGTTCGCCCAGGCCGGGCAGGAGCTTGCGGACATCCTCGAGCGGCGTCGCCGGGCCATGGTCACCTGCCACCATCTGTTTCGCCAGCACCGACACGATCACCTCGGCGCCTGCCTGGGCGTGGCCCCGGAGATCGGTCGCGCCGCGCCACCAGGCGACGGCGGCGATCGCGAGCACGGTGAGGAAGATCGCCAGAGCACCGAACGGGGGCAGAAACGGCTGGGTCAGGGCAAGCAACGGAAGCCCGGCCACCACTACGATGGCGAGTTGGACCGTCACCAGTAGCGCGCGCCGAGGCGCGGCGCCGAAATCCACCTTTCCCCTTTGCACCGGCGGGAGCACCTCGAAGGCCAGCGCCTGACCCAGGCCTCGAGCGCTACGAAAGAACCCGACGAGGAGCGGGAGACAGAGAATCAGCGCCCCGCCCGCCACCGTTCGCCTTGCCCAGACTTCCGTCCACCGGAACGCCCCTGTCAGGTACCGGGTCAGCGGCTCCATCTCGACGGCTACGGCGACGATGATGGCGGCGAGCACGAGGACATCGATGAGCAGTACGCCGAGCAGGCGCCGGACCCGCGATCGGGTGGACGCGGCGGACCGCCGGCGGAGCCGCTCGAGCCAGCTCTCGTAGAGGGACGCGAAGGTCTGCAGCCGCTGGGGAAGCTTCCGGTCCACGTAGGAGGCGACCGGCCCGGCGGAGCGGATCAGCCAGGGGGTGGTGAGGGTCGTGATTGCCGAGACGGCGACCGCGACCGGATAGAGAAAGGGTCGCGTCGCGCCGGTGGTGAGGCCGATGCCCGCGATGATGAAGGAGAACTCGCCGATCTGGGCCAGACTCATCCCGGTCTGCACCGAGGTGCGGGTGCCATAGCCCACGAGAAACGCCCCCATCGACACCGCGATCACCTTGCCGACGATCACGACCAACGTGAGGATCAGCACCGGCACCCAGTGCTCCGCGATCAGCACTGGATCGATGAGCATGCCCACGGCCACGAAGAAGATGGCGGCGAACATGTCGCGCACCGGAGCGACCAGGTGCTCGATCTTCTCCACCTGCCCCGACTCGGCGACGAGCGAGCCCCCGATGAACGCTCCCAGCGCGACCGAGTAGCCGAAGGTGATCGCCAGCAGCGCCGTCGCGAATGAGATGCCGATCGCGGTGACGAGCGTCGTCTCCGGGCTGCCCAGACGCACCGTCATTCGAATCAGCCGGGGGACGACGAGCAGGCCTACGGCGACGAGGCCCACCAGGAAGGCGGCGAGTCGCATGCCGGTTCGTGTCAGTTCCCAGGCCGTGAGGTTGCCTCCCGAGGAGACCGCCATCAGGATGGCGAGGAGCAGGATCGCGATCAGGTCCTCGATGATCAGGACGCCGAACACGATGTCGGTCACCTTCCCCGAGACCTTCTGCTCCGCGAAGGCCTTCAGGATGATGGTGGTGCTGGAGATTGCGATGATCGCGCCGGCGTAGACGCTCTCCAGCACGGTCCAGCCGAAGATCCGCCCCAGGCCGAAACCGAGGAACACCATCGCGCTGCTCTGCAGCACGGCGATGATCCCGGCCGTGGGTGCCACGCGAAACAGCTTCCGCAGGCTGAACTCGAGGCCCAGCGCGAACATCAGCAGGATGACGCCGAGCTCGGCGAGGGTGTGGACGAGCCCCTCGTCGGCGACGAGCGGAACCGGGATGTGCGGCCCGATGATCATCCCGGCGAGCAGGTAGCCGAAGACTACCGGCTGGCGCAGCCGCTGGAACAGCAGCGACGTCGCCGCGGCTACGCACAGGACCAAAGCGAGGTTGGTGAGGAAATGATGCGACTCGGGCATGTTGACTCGGCTGAGAAAAGTGGCGCGTCCCGGCCACGCGATGACGCCCGTAATCGCTGGCGACCATCGGACTTCGTTCAGTCGATGAGCGAGCCCGGATAGGTCCAGGTTTGCCCGACTTGGGTGAGCGCCACCCGCCCGCGGTCGCTTCCGGCCGCGGCGAGGAGACGCTGGATCGGCTCGTCCATGGGCTCCCGGCTCAGCCGGAAGGTGGAGTGGTGGATCGGGAGGAGAGATTCGGCGCCAAGGTCGCGGAACATCTCCCAGGCCTGCTCCGGCGAGGCGTGATTGTAGATCCAGGGATCGTAAGCGCCGATCGGAAGGATCGCGAGGTCGATCGGCCCCCGTTCCCGGAAGCGCGCGAAGAGATCGGTGTACGCCGTGTCTCCGGCGAAGACGACCGCCCGTCCGCTCTTTCGCACGAGATAGCCGCCGTATCCGCGGTGGCTGTCGGTCACCATGCGCGCACCCCAGTGTCGTACCTGAATCGACTCCACCTCCAGGTCGCCGACCCGCGCCGTTTCCCCCCAATCGAGCTCGATCACGTTCCGGAACCGCCGTACCAGGTCACGATTGCCGCGCTGGACCAGGACCGGGAGGTTGCGTGGCAGCGAGCGCAGCGTTCCCAGGTCGGTGTGGTCCATGTGGGCGTGGGAGAGCAGCAGCAGATCGAGGGCTGGCAGCTCGCGAGCGCGGAGCGCCGGCTGAATGAGACGCCGCGGACCGAGCTTGGCGCGACCCCGGCCGATCCCGATACGGCTCTCGAGGGCTGGATCCGTGAGGATCCGGCTGCCGAGCAGGTTGAGGAGCACCGTCGCGTGACCCAGCCAGGCAGCAGTCAGGCGGTCGTCCGGCCAGGTCTCGGGTGCCGGGCGATACGGGGCGGGAGCAATCTGGGTGCAGCGCTCGCGCTGCCGCTCCCGGACCACGGAGCGGGCGTAGCGGCGAGCCACGGCTAAGCGTGCGATGAATGGGCGTTCAGGCATCACTGTTCCACGCGGTGAATCCGAATAAGTTTACGACCGTGCCGAAATCTAGCCGGTAAGCCACCATGCGAGTCGTGCTCCAGCGGGTGTCTTCGGCCTCGGTGACGATCGACGGACGCGTGGTGGGAACCATTGGCCAGGGATTCTGCCTTCTCGTCGGGTTCACTCACGCCGATACCGCGGCGCAGGTGGACTGGATGGCGGAGAAGGTCGCGGGTCTGCGGCTGTTCTCCGACAGCGAGGGGAAGATGAACCTCGGCTTGGCGGAGAAGGGCGGCGCGGTGCTCGTGGTCTCACAGTTCACGCTGTATGGCGATGCCGCCAAGGGCCGCCGCCCTTCGTTCATCGACGCGGCCCGGCCCGAGACGGCGATTCCCCTGTATGAGCGCTTCGTCAGCGCGCTCCGGGATCGCGGCCTCGAGGTCGCCACCGGCGAATTCGGCGCCGACATGCAGGTCGCCATCCAGAACGATGGCCCGGTCACCCTGATCCTGGATCGCGCTCCATGAATCGTGAGCCGCTCACGCTCGCTTCGTCCTCTCCCCGCCGACGGCATCTGCTCGAGATGCTGGGCATTCCCATCCGAGTAGTCTCGCCCGACATCCCGGAAGTGCGGCGGCCGTTC
This sequence comes from uncultured Gemmatimonadales bacterium, assembly GCA_963836815.1. Lineage (GTDB taxonomy): Bacteria > Gemmatimonadota > Gemmatimonadetes > Gemmatimonadales > GWC2-71-9 > CAVVWJ01. Next base: position 32,022 of record CAWILD010000001.1, on the reverse strand, counting down.
GAGACGCCGATCGACTACGTCGAGCGGCTGGCGAGGGAGAAGGCGCTCGGCGTCCCCGGTCGGCTCGTGCTCGGTGCCGACACGACCGTCGTCGTGCGAGACGAGGTGCTGGAGAAGCCAACCGACGCCGAGGATGCCCTGCGGATGCTGCGAAAGCTGCAGGGCCGCACCCATCAGGTCGTCACCTCGGTGGCTCTGGTCGCGGGAGAGCGGGTGCACCAGGCCACCGATGTGACGAACGTGAGCTTTCGTCGGCTTTCCGACGAGCAGCTCGAGTCCTACGTGGCGACCGGCGAGCCGATGGACAAGGCCGGAGCGTATGGCATCCAGGGGTATGGGGCCGCGCTGGTGGAGCGCATCGAGGGCGATTTCTTCAGCGTGATGGGGTTGCCGATCCGGCTGGTGCTGGGATTGATGGAGGAGGCGGGGGAGCCTTACCAGTTCGGGGGAGCCTCGCGGTCTAGGGCGTCCCGCCCTTCACCCGATAGACCTGCACTACCTGCGCCTTCCCCTTGAGCGCGAGCTCGGGCAGAAAATCGACGTCCACGCTGTTCTTCACTACCCGCAGCAGCTGCTCGCTCACCAGGATCTCCCCTGCGCCGGCCTCGGCGCAGAGCCGATGGGCGACGTTGACCGCGTCGCCGATCACGGTGTACTCCAGCCGCCGGTGGCTGCCGATGTTGCCGGCGAACGCCTCCCCGTAGTTGATGCCGATGCCCACGCCGATCTCCGGGCGGCCCGCCGCCACCCAGCGGCGGTTGAGCTCGTCGATGCTCCGCTGCATGGCCACGGCCGCCCGCAGGGCGCGGTCGGGATCGTCCTCGTGGGCGATCGGCGCACCCCACAGCGCCATGATGGCGTCGCCGATGAACTTGTCCAGCGTGCCGCCATGCTCGAAGATCACCTCCACCATCTCGGTGAAATACTCGCTCAGCATCTGCGCGATGGCGTCGGGTGGCATGGCCTCGGCGATCGCGGTGAACCCGCGGATGTCGCTGAAGAGCACGGTCACCGGCCGGCGCTCGCCTCCGAGCCGGATCGCCGCGTCCTGCTGGGCGATGTCCGCCGCGACGTTGGGGGCGAAGTAGCGCTCGAAGTTCGAGCGGACGATGGTCTCCCGCTGCAGCTGGTCCGCGAAGCGGCTGTTCTTGATGCCGATCGCCGCCAGCCCGCTGAAGGCGACGAGGAACTGCAGGTCCTCGTCGGTGAAGGTGTTGGCGTCCGTCAGATTGTCCACGTAGAGAATGCCGAGCACCTTGTCGGCCGAAGCCATCAGCGGGGAGCACATGGCGCTCCGGACGCTCTGCATGAGGATCGAGCGCCCCTTGAAGCGCGCGTCCGCGGGCGCGTTGTGGGACACCACCGCCACCCGGTCCTGAACCACCTTGTCGGCAATGGACCGAGGAACCTGCTGGAGCTGGGTGTCGCCGAGCCGGCTCTTGGAGATCGTCGGCACGAGCTCGCCGGTGGACTCGTTCCGGAGCAGGATCGAGACGCGGTCCACGTTCATGACCTCGAAGGTCACGTCCACGATCACGCGCAGCAGGCGGTCGAGTTCCAGCTCCGAGGAGAGCTTCTGAGCGGCGGCGAGGAGGAGCGACAGCTTCTTGGCCTGCCGCTCCTCTGCGGAGGCGGCGGCCACCTTGAGCTGGCCGCGGCTGGAGGGCCCGTCCCGGCTGGTGATACCCGCCGGCAGGCCGCCGCTCACCTCCAGTTGACGGATGATGTTGTCGCCGGCGGGAGGCTGCTCGAAGGCGGGTGGTGCCGGCTCCCCCGCGAGCGGAGCGAGCGGCCGCAGCCGGAACATCACTTTGCCGAACGTCACCGAGTCGTTGGGCCGGAGCCGTCCGGCCGTCACCCGGCTGCCGTTGATGCACGTCCCGTTGGAGCTGCCGAGGTCGCGGACCTCCACACCGTCGGCCTCCGCGGTCAGCTCGGCGTGGCGGCGCGAGATCGTGGGATCGTAGATCGCGATGTCGCTCGCTACTCCGCGCCCCACCACCAGGCTCCGGCCGGGCGGCAGCTCGAAAGCCTGCTCCCCCGTGGTGCTGACGAGGCGGTACGTGGCCATGGCGGGAAGATAGCTCAGGCCCGGGCCGCGAGGGCCAGCGCCAGCAGCACCGCCCGCGCCTTTGCCTCCGTCTCTCGGAATTCGGACAGGGGATCGGAATCCGCCACGATGCCCGCGCCGGCCTGGATCCAGGCCCGGCCCCCGCGCATCACGCAGGTGCGGATGGCGATGGCGGTGTCGAGGGTCCGCGCCCCCCAGCCCACGTAGCCCACGGCGCCGGCGTAGGGACCACGTCTCAACGGCTCCAGCTCGTCGATGATTTCCATCGCGCGGACCTTCGGGGCGCCCGACACGGTCCCCGCGGGAAACGAGGCGGCGAGGGCGGCGAGAGCGTCGAGCTCCGGTCGCAGACGGCCCCGCACCTCGCTCACCAGGTGCATCACGTGACTGTACCGCTCGATCGCCATGAAGGCGGTAAGCCGCACGCGTGCCGAACTCCGCCACCCGGCCGACGTCGTTTCTCCCCAGGTCCACCAGCATCAGATGCTCGGCCCGCTCCTTCGGGTCGGCGGCGAGCTCGGTCGCGAGCGCGGCATCCTCCTCCGGCGTGGCGCCGCGCGGGCGGGTGCCGGCGATCGGGCCGGAGGGTCACCTCCCCGTCCTCCACGCGGACCAGGATCTCCGGGGAGCTGCCGATGACGTGGATGTCGTCGCAGTGCAGGAAGTAGAGATAGGGCGCCGGATTGAGGGCGCGGAGATAGCGGTAGGCCAGGAACGGATCGGGCGCCGGCAGATCGAGCCGCCGGCTCAGCACGGTCTGAAAGGTGTCGCCCGCGGCGATGTATTCCTTGATGCGGGCGACGTCGCCCTGGTACCGCGCATCGGCGTAGGGCGACGTCACTGTCGGGAGCGGCGGCGCTGCCTCGATCGTGAGCGGTCTGACGTCCGCCGGCCGCGATAGACGCTCCAGCCATGCCTCGATCCGCGCCTCGGCGTCGTCGAAGAGCCGACGCAAGTCCTTTTCGTCGGCCTCGGGTGAGACCTCCACGCTCGCGATCACCGTCGCGCGATTGTACAGGTTGTCGAGCACCAGCAGTGTATCGGCCACCATGACGATCGCATCGGGCAGCTCTCGGTCGTCCCGAGGGGCATTGGGCAGCGACTCGATCGTGCGCACGATGTCGTAGCCGAGATACCCGACCGCGCCCCCGGTGAAGCGCGGCAGGCCGGGCACGACCACGGGTGGGTGGCGCCGCATGAGGCGACCGAGGTGCTCGAGTGGAGGCAGGTCGCTCTCGGCCACCGTCCACCCCTCGACGGCGGTCCACCGCTCGCAGGCGCGCCCGCGGTAGCGGTAGACTTCGCGGGGCTCCGTGGCCAGGAAGGTGTAGCGCGCCCAGCGCTCGCCGCCCTCGAGCGATTCGAGCAGAAAGCCGTAGGGCCCGCGATGCAGCTTCGAGAACGCCGTGACCGGGGTGTCGCCGTCGAGGACCACCTGGCGGGTGACGGGCACCATGCTGCCGCCTTGTCGAGCCTGCTCGGCGAAGGCTTCGAACCGCTCGCTCATGGGGGCGCCGCCACCAGGTAGCCGCCCGGGCCCCGGATCTGTGCGCTCAAGACATCCAGCGCGGGACGAGTCGGTGGCAGCGGCGCGAGGATGTCGCCGGGCTGCACCTGCCAGATCGCGAGCGCCCGCTCGAAGGCGACGTCGTTGCCGTAGATCTGTCTGGCCCGGGCGGGCGCCGTGAAATAGCGCGCGTAATAGAAGGAGAGCGTGGCACCGGCGCTGAACGGAAGCGTGGACGTGATGTCCAGGGCGTACAGGCCTGGGCGCGGGTTCAGCTCGACCCGAACCTCCCGGCCGGTACCCTCACCGAACGACTCGGGCGCGAAATCCAGACGCGCGAAGGTGATGTTGTCCGGCGGCCCGTGACCGAGAATGATGACCCGCCGCTCGCCCGTCCGAAACGTCACCGAGGTGTCTGAAGGGGGCGGGCCGGCGTTCTCCAACACGAGCGCTTCCTTCAGCGGAATCGGCCGCAGCGGTGGCGGCCCCGCGGTCGCCGGCTTCGACGCAGTGGCGCCTCCACACGCGAGCGTGGCGAGGGAGAGCCAGCTTGCCCGGCCCCACAGCCCCCGGGATATTCCCGTCATCGATCCCTGATAGCGTGAGAGGTGAGCGGTGAGTCGCGAGCGGCGGAATGGGTGGAGGGCCGTGCCGGACCGCACGACGGCGTCCCTCCTCGCCGCCGTGATGGTCGCCCCCTGCTTCTCGTCGCTCCGAGCCCAATCCTGGAACTCGTCCGAAGCCCTCGCCCTCGTCCGCCGCGCGCAGGAACGCAGATCGGAAACGCAGGCCGACGCGTCACTCACGAGCTATCGCACTCGGGCCCACGGGTTCGTCTTTTTTCTGGCCCAGGTGGGCGCGGGACTCAGCGAGCCGCCGCGGCTGGTGAAGGCCGACGAGCTGGCCGTGGAAGTGTATTGGCAGGCACCCGACCGGAGCAAGCAGGTCATCCTGGGCTGGCGTGACGGCGCCTTTCTCCCCACCGACATCGAGTACCATCGCGACCATCTCGGCATCGTCACCAACAACTTCGGCGACATGATCCGGATCGGCGAAGGGGACGAGGTGCGCGACGTTGTGCACCCGCTCTCTCCGGCGGGACCGGGGTTCTACGACTACGCCCTCGGGGACGCGCTGGCCATCCGGACCGCGGGCGGCGAAGTACAGGTCCGGGAAGTCCTGGTACGTCCCGGGTCGTTCGAGCAGCCCCTCGTAGTCGGCACGCTCTTTCTCGATGAACGGAGCGCGGAGCTGGTGCGGTTCCGCTTCAGCTTCACGTCGAGCGCGTACCTCGACCGCCAGCTCGAGGACATCAGCATCGTGCTGGAGAACGCCCGGTTCGAGGGCCGCTACTGGCTGCCCTATCGGCAGGAGGTCGAGATCCGCCGACGCACCAACTGGCTCGACTTCCCGGCGCGAGGGATCATCCGGGGCAGATGGGAGATCGACGCCTACGACATGAACGAGCCGCTTCCGCCGGGGACCTTCGCCGGTCCCGCGATCGGCGGACTGCGGGCGCCCAGTCCCTCGGGCGACTCGCTCTGGCAGCAGCCGCTCGATCAGGCGATCGCGGGTGTCGCGGCGCCGATCAACGCGCAGGACATGGACGCCCTCCGTGTGGAAGTGGAGCGGATCGCCGGCTCTCACGCGCTCGGCGGTCTTCCCGCCCGGCGTCTGGCCACCGGATCGCTCAGCGACCTGGTGAAAGTGAACGGGGTTCAGGGACTCACGCTCGGATTCGGTGCTCTCGTCGGGCTCGAGGAGAGCCGGGTGGAGCTTCGGCCCTACGTAGCGTACGGCACGTCGGATGACAGGGTCATGGGCTCCCTCGAGGCCGCCGTTCACTTCGGGGCAACGCGTCTCGGCGTGAGCGGCGCCCGGCGCATCAGCGACTTCAGCGACATTCCGGTCGTGTCCACCGCGCTCAACTCGTTGACCGCCCAGGAAGGAGGAAAAGACTACGGCGACTACGTACTCCTCGAGAGCGTCGGCGCCAGCATACGGCACCGGTTGAGCGGCCGGACGGCCGTGGAATTGGAGCTGTTCGTCGAAGAGAGCCAGTCCGTCGCGGTCACGGCCACGCCGGCGACCGGAAGCTATCAGCCCAACCCGGCGCTGGGTTCTGGGACGTACCGGATGGGACGGCTCACCCTCGAACGCTCGAGCGGAGGCCTGGCGGTGGAGCGCGACCTTCAGGGCCGGGTGACCCTAGAAGGCGGCGAAGGCCCCAGCGAATACGTTCGCGCCGTGGCCGAGGGTCGTTGGCTCATGGCCCTCGGCGGGAGCCAGCTGCTGACGAGAGGATTCGTGGGTGTCGGCAGCGAGGGATTGCCGCCGCACCGTGGGTTCGCGATCGGCGGCCGCGGGACGCTGGTGGGCGAGCCGTTTCGGGCCTACGGGGGCCGGACTACCGCACTCGCCCAGGTGGAGTGGCGGCACGACGTGCCCTTTCCCGCCCTGTCGCTGGGGTCGTTCGCCAGCACCGGGCGGAGGCTGACGATCGCTCCCTTCCTTGCCGCGGGGTATGCGGACCGTCCATTCGAGGGGCTGCCCTGGGGGGAGAGCGACGGGATCCGGCCGGTGGCGGGGGTCGCCTTGGAGTGGTTCATGCGCCTGCTGCGGGTCGAAGCAGGTGTCGGATTGCGCGACGGCAGGTTCGGCCTGACCGTGGACGTAAGCCGGGACTGGTGGGGGGTGCTATAGACCTCGTCGTTGGCGTTATCGTGCAACGGTATCCTGGCTATCTGCCTTCCCGTCCGTCCCCCTGTCCGTCTATCTTGCCAAAAGGTCCCCGCTCCCGCTCCTACGACGAGCTATTTCATGCAGTTCACCGACGAATGGTTGGTGCCCACGCTCGAGCCTCTGCTGCCGGATCAGGCGATCGCCGCCCTCCGCCAGGAGCAGGCTCCGGCGCCGGCATCGCTGTGGGAGACGGTGGTCCAGCGGCGCATCCTGGGAGACGAGCAGGTCCTCGCGGCGATCGCCACGCGGTTCCGTTTCCCGGTGGCCGACATGGCGCGGGTCGATCCCCAGGTCGCGCAGTCCATCCCGGAGCAGCTCGCGCGCCGGTTCAACGTCGTGCCGGTGGGCGAGACCGACTCCTATCTCGAGATCGCGACCGCCAATCCGTTCGATATCGACGCCGAGAAGGTCCTCGCCTTCGCCACGGGAAGAGAAGTCCGGATGCTCCTCGCCTCGCCGTCACGCCTCCGGGCCAAGGTGGACGAGCTGTACCGGAGCGGCGACGAGATCGTCTCGCGGCTGCTCGAGGGAATCAGCGGAGATCTCGACGTCAAGGAGATCGCCGAAGAGGAAGAGGCGGCGGCCAGCGCCGAGGAGGCGAGCCAGCGGCCGATCATTCGGCTGGTGGACATGATGCTGGCCGACGGCGTCACCAGCCGGGCGAGCGACGTGCACGTCGAGCCGATCGAGGGCGGTGTGGTGGTCCGCTACCGCATTGACGGCGTGCTGCGCCAGGTGATGAAGATCCCCCGCAACGCCGGGCTCCCCCTCATCTCCCGCATCAAGATCATGTCCGGGCTCGACATTGCCGACCGGCTGCGGCCGCAGGACGGGCGCGCGCGGGTCTCGGTGAACGGCGAGGCGGTGGACCTGCGCGTCTCCACCTTGCCCGCCTCGCTCGGCGAGAAGGTCGTCATCCGTATCCTGAGCCAGCGCGCCACCGTGCTGAGCCTCGACGCCCTGGGCATGCACGAGGATGAGCAGCGCGCGGTGACGCGTCTGTTGAGCCACAAGGAAGGGATTCTGCTCGTGACCGGGCCGACCGGCTCCGGCAAGACGACCACGCTGTACTCCGCCATTCGGTTGATTCAGAACGAGGGCGTCAACATCGTGACGGTCGAGGATCCGGTCGAATACCGGCTGGGCGAGAACATCGTCCAGGTCCAGGTGCACGATAAGGCCGGCCTCACCTTCGCCTCGGCGCTGCGGTCGATCCTGCGACAGGATCCCGACGTGGTCCTGGTGGGCGAGATCCGCGACCAGGAAACCGCGCAGATCGCGCTGCAGGCTTCCCTCACCGGTCACCTGGTGCTCTCCACCCTCCACACCAACGACGCCCCCAACGCGGTCACCCGACTGGTGGACATGGGGATGGAGGCCTACAAGATCGCGTCGGCGCTGCGCGGCGTGGTGGCCCAACGGCTCATGCGGCGGGTATGTCACGCGTGCCGCGAGCTGGCGACCGAGCCGCTGCCGCAGGGGCTCGGCCGGTTCATCCCGGCGGGAACGACGCTGTACAAGGCGGTGGGCTGCCCGCAGTGCACCCAAACCGGCTACCGCGGCCGGTTCAGTATCGTCGAGGTATTGGCGATGAACTCCGAGATCGAGCGGCGTATCGGCCAGGGCGCCACCGCCGACCAGATCGCGGACGCCGCCCGAGCCAACGGAATGGGATCGCTCTTCGACAGCGGCCTGCGTCATGTGCTCGCCGGACACTCCACCTTGGACGAGCTGCTCCGGGTCACCGACATCCCGCAGGACGACGCCCCGACGCACAGGCCGGAGCGCCCGGGTCGCGGGCGCCAGACGGCTGCTCCGCCCTCGGCTCCCGCTCAGCCGGCCACTCCGGCGGCGCCGCTGGATCTCATGGAGCTGGACCTGGTGGACGAGCCCGATGGCGCGGATAGCGTGCGGCACTTGGCTGGCGGCAATGGCGCCTGCGTCCTGCTCGTGGAGGACGAGGACCAGCTCCGCCGGGTAATGAAGGATCTGCTGGAACGCGAGGGGTACACTGTCACCGAGGCTCGCGACGGTGGCCAGGCCCTCGACCAGGTGGACCGTTTCGCTCCAGACGTGATCATTCTGGATCTCAATCTTCCGGGGCTCGACGGCTACAGCGTCCTGTCCCAGCTCCGGTCGCGGCCCGCCACACGGGGCATTCCGGTCATGGTGCTCACGGCCAAAGGCGACGAGGACAACGAAGTCCGGGTGTTCGAGCTCGGCGCCGTCGATTTCATCACCAAGCCGTTCAGGGCCCGCGCCCTCTCGGCCCGGCTCGAGGCGGTCCTCGGCCGCCACCGCGCTTGACCGGCTCGCCGCCCTCTCCGGCCACCTCCGACTCCGCCCGACCGCTCCCAGATGACCGCACCGGCCCGGCGGGCGCACTGCCGGCCGCGTCCGATGGACTCGCCTTGATCAAGCCGGCTGTCCGGGCACAGACGGCCTACACGCTCCGCGCGCCCACCGCACGCCGGAAGCTCAATCAGAACGAGTGCCCGGACGACTTGCCGCCGCCGCTCAAGCGGGCGATCCTCGACGAGGCGGCGGCACAGCCGTGGCACCGGTACCCGGAATTCGTTCCGGGCGAGCTGCTGGAGCGCCTGGCGGTGCACTACCGGTGGCGTCCCGACGGCGTGCTGGTGGGCAACGGGTCGAACGAGCTCATCCAGGCGACACTCTCCGTGGCGCTCGGCGCGGGGGACGTCGTCGTCGCCCCATCGCCGACGTTCTCCCTGTATCGGCTGCTGACGGGAGTGCTCGGGGGGCGGTACGTGCCGGTCCCTCTGGGAAAGGACTTCCGGTACGATCTGGATCGCCTGATCACCGCCGCGGTCGAGGAGCGGGCTCGGGTGATCGTGCTGAACTCCCCCAACAACCCGACCGGATCGGTGCTCCCGGGCGACGCGGTCGAGCGGGTATTGCGCGAGACCCGCGCGCTGGTCGTGTGCGACGAGGCCTACCAGGAGTTCGGCGGACCCAGCGCGATCCCGTTGCTCGGACGGAGCTCGCGGCTGGTGGTGCTGCGGACGTTCTCGAAGGCCATGGGCGTGGCCGGCCTTCGGTTCGGCGTCGGGCTGGCCCATCCGGAGGTGGCGGCGGAGCTGGTCAAGGGAAAGTTGCCCTACAATGTCAACGCGGTGACGCTGTCGGCGGCCACGATCCTGCTGCGCGAGGCGCCGCTGCTGGCCGAGCGCACGCGCCGGATCGTGGCGACCCGCGAGCGGTTCGTGCCGAAGCTGGCCGCGCTGCCGGGGATCACCGTGTTTCCGAGTGCGGCCAACTTCGTCCTCATCCGCTGTCTCGCGCGCCCCGCGCGTGAGGTGTTCCGCAGGCTGTACGATGACTACGGGATTCTGGTCCGCGACGTCTCCAATGCCGGGGAGCTGGCGGAGTGCCTGCGCATCTCGATCGGCAGCGACGACGACATGGACGCCGTCATCCTCGCCCTGACGGAGATTCTCGAATGCCCCGCGTAGGCGAGATCCGCCGGACGACCAAAGAGACCGACCTCTTCGTGCGCGTGGACCTCGATGGCCGGGGCGACGCGGCAGTGAAGACGGGGATCGGGTTCTTCGACCACATGCTCGAGGCCCTCGCGCGGCATGGACTGCTCGACCTCACCGTGGAAGCCAGTGGCGACCTCCACGTGGACGGCCACCACACGGTCGAGGACACCGGCATCGCGCTCGGCCTGGCGATCGAGCGGGCCCTGGGGGATCGCGCGGGCATCCGCCGCTATGCCGACGCCATGGTCCCGCTGGACGACGCCCTGGTGCGTGCGGTCGTCGACGTGTCGGGTCGCCCCTACCTGCATTATCAAGTGGACATTCCCAAGTGGCAGATGCTGGGGGACTACGACGTGTTTCTGACGCCGGAGTTCTTCCGCGCCGTGGTCCTCAATGCCGGCCTCACGGCGCACATCGACCTCATCCGGGGTGAGAACCCGCATCACATCGTCGAGGCGGCGTTCAAGGCATTCGCCCGGGCTCTGGACGGCGCCACGGCGGTGGACCCGCGCGTGATCGGTGTGCCCTCGACCAAGGGGACGCTGTGATTGCGGTGGTGGACTACGGCGTCAACAATCTGAAGAGCGTCGTGCGCGCGCTGGCCGCCGGCGGGCATACCGCCCTGCTCACGACGGATCCCGACATGGTGCGCAGTGCGGACCGGGTGCTGATGCCGGGGGTGGGCAACTTCGGTCAGGCCTCGCGGAACCTGGAGCGGAGCGGCCTCGGGACGGCCGTCCGGGAAGTGGCCACGGCGGGCCGGCCGGTGATGGGGATCTGCCTCGGGCTGCAGCTCTTCTTCGAGAGGAGTGAAGAGGCACCGGACGCTCGCGGCCTGGGCATGCTGCCCGGGGAGGTGCGGCGGTTCGTCACCTCCCGTCACGTGCCCCACGTCGGCTGGGCGAGGGTGGATCTCACTGAGGCGGGCCGGGCCCATCCGGTGGTCGGTCCGCTCCTGGGGGGGCGGGCCAGCTTCTTCTATCACGTCCACAGCTACCACCCGGCGTCGGTGCCCGAGAGCGCGGTGCTTGGCACCGGCGAGTATGACGAGGTTTTTCCCACGCTGGTGGGCAGGGAGAACGTGCTCGGTGCACAGTTCCATCCCGAAAAATCGCAGCGGGCCGGCATCGAGCTGCTCGACGCGTTCGCGCGCTGGAATCCATGACCAGGATCGCGGTCTCCCTCGTTGATGTGTTCGTGCTGCGCGGCTCGGGCGCGGCGCTCGAATGTCTCGTGCTGCAGCGCGGGAGCGGTGGGCGCTGCCCCGGTTCCTGGGAGACGGTGCACGGACACATCGAGGCGGGCGAGACCCCGGCCCAGGCGGCGGTGCGAGAGCTGGCGGAGGAAACGGGGACCACGCCCCTCCGGCTCTACAACCTGAGTCGTGTCGAGGCGTTCTATCAGCACCGGCGGGACGAGATCGCCTTGATCCCGGTGTTCGCCGCCTTCGTCTCGGCCGAGCAGGCGGTGCGGCTCGGGCCCGAGCACCAGCGCTACGAATGGCTCGCGGTGACCGACGCCATGAGCCGGTTCGCCTGGCCGCGCGAAAGGCGGGCCCTCGCGGACGCGGTGGCCCTGCTGGGCGGCGGCGACGCCGGCCCGGTGGAGGACGTCCTCCGGGTATGCTAGCGCGGCGAATCATCCCCTGCCTCGACGTCGCGGGGGGCAGGGTCGTGAAGGGCGTGCACTTCGAGTCCCTCCGCGATGCCGGCGATCCGGTGGAGCAGGCGGCCCGGTACGACGCCGAAGGTGCCGACGAGCTGGTATTCCTCGACATCTCGGCGAGCCCCGACGCAACGGCGCACGACGCTCGAGATGGTCGCGCGAGTCGCGGAATCCATCTTCATTCCGTTCACCGTCGGCGGGGGTATTCGGTCGGTGACGGACGCGGGTGCCGCCCTCCGTGCGGGGGCGGACAAGATCTCGGTGAACACCGCCGCCGTGCGGGACCCGGCGCTCGTCTCGCACCTGGCCGAGAGCTTCGGCAGCCAGTGCGTCGTGGCGGCGGTGGACGTGCGGCGGGCGGGTGACCGACTCGCCGTAGTCGTGAACGGCGGACGGGAGGAGACTCCACTCGAGGCGGTCGAGTGGATCCGCCGCCTCGAGTCGCTCGGTGCCGGTGAGATCCTCCTGACCTCGATGGACCGGGACGGGACCGGGTCGGGATACGATCTCGATCTCCTGCGTGCGGCTTCCAGCGCCGTCTCGCTGCCGGTCATCGCCTCGGGCGGGGCGGGGAACCTTGCCCACCTGGCCGAGGCGTTCGAGGCGGGTGCGCATGGCGTGCTCGCGGCCACGATCTTTCACTTTCAGGGCTCCAGCCTTCCGGAGGCGCGTGCCTTTCTCCGGGAGCGCGGCTATCCGGTTCGACCATGATCTCGATCCCTCTCGGCCTGCTTCTCGTTCTCTCCGCCGGACCGGTCGCCGATGCGGCGCCCTGCCTGCGCCCGAGCCGCGCCGGCACCCAGGTCCAGGGCGAGGTGCGCATCTGCCCCGGCCGCTACCGCATCGCCGACCCCAACGAGCGCGGCGTCATCATCGCGGCCTCCTCCGGTACGCGCATCGACCTGACCGGGGTGGTGCTCGAAAGCGGCGACTCGGTGGCCCCGCGTTTCGTCGGCGTCGGGATCGCCAGCTCCAGGGTGGATAATGTCTCCGTGCTCGGCGGGACGGTGCGAGGCTATCGCTTCGGCGTGAGACTCGAAGGAGGCCGCGGCCATCGCATCACCGGAGTGGATGCCTCGGGAAGCCGGGCGCAGGCACTCCGCGCCACGGCCGCGAGTACCGCGACAGCGTCGACCGGCTGGATCCGGTGCGATCCCGAAATCTTCCAGAGCTATGGCGGCGGGATCCTGCTTCAGGGAACGATCGGGGCCACCGTCACCGGAGCGTCGGCCCGCGGGGGCGCAGAATGGAATCGCCCTGGTGGAGGCGCGCGAGAGCTATGTCGCGGACAACGACGTGAGCAACAACAGCGGCTGGGGCATCCATCTGTACCGCGCGTCCCACAACGTCATCGTCCGGAATGCGGCGGATCACACGGTGCGGTGCCCAGGCACGGCCGACTGCGGCGCGGCCGCCATCCTGATCCGGGAGGGCAGCGACTCGAACACGATCTCCGAGAACGACCTGACGCTGTCCAGCATCGGCCTGCTCCTGACCGGTCAGGCGCCGCTCACCCGCGCCTCGGTCGGGAACCTGATCTACCGCAACGACGCCTCGAAGGCCCAGGGGAGCGGGTTCGTGGGCGCGTTCGGCTGGGCGGCGACGTTCCTGGAGAATCGCGCCGACAGCTCCGAGAACGGCTTCCGGCTCGACCACCTGAACGGCAGCGTTCTCCGCGGAAACACCGTGATCGGCGCGCGGTCGGCGGCGATCCTGGCGGAGCACGGGCGGGACAACACGATCGAAGGCGAACGTCCTGGTGGACGCGCGGGTCGGCATCCTGGTCGCGGCCCCGCGCACCGGCAAGGCGAAGAGCAGCGGCTATCGGATCGACGACAACGTCGTCGGCGGGTGCCGAGCAGGGCATCGTGCTCCAATCCACCACCGGAAGCCGGGTTCGGGGCAATCTCTTCGACGGCGTCGGCGACGGGCTGCTGGTGGATGGGACGGGCCACGCGACCGAAGTCACCGGCAACGTCTTCCTTCGGGCGAGCGGATGGTTCATCGACGCGCCGGACCTGGCCGCGGGAGGAAACTTCTGGGCGACGGCGGATGCCGCGGCCGCATCGGCGCGGGTGAAGGGGCGGATCAGTGTTCTGCCGTGGCGCTCCGCGACGGCGGCGGGTTACTAGCGAGGATCTCGCTCGCGATGGCGTGAAGATCGCGAAGGTTGAACGGCTTGCGCACGTGGCGAATGCCGCCGTCGGGTAGCGGCTCGGCCGGCTCGCCGTTGCCCGCCCACCCGAGGATGAGTCGCTGGCAGGTTTCCGGTCGATCCGCGGCGAGCGCCTGTACGAACAGCTCCGTCGTCCCCGCCCGGGCCATCGCATCGGCGATGATCACGTCGAACTGCCGCTCCCGCAGCATGCGCAGGCCCTGCTCCCCGGACCGCACCGCCTCGACCACGTGCCCATCCGGGGTGAACAGCGCGCTCACCAGGCGATGGACCGCCGGATCGTCGTCCACCACCAGAATGCGATGCACCAGCCCCATCCTCGCCGGCCCGGGCAGCTCCTCGCGTCAGGACCGGCGCGGGCGCGTCCAAGCGAGGCAGGGTCATCCGGAACTCGGCCCCGCCCTCGGCCGGTGCTTCGTAGGCCAACAGCCCGCCGTGGGCCTTCACCAGACCGTAGCTCAGCGAGAGTCCGAGGCCGGTGCCTTCACCGGGCCCCTTGGTCGTGAAGAAGGGCGTGAACAGGTGGGGCACGAGATGGGGCGGCACGCCGGATCCGCTGTCCCACACCCGGAGGACGGCCTCGTCCTCGTGGCGCTCGGTCATGACCCGGATGCGCCGCGCGCGCCCGGGGGGCAAGCCGCTCACCGCCTGCACCGCGTTGGTCACGAGGTTGAGCAGGACCTGCTGGAGCTCGTAACGATCGCCGAGCACGACGATGGGCTCGGGACTCAGCGCGGACTCGAGCTCGATCCCGTGTAACTGCAGCTCATAGACGATCAGCAGGGTCGTCCGGGTGGCGACGTCGTTCAGGTCCACCGCGGCCTGCTCGGGGAGCCCCTTCCGGGCGAACGTCAGCAGGTTGCGCACGATACGGCCCGCGCGCTCGGCCTGGTCGTGGATGACGCGCAGGTGCTCGCGCGGCAGGTCGGGCGCGTCCCGCTCCAGCAGCAGCTCGGTCAGGCCCGCGATCGAGGTCAGCGGATTGTTGAGCTCATGGGCGACGCCGGACACGAGCTGGCCGATCGACGCCATCTTGTCGTTCTGGATGAGCTGGGCTTCCATGATCCGCTGCTCGGTGACGTCTTCGACCAGGATGACGACCGAGCCTCGCTGGGCCAGCGGCGCGGCGGTGAGACGCAGGACCCGCTGGTTCCGCTCCAGCCGCACGACGAGCGGTGCGGTCCGCTCGCCGCGATAGGCCGCCTCGATGAGGTCCGATACCGCGTCCGAGCTGCCGAACAGCATCTCGCAGAAGTTCCGGCCCACCAGGTCCGATTCGGGCACTTCAGCCAGGGCCGCCAGCGCCCGGTTGGCCCGGAGCACGGCCCCCTCGAGTCCCACGACCGCGATGCCCTCGGCGAGCGCGTTGAAGGCGGTCTCCCACTCCTCCTTGCTGCGCCGGACCATCTCGTAGAGTCGGCTGTTCGTCAGCACGACCGAGGCGTTGGTCGCGACCGTGGAGAGCAGCCAGAGATCCTCGGTCGTGAAGGGTCCGCCCTGCCGGTCCGCGACGGCGAGCGCGCCCATGGTGACGCCCTGCGAGCGGAGCGGTGCCACCGCGGCCGAGCGGACCGTCAAGCCGGCGATCAGGTCCACGCGTCGGGGTCGCGACGCCCTGGGCCACCTCGATCCGCTCGCGCTGGATGGCGAACCGCACGAGACCGGTGTCGGCAGTCCGGCTCACCTGTCCCAGCAGCGATTCCAGCGTCCCGCTCGCCGCCACGACCCGCAGCACGGTGGCATGCTCATCCTCGGCCAGGACGACGATCGCGCCGTCGGCCTGGAGGAACCGACCGGCGTAACGGGCGACCTGGTCCACGATGCGGTCGAGCTGGATCGATTCCGAGAGGACGTAGCTCAGTTCCTGGAGGGAGAACAGCTCGCTGATGCGGCGGTCGAGCTGGCTCGCGAGCTGCTCACTCTTGCCTTCCGACTCGCGCACCCGGCGCCGGCCGCGGACGATCGCGACCCAGAAGCTGGCCGAGATCGTCAGCACCGCGATCAGCGCGATCCACCAGACTTCCGGGGCGGCCAGCCACGCCACGATGCCCAGCATGGTGGCGCCGATGACGTGGAGCGGCACCTCCCACTCGCGGCGCCAGCTCGCGAGCAGGACGATGATCGCGCCGGCGAGGCCGGCGAGGGCGGTGACGACGCGGGGGACGCCGCCGAGGAAATAGGCGACGAACGCGCTCGCGAGCAGAGCCCATGCGGCGAGGGCCGAAGGGGAGAAGTACCAGCGCTCGCGCGGGCGGGCCAGCGCTCAGCTCTCCGCGGCGTCGCGCCGCATGACCCGCTCGGTCACGTAGGCCTCGGGCGGCGCGTTCGGCTTCACCCGGATGGACTTGGCGGGAATGCCGACGTTCACGTGGTACGGGCGCACGTCCTTGGTGGCGACGGCCAGCGCGCCGACCATCGCGTTCCGGCCGACCCGCACTCCGGCGAGCACCGTGGCGTGGTAGGTGATCCGGACATCGTCCTCCAGGACCGTCTTCGCGTTGGTGACGTCCTTCTGGTCCACGATGCTGTGGGTGTGGCTGTAGATGTTGGCGTAGTCGGAGATGCTGACCCGGTCGCCGAGCACGATGCCGCCGCGGTCGTCCAGCAGGACGTAGCGGTGCACCACGACGTCGTCACCCACCTCGAGGTTGTAGCCGTAGGAGAACTCGGTGAACTGGAAGCACTTGAAGTTCCGGCCCACCCGGGCGAAGAGATGCGGCGCCAGCAGCCGGCGGAAGCGGACGCCCACGTGGACGTTCTGCCCGCCGAGCGGCGTGCGGTCGAAGCTGTACCAGAGCCAGAGCAGCGGCTTCACTCGGGCGAACCGCGCGGGATCCACGTCGGCGTAGTACTCGGGCTCGAGCGTGATGTTGTGGGGATCGAGCGCGAGCAGCGAGGCCCGCGCGGCCGGTGACGTGCTCGGGTCGGCCAGCCGCTGCTCGTAGTTCCCGAAGCCGGGGTAGTAGAGATCGTACAGCACGTCGCGGGTGATCCGGTACCAATCGGCGCCTTTCTCGCCCAGACGACCGCCCAGCTCTTCGAGCCAGGCCTCGTAGACGCGATCCGTGGCTTCGGGTAAGGCAACGGACTGCAGGGGCAGCAGCACCATGGAGAAGCTCCGTTCAGGGCGGCGGTTGGAATCTCCCAGAACGCAGATTGACAGGCAAGCCAATGGGGAGTACTGTAGTAGCAAATAACACATTGAAATGATTCTCATTCTCATTCATTGATCTCACTCGTGGTCCCTTCCTACTTCGCTTCCACGCTGCTCGTAGCCGCACTCACCCAATCCGGCTCGCCGGCGACCACAAGAGTCGAGCGCGAGGCCTACGTCATGGGCACCACGCTGAGCGTCGGCGTGGTGGCGGCGGATCGCGCGGCAGGCATCGCGGCCATCGAGTCGGCCTTCGACGCCGTGCGGCGCGTGGATGACCTCCTCAGTACGTGGCGCGACGACAGCGAGATCGCCCGGCTCAATCACGCACGGCCCGGCATCCCGATCCCCCTCTCGGCCGACCTGTACGCGCTCCTCCAGGAAGCCGCGCGCTGGTCGCGGGAGACGGGCGGCGCGTTCGATCCGTCGGTCGGCGCGCTGGTGGATGCGTGGGATCTGCGCGGCGAGGGCCGGATCCCTTCTCGCACCCAGCTGGCGGCCGCACGCGCGGCGACGGGGCTGCGGCGTTTCGAGCTGAGGGACACCGGGTCGACCGGCCTCCGCCGCGATTCGACCGCCTGGCTCGATACCGGTGGCTTCGGGAAAGGGGTCGCCCTCCGTGAGGCCGTGCGCGCGCTGCGAGACGCGGGCGTCACCTCCGCCTTCCTCAACTTCGGCGGACAGGTCCTCGCCCTCGGCTCCGAGGCCGGCAAGGACTGGATCGTTCCCGTGGCGCATCCCTCCCGGCGTGCCGAGGAGGTCCTGCGGCTGCACCTGAGCGGCCGCTCCGCCTCCACCAGCTCTCAGTCGGAGCGATGGGTGGACGTCGGCGGGCGACGGCTGGGGCATGTGCTCGACCCCCGCACCGGGGAGCCGGTGCCCGCCTGGGGCAGCGTCACCGTCGTCGCCGAGGATCCCGCGGTGGCGGACATGCTCTCCACCGCGCTGCTCGTCCTGGGTCCCGAGGCGGGCGAGCGCTGGGCGAAGGATCGGGAGACGTCGCCGTGCTGCTTTCTCATCGCGCGCGACGGCAGGCTGGTTCCGCGCTGGAATCAGGCGCTCGAGTCGTTTCTCGTGATCGAATCCACCGCTACCCGGAGGGGATGAGTGTCCGCACGCTGATCGGCAGGCTCACGGTTTGTCGTGATGGCGCTGATGGTGCTGGGCGCGCCCGCGCGGGCGCAGGAGCCGGATACGACCGATCTGGCCCGCATCAAGGCCCAGCTCGACGCCATCACCCGCGAGCTCGAGGAGCTGCGGCTCGGCCGGGACGTCGTGGTCGAGGCCGACACCAGCGTGCTCGGATTCGGCCCCGCCGCCTCCAAGGTCTACAAGGTGCGCCAGGGCGTCTCGATCGGCGGCTACGGCGAGGTGCTCTACGAGAACTTCGCGGGCGAGACGCCAGGACGACGTCGCCCTCCGGGCTGACCGACCGCCTCGACGCGCTCCGCGCGATCGTCTATGTGGGCTACAAGTTCAGCGACAAGATCCTGTTCAACTCCGAGATCGAGTTCGAGCACGGCAGCACCGAGGACGGCGGCTCGGTGTCGGTCGAGTTCGCCTACCTCGATTACCGCCTGTCCCCGCGGTTCGGGGTTCGGGCCGGCTTGCTGCTCGCGCCCGATGGGATTCCTCAACGAGATCCACGAGCCGCCGGCCTTCCTCGGTGCGCACCGGCCGGAGACGGAGCGGCAGATCATCCCGTCCACCTGGCGCGAGAACGGCATCGGCGTGTTCGGCGGGACCGGGACGCGTCAACTACCGCGCCTACGTCGTCAACGGCTTCGATGCGACCGGGTTCTCGGCGCGACGGGCCTCCGGGAAGGCCGGCAGAACGGCGCCGAGGCGAGCGCGGAGAACTTCGGAGTCGTCGGCCGGGTGGACTACACCGGAGTGCTCGGCCTCACGGTCGGGACCTCGGCCTACGTCGGCAACTCCGGGCAGGGCGCGACGCTTCCCTCGGATCCGGCGACGACGATCGGGGCCCAGACGTTCATCTGGGAAGGACATGCGGAATACAAGGTCGCGCGGGTTCGACCTACGGGGCCTGCTGGCGATCGCCACGCTCGACGACGCAGCGGAGATCAACGAGCTGAATGGCCTCAGCGGAGCGAGCTCGGTCGGCGATCGGATGCTGGGGTGGTATCTCCAGGGTGGGTACGACGTGCTGCGCGGCCGCAGCTCGCACCAGATCATTCCGTACCTTCGCTACGAACAGCTCAACACCCAGGACGAGGTTCCCGAGGGCTTCGCGGCGGATCCGGCCACCGATCAGCGGCTGGTCACGGTCGGGGCCATGTGGAAGCCGGTGCCCAACGTCTCGCTGAAGGCCGACTACCTGATCTCGAGCAACGAAGCCGAAACGGGTGTCAACTCGCTGAATGTCAACCTGGGCTACCTGTTCTAGCCTGCGGGCGCTGGTGTTGGCGGCCGCCCTGGTCGGGACCACTCCGGTCGCGTTGTGGGCGCAGCTTACCCAGCAGGAGGCGCTCGCGACGGCCTTCCCGGGAGCCCAGATCGAGCGGCGGACCGCCTTCCTGAGCGAGGCCGAGCTTCAGGAGGTGCGCGCGGCGGCGGGACCGGACTCGCCGGTGGACCAGGCGGTGGTCACGTACTACGTCGCTCGCCGTGACGGCCAGCCGGTCGGCGTGGCGTACTTCGACAGTCACAGGGTGCGGACGCTCAACGAGGTGCTGATGATCGTGGTGCAGCCCGACGACCGGATTCGCAGTATCGAGGTCCTGCGTTTCGCCGAGCCGCCGGAATACCACGCACGCGAGGGCTGGCTCCGCCAGTTTCAGGGCCGCTCGCTCGACCCCGGCCTCTCACTCGGATCGGGGATCGCCATGATGACCGGCGCGACGCTCACCTCACACGCGATCACCCGCGCCGCCCGCCGAGTCCTGGCCTTGCACCAACACATCAGGCCGCTCGCCAAATGAACCGGTTCGAGCGCTGGGCGGTATGGAGTACCTCGATCGCCACCTTGGTGACCGGGGTGGTCTATCTATGGATGAAATACCTGCTGGTGAGCGCGGACCCGTTGGCGGTCGTGAATCATCCCTGGCAGCCGCTGGTCCTCAAGCTTCACATCCTGGTCTCGCCGCTGCTCGTCTTTTCAATCGGGCTGGTCTCATTGCGCCATGTCTGGCGCCATGTGCGGTCGGGAACGAGCGACGGCCGGCGGACCGGCATGCTGACGCTCGTGACCCTCGGGCCGATGATCCTCACGGGATACCTGATCCAGGCCATCACCCACGAGAGTCTCCTGAGGGCGATGGCGCTGTCTCATATCGGACTCGGGCTGCTGTACGGGGTGGGACTTCTGCTGCATCAGTTCGCTTCCGGGGGGAGGCGGGCCCGCGCGGCCCGGGCGGATCTCCGCCGCAAGCGGCGGCACCGCCGCCGCTCACGAGGGCCGCGACAGGCCCCTGGCGAGGCGCCGGCGGCCTAGCTCAGCGCGGTTGTCCCGGTGGGAGGGTGTCGGGACGCTCCGCGCGGGCCCGCGCCGAGACCCGGGCCTTTTCCCTATCCAGCATCGTCCGCTTGTTCGACCAGTCGTCCGACGTGACGCCGCGGTAGGCCACGGTGAACGCATCGGTCACTGGAATGGTCTCCTCGAACAGGTAGATGGCGCTCACCGACTGGCGCACGTCCAGCTGCTGGGAGGTGAAGCGAGGGCTGAACGGCACGATCCCGAGGGGCCGGTACACCCGGTTGCGCACCTGGACCGTGATCGACTGAGGATCGTAGCGGGCGCCGGCGCGACGTCCGAAAAAGCTGACGAGTGCGAGGCCGGGATTGGAGATGCCCGCGCTGCTCGCGACGGAGTCGATCTGCCGCCGGTGGCTGGCCAGGAGGCTTCGAAGGGAGGAGTAAGCGTCCCAGGCCAGGAGCCGGGTGACGCGCTCGTCCAATGGGACGAATCGGATCTCGATCTCGTCGTTGGAGCCCTGGAGCGCCAGGTCGCTCTGCCTGAGCGAGCCATATCCTGCCGGGGGCAATTCGGAAACGCCGGGCCCGTCATACTGGGCGGTCGCCGGCGGTGCGAGCCCCAAGCCGCCCAGCAGCGCGACGATGACGAACAACGTACGCGTCGTCTTCATCTTCCCCCTCCTATGGCGGCGATGATGCTCTGCGCCAGCTCCGGGATGCCGAGCTGGGATTTGCTGCTCGTGAGCTGTACCTGGTCCTCTTGCAACCCCAGTGCCGCGGCCAGCTCACGGATACGGGCCGCCTGGGCCGAACGGGTGAGCTTGTCGGCCTTGGTGAAGGCAGCGAGTACCGGCCGGCCGCTCTCCACCAACAGATCCTGCATCTCGCGGTCGTCCTTCGACGGCTGGTGCCGCACGTCGAGCAGCCAGACCACGCCGGCGAGCGTGGGGCGCTTGGTCAGATAGCCGGTGACCAGGCGACGGTATCCGCGCGCGCGCTCTTGCCCGCCCGGGCGAATCCGTAGCCCGGCAGATCCACCAGGTAGAGCTCCGGTAGACGGAAGGCGTTGAGCAGTGTGGTCTTGCCCGGCGTCCCGCTGACTCGCGCCAGCCCCGGCCGCCCGACCAGTGCGTTGAGCAGACTGGACTTCCCGACGTTGGACCGGCCGATGAATGCCACCTCGGGCAGCGCCGGGTCCAGCCGAACCAGCGGGTCGGGAAACGACCCCACGAATTCGACCGGAATGTCGTGCAGCGGAGACACGAACGGGGCAGCACCACCCCGCTGCCCCGCTGCCCGTCTGTCCGCCTCCCCCGCTCCCGTCACGCCTCCCGCTTCGTCCGCGCCCGCTCGGTCACAACGAGCGGCGGGATACCCTCCGTGATCGCTTCCTTGGTGATGACGACTTCGCGGACATCCTCCCGGTTGGGCAGGTCGAACATGATGTCGGTCATCATGGTCTCGAGGATCGCGCGGAGCCCGCGCGCGCCGGTGCCGCGCTTGAGCGCCTTCTGGCCACCGCGCGGAGCGCCTCGGGATCGAACGTGAGGCCCACGTCCTCGAGCTCGAAGAGCTTCTTGTACTGCTTGGTGAGGGCGTTCTTGGGCTCGACCAGGATGCGCATCAGCGCGTCCTCGTCCAGCGCCTCGAGCGAGACGACGACCGGGAGGCGGCCGACCAGCTCGGGGATCAGCCCGAAGCGGAGCAGGTCATCGGGCTCGACTTCGGCGAAGGGATTCTGGCTGTTGCCGTCCGGCGCCTTCTTCCGGTCCGCGCTGGCGAAGCCGATCTGCTGCCGGCCGGTGCGGGCCTCGATGATCTTCTCCAGCCCGTCGAACGCGCCGCCGCAGATGAACAGGATGTCCTTGGTGTTGATCTGGATGTATTCCTGCTGCGGGTGCTTGCGGCCGCCCTGCGGCGGGACCGAAGCGACCGTGCCCTCGAGGATCTTGAGCAGCGCCTGCTGCACGCCTTCGCCCGAGACGTCGCGGGTGATGCTGGGGTTCTCCGACTTGCGCGCGATCTTGTCGATCTCGTCGATGTAGACGATGCCCGCGCTCGCACTCCGCCACGTTGAACTCGCCGGCCTGCAGCAGCCGGACCAGGATGTTCTCCACGTCCTCGCCGACGTAGCCGGCCTCGGTGAGCGTGGTGGCGTCGGCGATGGTGAAGGGGACGTCGAGGATGCGGGCGAGGGTCTGCGCGAGCAGCGTCTTGCCGACGCCGGTGGGGCCGATCAGGAGGATGTTCGACTTGTCGAGCTCGACCTCGGTCATCCCGCCCGTTGGAGGCGTTGATCCGCTTGTAGTGGTTGTAGACCGCGACGGCGAGGGTCCGCTTGGCCCGCTCCTGCCCGATCACGTACTGGTCCAGCACGTCCTTGATCTCGGCCGGCGTGGGGACCTGGGTGATGCTGTCCGCGACCTCCCGCTCTTCGTCCTCCGCCAGGATCTCGTTGCAGAGCGTGATGCACTCGTTGCAGATGTAGACCGACGGGCCGGAGATGAACTTCCGGACCGAATCCTTCGATTTCCCGCAGAAAGAGCAGCGGAGGTGCTTGTCGTTGGACATGAAGCCGCGTTCGTGAGTGAAGGTGGAGAGGGGCCACCGGTAAAGCTGCGACCCGGCTTTCGAGGACGCGTCAAGTCTCCTTCTTGCCGTCCGTATCGCGGCACCAGGTCCTTGCGCGGGGTGAAGACGCTGTCGATCAGGCCGTAGGCCTTGGCCTCCTCGGCGCTCATGAACCGGTCCCGGTCCATGTCCCGCTCGATCGTCTCGATCGGCTGGCCGGTGTGCTTCGCATAGAGCGCGTTCATCTTGGAGCGCAGGTAGAGGATCTCCCGGGCCTGGATCTCGATGTCCGCCGCGGTGCCCTGGGCCCCGCCGGAGGGCTGGTGGATCATGATCCGCGAGTGGGGCAGGGCGCTCCGCTTGCCCTTGGTGCCGGCCGCCAGCAGGAACGACCCCATCGAGGCCGCCATCCCCATGCAGATCGTGTTCACCGGCGCCCGGAGATGCTGCATGGTGTCGTAGATCGCCATGCCGGCCGAGACCACGCCGCCGGGCGAGTTGATGTACAGGTAGATGTCCTTCTCGGGATTGTCGGCCTCGAGGAACAGCAGCTGGGCGATGATGATGTTCGAGACATCGTCGTTGATCGGGGCGCCCAGGAACACGATCCGGTCCATGAGCAGCCGCGAGAAGATGTCGTAGGTCCGCTCGCCGCGGCTGGAGCGCTCGATGATGTACGGCGGATAGAGAGTCGCCATCGTCAGGACTTCACCTCTTCGACGGTGGACTGCGACAGGAGATAATCGAACACCTTCTCTTCGGTGATGGCCCGCTCCAGCTCCGGCAGCCGGTTCGCCTTCTGCAGCTGGCTGTACACGTCGCCGACCGGGACACCCCGCGCCTCCGCCATTCGGGCGATCCGCGCGTCGAGGTCGGCCTCGGTCGCCTTGAGCCCCTGCGCTCGGCCACCGCCTCGAGGACCAGGTCCCGCTGCACCTGCGCCGCGGCGACCGGATGGAACTGCTGCTCGAAGCCCTCCAGCTGATCCGGCGGGATCCGGTACATGTCCGCGTAGCCGTGCAGCAGCCGGTGCACCAGGGACTCCGGCGCCTCGACCCGGTTGGCCTCGACGATCTGGGCGACGAGCGCCTGCCGCACCTGGGCGTCGGCCTCCCGGGCGGCCTCCCGCTCGAGGTCCTGCCGGATGGCGGCGCGCAGCGCGTCGAGCCTCTCGAAGTCGCCGACCTCGCGGGCGAAGGCGTCGTCCAGCGCCGGCAGCTCCTGCCGCTTCACCTCGTGCAGCGTCACCTTGACCGTGCGGGTCTGGCCCCGGCGCGACTCGTCGGGATGGTCGTCGGGGAACCTGACCTCGCTCTCGGCGCTCTGGCCGGGGCGGAGCGCCATGATCCGCTCCTCGAGGTCGGGGATCGCCTGGTTCTGGCCCAGCACCAGGTCGTACGGCTGCGAGGCCCCCGGATTGCCGTCCTCGATCGGCGCCACCTCCACCCGGACCATCTGCCCGGGCGCGGGCTGCACGTCACCCTCGGGGATCCAGGCGGCCTTCTGCTCCTGGATCCGGGCCAGCTGCTCGGCGACGGCCTCGTCGCCGATGGTGGCCTCGCGGCGCTCCAGCCGGAAGCCGCCCATCCGCTCGAGCTTGAGCTCCGGCTGCACCTCGACGAGGAGATCGAACTCGATCGGGCTGCCCTCCTCGAACTTGAGGTTCTGGATCGAGGGGTCGGTGACGGGCTTGAGCGACTCGGCGCTCTTGGCGGTCTCCCAGCTTTCCCGGATGACCTCCTCCAGCACCGACTGGCGGATGGCGTCGCCGAACCGCTTCCGGACGACCGCTTCGGGGGCCTTGCCCGGGCGGAAGCCCGGGAGCCGGGCGCGGGACGAATAGAACCGAACCGCCTTGGCCTCGGCCTCCCGCACCCGGTCCACCGGCACGGTGACCCGGAGGGACTTGGAAGCCGAATCTTCGGCGGTCTTCTCGACGGTGATCTGACTCATGGAGCGGGAATCTACCCTGGCGGGAGGGGGGGGTCAAAACGCTAGGCTAGCGGGGCAAGGCCGGGGCAGGCGAGCGGCCCCACGGTCGAGTGGATGCATAGATTGTCAGCCGATGGCAGGCTGAACCAGCATCGGTGCAAACGACCGTTCGAGAATCGAGAAGTTGCGACCCTTCCACCGAGCGTGAACCATGACGCAGTTCTTCGGCCTCCTGGATCAGTCCGACCAACGGTATCGCCTTCTGATCGGCACGGCGGCCTTCGTCATCATCGCGGCCGGCATCCGAGAAGCCGCTCCCGTGCTCGACAGCATTCTGATCGCCGCGCTCCTGGCGATCGCGATCGTGCCGGCGTTCGATGATCTCCGCCGGCGCGGCGTGTCGAAGGGCCTCGCCGCCGCGCTGACCACCTTGCTGCTCGCGGTATTGGTGCTGGCGCTGCTGGGGTTCCTGGGGGTGGCGGCGACCCGGCTCGTCCGGGCACTCCCGGGGTACCAGGACAAGGCCGAGGCACTGCGGCAGGGCCTCGAGAGCTGGCTGATCGCTCGCGGGATCCAGCCCGAGCGGGTGTTCTCCCTCGATCTCCTGAACCCGGGCCGCCTGCTGGGCTTCGCGCAGGGATTCCTGTCGGTGGTCGGCACGGTGGTCAGCCAGGCCCTGCTCCTGCTGCTGATCGTCGCGTTCATCCTGGCGGAGCGGGGATTGCACGGCAAAGCGTTTCAGCCCGGAGGGATCGTCGAGACCGTGGCGCGCGACGTCCGCCAGTACCTCGCTGATCACCGCCGTGCACCGGCCTGGGCTTCGCGGTGCTCGTGTACATCCTCATGCGCGTGGTGGGAACGGACCTGGCGCTGGTGTGGGCCGTGCTGGCCTTCGTCATGAACTTCGTGCCCAACGTCGGCATCATCCTGTCGCTGGTGCCCCCGGTCATCCTCACGATGCTCGAGTTCGGCTGGCAGCGCGCCCTGGTGATCCTGGCCGGCTACGTCGTGCTCAATTTCGTGGTGGACAACCTGATCAAGCCGCGGTTCATGCAGAGCGGGCTGGATGTCCCGCCGCTCCTCGGGCTGCTCTCGCTCGTGATCTGGGGCTACCTGCTCGGTGCGCCGGGGGCGATCCTGGCGATTCCGCTGACGATCGCGCTCCGCCGCGTCCTTTGGGACGCCCCGGCGCAGCCGCCGGCTTCGCAGGTCGCTTGACGCACTCCTATGCCCGATAGTCGAGGTCCCGCTGCCCTCGATCCCGGGACGTGCACCTTTACCTGCGCTCGTAGCTCCCGATGTCGCAGGCCGCCGCCTGCGGGCGCATGGTTCCGCGCTGGTCGGTCGGCGGGCAGTCGGGCGTCGAGGCGGCATCGATCGCCGGGCTCCCCAACAGAAGTGCGTGCGTCCGTGTGGGTCCACCGTTGTCGGCCAGCGGGCCGAGCCTGGGGTCGATAGGCGAGCCGTTCGGGCTCACGTTGCCGACCTGATTGCCGTCCGTGTTGGTGAGTCCACTGCCGGTGCCGTCGCCGACCAGGCTGAAACGCGCGCCAAACCCGCCGAGCAGATCAGGGCCTGAGGGCGCGGTGTTAAGCGCCACGAGAGTGTTCGCGAGGAAGACGGGGTTGGGACCTTCCAGCCCGTCCGCCTGAGCGATGCCCCCGCCGCCCTGCCGGGCCGAATTGGACGCCACCGTGCTGTTCACGAGCGTGATCGATGCCCCGCCGAGTCGGTCCGAGTTCAGGATGCCGCCGCCGGAGTCGGCGGAGTTTCCGGTCACCGTGCTGTTCACGAGCGTGATCCTGGCGCCGATGCGACCGAAGGGATCACCCGACGTGTTGAGGATGCCGCCGCCGTTACCGCTGGCCGTGTTGTTGGACAGTGTGCTCTTGGTGATGGTGATGACCCCCCCGGCGGAGTTGAAGATGCCGGCACCCCCCGGCGCGGTGTTGCGAGCGATCGTGCTGTTCGTGAGCGTGATCCTGCTCTGATGCAGCCCGATGCCGCCTCCGGAGTTACGAGTGATCCTGACTCGGTTCAGGGTGGAGTTGCTCCAGTTGCCCGTGATCCCGCGGCCGACATTGTCGCTGATCGTGGTGTTGGTGAGCTCGAGCGTCCCTCCGCGGTTGTCGATGCCGCCGCCAGCGTTGCGCGCGATCGCACTGCCGGTCGCGACGAGCCGCACGTCGTGGTTGTCGATACCGCCGCCCTTGGGTGCGGAGTTGTCCGACACCGTACTCTGTCTGAGGGTGAGCGGGCCTTGGTTGGCGATGCCCCTGCCGCGCAAGGTCGACGCGTTGCCGGCGACCTTGCAATTGACCAGAGCCAGTGTCCCGAAGTTGATGATGCCGCCGCCCGGGAGGGCCGTCTTTCCATCTCGGAGCGTGAGGTTCGTGAGCGTCACCGTCGCGCCCTCGCCGACACGCAGGATTCGGAAGGCGGGATCCGTGCTCCGGCGTCGAATGGTCAACCCCACGGCT
Organism: uncultured Gemmatimonadales bacterium; assembly: GCA_963836815.1. Lineage (GTDB taxonomy): Bacteria > Gemmatimonadota > Gemmatimonadetes > Gemmatimonadales > GWC2-71-9 > CAVVWJ01. The sequence continues at coordinate 4,783 of CAWILD010000001.1, read as the reverse complement.
GGACCCGTGATCGTGAGCGACGTGGCGATCCCGAGCGGGCCGCCGCCGCCGGCGGGAGCGGCGAGGGTGATCGTGCCGGTCAGGCCAGGGGCGAATGTGACAGTGGTTGCGCCGGGGGATTCGATCGCCTCGCGCAGGGTGCATTGGGCGGCATTGCAGCTACCATCTCCGGGGTCAGCCAGGCTGTTGACCAACTTGTGGCCCGCGATATGGCTGAAGACCGGTCCGGCCGGCTCGGCCGGAGCGGTGGGCGACTCCTGCTCGCTGCAGGCGAGGACCCCGAGGATTGGAAGCAGCGGCAGGAGTAGACGGAGAGGCTGCATTGGAACCTCCTGGCCCGCACCTGACCAGATGCGTGCTATGGAAACCGCGCCTGAGCGGCGCTCAACTGAAATCGAGTGTTCAATGAGTGACGTCTGTCCGTCAAGGCGACGTCAAGCGGTGTGACCGCTCGTTACAGGCGCGGACAGCGGAAACGCCGAGCCAACGCCGCCTCGTCACCTGGGTCAATCTGACTTTGTTCCGTGTGAGGAATTGGGAGGGCAGGGGGCGGAACCGTAGGAGCAGAATACGCAGCAGTCGGCCGCCTTCGGCTTCACGAGGGCCCGGCAGCTCGGGCAGTCCCAGAAATAGACGCATGCCTCGGTGGGCATCGTCTCCACGGCCTCTGCCCCGCAGTGTGGGCAGCGGATCGTCGCTCGTGTCGCAGGTAACGTCATGCCTACACAGGTAACGTCATGCCTACAATAGTAAGGTCTCTGGACGGTGAGCCGCCGCCACCGCCGCGGAGCGGCCCGCTCGGCCCCGGCCCCAAGTGGTTGGATGCGGACGCGGGGTAAGCTGGAGGACGGAGGGGGCTTGGTGGCCGCGTCGGACTACGTCAGTGATACCGCTCATCGCCAGCCCCGCGCGACGGCCTGTAGCCTGGACCAGGCTATCCGAGGAGGTCGCATGCGGATTCACCTAGGCATCGTGTGCGCCACGATCGCGATCGTGGCCGCCGCAACAGGATGCGGGAGCTACAGCAGCCCGAACGAGTCGGGCAACCCCCCGAGCGCGGACAGCACTCGGGATACTACGTCGCCTCCCTCACCCTACCTTCAACGCTAGGAGGACGCGCCTAGCTTTGGGCTCGGGCTGCCTTCTAGCCAGTAGAACCCTCAGCAGGCAGCAGGGCCGGCCCCCGGTGGGGCAGTGGACGTCGTCAGCTAATGGACATCAGAAGTGACATCGGGAAAAAGGGCACCGCATTAGCGGTGCCCTAGTCGTTGGATGCGAACGCCGGGAGTCGAACGCACCTCGTACCGGTAGGCCACTCCGTCGCCGCGCTTCCCCTGGCTGAAGGTTCTGAATCCGGGGTACACGCAGAAACGGAACCCGTGGGATCTCTTCAACAGGCGCGCCTGAAGCGACAGCCAAGCATTGCTGCAGGCCTATCTCAGTCGCACCGAGCCCGGGCGTCGAGGTCTCGCCCGCGCACGGCGCCTCGTGACGCCGGCTCCACGGCCCTTGCTGATGGAGCTGAACGAGCAGCGGCACTCGGCGGACGGAGACGATGAACGGCTCTCGCTAGAGAACATCACTTCGGCCTCCGGCTCTCTGTCGAGACGATCCTGGAGATGCACGGCTCTGGCCGATCGTTGACGCACCGTGGCCGCCGACAGCCGATCATCCCTTCGTGGCCGGCTCCAGCCGGTAGATCTCCCGGTGCCCGCTGTCGATCAGGTCGTGGTACCCCTCCATGAGGCGCTCGAACTCCTTGGTATCCGCCTCGCTCATCCCCTGCCCCTGCATCATCTTCTCGAACTCGGCCATGCCGGGGGTCTCGAACTCGGCGACCAGGGTCCAGTAGCGCTCCCCGGTGAAGTCGGTCATCAGGCGCATGTTGCTCTGGCCGGCGTTGGCCATGATGCGGTTCATCGCCTGGAACTTCTCGACCAGGGGGCGGACCTTGCCGGGCCTGCAGTGGAACACCTCGCGGATCAGCAGCATCGTAACGCTCCGGTGGATGGGGGTGGGTGGTGCTCCCTGACGGGGCAGGCCTCCCTTAAGTGTCGAACGGCGGCCATGGTATTCGACAGTGGCGCCGCTCCTGACTCGTACCGGGCCGCGGCGCGCCATGGGGGACCGGTGGAGGGACCCCATTCCCGCTCGCCGATAGATGGAGGTCAACCGCCGGCCGTCAGCCAGACATCAGGGTTCGCCATCGAGCGCGGGCCCACGTAGAGGGCGGACAGGAGGAGGCGTGCCGTATCGTGGGTGAGCCCGGCCGGGCTCGCGTGTGCGGCACCCCGTGTCCGCGTCGCACCGAGTGCGAGTGTGCGGGCACTGCGTTTGCTGCGCGGGCCACATTCGAAAGGGCGGCCGCCGGCCGGGACCGCCGCCTCTACTCTGTCGCTCGCGAGCTCCTGAAGGCGTGGCTCAAGGGGAGCGGCGCTCCTGCGCCAACCCCGGATGTGTTTTGACAGAGCTTTTGACAGCGCAGCCCGGTTTTCGGTGGTCTTCGGCTGTAGAGGGGCACTTCGGCCCTCACCACGATCGCGCCCCAGCAACCGCCGCCTCTTGACTGACACTGGAGAACGACAGTGGTAGACCTGCTTCATCAAAGTCCAGCGAACACCCTCGAGGAACCGCGGCCGCTGCTTCGTGGAGACCCGCTCCCGGATGCCGGTCTTGACGTCCGGGTCCACTCTGCTGCACCCGCCGGCCGCCGCGACGGCGACCAGACACGTCACGGCTCGCCCGACCAGTCGGTGCAGGATTCCCCCGATGTGCGTTAGGACTGAGCTGGCTACAACCGACAGAGCAGCGCGATCTGACTGTCGAGTTGACGCCGCTCCACCTCCGCCACGCTCTTCCCCTGGCTTCTCCGATCTGCCCACGACAGCGTGAGCCGGATCCCGATGCCACCCCTCAGCGGCACCGTGAGCCGCGCCAGGGCCCGCCGCGTCATGTGCGTCAGGGAATTGGGCGTGATGCCGCGCAGCCAGAGCGCGCCGAGCTCCAGGTGGAGAAGCTCGTCGCCCGCCTGCCGGATGGTCGCGGCCGCGGACGCTCCCGCAGCCGGACCATAGTCGGCCCGGCGATTGAGCACCTCCGCTGACGTTCCCGCCAGCAGGAGCCCGGTCACGCGACCCGCGAGCAGCAACTCGCCTGCCCCGGCGTGTGCCCGGTGCACCAGCCCGGCGTCAAATCCTTGTCCCCCGAGCGTGAACGCGCCGACGTCCGCGTACTCGAAACGCTGGAAGAGGCCCAGCGCGGTGGCGCTGCTTCCCGAGCGCCAGAGCCGCAGGCGGGTGAGCAGGCCGCTGACCTCCAGGCCCCGTACCACCCGCTCGCTCACCAGCCGGCCGGGCCCGCCGAATCGCAGGCCGGCCCTGACCCGGAAGGCATCGAACGGGCCGCCGAGATGCTGGGCGAAGAGATCGCCATACTCGCTTTCCAGCTCGACGATACCCAGACCGATCCGGGCGCTGCCGGGCGGCGGTTCCTGCTCCCGCTGGTAGCCGAGCGCGAGCCGGGACGTGAGCCTCGGAGGGCCGAGGCCGTCGCTCGATTCGTCCGGGGAGCCGTCCCAGGGCCCACCTCACGCTGGTGCTCGCGGGGCTCAGCGCGAAGGCGAGCAGCGAGTGCCCGGATCGCGCCGCGCCGAGCGCCAAGCGATGGGACGCCTCACCGATCGCGATTCCTCCGATGGTCGTGCTGACGATGTCGTTCACCGAGGGCGTGATGGTCTCGCCCATGACTTCCCAGAGCACGCTGCCCGTCAGGGTGAGCGCAGCCGCTGTCCAGAACGAGTATCCGCTGCCGCGGGCGGCGCCGTAGTACATGCTCCCGTGCACCGGGTGCCACAGCTGGTTCATGACCAGCTTGTTGTCGTCCCAGATGAGCCCGCCCTTGAGATTGCGCCACCAGCTCGCCGTCCCGACTCGCGCCCACTGACGGTCGTGCACGTATCGGTTCCAGGCCCAGACCGCGCCGTTGGCCAGGACCAGACCGGCGGCCGCGCCCAGGAATCGCGGCGACTCCAATCGCGCCCGCGCCTGGGCCCGAGCCTCGGGTGGCAGCGCGGGGCCGGCCGCCAGCACGGCAATGACCAAGGCCGCCCGTCGCTTTGAGTGCGCTCGGGTGTTTCGCGCGGAGCGTCCATTCCGACGTGCTCTGCCGGTGACCATGGCAACTGCATGCTACGTCGATCCGGAGCGTTCGTCCGTGACCTAGTTCGCGAGCCGGACCGTGAGTGAGGTCACAGGAGTGGAGCGAGGATCGGCGATGTAGCGGACGTACCGCTGGGGCGGGGTCATGGCGGAAAAACATGCGGAATTTTTGCGGTTGACTGGGGCAGACCAGACGCTGCTCGCGCCGGTGCCGCACCGCCAAGTAGTGATCACCCTGCCGAAACGGCTGCGGGCCTACTGCCTGTACCGGCGCCCCTTGCTCGGCGACCTGGCCCGGGTCGCCGCCCGCGCCGCCGGCTCCGCAAGGAGGACGAGGCTATCGGCCTCACTGCCGCCCGCACCTCGGCGCTCTCGGTAGTGGTGTTCGGTGGGCCAGTCACCATCGGCCAGCTCGCCGCGCCGAACAGGTGAGCCCGCCCACGATGACGCGGCCGCTGGTGGGGATGGAGCGGGATGGCCTGCTCAAGCGGGAGCGGGACCGGGAGGACGGACGGGTGATCTGGGTCCGAGCTACGCCCAAAGGAACCCGCGTCCTGCAGGAAGGCCGGCGCCGCCGGGTCGCGGCACTGGCGGGTGAGCTCGAGGGGCTTTCGGCCGCTGAGCTC